>NZ_JBQSUM010000009.1:0-10084 GCF_052384365.1 Sphingopyxis sp. Q841 | reverse complement strand
CGCTTGCCATCCGGCCCGCGCGATTACAGGGTGATAATCATCATGCGTACCGACCTTGATCATCTTCCGGCCGCCAAACAGCGCGAACTCGAGCGCGTGAAGGCGATCATCTTCGAGGAATTTGCCGACAGCATCGCGCTCGCGACGATGAGCTGGAAGAAGAAGGGCCGCATCGACAAGATCATCCTCTACGGCAGCTATGCGCGCGGCGGCTGGGTCGATGAGCCGCACACCGCCAAGGGCTATCGCTCGGACTTCGACCTGCTCATCATCGTCAGCGACAAGCGGCTCACCGACAAGGTCGATGTCTGGTCGAAGCTCGACGACCGGTTCGCCCGTGAGCTTCTGATCGACCAGACCCTCAAAACGCCAGTGAACTTCATCGTCCACACTCTGCAGGAGGTGAACGACGGGCTCGCGCACGGGCGGTATTTCTTCATGGACGTCGCGCGCGACGGGATCGCGCTCTACGAGAGCGACGACAAGCCGCTCCACACGCCAAAGCCCAAGACGCCGCAGCAGGCGCTGGCGATGGCGCAGGAGTATTTTGACGAGTGGTTTCCAGCAGCGATGCGGCGCCAAGATTTTGTGAATTTCGGTTTCGAAAGGGGCCATCTGAAAGAGACCGCGTTCGAGCTGCATCAGACAGCGGAAACTCTATACCACTGCGTCCTTCTGGTCTGCACTTTCTACTCCCCCCACGTTCACAACCTCGGGTTCCTGCGCACCCAGGCCGAGCGCATCGACATGCGTCTCGTCGATGCCTGGCCGCGCGAGTTGAAGGCCGATCGCTCGCGCTTCGAGAAGCTCAAGGAAGCCTATGTAAAGGCGCGCTACTCGAAGCACTATAAAATCACCGAGGAAGAACTGCGCTGGCTCGGCGAACGCGTCGAAGAATTGGGCCGCGCGGTTCATGCTGTTTGTTCAGAGCGCATCGCGCTGCTGGAGGCGCAAGCGAAGTAATCGCGCCGCCTGCCCGAAAGACTGTCCGATAAGCGCGCCGAGCTACACCGAGAAGCGCCGCGAACTGGCGAAGCGGTTTGGGCTCGGCGCCAAGGGTCGTGGCGGCGGCCGAAAGTCTGCGACCCGCAGCCGCGCCAAGGCAAAATAGCGGGCGGCAACAGCAATCTGGATCCTGTTCCGCTTATGGCTGGATAGGATCGACTTGCCGCCGCTACCGGCGCGGCATGGGTATTACCGCAACGATCATGAACACGGCCACCGGCCAGCCAATCCAGAAGATGAGCTTCGGGCGAATGCCGAAACCCTGGGCGAGCTTCAACCTCGAGAGCGGTGAGTTGGTCACCGCGGAACGCATCGATGTCGGCAAACCGGCGCCTGGCAAATTTGCCGCACCCATCTATGTCTGGGTGACGGTGAAGCCGCGCGGCTAGGCCTCGATCGGGGCAGCGTCGAATGCGCGGCGGCCCCGCCGTCGCCAAAGCGTCAGCTGCCTCTCGCGCGCTTCGCTTCGCAGCGTCGCCGCGGCTTCGACAAGCAAGCCCAGAATGACCGCACGATCGTCGCCGGTCAGTTCGACGAGATCAGCCTTGGCGATAAGGCCGCCCAGCTCGATCAGCTGGCGCGTGCGCTCGCGCCGTTTCACCTGCCACGCCCGCGTGTCATGCCGCGCTCGTTTCGCCTGAACGCGATTGCGCGCCTGCCTCGCTCGCCGATGCGCCGCCCGCGTTGCTGCGAGTGCTCTTGCGAGCGTGGGCGCCGTCCCCGCGAAAGAAGGCCGCGCCGCTTTTGCGCCACGCCTCCTTCATGCTGACGTCGGCGCCGACTGCATCGAGGAGCGCGCCGGCTAGCTGCTCGATCGATAGCGCATCGGCACCAGTGGCGATCACCAGCTCGCCGAGCTGGCCTTGCTTCTTGGTCTTGAGCGCCTTCGCCTTGTCGGTGAGCGCCTGGAGCTCTGCATCATAATCACGGGGTTTACGCATCGTCTGTCCTTCCATTTGAGAGGGCGGACGAACCAGCTATGCCGAGTCTCAAGGCCCGGCAAGGCGCTGAAATATATTGCGACTTTGTGATCCCGAGCGCGATCAAATCGGGCAAGGGCGCGCTTATACGTCGTGCCGACGTGCTTGTTTTGCTGTAAATGGTATGCCGCTATGGCGCTCTACCATTTCTCGGCAAAAGTCATTTCCCGCGCTGCCGGCAGCAGCGCGGTCGCGGCAGCGGCCTATCGTTCGGCCGATCGCCTGCACGATGAGCGCCTCGGCCGTGCCCATGACTTCTCGAACAAGGCGGGCGTCGTCCACAGCGAAGTGATGCTTCCCGAAGGCGCGACCGAGGAATGGCTCGACCGTGAAAAGCTCTGGAACGGCGTCGAGGCGGCGGAGGTGCGCAAAGATGCCCAGCTCGCACGCGAAATCGAGTTCGCCATCCCGCGCGAGATGACAGAGCAGCAGGGGATCGCGCTTGCCCGCGACTTCGTGGCGCGCGAGTTCGTTGAGCGCGGCATGGTTGCGGATATCAATGTTCATTGGGATATCGGCGCCGACGGCCTCGCGAATCCGCATGCCCACGTCATGCTGACGATGCGCGAGATTCGCATCGGCGAGGATGGCAGCCCCGAGTTCGGCGCGAAGGTGCGCGACTGGAACCGTACGGAGCTTCTGACCCATTGGCGCGAAGCCTGGGGTGACCATGTCAACGAACGGCTTGCTTCGCTCGACATCGATGCACGCGTCGATCATCGCACGCTGGAAGCGCAAGGGATCGACCTTGAGCCGCAGCACAAGATCGGCGCCGCGGCATCGCGCATGGCGGGGCAGGGGCTTGAAGCCGACAGGCTCGCCGAGCATGTCGAAATCGCCCGTTCCAACGGCGAGAAGATTCTCGCGAACCCAGGCATTGCGCTCGACGCCATCACGCACCGCCAGGCGACGTTCACGAACCGTAACCTCGCGATGTTCGTACACCGGCACAGCGACGGCAAAGAACAGTTCGATGCGGTGATGGCGGCGGTGAAAGCATCGCCCGAGCTGGTTGCGCTTGGCAAGGACGGGCGCGGCGAAGACCGGTTCACGTCCAAATCAATGATCGAGACCGAGCAGCGCCTCGAGCGCGCAACCGCCACGCTCGACGGGCGGCGTAATCATGCCGTTGCCGAGCGTCATCGCGAACTCGCCTTGTCGCGCGCGTCGAAGCGCGGTCTCGATCTCTCCGCCGAACAGCGCGGCGCGCTCGAACATGTCACATCGGCACGCGGCGTCAGCAACGTCATCGGCTATGCCGGAACGGGCAAGAGTGCGATGCTCGGTGTCGCTCGCGAGGCCTGGGAAGCGGCGGGCTATCAGGTGCAAGGCGCCGCGCTGTCAGGCATCGCGGCAGAAGGTCTTGAACATGGCTCGGGCATCGCATCGCGCACGCTCGCCAGCCTCGAACATCAGTGGGCTAATGATCGCGAGCGGCTGACCGACAAACATATCCTCGTGATCGACGAAGCCGGCATGGTGGGCACGCGGCAGCTCGAGCGCGTCGTGACAGATGCCGAAAGGCACGGCGCGAAAGTCGTGCTGGTCGGTGATCCCGAGCAGCTGCAGGCGATCGAAGCAGGTGCAGCGTTCCGCGCCGCGGCTGAGCGGCATGGCGCCGTCGAGATCATGGACATCCGCCGGCAGCAGGAGGAATGGCAGCGCGATGCGACCCGCGGGCTTGCCACCGGGCGGACCGGCGAGGCGATCGCGCGATATGCCGAGGCAGGCTTTGTGCACGTCGCCGACACGCGCGAGGGCGCGCGGGCAGAGTTGGTCGATGCGTGGGATCGGGATCGTCAGGCCTATCCCGATGCGAGCCGGATCATCCTCACCCACACCAATGACGAGGTTCGTGAGCTCAACGAGGCGGTGCGCGAGCGGCTGAAAGCGGGCGGGGCGCTGGGCAATGAGGTTGCGCTCGCTGTCGAGCGTGGCGAGCGAAGCTTCGCGGCAGGCGATCGCATCATGTTCCTCAAGAATGAGCGCGACCTTGGCGTCAAGAACGGGTCTCTCGGTAGCGTCGATAACGTTGGCCCTGCGCGTATGGCGGTTACGCTCGACGACGGGCGACGCGTCGCGTTCGACCACAAGGACTATGCCCATGTCGATCATGGCTATGCGGCGACGATCCATAAGGCGCAGGGCATGACGGTCGATCGGGTGCAGCTACTGGCAACCCCCGGCATGGACCGGCATAGTGCCTATGTCGCGATGTCGCGGCATCGCGACAGCGTCGACGTGCATTATGGCAAGGATGACTTTGCCAGTCAGGCAAAGCTTGTGCGCACGCTCGGCCGCGAGCGCGGCAAGGATATGGCGAGCGATTACGGGGCGCAGGAAGGGCGCAATGCATCAGCCGAGCCGAAGCGCGGTATGTTCGACGGGCTCAAGCTGACCGTCTCACGCGAACCGTTGGAAAAGCCGGTGCCCGCGATCAAGCGGGCGGTCGAACTCGCGGACGTTGGCGTGAACGCACGCGCACTTGATCGCGCGCCCGCGCGTGCCGAACTCGACAAGGCGATCGAGCGCTTTGCGCGGGTGACGAAAGAGATCGTCGATGTCCGGCGCGTCGGCGGGAAGGAACTGCCGCACGAGCTCGATGCCTATAGGAAGGCCCGGCAGGCGCTCGATGCGCTGCGGCCCGGTGGCGCGAGCGATCTGCGCGAGGCGTTCGGGAAAAGCTACAAACTTACCAGCGAGGCAGCCGCAGGACGGACCACCGGCGCAATCGCGGCGATGGACAGCGCGGTCGCCGCGCGCGCCGCCGAACGTGCGGCGCAACGGGCATCCGCCGACCGCGCCGCCCGTGAGCAGGTGCGGCAGGCTGCTGCGGCCAAGCGGCTTGCCGCCGAGGTCGAGAAGCGCGCCGAGCTATTTGTCGCCGCGTGGAAAAAGGAAAGCGCGCAGGCGCGCAAGGCACCGACCTATGCCGCACGCGATGCGGCGCGCGCCAATCTCAACGACATGGCGAAGAGCCTGCACCGCGACCCGCAGCTCGAATCGCTGCTCCAAAACCGCCGCGCTGACCTCGGCCTGAAATCCTCTGCGACAGGATCGCTGTCTCACGATCTCCAGCAATATCTCGGGCGTGGACGCAGTATGGGCATATCGATGTAGCGTGCGTGCATGACCGACGAACCCGCCCAAACTCCGCACGCCGCCGATGCCGCTAATGCCTTCGAGGAGCTACGCCGCGAAATCTCCATGCAGCGATCCTCGATCGAAGGCCTTACCGCCGCCAAGGACAAGCTCCCCAATTACGCGCCGACGCTCCGCGACATCGACTCTCGTCTTGGCCAGATGGAAAAGCTCATTGAAAGCATCAACGAGAAGCCGGCAATGCAGCTCACACCGCAAACGATCACCGTGGAAATCCACGAAGCTCTCATGCGCTACCGAGCCGATGACGCCAAATCGATCGGCGAGGCCCGCGACACCATGGCGCGCGCACTTGGCCGCGTCGAAGGCATGATCAAACAGCGCCGCTCGACCGACGAGCAGAATTGGTGGGTCACCTGGGCGGCGACCGGCGGCTTTCTGTCGGGATTATTCCTGGCGCTGATCGGCGTTGTAGTGTTGGATTGACCTGACGGTCTCGACAGCTTTGCGCCTCATGGCGGTCGTTCCGGCTGTAATCGCCCCACGCCCGAAAGCGGCCATCCGCTTGGTGAGCGGACAGCGACAGCTTCTCGCCTCAATGCGGCCTTTCGTCACATCCCGACATCAGCCATTCTTTTGTGACAAACCACTTTTCACGGAGTGTTGGCGACGATGCTCTAGCCGTGTCCTTCTCCTGATGTTGAGGCGGCTCGGAATTCCGGCTTGATCACATCAATTGCTGCGCGGGTAGAACCCCTCTGCTATCAACCGAGGCGTGAACAGGCTGAAGTCACTTGCTTTACCCTGGAAATAACGCACGCGGGGGATGCAATGGCTGGCGATCAGGATTTCGAACCTTTTTCTTTCTGGAAGGGAGCTCAAGACGTTCTGAAAAACAAAGACGGTTCCACCTTGGAGGCGTCCGAAGCGATCGAGGCCGTCCGAACACAGTTCGGCGACGCGCTCAACGCCCGGAATCTCTCGTTCCTGTTCGGCTCCGGCTGCTCATCTTTTCGGAAAGACGGTACCGAAGTCGGCATACCGACCATGGGACCAATGGCCAAGATGTTCCTCGACCAGATAGGTGAGAATGACGAGGCACCCCACATTTCCGCCTCCGAGCGAGAAACGCTCAAACAGTGGCTTGGACTGGAGGTCGGGTCTCCGAAATTTGCCAACAACCTCGAACGGCTGATGGAGGCGCTGTACGGAGCACGGTTCGTGTACGACGGAACGGAGGAGGAAGGCCCCAAGAATGTCGCCGCCGTCGTTGATCGAGTGATCGGCAAAGTCACCAAGCACGTATTGGATTGTTGTACCAAGGGAGCCTTTGCCGACGGCGACGAGACCGTGCTGTCGCTGTACCAGTCATTCTATCAGAAGCTCCAGTTTCGGGACCGTTCGCTGCCGCGGCCGTGGGTCTTCACCACCAACTATGACCTGTTCAACGAGCGTGCGATGGACCGGCGCGGTATACCTTATTGCAACGGGTTCTCCGGCGTTGTCGAGCGGCGGTTCAATCCAGCGATGTTTCGCTATTCGCTGGCCGAACAGCTCGACATAAGCAGCCAGAAATGGTCGGCCGTCGACAGCTTTGTCTATCTCTGCAAGCTGCACGGATCTGTAAACTGGATCGAGGACGGCGAAACGCTTTTCCCGGTGCGCGAGCTTGCGGAAGTTCCGTCATCTCCTGAGGGCAGAGTGCTCATCTATCCTACACCAGCGAAGCAAAGCGCCAGCTTCGTCAGCCCTTATGCCGACCTGTTCCGGGAGTTTCAGACGCGCGTCGTTCAAGATCAGAGCGTGCTCGTCACTGTAGGCTACAGCTTTGGCGACCAGCACATTAACAACATCATCTTCCAGGCGCTGACTATCCCCAACTTTCGCCTGATCATTTTCGCTGCCGAGGATGCCGATGGCGTAATCGGGCAGCTACGCAAACTCGGCGATCCCCGCATTTGGCATATCGGCAGCGACAGCATGTTTTCGATGCGGTCGGCGCATTATTTTGATGCATTCGTCGAGCGGTTCATGCCCGAACTGCCGGGCACGCGCATCGAGGCCGCCGTCGAGAAGGTGCTTCACAATCTTATCGCGAAGAAGGCCGCGGGCGGAGTTGACGGCGATGGCAACTGACGATGCGCGCCGGGCAATCGGTAAAGTCATATCGGTTGCAGCCGACAGGTTTGTCGTCGAGCTTCATCGTGGAAGCGACAATTTCACTGTCGTCGGTTTCGACGACATTCACTATGTCGCGGCGCTTGGGTCATTTGTGGTCATCCCGAGCCAGACCGAATATGTTGTCGCCGAGGTCATTGGGTTGTGGGAAAAGGATCCTACCAGCGGTCGTATTGGCGGGGATGGTTCCACTACGCTCGACAAAGCCGGATCGTCCAAATTTCTCGAGCTAGTCCCCGTCGGAATGCTGCCGCTCGCGCACGACGGGGGTTTCCGATTCGGCGTCTCGACGTTTCCATCACTTTACGCCGACGCGCTTTACGTGCTGGACGCCGAACTTGATCGCATTTTTGAGGTCGCGGACTGGCAGGAACCTGTTCCTCCCGACGGAGATGGCACGGTAACGCGCTTCAAAGCGCTTTCGATCGGCACGTCGGTCGTCTTCAAGGGTTACGACGTCAAAGCAAAGGTCGATGAATTCTTCGGCGGTCATCTTGCCGTGCTCGGGAATACAGGGAGCGGCAAGTCTTGCACCGTGGCCAGCATTCTTCAGTCGTTGTTCGAGAAGCGAGATGAAATGGCCGCGCGGGGAGCGACCTTCCTCCTGCTCGACGTGAATGGCGAGTATAGGGTTGCTTTTGCCAAGCTGCCCCAGCCCATCAAGCGCGTTTATCTTGCGTTGCGGGCGGATCACAATGCGGTTCCGCCTGCGCCGCTCGATCTGAACGAGCGCCCGTCCGCGTTCCGTTTGCCGCACTGGTTCATGTCGGTGGAGGAATGGGAGCTTTTGCTTCGCGCCAGCGAGCGCACCCAGCAACCCGTACTTCGGACGGCTTTGGGCCTGACAAGCCTGTTCGCCGATGTAACGCCGCAGACCGAAAGCTTGCGCCGGCACATCCTGGCGATGTGTCTCAAGGAGGTCTTTGGCGGCGTAAGCGGTGATTCTCCTGTCTCCAAAGCACATCGCATGATCGCACTCCTTGACCGGTTCGGGGACCAGGAGCTCAACAAAGCTCTACTTACCAAACACGGTTTCAGCCTTGTGTACGGTAATTTCCAAGGTGGTAACGGCACGGCGGCCTTCCTCGATGATCTGAAGACTTTCATTCAGGAGGACGCAACGATCACCGCTTACGGCGGCAAGCCATTCGAGTTTGCCACGCTCGAGGAGTGCTTTGAGATCGCACTCCTTTATGAGGAGGCGCACGGCAACAAACAGATCCGTGACTATTGTTCGCAGATGCTCACTCGCTTCAAGTGGATTCGGGATCGCGAAGAGTTTGCCTTTCTCCGGGTTCCTACCAGCAATCTGCGCGCCGAGGAGCAGTCCACCGCTCTTTTCGTCGAGCATTTGCTTGGTTTGGAACGGCAGGAAAACAAGCTTCACAAACGTGCTCAAATTATTGTTCTCGATATGAACGAGGCAGGCGATGAGGTTGTGGAGGTTGTTTCTGCCGTTATTACGCGATTACTGTTCGATCGTTTACGACGGGCGGACCCGCGCAATCGGCTGCCAATCCACCTCGTCTTAGAAGAAGCGCACCGATACGTAGCCGAACGTCCTTCGCATCATGCCATCGATGCCAGCCGCATCTTCGAGCGAGTTGCGAAAGAGGGGCGCAAATATGGCGTTTTTCTTATGGTTGCCTCGCAGCGTCCGAGCGAACTTTCCAAGACAGTGCTATCGCAATGTTCAAACTTCGTCGTTCACCGCATTCAGAACCCTGACGACTTGGCGCATATTCGGCAGATGACGCCATTTATTTCCGACAGCGTGATGAAGCGCCTTCCTTCGCTACCTAAGCAGCACGCTCTAATCTTCGGCAATGCAGTCAATCTTCCGACGACATTCAAAGTCCGTGAGGTCTCGCCACGCCCGAAAAGTGACGACGCTCAAATCCGAGAGCTGTGGTTCAGGGCCGCGGGTGAACCGATCGAGCTTTTGGTGCCGCCCGAGCCACTAGCGCTGGGCGAGCCTAGCGAGTGATCGGCCTTGTCGATTGAGTTTTAAGGAATGTGAGCCGCAGCATCTCGTGGAACTCGCTGAAATGGAGAGATTGTGAGCCTTGATCTCAAGCGCGGGCAATTCGCGCGTACACTGAACACCCCCGAGGCGCAGCGGCTTGCCGACCTGACTGGATTACGCCGCGATCTTCGGCTGGTCCAGGAGTCGTGCTTCATCATCGAAAACCGAAAGGGATCGCCAAGCGCCGCGCATATTCGCCGTGCCTGTTTTGACAGCGCGGTTATGCGTTATCGGCGATGTTTCAACGGCGGCATTCGCGATCTTTTCCCGAAGGAGCTTCTGTCGAAGCTGACATCTAACCAGAAAGCTCTACATGACCGAATTCTAGAGTTAGCCAATCGAAGTATCGCCCATTGCGTGGACGGTTCCGAGGACAATATCCCCTATTTCGTATACGACAAAAGCGTCGAGCCCGCCCGTATATCTGTCCACGTCTACACGCGCACCACGTCCCATCACAACAAGATCAAAATCCAGAAATTCGCCGCTTTGGCGGGTAAGCTCGAGAAGCTTCTCGCGGAGGAGGGTGTTCGCGTTTCAAAGAAAGTCTTGAAGGCGATCCAAAAAATGCCTGGCGAGGAGGCCGCCGCACTTCCGGTGGTGCAGCCGATGATCACGGATGACGGCGAAGAGCTAAAGCCAAAGTATCGGGCCAAGAGCAGCTAACGCCGAACGTCGACAAAATCGCCTATGCCGGTCGCAGCCGGGAACTCTAATGACGTGCTCCCCTGAAATGTGACCGATTTTGAGTAGAGTCCGGCGCGAAGGAGTCGGACGTAATGAAGCGAAGCAG
>NZ_JBQSUM010000008.1:0-16502 GCF_052384365.1 Sphingopyxis sp. Q841 | reverse complement strand
ATTGCCATCCCATCAATCAACCATCATGAAGGAGCCGGACTCTACCTCTGACTGGTAACAATCAGGGGAGCACGTCATCCGCTTGTCTCTATCCTGGGCCTAAAAGCTGAGGGACTGAAATCGGCCATCAGCCACCAAAATTTCGTTCCGCCGAGCGGAAAGCCAGGTCTGGTGAGACTCAGTATTCGCTTTCGGCGCCATTCTCATAATCGGAGCGCATTTCGTCGACCCGGTCATCAACAGCCTCGTCGAAAGCTTGCCCGCCCTCGCTGAATGAATTGCTGTTTCCCGGAGTCGCATAGCCATTGTCGCGGCGCCAAGCGAAGCCGGCCTCGTGGCCAGAGCAATCCTGCGTGCACCCGTAAGGCGTGCCAATAGATTGATAGGATTCGCCTGCTATCTCCTCTTCCGCTGTATCGCGTGCGGCATCCTCATCAAAATCCGCGCGTTCCTCCTCGCCCGAATATTCTGCTTCAGCTTCCTCGCCAACATCCGATGATGAATCGACCTCGGTCGAACCGTCGCCTTCATAACCGTCTTCGGCTGATGAGGCGCAGCCACCGATCATAATCAAGCAGGTCAGCGGGGCGAGGTAGGGAAGACCATATATTCTCAAACCGTTTCGCTCCCGAGGCTACATGCTTTACACCGAAAGGGTGGCCCCGTTTCAATTTGCGATTTGCAGCGTTTCAAGGACTTCCGGTGTGATCGTCCCGGTGACTTTCAGGCCGAAGTAACTCTGAAACCATTCGAGCGCGGCCTTGGTCGCGGGCCCGACCACGCCATCGATCTCGCCGCCATAATAGCCGAACGCCTTGAGGCCCTTTTGGACCTGTTTGACCTTGGCTGTGAACGGCTCTTCCGCCGCAGCGCTGCCGCCATAGAGCGTCAACGGGGCGCCACTGGGCGGCGTAGCCGAGTTGGGAACTACGTAGTCGCGCGAGGGAACGGGCGTGGGCGTTGGTGCCGGCCGGAAGATCGGCACCGGTGTCCGGCGCGGCGCGGGCGTCGGCGCGGGCACATAGATGGGCGCGGGTCGGTAGATGCTGCTCCCGCCGCTGCTCGACCGGTGGCTCGAATGACTCGAGTGACTGCGATGGCTGCTGTGCGAACGGTGACGGGCGAGCTCGATCACGGGAGGGCCTCGGAAGAGCTGGCGCGCATCATCTGTGACGACCGGCCCCTTGTCGTCGGTCGCGGTGAGGATGACCGGCGCCTCGGCTGCCTCGGCTGCCTCGGCTGGCGCTGCCGCGAAGCCGGCAAGGAGCAGGCTCGGAATGAGAAACTGGCGTGCGCTCATAGGGGTGTCACTCGCATATGGCTGTCGGGATGCCAGGCGAAGAAGCCGGCACAGGAGGGTTGATCGCTGCACGTTCCGCACTCGGGCGCATATTTGCGTTTCCAGTCTGAAATCGAGTTGGCGGCATATGGCCGGTAGGACGCGGGCACCGAGCAGTGCGGCATATTAAACAAGGAAACGCGGACACCGAAGAGGGTCGCGATGTCGATCGCCTCGCCCACCGGCGCGAAGTCGAGGCTGTGGTCGACATAGAGGGCGCCGAAGCGGTTCTTGGCGAAGCCGATATTCTCGAGCTGCATGATCGACCATTGGCTGAGAAAACCGAGATGGCCTCCGATCAGGCGCGCGAGCGCTGGAAGATGGCCGATGTTGTCCTGCATTAGCACGGTGCGTAGCTCGATCCGCATCCCGCCCGACAAGCAGTGGACCAGCGAGTCAAGAAGCCGGTCATAGGCGCCCGCCTTGGCGACGATCGCGTCGTGCGTTTCGGCATCATGACTGTAGAGCGGGATGCCCCACAGGCTGTTCGCGGCCGACGCACGGATGTCGGCGACGTCGCCGGCGTCGAAATGCTGGCCGTTCGAGAGGATATGAAAAAAGAGGTCGGGGCGATCGGCTTTCGCTTCGGCAAGCAGCGAGAAAAGAGCTGCCTTGTGGAGCGTAGGCTCTCCGCCCGAAAGGCCGATCACCGCACCTTCGGGGGCAAGTTGCAGTGCCTGGCGATACTCCTCGAACCTGTCGTCGTGACTTTTCTTGGGCGGCTGACTGCACATCACGCAGAGCTGGTCGCACTGCTCGGTAATCAGAAAAGTGTTGTGCGGCGAGTTCGCTCGGATCAGCCGTTCCGCCGTACGGCGTCCGGGATCTATGCAGACGACATCGCCGATAAGCGGCTGGTCGGTCGTAATCGCGAACAGGCCGTCCTCGCCCGCGAACAGCGCGCTCTCATCGGAGCGCTCGAGGAGCACTGACTCCCGTGCACCCGCGACGCCCGCGCCTACAAGGCGCGTAACAAAGCGCCCCGGCGCATCGCTGCTGGCCGGAACGAGAAGGGGGATCATGCGACTTCCGCCATCGCGGGCAACTGCTCGCCCGCGAGACCCGTCCATTTGGCGAGCGAGTAGCGCACCGCGGGATCGGGATCGTAAATGAGGCGCATCGCGAGGTCGAACATGTGCAGATGCTTTTGGCAGAAAAAGGTCTCGTGCCGTGGCTTCGAAATCGTTCCATAGCGCGACAAATCGTCTACGAGGTCGCGCCCGCACCAGGGCTGGTAGGCGCATGTGTCACATGCCGGGTCGCCGATGTTGGTCGAATAGCGGTCCAGGAGCTCACGTGCTGGCGTGTCCCACCCCGTCGCGGCAGTTCCGATAGCGAGATCGACGACGCCCGATCGCGAGAGCATGCGCGCTTCATCGGTCGGATAGACGGTGCCGTCGAAATCGATGAGGACATAATCGGCGCCGACCGGATTGGGGTTGCGCAGATCGACATGACGGTCGTGCCCCGCCTGGAAGATGCGTGCGAGACAAAGCGTGAGATAGCTTTCCTCGAAGACGATCGACCTGTCGACGAAATTGCGCGCGATGATGCGCGCTATGAAGCGGTCGTAAAAGCTCCACCATTCGTCATGATCGGCGTTCGATGCCGCGTGGCGTTTGCGCGCAAATCCCTGATAATTGATCGGCCGCAAAAAGATGCTGGTCTGACCGAGTGCCAGATAGGCGTCGATGAGTTCGTCGGGATCGGGCGGGCGTGCCTGGTCGATCGTCGGCAGCGCAGAAATCTTGTCGGCGCCATATTCGGCGATGATGGCGCGGGCGTTGGCGAGAAACTCCCCCGTCCGCTCGGCGCTACCGGTGCGCTGCGCGGTGTGCGTCGCCGCGAGGCCGTCGAGCGACGTCGAAATATAGACGTCGGGATTGTCGAGGAGCGCCATAAGCCTTTCGTCGAGCTTGCTCAGATTTGTGCAGATGACGAACTGCCTTTCCTCGAACCGATCGCAGGCGGCGATCACCGCCTCGACGAGATCGAGCCGCAGCGTCGGCTCGCCGCCCTGAAACTCGATCTTGATCGAAGAAGTGGAGAGCGACGCGAGACGATTGAGCACATGGCCGAGCGTCTCTTCGCTCCAGTCGAAGCGCAGCTGATCGACCGGCGCCCGCGAAACCTGGCAATAGCTGCAACTGAGATTGCAGCGGAGCGTCGGGACCAAGATGAGATAGTCAAGGTTCGCAGCGTCGGCGAGCCGCGCGGCTGCCTGGGCTCGTTCGCTTAATGCGAAAAGGCGTTCTGCGGCATCCGAGAGCCGAGACTGGCCGCTGGCCTCTGAGCGGTGCACAGCGCCTTCGCGCTCGAGCGCGAACTTGCCCGCCGCAGAAACGTGGCAGGTACCCAGACCTGCAATGGCGCGCTTGCGCGCCGCGGTCCGGAAGGGATTGGCGCCCGAATTTTCCGCGCAGCCGGCCAAGGCTATCCCGCCCTGTCCAGCGCTTCGCGCTCGACTTGGTCGCGCATTGCCTCGGTGCTGACCGACGCGGGCTCAAGCTTGCCTTCGGAAATTTTGGGCGGTCTCGCCTGCCAAGCGGCGAGCCGGGCGCAGACCCGGTCGTGGAAGGCGCTCGCCGAATTTAGCAATTCGGCGACGATGATCTTGCGCTGCGCGAACTTGGCGCCGAGGTCCCGCACCAGCACTATCTCGAATGTGTGCACCGCCATGCCGGGGCGATCGGCGGCGATGATATCGGGGTCGGCCAGCAAGCTTTGCAGCGGATATTGAGTGGGCGGCGAGCGACCCGGCCAAAGGAAGCGCACATGGAGATCGGCGGGATCGGTATCAGCAAGCTGTCGCAACAACCATGACAGCCGGGCCTTCGTCGACTTCTTGTCGGCGGGCGCCTTGAGACGCATCTGGAAGCTCAGAGCCCGCTTTCCGAAGTCCGCACATATCTGCACAGGTGCGGCGGCGTCCGGAACGAGCAACTCGCTCCGAAGGCAATTGCACGACGCAAGCTCGGCGAGCGCTGCCTTCTGGCGCTGTGCAGGGTCAACCGCATCGGCCTTGTTCATCACCAGCTTGACATGATTGCCGATCTGCCGGCTCAGCACGCTCGTCAGGCGGTCGAGCGCCTGATGCCATGAGCCCACAACATCCTGGCTCACCGGATTTTTCGCGCTTGCGGCGCCACCGGCGGCGATGCTCATGCTGAGGTCCGACCATGCCGCCGGCATCTGGTCGAATTCTTTAACGCCCGAACTCGGGTGAAGAAGGAACCGTTGCAGTTCGGCAAGCAAGATCAATTGTTCGCGATCTTCGACCTCGCCAAGCTCGCGAAGCAGCTGCGCCTGCGTGATGACATAGCCCCACGACCAGTGGAACAGCTCGACCTTGCGGGTGAGCGCTGCGCTGATGTTGAGCGGGTGATGGGTTGGAAGCGCCGTAAACTGGTTCGAGACCGTTATGACCGCGTCTATCCCGTTGAGTTTCGCGATCGCAAGATACGCCTCGATCTGGGCATTTGTGAGTTCGGCTGTACCGACCTTTGCCTCGACCAGGGCTGTCCAGGTCGATTTCCCCGTATTGACGATGATGAGTCCATCGGGGCGGTGCTTGGCTCCGGTGACTGTCTTTTTGAAGACAACCTCGGTGAATGTATCGATCCGGGCGCGTGAGCCTAGCCGAAGCCCGAGGCTTCCAAGCATCGATCGTCCAAATTCACTAACATTCTCTAGGCAGGCTAGAAAGATCGAGAGTGTCCGACCTTCCTTCGATGTGTCCGCAAGCACCGGAAAGAGGCGCGCAGCCTCGCCCGATTGAAGAAAACTCGGTAGCTGCCCCATCTAATACTCCCCCAAAGGCAAGTTACACTAGATTTGGTGAGGAGAAAAGTATTTGATCACACTGGGATGCGGTTTCATCCATTCTGGATATTTCTCTCACGTAGAGTTCTTGGGTCGCGATGTAAGCTCTTGCGGCCTCCGGCGCCTCCGCGAAACCGCCGCGTGGTGAATGTCGGCTATCTTCGATTGCCTCCCCGAAGCTGCCGGTCTGGAATCGGCCACCATGTTTTTTATGACGCCCCAGCAGCATGGGCAAAAGGGCTTCGCTACCGCGAAGCCCTTCCATCCTCTGCGTTCGTGACCAAAGGAAGCCCCATCGACTTTCCAGGTCGCGTGGAAAGTCGCTACGGGTCGGACGCTAGACGTATTCCGAAGGAAGTCGAGACATATGACTCGGCTTTCATCGGTCACCTACAATTATAAATGTCTGCTCATTGCAATCGGAAGCCTGTGACCCCACTTCCATAACATCGCCCGCTTCCGCCGCGTGCTGGCGACTGAGAGACCATTGCGCTCCCGCTGAAGGAGCAAAATTATGGACCTCAACCAACTTCTCCACCACCATCAAATGGCGTTGATGGCCGTGAGCCAGGCGCGACGCGATGGGCAGGCGATGCCAAACTTTGACCTGCCGCGCTATTATGCCAAACGGATCAACGAATATCGCGAGCGACGCGGCTTGAGCGGCGATGCCGAGGCTATCGCCGATATCGCTGCATCACCTGCCGACGCCGTTAAAGCGTCAAACGATATGGTCAGTGACGTGCTGATCGCCGAATTGCTTATGGCGAAGGCCTTCGAAAAGGCGACACACCAACATCGGGCTGCCGAAAGCGACGGAGCTGACGATCCAGTCTTGGACATTCGCGCCACCCTTCTGGCCGTCGGGCGCGACTTTTATCGCTCGCTGGGCGTGGAGGACGGCCCTCTCGCCGCCGCGATCGATGAAGCTGCGTCACGCTCGGCGTGGGAAGGCGAAGGCGGAGGCCTGCGTCCACCGGGCGACGAGGAGGATGGCATCATCCGGACCTATGTCGAACAATTCGCGGTGGGCGACTATCGCTATTCGAACCTTGCCGATGCCAAAGCCGCCGCGCGGCGGCAGCGGGACTCGGCGAGCGACGGGCGCGGAGCGACGCCTGCATGAAGCGGCTGATTGCCTTCGATCTTGATGGAACGCTTGCCGAAAGCAAGCAGCCGATGGAACCCGCAATGGGTGAGGCGCTTGCCGATCTCCTCGGCGTGGCAGATGTCGCGGTGATATCCGGTGGCGACTGGCCGCAATTCGAAAAACAGGTGGCGACACGCCTTCCCGAGCGCGCGGACCTTGCCCGGCTCTGGCTCATGCCGACAACCGGCACCAAGCTCTACACGTTCCGCTCGGGCGCGTGGCAGGCGCGCTATGCCGAAATCTTCGCCGATGCGGAGAAGCGACACATATTCGAAGCCTTCGATGCGGCGCTACTGGCGACCGGGTTCGTTCCCCAAACGGTCTGGGGCGAACGGATCGAAGATCGCGGGAGTCAGATCACCTTTTCGGCCCTAGGTCAGGAAGCGCCGATCGATGCCAAGGAAAAATGGGATCCCGACTTCGCCAAACGCAAGGTGATTCAGGCCGAGCTTCGCCAAAGTCTGCCCGGTCTGTCGATCAACATGGGCGGGGCGACTTCGATCGACATTACCCGTGAGGGCGTCGACAAGGCCTATGGCCTGACGAAGCTAAGCGGCGCCAGCGGTGTCGAACTGGGTGCGATGCTCTTTATCGGCGATGCGATCTTTCCGGGCGGCAATGATTATCCGGCGAAGGCGCTGGGCCTCGATACAATCTCGGTACGCAATCCCGAAGAAACGCGTGGAACCATCGGAATCATCGTCGCCTGCCTGAAATGAATGCGGGGCGTTGCCGTCTGGCGAGTATGACCGGAATTGGCCTGCGAAGCTTCTCTCGAGGCGTCGGTCAATTGGAACAGATGCGCCGCTGAGTTGTTCTGTATTCTGATGCTCCGAGGCCGACTGCGCGCTTCGAAACAAACGACAAAATACTGGGTGAGGCCTTCTGTCGCATATTTTTTGGAAGGTATGCCTGTGTACGAAACGCTTGATCGTAGATCGTTCGATGAAGGTTTGGAGGCGTGCCAAACGCTTCGGCCAAAAACTTCGGATACTGTCCGGATCGCACTGATCGGCGGTTTCCTTCCGCGGCGCTGCGGCATCGCGACCTTCACCGCCGATATCCACGCATCGCTTGCAGTGGCCGCGCCGGAGATCGCCGTCGATGTATATGCGATGGCGCCGGCCGCGGTTCCCACGATATTCGACCCCGTTGTTCGCGACGTCATAACCGAGGGTGACGCCGGTAGCTTTGTCGAGGCGGCCCGGCAAATCGAGGCGAGCTGTGCCGAGATTGTGTGGCTGCAGCACGAGTTCGGCCTCTTCGGCGGCTTGGCGGGCGATATGATCCTGGAGCTCGTGGATCGTGTTTCCGCGCCGCTGATCGTTACGCTTCACACGGTGCTCGCCGAACCGGACGCCGATCAGCGCCGCGTGATGGAGCGCTTGATCGCGCGCGCGACCAAGCTGGTCGTCATGTCCGAGCGCTCGCACGATCTGCTGCGAAGCGTCTATCATGCCGACGACGACCAGATCGCCATGATCGCACATGGCGTCCCCGACCGCCCGTTCGGCCGCGCGTCGCAGTTCAAGCCGCAGTTCAGCTTTGCGGGCAAACAGGTCGCGCTGACCTTCGGTCTTTTATCGCCGGGCAAGGGGATCGAGGCGGTCATCGAGGCATTGCCCGCGATCATCGAAGATCACCCCGACTTCCTCTACTGCATTGCTGGCGCGACGCATCCCAATCTGCTCGCGCATGAAGGCGAAGCCTATCGCGACCGGCTCCAGGCGCTCGCCGTCTCGCTCGGCGTCGATGCGCATGTCCGCTGGATCAATGCGTTCATGGAGACCGACGATCTGCTCGACCTTCTCGAGGCAGCCGACATCTATGTGACGCCTTATACCGGTGCGCAGCAATCGACGTCGGGCACACTCTCTTATGCGATGGCGCTGGGCAAGGCCGTGATATCCACGCCCTACGTCCATGCGGTCGAGCTACTTGCCGACGATCATGGCGTGCTCGTTCCCTTCAACGACAGCGAAGCGATCGCGAATGAGATCCGGTATCTGCTCGGCGATTCCGACCGGTTGCTGACGCTGCAGCGGCGCGCCTATGATCGCGGCCGCGACATGATCTGGCCGGTGTTCGCTGAGCGAACATGCGCGCTGATCGCGGAAAGCCGCGTCGTGCCGAAAGCTGCGCCTATCCCCGAGCGGATCGGAATCGAAGGGTTCCTGCGCATTTGCGACGATACCGGCATCCTCCAGCACAGCGTTCACATGATCCCCGATCGCGCGCACGGCTATTGCGTCGACGACAATGCGCGCGCGCTGATGCTGATGCATCGGCTCGGCGAAGACGCGCTCGGTAGGTGCGGACAACTGACCCCGGTCTTTGCGGCGTTCGTACAGCATGCCTGGAACCCCGACCGCGGCGAGTTTCGCAACTTCATGGGATTCGCACGCAACTGGCTCGAGGATGTGGGGTCTGAAGACAGCTGCGGCCGAACCCTCTGGGCGCTCGGCGCGACGGGGCGTGACGCGCGCGACCCCGGTCTGCGGCAATGGGCGCATGAACTGTTCGAGCGCACCGCGGCATCAGCGCTGGAGTTCCAGTCGCCGCGCGCGATCGCTTTCGCGATGCTCGGCGCCGACTTCGTGCTCGCCGCGCGACCCGCGCATGATCTGGCGAACCGGATATTGCGCAGCGGCGCCGACCGGCTGATCGCGCTCTATCAGGCTGCGGCGCGGCCGGACTGGCGATGGTTCGAGCCGGTGCTCGCCTATGACAATTGTCGGCTGCCTGAGGCGATGTTGCGCGCGGGCGTGCGATTGGAGCGCGCGGACGTCATCGCGTGCGGAGTGGATACGCTGCGGTGGATCAACGATGTCCAGATTTCGCCGCATGGTCACTATCGCCCCGTCGGGTCGGACAGCTTTGGCCGTGCCCATGAGTTGCCGCGGCCATTCGATCAGCAGCCGCTGGAGATATGGGCCGCGATTGATGCGGCATCGGCCGCCTATGATGTGACCGGCGACGACATCTGGCTGGCGCATGCACGGCGCGCGTACGAGTGGTTCACCGGATACAATGACCGCGGCGTAATCGTCGGCGATCCGCTGACCGGGACCAGCAAAGACGGTATAAATCCGCGCGGGCTGAATCTGAATGAGGGCGCCGAGTCGGTTCTCGCCTATCAGCATGCAACCTATGCCATTCGGGATTTCGTCCGGAAAGTCGGCTGAAAGGACAGTCATTTGCATCTGGTCCAGCACGAATTGCGGCTGCACGCCGATCCGACGCGCGTCGTCGTGCGGCCGTTCCATCTGGCGTGGCAGGCGTCGGGGCCCGATCTCGAACGCGTGCAGCGGCTGGCGCGTGAGATCGTCGCCCTCAATCCGCGAACGGTTCGTGCCGAACTTGGCGTCGTGCTCAGAGACTTCGCCGATCGCCACTGGCAGATCGAAAAAGTGTTCGAGGATCGTTTCAACGAGATCGAACCCAAGCTGGGGCTCGAAGGCCTGGCGCTCAAACGCGAAACCCGGCTGCTGATCGGGGCCTATTTCTGTCACGAATATAGTTATGCTGCGGCGGCGCTGATGAACCCCAGCGTCGTTCGTCATCCCGACCAGACCGGGCTGGAGGAAGGCTGCATCCGCATCCTCCTGTCGCTGCGCGCGGTCGGCGAGGGTCATATTTCGACGATCGCCTTTCGCGAGGGAATCATTACCTGCGACCGCGAACTGACGCTGCTTCCGCAGCCCGCCTTCGCTACTGCGGCGATGCTTGGTCCGCACCGCGACGACAAGCCCGACGAGGTCGTTTCGCTCTACCGCCAGAAGGACAGCAACTTGTCGGGAACCGTGATCTTCCCGATTACGGAGGCGCAGCGCAACGGCCTCGAGGATTTGCGGCTGCTCGAGTTCGAGCGCGACAACGGCAAAAGCGAGTGGATCGGGACCTACACGGCCTACAGCGGCCGTGACATCCAGTCTGAATTGTTGAGGACGCGAGATTTCAAGGATTTCACGCTGAGCCCGATCAAGGGAAAGGCGGGACGCAACAAGGGTATGGCGCTGTTTCCGCGCAAGATCGACGGGCAATTCTGCATGATCGGTCGCCAGGATGGCAAGAATCTCTATCTGCTGCGCTCGGACATGGTCGATCAATGGGAGGACGGCGAATTATTGCTGGAGCCGCGCTTTCCATGGGAACTCATCCAGATCGGCAATTGCGGCGCGCCGATCGAACTCGACGAGGGCTGGCTGGTGCTGACCCATGGCGTCGGCGCGATGCGCAAATATGCGATCGGTGCGGTGCTTCTCGACAAGGCCGATCCGTCGAAGGTCATCGGCCGGACGCCCAATCCGATCCTCTCCGCCGCCGACGAGGACCGCGAAGGCTATGTCCCCAATGTCGTCTACACCTGCGGGGCGATCCGCGTCGGCGGCGATATTTTCCTGCCTTATGGCGTGGCCGACAGTTCGGTCTGCTTTGCATTCGTCGCGATCAAGGAGATTCTGGCCGCCATGGCCTAGCGACACGCAACATAAGGCGAAGCGGCGGATTGTAGGAGTGTCGCCTTCCGCGGCACAAGGAATGACCGATGCCGAAATCTCCGCCGCTGTCCCCCGCGAATGACCATGCGTTTCGTGAACACCAGCCGGGCGAAGGCCAGCCGAAGATCGAGGTGAACCGCGGCAATGGTGACGAGCTGCACCAGAATGTGGCATCGGGCGGCAAATCGGCCGATGCGGCATTCCTGACCGACAATTTCGGCCACCGCATCTCGGACAACCAGAATTCGCTGCGCGCCGGCGAGCGCGGCCCGACGCTGCTCGAGGATTTCGTCCTCCGCGAGAAGATCTTCCATTTCGACCATGAGCGCATCCCCGAGCGGATCGTTCACGCCCGCGGTTCGGGCGCACATGGTGTGTTCGAATGCACCAAGGCAATCCCCGGGCTGACGAAGGCGTCGATCTTCCAGAAGGAGGGCGCGACTTGCCCCGTCTTCGCCCGCTTCTCGACCGTCGCGGGCGGCGCCGGATCTGTCGATACCCCGCGCGACGTGCGCGGCTTTGCGGTCAAACTCTACACCGACAGCGGCAATTGGGATCTCGTTGGCAACAATATCCCGGTTTTCTTCATCCAGGACGCGATGAAATTCCCCGACCTCGTTCACAGCGTCAAGATGGAGGCCGACCGCGGCTATCCGCAGGCGGCGAGCGCGCATGATACCTTCTGGGACTTCATCGGGCTGATGCCCGAGGCGATGCACATGATCATGTGGGCAATGTCCGACCGCACGATCCCGCGCAGCCTGCGCATGATCGAGGGGTTCGGCGTCCACACCTTCCGCTTCGTCAACGAAAAGGGCGAAGGCAAATTCGTCAAATTCCACTGGAAGCCCGTGCTCGGCATCCAGTCGACAACTTGGGACGAGGCGGTCAAAATCGCCGGCGCCGATCCCGATTTCCACCGCCGCGACCTGTTCGAGGCGATCGACGCGGGCGATTTCCCGGCATGGGACCTCGGCGTGCAGGTATTCGACGAGGCGTTCGCTGCCAAACAACCTTATGACGTGCTCGACGCGACCAAGCTGATCCCCGAAGAAGATGTGCCAGTCGAGATCGTCGGCCGCATGACGCTCAACCGCAACGTCGACAATTTCTTTGCCGAAACCGAACAGGTCGCTTTCCTGCCGTCGAATATCATTCCGGGCATCGATTTCAGTAACGATCCGCTGCTGCAGGGCCGGCTCTTTTCCTATCTCGACACGCAGAAGTCGCGGCTGGGCACGACCAATTTCCACCAGATCCCAATCAATGCGCCGAAATGCCCGTTCCACAATTTCCAGCGCGACGGAATGATGCAGACGCTCGTGCCAACGGGGCGCGCCAATTACGAGCCGAACAGCCTGGCCGAGGCCGGCGAGAATGGCGGTCCGCGCGCAAGCGCCGATAAGGGTTTCAAGAGCTTTGCCGCCAATGACGAACGCAACGATCCCGCGCAGAAGCTGCGCATTCGCGCGGCGCTTTTCGCCGATCATTTCAGCCAGGCGCGCATGTTCTATTTGTCGCAGACCGAGAATGAGCAGGCGCATATCGCCTCGGCGCTGGTTTTCGAACTGTCGAAGGTCACACTCGATCATGTCCGCGCCCGGGTCGTTGGCCAGCTTCGCAACATCGACGAGGATCTTGCGATGCGTGTCGCCATGGGACTCGCGATCGATCTGCCGGCGAAGGAAAAGGCTGCGCGTGCGCCGGTCGATCTCAAAACCTCCAACGCGCTGTCGATCCAGAAGAATGCCGACGATACGATGGAGGGCCGCAAGGTCGCAATCCTCTTTGCCGAAGGATCGGACAAGGCAGTGATCGACAAGCTGCAGGGCGATATCGAAAGCGCCGGTGGCACCGCCTTCCTCGTCGCGCCCAAGGTCGGCGGGATCAAGGTCAAGGGCGGTACGCTCAAGGCTGATGGTCAGCTCGCGGGGTCTCCTTCGGTGCTGTTCGACGCGGTGGCCTCGATCCTCACCGAGGATCAGGCCGAGGCCCTCTCAAAGCAGGGCTCGGCGGTTCAGTGGTTCATGGACGCCTATGGGCATTGCAAGACGATCGCGCATGACGAGGCGACGCAATTGCTGCTCGACAAGGCGGGGGTGGAAAAGGACGGCGGTGTCGTTGCGATCGACAAGTTCGAAAGCGTCGGCACCCGGCGTCATTGGGCCCGCGAAGCCAGGGTGCGCGATCTTGCCTGATCGCCTGTCCTGGTGAGCCACGCATCGGCGACCCATCATCGCGATCTCCGGACCGGCCAGTCGATCTGGTCGGCACGGCGTCGTCCCGCGATCGCTGCGCGGCCGCTGACAAGAGATATCGCGTGCGACGTTGTCGTCGTCGGGGCTGGCGTGTCGGGCGCGCTGATCGCGGAGGCGTTGTCGGACGCGGGTCTCAAGACCGTTATCGTCGATCGCCGGGGACCGGCCGAGGGATCGACTGCGGCGTCGACCGCGATGCTGCAATATGAACTCGACACGCCGCTGGCCTTGATGGCCGAGCGGATCGGGCGCGAAAAGGCCGAACGCATCTGGCGGCGATCGCGCCAGTCGGTCGACGCGCTACGCGAACGGACCGAACGGCTGGGCCTCGCCGTCGATGGGGCGACGCGCGCCTCGATCTATCTCGACGGCAACGTCCTCGACGCCGAAGGTCTTGCGCGTGAAGCCGACGCCCGGCGGCGCGCGGGGTTCGAGGTCGAGCTGCTCAAGCCCGCTGCGGTGCAGGAGCGATATGGGATCAAGGGACGCCATGCGCTGATCGGTTTCGGCAATTATTCCGCCGATCCGCGTCGTCTCACGGCGGGTTATCTGAACGTCGCACTGGCTCGCGGCGCGCGGCTCTATTCACCCGTCGATATCTGCGACATCGCGCCAACGGACGATGGGGTTGTCTTGGTATCGGCTCGCGGGCCGAGCGTTCGCGCACGCCATGTCGTCATGGCCACAGGCTATGAGATGATGAAGGGAATCCCGCGGAAGGGAAACAAGATCATCTCGAGCTGGTCGATCGCGACGCGCCCGCAGCCCCGCGCCATCTGGCCGACCGCCGCGATGATATGGGAAGCCGCGAACCCCTATCTCTACATCCGAACAACCCCACGCGGAGAAATCATCTGCGGCGGCGAGGATGAGGAAATCGCTGACGCGGCTCTCCGGGATGCAAAGCTCCCCGACAAGGCAGCGACGCTATCGCGAAAGCTTGGTGCCCTGTTGCCAAGAGTGGACGCAACTCCCGCTTACAGCTGGGCGGGCAGTTTTGGAGACAGTCCGGTCGGTACCCCGACTATCGGTCGGATTCCGGGTATGCCGAACTGCTATGCCGCGATGGGCTATGGCGGCAATGGCATCACCTTCTCGATGATGGCTGCGCAGATGCTGCGTGGCCTGATTTGCGGCTATGGCGATCCCGACGCCGATCTGGTCAGCTTCCATCGCAGTTTTTGACGGCGCGTCAGCGATTGCCCTTCGACTTGGAGGTCATTTGCACCGCGGAGGCCTCTTGGGCTGCGAGCGCGGTCGGCGGCTTCGCCTTGGCGGCTTTGGGTTTGCGAATTTCGCGATTGCTGCGTTTTTGCGATTTGGCCATGTCAGATATCTTTCTTCGGTTTCAGGATGCGCGTGTTCGCAAACGTGCTAGCGAGCCGTTTGCGTCCGCGATCTGTTGAGCGGAAAATAAGGGCGATGCTGATAGGGAAAGGCCTTCAGACGCCGACCGATCCCTTCGATCAGGCGCCCATAACGGTCGATCGCCGAGGGATTTGTTGCGGCGGCGTATCGCGCGAGCGCGATCTGCTCGTCTTCGAGCAATTGAATAAGGCACATGGTGTGTGCTCCTGCATCAAGCGAGAGCACGGATCGTCCCTTTGTCACATGGAGCTTGTTCGATTTCAGGTGATGGGAGACCTATAGCACATCCCGTTAAATGTGCCGCACGAATACCGACATTATTCGGGTTCCGGAGAGACGTTCGCTCACCACGAAATCGCGCGCCGGCCTTATGGGCGCTCATGCGTGGCCGGTGGGCGATAGAAGCGGTAACGGAGAACATTGCCGTCGATCAGGTGACCGCGGAGCCGGAGGCGCATTTCCTCGGCGCCGGAGCCGGATGTGCAGACAAGGCGGGTGCCGCCCGACTGAAGCGGCTCGATCGCACTGATGCTGACACCTTGCAGAAGGCACAGGCGCTTGACTTCGTCCTCCGGCAGCGAAATGTTCATCGCGCGGCTCATTTGAATCCTGGGCCGCTCGGCCAGCGGCGGATCGCTGCCGCAACCAGTTCATATCCCTCGGAGCTCGCGGTCGCGATTGTGAGCGGGCGGCCGCCGAGCGCGGCGTTGTCGGTGTTCAGGAAGGCTATCGCCGGATCGCGTCCGCCCATCGCCAGGAAGGCGAGCTGACTGATGTCCCCTTGGCGCCGTGCGTCATCGAGGGCGAATGGACTGCGGCTCTTACGGAAAAATCGGCTCGATTGCGGTCCCAATAGGACAGGCGCGTCCGGGGCGGCCGACTGGGATTGATCTGGATCGGGGGGCATGGGCGCGGCTCCTGCTTGTAAGCGGGAGCACGAGGTCTCTCAGCCGCGGCCGCCTACGATGAACGTGTGCCACGATGATCGCTATATGGGAGCTCGGGCCAGGATTATAAGATGTCGTGCTGATCATCTGACGAATATCGGGAATCTGGGCCTTCAGCGTCTATTCGGTTCCTGCGGAACGTGGTTGCGCCTCGATTGCACGAGCCAGTACGGAGGTGACCTTTCAAGCGAACGCCGGGCAATACTTGGAGCGTCCGCTAATTTCGTTCCACCGCCCAAAGCTGCCAAGACGCAATCGGCCAATCGACCTGACCCATGCGTTTCCCTTTTTGGCCATTTTGGCTGCAGGAGAATGATCATGGGTAGATCAGAATTCGACTATTTGCCTCCACGACCGGCGTGGAATGCCGGTCGAAAGGTAGGTGCAAAGCGGCCGTTAAAGCCACGGCAGATATGGGCAATTCGCTTCCACTTGGATCGAGAGCACCGGCTTCGAGACCGGGCGCTGTTCGATCTCGCAATCGACAGCAAGTTGCGAGGCTGCGATCTTGTGAAGATCAAGATCGGCGATCTCGTCGCCGGCGGTGAGTTGAGAACGCGGGCAATGGTGATCCAGCAAAAGACCAATCGACCAGTTCAATTCGAAATCATGTCGGATGCTCGCGGAAGCCTCTTGGCATGGCTTGAGCGGCGCGGTGGATCAATCGAGGATTTTGCGTTCCCCAGCCGGGTCGACCACTCTGCTCATATGAGCACGCGTCAATATGCGCGTCTCGTCGATGAATGGGTAACGGCCGTTGGACTTCGAAGCGAAGACTACGGGACGCATTCGTTGCGCAGAACAAAAGCGTCGATCATTTACAAGGCGACCGGGAACTTGCGAGCTGTGCAGATTCTGCTCGGCCACACCAAGATTGAAAATACGGTACGATACCTCGGCGTCGATGTTGAAGATGCGTTGACGCTGGCAGAAGGCATCGAAGTCTAACCAGCAAATCGCGTATTCTGGAGAGCGAGCGTTCTAGCTCATGGTAGAACGTCCGCTCTCTTTGTTTGACACCTAAAAGCGGACTGTCTCCAAGCGTTGAGAGTTTCAGACGCCGGGAGGCGTCAGAAAGTCTTCGGTGCCCGAACCGCGGTGATCATGGGCCGAGCTATG
>NZ_JBQSUM010000007.1:0-38295 GCF_052384365.1 Sphingopyxis sp. Q841 | reverse complement strand
CTCCTCGGCGATGTAGCTCGGACCATTATCGCTGAGCAGCCTGGGCTTTTGCACGACCCTGGCTGACGAACAGCCCGAGGCTTCAAGCGCCAGTTCCAGCGTGTCGGTGACGTCCCCGGCGCGCATGGTGGTGCAAAGCTTCCAGGCGATGACATAGCGGGAGAAGTCGTCGAGCACGGTCGACAGATACACCCAGCCCCAACCGATGATTTTGAAGTAGGTGAAGTCGGTCTGCCACATCTCGTTCGGCCGCGTCGTCTTGGTGTGGAACGCATCGGCCGCCTTGATCACGATGAAGGCCGGGCTGGTGATCAGGTCATGGGCTTTCAGAAGCCGGTAAACCGTCGATTCCGACACGAAGTAGCGCTTCTCGTCGGTAAAGCGCACAGCCAACTCGCGGGGCGATAGCTCGGACTCGTCCAGCGCCACCTCGACGATCTGCTGCTGGATATCGTTGCCGATGCGATTCCACACCCGGCTCGGCGCCGATGGCCGATCCTCTAGCGCCTCCGGCCCGCCTTCGAGGTAGCGGTCATACCATCGATAGAAGGTCCGGCGGGGGATGCCGAGCTGGTCCAGCGTCCGCTTGGCGGGCAGATGCGACTGCTCGACGATCCTGATGATCTCGAGCTTCTCAGATGCGGGATACCTCATTCTTCGTCGCCCCCATCCGCGATCATGCTTTTTTTGAGCAGACGGTTTTCCAGCGTCAGGTCGGCCACGCATTCCTTCAGGGCACGGGTTTCGCGGCGCAGATCGTGCACCTCGCCGGTGGTCGCAGCTCGGGCGGTATCGCCGGCCAGACGACGCTTGCCCGCTTCCATGAACTCCTTCGACCAGGTGTAATACAGGTTCTGGGCGATGCCTTCCTTGCGGCACAGCTCGGCGATGCTGTCTTCGCCGCGCAGCCCCTCCAGCACGATCCTGATTTTGTCCTCTGCAGAGAAGTGCCGGCGCGTCGCACGCCGTATGTCCTTCACCACCCGCTCAGCTGGGGCCTTCGGCGCCGATTTTTTTTCAAGGAGGATTTGGGCTTCATCTTCGTTCCTTCGTCACTACGACGAAGCCCAAATCCTCCTTAAATCACAACCTCAAATCTGTGCCATTGGCGCTGACGGCGGACATCCAAACTGCACGCGCATATCGAAAATCAATCACGGCTTGCGTTACTCTCCACCACTCCTTCGTCACGCAAGGGCCGGAATTTCTATGGTCGCGGCAGCGCGAAGTTGAATTCCCCCCTGTGAACAACCGCGCTTGAGCGAGACTGGCCGTTTGCGGTCGGACCGCTTTCGGGGGCAGTCTTAAAGAAGGGGATATTGATGCACTGGAAGTCTTTCGCCGCTTGCTCGAACCGAGTCTGGCGGATTTCTACAGGTCCTCGATAATCTCGAGAATGTTCCCCGAAGGATCGGTGAAGAACGCCTGACCGTCCATGAACTCGCTGAATACGATGTTCACCCCTGCTGCCTGAAGCCGAGCTGCGACATCACTTACATTCTCTACGGAAAAGGCAACATGGGGCGCCATTGGCGTCTTGTCGAGCACCCGCTGCGGCGGCAGTTCGGCGTCGTCCACAGGCTTAAGCAGGTGGATTTGCCTGTCTCCGATCTGAAGCCAAAGGCCGGGCTGCGGCTGCGGCATCCGCCACACTTCTTCGAGACCGAGCAGCCCGACATAGAAGTCGCGCGACGCCTGTTCGTCACGAATGGCAAGATTGACGTGGGACAGTCGCGCAATGGGCGCCGAGGCCGTATCGTCAGTCATGGGGCTGCTCCTTCGCCGGCGAATGGTCGGGCCATATGTCGCATCGACTGCAGGCCGATGCCATTAATCTTTTGTCATGGCCCCCATGTCTGCGCGGCATGGTCTCGGCTCATGCCCAACCTGAATGGCTCCGATGACCAATCGGACTTTGCGCGTGGCCACGAGCAGACGTTAGGGCAGCCGCGTAACGGGCCATGAGCCGGATGGAGCAAAATTGCGATGACCAATCCTGATCGTCCGCTGCCCCCGAATGGGGGTATCGATCCACCGCTTTCTGCAGCCATGCCAGTCGATGAACTGATCTTCGTCTCGGGGCAGCTTGCCATGCGCGACGGCCGGCTTGCCGGGGCCGACATCGAGTCTCAAACGCATTTGGCGCTCGATAATGTCGAGCGCGCCTTGCGACGCTGGGACAGCTCGCTCGACGATGTCATCAAGACGACTGTATGGCTCAGCCGCAAAGAGGATTTCGAGCGTTTCAACGCTGCTTACGGTTCGCGTTTCGCGCACGCGTTCCCTGCTCGCTCGACGACCGTCGCAGAGCTGCTGATCGACGGTGCCCTCGTGGAGATAGATGCCGTCGCAAAACGTCGCACTCACCGTGCGCCATTTGGAACCCCTGCGCTCGCCGATTAGCCGCTCTTGAAAGGACTGTCTGCCATGCTGCCGATCGTATCGGAAATCGACGCGCTCGAGCATCGGCGCGCCGAAGCCATCGTCGAAGCCGATCTCGCCGCTCTCGCCGAGATGGTCGACGCGCGCTACATCCACATCGACGCCGACGGCGCTATACGCGACAAGGCCGGGTATCTCGGCGCTGTGTGCTCGCACGCTGGACGCTATGTCGATTACAGCGTGCTCGAGAACCACATCGATCTCGTCGATGACCTCGCGATCGTGCATGGCCGGTTCTCAAACCGGTTCGAGGCTGCAGATGGCACGGTCAGGGACAAGTCCGGCCGCCACGTGCGGCTCTACAGCCTCCACGCCGACGGATGGCGGAACTTCTATCACCAGAGCACGCTGATCGTCCCGGGCACAGCCTGACCCGCCGTGCCGAAGGAAGCCCGATGTCTCGATATCTGAAAACCGCCATCGATCCCTTTCTCTTTGCGCTGATCGCAACCGTGACGCTCACGAGCTTTGCGCCTGTGCATGGCGCGGGCGTCGCGGTGTTCGACTATCTCACCGACGCTGCAATCATGCTTCTCTTCTTTCTGCAGGGCGCCAAGCTTTCGCGTGAGGCGCTGCTTTCGGGAGCGGGCGCGTGGAAACTGCATCTTGCCGTCCTTGCCTCGACTTTTCTTCTCTTTCCGCTTCTCGGGCTCGCGATCAGCCGTTCGCAGCTGCTCGATCCAACTCTGGCGGGCGGGCTTCTCTTCCTCACCCTGCTTCCGTCCACCGTGCAATCTTCGATCGCCTTCACGTCGGTTGCACGCGGCAATGTTGCGGCGGCGGTCTGCAGCGCATCCTTCTCCAACCTGCTCGGCATCCTTGTGACCCCGCTCCTTGCCAGCATGTTGATGCGCGCAAGCGGGATCACGCTTTCCTGGGGCGGGGTGCAGACGATATTGTTCCAGCTGCTCCTACCATTTGCCGCCGGGCACCTGCTTCGACCAAAAATCGGTGACTGGGTGACTAGGCACAAACGGCTCGTGACGCTGTCGGATCGCGGCTCGATTCTCCTCGTCGTTTACACAGCGTTCAGTGCAGCGGTCATCGAGGGAATCTGGCACAGGGTAGAGCCCGCCGAGCTCCTGCTCCTGGCGACCTGCTGTACGGTCCTTCTCGCGGCGGTCCTCGGCGCAACCTGGCTGTTTGGCCGACTCCTGAAGCTTGGACGGGCCGACGCCATCGTCCTGCAATTCTGCGGATCGAAGAAGAGCTTGGTATCGGGCGTCCCGCTTGCAGGCATTCTCTTTCCTCCGGCTCAAATCGGCCTCGCGGTTCTGCCGCTCATGCTCTTTCACCAGATTCAGCTCTTCGCCTGCGCGGTTCTCGCCCGTCATTATGCCAACGACTTTGCTCTGAAAGACGCAGAGGATAGAGGACGCGGCCTCGCCGGCGCCTAGGTTCGCTGGCGATTTGATATGCATGGGCTAACCGCTATCACGAAGCGGACAGCGTCCTGCTTTTGAAGGACGCGCGGCCGATCGGGCCGCTTTCGGGAGTCGCGCGTCATGGAACTCAGGCAAATTCGCTATTTCAAGGCGGTCGCCGATGCTTCGAGTTTCGTTCGCGGGGCCTATTATCTGAATGTCGCCCAGCCCGCGCTCAGTCGCTCGATCGCAAAGCTTGAAGACGAAGTCGGGCAGGCGCTCTTCGTGCGCCACGCAAAGGGCGTTTCCCTCACCGATACGGGACAACGCTTCTATCGCCGCGCTTCTCAAATCCTTGAATCGGTACGTCAGCTTATCGACGAGATGGCGACCGAGGGCGGCGATTTTTCAGGGACGGTCGCGCTTGGCGCCCCGCAGTCGATTCACAGCAAGTTGTTGTTGCCCGTGATGGCCGGGTTTCTCGCCCGCTACCCCGATTGCCGCGTCGACCTGATCCAGGGATCAAGCTCCTTCCTGCGCGACCGCATTGCCGAGGGTGACCTCGACGTCGCACTGATTTCGAACACTGCCGAAACCAGCGGGGTGATGACCATCCCGCTCGTCAGCGAAAATTTTTGCCTCGTCTGTCCGAAGGAAAGGCGCGATGCCTTCGGCCCGACCGTCGACGTCCCCGACCTTGTCGGTCTCCCGCTGATCATGGCGGGATATCCGCAAAGCACGCTTGCCTACATGGAAGACGCCTTTCCAGAGGTCGTGCGCAAACTGCTGGTACGTAGCGAGGTCAACAGTTCTGCGCTGGTTGGCGATCTCGTCGAGCGCGGCGCGGGCTATGGTATCGCGCCAAGCTGCGTCAGCAGCCCCCAGCGCAGCGAGCGGCTGGCCTTCGTTCCGATCGCGGGGCTGCGAGCGTCCTGGGCCATCGCGACCCACTGGAACCGGCAGGGTTTCCGAGCCATTCGCGAAATTCAGGAAATGCTTCTTGCGCTGGTCGCCGAACTTATCGATGCTGGCGAATGGCCGACGGCGAAGGCTCCCGATACCGATGCGGCATGACGTCTGCACCTTCGCATGCCTTATCGGCATATGGCCGATGACAAGACAGTCTTGGACATGGCACCGTTCGCCTTCCTATGCATGACACTTCGGTGACACCGATCGCCTGTTCGGCGGTCGATTGCAGGAGGTTAGGCCATGCGGCAGGCCATCACTGACACGGTCTCGCTCTGCTTCGACGAGATCGGGCAAGGCGAACCACTCGTTCTGCTCCATGGAAGCAATGCCGACCGGCGGCAGTTCGCGGGCTTCATGTCCCTGTTCGGCGACGGTATCCGCGTTCTCTCGCCCGACCAGCGCGATTCACCGGACAGTCCATGCGCGGCGCGGCCTTATGCGATGATGGATCACGCCCGCGATCTCGCCGACTTTCTTACCGAACGCGGTATCGATCGCGCCCATGTGTTTGGCGCTTCCTACGGCGGCGCGGTGGCTATGAGCTTCGCTCTCATGTTTCCGGGTCGCGTGCGGAGCCTGATCCTCGGCGCGACGGCATCCGAGCGCAGCCGATTTCACGCCCCCGACCTCAACACGGTCCGGGACAAGGATCCCGCTGCCGTGAAGCGCTTCATGCTCGAGGCTGTCATCACACCCGAAGCGATCGACGCGGATCCCGGACTGGTTGCCGAAATCGACGCCCTTCTCCTCATTCGCGAGCCGGCATCCTTTGCGCGCCGCGCCGCTGCGATCGACGACTTCAATGTGACGGGGCGCCTCGGTGAGATCGCTGCGCCCACCCTGGTGCTTTGCGGCGATCGCGATCCCATCGCGCATGTCGGCGAGGCGCGGGAGCTGGCGGCGGCGATACCGGGCGCTCGCTTCGAGCTGCTCGCGGGAAGCCGTCACGGCATAACCGTGCAATATGCCGATCGGACAGCGCGTCTGATCGGCAATTTCGTCTTGGCCCATGCCGAAAGGACGGCTGTATGACCCGTTCCCGAGCCCGCAAGATCCTCGTTTGTGGCGCGAGCATCGCGGGGCCGGCGCTGGCCTATTGGCTCGATAGATACGGTTTCGAGGTGACGCTGGTCGAACGCGCCGACACTGTTCGCAGCGGTGGATATGCGATCGATATTCGCGGCTCGGCGATCGACGTGAGCGAACGCATGGGGCTGTTGCCGGCCTTGCAGGACGCCCACATCCGGACGCGTCAATGGACGTTTCGCAACGCCGACCGCATCATCACCAGCCTGCGCCAGGAAGACATCACCGGAGGCGTCGTCGGCCGCGACGTCGAGGTGCCGCGCGGCGTGCTTGCGCAGCTACTCTTTGATCTGACGCGCGACCGGGTCGCTTATCGTTTCAACGATTGCATCACCGCGATCGACGGTCACGCGGCCGGCATCGACGTGACGTTCCGAAGCGGGCTGGAACAAAGCTTTGATCTTGTGATCGCGGCCGACGGTTTGCACTCGACGACGCGTGCGCTGGCGTTCGGCCCGGAAGATCAGTTCGACAGCTATCTTGGCTGCTGCTTTGTCGGTTTCTCGCTGCCCAATCGCCACGGCTTCGACCATGAAGCGGTCATCTACAATGTGCCGGGACTGATGGCCTCCGTCTATGAGACCGGCGGCGAGCGGATGAACGGTCTCTTCGCCTATCGCCGCACGAAGCCCGAACCGCATGAATATGCCGATAGCGCGGGGCTGCGCCGCGACATTCACGATCGCTACGCCGGGCAGGGATGGATCGTGCCTGAGATGCTCGAGGCTCTCGATACGGCAGACGACCTTTATTTCGACTCCATGCTCCAGATCCACATGCCGTGCTGGTGGCAGGGGCGCGTCGCCGTCGTCGGCGACGCAGCCTATGGCCCCTCTTTCTTTTCGGGTCAAGGCACCAGCCTCGCGCTCGTGGGCGCCTATGTTCTTGCCGGCGAGCTCGCGGTCCATGACGATCATCGCCGGGCCTTTGCAGCCTACGACAGCGTCGCTCGACGGTTCGTCGAAGAAAATCAGGCGACGGCGCTGGACGGATCGGACATCATGGTGCCGGCGACGCGTACGAAGATCTGGATGCGCAACCGGATGATGGACCTTTCACCGATCCTGACCCGGCTTGGGCTGGTCGGACGCAAGTCGCGCAATTTGAACAGTGCTTTGAAGATAAAGGATTATCCGGTTTCCGAAGGAGTGCCGAGCATGGCGTGATCGGGGGCCGGTCACGGGCCGCCGGATCATTGGACGACTGATCGAAGACGACGCAGGCGGAAGGAAAGCTCTTTCCGCCGCCGGGGGAGCAATGTCCGCGCGACGGCTGTCTTGCCGCTCGTTGCGGCGAACGAAAGGATGGGGATATGATGAAGATGCGAGCGATGATCCTGAGCGGAACCGCTTTCGCGGCTCTCCTGACGCCGCTGTCGGCGAAGGCCCAGTCCGGCGACGAGGCGCAGGGCGAGCGAGCCTATCCCGACGAAATCATCGTTCAGGCGCGCAAGCGCGATGAACGATTGATCGATATTCCCGAAACGATCAGCGCGATTACGGCAGACACGATTCGCGACGCGGGCATCTCGACGCTGAATGACATCGGACGTCAGACCCCGAACATTGTCCTCAACCGGAGACAGGACAATGAGCCCAATGTCGTCATTCGCGGCGTCGGTGCCTTCGGCAACACCCAGGGAGTCGGTTTCTACATCGACGACGTGCAGAATTTCACCGACCAATCGGCGTCGATCGAGGATGTCGAGCGCATCGAGATACTGAAGGGCCCGCAGGGTACGCTTTACGGGGGCAGCAATGTCGGGGGCGCGATCAAATATGTGCTGAAGAAACCCGACGGCGACTTCGGCGGCGAAGCAAGGGCCGAATATGGGACATTCGACACGGTAAATTTCTTTGCCGCGTTGAACGCCCCGCTTGGCGACGGGATCGCGATACGCGGCTCGGGATATTACAATCACTCGGCGGGGTTCGTTCGCAATACGCTGCTCGGCGGCCATCCCGACGAAAGCACCGAATGGGGCACGCGCGTCGCGCTCGGCTGGCAGCCCGCAGACGGCGTCGACCTCCAGCTCAGCTACCGTCACAACGAACTCAGCAACGGCGGCAATGTCTATGTTACCGCGGCCGAAACCCCGTCGGGTGCCGAATATGTTCGCACCGCCGACTATAACGAAGATGTGATGAACCGCCGCCGTGTCGACGGCATCATCGCCAACCTCTCCTGGGATATGGGGTCGGTCGAACTCACCAATATTACGTCCTGGACGCGGCGCAAGAACGATCTGCTGTGGGATCTCGACTACAGCTCGGCCGACGCCGTGACCGCCTTCAGCGGCGATCGCAACACATCGACGGTCTTCACCCAGGAACTTCGCCTCGCTTCGGCAGGAAGCGGGCCCTTCGACTGGCTGGTCGGCGGCTATTATGCCTCGATCGACAATCGCGGGCTGACCAACAATGTCGATCTGCTTCTTGGTCCCGATGCGGGCGGCCCCCTGTTCATCGAGGACTATAACAACGGCGACACGATCGAGCGCCAATATGCGCTCTTCGGCACCGCCAACTACCGCTTCGGCGCTTTTCGCCTCGGCGCGGGTCTGCGTCTCGCGCGCAGCGCGTTCACGGGGCGTGACTACAATGTGCCGATTTCTGTCGAGGTAAACGACACGACGCTGCTCCCCAAGCTCACGCTCTCCTACGACATCGCTCCCGACGTCATGCTTTACGCCAACTATGCGATCGGCAGCGAGCCGGGCCGGGTCAATGTCACCACGGGCACTGGGGGCGCCTATAAATCGGAGCGCGCCTCGAGCTACGAAGCGGGGATCAAGGGCAGCGTACTCGACCGCCGACTCTCGTTCGAACTTGCGGGCTATTACATCGACTACAAACGCCGCCAGTTCGAGACCCAGTTCGTCAACGACGACGGCACGATCGCGGAGGAAGTCACCAACATCGGCACCTCGGTCAGCTACGGCCTGGAAGGCGGGCTTTCATACCGGCCTCTCGACGGTCTCACGCTGTCGGCCTCGGGCGGCTGGCTCCATTCGCGCTGGCACGACAAGGATGCGCTCTATCAGTTTGTCCCGGTCGACGGGCTGACGGTACCCAATTCACCCGCCTTCACGGCGAATGCGAGCATCGACTACCGCATCCCGTTGGCAGACGATCTCGAACTCGGTCTGCGCGGCGATTACAGCCACGTCGGGAAATTTTACTGGAATATCCAGAACACCTCGTTCCAGCCCGCCTATGACCTGGTCAATCTGCGGGCCTCGATTGGTGAACCCGATGGCCGATGGGAAGTCGCATTGCGCGCTGAAAATCTCTTGAACGAAAAATATTATAATGAATTCACGGCCGACGTCTTCTCCATCGGGGAGGGGCTCGGCGCACCCGGGACGCCGCGCCGTATCCTCGCGTCCTTCTCGTTCAAGATGTGACGCCGATGGAACAAAGCCCTGCCTCGATCCGATCCGGCGGGTGGCGAAGCACTACACGCTTCACACTTTTCGTTCTGTTCTTCGCTTCGATACTGGCCTTTCTCGACCGCCAGATGCTCAATATCCTGGTCGAGCCGATCAAGCGCGATGTCGGAATTGATGATCTGCAGTTCAGCCTGCTGCAGGGCATGGCCTTTTCCGCGGTCTATTGCCTCGCCTCCTTTCCCGTCGCGATCCTCGCGGATCGTTTCAACCGCAAAGCCGTGATCCTGGTCAGCCTCTTGATCTGGAACGCAATGACGCTGGTCTTTGGTCTCTCCGCAGGGTTCGGCATGCTACTTGTCGCACGGATGGGTCTCGCGATCGGTGAGGCCGGCCTGACCCCGGCCTCGATCTCGATCATCCGCCAGATCTACCCGCCGGAAAAGCAGTCGGGCGCGGTAGCATGGATCGCACTCAGCCTCTATGCGGGCGGCGGGCTCTCCATGTTGGTCGGTGGGCCTGCACTCGACGCGCTCGCAGCGCTCGACGCACCACCACTCGGTCTTGCACCCTGGCGCATCCTGTTCCTCGGCAGTTTCGTGCTCGGCCTCGTCGGGCTCGCACTCGTCCTGACAATGCACGAGCCCGGGCGGGCGGCTACCGCCCCTGCCCAGGCTTCGTTCCGCAACTTTTTCGCCTTTCTGTCCGCGCGTCGCGCCGTCGTCCTTTGCTATCTCGCTGCGGGCATCGCGCTCAACGCGATCGTCTACGCCGTGATGGCATGGGCGCCAGCGATGTTGATGCGCAACTATGGGTGGAGCACCCAGCAAACTGGCGTCGCATTCGGAGCGGTCTATATGATCGGGGGCGGGATTGGTGCCCTTGCCGCCGGATATGCTGCGCCGCTCCTCAGGTCGAGTGAGCCTGCCGGGTCGGTCGTCCGCCTGCTCCGTTTCGCCTGTACGCTCGTTGCGGCAGCCATGATGTGCGCAGCCCATGCGTCCGGCGGCAGCTTGGCGCTGCTCGCTCTTGCTCTTGGCATGGTCGGTGTCGGCGCGATGGTAGGGGTCGGCGTCTTCGGCTTTCAGGCCCTGTTCCCAACGATGTTCAGCGCGAGGGCGGTCGCCGTGAACTTCCTCGTTTCCGGCACCTTTGGCGCCTCATTCGGCCCGAGCGGCGTTGCGTTGCTCAAGGGCTGGATGGGGGGCGCAGACACTGCAACCGGACCGGCGCTCGGTTGGTTCACGGCAGCTGCGGCGCTTTGGGCGCTCCTTTGGCTCAGCGCCTTTCTCTTCTTCCTGCAAGCCGCCCGGCGCGGGGTGTCGGCGGCGCCGCCTGGCGAAGCTGGGCCGGTCCATTCCGGATAACTTTCCGGCGTTTTCTCCCTTTTGCGCATTCAAAGGAAAGATTCATGGCGGAATTCACCGCTCGTCCCGAACTTTGCGGCACTTTCGGGGCCGTCGCGTCGACGCACTGGATAGCGAGCGCGGTTGGCATGCGCCTTCTCGAGATGGGAGGCAATGCCTTCGATGCGGCGGCTGCCGCCGGGTTCACGCTCCAGATTGTTGAACCGCACCTCAATGGCCCCGGCGGCGATGCACCGATCCTTGCGGCGCGCGCGCGCGATCCCGAACCGACCGTAATCTGCGGCCAGGGCCCGTCCCCGCGGGCCGCCACGATCGACGCCTTCGCCGCTCGGGGTCTCGACATGATTCCGGGCACAGGGCTGCTCGCGGCGTGCGTGCCGGGGGCTTTCGGCGCCTGGATGGTCTTGCTGCGCGATTTCGGGACAATGCGGCTGCGTGACATACTCGAGCCTGCGATCCATTATGCCCGCGCCGGCCATCCGCTTCTAGCGGGGGCGTCTGCGGCGATCGCATCGGTCCAGACGCTTTTTGCCGACGAGTGGGTGAGCTCGGCCGCCCTGTATCTCGACGGCGACCGCGCACCCTTGCCGGGGACGCTGTTCGCCAATCCGGTGCTCGCGCAATTTTATGCGCGCTTGCTGGATCATGCCGAAACAGTCTCAACGAAGCGCGAGGCCCAGATCGAGGCTGCGCTCGCCTATTGGTATGAGGGGGCCGTTGCCGAGGCGATCGACGCTTTCGTGAAGGGCACCGAAGCGATGGACACGAGCGGGCGCCGGAACGGTGGCCTGCTGGGCGCTAGCGATCTGGCCAGTTGGCGTCCGCCCGTAGAACGACCGCTCGGCATTGATCATGGCGAGCACCGACTCTACAAATGCGGAGCCTGGAGCCAGGGACCGGCGTTGCTTCAGGCTGTCCAGATGATCAAGCAGCTCGACATCGGGACAATGCCGCTCGGTTCTCCGGACTATGTCCATACGGTTTGTGAAACGATCAAGCTCGCGATGGCCGATCGCGATGCCTGGTACGGTGAGGCCATGCCCGAGGGTGTTCTCGAGATATTGCTCAGCGAACGCTATGCCGCCGAGCGCAGCGCTCTCGTCGGGAAGGACGCAAGCCAGGAACTGCGCCCCGGCTCACCCGGCGGCATGAGGCCGCAAATACCCTCGCCCCAATACACCGGAGACGGCATGGCGCCGGGCGGCGGCGGCGAACCGACCATGGCCGGCGAACGGACGCTTCCGAGCGGCTCCCGCAGCCACCAGCGCGGTGACACATGTCACGTCGACGTCGTCGACCGCTGGGGTAATATGGTTTCCGCTACGCCGTCGGGCGGCTGGCTACAATCGAGCCCTGCCATCCCCGGCCTTGGCTTCGCGCTTGGAACGCGCATGCAGATGTGCTGGCTCGCCGAGGATCTGCCAAGTTCGCTCACGCCCGGAGCGCGACCACGTACCACGCTGACCCCGTCGCTGGCCTATCGCGGAGGCCGACCATATCTTGCATTTGGGACGCCAGGGGGAGACCAGCAGGAGCAATGGTCGTTGCAGCTATGGCTCGCGCATGTCGTGCACGGCCTTCCGCTGCAGGCCGCGATAGAAACGCCAGCATTTCATACCGAGCATATGGTCGCGAGCTTCTGGCCGCGCGAGCGGCGCCTCGGTTCGCTGACGGTAGAGGGTCGCTTTTCGGAGCAAACCCGCGATGAACTTCAGCATCGAGGCCACGTCCTCACGGTCGGTGGGCCTTGGTCGGAAGGACGCCTCTCCGCCTGCGCGCACGACATTGACGGAACAGGGGCTGTGCTGAGGGCAGCGGCAAACCCCCGCGGCATGCAAGGCTATGCAGTCGCCCGATAGGCGGTCTCAGGCATCGCCGCTAGGACCGGGGCGCGAGAAGGCTCCGCCCTTACCTTGCACCTTATCTCATACGTTTCTGGGATGGTGCATCATACCGCTAGACCTGGCCGATGCACGGACCGCTTTTGGCCGTCGGAGGGCAAGAGAGGCCATGCGCGTTCCCGCGTCGCGCTAGGCCGTCCGTCGGGCTTCGTCGGCCGATCCTTCCATGCCGTCGATGAAATCATACACGGCGGCGGCGTTGAGCGGCTTGCTCAGCAGATAGCCCTGAATCTGCCGACATCCTTCCTGCCGAAGAATTTCCGCCTGCGCTTGGTCTTCGACACCCTCGGCCAGCGTTTCCATGCCGAGCGCGTCGGCAAGCGTCGTGATCGCGCGAATGACCGCATTCGCGTTCCCGCCTTCGGTCAAGTCGCGCACGAAGCTCTGGTCGATCTTCAGCTTGTCGAACGGAAAGGATCGCAGATAGCTGAGCGAGGAATAGCCGGTGCCGAAATCGTCGAGCGCGATCCGGACGCCAAGCTTTCGCAGTCCATGCAAGGCAGCCAGCGTGCGCTCGACATTGGCAATGAAAATACTCTCGGTGATTTCGAGTTCGAGCCGGGTCGCCGGCAGTCCCGATGTGGCGAGCGCGGACAGGACCACCGTGGCCAGATTGGGGCTGAGAAACTGTTTCGGCGAAATATTGACCGCGACCGACAGATCGCCCGGCCAGGTTGCAGCCTGACGGCACGCTTCGCGGATCACCCATTCGCCGATCTGGACGATCAGTCCCGTGTCCTCGGCCAGCGGGATGAATTCGGCAGGGCTGATCATGCCGCGATGAGGATGCGGCCAACGGATGAGCGCTTCGAAAGCCTTGAGCCGTTCTTCCTGCAAGCTGTAGAGCGGCTGAAAATGGAGTTCGAAGCCCCCGTCGCGGATCGCGAGACGTAGATCGAGTTCCATCTGCCGCCGATGGCGCGCCTGCTCGTCGAGCGATTGCTCAAAGAAATGATAGGTTGCCTTGCCGTCGCGTTTGGCGCGATAAAGCGCCAGATCGGCATTTTTCATCAACGTGATGCCGTCTGTTCCGTCGGCCGGGGCGACCGCAATGCCGAGGCTGGCGGACGCGTCGGCCTGCTGGCCATCGATGAGAACGGGACGATCGAAACAATCTTGCAGGCGGTCGGCCAAGGCGACCAGATCTTCCGATCCGGACAGATCGGTCAGCAGGATCGCAAATTCATCCCCGCCAAGACGCGCCACAATGGCATCGCCCAATGCGTCCTGCAAGTGCGCCGCCACATTGCGAAGCAGGGCGTCGCCGGCGGGATGGCCGAGCGTGTCGTTGACGACCTTGAAATCGTCGAGATCGACATAGACTACCATCAGCTTTGCATCGTCCCGCCGCCGCACCAGCGCGTGGTCGAGTTGTTCGACGAATAGCTTGCGGTTGGGCAGGTTGGTGAGCCCATCGTGCAGCGCCACATGGGTGATCTGCCGCTCGCGTTCGGCAATCGCGTCGACCATCGCGTTGAAGCTGGTACCGAGTCGGCCGATCTCATCGTCGGAGACCACCTCGACCTTGGCATCCTTCCCCTCGCCCAATTTCCGCGTCGCGGTGTCGAGCGCACTGAGTGGCCCGGTGATCGTCCGCGCAACCCGCCAGCTCGCAACGATCACCAGCGTCAGACCTGCTGCCGCCAACGCCGCCAACAGCCATTGCAGTCCGGAATATTCCGCGAGCGCTTTGGTGAGCGAGTGATCCAGTACGAGACGCGGTCGCACTCCGTCCTGAAGCGCGGGGAGCGCCGTTACATGATGAAGGATGCGCTCGTCTGCGCCGGTTTCGATCACCTTGCCGAGTGGCGCCTTGGCCAGCGCCGGGGGGAGCTGCGATGCCCGCACGACACGTGCGCCGATATCCACGGCTGCAAGTCGGCTGAGCCGCCGCATCTCGGCCGCGTCCAGCGGCTGCGCCATCACCAGCCAGCCGACGGTGTCGGGCACCTGGATCGGCGAGGCCGCCGCGAGCGCGAGCTTGTCCCCCAAGCGAACGATGCCGCGTTCCTGCCCTTCGTCAAGCGCGGTCCAAAGCTCTTCGACTGGCGGCAACGTCGCATCCGACGATCCCGTCATGCTGCCATCGAGGCCGACCACGAAAGCGGCGGCGCTGCTGGAACGCTGGCGCAGGCTGAGGAGCGCGCTTTCGATCGTGGGTCTGTCGTTCGTTGCCACGGCTTCACGAAACCCGAAGTCCCGCGACAATATGTCGGTCGACCCGCGCATCTGTTTGGCGCGAAGACTTATGATCTCATCAAACACGCGCGCGTTCGCGGCCAGATCGCGCGAGGCGCTGTTCTCGCCAAAGCGTGCCACGCCGTTGCCGGCAAGCAGGACGACAGTCGCCAGTACGACGGCGAACAACGCGGCATAGACCACCGCAATCCGCATTTTGAGCGTCCCGAAGCGTAGCTTCGCCGCCACGAAGGAGACGGTGCGGCTCATCGCAGTTTCATCGAGATCTTCTTGCTGTTCTGGCCCGCCGCCACCGCCAGCACGCGCTTGATCTCGCTGCCGGGAGCGCTCGCGCGCGGGTGCCAGACCGTCAATGTGTAGTCGCCAGCCGACAGGCCCGAAAGGCGCACGATGCCATTCCGGTCGGTCTTCGCCGCATAGGGTGTATCGACGACGCGGATATAGCCGCGCATCTGATCGTGGATGTTGCAACCGAGCGCCACGGTACCGACGACCGGGAAAGTCTTCGAACGCGTCTGATCCCGACCGTAAAGATCGATCTCGAACCGCGCCGCTTTCGAGAAGCTGTAAATGCTGTGGCGAACCGTATCGAGGTTCGGGAAGGCGACGCTGCTCCCCTTCGCTACAATCAGGGTGCCGGGCGTGAAAGCGATGTCCTTTTGGGCCATAGCCGCTCGCCCCGGAAAACGAATCCGACCACCGCGCCAGCCGCCCTCGGGGTCGAGTTCGACGACGGCATCCCGGACCGGCAAGCCCCGGTCGTCGGTCACCTGTACCTGCAGCGACGATGGACTCGCGGCCGACGCCGCAGCGATCCCTACGCCCGACGCAAGAAGCAAAAATATGGCGGCCGGTCCCTTCATGGCCGCCGGCCTAAAGCTATGGATTTAATTTTGCGTCAAAATCTTCGGACATGGTTAACGCATTCTTTGTCCTCGGATGCGATACGTCGGATATGGACCAATCGACTTCCCCGCTTCGGATCGTTTTTGGATTTGCTCTTGCGTGCTGCCTGGCGACGCCGGCCGCCGCGCAAGACGTGGATATTTTAGACGGCGGCAAGCTGCTGCTGACGAACGGCGTCTCGACGATCGAAGGCACCAGTGGCGGCGGCCTCTCGACCTGGGCAACGATCGCCGGCCGCGAAACAAACGCCGGATTCGGCCTGTCCGGGCATGCAACGGTCATCGAACTCCCCGATTATGGCTGGACCAGCTACGGCGTGTCCGCCGGCCTCTTCGACCGGGTCGAATTAAGCTACGCGCGCCAAAATCTCGATACTCGCAACGTCGGGACGGCCCTCGGCCTCGGTCAGGGCTACACGCTCAATCAGGACGTCTTTGCTGCAAAGCTGCGGATCGCGGGCGACCTCGTATATGGCGAACCCATGCTCCCGCAGATCGCGATCGGCATTGAGCACAAGCGGAGCAGCGACGCCGCGGTCGCGAAGGCCGTGGGCGCGGCAAAGGGCAAGGGAACCGACTTCACGCTGTCGGCGACCAAATTATTCCTCTCACACAGCGTGCTGGTGAACGCGACGGCGCGCCTGACCAAGGCGAACCAGGGCGGGCTGTTGGGCTTTGGCAGCGCCGCGGCCCCCGGATATTCGGTGCAATTCGAAGGAACGGTTGCGTATCAACCGGCGCGCCGCGCGGTGATCGGCGCCGAATTTCGGACGAAACCCGACAATTTGGCAAGCGCGCGCGAAGACGACTGGTGGGACATCTTTGCCGCCTATGCCGTGACCCGCAATCTCAGCGTGACGGCGGCCTATGTCGATCTGGGATCGATAGCCACCTTCGACAATCAACGCGGCGGTTTCCTTTCCGCGCAGCTTGCTTTCTAGAGGAGCCCTCATGTTCTGGCTTGCCGCAGCCCTCCTGATGCAACCCGGCACCGAGCCTCCCGTCGATTGGGACAAGGAATTCGGTGTTGAAGAAAAAGTTCGCGATCCGGTCACGGGCGAACTCCCGGTCGAACCCTATGTGCTAGACGATCGCAACGCTGGTGCCCGGCCTTTCGAGGGAAGCGCGATGGCGGAAGCGTTCGGCGGGCAGGATGGAATCCGTCGTATAGCCAATCGCACGGTCGAGCTTTCAGAATCCGATCCCCGTATTGCAGCCATTTTCGAAGCGCATGACATGGTGCGGTTGAAGCGAACGCTGTTCGAGCAATTCTGCTACATTCTCAATGCGGGCTGCAGTTATAGCGGGCGCGACATGACCGCATCGCACAAGGAGCTTGGCATTCAAAAGCGCGACATGAATGCGCTCGTGGAAAATCTTCAGCAAGCAATGCGCGAAGAAGGCGTGGCATTTGCCGCGCAGAACCGCTTCCTTTCGAAATTGGCTCCGATGTCTGGCGACGTCATTTCGCGATAAGATTGGCCGTTTGCGGACTGTCGCCTTTTGGAAACAGAATGCGCTATAGCTGCCGTATAACCCAGGCGCGTGCCAAGGACAAATGGAGCAATAGTATCTAACTCGGCAATGAGCTGTTGAACGTGCAATAGCCATCATCGAAAATGACATCGCGCCCAGGTTGGCGGATCAGTATATGTACCCGCGACTACTCACCTTGTATCGACGAATCCCGGCCAGCGGCGCATATAATGGATGAAGGTGTCGCTTAGCCCTTCATTGCGCAGGTGCTGCACCGACACCGGCAGCGCGGGCGAACGATAGGTAGGATCGCGGCGCACGCGTTCGGGGAAGTCGTGACGCAATATGGCGGCACGGCCGATAACGGCGAAATCGCATCCGGCATCCAGCACCCATGCTGCATCCTCCGCATCCATCACCTTGCCCGCGGCGCCCAGACGGACATTGCCGCGCGGCAGATCGGTGAAAAAGCTTATCAGCGGGCGGCCCTTGAAACTTTCCTCCTCGGGTTCCTTGCGGACATCCCACAGCGACATGTCGAGGAAGTCGATCTTGTCCTGCCGCAACACTTCGGCCGCCACATCGCGGATTTCGTCCAGCTCCAGCCCGAAACGCTCAGGCGAAAGCCGTAGGCCAAGCTGAAAGTCGGGGTCCGTGACGGCGCGAATGCCGTCGATGATCTCGAAGATGATGCGCGCGCGATTTTCGAGATTGCCTCCATAACGGTCCGTCCGCCGGTTGCTCGCCGCCGACAGGAATTCGGCGAGGATATAGCCGTGTGCACCGTGAATCTCGACGCCATCGAAGCCCGCCTGCTCGGCGCGGCGTGCACCCGCGACGAAATCGTCGCGCAGCGCTTCCACTTCGCCCTGGGACAGGGCGCGGACATTGCGTTTGGGCACTTCCGACGGCGCCACCGGGGCGCCGATGAGCTCGGGCTCGGCGCGGCTGCCGGCATGGTGAAGCTGGAGCGACGAGAGGGAGCCGCGCGCCCTGAGCCCGTTCGCGAGCGCCGTCAGGCCTTCGAGATGATCGTCGGCAAAGACGCCGAGTTGTCCGGTGAAGCCCTGGCCCACCGGCTGGACGTGTGCGGCGGCGGTCATCGTCAGCGCAAAGCCCCCGGCCGCGCGCATCTCCAGCCAATTGCGCTCAGCATCCGACAGGGTGCCGTCGGGGTGGCTCTGCCGGTTGGTAAGCGGCGCAAGCATCAGCCGATTTTTCATCGGCTTGCCGCGGGCGAGAGGCAGTGGCTCGAACAGCCTATCGGACGACATATCGCTCACTCCCGATCAGAACGCGCGCCGGACCTATCGTAGCGTGAAGCCGCGATAGCCATCCGCCGCTGCGTCGGAACAGATTTCGCGATAGCGGCCAAGTCCGCCGATGTAGACCGGAAATGTCCGCGGCTTGCCCGGCACATTGGCGCCGGTATACCAGGTGTTCGCGGTCGGATAGAGCGACAGCGAGCCCAGCGTCGTAACCTTCTCCATCCAGCGATCCTCGGCGTCTGCATTCGCCTCGATCGAGCGCAGGCCGGTGCTGCGCATATGCTCAATACAGTCGCAGACCCAATCGACATTCTGCTCGTTCAGCAAGATGAAATTGGCGAGCGCCGACGGGCCGTTCGGGCCCGCGATGACGAACAGGTTCGGGAAACCCTCGATCATCAGGCCGAGGTGCGAGCGACCGCCATCGGCCCATTTGTCCTTGAGCTTGCGCCCGTCGCGGCCCTCGATATCGATCGACAGCATCGCGCCGGTCAGCGCGTCATAACCGATCGCGGCGATGATGATATCGACCTCGACCTCTCCCTCGGCGGTGCGGATGCCCTTTTCGGTGATCTCGACGATCGGATGTTCAAGGCAATCCTTCAGCGTCACATTGTCCCGATTATAGGCTTCATAATAGCCGGTATCGAGGCACGGACGGCGCGCAAAGATCGGGTAGCCGCGCGGGGTCAGCCGGCGCGCGGTGTCGGGATCCTTCACCACCTCGGCAATCTTGCCGCGCACGAACTCGGCGACGACCTCATTCGCCTCGCGGTTGCTGAGAAGGTCGGAGAAGAGGCCGAGGAAGGCCAGCCCGCTGTGCGCCCAGGCATCTTCCATCAGCTTCTGGCACTCGTCGGGCGTCACGCTGAACACCGGGCGGTGGGTGATCGGGCGGACGCCGCCGGTCAGCGAATGGCGCGCCGCGGCACGCAGCGCGGGATAATGCGCCTTGATGTGCGCGACATATTCTTCGTCGAGCTTGCGGTTGCGCATCGGGAGCGTGAAGCTCGGTGTCCGCTGATAGACGTAAAGATGTTCGGCCTGCTCGGCGACGACAGGCACGATCTGAATGCCCGACGAGCCGGTGCCGATCACCGCGACGCGCTTGCCCTTGAGATCGATGTCATGGTGCGGCCATTTGCCCGAGAGATAGAGCTCGCCTTTGAACTTGTCGGCACCCGGGATATCGAGCTGCTTCGGCACCGACAGTGGCCCCGTTGCCATCAGGCAATAACGCGCCTCATAGACCTCGCCGCGATCGGTCTCGATCTGCCACAGCGCCGCCTCTTCGTCATAATGGACCGCGGTCGCGCGCGTTTCGAAGCTGATGTCGCGTTTCAGGTCGAGCTTGTCGGCGACGAAGCGCGCATAGGACAGGATTTCGGGTTGCGCCGCAAATTGCTCGCTCCACGTCCACTCCTGCTGGATCTCGTCGGAGAAGGAATAGCTGTAATCGATGCTCATCACGTCGCAGCGCGCACCGGGGTAGCGGTTCCAGTACCAGGTGCCGCCGACATCGTCGCCGGCCTCGATCAGATGGGCGTCGAGCCCCATGCCGCGTGTGCGGTGCAAGGCATACATGCCGCCGAAGCCGGCGCCGATAATAAGCGCGTCGAGGCGGCGGGGAGACGTGTCGCGGGTGGGATTGGCCTGTTGCATCGGAAGTCCTTGGGAGAAGCGGTAAGTCGGTCGTCGGGCGGTGAAGTCTCCGGCCCGCACGTCCGCCCCGGACGCAGCAGGCCGGAGACGATCAGCCAGTGGACATCCGGGCTGAAATTTCGGTGCGCGCGAGATCCATCCCGCTGCGATAGTCGCTCTTGCCGCTCGCATGGCGCGGCAGGACCGCAACGCGAATGATCGTGCGCGGCTGCTTGTAGGCGGCAAGGTCCCGCGAGAGCGCCGCGCGAAGCGCCTGATCGTCGGGACTGTCGCCTGCCTCGATCAGCGCGGTGACGGCGCTGCCCCACTTGGGATCGGGCAGGCCGAACACCATCGCATCGGCGACGCCGTCGATGCGCTTCAGCGCCTCCTCGACCTCTTCGACGAAGACCTTTTCGCCGCCGGTGTTGATGCACATGCTGCCACGGCCAAGCAGGCGGAAGCGCCCGTCGGGCAGGCGCTCGGCCATGTCGCCCGGAACCGCATAGGCCTGCCCCTCGATGGTGCGATAGACGCTTGCGGTCTTTTCAGGATCGCCGTGATAGCCGGCGCCGAACGGCGGTCGGCGTGCGAGCCAACCCGAACCGACTTCGTCGTCGGCGAGTACGCCGCCCGTCTCCTGATCGATGATCACCGTCTGCGGACCCGGTTCGAACAGCCCGGTTGGCGTGGCGCGATCCTTGTTGGTAATCGCATAGCCGAAGCCCGAGGCTTCGGACGCGCCCAGAATGTCGAGCAGCGTGAGTTGGGGCAGCGCCTCAAGCAGCGCCGCTTTGACCTGTTCGGACCACATCAGCCCCGCCGACGAGATCAGCCGCAGCGCGCTCAGATCCCAGCGCCCCGGATTGGCGAGCAGCGTATCCGCCATCGGGCGCGCAAAGGCGTCGCCGACGATCAGGATGCGGGTGACGCCCTGCCGCTCGGCCTCGCTCCACAATTCCTCTGCACTGAAGCGGTCCGACGGCAGCAGCACCGCGGCACCGCCGACGAGCAATTCGGCAAGCGAACTGTTGAGCCCGGCGCCGTGCATCAACGGACAGGCCGGCATGACGCGGCCGGCTGCACCTTTCAGCACCTGCGCGATATGGTCGTCCATACTCGCCGGCGTCGATACCGCGACGGGCGATTCGAGCTGCGAGCGCCGCGCGTCAGCCGAACGCCACATCACGCCTTTCGGACGTCCGGTGGTGCCGCCGGTATAGAGGAGGTACCCATCGTCGGGCGACCGCACGATCCCCAGCGGCGACGCATCACCCTCCGACACGATCCCATCATAAGCACCGTCACCGCCGATCCGCACGGCATAGGTCAGATGGTCGATCGCACCGCCGATCAGCGGCGCGACGATGGGCGTGAACTCGTCCTGATAGAAAAGCCCCGCCGCCTGACAGTCGCGCAGCACATATTCGATCTCGGACGTCGTGTAGCGGTAGTTCAGATTGACGTGCGTCAGCCGCGCCTTGAAGGCGGCGGCGGCGATCTCGATGAATTCGGGGATGTTGCGCGCGAGGATCGCGATGCGCGCGCCCGCGGGCAGACCGGCCGCCAGCATCGCGCGCGCCAACCGGTTCGAGCGTGCGTCGAAATCGACCCAGTTGGTAACATGATCACCGCGAATGATCGCGGGCCGATCGCCCGGCACATGCGCCGCGGTCGCGTCCAGCAGGTCGCCAAAATTCCAGTCCATGACGCCCGCTCCGGTCAGCAGCCGCGGAACACAGGCGCGCGCTTTTCGACAAAGGCCGCCACCGCTTCCTGCGCATCATGAGACGTCGACAGCTTCGCCGTGTTACCTTGTTCGTAGATATAGCCGTCGCGCAGCGTCATATTCTCGATCGTGCGCATGCTGTCCTTGGCATAGCGTGTCGCGAGCGGGCTCTTCGACGCGATCACCGCCGCCATCTCCATGCAATAGGGCAGAAGTTCGTCGGCTGGCAGGCAGGCCTCGATGATGCCGCGGCGGTACATTTCGGACGCGGGCGCGCGATAGCCGGTGAGCATCATCCGCCGCGTCAGCGAGTGCGGGACGATGCGCGACGTATGCTTGCCGCCGCCCATCAGGCCGACGTCGATTTCGGGCAGGCCGAAGACGGCGTTTTCGGACGCCACGATGATGTCGCAGCTCGCGGCAAGACCGAAGCCGGCGCCAAGTGCGGGGCCATTGACGGCGGCGATGACGGGCTTGGCGCAATCGGCGATCGAATAGGCAACTTCACGGACGACGCGGTTGCGGTTCCAGCGCGTTCCGGGGATCGAGAGGTCAGGCCGATTTTTCAGATCGGCGCCGGCGCTGAAGCATTTGCCTGCTCCGGTGAGCACGGCGACGCGGACATCGTCGCGGTCGTTGAAGCTGTCGAAGACGTCGGTTAGTTCCTGGAGCATGTCCAGCGCGGCGGCGTTGACCGGCGCGTTATCAAGCGTAACGAGCGCGACATGGTTTTCGATTTCGGTGCGAATGCTACCCATTGATTTGTCTCCCATTTGCCGGGAGTCTTTGCATCGCGGCAGCGGGATAGTGGTGCGAAAGCCGCGAGACATGCCGAAAATCTCATTCTGGATTGATCGCCACTGCACGGAATCGCGCTTGTGATTATCGGCGCCCAACCCGCCGCGCACATTGCCCTTGCCGCCGCAAAGAAAGAACGGGGGCGGACCGCTCTTCAAGGGGCGGCGATATGATTTAAAGCCAGCGCACCCCCTTCGAGGCGAACCGCCACCGAAAGGAAGAACGGAAGCGCGATTCACCAGGGAGTGGACAATGAACACACACAGCAAGCGTCTTTTGACGGGGGTCGGCTTCGCCGCCATGATGATCGCTGCGCCCGCATTCGCGCAGGATGAAACCGCGCAGGACGACAGCGCGCAGGAAGAAGCGCAGTCCGGCAGCAGCGGCCTTGGCGACATTGTCGTGACCGCGACCAAGCGCGGATCGGCCCAGAACGTCCAGGACGTGCCGATCGCGATCACCGCTTTCGGTTCGAACGAACTCGACAGCATCCACGCGCGCTCGATCTCGAGCGTCAGCTATGCGGTTCCGAACGCTTCGCTCGAAAGCGTTGGCACGACGCCCGGCTATGCGAACTTCTCGATCCGCGGCCTCGGGATCAACAGCTCGATCCCCTCGATCGACCCCACCGTCGGCGTGTTCGTCGACGGCGTCTATCTGGGCGTCAGCGCGGGCGTTCTGTTCGACACCTTCGACCTTGAAGGCGTCGAAATCCTCCGCGGCCCGCAGGGGCTGCTGTTTGGTCGCAACGTCACCGGCGGCGCTGTGCTGTTGCGCACCACCACCCCGTCGAACCGCTTCCGCCTTGACGCGAAGGCGGGACTATCGACCGGCCTTGAAAAGCGGGCGAGCATCTCGGTGTCGGGTCCGATCGCCGGCGATGTGCTGAGCGGCAAGGTGGCGGTCTATTACAACGACGACGATGGCTGGTTCAAAAACGACTTCGACGGCAAGAAGATCGGCGGCAGCAAAACCCTGATCATGCGCTCGGCGTTGCGCCTGCAACCCAACGACAGCTTCGATCTCGTCCTGCGCTACGAACATGGCCGGATTCGCGGCGACGGCCCGGCGGTGACCAATCATGGACTTTATCCGCGCGACAGCTTCCGCGTGAACCAGAATTATGCCGGTTTCGTGAAAACCGACTGGGATCAGGGCATCGCCGAGCTGAACATCGACACAGCCTTTGGGGACGGCAAGATCACCAACATCGTCGCCGTGCGCGCGCTGTCCAACGACTCGGGCGCCGATGTCGACGGCTCGCCGGCGACGAACCTGCACTCGCGCAACAACATCCACCAGTGGCAGTTCAGCAACGAGCTGCGCTACGCGGGCACCTTCGGGGCCTTCGATGTCACGACCGGCCTCTTCTACTTCAATCAGGACATCAACTATGCCGAACAGCGCCTGCTGTCGGGCGGCGCGCTGACCGTTTCCGGGGGCGGACGCCAGAAGCAGCGCACCGGCGGCATCTTCGCCACCGTCGACTGGCGCGTCACCGAACAGCTGACTTTCAGCGTCGGCGCACGCTATTCGGCCGAGGAAAAGGACGTCCAGGTTCGCTCGATCGGCGTCGGGGGCTGCAACCTCGACGTTCTGCGGTGCAGCTATGACTTCACCGACAAGGACAATTGGGACGGCTTTACGCCGCGCATCGGCGTCCAGTTCAAGCCGACCGAGGACACGTTGCTCTATGCCTCGTTCGCCAAGGGCTTCCGCAGCGGCGGCTACAACTTCCGCAATCTCAATCCCATTGTCGCGCCGGGTCCGTTCGACCAGGAAAAGCAGGACGCCTATGAAATCGGCCTCAAGCAGGACATTGGCGGTTTCGCACGCGCCAACCTCGCCGGCTTCTACAGTCGCATCAACGGCACCCAGCGCGAATTCCAGGCGCCGTTCGCACCTTTCGGCAATTTCCAGATCATCACCAACGCGGCCGACGTGTCGATCAAGGGGATCGAAGGCGAACTGCTCGTCAAGCCCGTCGCCGGCCTGACGATTGCCGGCCAGTTCGGCTACACCAAGGGCAAATATGAAAATATTCTGTTCGATCTCAACGCCGACGGCGTCATCAACGATGCCGATTATGCGCTGAAGCTGCCGCGCCTGTCTCCGTGGAGCTATGGCGGATCGATCACCTACGCCACCAGCTTTGGCGGCGATTTTGACGCGGAGGCCCGCGTCGGCGCGAACCACCGCGATGCCGCCTTCTATAATGACCAGAACACAGGCCTGCTGCGCGCGGCCACGATGGTCGATGCCAGCCTCGCGATCACGCACGGCCGGGTGAAGGTGTCAGTCTATGGCAATAATCTGCTCAACGAGGCGACCTTCGGTACCGAGGCGCCGCTGCCATTCTTCGCCGGATCAACCTTCTCGCCCCTCAACAAGGGCCGCGTCTACGGCGTTGAAGTCGGATATAAATTCTAACCTCTCTCTCCCACTGGAGCCCGCCGAAAGCGGGCTCCATTTTTATGGGCTCCCTCAAAATGACAAAATCACTCGCAGGGCGCGTCGCGCTCGTCACCGGCGCGTCGCGCGGCCTCGGCCGCGACATCGCGCTCAAGCTCATCGCCAACGGTGCGTCGGTCGCATTGCTCGACCGCAAGGCGCATTGGGCCGAAGACCTTGTCCAGCAGATCGCGGCCAACGGCGGCAAGGCGATCGCGCTCGGCTGCGACGTGTCCGACGGCCCCGCGCTGCATGAAGCGTTCGATATTGCCGCGGCCGAACTCGGCGGCATCGACATCGTCGTCAACAATGCGATGTGGACCAAATATTCGCCGATCGAGGGCATCGACGCCGAAAGCCTCGACAAAATGCTCGGCGTCGGCATCGCAGGCATCATCTGGGGCACGCAGGCCGCGGCGAAACATATGCGCGCGCGCGGCAGCGGGTCGATCATCAACATCGCTTCGGTGTCCGCGCACCTGGGCCTCCCCAACGCGATGGCCTATTGCGGGGTCAAGGCAGCGGTCGAGGGCATGACGCGCTCATCGGCGATCGAACTCGCGCCATCGGCCATTCGCGTCAACGCCGTCGCACCATCGACGGTCGCGACCGAGGGCGTCCGCGCCATGCTCGACGATGCGACTTTCGAAGCACGCGTCGCGAGCACTCCGCTCGGCCGGCTCGGTGAAACGTCGGATATCGCCGAGGCGGTCCTGTTCTTCGCCGACAACACCCGTTCGGGCTTCGTCACCGGTCAGTCGCTGCTGGTCGACGGCGGCATTTCGATAGCGCTTCGTTGATCCTCTAAAGATAGATGCCTTCCGCGATTCCGGGGACGCCAAGTCCCCGGATCGCGGTAATCCGCCCGGCGTCGGGATGATCGGCGATCAACCGGTGCCCCGAATTGGCGATGCTCGTCAGATATAGCGTATCGAGATTTGGCCCGCCGAATGCCGGGCAGGACGGGTAAGGCAGCGGCACCGGAATCGATCGTAGCAGCGTGCCGTCGGGCGCGTAGCAGCCGACCGCCTGCGCCAACACCAAAGCCACCCATATCCGCCCCTCGGCATCGACGGTCGCGCCGTCGGCGCCCGATCCGCCATAGGCTTGGCAATCGGCGAGGTCGCGGCGCTTGCCGATCTTGCCGGTGGCTTGGTCATAGTCGTAACGACGCAGCTTCCCGTCGAGGCTGTCGGCGAAATAGAGCGCATCGCCGGCAGGCGAGAAACAGATCGCGTTGCCAATACCGATCCCGCTTTCAATCTGCTCGATCGCGCCGTCGGCATCGAGCCGAAACAGCGCCCCAGCCCCCACCGCATCGCCGGTTCGCATCGACGCCGCGAGAAAGCGTCCGGCGCGATCGGCCTTCCCATCGTTTAGCCGCGTTTCAGGTGCCATGCCGGGCCGCACAATCAGGGTGATGGAGCCTGTCGAGGCATCGAACCGATAAAATCCGTCGGCGAGCGCGATGATGAGGCCACCCGTCGCCAGGCCGATGCTGCCGATCGGCCGGCCCAGATCCCAGCTCACCTGATCCTGACCCTCGGCACCGCTCGCGTACAGGCGGCCTGCACTCGAATCCACCCACCAGAGCCGCGCGCTGCGATGATCCCACAGCGGGCTTTCGCCAAGGCCCGCAACGCCGGCATCCAGTAGATCGACTTCGATGGGCATGAAACACTCTCCTCTTTCGACCGAGGATAGGCGTCCGCGCGTCCGCACGCGCGGCCCACCGCGCAGCGCCGCCCCATTATTCCAAATGAAATGCTTATTCGGCGGCGATTTCCAGGTCGTCCTCGTCGCCCGGCACGTGCTGATCCTGCGGGAAGCGGCCGCGAAATTCCGCAATCGTGTCGCGCATGATTTCGACAAATTCGGCGCGGCGCGGCGACAGGCGCGCGGTCGTGCCGCCAATCCCGATGACAAGCGGAATGCCGTGGATACTCTCGCCGAGCGGCATCGCGATGGAGGCGATCCCGGGTACCGGATGCTCGGGCCAATAGACATAGCCGGTGTGACGTATCCAGCGGATCCGGCTCATCACATCCTCCAGCGTAATCCGCCGGTCGGGGTTAAGTTCGTAATAGTTGGAATAGCGGTAGATCTTGTCGATCTCGCGGTCGCGCATCCGGCTCATCAACGCCATGCCTGACGTCGCGTCGAGCATCAGCCGCATCTCGCCCGGATTGGGCGGGCGCTTATGCGGATGATCGGGCACCCGCATCATCACATATTGGATGAACAGATCGTTTTGCGTGACGAGAACGATCGTCTCGTCGGTCTTGCGATAAAGCTCGTCGATGAGCCAGCTGTAGCCGCTGCCGAAGGCGACATGGCCATAGAGCCAGCTGCCGAGCGAGGCGACCTGAAGCGTGGGCAAATAGGTGCGTGTGTTGCGATTGTAATTGAGGTAGCCCTCGATCACCATGCTCTTGAGCAGGTTCGTCGTACTCGACTGCGGATAGCCGAGCGCCGAGTAGATTTCGTTGAGGCGCAGCGGTGCGCGGCGGTCGCGGAACAGTTCGAGCACCTCGAAGGTGCGCGAGGCCGATTTGACGGGCTTTCTCTTCATCTCTCCATCCCAACACCAGCGGGCAAACACGCCTGAGCCGTCGGTTCGATCGCCGTCCTCAGACGGTCTCTGATGAACATATGATAACTTCAAAGGCCGCCAAGCGGCCAAAACCGCGGGTTTCGCGACTTATATCACATATGTGATTTCCGGGCGAGCCTCAGATCGATGTCCGAGCAACAGCGAAATGCCGTGCAATCCGCTCACCCCAGAGCCGCCGAAGCCGCGGCGGGCCGTCGTGCCCCATCGTCTCGTCGACTTCGATCAGAGCGCCCGGAATCGTTTCCGCCGTCTCGATCGCGCGTTCCAGGGGGATCACCTTGTCTTGGCGACCATGCAGGATCAGCGTCGGCACGCGCACCGCGCCGAGCGACGGGCGAAGATCGGGCACGGCAAGGCTTGCCGCGAAATGCCGTGCCGTGCCGCCGCGGTGGATTCCATGACGCCAGGCCGTACGAGCCTCCTCCGCGACACGTCCGGCGTCGAAATCCCCCGCCACCCCATTCACCTGCGCCACGCCAAGTTGGCGCGCGACATAGGCGTCCTCATCGGGAATATCTTCGGCCATCAACCGGTCGAGCGCAGCATCGGGCACCGCATCGGCCATCGACCGGCTCATCGCCATGACGAGCGCCAGACCGAGAACGCAGCCTGGATTCCGGATAGCAATCTGCTGCGCCACCAGTCCGCCGATCGACCGACCGACGAAATGCGCCGCCGCGATGCCCTCGGCGTCCAGCACCGCCAGCACGTCTGCCGCCATATCCGCGATTCCATAGGGCGGCGGGGTATTGCCCCGCCCCAGCGCAGCCGCCTTGATCGCATGCAGGTCGGGATGCGTATCGATCAGCGCCGTCGAACGCCCCGTATCGCGGCTGTCGATGCGGATCGGCACGAAACCCTCCGCGACGATCGGTGCGCAAAAGCCATAATCGAAATCGGTTGAGGGCCGCCCCGCACCCGCAAGCAGGATGACGGGCGGCCCGTCGCCCGCGGCCATACGCTCGTAGTGGATGCAGACCGAACCGTTCTTCGCAAACGCCATGAAGCGCCTCCTCGATCCAACCCTGTGCCTTTCCGGCAAACCATGCGCGAGGGCGGCCCGGAACGGGCGTGACAAATCAGCATGGGGATAATGGCGCATCGCGCCACCTCCCGCCCCGCCCGTTCGCGCGCAGTCCCTAATGTGCGGCGATGAACGACGGGCCCGACGCCCGCCATGGAGAGGCCTATGACCATCGAAACCGCGACCCAATCGACCGCCGAACCAGCGACGGCGCGCATGCCCTATGGCGCGCTCTTCCTGCTGATGATCGTCTACGCCTTCAACATGCTCGACCGGCAGATCGTGACGATCCTCGTCGAGCCGATGAAGGCCGACCTGCACCTTGCCGACTGGCAGATCGGGATGATCAGCGGCCTCGCCTTCGCGCTCTTCTATACGCTGCTCGGCATCCCGCTCGCGCGGGTCGCCGACCGCGGCAACCGCGTCGGGATGATCGCGATTGCGCTGTTCGTGTGGAGCGGCTTCACCGCCCTGTGCGGGCTCGCGCGCAACTTCACCGAACTGCTGCTGGCCCGCATTGGCGTCGGCGTCGGCGAGGCCGGCTGCACCCCCGCTGCGCACAGCCTGATCACCGATTATGTCGCGCGCGAACAACGCGGCCGCGCGCTCGCGCTCTACTCGCTCGGGGTACCGGTGGGTTCGCTCGCCGGCCTCGTCCTCGGCGGCATATTGCTCGCGACGCTGGGCTGGCGCGCCGCTTTCCTGATCGCCGGCATTCCCGGCATCCTGCTCGCCTCGATCGTCTGGTTCGCGCTCGACGAACCGCGCAAGCGGGCCATTACGACGCAGGCCACAGTTCCACATATGCCGCTGGGGCAGGTACTGGCAACGCTGCGCCGCCTGCCGAGTTTTTGGTTGATCTCCTTCGGCACCGCGATGGGGGCGTTCGGCTATTATGGGCAAGCCTCCTTCTTCGGCTCGCTCTACATGCGCACCCACGTCGAGGGGATCGGCGCAATGGCATCCAGTTGGGGCGTGCCGCCAACGGTCTTCCTCGGCCTCAGCCTCGGCCTGATCGTCGGGCTCGTCGGCATGGTCGGCACCTTCGTCGGCGGCCAACTCGCGGACCGCGCGGCGCGGCGCGGGATCAAGGGCTATACGCTCGTCCCATCGACCTCGCTCGTGATCGCGGCACCTCTGTTCGCCGGCGCCGCGCTCGCGCCGACGGTCACGCTGTCCTTCGTCTTCCTCGCCTGCGCGATCTTCGTCCACGCGCTCAACTACGGCCCGGTCTTCGCCTCGGTGCAGACGCTCGTCCCGGCACGGGTGCGCGCGATGGCGGCGGCGGTGCAACTGTTCGTGACCAACGCCATCGGCCTCGCCTTGGGGCCGCTGTTCGTCGGCATCGCGAGCGACTTGCTCGCGCCATCGCTGGGCAGCGAGCAGGGCTTGCGCGCCGCGATGGCGCTTGTCGCGCTGCCGCTCGCGGCCGGATCTTTGCTGTTCTGGCTGGCGGGGCGGCGGATCGAGGCAGACGAGGCTAAACAGGGCGCCTGAGGCGCCCTGCAAAACGCATCCTATCGGGTCAGTTCGGCGAACCGTGCCTTGTGATGATCGCGGTCACCATGCGCGAGATCGAGCATCATCTGTCGGCGGAGGTGATGACTAACGATCAGTTCCTCGCTGGTGCCGACCCCGCCGTGGAGTTGCACCGCCTGCTGCGCCACCGCGATGCCGCATTGGGCGATGCGGACCTTCGCCGCGGCGATCAGCGACGACGCATCGCCACCGCTGGCGAGCTGCGAGGCGGCGACCATCATCAACGCGCGGGCTTCCTCGCAGGCGACGCTCATGTCGACGACCTTGTGCTGAACGACCTGGAAGCTACCGATCGGCGAGCCGAACTGCTGACGAGTGCGGACATAGTCGAGCGTCGCGGCGACCGCCGCTTCCATCGAGCCCACGGCTTCGGCCATATGCGCGACAATCGCGCGCTCAAGCGCGGCCTCGATGCGGTCCGCAGCTTCGCCGATCGCACCGACCGGAATGGCGTCCACTTCGACGAGGTCGAGGCTGCAATGGCGATGGCCGTCGACCGCGCGGAAACGCTGGATCGCCAGTCCCTCGGCGCCGCTCGGAACAAGGAATAGGCTGATGCCTGCTCGTTCGCTCGGAGCGCCCCCGGTGCGCGCGGAGACGAGATACCAGTCGGCATCGGCGCCATCCTCGACATGGGTCTTGGCGCCGGTCAGTTTGAACTTGTCATCAGTGGCGGACGCGCGCGCCGAAATCGCAGCGACGTCAAAATCGTCATTCTCGATGAGCGCCGCCGCAATGCGAACTTGCCCCGCACCGACCTGTTCGAGCAGCGCAGCGCAATGATCGCCTCCGCCCGCCATCAATGCGGGCGCCAGCACGCAATGGCTGACATAGGCTTCGGTCATCAGATGCCGTCCGATACCTTCCATGATTGCCATGATTTCGACCGGCCCGCCGCCAAGACCACCCTCTTCTTGGGCGATCGGCAACATCAACCAGCCGAGTTCGGCCATCTGCGCCCAGCGGCGCGCCGTCCCTTCGGGCCCTTCGGCGAGACGCTTCAGCCGGTCAGCGGCGTTCCATTCATCCTCGCCAAAGCGTTCCACGCTGTCGCGCAGCATCTGCTGCTCGTCGTTAAAGGCGAACTCCATGGCTAATCTCCCTCAAAGGCCGAGCGCGCGGCGCGCGATGATGTTGCGCTGGATCTCGCTCGACCCGCCGTAGATGGTGGTGACGCGCGCATAGAGCGCTCCCTTGAGCGCGAAGGGCATGTCGTCCGGCAATTCGCTTTCGTCGCCCAGCGCCGCGAAATGCTGCGCCTTGGGGCCGAGCGCCTCGACCCACAAGGCCGTTGCCTGCTGCGTCAGTTCGGACCAGCGGAGCTTGACCATCGAGCCGCGCGGGCCGGAATCGGCGCCCGCCGCGGCATCGGCCATCAGCCGCAGCACCATTGCCTGCACCGCCATTGCCTCGATCTCGACCTGCGCCAGCTTGGCCCTGAATTCGGGCTTGTCGATCAGGAGGCCGAAAGCGGTCCGCCGCCGTGTCGCCGCCTCGCGCACCGCGCGCAGCGTCTGGGGCAGGAACATCGCGGTCGCCGCGGCGACCATGCGCTCGCGGTCGAGCAGCACCTTGCCGTAGTTCCAGCCCATCCCTTCCTCGCCGACGATGTTGGTCGCGGGAACCCGAACCTCGTCGAGAAACACCTCGTTCGTATGATGCTTTTCGTCGAGCGTATGAATCGGACTGATCCGGATGCCCGGCGTGTCCATATCGACGAGGATCAGCGAAATACCCTGCTGGCGCCGGCCTTCGTTCGAGGTCCGCGCGAGGATGAACATGCGGTCGGCGACATGCGCATAGCTCGTCCACATCTTGTGGCCGTTGATGACATACTCGTCTCCGTCGCGGTCGGCGCGGGTGCGTAGTGCGGCAAGATCGGACCCCGCGCCGGGCTCCGAATATCCCTGACACCACCAATCCTCGCCGCTGATGATGCGCGGCAGATAATAATCCTTCTGCGCCTGACTGCCATAGGTGAAGATGATCGGCCCGATCAGTTCCAGTCCCTGATGGAATTGCGCAGGCGCGTCAGCGGCCGAGGCTTCCGACCAGAATATGTGAAGCTGCTGCGGCGTCCAGCCGGTGCCGCCATATTCCTTGGGCCATGTCGGCGCCCCCCAGCCGCGATCGGCGAGCCGTCGCTGATAGGCGACGAGATTTTCGGGCGACAGGCGCAGGCCGGCGCGGACGGTCTTTTTCCAGTCCTCGGGAATGGAGTTCGCGAAAAAGTCGCGGACGTCCTGCTGAAACTCCCGGTCTTCGGGTGCCAGGTCCAGATTCATGATCGCATCTCCCATCAGTTACGGCGGGCTTAGTCGCAGCATCGGCCCGCTGGCTCGCGGACGGGTGGCGAACGCCTCAATTTCGCAAATGTGATTGTCGCCGCACGCGCCGCGCGACGCTTCGCCCCCGCGCCCGGCTGGGCAATCGTCGCAACCAATCAAGTCCTTAAAGGAGAGGTTTCATGTACGGCCTGATGCAGGCGCAGCCCCTGACGACCGCAATGCTGATACGGCACGCAGCGACCAATCATCCGCGCCGCGAGATCGTGTCGCGCCGCGCCGACGGCTCGCTCGAACGATCGGATTGGCAGACGGTGGAGCGCCACGCACGGCACATTGCGGCGGGACTCGCTGACCTAGGCCTGAAGCCCGGCGACCGCGTCGCCACGCTGGCATGGAACCGCCTTCCCCATCTCGAGCTATATTATGGCGTCAGCGGCGCGGGGATGGTGCTGCACACCGTCAACCCGCGCCTGTTTCCCGAACAGATCCGCTACATTATCGATCATGGCGGGGCACGGGTGCTGTGCATCGATCCCGATCTTCTGGCGACCATCGAGCCATTGCTCGCTGACCTGCCAAAGGTCGAGCGCGTCATCATCCTCGCCGATCAGGCGGACATGCCCGAAACCGCGATCGCCGACCCGATTTCGTATCAGAGCCTGACCGACGGCCCGCGGGCAATCGCCCGCTGGCCCGACCTCGACGAAAACAGCGCGAGCGCACTCTGTTATACCAGCGGTACGACAGGCAATCCGAAGGGCGTTCTCTACAGTCACCGCTCGTCCGTGCTGCACGCGATGAGCGCCCTCGCTAACGACAGCATGTCGCTCGGCGCTGCGGACTCGATCCTTGTCGTCACGCCGCTCTTCCACGTCAACGCGTGGGGCATCCCCTATTCGGCGGCGATGGCGGGATCGAAGCTGGTGCTGCCGGGGGCTGCGCTCGACCCGGAATCGCTTTATGAACTGATGCGCGATGAGGCGATCACCTTCTCGCTCGGCGTGCCGACGATCTGGTTCGCTTTCCTCGACCATCTCGAACGCGAGCGCCCGACCGAGGATCGCGAGGCGCTGAAGCTCGATCGTATCTTCACGGGCGGCGCCGCGACCCCGCGCTCGCTGATCGAGCGCTTCCGCAACCTTCTGGGCGTCGAAACGATGCAGGCGTGGGGAATGACCGAAACCAGCCCCGTGGCCACCGTCTGCCGCCCGCTCGCGCATCACGCCGACTTCGACGAGAAGGCGCAGATCGACCTCCGCGCGATGCAGGGCCGCTCGGTTTTCGGCATCGAACTGCGCATCGAAGATCAAGACGGCAAGGAACTGCCGCGCGACGGCGAAGCTGCCGGACTGCTCAAGGTGCGCGGGCCGTGGGTTCTAAGCGCCTATCACGGTCAGTCGGCAGGCAGCGCGCTCGACCCGGATGGCTGGTTCGATACCGGCGACGTCGCGAAAATCGACCGCGATGGCTTCCTCCAGATCACCGACCGGGCGAAAGACGTCATCAAGTCAGGCGGCGAGTGGATTTCGTCGATCGATCTTGAAAATGCCGCCGTCGCGCACCCGAAGGTCGCCGAGGCAGCCGTGATCGGCGTCGCGCATCCCAAATGGCAGGAGCGCCCCCTCCTCCTCCTCCAACTCCACGCCGACGAGACCTGCACAAAGGCTGAAATCATGGATCATCTCGCCGACAAGGTCGCGCGCTGGTGGCTGCCCGACGATGTGATCGTTGTCGAGGAACTGCCGCACACCGCGACCGGCAAGCTGCTCAAGACCGAATTGCGCAAGCGCCACGGCGATCATTTCGCCGCGGCCGCGGACACGGTCACCTGATCGCGAAGACGTGATACATCGGGCCGTCGTTGGTGCGCATGCCGTTGGCGACGGCGATGATGCGGTTGAGCCAGTCATAATCAGGGTGACCGGTGGCGAAGCGCGGCGTGGTGCGGAGATAGAGATCCTCGTACGGCCCCGTCTCGCGCCGCTCGGCAGCCTCGGGCGACGTCGGCACGGTCAGGCCGGTGTAGTGCATCGCGATCCGCGCCCCGTCGTCGGTTTCGAGCGCGGTACGGACATCGATGATCATCGACCCGTCGCTGCGCCAGGTCACCCAGTCGGCACCATCGGGCATCACCCGCCCCTTGAGCCGCGGCCCTTCGAACGTCCCGCCATGCACCGGGTAAATGCCCAGCCGGCTTTCGCCGCCGATCGGCTGTGCCCGGTCATAGGCGACGTCGAGCCGCATAACGAATAGTGGCTCCCAAGCCAGCGTCTCGATTCCCATCAGCCTTCTCACTGCCGCCCGGCCCCGAAGACTCTATAAACCGGATCATCGGGCCAGGGGCGCCCGACCGATTTGCGATGCGCGAAGCGCTCGGCTTCGCTCTCATCGGGCGCAGGGCGTTGCTCGACCCAATCGAAAACGACGAGCCGGTCGGCGACCCGCCATTCGTCGCCGCGCTTTTCGAACCGGTCGACATAGCGCCCGTGCATCACGAGTTCGACCAGCCCGCCTTCGCCGCCGGGTTGACGCTGCAAGGCGGTGAAATAGCTCTCGACCGCCGCCTCGTCGCCGCGCAGTTCGATCAGGATATTGTGAAGCTGGTGGATGCCGCGCTCGATCTGCGGCAGCGTCTGCATCGCCCAATCGATGAAGCCGTCGGTCGTTCCCTTATAGGCTCCATGATCGTCGGTACCGCCAGGCCAGCACGCCGACCGCAACATTGCCTCGTCCGCGCGGTCGATGCCCCGGCAATAGCGATAGAGGCAGTCGCGGATCAATTCGCGATCCCAAAACTCCGAAATCCTTCGCTCGCAACTATCCATTCATTCCGCTCCTATTTCTATTCGGGGAGCCTGCGCCCAATGCCGGCAGACATGAAATGATGTCATCGCGCGAAGACCAATATTCTATGGGGGATGGTCCCAATCACGCATTTGGCCGTTTGGAGACTGACCGCTTTTAGGGGGCAAACAAAGAGAGCGGACGTTCCGCCTCGAGCTAGAGCGCTCGCTCTCCAGGATATCGAGATTTGCTGGTTAGACTTCGATGCCTTCCGCGAGGGTCAATGCATCTTCAACATCGACACCGAGGTATCGCACCGTATTTTCAATCTTGGTGTGCCCGAGCAGAATCTGCACCGCACGCAAATTCCCGGTCGCCTTGTAAATGATCGACGCCTTTGTTCTGCGCAACGAATGGGTCCCATAGTCTTCGCTTCGGAGTCCAACCGCGGTGACCCATTCGTCAACGAGCCGAGCATACTGTCGCGTGCTCATATGCGCCGAGTGATCGATGCGGCTCGGGAACGCATAGTCCTCGATGGATCCGCCACGACGTTCGAGCCAAGCGAGAAGGCTGCCGCGAGCATCTGACATGATTTCGAACTGAACTGGCCGACCGGTCTTCTGCTGGATCACCATGGCCCGCGTTCGCAACTCTCCGCCGGTAACAAGGTCGCCGATCCTGATCTTCACCAGATCGCAGCCTCTCAGTTTGCTGTCGATCGCAAGATCGAAAAGCGCCCGATCTCTAAGCCGATGCTCTCGATCCAGATGAAAGCGAATTGCCCATATCTGCCGTGGTTTTAACGGCCGCTTTGCGCCAACCTTTCGACCGGCATTCCACGCGGGTCGTGGAGGTAAATAGTCGAATTCTGACCTATGGTTCCGCGGTTTTCATCGAGTGCGGCAACTTACAGCATGTTACCAAACGCGACGGCTCGCCCGGCAATCCTGAAGGGGAGGTATCGCTCGGCGTTGAATGGAGTTGGCGTATCGAGGATAGTGGGGCGATCCGTTGCGGGAGCTGGAGCGACGAGGAGCTGTGGGAACCAGCTTTTGAGGGGCTGCGAAACGCACGGGTTGCTCGATGTGAACTCTTTGGTCTTTTACCTGAGATGGCCATTACAACCGACCAAGACGTCCGCTTTTTGTCCTTCTCGACTACGGATGGTCAGCCTCGGTGGCACATGGTGGACCGCCGCGGCGACTCTCCACGTTGGTTTACAGTTCGAGAAGGCCAACTTCACCTCGGCGACGGCAGCGAGCCGGGCGACTGAACGGCCGCTCGCAATTCAATTCCAGTTGAGACCGTCTGCCAACCTCCGGTCGGCGCGACCGCCGGCACTGGCCGGTAACGGACTGGCGGCTTTTGGATCGAAAGCAGCGGAAAGCGGAAATCAGCAAAGAGCGATCATTCCTTTGTCGCCTTTAAGGGGCGCACGACTGATGCTGCGGTCATTGCGTTGATCCGGAAGACTGGGGCGCTTCACCGCGGCTCCGCGCTCCAGTCGCGGCCGGCCTCGCGAGCTCTGCGACGCGCTGCCGGCGGGTATAGATCACAGGTCTTGAAACCGGAAAAACCGCTTCCTAATTTTTTCCCGGACGCCGGATTTCCCGCGTCCCGAGGACATAGAGAGCGTCGGCTCTATGTACCGGCGCGCCTCATGCCCGAATTGCTTCAATCAGGAGGATTTGGAAATGAGAACCGATTTTGACTTCACCCCCTTCCGCCGCTCGACGGTGGGCTTCGATCATCTCTTCGACCTGCTCGAAAAAGGGCAGCGCGGCGAGACGTCCGACGGCTACCCGGCCTTCGACATCGTGCGCGAGGCCGACGACCGCTTCCGCATCACGCTCGCTGTCCCCGGCTTCAAGGCTGAGGAGATCGAGATCGTCGCGCAGCAGAATCAGCTCAGCGTGACGGGCAAGCCGGCGGAAGAGGATGCGAAGAGCAACTACCTTCACCGCGGTATCGCCCGCCGCCCCTTCGAGCGGCGCTTCCAGCTTGCCGATTATGTAGAGGTCGGCAGCGCGAGTTTCGCCGACGGCCTGCTCGCGATCGAGCTCAAGCGGGTCATTCCCGAGGCGATGAAACCGCGCAAGATCGAGATCGGCAGCGGGAACACCGAACCGCGCCGGATCGGATCATCGAAGGAAAAGACGCTCGAAAACGCCTGACAATCCTTTGGGCCGCTGTTCATCAGCGGCCCCGCTTATCTGGTGAAGTCCAGCTGACGGGCTGGAGACGCTCCATCGCTCGGTCAGTCGATCGCGCGGATGACGTCGGCCGCGCGCCACTCGGCTGGCCTGATCAGCCTGTTGTGCGCGATCCGGACCGAGTGAAGCGTCGCCTCGATCTGGCGGCGCCACATCGCCAAAAAATCGAACAGCACCGGAAAGTCCGGCGGAAGATCATATTCCTGCCAGACGTACAGCTGGAGCAGCGAAGGATGATCGGGCCGGTAATAATGGATCTCGGCGGTGGTCAGCCCGTAGCCGTCGAGCTGTGCGATCAGCGCCCGGTCGGTCATGGCGAACGCGCCTCGCCGCCGTCGAGCGAGCGGAGCGCCGCGAGCACATCGTCGACCGGCACCGCGCGCCGCGCGCCCGGCGGCTTGCGCAGCGCGGGCTTGCCCCGGGCCGACACGCGGTCCGATGCCCAGGATGCAAGAAGGGCGCGCTTGACTTCGGGCTCGAGGCTCGGGTGATGCGCTACGTCGAACGGGTGTAGAAACCGGGAAAATGGCTGCGACATGATCGTGCCTCCTTCCTTGTCGCCATTCCTTTCTCGTTGTGCGGCATGGCGCCGCGACGACAGAGTTTGGTAACGGAGCGAGTCGAGTCAAGAGGGCGCAGGCCGCCCACAACATGCATTTTTGTCACTCTGCTGGTAGGAGTGCCAATAAATTTGAGCGATCCTCTTGAAGCAAAAAAATGCGCTTCCTAGTTCATGGCGGCCGCGCGTCCCGGACAGGCGCGCGGTCTGTATCATATCGTTATGCAACATGGAGGTTATGCATGCATTTCCGTCCCTTGCACGACCGTGTGGTCGTCCGCCGC
>NZ_JBQSUM010000006.1:0-61691 GCF_052384365.1 Sphingopyxis sp. Q841 | reverse complement strand
CGCTTGCCATCCGGCCCGCGCGATTACAGGGTGATAATCATCATGCGTACCGACCTTGATCATCTTCCGGCCGCCAAGCAGCGCGAACTCGAGCGCGTGAAGGCGATCATCTTCGAGGAATTTGCCGACAGCATCGCGCTGGCGACGATGAGCTGGAAGAAGAAGGGCCGCATCGACAAGATCATCCTTTACGGCAGCTATGCGCGCGGCGGCTGGGTCGATGAACCGCACACCGCCAAGGGCTATCGCTCGGACTTCGACCTGCTCATCATCGTCAGCGACAAAAGGCTCATCGACAAGGTCGATGTCTGGTCGAAGCTCGACGACCGGTTCGCCCGTGAGCTTCTGATCGACCAGACCCTCAAAACGCCAGTGAACTTCATCGTCCACACGTTGCAGGAAGTGAACGACGGGCTCGCGCACGGCCGCTATTTCTTCATGGACGTCGCGCGCGACGGGATCGCGCTCTACGAGAGCGATGACAAGCCGCTCCACACTCCGAAGCCCAAGACGCCGCAGCAGGCTCTGGCGATGGCGCAAGAGTATTTTGAAGATTGGATTCCTGGCGCATCGGAATTTTTGGAAGGCTACAAATTTTACCTGACTCGTCGCAGCTACAAGAAGGCGGCCTTTCTTCTGCATCAGGGCACAGAAAGCCTTTATCACGGCGTCCTTCTGGTCTCCACTTTCTACAGCCCCCATGTCCACAATCTCGGATTCCTCCGCACGCAGGCCGAGCGCATCGACATGCGCCTCGTCGATGCCTGGCCGCGCGAGATGAAAGCCGATCGGTCGCGCTTCGAGAAGCTCAAGGAAGCCTATGTGAAGGCGCGCTACAGCAAGCATTACCGGATAACCGAGGAGGAACTGCGGTGGCTCGGCGAACGTGTCGAAGAATTGGGCCGCGCGGTTCATGCTGTTTGTTCGGAGCGGATTGCCGCGCTCGAGACCACAATGGCGAAGGCCGGCTGATCCTTGCCACGCCGATCGACAATAGCCGGCCAGATCGAGGCGCTGATCCAGCGCCTCGAAGGCGTCGCGATCTGCGATGACTGCGTCACGGACAGGCTCAACCTGTCGGTTCGCTCACAGGCCAATGTTGTGACGCGCGGTCTCGGCGGCGCGGGCGGCTATGCGCGAGAGAAGCGCCACTGCGGATTTTGCGGTTCGGTCAAGGTCTCGACGTCGCATCGGCGCTGAGGTCATCGGCAAACGCGCGCTTCCCGCGCCGTCGCCAGAGCGTGAGCTGCCGCTCGCGCGCTTCGCTTCGCAGCGTCGCGGCGGCTTCCACAAGTAGCCCCAGAATGACGGCGCGATCGTCGCCGGTGAGCTCGACGAGATCGGCTTTGGCGACGAGGCCGCCGAGTTCGATCAGCTGGCGCGTGCGCTCGCGCCGCTTCACCTGCCACGCCCGCGTGTCATGCAGCGCCCGTTTCGCCTGAACGCGATTGCGCGCCTGCATCGCTCGCCGATGCGCCGCCCGCGTTGCTGCGAGTGCCCTTGCGAGCGTGGGCGCCGTCCCCGCGAAAGAAGGCCGCGCCGCTCTTGCGCCACGCCTCCTTCATGCTGACGTCTGCACCGACAGCCTCAAGCAGCGCGCCGGCGAGCTGCTCAATCGACAGCGCGTCGGCGCCGCAAGCAATCACCAGCTCGCCGAGCTGGCCTTGCTTCTTCGTCTTGAGCGTTTTCGCCTTGTCAGTGAGCGCCTGGAGTTCGGCATCATAATCACGCAGTTTACGCATCGTCTGTCCTTCTATTCGAGAGGGCGGACGAACCAGCTATGCCGAATATCAAAGCCCGGCAAGGCGCTGAAATTTCTTGCGACTTTGTGATCCAGCGCGCGATCAAATCGGGCGAGGGCGCGCTTATACGTCGTGCCGACGTGCTTGTTTTGCTGTAAATGGATAGCCCTCATGGCGATCTACCATTTCTCGGCAAAAGTGATTTCCCGCGCTGCCGGCAGCAGCGCGGTCGCGGCAGCGGCTTATCGTTCGGCCGACCGGCTGCACGACGAGCGCCTCGGCCGTGCCCATGACTTCTCGAACAAGGCGGGCGTCGTCCACAGCGAAGTGATGCTGCCAGAGGGGGCCGATGAACGCTGGCTGGATCGCGAACAGCTCTGGAATGATCTTGAGGCAGCGGAGGTGCGCAAGGATGCCCAGCTGGCACGCGAGATCGAGTTCGCAATCCCGCGCGAGATGAGCGAAAGCCAAGGGATCGAGCTCGCCCGCGACTTCGTGGCGCGCGAGTTCGTCGACCGCGGCATGATCGCGGATCTCAATGTCCATTGGGATATCGGCGCCGATGGTCTCGCCAAGCCGCACGCGCACGTCATGCTGACGATGCGCGAGATCAGGGTCGGTGAGGATGGGTCGGCAGAGTTCGGCGCGAAGGTGCGCGAGTGGAACCGCACCGAGCTGCTGTCGCATTGGCGCGAGGCCTGGGCCGACCATGTGAACGAACGACTGGCGACATTGGACATCGATGCGCGCGTCGATCATCGCACCTTGGAAGCGCAAGGCATCGACCTTGAGCCGCAGCACAAGATCGGTCCGGCGGCCTCGCGCATGGCGGGGCAGGGGCTTGAGGCCGATCGGCTCGCCGAGCATCTGGAGATTGCGCGCTCGAACGGCGATAAGATCCGTGCCGATCCAAGCATCGCTCTCGACGCCATCACGCACCGCCAGGCGACGTTCACGACCCGCGACCTTGCGATGTTCGTACACCGGCACAGCGACGGCAAGGAGCAGTTCGACGCCGTCATGTCGGCGGTGAAGGCGTCGCCCGAGCTGGTTGCGCTCGGAAAGGACGGGCTCAACCAACACCGGTTTACCTCGCGCTCGATGATCGAGATCGAACAGCGCCTCGAACAGGCGACGGCGACGCTCGATGCACGGCGCAATCATGGCGTTGCCGAGCGGCATCGCGAACGGGCGCTCGCGAGCGCTTCGGCGCGTGGGCTCGACCTCTCCGCCGAGCAGCGCGGCGCGCTCGAACATGTCACATCGGCACGCGGGATCAGCAATGTCATCGGCTATGCCGGAACGGGGAAGAGCGCGATGCTCGGCGTCGCTCGCGAAGCTTGGGAAGTGGCGGGCTATCAAGTGCAGGGCGCAGCGCTGTCAGGCATTGCGGCCGAGGGCCTCGAGCATGGTTCCGGTATCGCATCGCGCACTCTCGCGAGTCTCGAACATCAATGGGCGAACGACCGCGAACGGCTAACCGACAAGCATATCCTCGTAATCGACGAAGCCGGCATGGTCGGTACGCGCCAGCTTGAGCGCGTCGTGTCCGAGGCGGAGCGACAGGGCGCGAAGGTCGTTCTCGTCGGCGATCCCGAGCAGTTGCAGGCGATCGAAGCGGGCGCGGCGTTCCGCGCGGCGGCCGAGCGTCACGGTGCTGTTGAGATCATGGACATCCGCCGCCAGCAGGAAGACTGGCAGCGCGACGCGACGCGCGAGCTTGCTACCGGGCGAACCGGCGAGGCGATCGGGCGCTACGCGGATGCAGGCTTTGTGCATGCGGCGGAGACGCGCGAGGCAGCGCGAGCCGAACTCGTCGATGCGTGGGATCGTGATCGGCAGACGCATCCCGATGCCAGCCGGATCATCCTCACCCACACCAATGACGAGGTTCGTGAGCTCAACGAGGCGGTGCGCGAGCGGCTGAAGGCAAGTGGAGCACTTTCCGACGAAGTCCCCCTGAAGGTCGAGCGTGGCGAGCGAAGCTTCGCGGCAGGCGATCGCATCATGTTCCTCAAGAATGAGCGCGATCTCGGCGTGAAGAACGGGTCGCTGGGTAGCGTCGACAGCGTCAGCGCTGCACGCATGGCGGTGACCCTCGACGACGGGCGACGCGTGGCGTTCGATCTGAAGGACTACGCCCATGTCGATCATGGCTATGCGGCGACGATCCACAAGGCGCAGGGCATGACAGTGGACCGGGCGCACGTGCTGGCGACGCCGGGCATGGATCGGCACGGAGCTTACGTGGCGATGTCGCGGCATCGCGAGGCTGTCGACGTCCACTACGGCAAGGATGACTTCTCCAGTCAGGCGAAACTAGTGCGCACGCTCGGCCGCGAGCGCGGCAAGGACATGGCGAGCGATTACCGGGCCAAGAATATCGGGACGGAGCAGTCTCAGAAGGTGGCCGAACCGAGGCGTAGCATGTTCGACGGCCTGAAACTGACTGTCTCGCGGGCGGCGCTCGGCGACGTCGCGCCTGAGTGGCTACCTGAGAAAGAGCCGGCAAAGATACGTATCAGCGCGCGCGGCCTTGGTGCCCCGTCGCGGTACCCGCTCGACAAGGCGGTCGAACGCTATGCCCGCGCCCAGCGCGATATAGACCGCATGCATGCCAAAGGACTGTCTCCGATCAGCCACCAGCTGCGAAGCCTCGAGGCCGCGGCCCGCGACGTCGATGCACTCGGCAGCGGAGGAGCCAAAGATCTGGCCGCGGCGCTCCGCAAGGATCCCTCTCTCGCCAACGAGGCGGTAGCGGGCCGCACACAGCGCGCGGCGGAAGCAATGCGCGCCGAGACCAGGCTGCGGATCGAGGCGCCGGCGCGGGCGGATCGCTTCGTTGCCGAATGGCAAGCACGATCGATGGCGCTACGCGAACACAAGGCCGCCTATGACCATGCCGGCGCGAAGCGTGTCGGGGCAGAGCTTAACGACATGGCGAAGAGCCTGCACCGCGACCCGCAGCTCGAGTCGCTGCTCCGGAACCGCACCCACGACCTCGGTCTGAAATCACTTGAGAAAGGATCGGTGTCTCAGGCTCTCCAGGATTATCTCCGCCCCTCGCGTTCGCTTGGGCTGGGGCTGTAAGCCCCGGCTCATGACCGAAAATACATCCCAAGAGACCGGCGATGACCCGATCTCTCCCGATGACGTCCCGCTCGATGCCGCCTTTGGGCGGCTGTCGGGCCGGATCTCTACGCTGACGAGAGCGGTGGACCGCTTTGCCGATCGCCAGGACGAGCTTGTCGGCCGCGATTACAGCGAGGATCTTGCGAAGATCGCGCAGCGGTTCGAGGAAACGAGCGAGGAGCTTGAGAATCTCGCACGCCAGCCAGTCCTTCAGCTGACGCTCGACCGGCTCTCTGAACAGCTCGGAACTGCTAGCGCCCGCGTGCGAGCGGACGATCACGCCAAATGGCAGAGTGCCCAGAATCAGCTTGAAGGCGTTGCTCGCGCGCTGGGGCAAAGGCTTGGCGCCGCGCGCGCCCGCGACGAGCAGAACAGATGGATCGCCATCGGCGCCGGGATCGCAGCGGTCCTCGCCTTTGTTGCCGGATGCACGATACCGCCCGTCATCGCTCGCACGGCGCCCGAAAGCTGGCAATGGCCCGAGCGCCGCGCCGCCGACCTGCTCTCCAGCGATATGTGGGGCGCCGGCGTTCGGCTGATGCAGGCAGCAGACCCCGAGCGTTGGAATGTGCTGGCATGGGCATCTCGAATCCACGGTCAGAACGACAAGGCTATTGAGGGCTGTCGCAAGCAAGCTGACCGCCGGAAGAAGCCCGTAGCTTGCTCCATCCAGATCGAGCCGAGCAAGGTGTCATCCTAAATTTCGGCTTTGCGCCCGATCCAGGTCGTAGCCGGCTCCGGGGCCGCCGCCTGAAAGCTGCCACTCGCGAGGTCGCGACTATGTGGCAGCAATGCGCCTGATCGCGCGGGTTCCGCGACCTATCGGCCTTGAGCAGATATTCTTTTGGTACCTGACGGAGGCTGATGGCGGCGACGATGTTAACCGAAGCATGGCCGGGGAGCTCTCAAGATTTGGCTGTCTGCTGAATTGAAGCGCATATTCGCCAATCAACCCCCGCTTCAGCTCTGCATCCGCCCACGCTCGGTGACTTCCGTTCGTTGGCGCGCGATGTCCATTGCCTTTACGTTTCGGTTAGCCCGCGCGGCCCATTCGCTTTCGAGATTGAGGCCTTCGCCCAATGGCAACATATAACCATCGTCGATGAGCTGCCGATACCGCCGCACTGTGGGCTGATCTGCGCTTGCAATGTCCTTACCTAGGTCTACCGCAGCGGATAGGAGCTCCGCAGGCTTGAAAACCTGATTTACTAACCCCCATGCCAGAGCATCCTCCGCGCCAAGAAAGTTGCCGGACAGAGACAGCTGCTTGGCTCGGCCTAAACCGATCGCGCGCGAAAGTTTTTGCGACAGCCCCCATCCCGGCATCACGGAGCGGTTTACAATCACTTGGGACATGAGGATGCCTTCTTGACCGAGCGCGGCATCAAATCGCCCGGCCGACTACAAGTTTCAAAATCTCGGAGGTTCCTCCGTATATTCGCTGTACCCGCGCGTCGCGCCAGAGGCGGGCAATCGGATATTCGTTCATATATCCGGCGCCGCCGTGGATTTGCAGGGCCGCATCGACGATGTCCCATTGGCTCTCCGTGTGCCAAAGCTTGGCCGCTGAAGCTTCGACTGTCGAAAGTTCCCCCGCGACATGGCGTGTGATGGCCCAGTCGAGATGAGCCCATCCGACCTGCAGCTTTGCCGCGATATCGGCGAGAGTGAACCTCGTATGCTGAAAGTCTATGACCGTTTTACCGAAAGCCTTCCGGTCCCGCGCGAACCGCACGGCTTCGTCAAATGCCCTCTGAGCGCCGGCTTGGCCCATGATAGCCTGCGATAATCTTTCTTGCGGAAGAAGGTTCATGATCGAGGCGAAACCTCGACCCTCAGGGCCGAGCATGGCTGATGCCGGCACGCGGACGTCGGCGAAAAAGAGTTCCGACGTGTCCGCTGAATGCTGACCGATTTTGTCCAGCTTACGTCCGCGCTTGAAGCCGTCCATCCCATCGTCGACAATGAAGAGGCTCACGCCCTTCGCCCCGAGCGAGGGATCGGTCTTGGCCGCGACAATCACGAAATCGCAATTTTGCCCGCTCGAGATGAATGTCTTGGAGCCGTTGATCAGGAAGTCCGCGCCGTCGCGAACCGCGGTGGTGCGGATCGCCTGAAGATCGGAGCCGGCGCCCGGTTCGGTCATCGCGATGGCCGCGATTATGCTCCCGTCGACCATCCCAGGGAGATAGGAACGGCGCTGCGCCTCGCTGCCGATATGAACGAGATAATCGGCGATGATATCCGACTGTAGCGGGAGGCTCGCCGAGGACCCGCAGTAGCTGAGCTCTTCGGTAATGATCGCATTGAAGCTGAAATCGAGCCCCGGACCGCCATAGGCCTCATCAACCGTCGGGCACAGGAGCCCTGCGGCGCCGGCCTTCCGCCAGAAGGCCTTGTCGACGATTCGCTCCGCTTCCCATCGATCGAGGTCCAGTTCGGCAGCAAAGAATTTGCGCACGCTCTCGCGAAAAATGGTGTGTGTCTCGGTTTCAAATGAACGTCGCTGGGGGATGGGCATTACGCAAGCTCGATCCAGGCTGTGGCGTCGCATTGAACCAGCATGTTGCCCGGCAAACGCTCGTTCACGATAGTGTGGCGTGCGGGGCGTGATTTTGCGTCGGGAAAAACATGACGCCATACGGGATTGATGACTTCTCGTACCGCCGCGTCTTTCACATAAACCGTAATTTTGGCGATCGATTCCGCGGATCCGCCCGCAGCTTCCATGATCGAGACCAGATTGTCGAACATGAGGCGAGCTTGCTCGCTAGCCTCGTCGGGAATCACGCCGCGCGCGCGGTCCACGCCGAAAACGCCGCCCGTCATGAGCAAAGGGCCAACCAGAGACGCGGCGGGAATGGGCTGGTCGCCATGGCGAAAGCCCTCGATCTCGATGCTTCTTCTGAGCCTCATCTTTCCAACCTCTCCTTTTCTCGTCATCCGGCCCCACACAGTGGATCGCCGGTGCGCACTAATGTCGACCAAAAGGCGCAGAGCCCTTGGCAGGGCGCATAACCCAGCGCGCCAAGGCGAGCGCCGTCACGGATGCCGTCCACCCGCTGGACCGAGTTTTACTTTCCATCTGGACTATAATAAAGAGAAATATATTCCTCAAGGAGTGCGTAGGGAAAGGGTGGCGGGCATCGCTCGCCACGCCGTCCCATCCGGACATGCGTGTCAGCCTTCGCTCATGGCCACATATATTTTCCGGATCGACGATCTTGTTGTTGCTAAATTGTCCAATAGGGATAATATAGCGCAAAACTTATACCGAGGGGGTGGGTACATGTCGGAGGCTGAGGGCCTGTTTCGTCGCGCTTCAGGGGTTGGAACGGCGTCGTTACACGAGGCCGCGAAACGTCGCGGCGCCTTGCCCTGGTCGCTGAAACCCCTCTCGCCCCAAATGGCTGTCGCCGGTCCCGCCTTCACGGTCCGCTCGCCTTTGGGAGATAATCTCTGGCTCCATCGCGCGCTCGAACAGGCCGCTGCAGGCGACATCCTTGTCGTGGATGCGGGAAACGGGTCGGGCTTCGGATATTGGGGCGAAGTCATGGCCCGCGCTGCGCTTGCCCGGGGCATCGCAGGCCTCGTCCTGAGCGGCGGCGTTCGGGACAGCGCGCGTCTCATCGAGCTTGGCCTTCCGACATTCTGCCTCTCGGTCGCCATCCAGGGCACCGGCAAGAATTTCGCGGGCGATGGGGCGCTTGGCGAGCCCGTCCGGTTTGGTGACGTGCTTGTCAGGCAAAATGATCTGATCGTCGGCGATGCGGATGGTCTCTTCACGATCCCCATCGCCGAAGCGCCGGCGGTCATCGCCGAAGCCGAACGCCGCGAAATCGAGGAGAGCGCCATATTCGCGCGCTTGGCCGCCGGCGAGCTCACCCTCGACATCTACGGTCTACGCAACGGAGAACCGAAATCATGATCATCGACGCGCACGCCCATCTTGTCGCGCCTGCCTCCTTCTACGCCCATCGCAGCAATCTTCTCGTATCGGGAGGACAATATGGCGATCATCTCCACGCTGTCGTAAGCGACCGGGATCTTGCCGCCTGTGCCGACCAGAATGTCGAAATCATGGACGGCGTTGGCACCGACGCCCAGCTCCTCTCGCCGCGACCATTTCTGATGGTCAACGGGACGGCCCGTTGGCACGACATCATCGACTGGACAGTCGACAGCAACGACCTGATCGCGCGAACCGTGAAGCTGCACCCGACGCGCTTTCGCGGCGTCGGGTCGCTCCCGCAGCAGGCGGGCCGGCCCGTGGAATCCCTGTTTGACGAGATAGACCGGCTCGTCGGGGATCTTGGCTTTGTCGGCGTACTGCTCAACCCGGACCCGAGCGAGGGCATGAACGGCAGTCCGCCGCTCGGCGATCCCTATTGGTACCCGCTCTATGAACGGCTCTGCGAGCTCGATTTGCCGGCGCATATCCACTCCGGACAATGCTGCAACGGCCGCGAAACCTACGACGAGCACTTCATGGCAGAGGAGGGGCTCGCGATCACCTCGATCTACCGCGCTGGCGTATTCGACCGATTTCCGGACCTCAAGCTGATGATCAGTCATGGAGGCGGGCCGATCCCCTATCAGATCGGTCGGTGGCGCTCGCATCGCGAAATGGCCCGCGCGGGGGGGCGCGTGCCGCAAGATGCCCCGACGTTCGATGAGGTGCTACGCAAATTCTGGTTCGACACCGTCGTGCACAATCAAGACTCGCTCGAACTGCTGTTCAAGACCGTCGGGCACGATCGCTGCTGCTTCGGCACCGAGCGCCCGGGCTCGGGAGGCGGCATCGATCCCGTATCGGGTCGGCCCTACGACGATATCAAGCCATTTATCGATGCCATTCCTTCGCTCGGCGAGGAAGCCCGAACCGCGATTTTCGAAGGAAATGTCCGCCGCCTCTTTTCGCGACTGGATCTCTGATGGCTGAGATTGTCCTCGGTGTTGCGACATCGCACAGTCCGATGCTCACCCTTGAAGGCGATGATTGGCACAATCGTGCCAAAGCAGATTTGAAGAATGACCGGTTGAGCCTCGCTGACGGCAAGCTAGTCGATTATGAGACGCTCGTCGCAATTCGTGGAACGCCCTTTGAGCAGGACGCTCAGCTCGACGTCTTTCGCGAGATTTCCACGCGGTGCCAAGCCCATCTCGACCGGCTCGCCGAGGATATCGCCGAGGCGGCTCCCGACGTCATTGTCGTCATCGGAGACGATCAGGACGAGCTATACGCTCCCGGCAACATGCCTTCGGTTGCGATCTATTGGGGCGATGAAATCACGACCCATTCCGTGGATGACGAATTGCCGCCCTGGATGCAGCGCGTTGCCGAAGGCTATGGGATGGACGAGGTTCATGTCTTTCCAGGGCATTCGGCGCTCGCCCTCGATCTGATTGACGGGCTCATGGAGCGCGAGGTCGACCTCGCGATTGCAGATCGGGTGGCCGACCCGGACAAGGCCGGCTTCGGCCATGCATTCGGCTTTCCGGCAGAACGGCTGTTCGGCGGCAAGGCGATCCCGATGGTCCCGGTGCTGCTCAACACCTATTTCCCGCCAAATGTGCCCAGACCCTCGCGCTGCTTCGACATCGGACTGAAAATCCGCGAAGCGATCGAGGCGAGTCCTCTCGACCTCAAGGTTGCCATCATGGCTTCGGGTGGATTGAGCCATTTTGTCGTCGAAGAAGAGCTCGACCGCAGAGTGATCGAGGGGCTGCGCGAGCCCGAGGGGCATATCCTCCGTTCGCTGCCTTTCGAGGCCCTGAAGGAAGGCTCGTCGGAAATCCTCAATTGGGTGATGACTGCCGGAGCGGTGACGCATCTGCCCCTGTCGTGGATCGAGTATGAGCCCATTCGGCGAACCCCCGCGGGCACCGGGATCGGCTGCGGCTTCGCGACATGGAAGCCCAAGGCATGACTGCTCCCGACCATCATCTGCAGACCTTTCCGAGACCGGAGTTCGACCATGTCGTCTATTGATCACGCCGCGCGACTGCTCGCGCTGGACACGCCGACGCTGTCCGACGCGCTGGACGCTCTGGCGCTATCCGGTGCCGTTTTCGGCATCCGGGCGCTGACGGTGAAGACCAGAATAGCGGGACGAGCGCGCACGGTGAGCCTTGGCGCCCCGAAACAGCACGCGTCCAAGGTGCATCTCGGCACAGGAGCGATCATGGCGGCCGAGGCCGGGGACATCATCGTCGTCGACCATCGGGGCCGCCTCGACGTCTCGGGATGGGGCGGCCTGCTCTCCCGCGGCGCTATCGCGCGAGGGGTCGCGGGGGTCATCGTGGACGGCGCCGTTCGCGACGTGGACGAGGCGGCTGAGCTTGGCCTTCCTGTCTATGCGCGCAGCGGCGTCCCCATCACCGCGCGCGGGCGCGTTGCCGAACTCTCGTTCGAGCAACCAATCAGCTTTGCCGGCGTCGCGGTGGCCCCGGGCGACTGGGTGCTGGCGGATGCGAGTGGCGTCGTCTTTCTTCCGTCGGGCCGTATCGATGAAATCCTTGCACTCGCTGAGCGGATTTTTGCCCGCGAGCAGTTGATGGCGCGCGACATCGAGGCCGGAAAGCCGATCACCACGGTGATGGGCACCGACTATGAGGACATGCTTTCCAAGGTGACATCATGAACGACAATGACCTCGCAGCGCGCTTGCGTGACGCCGGAACCACGGCGCTTTCCGATGCGCTCGACAAGCTTTCCATCGACGGCCAGATTCTGGGCGTCATGCCGGTCATCCGGACGATGAAATTCGCGGGCCGCGCCTTCACGATCCGCATGCTCCCAGTTGGGGCGACGGGGGGCAGCGTCGGCGATTATATCGACGAAGTGCCCGAGGGCCAGGTCGTCGTGATCGACAATGACGGGCGGCTCGATGCGACCGTCTGGGGTGACATTCTGACGTCCGTGGCTTCCACCAAAGGCATCGCTGCCACGGTCATCGACGGTGTCTGCCGCGATTCCGACCGCTGTGTCGAGCTCGGATACCCGGTCTTTGCGCGCGGAAACACTATGCGTACCGGCAAGGATAGGGTGACGGCCGACAGCTATAATGTCGCGGTTCAGATTGCCGGCATCCGCGTCGAGCCGGGAGACTGGCTCGTCGGCGATGCCGATGGCGTCGTTGCCATTCCATCGTCAAAGGCATTCGAGGTTCTCGCTACCGCTGAAGCCATCGAAGCCACCGAGCAGAAGATTCGCGACCTGGTTCGCGGAGGCATGCGGCTGGACGAGGCGCGCCAGTCTCTCGGCTATCACAGCCTTCAAACTCCGACGTCTGAAGCCGCTCGGTTGGGAATCTAAAATATTCCAAATGGGAAGGTTTAGATTGCTAATGAGTTCTAGTTGTGAAATTATACAAAAAAATAATCTTCAAAGGAGGGGACTATGAGTCGTTATATCGGCCTTTTTGTCAGCGTATCGCTGTTGGCGTTTTCGGCGCCTGCTTTTGCCCAAACGGAGGAGGGTGTTGCCGCGGCCCCGTCCGATACCGCCGATGACGGCGAGGCCATTGTCGTCACCGCGCTAAAACGCAGCAGCAGCCTTCAGGACACGCCCGCCACCATCCAGGCGATCGAGCCGGAGCAGCTGGCGAATGCGCAGATTTCCGAGCTTACCAATCTCGGTCGCGTTGTGCCGAGCATGCAGATTTATACCAGTCCGCTCGGCAACCCCTCGCTCTTTCTGTACGGCATGGGCACGTCCGCAACCGGAACGACATTCGAGCAATCGGTCATGCCGTTTTTCAACGGCGTGGCAAACGGCCACGGGCGCTCGCTGCTGGTCGGAACATACGACCTCTCGAGCATCGAAGTGGTCAAGGGCACGCAGGCGATCCTGGGCAAGAATGCGAGCCTCGGGGCGGTGATGGTGAATACCCAGCTACCGCGCGGCGAGTTCGCCGCTTCGCTCACCGGACGTTACGAGTTCAATCTCAATTCGCCCTATATCGAGGGGATGGTGAATATCCCCGTCTCCGACACCCTTTCCGTCCGCTTCGCCGGGCAGTGGAAGAATGACAAAGGCTGGGTGCGCAATAGCTTCCTTGGCCGGGACGAGCCGCGCACCAAATCCTACAGCCTGCGCGCTTCGTTGCTGTGGGAGCCGAGCGACAATTTCAGCTATTCGCTCGTCTATCAGCACGATCAACGGCACCAGCGCGGCGTCAGCTTCGAGTCCGTCGGCTTTACGCCGAGCGCCGGAAATGGTCAGGCGCTCTGCGCGCTTGCCGGGATTACCTGCGATTTCACGCTGAACTTCGAGAACCAGCAGAATCCGGGAACGCGGTTTGGCTCCACGCGCGACTATCAGGAAGGGGACCGGGTGATCGGTACCGGGACGCTCGATCTTGGAGGGCTCACGCTGACCGCGATCAGCGGCTTCATCCGGTACGAGGTGGACTCGGTCGTCGACGTCGACCAGATGCCGCTGCCGCTCTTCACCGCCAACTTGCGCGAATCCGACACCCTCTACTCGCAGGAGCTGCGCCTGGCATCGGCGGAAGACCAACGTTTCCGCTGGCTGATCGGCGCCTATGTCGGGCATGACCGGTTTGCCTTGCCCATCACCTCGATCACCTCTCCGGTCATTGTGTCCGGTGGCACCACATTGTGGGCCATCAATGGCTCGGTGGACTTCGCCTATAGCCAGCGCGCAACCACCTTGTCGGCCTTCGCGCAAGGGTCGTACGACATCACCGACTCTCTCGAGCTGACCGGCGGCCTGCGCTACACAGATGAAACCAAAAAGGCGGTGATCGGCAATACGACCATCACGCCCGGGCTTTATTCCAATGTGCTCCAGCCGCCTTTCCCGCTCACCAAGGTGTCGCGCCACGACGCCACGCCCGACTATGGCGTGTCGCTGAAATATGAAGCCAATCCTGACCTCACCTTATATGTGTCGTACGGGCAGGGCACCAAGAGTGGCGGTTTCAACAACCAGCCGAAGCCTGGCGCAACCTATCAGACCTTCCGCGACAATGCGGAATATCAGGAAGAAACCGCACGGACGATCGAGGCCGGCGTCAAATATTCGCTCGGCCGAGCCGGCTATGTGAACTTGTCTGCCTTCCGCGTGAAGGTCAGCGATTTCCAGAACTCGACCAGCGTCGGTCCGCTGCTTGTTTATCTCTCACGCAATCAGCGCTCGCGTGGCGGTACGCTCGATGCGCTCATCCGGCCGATCCCCGACCTGTCGTTGCGGGCGCAGGTAACCTATGCCGACACGCACGACACCACGGCGAATTTGCCGCTCACCTATGCCCCCAAATGGAGCGGCATCGTCGGTGCCGATTATAAGGGCGATCTCGGCGGACTAAAGCTGGGGGCGGGGATGGAACTGGAGTTCCGCTCGAGCCAGTACAATCGCCAGCCGTCGTCCCCGACCCCGCCGCCGACCGAGTTCATCTACAACTTCGGCTCGGCCCAGCGGCTCAATGCTCGCGTAAGCCTCGCTACGGACGATGATCGTTATGAAATCGCGCTGCTGGGGCGGAATCTGACGAACGAACGCATCGTCGACAGCGCATATGGCGGAACAGGTTTCAGCGGCATTGGCGCAAGCTACGAACGCCCACGGACGATCGCCGTCCAGGTGACCGCCCGCTACTAAAGGATCCGCTTCTCCCAAAGCCTTGGTGCCCCGGCTCTCCTTGCGCCGGGGCTCTTTTTTGCGTGCGCGCGGCTCAAATGAGAGGAACGCGGTCTGTCAGTTGACCTGCCGGTTTCGACCCGCCCAATAGGGCTCGCGAAGCTCCTTTTTGAGTATCTTTCCGCTCGCATTGCGCGGCAGCGTATCGACGATATCAATGGACTTCGGCGCCTTGAAGCCCGCGAGCCGCTCACGCGTGAAGGCGATGAGGTCCTCAGGCGCAATGATCGCGTCAGGCTTGGCAACGATGATCGCCTTGACCGCTTCTCCCCATTTCTCGTCGGGTACCCCGATCACGGCTGCTTCTGCGACCTGAGGGTGAGCATAAAGAACCGCCTCGACTTCGGCAGGATAGACATTCTCGCCGCCGGTAAGGACCATGTCCTTCACCCGGTCGCAAATATATAGATAGCCGTCCGGGTCGAGGTAGCCCGCGTCGCCGGTTCGAAGCCATCCGTCTGCATCCACCGTGCTCCCCGTTGCTTCGGGAAGCTTCCAATATCCGGCCATATTGGCGTCGGAGCGCGTGGCGATTTCGCCGACTTCATTGGCGCCGAGCACTTCGCCCTCGTCGCCGAGAATGCGAATTTCGACGCCGGGAAGCGGCTTCCCAGCCGATTTCATCCGCTCATTGCCTCGGACATCATGATCCTCGGCGCCGAGTGCCACGATCGTTCCCGATGTCTCTGTCATTCCATATTGCTGAACCAGTCCGGCTCCGATGACGTCGATCGCTTCCTGCAGCAGTGGCAAGGGCATCGGGGACGCCCCGTACAAGATGTGGCGGACGCGGCTATAGTCGGTCGACCGCGCCTCGGGATGCCGTACGAGGATCTGGAGCGCGGTAGGGACGATGAAAAATTTGCTGACGCGCTCATTGCGGATCGTCTCAAGCACGATTTCCGGCGTGAACTCGCGAACGATAAGCCCTGTCGCACCGTGGAACAAGGCCATCAGGCCATAACCCGAACCACCGATGTGACCGACGGGCATGGCGATGAGCGCGACTTCATCCTCGCCCCATATATCCCAGTCGATGCGAGCCGCCTTGCATCGCATTCGCATCGCGAAGATATTGCGCGCGGTCAGCATGACTCCTTTGGGCTTGCCCGTGGTACCGGACGTGTAAAGCTGCAGAAAGACGGTGTCCGGGTCTTCGACCGGCGAGCCGGATGGGGTCAAGGCTCCGGCAAGAAACGTCTCGAAAGCCCTGGGATCCTCTGCGCCACCAACCGAGATGACGCGGCGCAGCGCCTTCGCCCGTTCCGAAACATATTTGCCGATCGCCGCCGTTTCGCTTTCCACGAACAAAAGCCGCGCTTCGGTGTCGTTGACGATATATTCGACCTCGGCAGACGCGAGGCGCCACCCGATCGGGACCATCACGGCCCCGAGCCGTGCCGCGCCGTAAAGCAGCAAAAAATAGGCGGCCGAGTTTTTTCCATAATAGGCGATGCGGTCGCCCATCGCGACGCCATCGGCTTCCAGCGCCGCGGCCGTCCGCGCGACCTCGCGCTCCAACGCCGCATAGCTGAGATCGCTTTCTTCGAAACGAAGGGCAAGCCGGTCGGGGTTTGCTTGCGCATGGCGCGCGATCAGCGAGCTTACCGTCGGGACGCTCGAGTCCTGACTGCAACTCGCACTGGCATTTACGGACATCAGGCTACCTCGGGGTCAAATCGATGAATCAGGTGTTGGCGGCAGGAAGCGCCGACGGCGCAGCCTTGAGGATCTGCGCCAGGTCGCCCGCTGCTGCCTCGATCATGGCGGCGTCGATCCGGAGGTGTCGCTGAAGCGCTCGCCGGATCACCTGAATGTCGCGCGGCCGATTGGCGGCGACGATACCGACGAGGCGGCCTTCGCGGAAATAGCACCAGCTTGCCTCGCCGCGCGATGCATCGCCGATCAGCATCGCGTCCGGCGAAGACACATCGCCGAGAATCTGCAAATTTATGTCATATTGGTCGGACCAGAACCATGGCGGCGACCGCTCGGGTCGCGGCAATCCCAGCATCGCCGCCGCGACCGCTTCGGCTTGCTCATTTGCATTTGCCCAGGACTCGGTGCGCACGAGGCCATGGTCGCGCTTCTCTTCGGCGACGTCTCCCGCCGCGAATATCCGGCGATCGCTCGTCCGTCCCTCGGCATCGACCACGATCCCGATCTCCACCGCAAGCTCGGCTTCCGCCGCAAGCTCCACGTTCGGGACCATGCCTACGCCAACCAGAACCATATCGGCCTCGATCGATTCCCCATCGTCCAGTTCGACGCGTTCGACGCAGTCGACCCCGGCAATCCGGCGGGCCTGCACACCGAGGCGTACATCAACGCCATGGTCGGTGTGAGCCTGCTGCAGGAAATTGGCAGGGCCCTCCGGTAATGCGCGGGCACACAGGCGGCTGCTGGTCTCGATCACGGTGACGGACAGGCCGGCCTTTCGCGCCGAGGCAGCTACTTCGAGGCCGATCCAGCCGCCGCCTACGACCACCAGTTTTTTGCCGGCAACCAGACGCGCGCCGATCGTTGCGGCGTCGGCCAGGGTCCGCAGGACGACAACGCCATCGAGAGTGATGCCGTCGATCGGCAACTCGCGTGGGCGACCGCCCGTGGCGAGAAGCAATCGATCATATGCAATCCGGGCGCCGCCTGGGGTATGAAGCATTGTCTGGTTGCGATCGATGCGTGTCACCCGATCGATGATCCACACGATGTCCAGCGCGGCGAGCTCGGCCTCGGTGGCGAAATAGGTCTCGTCGGCCTTCATCGAGCCAAGGAGCAGGGCTTTCGACAGGGGCGGGCGCTCATAGGGTGGATGATCCTCATCGCCGATAAGCGTGATGCGTCCCGAATATCCATCGCGGCGAAGAGCCTTTGCGGTCATCCAGCTTGCCTGGCCGCCGCCCACGAGCACGACCGAGCTATTCGCGTCAGCTATCACATCGTCCTGATCGCTCACGATCCCTCACCCCTCGCCATAAATATACCATCTTGCTTTGATTGGTATCGTTAGACTATCCAAAAGGAAAATAAATGTCTACATCTGCCGGCGCGATTTGTGCCGGCGGCAGAACCGGGGAGGGAGATGGCATGTTCGAAAGCGGGCGCGCGCAGCACGAGGCATCAAATGGTGCGGCATATGGCGCCTTGGCCATGCTGACCCTCATCCTCATCGTCTGCAACATCGACCGGATGATCATTGCGATCCTGTTCGATTCCATCAAGGCGGAGTTCCGCCTTCAGGACTGGCAGCTGGGGATCCTGTCCGGCCTGGCATTCACACTGTTTTACGGTGTCGGCAGCCTGTTCATTGCCCGGGTCGCCGAAAGACGGGATCGCATTGCGATTCTCTCGGCATCCCTTGCCGTATGGAGCGCTCTGACCATGGCGTGCGGCCTGGCGACCTCTTATGTTCAGCTGCTTGTGCTGCGGATGGGCGTCGGCCTGTCCGAGTCCGGCTGCCAGCCCGCGTCCCATAGCCTTATCTCGGATCTGTTCGACGAGGACCGCCGACCATTTGCAACGGGGATTTACGCCGCCGGAGCCTTGGCGGGCGGATTGGTGGCACTTCCGCTGGGCGGTATCCTCGCACAGCATTACGGATGGCGGGGCGCGCTCCTCATCGTCGGCGCGCCAGGGCTGATCATCGCCGTACTGGTACGATTTGCCATGCGCGACCCGCGCCGTCGGCGCGGCGCAGCGCAGGCGGCCGCGACCAAGCCCGAACCAGCCGCGGCGGCATTCCGCACAATTTTCAGCGACCGCGCAATGCGGAACATCATCCTCGCCGGCGTGCTCTACGCCATGGCGAGCGCGGCATCACTCTCCTTCGGTCCGGCATTTCTGATGCGCAAGTTCGACATCAGTCCCGCCGAGGCCGGTATTTATTTCGGTCTGCTATCGGGAATCCCCGCCATCGTCACTAATGTCGTCGTGGGGTGGTTCGCCAGCCGACTCGCGCGCCGCGACCTTGCGTGGCTGCAATGGATCGCCGCTGCGGGGGCGCTTCTCGCAATCCCCGCGACAATTGTTTTCCTGCTCGCGCCATCGCTCGAAATCGCTCTGGCGGGTCTCGTCATCCAATCCTGCTTCTCGGTCTTCTGGCTCGGGCCGTCGATCGCGGCAATGCAGTCCGCAGCGGGCGCCGAGCGCCGCGCGACTGCCGCGGCTTGCTTTGTTGCGAGCTACACGGTGCTCGGTTTCGGACTTGGCCCCGTGGTCGCGGGCGCGATCAGTGACGTGCTCACGCTGCGGCTCGGAGGACAAGGGCTTGGCGGCGGACTCCTCGCGCTGCAGCCGCTGGCCGTCTGGGCGGCCGCGCATTTTCTTTTAGCGGCCAATGCCTTGCGCGCGCCGCGGGCTGAAGTGGAGAAATGATGCGAGCCTTGTTGAGCAAAGTGCCTGGAGGACCGGACTCTCTTGAAATCTCGGAGTTGCCGGATCCAGACTGCGGTCCGGGGGAGGTCGTCGTCGATGTGTACGCATGCGGCGTGAATTTTCCCGATCTTCTGATCATCGAAGATCGGTACCAGTTCCGGCCGCCCCGTCCCTTTGCACCCGGCGGCGAAGTGGCGGGAACGATCCGCCGCGTCGGCGAGGGCGTGGAAAAATTCGCTGTCGGCGACCGCGTCATTGCAGGGGTCGGATGGAACGGCATGGCCGATCAGGTGGCATGTGACGCCGCCAAATGCGTCGCGATGCCGGAGGCCATGTCCTTTGAGCACGGAGCCGCGTTCTTCGGCACCTACGGCACATCCTATCATGCGCTCAAGCAGCGCGCGAATTTGCAGCCGGGAGATCATCTCTTGGTGCTCGGCGCTGCGGGAGGCGTGGGTAGCGCTGCCGTCGAACTGGGACGCGCCATGGGCGCCGACGTGGTCGCCGCGGTATCGACCCCGGAAAAAGCGGATTTCGCATTGGCCCATGGCGCGCATCGCTCGCTTGTCTATCCGTCTGACACAATTGACACCAAAGCACTTGCGCGATTGTTCAAGGAAGCCGCACCAAGTGGCGGTTTCGATAAGGTCTATGACAGTGTGGGCGGCGCCTATGCCGAGGCCGCCTTCCGCTCGCTCGCTTGGCGCGGCCGCTTTCTTGTCGTCGGGTTTCCGGCGGGTATCCCGTCGCTTCCGTTAAATCTTGCCCTGCTTAAAGGCGCCGAGGCCGTGGGCGTCTTTTACGGCGCGTTCGTCGAAAAAGAGCCCGAGGCCTATCTCGAAAATGTCCGCGATCTCTTCGGCCTTTATGAGGCGGGCCGCATATGTCCCGCCATATCTCATGTCGCGGCGCTCGAAGAGGCTGGCTCGGCGCTGAAACTCCTCGGCTCGAGACAGGCCCGGGGCAAGATCGTCATCAAGTTGCGCTAACGTCATGCCCCAAGCTACTAAAATACCGAAGCAAATCTCGCTTTCGACAATCCGCGATCATGTCGGCTGCGAACTCGGCGTCTCGGGCTGGATAGACGTCGATCAGCCTATGATCGACCTGTTCGCCGATCTCACCGGCGACCGGCAATGGGTGCATGTGGATGTGGCTCGGGCCCAAAAGGCGCTCGGACACACCATCGCCCATGGCTATCTGACCCTGTCTCTTCTGCCGGCCTTTACAGCCGAGATATTCGAGCTCACCGGTGTCGGCCACGGATTGAACTACGGTCTCGACAAGGTGCGCTTTCTGGCCGTCGTGCCGGCAGGGGCTCGCTTGCGGGGACGGCAAACACTGACGGGAGCCGAGGCCAAAGGGGATGGCATTCTTCTCTCGCTTCGGACCATCATCGAGATCGAGGGTGGCGATAAGCCGGCCGCCATATCGGACTCGCTCGTCCTTGTGTTCCCGGATGGCGCTGATGCTTGAGCCTTCCCCTCCGTTAGACGGCCTTGAGGCCGGACTGGACCGGACCCTGCGCCGCTGCGGCCTTGGGAGGATCGTCCCGGAAAGCCTGGTAAGACTGACAGCGGGGGCCAGTCAGGAAACCTGGGCCTTTGACGCCAAAGGCAACCACCAGCAGATTCCGTTGATCCTGCGCCGGCTGCCCGCGGGCGCGTCGCCGCTTGACGCAGCAATCGGGCCCGAACTCGAAGCCATCGTAATCAGGGCCGCGGATGCCGCTGGCGTGGCGGTCCCTTCGGTCCGGCACGTCCTCGAGCCAATCGACGAACTTGGACGCGGGTTTATCTGCGACCGGGTCGAAGGTGAGACGTTACCGAGAAAAATTCTCCGGGATGCGAGGTTCGACGCGATCCGTCCGCGCATGGCGGCCGAATGTGGAACGATCCTCGCCCATATTCACGGCGTGCGCCTGGACTCGCTTCGGGAGCTCCCTGAAGTCGGCCCGCGTGAAAAGCTGACACGTCTCGCGTCGCTTTATCGGCGACTGGGGATGCGCCGGCCCGTCTTTGAAGCGGCGTTTCGGTGGCTGGAAGATCGCTTGCCGGATCCCGGGCCTGTGACGCTGGTCCATGGCGACTTTCGAAACGGCAATCTCATCGTCGGGCCCGAGGGCGTACGCGCCGTGCTCGATTGGGAGGTCGCGCACCTCGGGGACCCGGCCGAGGATCTGGGATGGATCATGGTGAACAGCTGGCGCTTCGGCAACCGGGACAAGAAGGTTGGCGGATTTGGCGACCTGTCCGAACTCCGCTCGGCATATGAACAAGCTGGCGGCAGAGCAATATCGGAGCGCCATATTGCATTCTGGCGGACGCTCGGTTCCCTGAACTGGGGGATAGGCTGCCTCGAAATGGCGTTGCCGCCGAGTACCGAACAAGCTGCAACCATCGAGCGCTGCATGATCGGCCGCCGGTCGTCAGAGACTGAAATCGATATTCTGGACGAGATCCTTTCCGATGAAACATCACGATAATTATCCGGATGCCAGCGAAATCCTGGCAGCAGCCGCGCGCTTTTTGCGGAATGAGCTCATGCCGAAGCTCGCGGGGGGTGATGCGTTCAACGTGCGCGTAACGGCGAACGCCCTTGATCTGGTCCGCCGCGAAATTGCGCTTCGAGCGGACGCCGAAGAAAAGGAGCGGACCCTGCTGGTCGCCGCTCTGAAGCGTGAAGGCGATATATATTCGCTGCGCGACGAGCTTTGCGATTTGGTGGCGTCGGGGCCGACGGCTCTCGCCGATCCGCTCGTCCGTTCGGCACTACGGGAAACGGTTCTCGATCGGCTCGCGATCGATCAGCCATCCTACTCGGGCTATGTCGCCGGCAGGTCTTAATAAGGCTCGAGATTCGGCTCCTTGCGGAAAAACAGCCCGAGACATGTTTTGGCATGCGTTTCGACGAAGGATGGATCGAAAGGCGAGCGCCCCAATATTTTCTCGACCTCGGCAGACAGCATGAAGACGCGTGTCACCATTCCGATGAAAAGATAATAGAGATATTTCGGTTCGCCCTCGACGAAATGCCCCGACTTCTGCGCGCCTTCGATCATCGTCTCGACCGTCGAGAAGCCGCGGTCGAGCTGTGTCTCGTAAAGCCAATCAAGCTGCGGGTTCGGCGTGGAGGCCACATGACCCATGATCCATGCGAACTCCGGGCAATCAGCAGAATAGTGCACGAAGTCTTCGAGATAGAGGTAGAGCTTGATCGCCGCCCCAACACCGCGCAGGCCTTCCAGCCGGGCCTGCAGACGCTCGAACCTTTCGTGGGAATAATATCTGAGCGTCTCCTGCCAAAGACCCTCCTTGCCCCCGAAATGATAGGTGACCAGCGTGTGCTGCACGCCTGCTGCGGCGGCAATCGACCGCGTGGCTGCGCCATCGAAACCCTTGGCCGCAAACTCGCTGCCCGCGGCCCGGATGATCCGCTCGCGCGTTTCGACGGCGCGCTTTTGCTCGCGGCGCTTTCGCGGGGCCTTTGTTGCCTCCAATGATGCTTCTGCGCCAGTCAAGCGATTTTCCTCGTTTCGTATCAGCGTTTGCGCGTGGATACGGGACACACCAAACTAGGGCAGAAACGACAAAGCGGTCAAGTTGACAAACCGGGAGAGGAAACGCGCTTGGGCTGACATCCAATTTCGGAACGGATTTTTTTATAGTCCACTGTGATAGAGTCGACTTGTTTTATTGACCTAAAGGAAAAATTTTATAAAGGTTGATCGACTGGCGAAGACGCCGGGCCGCGCGCAGGTGGCGGCAAAGGGAGAGAGGGAGTGGCATGCTGAGCGATGAACAGAATGAACTGATGTGCCGCGTCGAGGGCGATGCCCCGATGGGGCAGATGATCCGTCAGCATTTTTGGCTTCCCGCATGCCGCTTGGCGCGCATCGAGGCCGACGGCGCGCCCGTCCGCGTCCGTCTCCTTGGGGAAGATTTTGTCGCCTGGCGAGCAACCGATGGACGCGTTGCCTTCTTTGACGAGGGGTGCCCGCATCGAGGCGTGAGCTTGGCGCTCGGCGTGAACAAGGATTGCTCGCTCACATGCATTTTCCATGGCTGGCGATTCGGGGTAGACGGCAAGGTTCTCGAAGTGCCCACCGAGGGTGAGAATAGCGACGCCTTCGCGCAGACCGTGCCGCTCAAGCATTATCCTGTACGCGAAGCAGCCGGAATTCTCTGGGTCTGGCTCGGCAGCGGCGTTGAACCCGCTTTCTGGAACCTGCCGTTCATGGATCTGCCGGCGGACCGATATTATGTCCAGTGCCAGCCCCTCGATGCCAATTGGGTTCAGGGCGTCGAAGGTACAATCGATTCATCGCACGTGGGCGTTCTCCACCAGAGCTGGATGGTACAGGACTGGGCCAAGGGCATGTCGTCCACGCAAAAGTCGACGGCCGTCGAATATGAATTCGAAGACCGACCCTATGGCTACACCGCGTCGGCTACCCGCCACATCGGCGATGACCAGAAATATGTACGTGTGACCGAGTTCATATTGCCCTGGTTTGGCATGATCCCGCCGGAAAATCCGCCTTACGGCGACCGCACGGCAATCTTCGCGGTGCCCACCGACGATACGCACATGATGCAGTTTTTCGTGCGGTTCAATCCTTACACCAGCGCCGGTCTCGATGGCGCGACCAAGCCTGACAGCAACCCTGATGCATTTGCACCGATCGGAACGGCAGAAGATCATTGGGGGCAGGATCGCGCACTGATGAAAGAGGGGCATTGGACCGGCTTCAGGCATCTCGTCGCCGAAGATTTTGCAACCCAGGTCAGTCAAGGCGCGCTCGTCGACCGGAAGAAGGAATATCTCTCCTCGAGCGACCAGTTCGTCATTCGTGTACGCCGGGGTCTGCTACGCGCGGTGCGCGAGTTTATCGATGGCGGTCGGCCGCGATGTGCTCCAGGGGGCGATGTCGATTTCTCGGAAATCATGCCGCGTGCCGCTACCATCGGCGCGGACGAGTCCTGGCGGGAGATCGCGGCACCCGAACCGCTGCAACAGGCGTGAGCAAGATGGGCACGGATGTAATGACTAATTGGCATAAGCTCGTCGAAGCCGAGAAGGTTGTCGACGGACGTCCATATTCCGCAACGATCGGAAATCTGAAGATCGGGGTTTTCGAGGTCGACGGCGACTATTACGCGATCGGAAACGTCTGCACCCACGCCTTCGCGCTGCTGACCAATGGTTTTCAAGAAGGATGTCTGGTCGAGTGCCCGCTCCATGCCGGCTTCTTCGACATCAAGACGGGTCGCGCCCAAGGCGGCATCGTCGACAAGGACGTCGACACCTTTTCCGTGAAGAAAGAGGACGGGTGGCTGTACATAGCCGTCGACGATGAGCGTGCCGGCTGATTTCTGACGACCGCCTTCCTAGCCACCCAATTTCAGGACTAATCACGCGGCCTCACGGCCATGTGGGGGCGATCTGGCGCATTCTCCAAAAGGATCTGGACGATGGATTTTGCCGTACCGGCCGATTTGCAGGCCTATCTGGACGAACTCGACGCCTTCATCGAAGCGGAGATCAAGCCGCTGGAGTTGGCGGACGACAATATCCGTTTCTTCGACCATCGCCGCGAGCACGCGCGCACCGACTGGGACAATCAGGGCCTGCCGCGCCACGAATGGGAGCAGCTGCTGAAGGCCGCGACGCGCAAAGCCGATGCGGCAGGCCACTGGCGCTTTTCGGCGCCCAAGAAATACGGCGGCAAGGACGGCAGCAACCTTTGGATGGCGGTGATCCGCGAGCATTTCGCGGCCAAGGGCCTCGGCCTCCACAACGACCTTCAGAACGAGCATAGCATCGTCGGCAATTTCCCCTTCGTCGAGATGTTCGAACAATTCGCGACGAGCGACGAGCAGAAGCAGGAATTCATCCTCGGCGGCTTCGAGGGCAAGCGCCGCACCGCCTTCGGCCTGACCGAACCCGACCATGGCAGCGACGCGACGCATATGGAAACGCGTGGCGTTCGCGAGACCCGCGACGGGGTCGAAGGCTGGCTAATCAACGGCCGCAAGATGTGGATCACCGGCATGCATGTCGCGACGCATTGCGCGACCTTCTGCCGGACCGACGGCAAGGACGGCGATGCGAAGGGCATTACCTGCCTGCTCGTGCCGACGGGCACCGAGGGCATGACGGTCGACGAATATATGTGGACCTTCAACATGCCGACCGACCATCCGCGCATGACCTTCACCGATGTGTGGGTGCCCGACAGCGCGCGGCTCGGGCCCGTCGGCGGCGGGCTGTCGATCGCGCAGAGCTTCGTCCACCAGAACCGCATCCGCCAGGCGGCAAGCTCGCTGGGCGCCGCGGTCTTCTGCATCGAGGAAAGCGTGCGTTACGCGCGCGAGCGCAAGCCGTTCGGCGAGGCGCTGGCGAGGAATCAGGCGATCCAGTTCCCGCTGGTCGAACTGGCGACGCAGGCCGAAATGCTGCGCCTGCTGATCCGCAAGACCGCGTGGGAGATGGACAATATGCCGCACAAGGAGGTCGAGCATCGACTGTCTGACCGTGTGAGCATGTGCAATTACTGGGCGAATCGCCTCTGCTGCGAAGCCGCCGACCGGGCGATGCAGGTGCATGGCGGCATCGGCTATTCGCGGCACAAGCCGTTCGAGCATATCTATCGCCACCACCGTCGCTATCGCATCACCGAGGGTGCTGAGGAAATCCAGATGCGCAAGGTCGGCGCCTACCTGTTCGGCTATCTTGGCCCACGCCGCGAGACGTTGGGGAAGATCTGAAGCAATTTTTGGAGCGGCGAACGCTGAGTTTCGCTACTTGAGTAAGGACTTTTGATGGACGCCGAAACCGCCGCAGCAGTGCTCACGGAGCGCCGCGGTCACATCCTGATTGTCACCATCAATCGGGCAGACGCCCGTAATGCCGTAAATGCCGCTATTCATGTCGGCCTCGGTACAGCGTTGAAAGAGGCGGACGAAGATCCGGAAATTCGTGCCGTCATCTTGACGGGGGCGGGCGATCGGAGTTTTTGCGCTGGTGCCGACTTGGTCGCAATTTCTCGCGGGGAGCCAATCGAGCCGGGTGATGACGAAAGAAGAGCGTGGGGTTTCGGGGGAATGGCCTCTCACCCGATTTCGAAGCCCAACATCGCAGCCGTCAATGGCTATGCCTTTGGCGGAGGTTTCGAGCTAGTCCTCGCGTCCGACCTGGTTGTAGCTGCCGAGCATGCGAAGTTCGGTCTGCCCGAAGTTAAAGTCGGTCTGTTCGCTGCCGCAGGCGGAGCGTTCCGGATCATCGAGCAGCTTCCCCGCAAAATTGCTCTGGAACTTCTTCTGACAGGCGAGCCGTTTGATGCGGAGACCGCTCAGCGCTTCGGTTTCGCGAACGCGGTCGTGCCATCTACCAAGCTTTTGGCCACAGCAATTGATTTGGCCGAACGGATATGCCGCAATGCACCACTCTCTGTTCAGGTTTCGAAGCGCGTGGCCTATGGTATTTTTGCTGGCTCGATTGCAGGCGAAGAGCCGAAGTGGAGTGTAAACTCGGCAGAGCTTGGATTGCTGTTGCAGAGCGAAGACGCGCACGAAGGTCCGCGAGCATTTGCCGAAAAGCGTGACCCGATTTGGAGATGCCTTTGAGTCTCGATTGACACCGTGGGATATAGAATCTGGCTCAACGAGCGGCTCCGCGGTGCGATACATTTGCCCGCGATCGATGGAAAGTTTGGACACAGGTAGCGACCGCTTGGCGCCTCTTGTCGGCCGTTCCGGTGCTGATTAAGCCGTGCCCGAAAGCGGTCATTTGATCGCAACAAGGTTATGCCCCGGCCCGATCAATCCGATCGGATCCCTTTCCTGGTCCTGGCAAATATCAAATCGATGATACTTGACCGCAAGGTCGTCGCGGCAGGAATGGGTGATCGCTTCGTCGAAATTCATCTCATCTCACAATCCGATGTCGGGCGACCGACCTAGCGCGCCGGCGGCCCGCGCTCAATCTTGGACCGACTGCTGCAACGGGGCGCCGCACGCCAGCGATCGCCGCCGCCTTCGACCTGTCGGCCTCTCCCGCGACTACATTCGAATAAACGCGTCGCCGCCCTTTTCGACATGCCGGTGGTTGAGCAGCAGCGTCGTGATGTAGCAGCTGAGGCCGTAGGACGTCTTGTGACTGTGATAGGGGAAAGGCTCATAGACATAATGGGCTTCAGTCGATCTCACGGCCATGACCGCGGCGAGCGCCGACACTTCCTTCGCGACGAGGGGCTCCTCGAACGTGACCGGCAAGCGGGCATGCGCAAAGCAGTTCCGGATCCGGCGAATACGTTGCATATCGTCCGCCACGCGCTCCGCGATCAGCCCGAAGGCCTGCGCGATCAGGATCTTCGAGTTGAAATCGGACAGCGGTCCCCGATTCTCGAAGAGGCGCTGCTTGAGCGTTCTAGCGTTGCTTTGAACGGCCGCAACCAGGAGATGCTCCAGCGCCGATTCAACAAGGGACGCCCCAACGATCGCGGCCGTCCGGTCATCCTGCGTTTGAAGGCCGAGCAGCATGGTTTCAACTTCCGCAGGGTCCGGATTGCGGACCGAGAGGCTGTGCAGCGTTTCCTTGGCCAGTGGCTCGTCCTCTCGTCGTCCGTTTGGAACTTTGAATCCAGAATGCCGGTCAGGGCAGCTGATCGCGCAGCCATGTTGTCAGCCCGGCGTCGATCTGCGCGTCGACATAGACATCGCAGCGCTCGACATGGCCAGCCGTCATGTCGATCACGAGGTGAAGTCCGGCGGCATAGCCGTAGGATCCCGCTTGCTCGGTCATCCCCTCGAGTTTCCAGATGTCGCCCTCATAATCGTCGTTGCTCGATTTCTTGACCTCGACGACGAGCAGATTCTCGCGCTTGCCGACACGGTGGATCAAAAGGTCGGGTACGATCGCGCCTTCGCGCTCGAGCTCCTCGTCGGTCAGCCCGTAGCGCAGGCGCTTGACCATATTCTCGCGCCGATTCCATTCGATGCTTATCGACCAGCCCGGGAACTTGCCTTCGAGCAAGACCGCAAGCCGGCCGACAAGTGCGCGCTCCGCGGGGTCGGCATAAGCAAGATCCTCGTCCAGCAGCAGTTCGACGACCGCTTTGGCGAAGATGGCAAGCGCCGCTTGTGGATCGGCGATCATCCCATACATGTAGCATCAAATCATCGCAGCGGAAGGATCTATGGTGCGGATCGAACAGGGAGAAGTGCAGGACTATGCTGTCTATCTGAAGGACAAGTCGCGCCCGCCGAGCCGCGGTGGAAACAGCCGCGCATGGCATCAGCATGTCCTGAAAATCGACGGCGAGACCTATTCCTTCCTCGCTCCATGGTCCGGAAAATTCGTGTACAAGGGCGAGACCGCAAGCTTCGACTGGGATTGGGACGCCACCCAAAGCTATCGCAACATTGAGGTTCTTACCGTCGTCGCATCGGCGCGCGACGGGACCGAAAAGCGGCGCGGCGAGCGCGGACAGAAGACCTGGCGCACCGCGAACACCCGGCCTCCCGGGCGGCGCAGCGAGTGCAAAGACTGACCTAGCGCCCCGGTCTGCAAGTCAGGCGAGGGATTCTTCGGGCATCGGGGGCGGGGACACGAGGTCGATAATATTCCAGCCCTGCTGTTCGGCGGCGAGCAAAACCGGCGCTGGCATCGCTGCCTTGCGAACGGCAAGCCCAAGAAGCTCGCGCGGACGGGTTATCGCGACGAAGATGTTCGTCGCGGCGGTCAACTCGACCCCGGCAAAATTCCTGTTCGCGACGCCAAAGGCATGGGGAAGGACCGTTGCCAGATCCATGCACCTGTCCTTCGCGGCAACGCCCTTCCAGACCTCGCTTTCGACGACGAGAATGCCGTCAACGCTCTTGCCCTTCACCGAATGGATCGAACCCAAGCGGATGGTTGCGTGGTCGCTTCTGAAATACTTTGTCGAGCCGCGCTCGGGATCGAGCGTATCGGCCTCCTGCTCTGCGACAAACTGGCAAAAATCCGCGATGTCGGTCGCGGTCCCGAGTGGCGGCGGATCAAAAAGCGGCCGCAGCGCGCCCAGGAAATCGATCCAGCTTTCCTTGTTCCATACCGCGTCGCCGGCAAGCACATGGTCGCGGAGCAGGCGCCTGACCTTGCGCGGCATCGCGAGATCGCAATGAGCGAGGGCGGCCCATATATTATGCGTGTTGATCGGCCGATCATTCGGCGCTCTCATTCGATAGTGTCGCGCCAGGCCGCCGATGCCCGTCGCCAGCATGTCGGCCACTTCGACCGGTGGACGGCCTGCCGCATGATGCAGTGCAGCTTTCTGGAGCTGGCGGCAGAGCAAATTCGCCTTCCCGCGCGTGCCGCTCTCGGCGCGATAGGGGGGATGATAATCGACTAGGCTCTTGGGCAGCCAGCCGCCCTTCGCCTGTGCGGGCTGGCTGTGCCTCGAAGCCACTGCCCAGAGGTCGCGATCGGGACAATCATCGCCCCAATGAGCGCGCGCGGATGTCGCAAAGGCGGGGATGACGCGATCGATCGTCGTCTCGTCGAACAGATATAGGATGCGCGAGCCGGGGTGTGAGGCCTGGCCGACAATGACTTGCGCTTTGCGCGCTGTCAGCCGGCTCGCGAAACTGGCGATGTCGGCTCCGAAGCGCCGGCTCGTATCGAGCGGAATGCTGTCGGACGAAGGCGTCCAATAGGATGCGAACTCGGCGTCATCCTCATACAGGGTCTGGTTGCTGTCGCCGAGCCTCTGAAACGCCGTCTCATCCCGCTTGAACAAATATTCGAGCAATTTCAGCTGCTCGCCATGGGTGTCTTGGGCTTCGTCGAGGATCACCAGCGGGAAGCGCGCGCGAATGCGATCGGCGAGGCCTTCGCTGGTCCGCAGCGCGCGCCAGGCGAGCGCGGTCATATCCGCATAACGGTAGAACCCGCTGCGAACCATGCTTGCCTTCAGTCGCGCGAGCGCGGCCCCGATTTTCGTGTCGGCGCCATGCTGGCGCTTGCGGCGAAGGACCGCGAGACTCGCGGGCGTGGGGCCGCCGTCCGCAAAGGCGGGGTCGAGGTTGAGCCCCGTGATCCACTGCTCCAGCAGGGTCTTGCTTCCGTGCTGAGCCTTGTTCGCGAACCAGTTGAGGATATCGTAGGACGGGTAACGCCGCAGCGCTTCCGCAGCAAATGCATCATCGTCGATCTGGCGGACCGACCAGCCAAGCCCGCGAAGATAGGGCAAGGCGATGAACTGGTTGACGAACGCGGTCACCGTGCCGGTGAAATGAGGATAACTCATGAGGCGCGCTGCGGCGGGATGGCGGGCGACCAGATCCTCGACTTCGGTGCGTGCGGCATTGGTATGCGAGATCACGCATACGCCGTGGCGCCGGCTCGACCAGTTTCGCGAGAGCAGGGCGAGCTTCGCGGCGAGCAGCGTCGTCTTGCCATTGCCGGGCGCCGCCTGAACATCACACGCGCCGACGTGCGCGAGAAATTCGGATTGGCTCCTTTCGCTGAAATCACAGCCGCCAATCTCGGCGCCGAGCGCGTCGAGAAGGGCAGGCGTGACGGGCAATATCTCAAACATCGGCTATTATGCCGGTCTAGCGGCGGCCGGATCGATGGTCTCCGGCTCCGCTTTAACGGCGGCCTGATAGCCCCCCGTGACATAGTCGATCGCACGCACGAGATAGGGCGGCAGGATCTTGCGCATCGCATCCGCGGTTTCGGTCCGTTTGCGCAACAGAGCTGCGAGCTGCTCGGCGGCTTCGGCCTTCGATGCCTCCTTGTTGAGGAGCGGCTCATAGATACGGACGGCGATCTCCGTGGCCGAAAGTCCGGCCTTTTGCCACCCGCCATAGGTCTCGCTCGCCCGCTCGCGTATCTTCGCCAGCCAGTCGGGATTGCGGCTCGTGGTTTTGGCAAGCTGGATCGCCTGATGGACATTCTCGGCGATTCCGGGCGCGCGTGCGAGATCATATTCGAGGGTCCAATGATCGGCGATGAAGGCCTCGACGGGGTCGCCGACATCGCGCCGCAGCGTTTGCACATGTGCGGCAATGTCCTCCACCGACCATTCATCCTCGGTCCTACGTTTTCCGACGAGGTGCTTCGCCTCCGAAGGCGGAATATCGCGATCGGGGACAAGCGCGACCGGGATGCTCATCGCCGGGCCGCTGCTGCGCTGAAGGATGCGGCTGTAGCGAAACAGGCCCCGGTGGCCGACGTTGATCGTCGACACCCCATGGCGGCTGAGCGGCCGTCCGATCTTCTCGGCGAGAGCCGGCAGGAGAAGATGCTCGCCATCGCCTTCGACCATGATCAGCCCGCGGGCAAAAAAGAGATTGGCCTTCGTCGCGTCGAGAAAGCGGCGCAGGAATTCATAATCTCCCGCCTCAAGCTTCGTCTGCGCTTGGGCGAGCGGATAGGCGCGATGGCCCACGACCATCGTCATCGTTTCGAGCTCGGCGCCTGCAGCGAGCTGCGGGCTGTGCGTCGTGAGCAGGATCTGCACCTGCTGCTGACCATTTTCCTGTTCGGGATCAGCTTTTGCCGCGCGCGCGGCCAGCACCTCCATGAACAGCGTTTGGTGTTGCGGATGAAGGTGCGCCTCTGGCTCTTCGATCAACAGGAAGGGCACTTGGTCGGGATGCGACTGAAGCAGCAGCAGTTCAGCGGCCATGAAAAGGAGATTATTATACCCGAGGCCGCGTTGAACGCGCTCGGTTCCCTTCCTGGCGTTGAGGTAGAGCTCGAAGCGCTCGAGGATCTGATCGAACGAACCGCCCGAACCTAGATCGAGGGTCGCCATCAGCGGATCGTCGGCGAACGACAATTTCCCCAGAAAGTCGCTGTTGACGCTCAATTCGACCCCACCGATGGCCGGGTTTTGCCGGACAGCCTTGTCGGCTGCAAACAGCGTGTCGTGCAATGTCGGCGCAGCCCCCGGCGGTGCACTCTTATTCTCCGCCCCCATCGCCGGCATGGCACCGAGAATGCGGGACAGGCGGGACCGGCGGCCAGCGCGCAATTCGCGTTCGGCATCGCGCAGCGGCTTGAGATAGGTCGCCTTGAGATATTCGCGAAGTTCGCCATCGAGCGGCAGGCCCTCGCCGTCCACGCCCGAGCGGTGCTGGCTTGTCACGACGCTGCCTCCGCCGGCCGACGCGCGCAAAGCGCCGCGCATGCAGACATGAAGCCGAAGCGTTCCATTCTCGTTGGTACACCATTCGAGAAAACGGGACTCTTCGTCCGGCGTCAGTCCATCGAAGGAGCAGCGGATGAGAAACTCGGTGGTCCGGGTTCCGTCGTCAGCCACATGGAAGTCATGCAGATCGGCGCGAATATAGTCGTCGCCGCGGGTCCAGAGCACATAGCGCGCGGCATCCACAATTGCGCTCTTGCCCGCGTCGTTCGGGCCAACCAATATGTTGAGACCCGGCGAAAGCGGCAGCTTTAGCGGAGCCGTCGCTGCAAAGCAGCGAAAGCCGCTCGCGAAGATCTCGGAAATATGCACAGCCCCTCCCTGGGTTCAGCAGCCTGAATTCATCAATAATGCCTTTATACCGTCTACGAGAGGTCAGCCACGTTTGGGAACTGACGATCGCGTGATTAATAGCCAAACTGGAAGTATGTTTAATTTGGCAGCCTGACCCCATGTCATGCAAGTGCAAGCGAGACAGGGGATGCTCGCGAGCGTCGTGTCATGATCGGACTTTGCCGACAACTACCGCATCGGCCGCGCCAATTTCGTCAAGAACGGCACGGCGCCCGATCTACACGATCCTGCCGAGAATCACTTGGGCCGGTCGTCGCGCGACGTCTGTTCTCCGGATTTGCGTTTGAGCTCAGGGGGCGTTCCCGGCCAGCCGACCTAGGGGGTCAAGGTCAATCCGCGCGATTTTCGCTGAGCGGATTTGTGGCTAGAGAGCGCTGGAGGGAGGAATGCGTTGACCGAAAACAGTCTGGATCCGCAGCTCGAGCAGCTCGCGGCGATGGTCGACGAGGCCGCCGATACGGGCGATGCCGCGCGCACCGATGCGGCGTTGGTCCTGTCGGAAGCGATCGGCGTGCGCACCGATCTCGGGGATGACAACCGGGCGCTGCTCCATTATTTCCGCGCCAACGCGTATAGCAATAAATTGCACGAAGCTGGTCAGACCGGCGGCTGGCAATGGGATATCCCCCATCTCGAAAGCATATTGCTCGAACTGCGCAGCGCCGTACGTCACGAGGGATTCGAGGCCATCGGCCGGTTCCGCCAGTGCCAGATCCTGACCAATCTCGGTAACAATCTGAGCTCGGTCGGCCGTCCCGTCGAAGCACTGGCGCATTGGGACCGCGCGATCGCGCTCATCCCGCACTTCGCCATGGCGCAGGCCAATCGCGCGCACGGACTCATCGCCTATAGCCAGTCGCTCTACGATCGCGGCCATTCCGGCCTGCTCATGCTTGCCGCCTACGACGGCTTTGTCGCCGCGTGCGACGAGAATGCCCTGTTCGACGCGCCCGAGAATCTCGCGCACACGCGCATGTTCGAGGGGACGGCGACCCAGATCGCCGAGCGCCTGTCGCTCCCGGCGGCGCGCGAGGATCTGGCGCGCGAATATTCGCTCGGCCGCTCGAAGCTCGAGCGCCGGTACCGGCGCTGGGCGCTCGACCATCGCCTGTTCCTCAACCCGCTCAACGATCTCGGCGCCTATACGATCGCGGCCAATGACGTGCTGCACCTGCCATCTCTCAGGGTGTCGATCGACGAGGGCGGGCCCGGCCCGCCGACCGCTTTTGGCTTCTTCAACCAGCTCAAGCAGGAATTTATTTCGGCGCGGCTGCTCTACTTCGAGGGACAGGATGCGATGCGGCCGCATTTCAGCGACCGCGATGCGCATCTGTTCGACCTGCTTAATCTTCCGGCCTATTCGCTCGGCGTCGAGAAGACGAAGATCGCGCTGCGCCTCGCTTACTCGCTGCTCGACAAGATCGCCTTCTTCATCAACGATTATTTCGCCGTCGGCCTGCCCGAAAAGGCCGTGAGCTTCCGCAGCGTCTGGTACGAACGCCGCGGCGATCCGAAGGCGCTCGCGGCGGTCTTCAGGGACCGCGAGAACTGGCCGCTGCGCGGCCTCTACTGGCTCTCGAAGGACATGTTCGAGCCGAGCTTCCAGGACGTCGCCGAGCCCGAGGCCGAAGGGCTTGCCCAGCTTCGCAACCATATCGAGCATAAATATTGCCAGGTTCATGAGGATCTCGGGCTCGGCTACAGCCGCTTCGCGCTCGCCGAAAACGACGGCCGGCTCGGCTATCGCATCGGCCGCGACATGCTCGAGGCCAAGTCGCTCCATATCCTCAAAAAGGCGCGCGCCGCGCTGATCTACCTGTCGCTCGCGGTCCACCGCGAAGAGCGGGTGCGCGCCAAGGCCTCTACGGGACTCATCATACCCGCCATACCGCTGATGCCCTATCGCGACATCGGGCGTCTCGACGGGTAGCCGGGCGGGGCGTTTCGGGCGCGGCCCGGGATGGGCGGCTACGGCGCGAAGCCCATGCCGGCGGGTGCGGGCTGTATCGGACAAGGATGCCCCGGCAGCGCAGTAACGGAGATTCGCGGTGTAGTGGCGCCGTACTGGCACCATACTAGCACCGCGGTACGATATGCTGCGCCTGGGGGATGAAGGGGGTCACCGGACGTTAATGTCCGGTGTATATAAGAAGGACCCATCCCCAACTACTGGACATGGCTGTCCGGTGCGTACTTGAACCGAACGGCCGTATCGACTACATAGGGATGGCAGGGAGACCTGTAAGGCGACTTGTCCCGACCGCGTGTTGGGCGGGCGCCGTGGCTACCCAGGGCTACATACCCTGGTTGCCGGCCACCATCTCCCGCACTACTTCTGAGCCGCCCTTCGGGGCGGCTCTTTCCTTTAAAGCACCGCGATTCCGAAGCGATCGCGCAGCCCCTGCGCATTGAGCTCCTCCGAGACGATCCATTTGCGCGCGTGCGCGACGACGTCGGCGAGCTGCAACAGCCGCGACGCCGCCGAATCGATCGTCACGACGCGATTGACGCCGCGAAAGCGGCCATCCTCGCGTTGCGCGCGCGCGATCTCGTTTGCGAACAGCGGATGGTCGTTGTGCTGGTTGACGTCGGTGACGATATCGACATTCGCGATCCGGTCGCGGCCAAGCTTCTTGCGAAAGCCTTTGAGCCCGATCTTCACCGTCTCGACGACGGCCTGCGCATAGAGAAGCGGCGCTTCGCCCGGCCGCGGCGCGAAGCGCTGGTTCTGCAGCAGCAGGCGATCCTGCGGCGCGGCCGCCTTCAGCCGCTGCAGCAGCCCCTGCAGATAGCCGTCGGCCAGATGGACGCCATGGATCTCGTTCGCGTTCGGCTCGAGCAGGTCGCTGAAGCATTTATCGAGCCGGCCCGCATCCTGCGCGAGCACGAATACGGCGCCTAGATGGAACGGCCCCATCCCCGCCGTGCCATGCTCGTCGATGAAGCACAGAATTTTCTTGTTGAGACGGATAGCCACTTAAACCTCTTCGGCCGCAGCCGTTTTGGGCCGGCGCAGGCGCAGGCCGGGCCGCGCCGCCGCGGCGCGTGCCGCCTGCGCGCGTTCCTTGCTCTCGCGAAAGTCGGGTTCGATCTCGCCGAGCTTCTCGACGAGCCCCGACAGATCATATTCGTTCGAGATCTTGCCGCGGTGCGCCGCGCGGCGCTCGATCCGCTTGACAAATCCCGCCTCTTCGAGCTCGGCGATATAGCGCTGCACCTGCCTATCGCTCAGCCCGAGCCGCTCGGCGAGGTCGGCCTTTTTGGGAAAGGGCTTGCGCCCCGCGTCCCACCAGAAATCGGCCAGCTGGATCAGCACGGCGAGCTGCGTCGGGTTGAGCCTGAGCCGCCGCTGCGCACGCAGCAGCAGCGACGGCAGGATGCAGAAGCCGAGCGCGATCACCTTCTTGCCCCATTTGTCGGCCGATGCGGTCTTGGCGGCGCTGGCGGCGGGTTTGGATTTGGTCTTGTCATTCACCATCATTCTCCTTACCGTCCCAGATGCGGTCGAAAACAGCGGCTGGCAAGAGCAGGCGACCGGACATACATGTCCGATAGGGACTGGTCAAGGATGACCGGTAGGTGGAGGCCTGAATGTCCGGACTTAATAAGGACGCAGGGAATCCGGATAATTGGGAAGCGGATTAACCGAGTAAGAGAAGGTACCGGACGCCGGTGTCCGGTCGGTAGGTTTAATTTTTCCGAATCGCCTTTCGTGTGCGACTCAATCAATCGTTGTTGTTTTGGCGATCGGGCCACTGTCGTTGCTGGCCGGATAGGAACGCGCTCCGTCCGCTGTATTTCTGTAACCGATGCGGTTCTGGCTGGATCGTCTTGATCGGCGCGCGCGGCCACTGAGCTCACGCGACGTCCTCAATTGGTCGCTTTACGTCGTCCACCGCGATACTGGCGAATGTCGGCTATCTTGGATTGGCGCCCGGAAGCTGCCTGTCTGAAATCGGCCATCAGCGGAGATAGCGCCGAACCTTCTCCGACAGCTCGGCGACATAGAACCCGCTGCGGCAGACGAACCATATGTGCCCGGTTTCGGGCACGAAGCTGTTGATCGACATGCAACTGTCGGTCTTTCCTGAAAGCGGGCCGGGAGGAGATGGCGCGTCGATTACGCCAGGATGATAATAGGCCACCTCGCGCGGATGGGTCGGATCTCGAAGGTCGACGATTCGGACGCCCGAACCCATGAAACTGAACATGCCGATCGCGGCATCGCCCCAAGCATCGTCAACGACGGCATTATAGTGGAGGCCATACGACCCCGCCGCGTTCGCCTTCGCCCAAATCGGGTCTTCAAGGCAGCGGTCGTTCGCCTCGAGCCGGAACTCGCCGACCATGCGCAGCGCCTTCTCGTCGGTCATGTCGAAGATGCGCGGAAAGGCCGTGCAGCGTAGCTCGTTCGCGGCGACGAGATATGAACGGCCGCGCACCCGCAGCAGCGGCGCGTGATGATCGCCCTGGCCGCGAACTTCGCTGGTTCCCACGAACGCGATCGTCGGCCACTGCGGATTGGGCTTGCCGATCTGGCTAATGTCCCAGATGCTTGGTGCGGAATCGCCCTTGCGCGCCTCGATCATCGGGACGCTGCCTGCGCAGATCAGTCGTGTCTGTTCCTCATTGATCCACATATCGTGGCAGCGCTGCGCCTTGCCGTCGGGCAGAACGAGCGGGAACTCGCCCATATAGACGGGCTTGGCAGGGTCGCTGATGTCGAGGGCCATCAGCCCGTCGGTGCCATATTCCCGGCTCGCATAGACGCGCATGCCGTCCGGGGAAATTTTGGGAACATGGATGTTCGCGGGCCAGTAAAACGTCGTGAGCAGCCTGGGCTTGGTGCAGTCGCTGATATCGTAGATGTCGAGCGGTGCAGGGCCGGGCGGCTTCAGCCCGCCGCTATAGTCGCCGGCAACAAGCAGATGGCGATTGCCGACATCCATGACATCCATCGTCTCCGAGCCGCCTATGGCGCCCGGAGTGTCGAGCAGTCCGACGGCCTTCGGCGCTTTGGGATCGCTTGCGTCGATAACCGCTATCCCTTTGCGTTCGCCCGAGCCGTGGACATAAGCGCACTGGCGCGAGCGCTTGAGCATGAAATTGTCGCCCCGACCCCACGGGTCGAGCTTGCCGACGATGTGCAGCCCGCAGACATAAGGCTTGGCTGTCCGTCCCGCTTCGAGGTCGGCGAGCGGGGTTTCGCCCTGCATGCCGGGTTCCGGATTGTCGCTGGGACCGCAAAGCGCCGTCGCGCGGCCGGGCGCTTTCGCGAATGCCGGAACGGTGGGGAAGGGCAGGGGAGCGGCGAGCGAACACAATGCGGCGGCTCCGGCCAGTAGCCGGGCGGGGCGGCTCATTTGCCGCCCTTGGCCGCGGCCGCTTCCTGCTTCTTCAGTTCCTCGACAAAGTCGAAGGCACGGGCCGCGACGAGACAGCGATAGCCTTGCGGATCGATGAAGGGATTGCTGCCGGGCTCGGCGAGCATCGCTTCATATTTGTCGACATTGTTGTGCTGCCAGGGGTGGCCGCCAAACCAGACGTCGGGTTTCAGCGACAGAAGCTTTTCCCACCCTTCGATCTGGTCTTTCACGATGCCGGGATAACCTTCGGGAACGAGCTTTTCGGCGGCCTGCTGGCTGCCCAACAAAAGGACGTCGTATGTCTTGCCATTCTCGGTCGTCTTCCATTCGAACGACGATGCGCCGGGGGTATGGCCGGCGGTTTTCCAGACGAGAATGGTTACGTCGCCGAGGGTCACCTTGTCGCCGTCATGGAGGATCTGGTCGACTTTCACCGGGGGCATGCCCCGGCCGATGCCGGCAACGCCGGGAGCGCCCTTTTCGACCGTCTCGGCATCGCCCTCCATGATCATCAGCTTCGCGCCCGGCACACGCGCCTTCATCCAGGCACTGCCGCCCTGATGGTCGAGATGGGCATGGCTGCCGAGGATGATCTTGATGTCTGCAAGTCTGAAGCCGAGCTTTTCAATCGATTCCGCCACCCAAGGCGCCGTATCGTCGAAGGTGGTGTCGATCAGAATGAGGCCATCGCTCGTCTTGATGAGATAGGCGGTAACCGCCGAGATGCCCACCGAATAGGTGTTGCCGATCACCTTGAAGGCGGGAAATTTCCGATGGTCCCAACCTGTCGTTGTGCGCGTTGCATCCATCAGGGCGATAGCCGGGCGGCCGCACTCCACCTCTTTGGGATCGATATGGAGGAGGGGCGAGCCGGGTGCGATTTGTGCCGGAGCTTGAACGGCCGGCGCGGCGATCGCCAGCGGACCCAGCGCCAGTGCGCACAGCGATCCGGCCAGTCGCCAGCCCGTCATAGTCAAATTAGACATCTCTTCTCCCATTATTCGGAATGCGAATTTATATTTGTCAAGATTGGTTTTGATATCCCGTCGCTGACCGTTGTCAAGCTCGGCGGGCGCGTGGCCGACTCGCTACTGGCGCAAATTCACGCTCCGCCAGATGGGCGCGCTGCTTGCCGGAGATCGCCTGCGCCTTCGCGGAATCCAAGAAAATCAGGCGCTTCCGCTTTTTGACGAGACGCTATTTACAAGCCGCCCAAAATCCATATGCTTAGAAATGCGAATATAAGTTCGCTATCCGAATAATGCATTTTTGTTTCGGCATAGCAGAACCGCCCGACGATCGGGCACGCTTTGGGAAACCGTTCGGGAGGGATGAATGAGAAGCCAATTGTTTACATCGAAGATCAGGCTCGCCTGCGGTGCTGCCGCTATTTTGCTTACTGGCGCACCGGCAATGGCGCAGGAAGCGCCCGCCGATGCCGGATCGGCCGATGGTGCGGCGACGGCCGATGCGGGCAATGCTGCGATCATCGTGACCGGCACGCGCGTTAATCGCGAAGGTTATCTTGCCCCGACGCCGGTTACCGCCATCGGCCGCGACACGATCGATGCGCAAGCGGCGACGACGATCGCGGATGTTCTTTATGATATTCCCTCGGTTCGCCCGTCGCCTAACTTTCCCGCGACGTCGCAGGCGAGCGGCAACTATGTAAACCTGCGCGGTCTTGGCGCTACGCGCACGCTGACGCTGGTCGATGGTCGCCGCTTCGTGCCCTCGAACGGCGCCGAAAACACCGGTGGCAGCTCAGTCGACATCAACCTTATCCCCGAAGCCCTCGTCGAACGCCTTGATGTGGTGAGCGGCGGCGCTTCGGCCGCCTGGGGCTCGGACGCCGTGGGCGGCGTCGTCAACATCGTCCTCAAGCGCAAGCTCGAGGGCATCCAGGGCAAGGTTCAATATGGTGTGTCGGACTATGGCGACGCCCAGGAAATCAGTCTCAGTCTGGCAGCCGGTACATCGTTCGCCGACGGGCGGGGCGAACTCATGCTCGCTGGCGAATATAGCAAATCCTGGGATGTCCCCACGACCAACGATCGGCCATATGGCAAGGACCAATGTGGCTGGTTTCCAGGCACCGTCAACGGGACCTTCTATCTCGGGCTGCAAACCTGCGGGCTCACGCACAATAGCTACACGCGCGGCGGGGTTCTGGTCGCCGCCGACGGCAATCCCCTCGCGTCGACCGATCCCCTTTATGGTCGGCAGTTCCTGAGCTCGACGAGTTCGTCGCCGTTCGACTATGGCCAGATCGGTCCGATCAACCGCAGCGTCTCGATCGGCGGCGATGGCGAGTGGCGCGGCGTGCGCAATCTCCAGGCGCCGCTCGAGCGAAAGATCCTGTTCGGGCGCGCGCTCTACGAGTTTTCGCCCGACCTTTCGGGCTTCCTCGAAGCCTCCTATGGGGAATCAGGCACCAAAACCGACTTGTTCGTAAATGCGATTCCGTCGTCGACCGACTATCCGATCGCGATCAAGAACGGCAATCCCTATATCCCCGCGGACATCCAGGCGATCATGGATGCCAACGGTATCGACACAATCTATCTCTCGAAGATCGCGCCTGAACTGGGTTCGGCGACGTCGGATTCGAACAACCGCGTATTCCGCGTCGCGTCCGGGCTCGAAGGACAACTTGGCAAGGGCTGGTCGTTCAAGGCTTATGGGACCTTCGGTCGCGACTGGTACGATACCGTTCTCGGCAACAATATCGTGGTTTCGAACCTCGCCGCGGCGACCGACGTCGTCATCAACCCCTTGACCGGCCAGCCCGACTGCCGCGTGAATGTTGAGGGCCCCGCAGCCCCTGGCGAACTCGCTTATGGCGCCGCGTCCTTCTGTGTGCCCGCCAATCCCTTCGGCCCCGGTTCGCTTGCCTCGGCGAAAGACTATATTGTCGACGATCTGCACCAGAACTCAGTGTACACGCAGGTCGCCGCCGGCGCGTCGATCAACGGCGAACCCTTCTCGACTTGGGCGGGGCCGGTCTCCTTTGCCGCCGGCATCGACTATCGCTGGGAAAAGGTGACGCAGGATGTCAGCTTCTATGCCGACTTTCTCAATCCGCCGCTCTTTGCGTCGGGAGGCTTCCAGCAGTCCAACCCCAAGAGCTTTGCGGGTGACTACAGGGTGATCGAAGGGTTCAGCGAAGTCGTCGTCCCGCTCCTGGCCGACATGAAAGGTGCCGAGGCGCTGGATCTCAATGGCGCGATCCGCGTGACAGACTACAGCACCAGCGGCACCGTCGTGACCTGGAAGGTCGGCACGACCTACGAACCCCTCCCGGGCCTGCGTTTCCGCGCCGCATACTCGAAAGACATTCGGGCGCCTTCGCTGTTCGAATCCTATGGCGCGAATACCACCTACTCATCGGTGATCACGCGCGGACCGGGCGGCGTGGAAACCGGCTCGGCCAATGCCGTCTCGCCTGGGCGCAACAACCTCGGTCTCAGCCCCGAGCGCGCGTTCAGCACCACGGTCGGCGTCACCATGGAGAATCTGCTCACGCCCGGGCTCAATCTCTCGATCGACGGCTACCGCATCAAACTTAAGGATGTGATCGGGAAGCTCGGTGCGCAGGGTATCATCGACGGCTGCTTTGGCGGCGGCACCGCTGCGGGGCGCGATCCCAATCCGGCGCTTTGCGATCTTATCAACGCCGATCAGACGGTCATCATCGATCCGTTCCTCAACCTCGGTTCGATCGAGACCCAAGGCATCGAATTCGACCTTGGCTATCGCTTCGGCGCCGATGTCCTTTTTGGCAATTCGACGGGGCAATTCTCGGTCCGGCTTCTCGCGAACTATGTCGACAAATATAAGGAGAATAGTTCGGGTCTCAATCCACGCGATCTGGCGGGCGATCTGTCGGGAGTGCCGCATTGGCGATGGAACGCGACGCTGGCCTATAATGACGAAAAGCTTGGCGTCAGTCTGCGCGGCAACTTCATCGACAGCATGTACAGGTACAAGTTCGCGGCCGCGAACACCTATCTCGACGAGAAGATCCCGGCCTACTTCTATCTCGACGCGAACATTCGCTACAATCTCGTTTCGGGCGACACGTCGAAGGTTCAGCTCTTTGCCAACATCGACAATATCCTGAACACCAAGCCGCCCTTCTCGCCGGGGACCGGATCGACCGGATGGTTTGGACTGCCGGGCAAGTTTGCGCAGTACAGCTCATATACCAATGGCACCTTCTATGACGTGCTCGGACGCACGTACAAGATCGGCGCCCGGTTCTCCTTCTGACGATGATGCACCTCGCTCCATCCTGGCGGTCGGGGGACGCCGAACAGTCGATGCTCGGGCCTCGCGCGCCCGAGCGCCGGACGCCGGCTTCTCGTCGGCCGACCGCGCCAAGGCGCCCGTCAGGATGGAGCTGTGCGTCATACGCTGTTTTTGGCCGCGCCGCGCTGATAGGAACCGACCGCATGAGGATTTCGAGCGGGAGTTTCCTGATGAGCGACGAAAAGAACGAGAAGAATACTGTCAAGTCGGTGGCCAAGGCCTTCGCTGTCCTGAAGGCGTTCGGACCCGACAGCGAGGAACTGGTGATTGCCGAAGTGGCTCGAGCGGCCGGAACCGACAATGCGACCGCCTTCCGGATGCTGAACACGCTGGTCGATCTTGGCTATGTCGAGCGGGTAGGCGAGACGAAGCGCTTCCGGCTGACCCTGAAGTGCCTCGACCTCGGATTCAACGCCATAGCCCGCTCGGATATCCGAAGCCTTGGTCGGCCATTGCTTCGTTCGCTCGTCGACGATCATATCGAGGCCGCATCGATCGGCGTGCTCGATGCTTATGAAGTTGTCTACATCGAACGTATTCAGGCCGGATTACAGCGCCTCGCCGTGGATGTCCGGGTAGGCAACCGCGTTCCCGCCTTCTCTTCGGCGCTTGGGCGCGCGATCCTTGCGCATTTGCCGGTCGCGACCGAGCGCGAGATACTGGAAGCGAATCCGCCGAAACAGCTCACCGAATATACAATGGTCGATATCAACCGGCTGCTCGACGAGATCGCGAAGGTCCGCGCCGACGGCTTTGCGGTATCCGACCAGGAAACGGTGACCGGACTGCGCGTTCTGGCTGCTCCAATCACCGACATCGACGGCGTGCCCCTTGCAGCGCTCAGCGTGGCGGCGCCGGCGTTCGGTCAGACACTCGAAGATTTTATCACGCGCGCGCGCGACATCACCTGCGAGGCCGCGCGCCAGCTTTCATTCGCCGTTCGCGCCGCAGGCGGAACGGCGGCTCAATCCTTAGCACCATAGCAACAATTGGAGACTTTTACCGGTGACTTCCGCTATCGATTTCAAGGGCCTGATCCCCGCCATCGCCGTCCCGTTCAATGAGGATTTCAGCATTGACGAAGGCGGCCTCGCACGGCTGGCGCGCTGGCTTTCCGAGCAGCGCCACATCAAGGCGATCATGACGAACGGTCACACCGGCGAAGTCTTCTCGCTGACCCCCGCCGAACGCGCCGAGGTTACGTCGATCGTCGCAAAAGCCGTCGATGGTCGGATACCCGTTATTTCCTCGATCGTTTGCGAAGGCATCTTGGACGCCTGCGAACAGGCTGTTGTCGCGCGTGAAGCGGGTGCCAGCGCGCTCGACATCATGCCGCCGCATCATTGGCTCCGCTTTGGTTTCCGGCCCTCCCATGTCACGGAATATTTTGAAGCGATCGGCAAGGCATCGGGCCTGCCCCTCATCGTCCATGTCTATCCCGCCTGGACCAAGGCAAGCTTCTCGTCAGAACTTCTCGCTCAGCTCGCCGGGCTCGACGCGGTGCAGGCCTTCAAGATCGGCACGCGCGAGATGAACAAATATGATCGCGACCTCAAGGCGATCCGAGCGGTTGCGCCTGGAAAGGCGTTGCTCACCTGCCACGATGAGTATCTGCTCGCCTCTATGGTACAGGGCGTCGATGGCGCGCTCGTCGGCTTTGCCTCGGTCATCCCGGGCCTGATAGCCGATCTGCTCGACGCGGTGAACGGCGGTGATCTCAAGGAAGCGCAGCGCGTCCAGGCGCTGATCGATCCGCTCAAGCAGGCCGTCTACGGCGATGGCGAGCCGACGGGCGAGGCGCATGCGTGCATGAAAGCCGCAATGGCGGCGGCCGGCCTGATCGCGCGCGGCACCGTGCGTCCGCCGACGGTGCCGCCGAGCGCCGAGGAGCTTCGCCGCATCGACGCTGCGGTGCGCGGTGCGGGCCTCGTCGAACCGGCGCTCGCCTGATCCATGGCGTCGCTTGCGCCTCGAACCGCGGTAGTTACCGGTGCGGCTTCCGGCATCGGGGCGGCGATCGCCGGGCGTCTCGTTCGTGATGGCTGGTCGGTGATCGGCATCGACCGGACCGAAGCGCAGGACGCCGCGGGGGTGCGCTTCGAGATCGTGGACCTGGTCGATCCAAATGCCATCAAGACGGCGTGCGATCGCATCGGAAAAGTCGATGCTCTGGTTCATGCCGCGGGCTTCATGCGGACGGGGGCGATCGACGAGTTCGATGCGGCCGACGGCGACCTTATGTACGCCGTGCATGTCCGCGCGCTCGCGCTTCTTGTCCAAAACCTGACACCGGACATGGGCGCGGGCGCGCGGATCGTTGCGATCGGCAGCCGGACCAGTCGCGGTGCGAAGGGCAAGGCGCAATATGCCGGGACCAAGGCCGCGCTGACGGGCCTCTTGCGCTCTTTTGCAATTGAACTCGCGCCGCGCGGAATCACCGCCAATATCGTTTCGCCCGCCGCCACGGCGACGCCGTTTCTGACCCGCGGCGATCGGGCGGGCGTCCCGCCCGTGCTGCCGCCGATCGGGCGCTATATCGAGCCCAGCGAAATCGCAGGGACCGTGGCGTTTCTGCTTGGGCCCGATGCCGTTGCCATAACCGGGCAGGACATTCTCGTTTGCGGCGGCGCGTCGCTCTAACGCCCCCCATCAGCTTCAAGGTAAGATACAGTGACCCAGCCCCAGATCATCGACATCGTCGAGGTGACCAAGCCCATCTCGTCCCCTATTCGCAATGCCTATATCGATTTTACGAAGATGACAGCGAGCCTCGTCGCGGTCGTCACCAACGTGGTGCGCGACGGCCGCCGCGTCGTCGGTTACGGCTTCAATTCCAATGGCCGTTACGGACAGGGCGGGCTGATCCGTGAGCGTTTCCGAGATCGGCTGATTGAGGCCGAGCCCGCGAGCCTGCTCGATGCGACGGGCGAGAATCTCGATCCGGAAAAGATCTGGAAAACGCTGATGACCAATGAAAAACCCGGCGGTCATGGCGAACGCTCGGTCGCGGTCGGGACGATCGACATGGCGGTATGGGATGCGGTCGCGAAGATTGCCGAAAAGCCGCTGTTTCGGCTGCTCGCGGAGATGAAGGGTCGCGAGGCGAACCCGCGCGTCTTCGTCTATGCCGCCGGCGGCTATTATTATCCGGGCAAGGATGATGACGCGCTGCGCGCCGAGATGCGCGGCTATATCGACCGCGGCTATAACGTCGTGAAGATGAAGATCGGCGGCGAAAGCCTGGCGATTGACCGGCGCCGCATCGAATCCGTGCTGAAAGAGATCGAAGGCGATGCGCAACTTGCGGTCGATGCCAACGGCCGTTTCGATACGCTGACCGCGATCGAATATGCCAAGGCGCTGCGCGAATATCCGCTCTTCTGGTACGAGGAAGCGGGCGATCCGCTCGATTACAGGCTCCAGGCCGCACTCGCCGAATTCTATCCGGGTCCCATGGCGACTGGCGAAAATCTCTTCAGTCATCAGGATGCCCGCAATCTGCTGCGTTACGGCGGGATGCGGCCCGACCGGGACTATCTGCAGATGGATTGCGCGCTGTCCTATGGGCTCGTCGAATATCTGCGTACCCTCGATGCGCTCGCCGAATGCGGTTGGTCGCCGTCGCGCTGCATCCCGCACGGTGGGCATCAGATGTCGCTCAATATTGCGGCCGGTCTCGGGCTGGGCGGCAATGAGAGCTATCCGGACCTCTTTCAGCCCTATGGCGGATTTCCCGATACGGTGAAGGTCGAGGACGGACACATCGTCATGCCCGATCTCCCGGGCATCGGCTTCGAGGGCAAGAGCGATCTCATCAAGGTGATGCGCGAACTTGCCGAATAATTTGGGTTACCGCTGCCGCACGAACGGCTGATTGGCGGAACGGGAGAGAAATATGGGTCATTTTGCGCCGTCGGCGACGATTTTCATCATGGGATCGGTCGTTCTCTACATCGCCTTCACCAGCTGGTTGACCTACCGGCTGCGCAGCAAGAGCAATGCCGACTATATGGTGGGTTCGCGCGCGCTCCCCGCCATCGTCGTCGGCGTTCTTCTGATGTCGGAATTCATCGGCGCGAAGTCGACCGTCGGCACCGCGCAAGAGGCGTTCAACTCGGGCATGGCGGCCACATGGTCGGTGCTCGGCGCGTCGATCGGCTTCCTGCTCTTCGGCCTCTTCTTCGCAAAGAGGATCTACGGATCGGGCGAATATACGATCTCTGCGGCGATCGAGAAGAAATATGACCGCACGACGATGACAGTTGTCTCGCTCATCATGATCTATGCGCTGCTGTTGGTGAATGTCGGCAATTACATTAGCGGCGCGGCGGCGATTCAGGAGGTCATGAAGATCGGTCTTCTGCCGGCAATGGCGATCATCGCGGTGGTCAGCACCTTCTATTATTTCTTCGGGGGACTGAAAGGCATTGCTTATGTGACCTTGCTTCACAGCGGCATCAAGCTGGTCGGTATCGCGATCCTTGCGGCCGTGGCGTTGACGGCGACGAAGGGCTTTGCGCCAATGCAGGCCGGGCTGCCGGCGCATTACTTCACATGGGACGGCACGATCGGTTTCGCCACCATCGCGGCGTGGACGATCGCGACCATCGGTGCGATCTTCTCGACGCAATATATCATCCAGGCGATCTCCTCGACAAAAAGCCCGGCGGATGCCGCCAGGGCTGCGCTTTGGGCGTCACTCTTCTGCTTTCCGATCGGCTTCGCGCTCGCCGCGATCGGCGTTGCGGCCCGCTATCTGCGTCCCGAACTCGACAGCCTCTACGCGCTGCCGATGTTCCTCGAAGTGATGCCAACCTGGGCAGCCGCGGTCGTAACGGTCTCGCTGGTCGCCTCGATCTTCGTCAGCGTCAGCACGGTCGCGCTGGCTATCGCATCGCTGGTTATTCGCGACTTCTACGTGCCCTATCGCAATCCCAGCGAGGAACAGCAGTTCCGCATGACGCGGATGGCGGCGATCGTCATCGCCTTTGTGCCGCTGATCTTCGCGCTGTTCGTGCCCGAGATTCTCAAGCTGAGCTTCTTCACCCGTGCGCTGCGTCTGTCGATCTCGATCGTTGCGGTGATAGGCTTCACCTTGCCTTTCTACGCCAGCTCGCGCGGGGCGACCCTCGCGCTCGCCGGATCGGCCATCCTGACGACGGTCTGGTACATGCTCGATAACCCCTATGGCATCGACAATATCTATATCTCGCTTGTCGTGCCGCTTGCCGTGATCGTGCTGGAAAGGCTGCTTCGACCGGGCGGCTCCGCTGTGCCAGAGCCGGTCACCGTGCCGAATGAGGAGAAAAGCCAATGATGGGAAAACTCGGCATTGCAGCGGCGCTTTTGATCCCGGCCATATCATCGGCGGGGGCACAGGATGTGGCCGTCAGTCCCGATGGCGCCATCACTTTCCCGGCGCTGACCGTTCCAAACAGCGACCTGATGAGCAACGAAGGCAATCGTTCGCGCGTCGAGCATATCTTGACCGAACGGACGCTGAAGGGGCGGTCGGTCGAGGATCTCAACGCCGCGCTCTTTGGACCTCGTCTCGGGTATATGAAGACCGCCTATCCGGACGTCTCGGTCCGCGAGGATCGCATCGCCGGGGTCCGTGTCTTAATCTACGAACCCGGGCGCGCGAAGCTCAAGGCGCGCAACCCGCGGCTGCTGATCAACGTCCATGGCGGTGGTTTCGTCGGCTGTTTCACCGAATGCGGCGGCGTGGAGTCGATCCCGATCGCCGCTTTGACTGGCGTACCGGTCGTCAGTATCGACTATCGGCTTGCCCCGGGCGCCCGCTTTCCCGCAGCGTCGGAGGATGTCGCTGCGGTCTATGGCGCCCTGCTGAAAAGCACAGCCGCGAGACGCATCGGCCTTTACGGCTGTTCGGCGGGCGGGCTGCTGACGGCCCAGTCCCTCGCCTGGTTCCAGTCGCACGGGCTACCGGCGCCTGCCGCCGCCGGAATCTTCTGCGCGGGCGGCGATCCGTCGATGAGCGGTGACAGCCGCTACATCGGTCTCGTCCTGGGCGATGGCGAAGCGCCGCGTGCCGGTCCCGGTCTCGCGCCGCGGCTCGGCTATATGACCGGCACGTCGGACGACGATGCGAACGCCTTTCCCGCGAAGAACCCCGCGGTTCTTGCAAAGTTTCCGCCGACGCTGGTCATCACCGGTACCCGCGATTTCGGGATGAGCAGCGCGGTCAATCTGCACAGCCGGCTCGTTGCGAGCGGTGTCGATGCACGGCTTCATGTGTGGGAGGGCGGGCGCCACGCCTTTTTCTATGACGTGCGCGTCCCGGAATCGCGCGAGGTTTACGCCGTCGTCGCGAAATTCTTCGAAGAACGGTTGAAGTAGCCGCGACATCGAGCAACATCGAGATGGAGAGAAATCATGCGCTTTGCTATCCTGTTGCCGACGCTGGCTGCCGCTGTGGCGGCAAGCAGTCCGGCGTCCTCGCAGACGGTGCTCTCCAATCCCGAAGCGCGCAGTTCGGACGTCTCGGTGCGAATTGCCGCTTCGCTCGAGCGTCTGACCTACCGGCCTGACCTGGCCGGAGTTAGCGGAGCGATCGCGCTGCTCGAAAGCGAGGCGAAGCTCGATGATGTCGGGAAGACGGGGTTGGCGGCTCTCAAGCAGCAGGTTGAGGCGTCCTATCGTGCCGGTCGGATCGGCGATGCCCAGCGTAGCGCCTATCAAGCGATCAGCCTCCTTCGCGGGGGAAATTGGGCAGCCGATGCCTTTCCTTCATCATTGACTTTCGATCTCGAGTCAGTGGTCGATCCAGCCGACCCGTTCCTTGTGCGCGTACGTGGCACCTGGGCCGAGGCGGCTCCGGCGGGCGCTACAATCGCGCTGCGCCTCTCGACCTTCGCCGATGGGCGACAGGTTCGGGACCTTGGTCGGCATGTGTTTTTGAGCCGTGACCTTGTAGCGCGGCCGGAGCGCTTCGCCGTTGACCTGACTGGCATCACTCCCGGCGCTTATCGGCTTGACGGCACGATCGAGGTGGAGGGCCGAAGCATCGGCGAAATCAGGGCGCCGGTGTCGCTCGTCGCCAATCTTGCGCGCGAGCGTGCCGAAATCGAAACGGTGTTGGCAGGCATCGCGGGCCATGACGATGCGAAAGCTACGATCCGATATCCCTTCAGTCTCGCGCAGGAGCTGTTCGCGGGCACCCGTGAGGTCCGCTCCTATGACTTTGCAGCAGGGATAGAGCGGTCGCGCCAACTTCTTGCTGAGCTTCAGGCGGGCAGGGACCCTGTCGTCCGCGCAAAGGGCAACATCCGCCGCGCCTATTATATGGCCGAAGCTGGAACCATCGTGCCTTTTCGGCTCTATGTGCCGAAAGCGTGGGACGGAAAGGCGAAGCTGCCGCTCATGATCTTCCTGCACGGGGCGAACCTCGACGAGGATGACAGTATGGAGCGGGCGGGCGGGCTGCTGCCCAGGCTGGCCGAAGAGAAGGGCGTCATCGTGCTAGCGCCGCTTGGTTACCGCTTGAACTCAATGTATGGCGCCCCCGTTCCTGGGCAATTTGTCGCGTCAAGCTCGCCGATCGCCGGCATCGATGCGCGGCGTGCGGCGCTTAGCGAGAAGGACGTGCTGAACCTCACCGACCTGATCTCGGCCGAATATGATGTCGACCGACGCCGCATCTATCTTTCGGGGAATTCGATGGGCGGAATGGGGACCTGGCACCTCGCGCAGAAATACCCGGAGCGCTGGGCCGCTATTGCACCGGCGGCGGCAGGCGCAACGGATCCCGATTACGATTTCAGCCGCCTTCGCGGCATTCCGATCATGCCGGTGGCCGGAGAGTATGATTTTCTGCGCCCCATGGTCGAGGGAACGGTTGCCCAAGCAAGGGCTGCGGGCCTCAAGCCGCAATATGATCTGGTCCCCGGGGGCGATCACGGCACCGGGGTAGAAATCGCCATGCCGAAAATCTTAGACTTCTTTTTGAAATCGCGGCGGCGCGTTCGCTAGCTGACGACTATAGGTAATTTATCTGTCCGGTTTTGCCGTTTGGTTGGCCTAAAGCTGCCATTCCGCAACCGGCCAGAGTTGGCGGTTTCGGCCGCTGGCGGGACGAAGGGAAGGCCGATGCCACCGAGCTTCTCGGAGAAGCCAAGTGCGCACATCCCGGCGTCGGCAAAGTCGCGAATGGAGTTCCACACGGCAGGCAGAACCCTAACCGCGTCGTTCACGAGCCGAGGTGCAATCAGGTCGGCTTCCTTGTAGCGGGGAAGGAACGAGTTGAGAGCCACACGCTCGAGATCAAGCGTCGCCTGCCTGGTTTCGCGATCATAGTCGGCAAAAGCTAGGCGCTCGAACAGGCGATCTGTGCCGAGTGAGTCAAAGAAGAAAGTCGATATCCTCGCGGCGCAGCAACGGACTGGTCATGTGGTTTCTCTCTGAAAGGCACGTGCGAGCGCGATGTAGTCTGCAAGACACTCTGGATTGGCCATGGCGGACGGATCGATGACGTTTTCGATTGCGGAGCCCTCGAACAGGCGTTTGATCGGAAGCTCCTGGCGTTTCGAGGACAGGGTGCGGGGAACCGCGCGCACAGCCAGAATTTGGTCTGGGACAAAGCGTGGTGACAGGGACACGCGGATGGCATGGGTGATGCGCGCGCTCAGGTCCGGTGGAACGGCGTTACCATCGGAAGGAACCACGAATAGCAACAGGCGGCTGTCCGCCGCATCGACGCGAACATCCACGACGAGCGAATCAGTCACGCCGTCGAGCTGCTCGATTGCGTTGTAGATCTCGCTCGTCCCCATTCGATGGCCGCCACGATTGATGGTCGCATCGCTGCGACCGAATATTTCGCAGCTGCCATCCGGGTCGATCCGGAGCCAGTCGCCGTGCCGCCAGACGCCGGGAAAATGCGCGAAATATGAATCGTGATAGCGTTCGCCGTCGGGATCGCCCCACAGGTACAGCGGCATGTTCGGGAGGGGGCGGGTGCAGACGAGTTCGCCCACTTCCCCAGTCACCGGAAGGCCAATTTCGTCCCACGCCTCGACCCCAGCGCCGAGCTGGCGGCACTGCAGTCTGCCAGGCGCGTCGGGCAACTCGCGATTGCCGGTGCAGAAAGCGCCGCAGATGTCGGTGCCGCCAGCGCTGTTGAACCACCAAGGGGACGCTGCGCCAGCCGCACGGATGCCTGACGAAACCGCCATCTGCACGTTGGCCGGTAATGGCGAAGCAGTGCTGCCCAATGAGCGGAGAGGAGAAAGGTCACCCGCATTCGCAAAGTCGAAGCCCGCCTTAACTGTCGACGTGTAGAATTGCGCGCCTGAGCCGAAGAAAGTCACGCGGTTGCGGGCCGCAAAGCGCCAGAGCACGCCAAGATCGGGCTCATCGCGCGCTCCGGTGGGGCTCCCATCGAAGATACAAATCGTCGTGCCGCAGAGCAGACCGCCCACCTGCATGTTCCACATCATCCAGCCGGTGGAGCTGAACCAGTGGAACCGTTCCCCCGGCGTCCGCCGATCGTAGCTGGCGCCAAGATCGGAATGCAGTCGACCAGCGGCCGCAGCCAAGAGAATACCGCCATGACTATGGACCAGCGCCTTGGGCTTGCCGGTTGTGCCGCTAGAATAGACGATCCACAACGGATGCGTGAACGGCACCCACTCGGGCTCGAAAGCAGCTTCCGTTTCGATGTCAGCGCGCGAGGCATCCATGAAATCGACTGCTTCGGGAAGTTCTCTGGTGGCATGACCGGATCGAATGAGGAAGACTGTCTCGACCGTCGGCAATTCGGCGATCAGCTGTCGCACGATATCGCTGCGGTCATGTGTTCTCCCTGCGTAGCGCACGCCGTCGGTCGCGACGAGAATCCGCGGCTCGATCTGACGAAAGCGATCAAGGATCGCCGGGACGCCCATATCGGGCGCGCATATTGCCCAGATCGCCCCGATCGATGCGCAGGCGAGGAACGCGATCACCGCCTCAGGTCGATTAGGCAGATACGCGACGACGCGATCCCCACGGCGTATGCCGCGTGCCTTCAGCGAGTTGGCGAAGGCCGCGACGCACGCTTGCAGCTCGTTCCATCCGATCTGCGCCACGGCCCCCTGTTCGTCCTCGGCAATGATCGCAGGGTGCCCCGCCGCGTGCGCCGCCGCGACATGGCGAAACACTTGCGCAGTATAGTTGACCGTGGTGCCTGTGAACCATTGCGTCCCAGGCATTGGCTGCGATCCGACGACGCGCTCCGGCAACGGCGTGGGTGATGCGATGCCTTCAAATTCCCAGACTACCCGCCAGAATTCATCCGGCTGATTCACGGACCACGCGTACAGAGCATGATAGTCGGGAAACTGTCGGCCAGTCTTTTCGGCAGCATGCTCGCGAAATTGACGGATCAGTGGCGTGACGCTGGCTGACGTAGACATTTTATTACCTCAATGGGCATCGGCGACCAGATAGCCCTGCGATGTCGGCAGCAGGCTGTGGCATGCACCGTTCGAGCGGGCTTCAGTCTTCGGTTGTCTGATGGCCAAATGCGGTCGAGATGATCTCGGCGGTCTTTCGCAAATGCGCCACGGTCAGCTCAACAAGTGCGTCCGCATTCCGCGCAAGCGCCAGCTGCAGCATGCCGTGATGCTCATCGTCCAGATTGCGATTCGTCTGCACGTGGAACATCAGCCCGCGATAGCGCTCGGACTGTTCATATAACTGAGCATGCAATGCGAGCATGCGCTGGTTCCCGCACGCGCTGACCAGCGCGCGATGGAAACTCGCATGGCTCGACATCCATGTTTCGCGCATTTGAGCCTCGGGCAAATCCTTGGGCAAGTTTCGCAGGCGATGTTCCGCCGCCAGTATATCGGCTTCCCAATTCACGTCGCCGCGTTCCACGGAACGAGCCAGCGCCGCAGCCTCGATCTCGCATCGGAAGTCAGTCAGGTCGGTCAGGTCGGCGAGCGAAAGCGGCGCCACGACGAAACCGCGCTGGTCCCGCGATATGACGAGCTGTTCAGGCACAAGCCGTGACAGTGCCTCGCGCACCGCCGCCTGACTGACGCCAAGCTCGGTGGCGAGTTCCAGGATTTTCAGCTTCTTATCGGGGACGTGGTGTCCCCGCAGGATATCGGCGCGGATCGCCTGGTAGGCGACGCTCGTCTGGCTGCGCGGCGCATCCAGCGTGATATCCGATCCGACAGGCATGCGAAGTATCGCCGTTTTTCCTTCACTTTCAACCATTTGCCGCGCTTCCAATTTCGTCTGCGGGAGAGGTGCTACTTTCTCGTAAAGTCTGCTTCATGCCAGCCGCTCGGGATGCTTGCCAACCTGCCACGACAGGGAACACGTCTGTCCAGCGATCGCCCCGCCAAGCGACGTGCTGATCCGGCCGGACGAGCGCCAGGCTTGCGCCGATCAGATCCATGAAGTCGATCGATTGCGGTTGCTGGACGGCCAGCGGTACCCCATGCGTCGCTGCGTCGCGTTGGGCACGCGCGATATCCTCCGGGCTCGCGTCGGGCGCTGCGATCAGCGTAAATTCTGCTCCAAGGCAATCATATAGCGATTCTCCGTCTTCCAGCCACGCATGAGGCAGAAGATAGCCCGGCCGCGCTGTTGGAACATAGACCTCTGTGTCGTGCAAAGGCGGAGGGCCATCCTCGCAGCAGACGATTGGGGAGCCTTCATAGCCAAGCCCAAGCACGGTGCCGAGCGTGTGAAATTCACGCCCCTTGGTTTTCTGGACAAGGGCGCCGAGATGCCTGCGCTGCTCGACGCCCTGCGGCGTATCATCTTCAATACTGGCTGGCAGGGCGGATGCCGCCATCGCCAAATTTGCGACCGCCTCATCGAGCACTTTGCGATGGATCGGGCGGCGCTCGGCTTCATAGCTGGCCACAAGCTGTGGACCACCCCAGCCTTGCAACGTCGCGGCGATTTTCCACCCAAGATCGACGCCGTCGGCGATCCCCATGTTCATGCCATAGCCGCCGAAGGGGGGATGCAGGTGGCACGCGTCGCCGACCAGGATCATGCGGCCGTGGGAATATCGATCCGCCATCAGCTCGTTCGAATACCACGCATCCGCGCTAAGAATCTCGTAGGGCAGATCGATCCCAGTCCGCGCGCGGATCATATCGGCGGCCTGTTCGGGGGTTAGCGTCTCGTCCGGACCCAGGGCAGGACCGAAAAACCAGATATCGTCGCGGTCCATCGGACCGATTCCGCTGAAGCCATCGCGGCCGATCTGGAAATAGATCGCAGCCGGGCCGAATCCGTGTGCCTTAGAAAGGCCGGGCGCGCGGAAGATGACATTATAGCTGCGCGCCAGACCGTGGCGTCCCTCCATGCGGGCACCGATCAGATCGCGCACCCTGCTGCGCGAGCCATCTGCGCCGACCAGATAGCGCGCCGTGACCGCCATTGGACTGCCCGCTACATCGATCAAGGCCGACACTTGCGCGCCATCCTGGGTCGCATCATTCAACCTGGCGTCAAACCTCACAGCCACGGAGCCGAGCGAACGAAGCTTCGCAAGCAGCACCTTTTCAAGCGCGTATTGAGGAATCCATTGCGCATGTTCGGGGTAGAGCGGCGAACGCACGGGCGCGGCGTCGAACGCATTTTCAAACCGCGCCAGTTCATGCCCGCCCGGCCCCAGCCGCGTCACGAAAACCATGTTGTTGGGATAGTCGATGCCGAACGGAGCCTCCGCCGCCAGGCGGTAAGCAATGCCCCAGCGTCGCAGATGCGTTCGGGTTCGGACATTGGTCGTCTTGGCACGAGGCGAGACACCGCCGCGCTCGTTCTGCTCCACAACGAGCACACGAATGTTTCGAATGCCAAGCTCGATCGCCGTAGCGAGTCCGGCAGGGCCGGCGCCGACGATGATCACGTCGTAATCGAGCTGAGTGGGTGTGGTCATTGCCTCTCTTCCCGCCGCTCAGTTAGCTGACCGCGCCAGCACCTTGTTCTCGATAGCGCCGATTCCGTCGATCTCGCATCGGACGACGTCACCGGCATTGAGATATCTTGGCGGCGTCATCGCGACGCCGACACCGCCCGGCGTGCCCGTCGCGAGCAAATCACCGGAGTCGAGCGTGAAGGCGGTCGAGAGATAAGAAATCTGCTCCCAAACATTGTAGACGAGTCCTGACGTATCACCATCTTGGCGCAACTCGCCATTGACGAAACAGCGCAGCCGCAGCGCGTGCGGATCGGCGATCTCGTCCGCCGTGACGATCCACGGGCCGATCGGGCCGTGCGTGTCAAATGACTTGCCCACCGTGAAAGTCGGGGAATGCATCTGCCAGTCCCGCGCCGATACATCATTGCAGACGAGATAGCCGAAGACGTGATTGGGTGCGTCGGCAACGGCGACATTCTTCGCAGGTTTGCCAATCACAACCCCAAGCTCGACTTCATAATCCAGTGATTCGCTAACGCCGGGATCGGTGTCGGCGTAAGGGCCAACGATGCAACTCGTCTGCTTGTTGAACCAAAACTGCTTTTCCGGAATGACGCCGCCAAGGCGCTTCACCTCCGCGACATGTGCCTTGTAGTTCATTCCGATCGCCATGAATTTGCCGGGCCGCTCGATCGGTGCGAGTAACTTGAGCGTGCTCAGCGCCAACAATTCTCCGCCGCCGTCGATCACCGCCTGCGCCGCCGCAAGTGCCGCGTCCCCGCCAGCGATCAGTGCAAGCATCGTCGGGTAGCGATCGACCAAGACATCCAGCGGCTTGACCGCATCACCGACCACGGCCCCCAGCCGCGGCGCACCCCCATCGTCGAACCTGATCAGCCGCATGCACCGCTCCTAGCCATAAATATTTAATTGCAGCGGTATTGGCGCAGAGATTCTGTATTTTCCAGAAAAAAATCAACTTGACCGCAAAAAAATAAATTTTATGGCTGGCATTGAAGAAAGTGCGCTTCAAGGCGGGCAAATCAGGAGTGGATCAAATGACGTCAGAAGCAGGCGCGCCTCATCCGGCAAACCGCGACATCTTCGTGTCGCATTCCTTCCCCGAGCAGCAAGTCGACCTCGGCGAAATCACGTTGAATTATGTGGAGGCAGGAGACGCCAGCAAGCCTGCGCTGCTGCTGGTGCCCGAGCAGACCGGCTCGTGGTGGAGCTACGAGCCGAGCATCGCCTTGCTCGCCGAGAACTTTCATGTTTTCGCCGTCGATCTGCGCGGCCAAGGTCGCAGCGATTGGACCCCGCGGCGTTACAGCCTCGATAACTTCGGTAACGACCTCGTTCGCTTCATCGCGTTGGTGATCAAGCGGCCGACGATCGTGGCGGGAAATTCCTCGGGCGGCGTTCTGGCGGCCTGGTTGTCGGCCTATGCGATGCCGGGGCAGATCCGCGGCGCGTTGTGCGAGGATGCCCCCTTCTTCGCCTCTGAACTGACGCCGGCATATGGTCACCCGATTCGACAGGCGGCAGGACCGGCCTTTGCTTTGATGCGTGATTATCTAGGCGACCAGTGGTCGGTGGGAAATTGGGAGGGCTTTGCGGCGGCAACCAAGGCGTCCCGCTCCCCCATCGCGCGGCTGTTCTTCGCCACTGACGAAGCGCCGCAGAACCTCAAGGAATATGATCCGGAATGGGGACGGGCTTTCTTCGAGGGGACAGTCGCATTGCATTGCCCGCACGACCGGATGCTCGCCCAGATTAAAAAGCCTATCCTGCTGACGCATCACGCACACCACATCGACCCGGAGACGGGCGATCTCGTTGGTGCGCTGAGCGATTTCCAGGCCCAAAAGGTGCAGGAAATTGTCCGATCGACGGGTGTGAGGTTCGACTATCGGTCGTTCCCCGAAGCACTGCACATGATGCATTTGTTCGATCCGCCCCTCTACACCCAGGTGTTGCGCGAGTGGGCGGCCACCTTACCAGACGCATAGGAGAGATGTGATGAGCCTCATCAAGGTCGTCGACATCGCGTTCGTCCGCTTCCAGGCGCCTGATCTGGACAGGATGCGCAGCTTTCTAGAGGATTTCGGCCTGCGCTGTTTTGACGCGGACGGCAGGTTGTTCGCCGCCGGAAGCGACGGATCGCCGTTCGCACATGTCACGCAGATTGGCTCACCCGCCTTTCAGGGGTTGGGTTTTCGGGCCGAGACGCTCGCCGATCTCGAACGGCTGGCCCAGTCAGAGGGAGAGGCCATTCAGCGCGCAGACACCCCTGGCGGCGGTTACCGCGTACGCCTTACCGACCCCGACGGCTTTGAAGTCGATGTCGTCGCCGGGCAGGAATGGGAAACGGCAAGCCCGCTCGACCCGGACGTTCCGTTCAATACCGCGGCCGAGCGCCGCAGGTTGCGGACCGCTGTGCGCGTCCGCTCTGGTCCTTCGCAGGTCCGCCGCCTCGGCCACGCCGTCCTCATGGTGTCCGACTTCGGCAGGTCGGAGCGCTGGTACAAGGATCGCTTCGGCTTGATTACGTCGGACCGGGTCGAAATCGAGCCAGGCAGCCCGATAGGCGCCTTTCTGCGCTGCAATCGAGGCGAACTGCCAACCGATCACCATACGTTGTTTCTGGCCCAGGCGCCGCAAGGACCGGGGTTCAACCATGCCGCGTTCGAGGTCGGCGGGTTTGACGATCTGATGGCCGGCCACTCCTATTTGAAATCGAGGCAGCACAGCCCGGCATGGGGAGTGGGCCGGCACGTGCTGGGCAGTCAGATCTTTGACTACTGGAAGGACCCGTGGGGCCATGAGCTCGAACATTGGACCGATGGGGACCTACTGACCGTCGACGACGCCCCCGGTGTCGTTGGACTTGAAGAGTTGCTCGGCACGCAATGGGGATCACCGCATCCGCTGCAAGACAACCAGAACTGAGCGTGTCGCTTTGATGGCGGCAATAGAGCCAAAAACAGAAGAAAAAGGGGAGAGATATGCAGTATGTGAATTTCAGGAGAACACTGCTCCTAAGCGGGATTGCGGTGGCCATCGGTCCGCTCCCGGTCTTGGCGCAGACCGCTACCACCCGGAGTGAGGAGCAAGCGCCGTCCGATGCCTCGGTCACGCCCGAGATCGTTGTCACTGCCCTCAAGCGCGATCAGAGCCTGCAGACGGTTCCCGCGACGGTTCTGAATGTCGATGCGGAAGCCATCACCACGCGCGGTGTAACCACCTTCGAGGATATTTCCCGGGTCGCACCGGCGGTCAACATCAACACTGCGCCGACGGCGTCCAACTTCTCGATCACAATTCGCGGGCTCGGTTCAGAGCCCGGCGAGGCAGCGTTCGACAGCTCGGTATCTCTCTTCGTCGATGGCGTATACACGCCACGGTCGCGCGAGTTCAGCGCTTCGCTGTTTGATGTTGACTCAATCCAGGTTGTGAAGGGCGGCCAAGCTGCATTGCTCGGCAAGAATACCAGCCTGGGCGCGGTCGCGCTGTCGACGCGCAAACCGGGTGCCAATTATGCGGGCGATTTCCGGGTGGGTCACGAGTTGGAGCTTGGCTCCATACTGGCCGAAGGTGGCGTCGACCTTCCCGTTAGCGATAAATTTTCGATCCGCGTTGCAGGCCGGTATCTCCGAGATGTGGGCGCGACCGTCAACGTCATCGACGGCAGTCGCGCGACCGCAACGTCGCGCGCCGGACGCATAGTGGCGCGCTGGTCTCCCACCACTGATGTGGACGTGACGGCGATGTACCAAATCGCCGCGTCAAGCGCGGTCGGCACCCGAGCCGAACTGATCCGCTCTGCCGGCGCGTCGCAGGCGTTGGGAGCCGCAGCCGGGTATCCGGGCCGAGTCGAAGCCGTTCTGGACTATCGCACCGCGATCTATTCGCCCACGCTGGACGGATCGTCGTTCGAATATATCGATGCGCAGCGCGGGGCGCTCACCATCGATTGGCAACTGGGCGCCTATAATCTGACCGCACAGACAGGCTACACCCGATCAGACTTCAAGCAGGAGGTCGATGGCGACTTCGTGCCCGGCGACTATTCGGTCTTTGGCGCAACGGATCGGTCGCGCCAGTTCACCCAAGAACTGCGGCTCGTCTCGCCGACTGGCGAGACGTTCGACTTCATCGTGGGGGCGCTCTTCCTGCGCGGCATCTACGCGAACGATGCGACCTATAATCAGAACTTCCCGTCGCCTGCGCCAGGGGTACCAGCCATCTTCGGTTCTACGCTGACCAATTTCTATCAGCGGAACAGCGCCGTTTCGGTTTTCGGGCAAGGCAATTTGTCGCTGACGGAGGCGCTGAAGGCTTCCGTCGGCCTGCGCTACACCAGCGAGAAGAAATCGGCAGATCTGGCGCGAACCGCGACCGTTCCCGGTTTCTACAGCCTCGTCGCATCGCCACCGTTCGCGCCGTTCTCCCTTTCAAAGCGCGAAGGCAATGTCGATGCCTCATTTGGACTAAGCTATCAAATGAGCGGCCAGGCGCTGATCTATGCATCGGTCGGACAGGGCACCAAGGCCGGCGGCTATGCATCCTCGGTCACCGATCTGCGGACCGCGCGTTACGAGCCCGAACGCGCGCGCACCGCCGAACTCGGGATCAAGACCCAGTTCGACGATCGCCGGATAACGGTGAACGTCGCGGGTTTCTACACGCGGGTCGATGACTATCAACTCGTATCCTACAACGGCGTCGCGTTCGTGACGGGAAACACCGACCTGCGTTCCTATGGCGTCGAATCGCAGCTGTCTTGGGTGCCGTCCCGCAACTTCACCATCTATTCGAACAACACTTGGGCCAAGGCCAAGGATTTGCGGCTGGGACTGGAGGCGACGCATGCGCCGGTTTGGAGCGGGGTTGCCGGTTTCGATGCAGGCCACGATGTGGGGAGCTCGCTCCGCTTGTCCGCGCAGGGCGCCTTAAATTATCGGTCGAGCCAGATCGGGCAACGTGCCGCTGGATTACCGCGCCTTCCGGCGTCCACACGCATTGACCTCTCGCTCGGCGTCGAGGATCGGGATTCGGGTGTTGCCCTTCGACTTATCGGCAAGAACCTGAATAACGAGCGCAAGTTCGGTTTTCTGTTTCCGGCCCCGCTCCAGCCCGGCAGCGTCGTCGGCATCCCAATGCCGCCGCGCACGATCATGCTGCAGCTGAGCTATGGATCGCGGTAATAGCCCGCCGCCGGTTTGAATCAAGGAGAAGACGTTGCCCATATTCCCGATGACCGGGCGGTTCGCCCGTCCGCTTACAGCCGCATTGCTGCTGACGCTGTCGTCCCATTCGGTCATCGGAACGGGTGCTGCTGCGCAGGACGCATCGGCAAAGCCGGCAATGTGGATCGAGCTTGGCACCCAGGCGGGCCCGGTGCCCATTTCCGACCGTTCGCAACCGGCGCATCTATTGCAATGGGGCGATCAGGCAATCCTGATCGATGTCGGCGACGGCGCGGCGCAGCAACTTGCCAAGGTGGGCGTCATGCCGGCCGATATCGATGTGATCGTCATCAGCCATCTGCATTTCGATCATATCGGCGGTCTCTTCGGGCTACTCGGGATGCGGTATCAGGCCAGTCTGGCCGGCGCGTCTCCGCTCGTCATTTATGGCCCGCCGGGGACACAGGCGATTATCGACAATCTGCTCGCCGCATTCACGCCGGCGACGGCGTTAACCCGCATGGCCGCGCCGACCTATAAGGTCCATGAACTACGTGATGGGTCGCGCCTGGACATTGACGGAATCGCAGTGACGGTGGCTGGCAATAGCCATTATGACTTGTGGCCAGATGCCGCCTCGCGTCCGGTGTCGCTATCCTATCGCTTCGATACGCCCGGCCGGTCGATCGTCTACACCGGCGACACCGGCCCAAGCCGTGCCCTGGAAACGCTTGCGGCGGGGGCGGATCTGCTGGTGAGCGAGATCATGGACGTGGAGAGCGCCTTAGCGCCGATCCAAAGCGGAAGGGCGAAGCTGACAGAAAAAGACGAGGCCTATATCCGAGACCATTTTACCAAGCAGCATCTAGTTCCCGATGAGGTCGGCAAACTTGCAGCGGCTGCCAAGGTCAAATCGCTGCTCGTAACGCATTTCGGCGGCGCCTCGAGCGACCCGGCACAGGTTCCGCAACTCACCAAGCAGATCGCTCGGCATTACAAAGGACCCATCACCTTCGCGCGTGATCTCGACAGGTTTTGATCGCCCGCGCGGCCATCGCGCGTAGGCCTACGATTTGGAGTGCGAGAATGCGTGGCTGAAGCGGCCTGTCGCGGAACTCGCGCTGGACAAGGCGATCCTGCAAGAGGCGCCGAAGCTCACTTTTTGAGTCCCTACCGTCGCCGCGAGGCGATCGAGCGGGTCCGTCGTGCATTACCGGTATCGGAACGACGGACACGCCGCGTGCTCGACCAGCACCGCTCGACACAGCGGCATCCTTCGAGAGATGATGCCGACGAGCGGCGCCTGGCGGCCGACATTATCGCGCTGGCGAAGAATTATGGCCGTTACGGCTGTCTGTCGTCAGAACACTTGGCGCAGATCGCGGCGTAGATTAGCGGAGCGCGGGCCTCGTCCTGGGGTTGATATTAAGCGGCGAGCTTGCGGTGCTGCAAGCGTCGGTGTTCGA
>NZ_JBQSUM010000005.1:0-74965 GCF_052384365.1 Sphingopyxis sp. Q841 | reverse complement strand
ACAACGCTGAACATCGATGGCGGTGCGTCGGCCTAGTCGCGGGAGCGGCCCCTCCGCCCGGCGGAGGGGTCGTCGCCTAGCTTTACCGCACGCGGCCGCGAACCATTGCCGGCCCGCTTCCATCCGGTCCGGTACCAGGCCGGCTCCGGCAACTGTCGCTTACATGCTCAGGTGGCCGGCCATAGCTGCCCGCCCGCTTTCAGAGGCAGAAATTCGGAAACGGTCAGACTTGGCTGGAATGGTCCCGCCCGGAAGCGGAAAAGCCGCTTCTCGGGCATCGGATCAGGAAAGCGGTCGTTCGACGACTACCGGAACTTGAAGCCGACGTTAACGCCGTAGGTGACAGGCATTCCGGTAAAGCGGATCACGGCATCGCCGCGCCGCGCCGCGGTATTCCAGTAATATTCGTTTGTGACATTCTGCGCATAGAGACTTGCCGTCCACGCGCCGTCGGCGTCGCCGATTCCGGCGCGCAGGTCGAGCAAGCCATAGTCGTCGATGAACAGCCGAGCGTCGGGTTTGAAATCGCCATAGGTCGAGCTGCGGTAGGTATAGTTGGCGCCGATGAACGCTTCCTTCGATCCGCCTACATTCCAGCGATATTCCAAGTCGGCGTTGACCTGCCACTTTGGCGTGTAGGGGAAGCGGAAGCCGTTGAAGTCGGTGACCGCGCCGAATGCGGTGTAGTTGGAGAAGGATCGCGTGACCTTGCTGTCGATATAGGTCGCGCCCAGATTGGCACGCAGGCCCTCCACCGGTGAGACGACGAGCTGCAATTCCGCCCCCTTGATCCGCGACTTTGGTACGTTGACCAGCGCCTCGAGCGGGCCGAACACCGGCACGATCGTGCGGCCCTTCAACTGCTTGTCGAGATAATCATAGTAGAAGAGGGCGCCGTTGATCTGCACGCGGCGGTCGAGCAGCGCCGATTTGAACCCAAGCTCGTAGGCCGTTACCTGCTCCTGCCGCACCGGCTTGTATTGCGAGAAGCGATTGCCCGCGAGCGTAGCGAAGGAGCCGCTCTTGTAGCCGCGGCTGACGCTGGCATAGAAGAGCTGGCCCTCTGCGGGCTTCCATTGCAACACGCCGCGCCAGGACAGATTGTCTTCCGGCAGGCTGCCCGCAAATTTGCCCGGACGCCCCGCGTCGTCGAACGTCACGCAGCCGCCGAGCGGGATCGTTCCCGACGGAAGGCCGAAGATCAGCTCGAAGCCGCGCGCATAGGTGCCGTTGCCGGCATTGAGCGTGCAGCCCGAAAAATCGACCTTGGTATCGGTGTAGCGCACGCCGCCGATCAGGGTCAGCGTGTCGGCGATCGGCACGCTCACATCGGCGAAGGCCGCGATGCTGCGATATTTTGTGTCGCCGAGCTGCGGCACCAGCTCGATCGACGGGAAGCCGAAGCGATCGAACACATGCGCCGACGATTGGTCGTTGAGCCGCTGGGTGAGCAGCTCGTGCGTCTTGCCCCATTCATAATTGCCGCCGACGATCCATGAACCGTCACCCATCAACGAACCGGCAAGCCGCAATTCCTGACTGAAGGACTTGATGTCGCCTTCGAGGAAGACGTCGGTAAGCCGCAACGTGGTGCCGTCCGATTCCTGCCCATAGGCTTCCTTGAAGCGCGTATAGGCCGAGATCGAGGTGAGCGTGATGTCGTCGCTGACGTCGATCTCGCCGCGCAGCGCGGCCTGCACCTGCCAATTGTCCTTCTTCAGCGGGAAGCTGGTGCCCCAATCAGCCGCGCGATTGTCCTCGGGAGCGACCGGATAGGTCGGCAGGCGCGGATCGAAGAAGCCGGCGGATTGCTGGAAGGGCGCAGTAAACTGCGGCGCCTGCGTATCGCCATGATCCTGGTAGGCGTTGACCATCAGGTTGAGACGCACCGTGTCGACGGGCCGGAAAGCAAGCTGGACGCGCCCCTGCGTGAACGCACGCTGGCCGAGGCTGGCATCGCGCGTGTAGCTTTTCTGCCAGTCACCGCCACCTTCATGGCGCAACGAAATTCGGGCTGCCAGCGTGTCAGACAGCGGTCCGCTCGCATAGCCTTCGACGCTGAACCTATTGAAGCGTCCATAGGACAGCGCCAGCCCCGCCTCCGGCGTCCAGGTTGGCTTGGCCGAAATATAGTTGATCGCGCCGCCGGTTGCGTTCGATCCGAAAAGGGTGCCCTGCGGCCCCTTGAGCACTTCGACCCGCTCGAGATCGAAGGAGGCGCCCGCCGTCATCACCGAATAGGGAATGGGCACTTCGTCTGTATAGACCGTGACCGTCGGCTTTGCGGCAAGGCTGCTGTCGAAGAAGCCGATCCCGCGCAGAAAATAGACCGGTGTGCCAAAGCCGCTGTTGATCGCGTTGAAGCCCGGGGTCACTTTCACCAGTCCCGCGACATCGGTTACGCCCTGCGCCTGCAGATCGTCGCCCGACACCGCCGTGATCGACAGCGGCACACTGTTGATGTTCTCGCTGCGCTTTTGCGCGGTCACGATGATTTCGTTGGTACCGACCGCTTCCTCATCGCCAGCAGGCGCAGCCTCTTGCGCCGCTGCCTGATTCGCGAGCAACGCGAGCAGCAGGGCCGCGACCGACGACGAACTATGCATCTTTGAAAGCGCCATAATTTCCCTCCCGATGACCATCTGTAACGCTAGGTTCCGATCAGGAAAGAGCGCTCAGATCTTTGTTACCGTCCGGTCGGTAATATTGATTGCAATCATTGTCAAATCGGCAATGAAGGCGACACCTATTGACCAGCGGGTCGTGAACGACCTATGCCTCACGCGCAGGGGCAGGCAGGATAGCCGCAGCGAGCGGGCGTCCGGCAAATGGGAAAGCAATGGCGGAAGCATCCAAGAAGACAGGGGCGGCGTCGACGCCCACCCAGAAACGACCGGGTTCGACTGCGACCGCGAGGCCGGGGCGCAAGCGCGGCAGCGTCAACAAGGAAGTGATCATGGGGGTCGCCTCCACCATGTTCCGCGAGCGGGGCTATGATCGCACGAGCCTCGACGATATCGCCGCGGGTCTGTCGATCACCAAGCCGAGCCTTTATTATCATTTCGCGAGCAAGGAGGAGATCCTTCTCGAATGCATCGCACGCGGCTATATCCTGTTTCAGCAGAAAATAGCCGATCGAGACGATATCCGCCTCCCCGGCCGCGAACGCGTCCGCATCTTCATCGAATGCTATGTCGATCTGTTGCAGGATAATGTCCTGTCGATGATCGTCGCCGACGAACGCGTGATGAGCGACGCCGGCAAGGCCAAATCGCGCAACTACAAGCGGATGCTGAACCGCGACCTGCTCGATCGGCTCGAAGTCGGACGCAAGGACGGATCGCTAGCCTTCGACGACGCGCGCATCATTTCGTTCGGCATCTTCGGCATGGTCAACTGGATGACGCACTGGCAATCTGCGGCGCTGCTGATCGAGCCCCGCACGGTCTCCAACCAGTTCGTCGCCATGATTCTCGACGGCATCGGCAAGCCCTGAGCTGATCCAAAAATCTGCATTCCCGTGCACCTCGCGGCCATTCAAACCGCGAGTTGACAGCCCGTTTCGACGCGCTTATGACAATGTTACCGACTAGTAGGTAATAAAAGGGATAAGCGATGGCCGACTTCCGTTATCTGAATACCAGCGTCCAGGACGGCGTCGGCATTCTCCAACTCAATCATCCCGAGGTACGCAACGCGCTCGGCTGGGAGTTGCACGAGGACATCATCGCCGCGCTGCGCGCTTGGGAAGAGGATGACGCGGTGTCGTGCGTGCTGTTTATCGGCAATGAGGAATATTTCTGTGCCGGCTGGCGCGTCGACATCCTGAACACGGCGAGCGACGACGATCGCCGCCGTTTCAACGATCTCGCGCTCGCGCTGATGAAAGCGATTTACGACTTCGGCAAACCGTCGGTCGCGGCCGTCGCCGGCGTCGCGCCCGGCTACGGTATGGACGTCGCCAATATGTGCGACATCACCGTTGCGTCCGAAAATGCCCTCTTCGGATCGACGCAGGTCAAATATGCGATGAACGGCTTTTATCACGGCATTATGGCGCGCGTCGGCAAACAGCATGCCCGCCGCCTCTATTACACCGGCGACCCGATCGACGCGCACGAAGCGCTGCGGATCGGCCTCGTCAGCGAAGTCACGCCGGTTGGTGAACTTCGGTCGCGGTCGCTGACGCTCGCCAAGCAAATCGCCGAGATGGGCCCCGAACTGGCAAAGATCTTCAAGGGGGTCGCGCTGCGCGCGTCGAACATGGATCATCTCGGCGCGCTGCAATATGAGCTGACCGTAACCCATGACCTGCTCCAGCGCGGCATTTTCCGCGAGCGCATCGCGCGCGGCTTCGACCGGCTCAAGGCCGGTAACAGCGTCGCTATCGAACGCGCCGGAAAGCCATGACCCTCGACGTCATCGCCTCCGACATTTTTGCATCCGAGGAGTGCGAGCAGTTCGCGCGCTCGGTCGACGGTTTTCTCGCGGCGCACACCGCGCCCGAGGCGATCGACCGCTGGCGCGCCGGCAAATGCGTCGACCGCGCAACATGGACCGCCGCAGCCGAGGCCGGCCTGCTCGGCATTTCGGTCGACGAAGCCTATGGCGGCGCGGGTGCCGATTTCCGGTTCGAGGCGATCATCACCAAGGCGATAGGACATCGCGGCGCCGACGCGCTGACAATCAGCCTGCACAATGCGGTGATCCTCCCCTATTTTTCGAGCTTCGGGACCGAAGCTCAGAAGCACCGCTGGCTACCCAAATTCTGTTCGGGCGAATGCCTGACCGCGATCGCGATGACCGAACCGGCGGCAGGGTCGGACCTGCAGGGCATGAAGATGACCGCGCGCAAATGCGATGGGGGCTGGCGGTTAAGCGGTCAGAAGACCTTCATCTCGAACGGTCAGATCGCCGACGTCATCCTTGTTGCGGCCAAGACCGACCCTGCGGGCGGCAGCCGGTCGATCTCGCTGTTCATTGTCGATGTGCGCAGTGAGCCTGAGGGGTTCCGGCGCGGACGCAACCTAGACAAGGTAGGTCAGGAGGGGCAGGATACGTCCGAACTCTTCTTCGACGATCTGTTCGTGCCCGACGACGCCCTGCTCGGCGGCGCCGAGGGGCGCGGGCTGCCGCAGCTCATGGAAAAGCTGCCGCAGGAGCGGCTGATTATCGCCTGGCAGGCAATGGCTATGATCGAGCGCGCGCTCGACGAGACGATCCGCTACACACGCGAACGACCGATGTTCGGCCAGACGCTCGCCGATTTCCAGAACACCCAGTTCAAGCTCGCCGAATATAAGACGCAGGCGGTCGTTTGCCGGGTCTTCGTAGATCATTGCACCGACCTGCACGTGCGCGGCGAACTCACCGCCGAACTCGCCTCGATGGCCAAATATTGGGCGTCAGAGGAGCTGACGAAGATCGTGGACGGCTGCCTCCAGCTCTTCGGCGGCTATGGCTATATGCTCGAATATCCGATCGCGCGCATGTTCCGCGATAGCCGCATCCACCGCATCTACGGCGGCGCGAGCGAAGTGATGAAACTGCTCATCGCCCGAAATCTCTGATCCGAAATCCCGAAATCCAGGAGTGAAGAATATGGCAAAGCACGGTACGATGCGCAGCGAGGTGAAAGGCGGGGTCGCCACCATCTTCCTCGACCGCCCCGACAAGAAGAATGCGCTCAGCACCGAATTGTTCGAGGATCTTGTCGAAACGCTTCAACAATGGCGGCGTGACGACAGCGTCGCGGCGGTCGTCATCACGGGAACCGAGGAATATTTCTCCGCCGGACTCGATCTCGATACGATGAACTGGAAGAGCGAGGAAGAGCGGCTGCGCTGGTATGACGCCACTTATTATGGCTATCTCGAACTGCTCGAATACCCCAAGCCGACGATCGCGGCGGTCGCGGGACCGACCTTCGGCGGCGGTTGCGACATCGCGGTTTTCTGCGACATCCGCATTTCCAGCCCCAACGCCAAATTCGGCTTTCCGCAGATCCGCTTCGGCCTGACCCCCTTCGTCGATCCGCTGCAGCGCATCGTCGGTCAGAGCCAGGCGAAACTGCTCGTGCTGACGGGGCGCCGCATCGACGCGCAGGAAGCGCTGCGCATCGGCCTGATCGACGAGATCGCGCCCGAAGGAAAATTGCTCGACACGGCACAGGCGATGGCCGGCGAGATCGCCTCGACGACCGTGCCGACCGTCGTGCGCACCACCGAAATGCTGCGCCGCAGCTGGGCGATGGATCCGATGGGAGCTTATGTATACGGGCATGTCCAGTATCGCGATGTCCACTGGAATCCGGCGATTTCGGACCGCATGCTGGCCGCGCGCGCCAAGGTCGGGTCGGGAATGCGCTGACGGGCGAACGATGACCGGCTCTCCTCCCCTCCCCTCCGCCGCTTTAGAAGGATCGGCCATCGTGGTCGTCGGCGCGAGCCGCGGGCTCGGCCGGCAATATGCCGCCGACCTCGCGCGCGCCGGCGCCCGCCTTGTCCTCACAGGGCGCGGCAACGAAGTTGATGCTGTCGCGTCCGCCATCCGGCGAAGTCGCGGAAGCGCCATAGCGGCGCGATGCGACATCCGCGATCCTGCCCCTTTCGTCGAAGCGGCGCTCGCCGAATATGGCGCAATCGACGGCCTGGTGGTCAACGCGGGCGTGGTCCGCGACCGCAGCTTCGCAAAGATGACAGCAGAAGAATGGTCGGAGGTGATCGACGTCCATCTCGGCGGCAGCTTCGCCTGCGCCAAGGCGGTGTGGGAGCCAATGACGGCCCGGGGACGGGGTTCGATCATATTCACCACCTCGGGCGCGGGCATGCACGGCGCCTTCGGGCAGGCGAATTATTCGGCAGCCAAAGCCGGTATCATCGGCCTGATGAAGACGCTGGCAATCGAAGGCGAACGGGTCGGAATTCGCGCCAACGCCATCGCGCCAATGGCTCTGACCGAAATGACTGACGGCGTCTTTTCCGACCGCATGAAGCATGGCTTGCGTCCCGAACAGATTTCGCCCTTTCTGATCGCACTGCTCGATCCCCTGTCGACGCGCACCGGCGAAATCGTCGAATGTGGCGGCGGCTGGGGCGCGCAGGTGCGTTGGCAGCGAGCAGCGGGCGATCGGGTGGCAGCGGCACCGTTCGGTCCCGAATTCGATCTGCCGGAGACGACCGCCGATTCGCTGGGCGCCGCACTTGGCGACCCGCGGACGATGTACAGGATGGCCTGAATGGAGTTTGCGAGTCCCCCTGCCCCGAGCGTGACGCTCGACCGCCGCGACGATGGCAGCATCATCCTGCGCTCGGGCCTGCCGCTCGGCCCGGTCCCCAAGTCACTCGCGCATGTCTTCGACGAACAGGCCGTACGCACGCCAGATGCGATCTTCATGCGCCAGCGCGGCGCGAACGGCGCATGGCGCAGCATATCCTACGGCGACGCGCGCCGTGCCGCCGATGGCCTCGCCCAATGGCTGATTGATCGGGGGATCGGTGTCGGCGACATTATATCCTTTCTGTCCGAGCCTTCGATCGAACATGGCATTGCCGCCATCGGCGTCCAGCGGAGCGGCGCAGCGATCGCGCCCGTCAGCGTCGCCTATTCGCTGATGTCGAAGGACCATGCCCAGCTCCGCCAATGCGTCTCGGTGGTCGGCGCGAAGGTCGTCATCGTAGACGACGCGGTACGTTACGCCGCTGCGCTGCGCGCGCTCGCGCCGCTCGGGGTGACGATTGTCGCAGCGTCGGGTACGGTCGAGGGGCTCGCCATCACACCCTGGGCCGAAGCCGTCGCGACACCGCCAAGCCCCGATGTGGCCGAGCGCATGGACGCGATTCGGCCCGACCAGATCGCGCGCATCATCTATACGTCCGGTTCGACCGGATCCCCCAAGGCGACGCCGCAGCCGCACGCCAATCTCAACATCACGATCGCGCAGAATCGAGCGCTCGGCCTGCTCGACTTCGGCGACGATTCGCCACAGATCCTCGAAGCAATGCCGTTCAGCCACATCATGGCGGGCAACTTCAACTTCAACAACACGATCGCCGCCGGCGGCACGATATGGATCGACGATGGCAAGCCGACCCCCGAGCTGTTCGCCAGGACGCTGGCGAATCTGCGCGACGTCGCGCCATCCTATTTCATCACCGTGCCGCTGGGCTACACGATGCTGTGTCAAGCGCTCGAGGCAGATACCGACCTCAGCCGCCACTTCTTCTCGCGCCTCAAATTCCTCGGTTTCGGAGGGGCCGTGCTCGCCGAAGATGTCCGTGACCGGCTAACTGCGCTGTCGATCGCCGCGCGCGGGAAGGCGGTACCGATCTTCTCCTTCTACGGCGCGACCGAGTATCTGTTCGGGACGCTCAAATACTGGACCGAAGGCGGGACCGACGTGATCGGGCTTCCCCTTCCCGCCACGGACCTCAAGCTCGTTCCGTTCGACGGGCGGTACGAGATGCGCGTCAAGGGACCGACAATGATGCCGCAAAGCGGCTATATCGGCGCGCCCGAAGCCTCCGCATCGCTATTCGACGAGGAGGGCTATTTCCATACCGGCGACGCCGTCCGCTTCGCCGACCCCGACGAGCCGCGGGCCGGGCTGGTCTTCGCGGGCCGGCTATCGGAAGATTTCAAGCTTGATTCGGGCACCTATGTCACGGTCGAGGCGCTCCGGGTGGCCCTGCTGGCGGCTTGCGGCCCGCATGTTTCGGAGGCCGTAATCTGCGGCCTCAACCGCCCCTATCCGTCGGCGCTGCTGTGGCTCCGGGCGGGCGAGAATGACACCGAAACGCGTGCTGCGATCGCGTCAGCGATCGCCACCTTCAACGCGTCACAGAGCGGCGCCGCGCGCCGGATCGGCGCGGCCCTGATCCTCAACGAGCCGCCGTCGTTCGAAACCGGCGAAGTGACCGTGAAAGGAAATGTGGCGCAGCGTGTCGTACGCGAACGACGATCCGCCGATGTCGATCGGCTTTACGCAGCTCGCCCCGACGCGGACGTGATGATCTTCGCCGACAGGGCTCGCAAGCTGGTCGGGGCCGGCTGATGCTCTGGAGCCTACCCCCGTCGGTTGCGGCTTTTCAGGCCTTGTTCGAGCGGCTCGCGCCCGACGTCGACATCTGGCTGCGCGACGACGTCGAACTTCGTCCACCCACTTATGAAAAGTCGTGGACCGGCAAGGAGCTGGTCGGCCGCTTGCTCAGCTTTGCATCGCGGGAGTTCGGCGGGCTTGTTTACACTGATAGCTTGTGCAACGGCGACCGCTATGCGCTGCGCTTCGAGGGAGAAATCGAAGGCAGACATTTTTCGGGGGTCGACATCGTCAGCCTCGACCGCGAGGGGCTAATTGCGCGCATCGAAATTTTCGCGAGGCCGCCCGCTGCGATGCTGGCCCTACGCGACCGGATGGGAGCCCAGGTGCAGGCCGATCCGGTCGCTGCGCGCCTGATGGGTCTAGCCGCGTGACGATGGACCGCACGCAAGGCGAATGGCGTCCGCTCAATTTCGATGATCCATTTTGCGCGCATGTCGGCGGGATGCAGATGCTCCATACGGGCGACAGAGCCGAACCGGTCCGCTTCGGGCTCGAGGTGCAGCCGCATCAGTGCAACCGCTTGGGTTTCTGTCACGGCGGGCTGCTCTCGACCTTTCTCGATATCGCGCTCGGCGTTTGCGCGATCGAGATTTGCGGCCACGACTGGGGCGGACCCACAATTAATCTCAGCGTCGATTTCCTGCAAGGCGCCCCCATGGGCGACTGGATCGAGAGCCGCGTCATCCTGGAGCATACGACCCGCACTCTGATGTTCGTGACCGGATCGGTCGTCGGATCGCCCGGCAAGATCGCCAGGGCTACCGCTTTGTTTAAGCAGCCGCGGTCGGCGCCGATCACCGCCTGACCGTCACGGAGAAGATATTATGCATGCAAGCGATACCGCAGGTGCGAACCGCGAAACCTATGTCGGATTGCCTATGGCCGATGCAGTCACCCAAGACTTCGTCCGCGATTTCGGTAGCCGCTGGGAAGCGGCATGGAATTCGCACGACACCGACGAAGTGATGGCACTCATCCACCCGGACATCCGCTGGAACGACACGATATTCTGGCCCGATGTCATCCGCGGCCAAGATACGATGCGCGCGTATGTCGACAAGATCTGGGCCGTCATGCCCGACGTGCAATTCCGCGAAGTCCAGCTTTTCGTTGCAATCGATTCCGGGCGCGCACTCTATCTGTTCGAGCAGACGTCGAGCGCGCCGCCAGCTTCGGGCAAGGATACAAGGGCCACCACCTATGGCTGCGACATTTTCCTGGGATTCCGCGACGGGCTGCTGTCCGATTATATGGCGCAATATGAGATTACCGACATGATGCGCCAATTCGGCATGCTGCCGCCGCGCGGCCAGCGCATCGGCGGCGCATACTTGCTCTCGCTATTGGGCGCCGAGTCCGCCAAGCGAAGCTGAACGACATATTGGAGGACGGCCGACATGGGTATGAAGACGCGCATTACCGAGAAATTCGGCATCGACACCCCGATTATCATGGGCGGCATGACCGGCGTGGGCTATGGCCCGCTGGTCGCCGCGGTCGCCAATTCCGGCGCTCTGGGCTTCATCACTGCGCATATGTATCCGACCGGCCAAGCGCTGTTCGACGAGATAGAGGCGACGCGCAAGCTGACCGACAAGCCCTTTGGGGTTAACCTCACCCTGCTGCCGTCGATCAACCCCATCCCCTATGATGATTACCGCGAGGCGATCATTGCCAGCGGGATTAGGATCGTCGAGACCGCGGGCCGCGCGCCGACCGACCATCTTCCGCGCTTCAAGGACGCCGATGTCACGGTGATCCACAAATGCACATCAGTGCGCCATTCGGTTTCGGCGGTGAAGAAGGGTGTCGACATGATCAGCATCGACGGCTTCGAATGTGCGGGTCACCCCGGTGAGGACGATGTGGGGCTAGTCGTGCTGCTCCCTGCCACAGTCGACGCGTTGCCCGACACCCCGATCATCGCTTCGGGCGGGATGGCCGACGGCCGCAGCCTGATCGCCGCGCTCGCGCTTGGTGCCGATGCGGTGAACATGGGTACCCGCTTCTGCGCAACGGTCGAGGCCCAGATCCATAACAATGTGAAGCAGCGCATCGTTGACGCGAGCGAACTCGACACAGTGCTCGTCGGCCGCACCCTGCGCAACACCGCGCGCGTCGCAAAAAATGCCGTTTCGCTCGAGGTCGCCGAGATCCAGCGCGATCCGACCAAGACCTTCGACGATGTCCGCCACCTGATGACGGGCGTACGGGGACGCGAGAATGTGCTGCGCGACGGCGACGTCGACGGCGGCATTTGGACGAGCGGTCAGAGCCAGGCGCTGATCCACGACATTCCGACCTGCGCCGAGCTGGTGCAGAATATCATGGCGCAGGCTGAAGCCGTGCGGGATCGACTTCGGCCGTCTTAGGCGCATGCAATTAGGTGGCTGCGAAGCAACTACTCGTGGCCGGACACCGCGCCGGAAGGCATCGACCGCTGCGGAATTGCCCAGCACGACGCGCAACGCGCCGAACGGCGCGTCCTCCAGCGCCCGGGCGATCAGCCCCAGCCATTATATCCCTCGGGTATTGCGATGCCATAGACGGGCTACAAGCCGCGCGATGCCGCCGGGGGGCGTCCACCCATCACTCCATTCTGGCCATCGGAAGCGTTGTCCCGCCAGCGGCCGAAAACGCCGACTCTGGCCGCCTTCTGCCTGTCCGGCAAAAAGGCGGAGGAATGTGGAAAGCCGTCATTCGGGAGAGCCAATCACTGGGGCTGCTTCCGACCAACTCACGCAGTTTCCGGAACTGGTCGCGAATGACAACTCCGGAAAGAATCGGCAGCTCATCCCTGCGCAGTCGGTCGGATGACGATGCTTCCCACATCGACTTCCGGCGGTTGCTCGATTGCATAGATTATACCGCGAGCGATAGCGTCCGGGGGGATCGCTATGTGCCCGAGACGTTCCTCGATCATCCTCTTCGTAGGTTGATCGGTGATGCCGTCGCCGAAGTTCGTCGCGATCATTCCTGGTGACACCTCCGTCACGCGAAGGTTGGGACCAGCTTCTTGCCTGAGCACTTCGGTAGCTGTACGCACCGCGTTCTTGGTGGCGGCATAGACACCCATCGTAGGGACGATCTGGATGCCCGCCGTCGAGACGACGTTGATCACATGGCCGCTGTTCTGTTTCGCGAACACTGGAAGGGCGGCGGCGATGCCGTAAAGGGTGCCGCGCAGATTTACATCGATCATGGCATCCCAGCCGTCCACGTCCAACGCGTCGAAGCGGGAGATCGGACCGATCCCCGCGCAATTGACAATGACATCGAGCCTTCCAAAGTGCTCGACTGCCAGCCTAACAAGAGCTTCGAGATCAACCCGGCGCCGGACATCGGTAGCCTCGGACACGGCATTCCCGCCCGCTTCGATGATCGTGTTCACGACTTCGACAAGAGCGTCTTCACGTCGCGCGCCCAACACGACAGACGCCCCCTGTCCGGCCAGCAGCTTCGCGGTAGCTCGGCCGATGCCACTGCTCGCACCTGTGATGGCCACAACTTTACCTTCGATACCCATCGTCAATCTCCTCAAAATGACGATAGGCAGGCAACGTGCGATGATCTATGCGACTTTATCTATGGTTTTGTCGCAATCGTCCAAGACTCAATCGGATCCACTGTCCGATGTTTTCGGCGTGCTTGGCGCACAGGTGACAAGGCGCACCCGAATGGAGGCGGCAGGACGGTGGGCCTTTGCATTTCCAGCGGTCGAGCGGCTGAAGTTCGTGGCAGTTCTGCGCGGCAGCCAGTGGATATTACTTCCGGGATGTCCGCCCCAGCCCCTGAACGAGGGAGATGTGTGCCTGCTCGGGCGTACTGCCTATGCCGTGGCAAGTCATCCCAACGAGAAACCCAGAGATGGGGGTGCGCTTTACGCGATCGGATCGGACGTCGCCCACGTCGGCGGGGATGATGTGATCGGGATAGGCGGAAGCGTCACATTCGGCGCCGGCAACGCAGACTTCCTGCTCGATATGTTTCCCACATGTATGATCGTTCCTCGATCCTCACCGGGGGCCGAAGCGGTTACGACGATCCTTGATCTTATTAACAGCGAGTTCGAGCGAGACAGGATGGGCAGTCAGATCGTGACCGCCCGGCTTGCCGACGTGCTGGTGGTCGAGGCTATCCGCGCCTATGCAAGCCAGATCGGAGGCGACAAGATGGGCTGGTTCCGGGCGCTGACCGACGCAAGGATTGGCCGGGCGCTTCGAGCCATGCATGGCGATGTTGCCCGCCACTGGACGGTTGCGAGCCTTGCCAAGGTGGCTGGCATGTCGCGCGCAGGCTTTTCGGCCGAATTCTCTCGTATTGTGGGGCAACCGCCGCTGACCTATCTGCGGCTGTGGCGTCTCACCTTGGCTCGCGCGGCGCTGTTGAACGGCGATGTGACGGTCGCCAGCATTGCAAACAGGATCGGCTACACGTCTCAAAGCGCCTTCGGAAATGCGTTCCGCCGCAGCTTCGGGGTTTCACCCAAGGCTGGTTCGCGCTTGAAAGAACAGCATAGCTAAGAATAAAGCTAGCAAGAATGGACGGAATATTTTCCGCCAATACTTCAGTCGCCCGGCTATGCAATTGCTTTGCTTGGCACCTCCGCCCCAGGCCGCCGGCAGTCGGGCAGCTTAGGAAATAGCAACCTCGAAAGACGACGTCTCGCGGCGCCTGAACCGTGGCGCGGTCAGCGACGGAAGAGCGGTCACGACGACGATCGAGCAAATCCCTCTGCCACGAAATCCCGACCGAGGCGCAGGCCCACCGGATCGACGTTGTGTGCGACGCCGTATGATAGATGTGTGGTGACGTTGACACCGAGATGCTTCAGCTGGCTCTCTGACATATGGAGCGCTGCGACTGGGACCACGGGATCCGCTGTTCCATGGATCAACAGCACCGGCGGCTTCGGGAGGCCGCCATGCTCAAGCCCGGCGGACCCGGCCAGCATGCCCGAATAGCCCACAACCGCAGCAACGGCGCGCGGCCGACGCAGTCCGATCTGAAGCGCCATCATTGTACCCTGGCTGAAGCCGACCAACGCCAGATCGGCCTCGGTCAGGCCATATTGGTCAAGCTTGCGATCGATGAAGGCGTCGACCGCGGGGGCCGCCGACGCAGCGCCCGCGGCGAGGGCCGATGGCGCAAAGCCCGACAAGCCCCACCATTGATAGCCCGCACCCATCATGCCGCAGCGCTGCGGCGCGTGCGGCGCCAGAAACAGTGTGTCGGGAAGCGCCTCCTGCCACGCTGGCGCGAGCGCGATCATGTCAGACCCGCTCGATCCGAAGCCATGCAGCAGCAGGACTATGTTCTCAGGCGGTTGTCCAGAGCGCGGCTTGAGGCTGGCTCCGTTAACGATTTTGGGAAAGTTCATGCCCCCAATATGGGCATCGATCGCAATTTGTCAGCCGCGGTGGCGCTTCCCCGGACCGCGTTCCAACCGAAATCAGCGCTTCACGCCAGATTTCAGCGCCGCTGCGCGGAACTCGTCGAGTTCGGATCCGACGAACTGAGGCGTTGCCTCGAACCCGTCGAACAGGTCGTAGAGCGGCACCAGCGTGCGGTGGATGACGTCCGCGAAATCCCTCTGCAACTCGTCGATGCTGGTGGTCGTTGCAAGCTTGGCCGCGCTCGTGCGGCTGCGCTGCGTGTCGACGAGCGGCCATTGGCGGAGCGGCGCCGCCCACGAGACGAGCTGGCGCCCTTCGAGCCCGGTGTAGCTGCTTTCGTAGCGCACGGGAGTGGCAGGATCGAGGTCGAGCGCGACGGCGAGATTGAGGATGTGGACGAAGACTTCGGCGGTCCGCCAGACGGGCAGTGTGAGATCGAAGATCGTTCCCGGCTCGAGATTGCTCGACCCGTCCTCTTGATAGCCGCGCCGCAAATAGCCCTTGAGGTCGCCGGTCACCTGCCAGAAGTCGCTGTGCGCCGCGTCGATGAACATGCGGTCGGCGGCCGGATTTCCGAGCCAGCATTCGATGACGCCATCGCGGATGATCGGACGAATGCTCTCCTTGGCAGGCACCCAGAAGGGGGACCATCCCGAGGTCGCCGGCAAGCGCGCCAATATGTTCCGAAGCTCGCCAAGTGTCTCGCCACGCTCGCCGTGCCCGATTTCATAGGCGTAAGTCACCGCCCCCAGCGGCTGACGCGACGGATGCGACGGATCGAGCGGCGCCACCAGCTCTTCCCAGCGCTGACGTGCAGCGCGGATGAAGGCGGCGAAGCTTCCCGGTGCGCTGGGCAGGATCACCAGTCCCAGCGCGTCGAGGATGTTGAAGACTTTCTCGAGGCGAAGCTTGATATCGCCCTGCTCGAACGCGTTGACGGTCGGCAGGCTCACGCCGGCCAGCGCAGCGAGCGACTTTTGCGTATGCCCTTCCGCCTTGCGGCGGCGTACCGCCTCGTCGACGAGGGCGGGCCAATCGAGCGGACCGCTGCTCATGCGAATATCCTCCGGCTGTTTTCTTCGACGCCCTGCTTGAAGCGCGCACGGAAATCGCTTTCGGCGACAGGTGTCCCGAAGCGCAGGGTCTTGGGATCGCCAAGGCGCTTCGCGAGGTCGGCGAGCGCGAGATCCACCGCCGCCTTGGGCAGGCCAATTTCTTGCCCGAACGTCTCGAGGACGGCGCGCGAGAGCGTGTCGAACTCGCGTTTCTTCCCGCCGATCGCGAGCGCGGTCTCGCGGCTGAACGGATAGAGAAGGCTGTTCAATAGATCGTAGGCGGGGCTAAGGCGCAGGCCCTCGGGCTTTTCGAGCAGCGAGAAGTTCTTGAGATGCGCATCGGCGTTGCCGAGCGCGAAGTTGAAGACGACGAGCCGGAAATAGCGATCGAGATCGAGCCGCGGGCGCGCCGAGTAGGCTGTGATCGCGCTTGCCGCTTCCTCATAGCTCGAATCATATTTGCCGCCGAACTCGGCGCCCCGGGGCTTACCCAGGATTTGTGCAAAATCCTCGAGCCGAAGTCGTTCCTCGCCGTCGCGATCGAAGCGCTCGACGAGGAGTGCGAGCCCCTCGATCCCCGCGATGACCGCGGGCCTCGCGCGCGTGATCTCGGCCTCGCCCAATATCTCGCGCGCGAGCGTCAGGCTCAGATTCTCGTTCTGGACGAGCGTCGGTTCGTCAATTTGGTTGAACTTCGCAATGTGCGTCGCCGGATCGCCGGCTTCTACCGAGGGGCGGTAACCCGACCCGTCGTGCCAGGCGAGCAGCTTGCGCTGAGCACCCGACACCGTACGCGAGGCGGTGACCGCGGCCTCCTCGGTGACGCTTCCCTCGACATTATGGACAGGAGCGATCCCGTCGGCAGGAAGTACCCCGACCGCGCCGATACAGTCGGCGCCATATTGTAGCAGGATACCGAAATCATCCTGGTCGGACGCGCCGCCCGCGCGCGCCTGCAATCCGCGAAGCCAGCCTTCGGGGCCGAGGTGCTGGAAAAAAGGTATCAGTCCGCCGCGATAGACATGATCGCGCCGTGTTGCCGGCAAGGCGCAGGCAATGTCGGCACTCCAGCCGCCCGCATAGGTGAACTGGCTGTCGCCGCCTATTTCGCTCAACAAGCCTGCCCGCTTGCCTTTGAATGTGATTATGGCGTGCCGATCGGGGATGGCGCGACTCCGACTTAAAATTACGTTGCAGGCCGCCTACTATACCGCATAATTTAAAGCAACCTTGATTTCTGATACCAATTTCACATCATTGCACCTTTAAATTTACTCACTGATAGGAATGACAGAGAAACTGGAAATGGCTATACCGCCACGCAACAGAATCAATTTAAAGCGAAATTTACGCCGCAACCACCTCCAAAGATACGCTACCTTTAAAGCATAGCGTATGTGCGGTTGAACAGAAGTAGGGGCCCGCCCGCCCATAAGGCGCGGGCACTTGCGACCAAGCGCCGCGCGCGCGACTTCACCCACTCGCTCTCCCCGGGAGCAGATCGCCGGCGCGGTGTCGTTTCTGGCCGGCCCAGATGCGACCTACATCACCGGAACAACGCTGAACATCGATGGCGGTGCGTCGGCCTAGTCGCGGGAGCGGCCCCTCCGCCCGGCGGAGGGGTCGTCGCCTAGCTTTACCGCACGCGGCCGCGAACCATTGCCGGCCCGCTTCCATCCGGTCCGGTACCAGGCCGGCTCCGGCAACTGTCGCTTACATGCTCAGGTGGCCGGCCATAGCTGCCCGCCCGCTTTCAGAGGCAGAAATTCGGAAACGGTCAGACCTGGCTGGAATGGTCCCGCCCGACTTCGGACAGACTGCTTCTCGGTCGGAATGAAGAGGAGCAGACATTCCAATCCGGCCAAGGAGCAAGCGGGCGCATGACTGTTTTGAGGTCAACTGGGAAATCACCGCGTGAGACAGCTTGCCGAGCGCGCGACCATTCTTAAAGCTGTGCGAGCCGTCCGGCTGCAAAGTCGCGCGCGAGCGCGATAAAGGCCTGGAAGGCGGCAGAGGAATTGCGCCGATTGGAATAATAGAGGCACAGCGGCGCAAGTGGCGGCGTCCAGTCTTCGAGAATGCGGATGAGCCGGCCCGCGGCGATGTCTTCCCGCACATCGGCTTCCATGAAATAACCGATTCCCACGCCGTTTATTACTGCGATCCGGGCAAGCGATGCTTCGTCCAAGGTGATCGGCCCCTCGACATCGAGCTGTAATTCTTCGCCGCCCTTCTCGAACCTCCATCGGAACAACGCGCTATTGGGAAGCCGGATGCGAACGCAGGGATAAGCAAGCAGCTCCTGCGGCACATTGGGGATCGCCCTGCCTTCGAAAAATGCGGGGGACGCGGCAACCGCCATGCGTCGCATCTGGCCCAGTGGAATGGCGATCGCATCGCTGGGCACCAGATCTTTGCTGCGCACGCCCAGATCGAAACCCGCTGCTACGACGTCGACAAGCCGCCCCTCGGTGACGAGGTCGATATGAACGTGCGGATAGCGTTGCAGATAGGTCAATATCAGCGGCGCCATGATTTCGCGCGCTGCGGTCGCGAAGGCATTGATGCGCAGTGTGCCGGACGGCATTTCCTGCTGGGAGCGCGCCGTATCCATCGCTTTTTGTATGCCCTCGAACGCTGGCTTGATCTGTGCAACGAAGATCCGTCCTGCATAGGTAAGCGAGACGCTGCGCGTTGTGCGATTGAACAACCGCACCGCAAGCTCCCGTTCGAGTTTGGCTACCGCATTGCTGATGGCGGTGGTCGACATGCCAAGCTCGAGCGCCGCTGCCCGAAACGAGCCACATCGAGCGATCGCGAGAACAGCTTCGAGCTCGATGAGCGAATGGCGAGTCATTATCCCGATTTCCGTAACACGATATAGCGATTTGTCTCGATTATCAGGCGGTAAGTCCATCGCTAAATTACACTCGTAACAATCGAGGAGATGATCATGTCATTCGAACTACCCAAGCCGATCGCCGACTTTATCGAGGCAAATGCGCGCCTCGATCTTGACGGCATGATGAAGCACTTCCTGCCTGACGCCGTTTTCACGGACAACGGCAAGGATTTCGTCGGGGAAGCCGAAATTCGCAGGCTGCTCAAGGACGAAGCGATCGCGGTCAAGGCGATCTTTGAGCCCGACACTTATCGGGAGGAAGGCGGCGATATCGTGCTCGAAGGTCCCGCTCATGGCGAATTCCCCGGCAGCCCGCTTCGTTTCACCTATCGCTTTAAGATGGAAGGTGACGCCATCAAAACTTTGGAGACGACGGTATGAGCATCAAGGCAGATCCGGCCGAGTTCGCCGGCAAGCGCGTCCTTGTCAGCGGCGGCACCAAGGGGCTTGGCCGTGCCACGGTCGAGCGCTTCCTTGCCGGCGGAGCCCGTGTCGTCACGGCCGCCCGCACGATCAAGGATCCCATCGACGGCGTCGAATATGTCCAAGCCGACCTGACGACCGCGGAGGGCGGCGAAGCGTTGGCCAGGACGGCACTCAAGCGGCTGGGCGGCATCGACATCCTCGCCCATGTCGTCGGCGGCTCGGCTTCGCCGGCGGGCGGGTTCGCCGCGCTGACGGACGATCACTGGCTCGCCGAGTTGAACCTCAACCTGCTGGCGACGGTCCGGCTCGACCGGCTGCTGATCCCGCAGATGCTTGAGCGGGGCAAGGGCACCGTGGTGCATGTCACCTCGATTCAGTCGGTCCTTCCGCTGCCCGAGTCCACAACCGGCTATGCCGCCGCCAAGGCGGCGCTGAGGACCTACAGCAAATCAATCTCGAAGGAGCTCGGCCCCAAGGGCGTGCGTGTCAATGTCGTCTCGCCGGGCTGGATCATGACGGAGGCCGTCGGGGATTTTCTCGAAATGCTGAGGTCAGCCAATGGCGGCACGATCGAGGACGCGCGTCAGTCCGTGCTCGATGCCCTGGACGGGATTTCGATCGGACGGGGTGTCGAGCCTGAGGAAGTGGCGGACCTTATCGCCTATCTCGCGTCCGACCGCGCTGCCGCGATCCACGGCGCGGAGTTTGTCATCGATGGCGGCACGATCAGTACGGTATAAGGATGGCCTACCGGCGTTCGCAGGGTCGCGGATGCCGGGAGTTGGCGGACTCTCGCAGATCGAAAAGGTGTCGCCCATGACCGCCACGGACTGGCGGCGACGGCCGACGACGTTTGAAAGAAAGGCCCCCCATGCCTGATTCTTCCTCCTGCGAGCGCTGCAGTTGGGCACAAAGCGATCCGCTGATGCGGGACTATCATGATGCCGAATGGGGCGTCCCTCAGCGTGATCCGCGGATGCTCTGGGAAATGCTGATGCTGGAGGGATTCCAGGCAGGCCTCGCCTGGATCATCATCCTGCGCAAGCGTGAGGCATTTCGGGCCGCCTTTGAGAATTTCGATCCGGTCAAGGTCGCTGCATTCGGCGCGCCGGACATCATTCGGTTGATGGCGGACCCGGGTATCGTGCGGGCCCGGGCCAAAATAGAAGCCACGATAAGAGGCGCGCAAATCTACTGCGAAATGCAAGCTCGCGGCGAGAATTTCTCGGAATTCTGTTGGTCCTTTACGAATGGCGTTCCGATCCTTGGTGACGGTCGGAGCTGGGCCCCGAGCACAGCGTTGTCCGAAATGATATCCAAGGAGCTGAAGCGGCGCGGCTTCAAGTTTGTCGGGCCGACCATCACCTACGCGTGGATGCAGGCGGTTGGCATCGTCGACGATCACTCTGTTGGGTGCTTTCGCCGTCAGATTGAGCCCCTGGCAAGACGTTAGGGTGGCTGTGCTTCATCAGGCGCCACCAGTATGCCGACGGGGCCAATTAGCTGGTTCGGGGAGGACAACCTCGAAAGCCGAAACGCAGCTAGGCTAGTGAATAAGCCCAGCTGGGGAACAGGCAAACCTCCGAATGGCCGAAATCAGTCGTTAAGGTTGCTCGCGTTGCTCAACTGAATCTGCGCCTATCCGCCACAACCCTTCGCTAATCCGGGACAGGCTGCTCCTCGCTGGCGTCCACATCAAAGGCGTATCCGCTTTCCCGAGACTTATTACACCGTTGGTCTTCGCCCTCTCGTAGTCGCAGATAACGGCGCTAACCTCGTCCTCCGGGCAGCGAACGTTGCGAATATAATAATTTTGATGCGGCCGATAATAGGGCTTCGATGCCGCCGAGATAGCCCGTCTCCGCGGCGCGGCGTCGGGGACGATCCGGGCGCAGCTTGCGAGCATCTATGCAAAGGCCGGTGTCCATTCGCAGGTCGGCCTGATGTCCACGATGGTGGAGGATCTGGTCAAAGCCCCCAATTAGCGCCGACCATCCTCCCGCATGATTCTCGCCGTTTTCGATCTGAACTAAAAACCTATCTTCTACGACGAGCATTGCCAAGGGTACGCCCATACCGAACTTTGCCACTGCCACTGCAATTCCGAGCAAAATTGGAAGACAGCGCGAACATCCGGCGGCGGGATGGCCACGGTCGACTGCATATACATCGGCATACACGCCGGAGTAATCAGGCGGCCGCGTCCAGAAGCGCACTCGCCGACCTAAAGAGCATGAAGGTCGCGACGGCGAAGATCAGGATCGCAAATACCGTCGTCAGCCCGCCGCGCGAAGAAAGGCCGCGCGCCGCACGAGTCCCCAGGGTACCGCCAAATATTCCGCCAGCGACGAAGGCGGCGGCGAGCGCCCAGTCGACCAGTCCCGACGCCGCGTAGCTGAGCGCGGTCGTCAACCCGAAGGCGGTGACGGCAACCAGACTTGTCCCCACCGCATTAAGGATCGGCATCCTGGTCGATGCGATCAGTCCGGGAACGATGAGGAACCCTCCCCCAATTCCGAAAAATCCCGAGAAACCGCCCGTCCCAAAGCCATAGCCGAGCACCTGCGGGGCATTGTGGCGATTGCACGCCTCGCCCTCCACGCCGCGACTGTTCCGCCCGCGCAGCATCAATATGCCTACGACGATCATCAGCAGCGCGAAGAGAAGCAGCAATTTCTGTCCGTCGACTGTCTTGCCCAGCGTCGCTCCGGCGAGGGCGCCGATGACACCGCTGCTCGCGTAGAGGAAGCCGCAGCGCCATTTGACGGTGCCCGCGCGCGCATGCTGCGCAAGCCCCGATGCCGCATTGGCGGCGACGGCGAGCGCGCTCGTCCCGATCGCGACGTGCGGATTGGGCACGCCGACCAGATATATCATCAGCGGCACCGCGAGGATCGAACCTCCCCCGCCGACCAGGCCAAGCGTGAAGCCGACAAGCCCCCCGGAACATGCACCGCTAATATATTGGGCGGTCTCGAGGCTCACCGCTGTGGATCGATCGCTGCGGGCGCGGCCAGCCATTCGCGTCCCTGAAGCATGGCGTGCCAGTAAAGGGGCGGCAAAAGCCTCTCCTTCAGCAGCCAGGAAAGGCGCGAGGGTCGGGTGCCGTCGATCAGCCATTTGGGAAAGGTCGGCATGAGCTTGCCGCCATAGCCGAATTCGGCGAGCACGATCCGCCCGGCCTCGACGGTCAGCGGACAGCTGCCATAGCCGGTATAGGCGGCGACCGGGGCGGCACCATCCAGCGCCGCGAGCGCATTGAGCGCCACCACCGGTGCCTGCTTGCGGGCCGCTGCAGCCGTTTTCGCATTGGTCGTCGCAGCGACATCGCCCAGCGCGAATATATTGGCATAGTCTTCATGGCGAAGCGTCATTTCGTCAACCGCGACAAAACCCGAAGGCGCGGCGAGCGGACTTGAAGCGATGAAATCGGGGGCCACCTGCGGGGGAACGACATGGATCATGTCGAAGCGTTCCTCGACGCGGCAGACGATATCCCCGCGCCGTTGCTCGAAAAGCGCGGTCTTCGTGGTGCCGTCGATCGAGACCAGGCGCGATTCCAGATGCAGATCGATTCCGTAACGCGCGATATAGGACTCGAGGGCGGGCACATAATCGGCGACGCCGAACAGCGTCGGGGTCGCGGTATGAAATTGCACCTCGGCCCCGCCCAGAACCCCCTCACTTTCCCAGCGGTGGCACGCGAGATACATCGCCTTTTGCGGCGCGCCGGCGCATTTGATTGGCATCCCGGGCTGTGTGAAAAGGGCCCGGCCGCCCCTGAAGCGGCGCACCAGCCGGTCCGTGTAGGGCGCCAGATCGTAGCGGTAATTGGAGGTTACGCCGTTGGCGCCCAACGCCGCGGCCAGCCCCGGGATCGCGTCCCAGTCGAGCTTCAGCCCGGGGCTGACCACGAGCACCCCATATGCGAGCACCCGGCCGTCGGCGAGCGTGACCTGGTTCGCGCCGGGTTCGAAAGAGGCGGCCGCTCCCCGGATCCAGACCGCCTGGGCGGGCACCAACTCTTCGACGCTGCGACGCGTGGCCTCGGCGTTGAAAATTCCGCCGCCGACCATTGTGAAGCCGGGCTGATAATAATGTGTTTCGCTGGGCTCGACGATCGCCAGCGAAACGTCGGGACGGCGGCGCAGGATGCTCGCGGCCGCCGCGATGCCGGCGCTGCCGCCGCCGATGACGACAATCTCGTATCGGGTGATCGCCCCTTCGCCGAGCGTGGCCGCCAGCTGCGCGACCTCGGCGGAACGGGCGCCCGAGCGGCAATAGGCCAGTACCGGCGCGGGGAGCGCGGCGAGCGCGCGCGCCATCGCGGCGGCGTCTCCTGCTCCGACCTGACCGGATACGACCGGCACATGCGCAAAATCGAGGCCGTGCGCCTTCGCAGCGGCGGCGATCTCTGCCGCCGCCGGCTGCCCCGTCTCCTCGCCATTGGGGCGATTGCAGATGATCGAACGCAGACCGGAGGCTACAATTTCTGCCATGTCTGCGGGATGGACTTGGGGCGACACGCTAAGCGCAGGGGTCAGGGCCTTGATATTCATTGGATCTCCGTTCGCAAGATTTGCGGGCGGTCGCGGCCGCTCAAAGCCGGTCCACCGGTATCTTGAGATAGGCAACGCCATTGGGTTCGGGTGGGGGCAAGCGACCAGCGCGCATGTTGACCTGCACGGCGGGCAGCAGCAGCGTGGGCATCGAAAGCCCGGAATCGCGCGCTCGGCGACGGGCGACGAAATCTTCCTCCAGAATGCCGTCACGCGCATGGACATTGCCCGCGCGCTGCTCGGCGACCGTCGATTGCCAGCGATGATCCGAGCGATTGGCCGTCAGATAATCGTGACACATGAAAAGCGGGGTTTCGCCAGGGAGATCGAGGATACGGCGGAGCGAACGGAAGAGCTGCGCCGCATCGCCGCCCGGAAAATCGGCGCGCGCCGAACCATAGTCGGGCATGAACATCGTATCGCCGACAAACACGACGTCGCCCACGACATAAGCAACGCACGCGGGCGTGTGCCCGGGAACATGCAGAACGGTCACCGGCAACTCGCCGATGGCGAAACGATCGCCATCGGCAAAGAGTCGCCCGAAGTCGGATCCATCGCGGCGGAATTCGTGACCGCAATTGAAGATGTCGCCGAAAACCGCCTGAACGTCGCGAATATGCTCTCCGATGGCGATGGTACCGCCCAGAATCTTGGCGAGCCACGGCGCGGCCGAGAGATGGTCGGCATGGGCATGGGTTTCAAGGAGCCAGTCCACCGAAATGCCGGTATCGCGAACATACGCAACAATTGCCTTCGCCGAGGCGGTCGACGTTCGGCCAGAAGCCGGATCGAAGTCGAGGATGCTGTCGATCACCGCCCCGCGCATCGTCGCGCGGTCGTGAACGACATAGGATATGGTCGAGCTCGCCTGGTCGAAGAAAGCCCGCACGGTTGCCGTGCCCCGCGGCATCGCCGCAAGCTGCGCGCGCGCCGCCGCCAGCGCGCCATCGTCCGGCGCGTCGCTCATCAGGACTGCGGCCCGAGGTGCGGTCGGCTGGGATCGCAGCGCCTGAAATGTGCGATAAAGTCGGCGACTGCCGCGACGATCCATTCGGAGAAGCGCGCGCCGGCCTCGGCCGACGCACGCGCCGGATCGCCCGATCCCACGCCGTTTGGCGCGACCTCGGTCACGTCGAGTGGAAGCGCGACCTCGAAGTCCCCGAAGGCAACCCCGGCGAACTGGCTGGTGGTCGGCAGACCAAATGCCTTTGCACGCATTGCGGGGCCCGCCGCCTCCATGCGCATCAGCTCGGGCGTAAGATGGAGGCCTACCGATGTAACCGGATCGGCGCCGTGGCCGCGGGCGCTCGCACTGCCGCTACCATGGACATCCTCCCACAGGCTGTCGGGAATCATGCGCCACAGGTTGAGCGAGGCGATCATGATTCCTCGCTCGCGCCTGAGCTTTTGCGCGACCTGCGCGATCAGCGGTGCATTGGTCGAATGACCGTTGCAGATGATGATGTGACTGAGGCCATGATCGAGAAAGGCGACGACCATGTCCTCGAGCAGCATCGTAAAGGTCGCGGCGCGGAGCTGAACGCCGCCCGCCGCGCCGCGAAAAAAGTCGGCATGGCCAAAGGGCAGAACTGGAGCGCAAATCGCGCCTGCGCGCTCGGCGGCCGAAAGGGCAAGCTTCTCGGCCAGCACATAGTCGCCCATCGGAGCATGCGGACCCTGCTGTTCCTGGCTGCCGAGCGGGAGCAGGATCGGCGGATTATCGGCAAGTCGCGCCCGAAATTCGGGCCAGCTCAGATCCTGCAGCGCATATGGCCGCTTGCCCCGCGCCTCTGCGGGGGCGGTCCTGCCGGCGCCGTCCGGTCGGGTTTCGGTTGGCGACTCACCGTCCGCCATCGCGCCCACTCAGATAGATGGCATTGAACAGGAGCTTGAATGCACCGAGGGTTTGCGCGCGGAGTGCGACCTCGGGACCGATCAGCACAACGCGCCCCTTGCCGCGGTCGACCTCGACGATCGCCGCTGCGCCGTCGAGCCGCTCGAGCCCATGCGCCCAGCCGCTCTTCAATCGGGGCGCGGCACCAAAGCGAACGGGAGCCTCGACGGCCGTGGCACCTGGCTTGATCTTCCAAACCGGGCTGTCGTCGAAGAAGAGATCGACGGTCTCGGGCATGCCGTACGCAAAAGGCGACGTGCGATCGACCGAGGCCTCGACGAGGGCTCCCGGCACGTAGAACTTAGTACGCGGCGGCCGCGCCGTCTTGCCGTCGACGGTTTCCGCGACGGCATCTTCGACCGGAAGGTCCATCGCCTGTACCACCGCCTGCGCCGAACCGCCCATGGCGATCAGCGAGCCGCCTGCCTCGACAAAGGCCTTGAGTGCAGGAACGGTCTTCGTGCTCGTCACCGACCCGAGCCAGCTGCGATATTCGGCGGGTATGTCCTCGGGCTTGGGCTGCTTGCTGTCACTCCGCCCGCGAAACATGCCGTCATCGCTCGCGCGAGCGCTCCGAGGCTGGAAAGCGGCGTGCGGGAGAATGATCACGTCGAAATCCTTGCGCAGCTTCCCGGCGTCGAGTTGCTGCGGATTGACGATGGTGAAGGAAAACTCATGCTGGTCGAAAATCCAGCGCATCCAGCCGGTTGGCATCAGCCCGCCATATACGTCGACAAGCGCGATGCGCGGCGACTTCATTGCCATCCGCGGTCCAGCGGGCGCCGCCGCGGCGCGCTCGACATCGATTCCGAGTTCAGCCGCCGCGGCTTCGACGATGCGCGTCGCCGCCGGACTGGCGGGAACCCAGAGCGCGCCGGGTTCGGCAGCCTTCCCGGCGACCGCAACGGGATCGGGAATCCAGGAGACGGGAAGTCCGGCCTTCAGCAGGCGGTTCGAGAGAATGAAGCTGTTGTTAGCGCCGTGCCCGACAAGATATCCGGCCTTGCCCTCGCCCGCGATCCGCCCCGCGCTTGCGGGCAGCAGCGAGGACAAGCGCTTGGAGGGCACCTCGATAGGATCGAGAACGCGCTCGAAGCCGACACCCATCTGGAAGGCCAGCGTATAGCCGGTCGCATCGGCGGGCGGAATCGGCGGCCCGCCGGGATATTCGAAATTCTCGGGATAGTCCTGCGGCTCGAACATATCGAGGATGTGCGGGCGATAGGCCTGCGCGGTTCTGACAAAATAGGTGCCTGCGGGCCAGGATTTTCCATTGGCGGTAAAGGGGGCGCTCGCGCGGTCGACATCGACCCCGAGCTTGATGAGCGCGTTGAGGAAGCGGATCGCAGTCGGATAATCGCGCTGCCCCGGGTCGATGACATAGGCACGCGCATCGCGGTTCGCGGGATTTTTCATGATGGCATTGAAAAAGCGCGGGTCGATCGAACTGCTGCCGCGCGTTCGCGTCGCGACGGGCTTGGCGCCGGTCGCGGCGGCGGCCGCGTGCATCTCGGCGATGCGCGTCGGCGTCATCGTCCAGCTGTCTTCGCTACCGCGCGCGATGCTGTTCGCACCCATGCGGTAAATGTTGAAAAGCAATTTCTCGCGGTTCGCCGCTGCGTAGCTCAGCACTGCGCGATTGATCGACATGCTATATTCGAGCGATTGACCAATATGCCATTTTTGCGGCGCGATCGGCGCGGGCTGATTGTTGCCGGGCAATTGACGTTCGGGGACGAGTTCGATGTCGATCGGAACCGGCTTGCCGATCGTCTCGGTCAGAAGGCCGATGGCGTTGTGAAAATAGGAAATCGAGCGAAGGTTACCGTTGTACCAGGTGTCGTAATGCGCGCCCTCGCGCGACGTTCCGCCGCGCTTGCCTTCGACGAGAAGCCGCGATTGCATCGCCGCACCCACCTCCTCGAGGCTGGTCATGACGAGCGGATCGAAGTTGAAGTTGAACGGATTGCGGAACGGCGGAATGAAGACGACGGTTCCCGCCGGGCCTGTCTGATGCTGGTTGAGGACGATCTGCGGACGCCAGTCGCGAAACAGGACGCGGGTGATATTCTGCGTCTCGGGCATTTCGGCCATGTAGAAGTCGCGATTATTATCATGGCCGACATAGGCGTGATAAAGCTTGGGAAGACTCTCGAAATCCGCCTCGCGCTTCGCGGGATCCTTGAACCGCATATACCAGTTGGCCACCAGTTCCTGGCCATCGGGATTGTCTGCTGCGAAGAGAATTATGATATTATCGCGGATGCGCTTCGCCTCGACGTCGTCGCTGCTCACCAAGTCATAAACCTGCTGGATGATGGCCGAATGCGTCAGCGTTTCGCTCGCATGGATACCGCCATCGACCCAAATGACCGCCTTGCCTTCGGCGGCCAGCGCGCGCGCCTGTTCGTCGGTCAGGCCCTCGGCGCGGCCAAGACGCTCCGAAATCTCCTTATATTTGTCCAGCATGGCGAGATTTTCGGGCGAGGAAACGATCGCCATGAGCTGGCGGCGCTTTTCGACGGTTGGACCGATGTCGACGAGCTTGATGCGATCGCTGAGTGCAGCAAGCCGCTTCCAGTAAGTGACCGTCTCGGAGTAACTCGCAACATAGCGATCCTCGCCCATATCGTGACCGAGCACCTCCAGGGGCGTTGGAACCGGGCCCGCGAGCGCGGCGCTCGTCGTCATCAGCCACGCGAAGGTGGCAGCGGCGGCCAGTCGTTTCATAGGTCAGACCCCTTTTGGTTGGTCGGTGAGGCTAGCGATCGAGCGCGGTGGCCGGATCGGGCGCTTTGAGGCGAAGCAGAAAGACGAGTGTCAGTGCAGCCGCCGCCATGACGTAGAATGCGGGGGCCGCGAGCGCGCCCGTCTGCTGGATCAGGAGCGTCGCGATAAAGGGCGCGAAACCGCCAAACAGCATCACCGCGCCATTATAGCCGACCGACAGCGCCGAATATCGTACGCGCGTCGGCAGCAGCTCGCAGAGGAAGGTGGGAGCGCAGCCGCTATAGAGGCCGCTCAGAATGCCGGCCGTGATCGCCGTCAGATAAATGGTCCAGGGCGCCTGCTCGCTCGCCATCATGTGGAAGAGCGGGAAAACCAGCAGCAGGAAGCCTGCGGCGCTGGCAACCAGAAAAGGCTTGCGGCCGAAGCGATCCGAGAAATGGCCGGCGAGTGGGATCACCGTGAGATTGACGAGCGTTCCCACGGTTATGGCAAGCAGCACCGTGCCGCGCTCGATGTGAAGAAGCTCTGTCGCATAGCTGATCAGGAAGGCGCCAAACGTGTAGCCCGCCACGCACCAGATGACCGCAACGCCGAAGACGTTGGCGACAGCGCCGCGGTGGTGCCGCACCACTTCGCGGATTGGACTTGCCGACCGGTCACCGCTCACGGCGCGATAGCGCGGCGTCTCGCGAACGCTCCGGCGCAAATAGAAACCCACCGGTGCGACGAGAAAGCCGAGCAAGAAGGGGATGCGCCACCCCCAGTCGATCATCTGTTGCGCGGTGAGGAGCGCGTTGAGGAGCAGCGAGGTGCCGAGGGCCGAGAGGATCGCGACGCTCGTGCTCAGTTGCTGGAGCGCTCCGTAGAAACCGCGCCGCTGCGGCGGTGCATATTCGACAAGGAAGGTTGTCGCTCCGCCCCACTCGCCCCCGGCAGCAAAGCCCTGCAGCAGCCGGCACAGCACGAGGAGGATCGGCGCGGCGATCCCGATCGTCGCATAGGAGGGAATGAGACCGGTCGCGCCGGTCGCGCCGGCCATCAGCAGCATGGTGAAGACGAGTGCGGTCTTGCGGCCATGGAGATCGCCGAAATGACCGAGCACGACACCGCCGACCGGGCGCATGACGAAGCCGACGCCATAGGTCGCGAAGCTCGACAGGATGATCGTCACCGAGTCCGCCGCGGGGAACATCGCATGGCCGATCTGCGCCGCGAAATAGCCGTAAATGATGAAATCGAATAGCTCGAACCAGTTGCCGATCATCGCCGAACCGAGCGCACGCGCGGTTTCGCGGCGCGTTGGCTCCGCATGGGCGGCTGCGGTTCCGATGGCGACCATCCTTCTCGCCCTCAAGCCGCCGCAAGCGACGCGCGGCGCATCACTTCACATCCGCCGGGGGCGAGGGCTTGACGAGCGGCGTCGAGACATGGCGGGGGGTGACGAGTTCACCGTCTCGGATCAGCCACTGACCGTCCTTGATGACCTCTTCGACCTTTGCGAGATCGTCGAGATTTTCGTCGGGACGGCCGTCGACCACGATGATGTCGGCGAGTTTGCCCGCCTCGATACTGCCAAGCTCGTCGCCCATGTCGAGCAGGCGCGCATTGACGATCGTCGCCGCCTTCAGCGCATCGATGCGCGAATATCCGCCGCGTACGAACCATTTGAGTTCGGCGATGTAACTGTTGGGGACCATCAGGCTCGCATCGCCGATCGTGTCGGTTCCGACGCCCATGACAATACCCGCTGCCTTCATCTTCTTGAATTCGTCGAAATTGCCCTGGCTCGTCATCGTGAAGCGGCGCGAAGTCGAACCGTAGAAGCCGCCCGCCCGGTCGAGCAGATTCTGATAGACCTGAAGCGTGGGTACGGCGGCAATCTTCTTCTTGGCCATCGTCGCGATCGCGGCATCCGAGCGCGGCAGCGGATGTTCTATCATGTCTATGCCCGCGTCGACCGCCATCTCGGTGTAGATCGTCTCGCAATCACAGGTGACCTTGAGACCAAGCAGATGCGCTTCTTCGATTGCAGCGCGCACTTCGTCGGGCGCGAAATGGCTCGCAATCTTGATGACGCTCGCGCCGCCCTTGAACGCCTTGCGGACCATGCCGCGCCAGGCATCGGGCCCATCGACTTCCTTGGCATATTCGGGGCCGTGACTCGGGATCGACGGCCTTTCGGTTGCGTGCCCTCCCGTTCCCGTGATGATCCATCCTGCGGCGAATACGCGCGGTGCCGGGATCATCCCGGCGGCGCTCCACTGGCTGAGCAGGAAGGGAGCATTGCTGACCCCGTTGAGGTCGCGCACAGAAGTGAAACCCGATTCGAGGAAATAGCGCAGGTTGCGCTGACCGCGCAGCGTCCCCGCCCCTTCGCTACCCTGCTCGTCGAACGGCGAGCTGCGGTCGGGATAGGTGACGTGCGTATGCATATCGATGAGCCCCGGCATCACCGTCTTGCCGGCGGCGTCGATGATATGGGCATCGGGCGCCCAGCCGGTTGCATCGGGCGGCAGGACAGCTTTGATGCGATTGCCCTGCACGACGACCGTCGCGAGGCGCGTGTCGCCGCTGACCGCGTCGAAGAGGCGGCCGCCACGAATGACGAGTTCGGGACCGTCTTCGGCGACCGGCCGCATCGGAATGCGGACGGGATCCTCGCTCGTCCGCGCGCCGGGCGCGAGGAACGGTCGGCGATCGTTGAGCTTCGGCGGCGAACCGCTGGCGGGCGATTGCGCAAAGGACGGGCTCGAAAGCCCAATCAGAGCCGCTACGGCCGTGGCGCTCAAGCAGATCCTCGCAAGGGACATGGGGAAGGATGGTTTCGCGTTCATGCCGGACAGCGGCTCCTTTGAAGTGAGGACGGGCGCTCGTTTCGGCCTCAAAGACCCGCCCTCCCTGGTTAAGACGCAGCCTTGCGGGGTCACCCCACCAGGCAATTTCGGCTTCATGCTTTTTCTTCGCCTTCTTCGACGTGCCTGGCGCTGGCGCGGGCATGGGCGACGACATCGCGGTGAGTCGCGAACCACGCACCGCGCGCCGCGGCATGCGCGAGGATTTCGTCGAGGATCCAGATGCGCGAGCGCGCCGCGATGATGTGCGGGTGCAGCGTGAGCTGGAAAAGGCCGCCGGCCTCGCAGGCGGCATCGAGCTCGCGGCGAAAGATGTCGAAGACGTCGCGGGGCGCGAGATGCGGCCGCGCCGATCCGAACCGGTCCATCAGAAAATAGGGCGCATCGTCGCGGATCCATTCGACCGGCAATTCGGCAACGCCGCTCGGCTCGCCGTCGAGCAGGAGCTCATAGCAATCTTCGTCAGCCATGAGCGAGCTGTCATAGGCGAGCCCCATGTCGCGAATGGTCGCGAGCGTGCCCGGTCCAAAATCCCAAGACGGCGTCCGGATACCGGCCGCGCGCACGCCGCAGACCGCCTCGATGGCGTCGGCCGACCGCAGCATGAGTTCGCGTTCGGCCGCCGCGGGGAGCGCCGAGTTGCGCTCGTGGATCCAGCCGTGGAGACCGATCTCATGCCCCTCGGCGACGACGCGGCGCTGCTCCTCGGGATGCAGAAGTGCGGCCACCGCCGGCACGAAAAAGCTGGCAGTTACCGAGCGGCGCGCGAGCAGATCGAGGATCCGCGGAACGCCGACGCGGGCCCCATATTCACCCCAGCTCAGCCGCGAGATCGAGTGGCCACCATCGCGCAGTTCGTTGGTCTCGTGATCGCTGTCGAACGAGATGGCGACAGCAAAGCCCTTACCGTCCGGCCATTCCGCGGGCGCAAGCCGTCGCCCCGCCCGGACGCGGCCGACACGGCGGCGCCATTCGGCTTCCTCCCACTGCCAGGGTTCGCGCGTCGCGCTACCGGTCATACTGCGATTTCCTTCATCTGATGCCGCCATCGACGCTCAAGATCTGACCGGTGACGAACCCCGCCCACTCCGACGCCAGGAACAGCGTCGCGCGCGCAATGTCTTCGGCGCTGCCGAGGCGGCGCATCGCCACCCCGGCCAGAATCGCGTCCTGATGCTCGGGGCCATAAGCGTCCCACTGCCGCTGCGTGGCATCGCCGGTGAGCACAAGCCCCGGGGCGATGGCATTGACGCGAATCCCCTGCGGTCCGAGCTCGTGCGCGAGCTGACGGGTCAAACCGAGCAGGCCGTGCTTGGCGGCACAATAAGCCTGGATGCCGGTGAGCGAGGCGCGAAGCGCGGCGCCCGAACAGATATTCACGATCGCACCAGAGCCCGCAGCCGCCATGTGCCGCGTCGCGGCGCGTGAGAGTGCCATCGCCGCATGCAGATTGATGTCGATGAGGATATCCCAGTCGGCGTCGCCCAGACTTGCGAAAGGTTGGTGCTGCTGACCGGCGACGCCGCCTGCATTGTTGACGAGAATATCGAGGCCGCCGGCCTTCGCGGCAATCGCGTCGATCCAGTCGCGCGCTGCATCGCGGTCGCGAAGATCGACCCGCGCGCAGGCGATGCCGGCGGCTGCCGCCGCCGCCAGGCCCGATGCCTCGACATCGCAACCGAAGACACGCACCCCCTGCTCGCCGAAAGCACGGGCGATCGCGAGGCCGAAGGCCGAGCCGACGCCGCTAATGGCAATCGATCGTCCGGCGAGATCAGGCAGCAGAAAAGGCAAGGGCCAGCTCCGATAGATGCGCGTCATCCTGCACGGCCGCGCCGGCCTCGATCCTGTGGATCAGCGCGATCAGCCCGGTCAGCGCGGGAACGGCGATGCCATGCGCGACGGCGATATCGACGACCATGCCGAGTTGCGCATCGACCTCGGTCTTGCGGCGATGCACGGCAAGGTCGCGCCACACGCCCGAATGCGGCTTGGCGCCGCCACGATAGAAATCGGCAATCGCGCGTATGCTTGCTGCGCTTTCAAGCGCGCGTGCATGCGGACCGAAGGCGTTCGGCGCGAAGCCGTTGAAACCCGCCGGCTCCACCCCTTCGGCGCGCGCCGCAGCAACCACTTCTCCCACGAGTGCGCGAAAGAGCGGCAGCAACTCGGGTCGATCGAGCGTCGGCGCTATGCCCGACGTCGCGGTGGCCTCGGCGAACAGGAGCGCGGCATAGGCAAGCTTGCCCCAGATGAACGCCCAGATGTCGGGTGTCGCCACCGCTTCGGATTCGAAGTCGCCGAGCAGTCGCCAAAATTCGCCAAGCCGCGCGGTCGTTCCGCCATCCCATTCCCCCAGCGCAACCGCACCGCGATTGCCGAGGAGGATCCGGCCATCGCCGATGCGGTCCGCCCCGAAGTTGACGAAGCCGACAACAACATGTTCGCGCCCCAGTATCGATGCCGCAAGGCGTGCCGCGAGGCCGTTTTGCAGGGTGAGGATGCTACCGCCATCGGCGAGATGCGGCGCGATCATCGCAGCGGCGGCAGCGGTGTGGTGCGCCTTGACGCAGAGCATGACCTTGTCCCACCGCCCATCGAGCTCGTCGGGATGCCAGGCCCGCACCGGACCGGCACGCGACCGCACCGGGCCTTCGACGACGAGACCGCGGGCCGGGTCGCGAAGCGCGGCGACGTGCGCATTGTCCATATCGACGAAGTCGACGCTATGTCCGGCATCGACGAGCGCGGCACCGACGGCCCCGCCGACAGCACCCGTCCCCCAGATGAGAACGGGCCCGCTCATGCCGCGCCGCGGTTGTCGAGGCGCGCCGCGATCGTACGCGCCGCGGCGCGGAGCGCAGTCGCGATTTCTGCCTCCTTGCCGGCGTAACGCGGCGAGATGCAGCCCGCATTGACCGCGCCGACGACACGGCCGTCGGCGAGCCGGATCGGCACCGCCGCGCCGGTACCGCCGAGCGCATATTCCTCGGCGACCACCGAAATCCCGTCGCGCGCCGCGTCTTCGATGCGCGCTTCGATGGCGGCGCGGTCGGTCAGGCTGTGCGGCGTAACCGGCTGCGGTTCGATCCGATCGAGAATATGGCGCCGCGCTTCGGACGGCATCTGGGCCAGCAACACCCGGCCGATCGCCGTACAATAGGCAGGCAGATCTTGCCCCAGATCAATATCGTAACGGATATTCTCGTGCGTCACGGCCTTGGCGAGCAATCGCACCATGCCCTTGTCGGTGAGGGTGCCGAGTATCGCCGTCTCGCCGAGCGCATCGGCGAGCTCGCGAAGCACCGGACCCGAAACCGCAGCCAGCCGGGCTGCCTGCCCGCCCCAACCGAAACCGTCCTGGCGAAAGCTCTCGTTGAGACGATAGCGATCGTCGCCGCCGCGCACCGCATAACCGCGACCGGCCAGCGTGCGCAGCAGCATGAGCGTGCTGCTCTTGGGCGCCTTGAGCCGCTCGCTCGCCTCGGCGAGCGTCAGTCCATCGCCCGCTCCGGCGAGCAGTTCGAGCAGGTCCAGGACACGCGCCGCCGAGCGAACATTATCGTTCATATATATGAACCTCATTTGCCATGTTGAATGAAATGGCATCAAGCTCTATGGCGCGTCAAGCCCTTCGGCCGGGCATCGGTGCAGACAGAAGAAGGCCCATCATGACATCAGACGAACAGGCGGTCGCCACGCTCAGCAAATGGCTGGCGCTCGAGAGCCCCACCCACGACGCCGCGGCGGTGAACGCGATGCAGGACATGATCCTCGGCGAGATCGCGGATGAGCCGATCCGCGTTGACCGCATCGCCGGGCGCGACGGCCTTGGCGACTGCGCCATTTTGCACGCGGGGGCGGACAATGGCCGGCCTGCAATTCTCGTCGTGACCCACGTCGACACCGTCCACCCGGTCGGCACGCTTGCAGGCGCCCTCCCCGTGCGCCGCGACGGCGACCGGCTGTACGGCCCCGGCGCCTACGATATGAAGGGCGGAATCTATCTGGCGTTGATGGCTTTCCGCGACGCTGCGCAGCTAGGAGCCGCACTCGGTCGGCCGATCCGCTTGCTGCTCTCGCCTGACGAGGAGATCGGCAGCCCCACGACGCGCACGCTCGTCGAGGATCTCGGTCGCGGCTCCAGCCATGTCCTGGTGATGGAACCCGCTCGGCCTGGGGGTGCGGCGGTCACAGCGCGCAAGGGGGTCGGCTGGTTCGATATCGAGGTCGAGGGACGCCCCGCGCATGCGGGATCGCGCCACCAGGACGGGCGCAGCGCCATCCGCGAGGCCGCGCGTCAAATTCTCAAGCTTGAGGCAATGACCGACTATGACCGCGGGACCACCGCGACGGTCAGCAAGGTCGCCGGCGGCACCGCGATCAACGTCGTGCCGCACCAGTGCCGCTTCGCGGTCGATGTGCGCATCACCAATGCCGCCGAGGGCGAACGGATCGAGCGTGAAATCCTTGGCCTCGCCCCCATCGGCGCCGATGTCGCCCTCAAGGTCGGCGGCGGGATCAACCGTCCCGCTTACGAACGCAGCGACGGGGTGGCGCAATTATTCGCGGCGGCGCGCGCCGAGGCGGCAGCGCTCGGCTTCGACCTCACCGAAGTGCCGATGGTGGGGGGCGGCTCGGACGGCAATTTCACCGCCGCGCTCGGCATCCCCACGCTCGACGGTCTCGGGGTCGATGGCGATGGCGCGCACACGCTGGACGAATATTGCCTCATATCATCGATCGAGCCCCGGCGCCGGCTCGTGGAGCGGCTGCTGCAGACACTCTGAGAGGAAAAGACCCGCACCGGTCTGCGGCGAACCGCCTGCCGGTGCGGGACATCCGCGACGCACAGCTATTTGGCGGCACGCCGCGGGCGGGAGCGGCCTTCGAGTCCGAAACAGTGACAGCGGTTCAGTAAAAGCCCAGATTGTCGATCTCGCCCCACGCGCTGCTACCGGCTTCGCGCTCGACGATGACGCCGACCTGGATGAGATCGTCGCCGCGCCACGACGGCGCGCTGCCGCGGCCGGGCCGGGTCGGTACAAGCGCCGCAAACGGCACGCGCACCTCCGACCAGCCTTCTCTTGCCTCGATCGGGGCGGTAAATTCCCCGGCGAGCGTGTTGACGACCAGGCTATAGGCACCCGCGCCGCGCATCTCGAGCCGAACCCCTGCAAATTTGCGCGCATCGACGGGCCGGACCGAACCGCGGCTGAGCGGAATGAGGACGCCGCCTTCGGGCTTGTCCTTGAGCGACATACGCACGGCGAAGGCGAGCGCCGCGCCGTTGCCGGCGGCATGGGTGACGCGGTTGAGAACGACCGACGATCGCTCGACGCCGCCATCCATGTCGGTAAGCCGCAGCGTGTCGAGCGCGCTGCGCCCGTCGGCGCGCTCGAAGTCGTCGATCAGTGCGGCGGCGGGCAGCGCGGGGAGCGCGGTCGCCGAATTGCCCGCCGGCGGCTTGGCGCCCGCGCCATGGACCAGCGTGCCATCGACGAAGACGCTGTCGATCTTCTCGACGTCCGCAATCGTGTCCCATGGCTTGCCATCGATCAATATGAGATCGGCGCGCTTGCCCTTCTCGATCGTGCCGCGGTCGCCTGAAAGGCCGAGCGCGAGAGCGCTGTTCGACGTGCCCGCGAGCAGGGCAGCCTTCGGCGTCAGCCCCGCGCGCACGAGCAGTTCCATTTCCTGCAGCGTCGAGGTACCGTGTTTCGCGCTGCCGATACCGGCGTCGGTTCCGACCACGATCGGCACGCCCGCGGCGAAGAGATTGCGGACATTTTCCTCGGCGAAGCCATATTTGCGGATGCGCAGGCGCGTCGCTGCGTCATCCTTGCGCCCGGGACCCATTTCGTCGGGCTTGAGCTGGTAGATGGCGAGGGTGGGCGCATAGAAGGTGCCTGCTTTCTTGATGCGCGCGATCGCGTCGGCATCGAGAAGACCATCCTGAATACTGTGCGCGATCACATCCACCCCGGCGTCGGCGGCGATCTTGCCGCGTTCGACGGTGACCGTGTGAGTCAGGACGCGCTGCCCGTGCTTGTGCGCTTCATCGGCGAGCGCCGCGAGCGTCTCGACGTTCATCGAGCTTTCCTCGGGCAGCTGACCGTAGCGCCAGCCGTCGGCGAATGCCTTGATATAATCGGGGCGATAGGACTGCAGCGCCCGCACTTCGCGGCGTGCGCTTTCGGGGGTGGCGACCCATTTGGTGGTGTTGGTGTCGCCCCAGTCGGCGCCATGGCCGCCCGGTGTGCTCATGCGCGCGACAAAATTGACGTGCGGCGCGTAGATGTCAGCCAGCCACGCCCGGCGCGGCGCAAAGGCTTCGGGCTGCTGATGGAAGTCATTCACCGTCGTGACACCGCTCGCGAGATAGGCATTGGCGATTTGCGGCAAGGTGCCCGGCGAACCCGATGGCGACCAATGGGTGTGGACGTCGATGAATCCGGGAAGCAGGGCCTTGCCGTCGGCGCGCACGACCCTGGCGCCCGCCGGAACCCGGACGTCGGCGCCCACCGCATCGATCCGGCCGTCGCGGACGATCACCGTGCCGCGATAGGGATCCTTTCCGGTGGCGTCGAAAATCGTCGCACCGGTGATCGCGACCAGGTCGCCACCCGGGGTTGCGCGCGCCGCCTGACCGGCAAAGCCGACACAGACGGCGATCGCCGTTCCCGCAATCAGCGTCTTCCCAACTGTGGCCACGCGTACCTCCTTGTCGTTGATCATCATCTTGCCCTGCTGTGACGCAGCCGCGGCGGATTACCCCACTATCTTTGCAGGCCATCCGCGCCATGTCGCGACAAAATGCGCTTGTCGACCGCATGACTGCTGGGGCGGGACACGCCGGCTGCGTCTCAGCATCCTGTACGCCCCCGCCCACCGGGACGAAGCCGACGGGACAAATATGAACAGAGCTTTCGCCTTCCTCCTCATTTCCGCAATGATCGCCGGCATTGCGGCCGGCTGGTTCGTCAATGCACATTTCCCGGCCGCGAGGGCGGCCGAGGTCGCCGACAATCTCTCGATCCTCACCGATCTTTTCCTTCGCCTCATCAAGATGATCATCGCACCGCTCGTGTTCGCGACGCTCGTCGCGGGGATCGCGCATATGGAGGATGCGGCCGCGATCGGCCGCGTCGGCGCCAAGACGATGGGCTGGTTTATTGGAGCCTCGGTGGTGTCGCTCTCGATCGGGCTCGCCATGGTGCATCTCCTCCAGCCCGGGGCCGGCCTCGCGCTCGATCTGCCGACGACGAGCGCCGGCGGCGTTGTCGCGACCGCCGATTTCTCGCTCAGGCAGTTCGTGACCCACCTCATCCCGCAGTCGATCGTCCAGGCGATGGCACAGAATGAGATTTTGCAGATCGTCGTCTTCTCGGTGCTCGTCGGTTCGGCGGTCGCCGCGATCGACGACAAGGCGCCCGCGGTGCTCGCGCTGGTCGAGCAGGTCGCCGCGATCATGCTCAAGGTGACCGGCTATGTCATGAAGACCGCGCCGCTGGCGATCTTCGCGGCGCTCGCGTCGACCGTCGCGACGCAGGGTCCCGGCGTGCTCGTGACCTATGCCGGGTTCGTATCGGGCTTCTACCTCTCGCTCGGCGTGCTCTGGCTGGTGCTGTTCGTCGCCGCCCTCGCCATCATCGGCGCGAGAGCCTTCGGACTCTTCCGGGCCATCCGCACCCCCGTCCTTCTCGCCTTTTCCACCGCCAGCTCGGAAGCCGCCTATCCCAGGACAATGGAGGTACTCGAGAAGCAGGGCGTCAATCGCCGGATCGTGTCCTTCGTCCTTCCCCTCGGCTACAGCTTCAATCTCGACGGCTCGATGATGTATTGCACCTTTGCCGTTCTCTTCATCGCTCAGGCCTATGGCATCGAGATGAGCATGGGCCAGCAGATCACGATGCTGCTCCTGCTGATGGTGACCTCAAAGGGGATGGCCGGCGTCCCGCGCGCCTCGCTCGTCGTGATTTCGGCGACGCTCGCCTATTTCAAGCTCCCCGAGGCGGGGCTGCTCCTCATTCTGGCGGTGGATCATCTGCTCGATATGGGCCGCTCGGCAACGAATGTGGTCGGCAATTCGGTTGCCGCGGCGGTCATCGACCGCTGGGAAGGACGCCGCATGGCGCGCGAAGCCGCCGCAGGGCAATCCGGGCCCGCCAATCAGACGCCAACGCTTGCAACCAAGGAGTAATTATGCCGCGTATCGAAAGCCGCCTCGCCAGCCTCGGGATCGAGTTGCCGCAACTCTGCCCGCCGGTAGCCAACTATCTATCGGCGAAGCGTTCGGGGAACGTCGTCCAGATCTCCGGTCAGCTATCCTCGCGTGCGAGCGGCGGCGGGATCAAGGGAAGCGTCGGCGCCGACTGCAGCCTTGCCGACGGAATCACCGCCGCGCGCCTCTGCGCGATCAACCTTATCGCGCAGTTTAAGGCGGCGGCCGATGGCGATCTCGACCGCATCCGCGTTCTGCGCCTCGGGGGCTACGTCCAGGCGGGGCCGGAATTCTTCGAGATCCCGGCGGTAATGAACGGCTGCTCCGACCTGATCGTAGATGTCTTCGGCGACGCCGGCAAGCACGCGCGTTCGGCGATCGGGGTTTACCGCCTGCCGTTCAATTTCGCGGTAGAGGTCGACGCATCCATCGAAATTGTCGCTTGAAGACCAGGCAATAGGCACGATGCTGCCGCTCGCAATTTCCGCATAAACTTTCCTTCAATACGACCCGATTGAAATTTTCTGCCGCGACGCGGTGGGGAATCCGAAACGGGCTGCGTCAAAGCGAATTGAGATGGGGGGCACATTCCATCCCAATTCGCGCAAGGACGGCGCAGCGCAAAAATAAGGGGATCTGGCATGACATATATCGAACTGACCGGCCGCCGGAGGCTGATGGCCGCGGCATCGCTCATTATGTTGGCGACGGCGACCAGTGCGGCTGCGCAGCAGCAGGCCAACGACACCGCGATGGCGACCGAGCCCCAGAGCGCGCCGCGCGGCGAGGAAATCGTCGTGACAGGCAGCCGGATCGCCGGGACCAAAATTACCGAAGCGCTGCCGGTGACCGTTGTCGGCGAGGACGAAATCGCGGCGACCGCGGCCGTGTCGGGGGACGATCTGATCCGGTCGATTCCGCAGATGAGCGACCAGTCCTTCAACAGCAGCAATGGCCAGACGAGCAGCAACTTCGCCCGCGGCGATGTCGGCTCGATCGATCTGCGCGGACTTGGCGTCGGCAATACGCTCGTCCTGCTCAATGGCCGCCGGCTGGTGCAGCATCCGAGCAGCCAGGCGAGCACCTCGCTCGCGCCGGTCATAACCTATAATACCAATTCGATCCCCGTATTCGGGGTGAAGCGCCTCGAGGTGCTTCGCGATGGTGCGGCGGCGCTATACGGAACCGACGCCGTGGCCGGTGTCGTGAACACGATCCTGCGCGACAATATCAACGGCGGCGGGCTCTCGCTCCAATATGGCGGCGCCGAAGGCACGGGGCTGCGCGAATTTACCGGGTCGGGCTATTGGGGGACCGACTTTGCCGAGAACCGGGGTAATATCTCGCTCCTCTTTAACTACACGCACCGCTCGGCGCTCTCGTCGCGCGACCAGGATTATACGGCGACCGCCGACCACCGCTTCTTCGATGCGTTTCTCGGCACGCCTTTCGAGGGGTCGAACAGTCTCGACGACACCAGCACACTTTCGCATTGGGGCAACTTCACGACCGGCGTCCGCGTTCGCCAGGGCGCGACAAATATCACGACCGCCGGCGGCGTCTTTTCGATTCAGCCGACCGCAAACGGCGGCTGCTCGGTCGATCTGGGCAATGGCATCTGCATCGACGACGCGACGCGCGCGACCACCGGTGCCGATCGCAACACCCGGTGGGATTCGCAGAAATATTTCGATCAGTCGATCATGCCCAAGCTCGATCGCATCAATGTCTTTGCGAACGGCCATTATGATCTTTCCGATACGCTGACGATCTTCGGCGAGGCAGGCTATTATTACGCCAAGACGCGGAGCCTTCAGGACAGCGTCTTCTCGATCGGGTCGATCCAGATGACGGTCCCGGCCTCCAATTACTGGAATCCCTTCGGTCCGGTGACCTTCGCCGATGGCTCGACCAATCCGAACCGTCTGCCGGGGATCGACGCGCCGGCGGCCGGGCTGCCGGTGACCATCACCAGCTATCGCTTCACCGACTTCGGCCCGACCGTCGTCGACGTCACCAATCGTCAGTTCCGCGTGCTCGGCGGGCTTCGCGGGCAGGCGCTCGGCTTCGACTGGGAAAGCGCCCTCCTCTACTCCGAAGCGACGGTTCGCGATGTCCAGGACGGTATCAGCGCAACGCTTCTTCAGCAGAATCTCGCGCTTTCGACGGCCGCGGCCTACAACCCTTTCGCGGGCGGCGATCCGGCCGACCCCATGGGTCCGCCGATCACGGCGGGCAATGTGGCCGCCGGCGAGGATTTTCTCATCAAGTCGGTTCGGCGCGGCAAGTCGAAACTCGCCCAGTGGGACTTCCGCGCCTCGAAGCCCGATCTGCTGGCGCTTCCGGCCGGCGACGTCGGGCTCGCAATCGGCGCCGAACTGCGGCGCGATTCCTATCTCGATGACCGCGACGCGCGCGTCGACGGTACGATCACCTGGACCGACAGCGTTACCGGCACCGAGCAGCCCAGCGATCTGTTCGGGGTCAGCCCGACCCCCGACACCAGCGGGTCCCGAACCGTCTTTGCCGCCTATACCGAGCTTGCGGTTCCGCTGATCTCGCCGGAAATGAACATCCCGCTCGTGCGCAGCTTCGAGCTGCAGCTCGCCGGCCGCTACGAACATTATTCCGATTTCGGCAGCATTGCGAAACCCAAGGTGGCGGCGGCATGGGATCTGTTCGACGGCTGGCGCGTTCGCGGCTCGTGGGCCCAAGGCTTCCGAGCGCCGAACCTTGAACAGACCAATGCCACGATCATCACGCGCGGCAATACGCGCACCGACTGGGTGCGCTGCGAAGCCGATCTGCGCGCAGGCCGGATCGCGACGTTCGACGCTTGCGCGCAAAGCTATGTGACGACGGGCCGCCGCGCCGGCAACCCCGATCTCAAGCCCGAGACCTCGACAACCTGGACGATCGGCACGGTGCTCGAACCGCCCGCGTTCAACACCGGTCGCCTGCGGACGACCTTCACCATGGACTTCTGGCAGGTGAAGCAGAAGGGCATCGTCGGCATATATGGCGAAGGAAATGCGCTGATCAGCGACTATCTCGCCAGGCTCCAGGGATCGAGCGACCCCACCGTTGTGCGCCTGGCCCCGACGGCGGACGATATTGCGCTTTTTGCGGGCACGGGCATCGATCCGGTGGGCCGCGTCCAATATGTCGACGATCAGTATCGCAATCTCGAGCCGCAGACGGTGCGCGGTATCGATTTCGGCCTCAACATCGGGCTCCGCGATACCGGCATCGGCGACTTCAGCTTCGCTGCCAATGCCGCTTATCTGCTGAAATATTTCCGCGACGTCTCGCCGGATATCCAGGCCTTGCTCGATGCGCGCGCCGCCGGGCAAATCAATATCGACACGGTCATTCCCGAATCGTCGAATCTCGTCCGCAACGACGGTTTCCCGCGTTGGCGCGGTTCGGCATCGCTGACCTGGAAGCTCGGGCAGGTCACGGCGGGCGGTTTCGTCAACTATACCGGAAGCGTCATTGACGATGACATTTCGATCAACGGCGAGAATCTGCTGATCAAGGCCTACACAACGGCGAGCCTTTATGTGCAGTACGACTTCAAGGGCGGCTTTACCGACGGCACGCAGCTTCGCCTCGGGGTGCGCAACATCACCAACGCGAAGCCGCCGCTCGATTCGAGCGCCTATGGCTATATGGGCTCGCTGCATTCGCCGATCCCCCGCTATTGGTATGTGAACGTCCGCAAGACCTTCTGACCCCTGCGGCCGCCGTGCAGAGACGCATGGCGGCCGGTTCGCCGCCCTTCCTATCGTTTCGAACAAGGTGATCCAGGCGTGACACGACCTTCCTGCTCCATGCCCCCCCACCCCAGGCGCCTTGCCCGCCGCGGCGCGCGCGCCGTCCGCCTCACGCTTCTCGGATCGGCGCTTGCATTGCTTGCCGGTTGCGCGGCCGGCGCGGCGACGCCGCCTCGGCCCGCCGCGCCGCCGCTCGCGGAAGACGCTGCGCCACCCGCACCTTTCGCGAGCACCTATCAGCCGCGTCCCGCGCCCGACACCGCGATCGTCGGTGCCTCGATCTTCACCGGCACCGGGGCACGGATCGACGATGGCACGGTTCTGATGGCAGCCGGCAAGATCGTGGCGGTGGGGACCGACATCCCCATTCCGTCGAACGCGCGGGTCATCGACGGGCGCGGCAAATGGGTGACCCCGGGGATCATCGATGCCCATTCGCACCTCGGCGTCTTTCCAGCGCCCGGCGTCCAGGGCCATGCCGACGGCAATGAGAATATCGATCCCTACACCGCCCATGTCTGGGCCGAACATTCGATCTGGCCGCAGGATCCCGTATTCACCAAAGCGCGCGCCGGCGGCGTCACCAGCCTGCTTATCCTGCCCGGCTCGGCCAATCTGTTCGGCGGGCGCGGCGTCAGCGTCAAGAATGTGCCCGCCGTTACGGTCCAGCAGATGAAATTTCCTGGCGCGCCCTACACGCTCAAGATGGCGTGCGGCGAGAATCCCAAGGGCCGGTACGGCAGCCGCGGCCGCGCGCCCGCCACTCGCATGGGCGAGGTCGCGGGGTTCCGCCGTGCCTGGATCGACGCCGCCGAATATGCCCGCAAGGTCGAGGCCTATGAAAGGAAACGCGCGCGCGGCGAAGGCGGCGAGCCCCCCAAGCGCGACCTTGGCCTCGAGACGCTCGCAGGCGTGCTCAAGGGCGATATTCTCGTCCAGAACCATTGCTACCGCGCCGACGAGATGGCGGTGATGCTCGATGTCGGTCACGAATTCGGCTACAAGACCCGGGCATTCCATCACGCTGTCGAAGCCTATAAGATTGCCGACCTGCTCGTGGCCGACGATGTCTGCGTCGCGACCTGGGCGACGCGCTGGGGTTTCAAGATGGAAGCCTATGACGCGATCGAGGAGAATGCGGCGATCCTGAGCAAGGCGGGCGTGTGCGTCGCCATTCACTCCGACGAACAGCGGCTGATCCAGCGCCTCAATGTCGAGACCGCGGTCGCGATGGCCGCCGGACGCCGCGCGGGCATTGTCATCCCCCAGGAAGAGGCGATCAAATGGATCACCATCAATCCGGCCAGGATCATGGGTATCGCCGACCGTACCGGGTCGCTCGAAGCTGGAAAAATGGCCGACGTGGTGCTGTGGAGCAAAAATCCGTTCAGCGTCTACGCCATCGCCGAGAAGGTGTTCATCGATGGCGCGCTCATTCTCGATGCGAGCGATCCCGCCACGCGTTACCGCAGCGATTTTGAAATCGGCCAACCGGTCGGGGAGGAATGACATGCAAAGACGACTCCCGGTTTTCGCAGCACTCACCCTGACCCTCGCTGCGGTCGCTCCCCCGGCCGCAGCGCAGAATTTTGCGATAACCAACGCCCATCTCGTCACCCCCGGCCCCGTCGGCGAGGTCGCGAATGGCAGCGTCGTCGTGCGCGACGGGCGGATCGCGGCCGTGGGCGCGGACATTGCGATCCCGGCCGGCATGCGAACGATCGACGCCAGGGGTGCGATCGTTACGCCGGGACTGATCGCGGTGAATACGGCGCTCGGCCTCGTCGAGGTGAGTTCGGTCGGCGGCTCGATCGACAACCGGACCCATAATTCGGGAATCAGCGCCTCGTTCGACGTCCAATATGGGCTTAATCCCGACTCGACGCTGATCCCGATCGCGCGTCTCGGCGGCATCACCCATGCGGTGGTGATGCCCGACTATGACGACAGCGACAAGGAACGCGAGCTGCCGTTCGCGGGCAAGGCCGCACTGATTTCGCTCGGTGAAGGCGCGGCAACGCTGCACAAGGCCGGCATCGGCATGATGCTCGAGCTGGGCGAGGATGGCGCGGCGCGGATCGGCGGCTCGCGCGCCGCCGAATTCGTCCAGCTGCGCCAGATATTCGACCTCGCGCGCCAGCCCGTGCGCGAAGACTATCCCTTCGCGCTTTCGCAGGCCGACGTCGCGGCGTTGAAGCCGGTACTCGCGGGCACGATGCCGCTGATCGTCGTCGTCCACCGCGCCGCGGATATCCGGCAAGTCCTCAAACTTGCGCGCGATTACAAGCTCCGGATCATTCTTTCGGGCGCCGAGGAAGCCTGGCGCGTCGCCGACGAGATTGCGGCGGCGAACGTGCCGGTGCTGATCAATCCCACATCGAACATCCCGGCGAACTTCGACATGCTCGGCGCATCACTGCGCAACGCCGCGATCCTCGCGGCGGCAGGGGTCGAAATTGCGATCGGCGGAAATGATGCAGGCCACCGCGTTCGCGAGATGCGCTACAATGCGGGCCTCGCGGTGTCGCGCGGGCTTCCCTATGCCGTCGGGATCGAAGCGCTCACGCTTGCGCCGGCGCATATTTTCGGCGTCGCCGACGAGATGGGGTCGATCGCGCCCGGCAAGGCCGCCGACATGGTGATATGGGACGGTGATCCGCTCGAGCCCCTCACCCTGCCGACCGCGATCTTCGTCGGGGGCAAGGAACAGCCGCTGACCTCGCGGGCAACCGAGCTCGGCGAACGCTACGCCCGCTGAGCCCGTCGCGGCGCCGCGTCCGCGCCAGGGTCAGGACGGGCGCGCCGAGAGCGGCAGCGCGGTGGTGCACTTGATTTCTTCCATCGAGAAGGCCGAGCTCACATCGGTAAGACGGATCGAACGAATGATGCGCCGGTAGACCGCGTCATAGGCGGCCATATTCTCGACCCTGAGCTTGAGCAGATAGTCGACGTCGCCGGTCATGCGATAGAATTCGACGACTTCGGGGATATCGCGGATCGCCGAGTTGAGCATCTCAAGCCAGGCTTCGCTATGCTCCGACGCACGCAGGCTGACGAAGACGGTGAGGTCGAGGCCGAGCGCGCTCGCGTCGAGGATCGTGACCCGGCGCGCGATCACGCCGCTCTCCTCGAGCCGCTTGATACGCCGCCAGCAGGCGTTTTGCGACATATTGGCCTTGGCGGCGACCGCAGCGACCGAAAGCGTCGCGTCCTCTTGGAGGAAGCCCAATATCCGGACATCGGCATCGTCGAGTGAAACGCGGGTCATGACATGGCTCCTGCTTGGTCTGCCGTATCGGATCGCGAGGGTGCAAGGTGCGCGAGACCATCGCCCGCCCGAGGCGGGCTCAGATCGTCATGCGCTGCGCCCTCCTTCGCCTGCGGCCCGAGGCGCGCGATCGCGGTCGTCGCGGCGACATCCATCGTAACATTGCCCACCGTGCGGACGAGATCGGGAACCATTTCGACCGCGATAAGCAGCGCGAGCGGCTCGATCGGAACGCCCATCGCAACGCAAATCGGAGCAATCGAGGTCAGGTAGCTCACCTGTCCGGGCAAGCTCACCGAGCCGATGGTCGTGATCGCGGCAACCGCCGCCCCTGCCGCGATCGCGGCAGGGGCGAGTGGCAGGCCGAGCCAATGCGCTACATAAATGGCCACCGCCAGGTTCATCGCCGGACTGGTCACCCGGAATATCGCGACGGCGACCGGCAGCGACACGCGCGACACCGAGCGGTCGACGCCGAGATCGGCTGCCGCCTTCAGCATCGGCGGCAGCGAGGCGAGCGAAGACTGGGTGCTCAATGCGACCGCCTGGGCCGGCGCGACCGCCCTGGCGAAAGCCAACAAGCGCACGCGGCCGCCAAAGACGGCGAGCGGATAGGCAAGTGCCCAGGCGGCAAACCCCGCGCTTGATACGATGAGGACATAATGGGCGAGCGCCCCGATCGCCGAGGTTCCCGCCCGCGCGCCGACCCCGAAGGCGAGCGCGAGCACGCCCAACGGCGCCAGCACGAGCACCCAGCCGACGATAAGCAGTACCGCGCTCGCAATCGTATCGAAAAAGGCCGTCACAGGCTCGCGTTGCGCTGCGGGGAGACGCGCGAGCGCGACGGCGAACAGCGCGGTGAATAGAATGAGCGGCAGCAAGGCGTCATTTGCGGCGGCTGCAACAGGGTTGGTCGGCACGATCGAGCGCAGGAAAGCGCCGATCCCGACCGTCGGCGCGTCGATATGCGCCGTCGCCGACAGACTCGTCGCGAGCGAACGCGCCGCCTCGGCCGGCATTGGAAACATCTCCAGCAGCGCCGGCACGAGCAGTGCCGCCATCGCGGTGGAAATCCAAAGCAGCGCGATGAAAAGAATGACCGACCGCATCGCGACGCGGTCGCCGCGGGCGCTGTCGACCGTCTTCGCAATGCCGGTAATGAGGAGCGAGACGACGAGCGGAATGATCGTCATGCGCAGGCCGTCGAGCCAGATGCCGCCGACACTGTCGGCGATCGACACGGCGTCGGCGAGCCCGGCGAACCCGAGCCGCGTCCAGCCCACACCCGCGCCGAGCCCGACGATCAACGCCGACAAAATGAGCCAGGTTCTCGCCATGTCATCCCTCCTCCCGCCCCTCGACAGAAGGGCCCCTTGGCTTTGACGCGCTGCGACGCGAACACCCCATCGGCAAAAGCCGGTTTCGGCGAGGAAGTTTCGCGGCGAACTACCACCATCGCGCGCCTCTACCGCCCCTAAGGCGTTCGATTCGTTCGAACCGACGCGAATGATGCCGCGCTTCGATCATTTAATCGACATAATTCCAATCACCCGATCAAATATCCCAAGATTTGACGTTTCATCGCCAAAGTCGGTGAAGAATTTACCCCGAGCTACATGTCATAAAATGTCGCGACAAGGGGAAGCACCATGACGTTCAGCGCCTATGAGGCAGAGTATGAGACCGAAAACATCGCCTCCGAGGTCGATTGGATCGAGACGACCGGTTCGCGCGCCGAAGAAAAGCCTGTCCCCGAGGCATCCGACGGGGGCAAGGAACTGATCGAGGCCTTCTGGCCGCACCTTCCGCTCCTCAGGAAATTCCTGGGCCGCCGCGTTCCAGCCGCCGATCTCGATGATGTCCTTCAGGATGTTCTCCTCAGCATTGTCCGGCGAGCCGACGCCGCCGCGGTCATTCACCCCAAATGCTATCTCTTCCAGGCCGCTCACGCCGCACTGATAGACCGTCATCGCCGCCACACCTCCCGTCGCCGGGATTGCCATTGCCCCCTCGACGAACCCGATCATCCGGTGGACGAGCTTTCACCGCTGCGCATACTGCTCGCAAGGGACGAGATCCGGGCGGTAGAAACCACGCTGAGCAAGCTGCCCGAACGCACGCAGGAAATTCTCGTCGCGGTCCGCGTCGAGGGATCGAGCCTGAAGAGTCTCGCGAGCCGCTACAATATCTCGACGAGCGCGATCGAAAAACATGTCACCAAAGCCGCCAAGGCGCTTTCGGGCATCCGCCGCAGCGACCTGGTCGCGGCGCACCGGGGCAGGCTTTCGCCGCAGCGGCACAACCCCCTCTCCCACTCCATATGAGAAAGACAAGATAAATGACGCCTTGCAATACGGTCCACGAGCAGACCCGGCTCATCCACGGCGACACGCCGTGCGACGCGCTTCAGCGGACCCCCGGCCCGCCGATCCAGCGCGGCTCGACCGTGCTTTTGCCGACTTGCGAAGCGCTCTACGACGGCGGCAAGGTAACTTATGGACGCGTCGGCCTCTCGACCCAGCGCACGCTGCGCGACGCGCTGCGCGATCTCGAGAACGCCGACGAAGCCTTCCTCTATCCCTCGGGGCTGACCGCGATCACGGGCACCCTGCTCGCCCTGTTGTCGGCGGGCGACGAAGTGCTCGCCTGCGACACGGTCTATAATCCGACCCGGCGCTTCCTCGCCGGCACGCTCGCCCGCTACGGCGTCACCGCCAGCTATTTCGACCCCGCCGACGACGCCGAGGCGATCCGTGCGATGATCACGCCCAAAACCCGTGTGATCTTCCTCGAATCCCCCGGCTCGCTGAGCTTCGAGATGCAGGACGTTCCCGCCATCGCCGCGATGGCAAAGGAAGCCGGGGTGATAACGGTCATCGACAATACCTGGGCGGCGGGTGTGCTGTTCAAGCCGCTCGATCACGGGGTCGATGTCAGCATCCAGTCGCTCACCAAATATGTGTGCGGCCACTCGGACGTCTTCATGGGACTTGCCGCCGCCAAGGGCCAGGCCGCCGACCTCCTTGCGAGCTCGAGCTACGAGACTGGCTGGGCGGTGTCGCCCGACGACGCCTATATGGCGATCCGCGGCCTGCGCACGCTGCGCACCCGCCTCGCACAGCACGGCGCCGCCGCGCTCGAGGTGGCGCGCTGGCTCGAGACGCAGCCCGAGGTGCAGTCGGTCATGTGTCCCGCGCTTCCCTCCGATCCGGGCCACGCGATCTGGAAGCGCGATTTTACCGGTATCTGCGGCCTCATCGGAGCGATTCTCGAACCGGCCGCGGACGCCGCGGTCGCCCGGATGGTGGAAAGCCTCGAGCTTTTCGGACTGGGCTTCAGCTGGGGCGGCTACGAGAGTCTCGCGATTCCGGTCGATCAGCAGCTCAAGGCCCGGACGCACAAGATCAGCTATCCCGGCCCCTTGCTAAGATTGCACATCGGGCTTGAATCGGTGGATGACCTCATCGCCGATTTGCGGCAAGGGCTCGACACCCTTTCCCGGGACATTGTTTCGCGGCCGCGGCTCAGAGCCGCCGGATAGCGCCGGGACCAAAGACATAATGACAGGGTTCAACAGGGGAACGTTTCAAAACGTTTTAGGAGCAAGATGATGAAAAACTATACGAGACTGCTCATGGGGGCATCATGTGTGGCAGCAGCGATGGCGTCGCCAGCGCACGCGCAAGAAACGGCCGACGCCGCGGGCGATACGGACGCGGCGAGCGAAATCGTCGTCACCGGCACGCGCGGGCAGGCGCGCAGTGTCCTCTCGAGCCCGACCCCGATCGACGTCATCGGCGGGGAGGATATCGAAAAGCTCGGCGGCGGCATGCAGCTGCGCGACGTGCTGACGCAGCTCGTACCCTCGTTCCAGTCGACCACCGTCGGCAGCTCGTCGTTCAACAGCCTCACCCGCCCGGCGGGCCTGCGCGGCCTGTCGGGCGTCCATGTGCTCGTGCTCGTCAACGGTAAGCGCCGCCATAACAGCTCGATCATCGACTTCAACTCGGGCGCGACCTCGCAGGGCGGCAATCCGGTCGATCTCGACCTCATCCCGTCAAGCGCGATCGAACGCATCGAAGTTCTGCGCGACGGCGCCTCGGCGCAATATGGCTCGGACGCGATCGCCGGCGTCATCAACGTCATCCTCAAGACCAATGATGCGGGCGGCAAGGCGTCGCTCGAAGCGGGTCAGCGTTACGGACGCGACGGCAGCGGCAGCGACGGCGAGACCATCTCGGCCAGCGTCTCGCACGGCTTCGCGATCGGCGACGGGGGTTCCTTCACCCTCTCGATCGAGGGCAAGAAAGCGCAGCCGACGATCCGCAATTCGGCGATCCCCGACAATATCAACTTCTACGCGCTGCTGCCAGGCGGCGTCCGCGATCCGCGCGAAGCCACGGTCAATCGCCGCACCTATCTTGGCGGCCTTCCCGAGGTGAAGGACGTCAAGGTCGCGCAGACGCTGGTCGTGCCGCTCGGCAATGTCGAACTCTATTCCGACGGAACCTTCGGCTACCGCGAGGCGCGTGTCGGTCAGGCGGGACGGCGCCCCGCCACCAACCAGAATATCATCGAAATCTATCCCGATGGCTTCACGCCCTTCTACACGCTGAAGGAAACCGACTTCCAGCTGACCGGGGGCCTGCGGGGCGAAGCCGCAGGATGGAACATCGACCTCAGCAGCACCTATGGCCGCAACCACGCCGAGAACGGGGCCGACAACACGCTCAACGCGTCGCTTGGCCCGTCGAGTCCGACCGAGTTCAAGACCTTCAGCTCGGCGTTCGACCAGTGGACCAACAATCTCGACCTCACCCGGCGGGTCGAACTCGGGGGCGAGGCCGCACTTCAGGTCTCGCTCGGCGCCGAATATCGCTATGAGAGCTATGTCACCAAGCCGCTCGACGTCGACAGCTACCGCAACGGGGGCTATTTCTACCCGACCGGCAATCTCGCGGGAACGCCCGCGCAGGTCGGCGCGCAGGGCGCGATCGTCGTGACGCCGGAAGATGCGGCCGACCTCAATCGCAATATCTGGGCTGGCTATGTCGATCTTGCGCTCGACGTGAGCCCACGCTTCCTGATCACCGGCGCCGGCCGCTTCGAGCATTATGATGACAGTTCGGGCAGCGTGTTCAGCGGCAAGCTCTCGGCGCGCTACGAAGTGACCGACTGGCTCGCGCTGCGCGGGGCGTTCAGCAACGGCTTCCGCGCGCCGTCGCTGACCCAGCAGGGCTTTGCACAGACCTCGACCTCGATCAACCTGGTCGGGGGCGTCTACATTCCCGTGCTGACCAAGATCGTCAAGACGGGATCGCCGGTCGCCAATGCGCTCGGCGCCGAGCCGCTCAAGCCGGAGAAGTCGAAAAACTACAGCCTTGGCTTCACCCTCACCCCGGCGGCGGGGCTCAATATCTCGGTCGATGCCTATCAGATCGATCTCGAGGACCGGATCACGCTCACAGGCCTGCTCTCGGGCACCGGCGTGCGCAACATCCTCGTCACCAACGGCTTCTCGGGCGACCAGTCGGTGCGCTTCTTCACCAACGCGGTCGACACGCGCACGCGCGGTGTCGACGTGGTGGCGACCTATGCGTTCAACCTGGGAGAAAGCAGCCGTGTGCGTACGAGCCTCGGGTTCAACTATAATGACACCGACATCACCCACATCGCCGAGAATCCGCCCGAACTGGCGGGCCTCGGCCTGACTCTGTTCGATCGCCGTACCCAGGGTTGGTTCACATCGGCGGGCAAGACTAAGCTCATCCTCGGTCTCAACTGGGAGGCCGGACGATTCGGGATCAACGTCAAGGAAACACGCTACGACAAGTTCAAGAGCCTCGATAACAATCCGGCGAACGACCAGAGCTTCGGGGCCAAGTGGGTCACCGATCTCGAGGTGAGCTACCGTGCGACCGACGCGCTCAGGCTCGCGGCGGGCGCCTATAATCTCTTCGACGTCTACCCCGACAAGACCACCGTCGCCAATACGATCGGCCTCGCGCCTTATGGCGCCGGACCGTTCGGACAATATGGCGGCTATTATTACGGCCGGATCTCGCTCGATTTCTGACCTTGATCCTCCACGGGAGTCCGTATCATGCGCAAGAATCTGATACGGATCCTGTCCTGGACCGTCCTCGCGACCGGTATTGCCGGTGGCGGGGCGGCCGGGACGCCCGATCCGGCTTTCACCGCGGTACAGACTGCCGCGTTCAGCCTGCCCGGTTCGCTTTCGAACAGTTGGGCCGACTTCGACCGCGACGGCGATCTTGACCTTGCTGTCTCGCTCAAGAGCGGCGAGATTCGCCTCTATCGTAATGAGCGCGGCCGCTTCACGAGCATCGGCGCAGCACTGGGCCTTCCTGTCTCGGGCGCCGAGATGCGTGGCCTCGCCTGGGGCGATTATGACGCGGACGGATGGCCCGATCTCTATGCGGGTGCGACCGACGCAGGCGCCGCCAATCTTCTTTTTCACAATGCTGGCGGACGCAGGTTCGTGGCGCAAGGCGGCGAGCCTGTCGCGGCCGGGCGATCGGCGCGCCAGTCGAGCTGGGTCGACTTCGACAATGACGGCGACCTCGATCTCTTTGCCGCGAACCGCTCGGGTCCCAACGCTCTCTATCGCCAGCAATCCGGCGGATTCACACGCGTCGCCGCCGACCAGGCCGGGGATGACGCGCGGCCGACCGTCGGTGCCTGCTGGTTCGATTACGACCGCGATGGCGACCTCGATCTCTTCCTCGCCAACCAGGCCGGCGCAACCGATGCGCTGTGGCGCAACGACGGCGATCATTTCGCCGATGTCGCCGCGATGCTTGGCATGGATCGCCCTGGCCGAAGCCGCACCGAGGGCAGCGTCGGCTGCGCCATCGGTGATTATGACAATGACGGCGAACTCGACCTTTTCGTGGCCAGCTATGGGGTCAACATCCTCTATCGCAACAAGGGTGACGGCAGTTTCGAAAATGTGGCGCCGCAAATGGGCCTTGCCGAAGATGATCATGCGGTTGGCGCGGCATGGGGCGATTTCGACAATGACGGCTGGCTCGATCTCTTCGTCACCGCCTACACCGGTCCCTCGGGCGCGCAGCGGCCCGCGAACCGTCTTTACCGCAATTTGGGCGGCAAGGGGTTCGCCAATATCCTGCTCGCTGGCTCGGCGCTCAATGTCGCGGACCACGGCGTCCAGTGGATCGATTATGATGCCGATGGCGCGCTCGATCTCTCGGTGACGCGGGGCTATACTGCAACCGGCGGTCATTTCCTTTTTCACAATGATCTGGGGGCAGCGCGCGCGCGCCGCAGCCTCGCGGTGCGCGTCCTTGACCGGACCGGACACTTCACCCGTATGGGCGCCGAGGTCAGACTTTATGATCGAAGTGGCCAGATTCTTGCGACGCGCCAGATATCGACGGGCGATGGCTATAATTCGCAGGGCACCCAACCGCTCCATTTCGGGCTCGCGTCACTGGAACCCGTCACCCTAGAAGTCAGTTTCATGGGCAAGGCCGGCCGCAAGACGCAGCGCCTCGAGGGCATCCGCCCGGCCCGCTTTGCCGGCCGCGAGCTCGTCATCAAGGAGCGATAGCCCACCGGCTCAGAGCATCATGGCAGCCGCTTTATCGCAGACGCAAACGCCCGACCAAATTGCAAATGCTCGCTGAGAAGCTGACGTTCGATTCAGCGGTGCGATGAAGGGGTGCATGGTTCCGCCGCGCCATCGTCAGCGGATCGTCGGCAGCGCCAAGCGACTTTTTTGGCATTCAACGGTGCCTTGGCTTCGCATGCCCGCGCGCGTTATCCCCATTATTTCCGTAGAGAAAATGCCCGCTCATCAAAGCGCCTTTTAAGCATTTATTAACGCTAATCCCGCACCTTGTCCTCGGGGGGGCACCTCGCGGACGGAGATTTCGCAGTGCCCGACGTGACGAATTACAGCGCAGCAGCAAGTGGGCCGAAGGCGCCTTGCCCGCCAAGCACGCCGCCCAGACGTCAAAAATCGAACTGCCCCGGGGCCGGCGCGCACGACGCAGCGGGGGCCGCCTCGCTTCGGACCCGCGCCGCCGGTGCATTCGCACTCTGCGCTCCCACGCATCATTCGCGCCGCACTGACCGATCGCGCCTATTTGCGCGGCGAGCCTTGCTGGCCCTTTCCATCCGTCGATCGCGTTACCGCGGCCGAAAAGCTTATGGATGCCCTGCGTTCCCCACAACGCCTGGCATCCTAGGGGCGGTGCGACATGCTGGTCCCCCCTGCACCGCCCCGACATTTTCTCCCGCGCGCCGAGCGGCGAAGCGCCAAGACCCGCACAGGCAGCAACGGGCGAACCGATTGCGAAGCGCCGCGCGCTGCGCGCGCTGAATTTCAAAGGACCGCGATCTGCTCTTTCGGCGCGTGGGAGCGCCGCAAGGCGCCAAGCCGGACCCCCGCGTCCGGCGCGCGTGACGCGCTGATGGGCCTCACGCGCTCGAGAGAGGAGAGCGAAGGTGGAAAATCCCCATCGGTCCACATCATTTCCCGTGCAGACTGCGGATACGGGCGATCACTCGGAGGCCGGGCGAGCGACGGCGAAGCCCAATCGTCGTGCCTCGCAGCGCCACCTCGCGGTCTGCCGGACGGCCCGCGTCATGCGCGCCGGTGACGCGGGTCTCTGGCGCGTGCGCAACATATCCGACACCGGCATGATGCTCGCCGCCGATGTCCCGCTCCGCATCGGCGAGCGCCTCCAAATTGCGCTTTCGGAATCGACCACGCTGCGAGGCTCGATCAAATGGGCCGAGGGCGGTCGGTGCGGTGTCGCCTTCGACGAGACCATCGACGCGGCGGCGCTGCTCAGGCAGCTCGCCGACGAGCAGCGCTCGGCGGGCTATCGCGCCCTCCGTCTCCCGGTCGAAATCGAGGCGATCCTGCTCCTTCGCAGCGACGCGGTCGCAATCGACCTGGTCGACATATCGCAGCATGGTGCGGGCTATCGCTGCAGCGAAAGGCTCGAACCCGGCAGCGAGGTGGAAATTCTCCTTCCCGGCGAGACGCACCGGCGGCGGGCGCTGGTGCGATGGTCACGGCGCCAGCGCGGCGGGCTGTGGTTTGCCGAGCCACTCGACCGGACGAGTCTCGAAAGCGTCGCCCGCCTGCGGCGCTGACCGGCACAGGCCATTCGCAAGATGGCAAGGCGTCGCGCTCCCCAATCATCCATCTTTCTCATGATGCCCGGACGACATCTCCACAGATCCGTCACATGCTCGATTCCAATCACAAACCCGAAACTTTTGGGCATGTCGCGCGTAGTTGGCAGATGGACTCCGGACCAAATGTGACCTTGCACCTTAGGCGCGATCTTGGCCACCTTCGCGCAATCGGAATCCTGAAAATTCTGCATCGATACCATCAGTCAGGCGCCACGCAGATAGCGGCGACATTGCTCGCACATCAGGTGCGGAGGATCCATGGCCAAAATCATGTCGGTCCCTCGGCTCTGGTCTCGTGGCGCAACTCGCCCAGAGACCAACTGGAGGCGGCCCCAAGCCGGGGCAATCCGGACCATCTGACGATGGTTGATGACGCTAGTCCGCTTCAATAATACATTATTTCTGCCCCTTGCGAACGCTTGGCGGTGCCCCGTAGAATGACCGCTAGCGGCTCGTCGGCTTCCGGGAGCGGCGACCATCGAAGCTGCCGTTGGACCAATGTGCTTGGGACAAGGGCCTTCTATGCGGACGCGAGGATCAAATGCTGGTCATTGACGTCGGGCGCAGGAGCGTCCGGATCGTCGGCAGGTCCGGCAACAGCGCCGCGATGCCGGCGCTGACGAGCATCGCATTAACCAGCCAAGCCATCGGATCGCCGCCGCCCCGTGTCAGCATCTGGGTTACCGCGGTTGCAACCAAAGCACACGCAAGAAACCGGCGACCGACGAGCGTGATGGTCCTGGCTGGCACCCAAATTGCCGCCAGCCAGAAGAGAACCGACCCGACCATCCACGTACCAATGGCGAAGGTGGGGTCAGCAAGAGCAAGACTGGTAATTGCGGCGAGCGCGATCGCGACGGGTTGCCCCCAGACCGTCGCGCTCCACAGCCGCTCCCACGCCGGCGCCGGACGGCCCTTGTCGCGGCGCCGGGCGAGCCAGATGTTGGCCCCGCTCGCGGCGAGATAGGTAAGGCCAAGGCCGAGCGCGAAATAGACAATCTTGATCAGCCCGCCGCCTAACCAGCCGAAATGCAGCACGCCCATCGAGGCGAGGATGTCCTCGCCGAGGTTGTTCTCGGCCGCCGGCGATGCGTCGTACAGCGTCGCGTCGCGGCGGAAGGCATAGCCGTCGGTGCCCGCGAGCCGGTTAGGATGTCTAACGTTGAACAGCGCCGCGCCCCCCATTTCGGTCGGATGCTCGGTGAAGACATATTCGACGCGGCCGCCGGTCGCGGGCAGTTTGGCGAACATCGGTTTGAGGTCGAGCACGGGCGCGGGGCGCGGGTCGTCGATCGGCGGGACGGGGGTGAACAGTGCATAGACCTTGCTCACGTCACCGTTGAACATTGCCATGCCGAGCACCCCGACGATGATCGTCGTCAGGCCGAGGAAGGCGCCGCTCAGCGAGATGAGGATGTGAAAGGGCAGCGCCCACACGCCCAGCCGGTTGTGCAGATCGGCCTCCTGCAGCCGCTTGGATCCCCCGATCCGCAGGTGGAAGGCGTCGCGAAAGATGCGCGGGTGCGCGAGGATGCCCGAGATCAGCGACGACAGGAGCGCGACCCCGATCAGCCCGACGAGAAAGCCGCCCCAGGTGCGCGGCAAATGCAGGTTGATGTGGAGACGGGTGATGAATTCGGTCCACGCAAAGGCGCTGCCTTCGACGATCTGGCCGCCCGCGTCGGCGAGAAACTGTTGGTCTTCCGCAGCGTCAACGTACAGGAGCAGGCGCGGAAAATCGGCCGACGGCAGGGTGATATAAACATGCTCAACGCCAGAGCCGCTGCGGGCGATCGCGCTCTCGAAAGCGGTCTGCACCACGCTCGGCGTCACCGCGGTCACCTGGGGCGCATCCGCGCTTTCCCAGCGCTGGAACTCGTGCGCAAAGACCGCGAGGCTGCCCGACAGGCAGATGAGATAGATGAGCGCGGCAAAGGCGAGGCCGAGACTGCTGTGGCCGCGCAACACCGCGCGGACGAAGCCCGCGGGGATACGCGACATCAGGTCCTTCTTCGCCTTTTTTGGCGCGGGCTGCTGGGCGGGGGTCATGCGAAGCCCTTCAATATGGCGGCGGAGAAGCTGACGACGGCGACGCTGACGAGCACCGCGGTCGCGCGGAGGATGCGGTTGTCGGCGAGCGTCCACGCCATGCACGCGCCCCAGGCGACGGGCACGATCAGCCCGCCGACGACGAGGCGCGTCTGCTGTTCGCCGGGAGCGAGAGCGGCCCAGGCGATGCCGACGCCCATTGCTGCGACCATGCCGATCGGCCCCGCAAGCAGCCAGCGCAGCGTCTCGCGTCCCTTGGTCGTCGCGCGGTCGGACGGTTCGGGTGCAAGGCTTTCGCGCGCCGCGCGGACCTTCGCCTGACGAATGCTATAGCCCAAGCCGACCATCGCGAGTGCGACCGTCGAGACGAGCACCAGCGCAATAAAAAACCCGCGCGCCGCACCAAGCGCCCACGCGGGCCAGACAAGCGAAGCGGCGATCAGGAGCCAGCCGCCGAGGACTAGGCCGCGCGGCGGCGCCTTGCTTTGCCACGATCGGCGCAGCAGCCATACGCCTGCACTCGTTCCCGCAGCAGTCAGCAGTGCCGGCAAAAGTGCCGAGCTGTCTTCCATCCTATATCCCCTTTGCCATTCCTTCTATTGACTCTCATTCGCAATAGCAATAGAGGCGCTGCTCGATATCGACTTGGGGAGTCCCTGACAATGGCGAAGACGTTCCGGCCGGTTCTGGCGCTGATGCTGGCGAGCGCTGCGATGCCCGCCTATGCCGAGGATGCGGCGGTCGACGCCGTCGCCAACACAGCAGGTGCGGGCGAGAGCAACGAGATCGTCGTCACCGGCCTCAAATTCGACCGGACGCTTCAGGACACGCCGACGAGCGTCAAGGTGTTCACGTCGGAACAGATCGACCGGCAGAATCTGATCTCGGTCTACGATCTGATCGATCGGACCGCTAACGTCGCGTCGACGCTCGGCGAATCGGGTTTCAACATCCGTGGAATCGCTAGCACGAACGTCTCGGGTACGGGGCTCGGCGACCTTGCGACCGTCTATCTCGACGGATCGCCGTTGCCGCGCGAAGCGAGCGGCGGCGGACCGCTCGACTTGTGGGACCTCGAGCAAGTCGAAATCCTGCGCGGGCCCCAATCGACGCTGCAGGGGCGCAACGCGCTGGCGGGTTCGATCATACTCAGGACCGCGGACCCGAGCTTCAACTGGCGCGGCAAGGCGCGCGCGATGATCACCGATGCCGATGGCGAATATCGCCTCGCCGCCGCGATCGGCGGGCCGATCATCGACGATGTGCTGGCGTTTCGCGTCGCGGGCGAACTGGCGCGCGGCGACGGGCTGATCAAGAACAGCTTTGCCGGCGGGGACTATGCGAATTCGAAGAGCGAGGTCGTGCGCACCAAGCTGCTCTTCACGCCCGGCGGCGCCGGCGGGCTGCGCATTGTCGCCTCCTATCTCTATGACCGGCATTTCGGCAATGACGGGCGCGGCTATTCGCTGACCGACCTGCCGGACAGCTGGAAGCGGCGCACCGTCGAGGCGAACCGCGATACCTATACCAAGACGAGTACCGATCTGTTCACGCTCGACGCCTCGCTGCCGCTGGGCGATGTGTTCACACTGTCCTCAATCAGCACCTATAACCACCTCAAGACTTTTTCAGTGTACGACGGCGACCTGCGCCGCGAGGATGAAGCCTATGGCGATTATTCGACCGGCCAGAAGATTATCAGCCAGGAGGTCCGGCTAACCTTCGACACTGGGCCGCTGCAGGGGCTGGTCGGCGTCTATTATTCGCACCACAAGAATCCCGATTATCTGGCGAACAGCACCTTCAGTCTCGATCTCGACCTCGACCTTGGCCTGACCAATCGTGTCGCGGGTTTCCTTGCGCTGCCGCCCGCGCAGGGTGGTGCGGGGATGGATCCCGCGACCGCGCTCGCGACCGCGCAGGCGGTTCGCGCGGCATATCCGAAGCGCGTCTTCATCGCGTCGGAACAGCTTTATCCCTTCGACATCGAGACTCAGGCGCTGTTCGGCGACGCTGGCTGGGAGGTGGCGCCGGGGCTGAAGCTGCTCGCGGGTTTCCGTTATGACCGCGAAAAGCAGAAGGTACGGAACGAGAATGACGTGACGCTCATCACCGCGCTTCCCGACCCGGCGGCAGCACCCAACCCGCTCCTCGGCCTCGTATTCCGGACGGTCAACAACCTGCTCCTGTCGGACGTCGACAATGCGAGCAGTACCGGGCCGCAACGCAGCACGACCTATGAGGCCTTTCTGCCCAAGGGCGGCATTTCGTGGGAGCTCGCGCCCGACAAGACGGTGAGCGCGATCGTCCAGCGCGGCTACCGGTCGGGCGGCAGCGGGATCAATCCCGGCCGTGCGCGGGCTTTCACCTACGATCAGGAATATACGTGGAATTACGAGCTGTCCTTGCGGACGCAATGGCTCGACCGCCGGCTGACCTTCAACGCCAACGCCTTCTACATCGACTGGACCGATCAGCAGGTGCAGGTCCAGTTGTCGGAGAACCGCTTTGACTATGAAACCCGCAATGCCGGCAAATCGCGCGTCTGGGGCTTCGAGGTCGAAAGCGATTTCGATGTCACCGACGCACTGAACGTCTACGGCTCGATCGGATATGCGAACAGCAGGTTTTCCGACTTCGTCGTCGACAATGGCAATGTCGAGGATCTGGCGGGGCACCAGTTCGCGCAGGCGCCGCGCTGGACCGCTGCCGCCGGTTTCGACTGGCGCCACGCGAGCGGCGTGTCGGTCAACCTCAACGCCAATTACCGCGGCGCGCAGTATCAGAGTGTCGTTGCCCAGTCGGCGGGCCGCGACGTTCCGTCGCGCACACTCGTCAACGCGAAAATCGGGTACCACAACGACAATTTCGGCGCCTTTCTGGTCGCGACGAACCTCTTCGACGACAAATATTACGACTATCAATATCGCAATGCTGGCCGCCTGCAGGCGCTGCTCGGCGAACCGCGGATGATCGGGCTGACCTTCGAGGGGCGCTTCTAGGACCTCCCGATCGGTTTCAGTGCCCGACCGTCTCGCGGAGGAAAAAGACAGTCTTCCTGCCAACCGCTTCCCGCCCTCCTACGCGCGCTTGTCGACTGCGTGAAATGGCGAAGGTAGCTGCCGTCATCGCTTATTCCGCCCGATGCACGAACCACTTCGTGGATGGGTGCTAGCCTCGATGTAAAGAGCCCCAGCGAGCGCCGCGCCTGATTGAACGCTGGCGGCCAGAGGCAGACCCTTTCGACTCCTTTACCTGAGGAGTCGAACGATGAACGAGCTTGTCCAGATTGGCCCGATCAGCCCGCTGCGCCAGCGCCTGATCGACGATATGACCATGCGGCGCTTCTCGAAGGAGACGCAGCGTAACTATCTTCGCGACGTCGGGCGGTTCGCGACCTGGCTGGGGCGCTCGCCCCACACCGCGAGCGCCGAGGATATCCGGCAGTTCCAGATCGAGCAGCAACAGGCGGGCGTCCCCGCACCAACGATGAACAGCATCGTCGGCGCGCTGAGGTTCTTCTTCACGCACACGCTCGACCGCCCCGACCTCGCGCGCAAGCTCGTCCGCACGAGGCAGGTTCGCAAGATCCCGGTGGTACTGACCATGGCCGAGGTGAAGCGCCTGCTCGATGCAACGCGCTCGCTCAAGCACCAGGCCGCGCTGTCGGTCGCTTACGGCGCGGGCCTGCGCGTTGCCGAGGTGTCGGCGCTCAAGGTCAGCGATATCGACAGCAAGCGCATGCTGCTCAGGATCGAGCGCGGTAAAGGCGGCCGATATCGCAACGCGATGCTGCCCGAAGGCCTGCTCCTGCTCCTGCGCGACTGGTGGCGCGCGGGGCGGCAGCAGGGCATCTTGCTGCCCGATGGCTGGCTCTTCCCCGGACAGAGCGCCGCGGCGCCGATCAGCACGCGTCAGCTCTACCGCGTCGTCGTCGAAGCTGCCGAGGCCGCCGACATCGACAAGCGTGTTGGTCCGCACACCCTGCGCCACAGTTTCGCCACCCACCTGCTCGAGGATGGCGTCGATATCCGCGTCATCCAGGCATTGCTCGGCCATGCCAAGCTAAACACCACCGCCTTCTATACGCAGGTCGCGACCAAGACCGTGCGGTCGATCGTCAGCCCGCTCGACAGGCTCGCGCTGGCATCGCCGAGCGAGAAGGCGCCTGACGGTTAGGGTTCGTGCGCGCCTCGCTCGAGGTCGCCGACATCTTCCGTGCTGCTGGCCCTGCCTATCGCATGGCCCATACCGGGCATCTCAGCCTGCATCAGCTGAGGATCATGTCGGCGATCGAACATTGCCGCACCGCCGCTTTGGGTGGCCACGTCGAGGCTTGCACCGACTGCGGCCACTGGCGGATCGCGTACAACAGCTGCCGCAACCGGCACTGCCCCAGGTGCCAGGGCGCCGCCGCGCGCAGCTGGCTCGAAGCGCGCGAGGCCGATCTCCTCCCGGTCGGTTACTTCCATGTCGTGTTCACCCTGCCTGCCGAGGTCGCCGCGATCGCCTATTACAACAAGGCGCTGGTCTATGACCTCTTGTTCAAGGCCGCGGCCGATACGATGATGACCATCGCCGCCGATCCCAAGCACCTCGGCGCCCGGATCGGCATCACCGCCGTCCTCCATACCTGGGGCTCGGCGCTCACCCATCATCCGCACATCCACATGATCGTGCCCGGCGGCGGCATCTCGCGCGATGGGACACGCTGGATATCAGCACGCCCGGCCTTCCTGCTGCCGGTCCGCGTGCTCGGCGCCCTGTTCCGCCGCCTGTTCCTCACCCGGCTGAGCGCCCTCCATGATCGCGGGCAGCTCGCATTCTACGGCAGCATGTCGGATCTTGCCGAGCGGCGTGCATTCCTGCGGCACCTCTCACCCGTCAGGAAGAAGCGCTGGGTGGTCTATGCCAAGCCGCCATTCGCGGGCCCCGAGGCCGTGCTCGCTTACCTCGCGCGCTACACTCACCGCGTCGCCATATCGAACAGCCGCCTTCTCCGATTCGACGAGGCCGGGGTCACCTTCCGCTACAAGGATTACCGCAAGGCCGGCGCCGGACGGCAGCAGGTCATGACCCTCGCCGCCGACGAGTTCATCCGCCGCTTTCTCCTCCACGCCCTGCCGCGCGGGTTCCACCGCATCCGCCACTATGGCCTCCTCGCCAGCGCACGCCGCAAGGACCATCTCGAACGCGCCCGCCGCCTGCTCGATGTCGCACCCCCTCCGGTCGACGAACCGAACGACGAGCCCGAGCCCCGCCCGACCTGCCCGTGCTGCGGCGGCACGATGATCATCATTGAGGTCTTCGAGCGCCGCTATCCGCCTCGCGCGCCGCCACCGCTTGCGGTCTCATCCGGGATACCGGCGCCGTGACCCGGCACGGCCTGGCACCGACACGATCCAGCGTACACCCGCGCCTGGGAGCGGCCCCGCTCGCGCCGACGCTGCCCAATAGCAGACGCCGGAACCGCAAAATCGGACGGTCCGACTTTCGGCGTCCGCTTTTACGGCCCATATCCAGACGGTCCGATCTCAGATACGTCCGATTTTGGGCAGCAACGTCCAGCACCATGACCTGCGCAAAACAGCTTTCCCCATAGCTCGGCTCATGACCACCGCGGTTCGGGCACCGAAGACTTTCTGACGCCTCCCGGCGTCTGAAACTCTCAACGGTATCGGCCTGTCGGCTTTCAGGCGGCGGTTCTGAAGGAGCGGACGTACGAAACCGATGGGGCGGCGATGACAGCTCCCCACCGCTAACGGACCTGCACGCTGGTCCGGACGTCTCTACCCCCTGTGGACAAATCGCGCGCGGTATATTATGTATGGTCTATTGCATGGCTTTATGTGGGTTTTGTATATGGCTGAAGAATTCGAGGCCCGCGAGAAATGGGCGTGGATATATAAATCCGGTCTCCACGGTCTCTGCCCACGCTGCGGACAGGGCCGGATGTTCAAGCGTTGGCTTAAGGTCACGGATCAATGCCCGACTTGCGGCTTGAACTATGATTTTGCGACGCCCGATGACGGACCCGCTTTTTTCTCCTTATGCTTTATCGCTTTTCCCCTCCTCTTTCTGGTTGTGTGGTTCGAAGTCGCTTTCAGCCCACCCTGGTGGATGCACGCGCTCGTCTCGGTGCCGCTTATGATTATTCCTTGCGTCCTCGCGCTCCATCCGATCAAGGGATGGCTCGTCGCATCCCAATATGTGAACAAGGCGCAGGAAGCGGGGACAGACGCCCTTTGGGCCAAACTCAATGCGCGCGCCAAGGAGGAGTGACCAGGCGTGGTCAAGAAGGACTGGCTTCCCGATCTCGATAGCGCTGATGGCCCCAAATATCTTGCGATCGCCGATTCTATGGCCGCGGCGATCGAAGCGGGCGACCTGCGCGGCGGCGATCGCCTCCCCCCGCAGCGTGATCTCGCTGCCCGTCTCGGTGTCGATCTTACCACTGTCACCAAAGCTTATGACCAGGCCCGAAATCGCGGCTTGATTGTGGCGCGCGGACGCGCCGGAAGTTTCGTCCTGCCACAGGACGTAATGGCCGCGGGGCCGCCTCCGCGCGATACCGGCATGAACATGCCGCCCGAAGTGGAAGGCGGGTCGCTGCTTGCATTGTGGGAGCGAACGACCAGTGCGCTGCTGAGCGCGCCCGGCGCGGGAGGCCGCCTCCATTACGTCCCGGCCGGTGGAAGCGAAGCCGATCGGATCGCAGGCACGAAGATTTTCGAGCGCGTCAGCCTGGCGAGCCATCCGGACGAAGTAATCGTGACCTCGGGCTCGCAGAACGCCCTGCACGCGATTATCGGCGCGGCGCTGGCGCCCGGCGATACGGTCGCCTGCGGGCCCTATGTCTATCCAGGCTTCCTTGCGCTCGCCCGAAAAGCCGGGTTGAAGCTCGCGCCCATGACCCGCATTGAGGCAGCGAATCTGGAAGCCCTTTGCCGAACGAGAAAGATCGCCGCTCTTTACCTCGTGCCGACCAACGACAATCCGACGACGACGACCCTGAACGCGGACGAGCGGGCGGCCATCGCCGAGGTCGCTCTGCGGCACGCTATCCAGATCATCGAGGATGATGCCTATGGTCTGCTGGACGAGCGGCCGCTGGCACCTCTGGCCAGCCTGGTGCCGGAACTTGGATGGTACATTGCGACCAGTTCGAAGATCATCTCGCCGGCATTGCGCGTCGCGCATGTCCGGGCGCCGTCCCTCCGACAGGCGATGGCTCTGGCCGCCGTGGTGCACGACACTAATGTGATGGCGCCTCCGCTTAACGCCGCGCTCCTGACCTGCTGGGTCGAAGACGGCCGCTATGACCGGCTGATCGCCGAAACGCGCGCGGAGGCCAAAAGGCGCCAGGCGCTTGCAGCCGAGATTTTGCCACCCGCAAGCTATGCCGCCCATCCTTGCGGCTACCATCTTTGGGTGTCGCTTGGCGACGACGACAACGCGGCGCAGATCGGCAGCGCTCTTGCCGGCGCAGGGATGACCGCAATATCGGCGGACAGCTTCTCAGCCGACGATGTGCGCGCGCCAGCCGTGCGTGTATCCCTTGGCGGAGCAATTGACACGGCGGGCCTGCGGCGCGGGCTAACGATGCTCTCGTTGTATTTGACGTCTGCCGGGCCACTGCCGCCGGTTATTTGATGCCGTGCGAAGCTGGCCGATTGCTGACGGGCAGCTTTAAACCGACTTCGTGTGTAAAGCCGACGTTGCACAACAACCGGCTTTAGCGGTCCCAGCCAGCGTCACGGGCAGCGCGTTCGGCTGCGGCATCGAACGCATCACCTGCCATCATCGCTGCCGTAGCCGCCGCGAGGTCGCCCGACGACGCCTGCCGGTACGCGCGGGCCTTCTGACCGGCCGCGGTGCGTTCGAGCGCCCAGCGACCGTCTTCGCGGCAGCCGATGCCCGACAAGTCGCGACCCGCGAAGCTGCGGCAGATACGGCCCGCCCTGTCGCGAAAGCTCAGAGCGATGCGGATATCGGCGTCGGCCGGCTGATTCGATGCCAGCTGCGTGTCTAGCGCTTCGGCCAGACCTCCCGACGCGACCAGCATACCGTTGGCACTGGTCACGTCCGGCGCCGGCGCCCAAGGCCGGAGGCCGAGGGTCAGACCCAGCAGCAGCGATGCGGCGATAGCGCCCCAATTGGCGGGCGCGAACCGCGCGCGCCTTGCTTCGCGGCGCTCGGACAGGCTGGTGTCCACGCCCTCCCCGACCAACAAGGCGCGCAGGCGATCAGGCACCGGTTCATCGACCACAGGTGCGAAATGCGCGGAAATCTGGGCGCTCAGCACACGATAACGCGCAATCTCGGCAGCGAGGGCGGCGTCGCTTTCAGCGTCGCGTTCGATCCGGCGCGCGGTCAGATCGTCGAGTTCGCCGTCGACATAAGCAGCGATGGTAGCGGGGTCGAAGCTCATGCGGCCTCTCCAAGCAAATGCATCAGCGTTTCACGTCCACGCGCGAGCCGCGATGTCACGGTGCCGATCGGCACCTCCAATATGTCCGCCGCCTCGCGATAGGCATAGCCTTCCACCAGCACGAGCATCACAACCTCGCGCTGCTCATCAGGAAGCCGGGCCATCGCGCCGTCGACGTCGCCGCGCAGCGCGCCCGCCTCAACCTCGGCGATCCCGTCGCCGGCGATCTGCGTGACCGCGTCGTCGATCGGGGTATGGACGCCGCGCCGGCCAGCAACACGGCGGTGGTCGATCCAGAGGTTGCGGGTGATCCGGTACATCCAGCTGTCCAGTCTCGTTCCTTGTTGCCATTGTTCGCGCGATTTCAAGGCGCGCTCGATCGCCGCCTGACACAGGTCGTCGGCATCGCTGGCGCTCTGCGCCAGCCCGCGCGCAAAGCGACGCAGGCGCGGTAACAGCTCGACCAGTTCCTCTTCGAAGCGCATCGCTCTCTTTTCGGTTGTTTGAGGAAGAAACGATGACCTTCTATCGTTTCTTCCACATCCTGCTAAATTTTCCGGCAAGACGATGGGCGCGAGAGTAACGATGCGAATCTGGACGACAGGGCTGGTGGCAATCTGCCTCGCGATCGGCGGTGCTGGTCCGCGTGCAGCGGCGCAGGTCGCGCTGCCGTCGGCGCAGTTGCCCGAGGCCGGGCGGGTCCTGTCAACGCTGCCCGACACGGGTGTCCTTGAACGTCTGGTCGCGACGAGCGAGCGGCTGACGCAGCTTCGGCTCGACCGCATCGACGCGCTGGTGCGTAACCATCGCGACAGCATCGAGCTCGACGATCGCGGCGAGCCCGCGGTGCGCGGCGTGCTGATCGCCAGCGGCGTCGACGACGCCATGATCCGGCGTGCGGCAGAGGCAGGTTTCGCCCTGATCGAGCGCGAGCGTATCGAGGGACTCGATCTCGATCTTGCACGATTTTCTGTGCCCGAAGGGCGCCGCCTGGCCCGCGCGCGCAAACAGCTTGCGAAGCTGCTGCCCGCTGCCGCGGTCGATGCCGACAATCTCTATTTCGCGAGCGGCCCCGGCGGCGCACTGCCCAGGTCGGCGCTCGCGACGACTGCGGGCGGCGGCAAGGCCAGCCTTGGCCTGATCGACGGCGGGGTCGCGGCGCATCCGTCGCTGGCGGGGCGTGTCGAGCAGCGCGGCTTTGCAAGGGGCGCCCCGACGGCGAGCCGCCACGGCACAGCGGTTGCCTCGCTGCTCGTCGGCAGCGGCGCGATAACGGGCGCCGCCGCCGGACAGCGGCTACTGGCCGCCGATGTCTATGGCACCGATCCCGCCGGCGGGAACGCCAGCGCGATCGCCCGTGCGCTCGGCTGGCTTGCGCAAAGCCGCGTCGCGGTGACGACGATCAGTCTGGTCGGTCCCGACAACAAGCTGCTGTCAGCCGCGGTGCGGCGTGCGCAACAGCGCGGAATGTTGATCGTCGCCGCGGTCGGCAACGACGGGCCCGCAGCGCCGCCCGCCTATCCGGCCTCCTATCGCGGTGTTTTCGCGGTGACCGGCGTCGACGCGAAAGGGCGCGTTCTACCCGAGGCGGGCCGCGCGCTGCACGTCGATTTCGCCGCACCCGGCGATGCGGTGCTGGCGGCGACGGGCACCGCGGGCACCGACCGGCTGCGCGGAACCTCCTTTGCCGCACCGCTCGTTGCGGGGCGGCTGGCCCTTCGCTATCCCGCTCCATCGGTGGACCGCATCGGTCCGGCCGTCACCGGGCTGGTGATGGAAGCGCGCGACCTTGGCCATAAGGGGCGCGACAAAGTCTACGGCCACGGCCTGATTTGCGGCGCTTGCGGCGGCCGCTGACACTTTTCGATATTTTCCGGAATAAAGTCGAACACGCCATCGTTCTCTCCACAGGCCCCACCCCCTCGGGTCGCACATTCAGGAGTAGGACAATGGCACATCGTATTTTCATTCCGGCCATCGCGCTTGCCGCCACGGCCATGGCATTTTCGACGCCCGCTTCGGCGCAGCTGCTGGGCGGCAGCGGCGGACTGACCGGCGGCCTCGGCGGATCGCTGGGCGGTACGCTCGGCAATCCGGCCGGTCCCATCGGCGGCACGCTCGGCAGCGCGGGCGAACTTAGCGGCACCGGCCGCGGCGACACGAATATCGACCGCCGCTCGGGCCGTGTGCAGGGCAAGGGCAATGCAGGGGCAAACGGCAAGGGCACGGCGAACGGAAACGCCAATCTTCTCGGCAACCCGATCGGCGGGACGGTCGATGGCTCCGGCCGTGCTTCGGGCAACGGCAGCCTCGGCGCGCAGGCCGTCGGAACCGATTTCGTCGGCCAGACCGCGCGCGGCGCCGTCGGCACGGCGCAAGGAACCGCTTCGACCGTCACCGGAACGGCGCGCGGCGCAGTCGGCAACGTCCGCGATCGAACGGGTGGCGCAGCTTCGGGCCTTTCGGGTGCCGCGAACGGCGCGGGCTCAGGAGCGGGCGGCTTCCAGGGCAGCCTTGGCCAGTTGGCCGTCGCGGGCAGCGGCGCCGCATCGGGCGCGGGCGTGTTCGCGGTCGAACCCGGCATGGCGGTGACCGACGCGCGGGGCAAGGTAATCGGCTATGTTCAGGATATCCGTCAGACCGGCGGCGGTGTTGTACAAGCGGTGACAGTCGAGGTCGGCAACCGTGTCGCGACGATCCCCGCCGCAAGCTTTACCGGATCGGGCGATGTCCTCGTCACCGGCATGACCAAGGGCGAGCTAAAGAAAGCGGCCGAACGGCAGCAAGATGCCGGCGGCCAGCCGCAGAACGAGGCCGCTCCGCAGGCCGCACCCGCGGGCCAGCGCGCCGAGCGCGTCGACAACCGCAAAAATTGAGACCCACCGGCCCCAAAGGGGGAATGCGCCGGCCATCGTGCCGGCGCATTCTGACGCCTGGCGGCGTCTGAAACTCTCAACGATAGCGGTCGGTCCGCTTTAAGGCTTCTTATTGCAGCAACGGACATTCCTACGGACAGGCGTGATTGGCATGCTCTGCCGGATTCACCTCGGCGCTGAACGGCGGCATGTTGTCGACCGGGATACTCTTGGGCCACTTCCCCTTAGCTGCCCCGGTCCTCGTTCAGGAGTCTGGACGCTATCCGGACGACATGATCTTCGCTGGCTCCAAGGCCCGATAAGCCGAGTATCAGCATATCCGCCATACGCCGGTTTGCTTCCGCTGTACCAAACGGTCGCTCAATGAGATTGGTCATCAAGACCTGACAGAGGCCTAGCCAATAAAGAACGCCGCTGTCCTTCGCCTCGGGCCGCAGCAGACCGAGAGCACAGGCAGCCTCGAAATCGCCAAGCACCCCTTTATTCAGCGGGTGCGCTCGCACGGTCGAACTGCCGTGGCTGCGCAGAAGAACCGCAGTACGCTTGGGGTTGGACAGAGCGAATTCGGCGCCGACCCGCATGCCACCAGCGATGCGCTCAATCGGATCCGCGATACCATTGTTGGCGCGGGCAATCTGGTCCTCCAACTCCAGCCTGACCTCGGTCGCAATAGCTTCCGCAAAAGCCTGTTTGTCGGCGAAATGGTTGAAGAAACTGCCTTTTGCCACACCGGCTTTCGCGACGACCTCGTCGATCGGAATGGCGTCAATCGGCTTTTCGGCGAGCAGATCAAAACCTGCCGAGATCAGCGCGGCACGGGTTCGGGCAGCGCGGGGGGAAAGAACGGGTCGTGCGGCCATACCCCCCCCTACTTGACTATACGGTCAGATTCAACCTATTTGACCAAATAGTCATAAACGAGTCGCAAGGAAGAGATCATGCCCGTCATCAAGGTGGAAGACATTGCGCACGTGCGCTTTGCCGCGCCTGACTTTGCGGCAATGCGTGGCTTTCTCGAAGATTTCGGGATGACGGTGTTCGAGCACGGCGGGCGTCTCTACGGCAAAGGCAGCGACGGCCGCCCCTTCGTCCATGTCACCGAACCCGGCGAGGCGAAGTTTCTCTCTGTCGGATTACGCGCCGAAACGCTCGGCGACCTCGACCGGCTCGCGGCTTCCGAGGGGGTGATGGTCGAAAATCTCGATGAACCCGGCGGCGGCAAAATCGTGCGGTTGACCGACCCCGATGGTTATGGCGTCGAGGTGGTGGCCGGACAAGCGAAGAGCGAGGCAAGTTTTCCATTCTCCGACCAGCCACGCAACACCGCCGCCGCGAAGCCGCGCTTTCGCTCCACCGTGCGGCTCGATGCCGCGCCCGCGCATGTGCGTCGTATCGGCCATGCAGTGCTCAAGGTGCGCGATTTTCGCACGTCCGAAGCCTGGTACAAACAGCGTTTCGGCTTCCTGACCTCTGATGAGGTAGAAGCTGCTAAAGACGTCCCGCTCGGCGCCTTCATGCGCTGCGACCGCGGCGACAAGCCCGCCGATCACCACACGATCTTTCTGGCGCAGTTGCCGGGCGAACTCGGCCTGCTACACGCGGCGTTCGAGGTGGCCAATCTCGATGATCTGATGCTGGGTCATCAATATCTGAAGGCGAAGAAGCGGCAGCCTGCGTGGGGCGTAGGGCGCCACATCATGGGCAGCCAGATCTTCGATTATTGGAAGGATCCGTTCGGCAACGAGCTCGAACATTGGACCGACGGCGACCTGTTTATCGCCGACGACCCGCCGCAAAAGCAGCCGATGAGCGCATTGCTTGCGGTGCAGTGGGGAAGCCCGCACCCGATGCTCGCCGGCAAACGCCCACCCCCGCCCGGTCTCATCGCCTTCTTCACCGCCCTGCAAATCCGTCTCCGGCGGCTGCTGCGCCGCCAGTCCAAGGAATTATCCGCATGAAACTCGCCACCTATAGCGCCGACGGCCAGACCCGCACCGGCATTGTCGTCGGGGACAGTGTCATCGACACCGGGATCGACGGCACGATGATCGACCTGATCCGTGACTGGAACAGGCTCAAACCTGCGCTGGAAGCGAAGGCCGCCGCGGGAGGCGGTGTGCCGCTGTCGTCGGTCAAGCTCGAGGCGCCGGTCCAGCGCCCCGGCAAGATCTTTGCCATCGGGCTGAATTATGCCGACCATATCGCCGAATCGAAAATGGCGACGCCCGAACGGCAGGTCTGGTTCACCAAGGCCCAAACCAGCGTCAACGGCCCCTACGACCCGATTGAAATCGCCAAAGGCACGATGACCGTCGACTATGAGGTCGAGCTCGTGGCGATCGTCGGCCAGGGCGGGAAGCATATTGCCGCTTCCGACGCGCCCGCTGCAATCTTCGGCTACTGCGTCGGCAACGATGTCACCGAACGCATGTGGCAGCACGCGACCCCGCAATGGTCGCTCGGCAAAAGCTTCGACACGCATGCGCCGATGGGGCCGTGGATTGTCACCGCGGACGAAATCGGAGATCCGCACACACTGGGCCTGCGCTGCTTCGTCAATGGCGAGAAACGGCAGGATTCGAACACCGAGCACCTTGTGTTCAACGTCTGGGAACAGGTCGAACATCTGTCCGTAGGAATGACGCTGGAGCCTGGCGATATACTGTTTACCGGCACGCCGGGCGGCATCGGCGCCGCGATGGATCCACGTCAGTTCCTCCAGGCCGGCGATGTCGTGCGCTGTGAAATCGAAAGAATCGGCGCGATCGAAGCGACCATGGTTGCCGAAGGCTGAGGGACTCATGCTTCGCAAGATCCTTTATGCAGTACTGGCTCTCACCATCCTTCTGCTCGCTCTCGCCTATTTCAATCGCGACAGCCTGATGGACGCCTCAATCCGCGACAAGCTGCAGCAAAAGCCCAACCCGACCTTCCTTGCGAACGACGGGCATATCCGCGTCCTTCTCTGCGGCACCGGCTCGCCGGAGGCCAGCGCCGCGAGGGCGCAGGCCTGCACCCTAGTGTCGGCGGGCGGACGCATGTTCCTGTTTGACGTTGGCGACGGTGCAGTACGGTCGCTGGAGCAATCGCGGGCACCTGTGGGCAGGCTGGAACGCGTGTTCATCACCCATTTCCATTCGGACCATTTCAACGACCTCGGCACACTGATCAATGCCGGCTGGATCTGGGGGCGAAAGACGCCGCTGGAAATCGAGGGGCCCGTGGGCATGCGCGGCGTCCTCGCCGGCCTCGCGAAAAGCTATGCGCTCGATGAAAGCTATCGCAGCGCCAATATGCCGCACCTTGCCGAACGGCGCGAAGTCGCCTTCGGCAAGCCGCTGGAGGTGTCGTTCGCAGGAGGGCAACGGACGACCCGCGTCTATGACAAGGACGGCGTGACGATCGACGCCACGTTGGTGGCGCACGACCCGGTCAAGCCAGCGCTTGGCTATATTCTGGAATATCGCGGCAAAAAAGTCTTCATCAGCGGCGATACCGAGGTCAGCCCGCTAAATATGGACGCAATGCGGGGCGCCGACCTTGCCGTTCACGAATCCTATGCTGCGCATATGGTCCGGCGCGCGATCCCGCAGATGAAGAAGCTGGGGATGGACTTTGAGGCCGAGGTAGCGACGCGCACCATTCCCTATCACGCCGACAACATCGCGCTCGCGAAGCAAGCGCAGGCCGCCGGAGTCAAACATCTACTGCTCACCCACCTGATCCCCTACCCCGACAGTTTCATCGTGCGGCGCATGTATACCGAGGGAATGGCCGATCATTACAAGGAAAAGCTGACCGTCGGGCAGGACGGCATGCTGATCGTGCTGTGACCGATGTCGGCTCCACGCATTCAGAGACGCACGCGATGAGTTCCTTCGATTGCGACGTCCTGATAGCGGGCGGCGGTCCGACCGGCGTCACGCTGGCGATCCTCCTGGCAAAGCGCGGCGTGACGGTCATCGTCGCCGAAAAGGAAGCGGACATTTATCCACTGCCGCGCGCCGCGCATATCGATCATGAATGCATGCGCATCCTGCAGGAGGCGGGAGCCGCGGACGCGGTGTTCGCTACAAGCCGCCGCGTCGCCCGCTACGATTTCCTGAACGCCAAGGGCGCGGTGCTGCTGCGCTTCGACGGATCCGACAGGATTGGTGCCGGCGGCTGGCCCGCAGCGAACATGATCCACCAGCCCTCGGTGGAAACAGTGCTGCGCCGGTCACTGGCCGGATATGAAAATGCCAAGTTGCATGGTGGGTGGGAGCTTCAGTCCTTTGACGATGATGGCGAAGGCGTGTCGGCCTGCATCACCACGCCAGAGGGAGAGCGAACGATCCGCGCCCGTTATCTCGTCGGCGCCGATGGCGCGCGTTCGCCGGTCCGCGAGGCCGCCGGAATAGCCTTCGACGATCTTGCCTTCGAAGAACCCTGGCTTGTGGTCGATGTGCTGGTCAGTGATTACTCTCGGCTGCCGGATGCCAATCTGCAAATCTGCAATCCCGACCGACCCACGACTTGCGTCCTGATGGGCGAAGGGCGGCATCGATGGGAATTCATGATCAAACCCGGCGAAACCGCGGAGCAAGTCAGCGACGATGCCTTCGTCGAGAAGTTGCTGGCGCCCTGGAATGTAGCAGGGGCGGTGCGGATCGAACGCAAAGCCGTCTATACCTTTCGCGCGCGGATCGCCGAGCAATGGCGCAAAGGGAATATCCTGCTCGCAGGCGACGCCGCGCATCAGACACCGCCCTTCGCGGGACAGGGGATGTGTTCGGGATTGCGCGACGCCGCGAACCTTGCTTGGAAACTTGCCGCCATGATCAAGGATGGCGCGCCCGACGCATTACTCGATAGCTATCAGCCTGAGCGCGCACCGCATGTGCGTGCGACGATCCAGATGGCGATCATGATGGGGCGAATGGTTTGCACGACCAGTAAATGGTCGGCCTTCCGGCGTGATCTGATGTTCCGGCTGGGCCGCCTACTGCGGAAACTGCCGGACGGGCCTACGGCCTACCCTCCGATCGCGGCCGGCGTAATCCTGCCAGGCAACTCTGCCGCGGGCAGCTATTTCCCGCAAGCAATCGCAGACGACGGCACTCGGCTCGACGACGTTCTTGGCGCCGATTCCTGGCTGATTTCGCGCTGCGACCTGGACGACGCGCGGCTGAGACCTTTCGCAGAACCGCTCGGCGACTGGCTGGCAAATCATCAGGCAGAGTCCGTGCTGGTTCGCTCGGACCACTATGTTTTCGGGACGGGCTCCCCCGACGAGATGCTGACAGCATGGAAGCAGGCGGTGAGCCCAGCGGGTGCCCGAACAACGGAGTAGATCAAGGATTGGCCGATTGCGGTCAGGCTGCTTCTGGCTATCGAATCTGCGATTGCTGACCTTCAATTATAGTAGCTCGGCGTCCCTTGAGCGTGGCCTGAACGGTAAATTCAATCAATTGTCGGGGGCAATGAAGCCACACCGTCGGGATACGATTATTCGGATCTCATGCCAGATTGGCAGATTAAGTAGGCTGCATTGCACCGACACGTGCAGAAATCCATTTCCCGGCCTCCGCGATCGCGGCGTTGCCGGCGACAGGAATGCCATGTTGAAAGAGCGGCCAAGCGTGGACCATTTCGGGCCAGACGCGCAGCGTCACATCGCCCCCTGCCAATGCGAAGCGATGGGCCAAGTGGGTAGCGTCGGAGGGGTCGCCCCGCGAGTCGCTGAAAACGCCAACTCTGGCCGGTTTCGGCGTGGCGGCTTTCAGGCGGCGAGCCTGAAGAAGCGGACGTTCGAAACCGATGTGGCGACCATGACAGCTCGCGACCGATTGCGGACGTTCAGCCAAACAACCGGCTGCACAGATACAGCGACAGTTCGCGAGCACGCTGTCCCCAACGGAAGAAATGAAGCCGGAAGACGAAATGCGCGTCGTTGAGGCTGACATGCTCAGCAAACCATAAAACCTCGCGCATGTTTAACGTAAGGTCAGCCAAGTCATCGATTGCCTCAGCGACCATCAGCGCGTCGTCTAAAGATCCAGTGGCGCCCGCTACCGGATAAGCGCCATAAGTTGGAAAACGTGCCGCCACTTCGGCGTAGAGAGATGCGCCGTTTTGCCTCGGCGCGTCCACGCAACTGGCGCTTGAAGCCGCGGGCTGTTCGTCAGCCAGGGTCGTGCAAAAGCCCAGGCTGCTCAGCGATAATGGTCCGAGCTACATCGCCGAGGAG
>NZ_JBQSUM010000004.1:0-114172 GCF_052384365.1 Sphingopyxis sp. Q841 | reverse complement strand
CTGCTTCGCTTCATTACGTCCGACTCCTTCGCGCCGGACTCTACTCAAAATCGGTCACATTTCAGGGGAGCACGTCACCAGCTTTTCGATCCAATTTTTCGTGTCGCCCAGATAGCGATCAGCGGAATACCCGACCCGATATAACGGGGCGCCTCCAATAGGGACCTCGATCGCCTCGTAAGTGATATTGGTCAATCGCCCAGCGAGCACGCGGCTCGCCACGTGACAGTCATGCGTATGAATAAACGCAGGCATACCCGTAATTATCCGCTGCTCCTTCGGCCAGAGATGGAAGCGCCATTCCTCGTCATCATCGCGGGCTAGCAACGCCACATAAAACCCGTGCGGATGCCGTAAGCAAGGCAGGTTTTGTTCAGCGAGCCAGTCTCGGATTTCTCCCATGGCTTCGTCGACGGAACAATCGTTCGAGATAATAGACGACAGGATACTCGTTCGATCATGAGGCATACGGTGACTGTGCTTTCGTAGCTGCCCTAGCCGCAATTTCCGAACTGGCCGTTACAACATCTGATCCAAATAGCTCGCTAAGCGAAACGGGCAGCACGCCACCAGAGGACGAGACCACGCGCTCAGACTCATCGAACACCCATCGAAGTTCGGCACTGTACGCCGCAAACTCTGGCTGCCCTCTATGGTAGCGGTAGGCAGCGTCGTTTGGGTCCTCCCGTGTCACTATCAAGGCATCAGCTGTCCCTTCGATTCTGAACGTCGAAAGCCTGGGGCTTAAATATAAATCTGCGCTTATGAGGCCATTATTCTCGTTAAGGGCCGTTAAAATCGCAAGTATTGTTGCATGAATTTCGGTTCGTACATAACCCGGGCTCCATGTATTCCGATCAAATGAAGCCGATTGCCGATATCGAGAGTAGCGCGCGCACAAAGATTCGTTCCGAAAATCAAGAAGTGCAACTTCGAGACGAAGAGGAGCGCGAGAAGTGCGCGCCTTCTCGATAATGATAGGAAGTATACTTGCGCGAAAATGTCTGCCAGTTCGAACGAAAATCTTGTACTCTGTTCCATGTCGGGCAAGTTCTGTAAGGCTACTAGAAATGTCCTTTGGGAACAGGTAGGACTGCATCAAAACCTTACTAGGGTCAGAAAAAAAGTACCAAAGATACAATCCGGACAGCAGCGCAAAGACACCGGCGGCAGGCACCGAAATCAGTAAGTTGACGAAGGCATTCCATACCGGAGTTTCCGGTACATTGTGAGCGACCAGCAATGCTAGCAGCGAACCCACCACTAGAACCAGCACGGTGGCGAGTACAAATGCTCGCCTCTGCGAGCGGGAGCCAAGAATCGTGGCCAAATCCATGGCAGTTGGAGGTTTTTCGTTGATCATTCGTATCCGCCTTTTCCTCATACCTAAGGGCCCAGCGCTTTCTACGCCAGCGCGTTGATGGAGCTAGCTGGAATCGAAACCCGCGCTTGACGGAGGGCGGGGAAGGGCGAGCTTTTTTTGCAGCCATACAGCGGAACGTCTGCTATCCGCTTTTTGGAACCAAAACCCGCCTAGCCGCAACCAGCCCTCCCCTTAGCCCGCGCGTTTCCCTTTGTGGCCATTTTGGCCGCAGGAGAACGATCATGGGTAGATCAGAATTCGACTATTTACCTCCACGACCGGCGTGGAATGCTGGTCGAAAGGTAGGTGCAAAGCGGCCGTTAAAGCCACGGCAGATCTGGGCAATTCGCTTCCACTTGGATCGAGAGCATCGACTTCGAGACCGGGCGCTGTTCGATCTCGCAATCGACAGCAAGTTGCGAGGCTGCGATCTTGTGAAGATCAAGATCGGTGATCTCGTCGCCGGCGGTGAGTTGAGAACGCGGGCGATGGTGATCCAGCAAAAGACCAATCGACCAGTTCAATTCGAAATCATGTCGGATGCTCGCGGGAGCCTATTGGCATGGCTCGAGCGGCGCGGTGGATCGATCGAGGATTTTGCGTTCCCGAGCCGGGTTGACCACTCTGCTCATATGAGCACGCGTCAATATGCCCGTCTCGTCGATGAATGGGTCACGGCCGTTGGCCTCCGAAGCGAGGATTATGGGACGCATTCGTTACGCAGAACAAAGGCGTCGATCATTTACAAGGCGACCGGCAATTTGCGTGCTGTGCAGATTCTGCTGGGTCACACCAAGATTGAGAATACTGTGCGATATCTCGGCGTCGATGTGGAAGATGCGCTAACACTGGCGGAAGGCATCGAAGTCTAACCGTCAAATCTCGATATCCTAGAGAGCGAGCGATCTTGATTTTCTCGGAACGTCCGCTCTCTCTGCTTGCTCCCCGAAAGCCGACTGTCTCCAACCGGCCAGTCAAACTCATTGACCGCCCCCCGGCTGGTTCGCTTCCCCCGCTCCGCATCTGCTAACTTCAGGCCTAAAAATCCTCGGGCGATAATAAAGTTGTCTGTCGCGTTGCGCGATGGAGTGGAAAAGAAAATATTAGACAATCACAGCGAACAATGGCAGAAGAGTTACACGGACTGAATCATGAATTCAGATGCGCGGTGGAACCGTGTGGGTCCGAAATCAAGCGGATGTAATTTGAAAAATCATTTCAAATACATAGGTTTAACCTAATAAAACCACCCTGTCCGCCATCGCCGCACGCGCCTAACGCGCGTCGTGAAATATGATGCCGAGCGTTAAGCGCTCGCCTCTGCGAATTTCGCTGACGCCGTGGCGCATTTTGACGCGGTAGGTGCCGCGTGTTCCGGCTCGCGGTGCTTCGTTGACCGCGAACACGACCGCGTCACCCATCCGTAGCGGCACGACATGTGCGCGCGACTGCATTCTCGGGCGCTGTTCGGTCAGGACGAATTCGCCGCCGTCGAAATCGACTTCCGGCTCGGACAGCAGGACCGCCACCTGAAACGGAAAATGGAGGTCGCCGTAAAGATCCTGATGGAGGCAATTATAGTCGCCGGCGCGGTACCGTAGCAGCAGCGGCGTCGGCCGAACCTGACCCGACGCGTGGCAAAGGCGTGTGAAGGCCGACAGATCGGCGGGAAAGGAGGCGCTCGCTCCCAAACGCGCCGCCCATCGGTTCGCAAGCGGCGCCAGGCTTTCATACAGGCGCTGCCGCAACCGTTCGAGGACAGCGGGAAAGGGATAAGCAAAGTAGCGATATTCGCCGCGGCCGAAACCATGACGCTGCATCGTCACCGTGCTGCGAAAGCGCTCGTCGGCGTCGAACATCGCGCAAAGATCGGCGCAATCGGACGGGGTGAGCAGCTTCGGAAGCCGGTGCCACCCCTGCCCTTCCAGATCAGATTCAGGCTGCGGCGTCCGTATTTCCGGTTCGGCGGTCATTGGCATTCTTCCCCTTCGTCGTGCGGTGAGAGGCGGCGAATAGCGGGACCGTGCATCCGATCCGTTCCGTTTCTTGCGGCCAAAAGCCGGCGCGCGACTTTTTTCCAAGGTCGCGCGCGGCGCGCTCCGTCTTGTGTTCGGTTCCGGGCCATCGACCCGGGGGGACATCAAAAGAGGAACTCCATGCGCAAGACCCTGCTGGCATCGACCTGCCTGGCGACGATCATCGCCATGCCTGCATACGCCGAAACGAGCATCACCACCGCGACGACAACGCCGGTCAGCACCTCGACCGTCAAATCGGGCGCAGCCGACGATATCAAGATCGGCTCTGCAGGCTCGATCAAGCCGACGAGCGGCACGGCGGTCACGATCGACAGCAACAACAAGGTCACCAACGACGGCACGATCCAGATCACCAATTCGGACGGCGCGCGCGGCATTTTTGCCAATGCGGGCGTGACCGGCACGATCACCAATTCGGCGACCGGCAAGATCATCATCGACGAAAGCTATACCCCCACCGACATCGACAATGACGGCGATCTCGACGGGCCCTTTGCGGTCGGATCGAACCGCGTCGGCATCGCAACCGGCGGCGCCTTTACCGGCAATATCGTCAACAGCGGCGAAGTGACGGTCGAGGGCAATGATTCGGCGGGCATCCGGCTTGGCGGACCGCTCACCGGCAATTTCACGACCGACGGCAAGGTATCGGTCATCGGCGACCGCGCACTCGGCGTCGGACTGCAGGATGTCACCGGCAATGTCCGCCTCGCCGGCACGATTACCGCGCAGGGTGTGGATGCAGTCGCCGCGCGGCTTTCGGGCAACATCAACGGCGCGCTTGTCGTGCAGGGCACGCTCACCGCCACCGGCTATCGCTACACGGCGGCGCCATCCGACCCGGCGAAGCTCGACGCCGACGATCTGCTGATCGGCGGCCCGGCGCTGTCGATCGAAGGCGATGTCAGCGGCGGCATCGTCCTGGCTGTCCCGCCCAAGGACACGAACGCTGCCGACAAGGATGAGGACAAGGACGGCATCGACGACGACAAGGAAGGATCGGCGGTCGTCCGCTCCTTCGGTTCGGCCCCCGCGATGCGGATCGGCTCGGCGGACCGCGACATCGCGATCGGTGCCGTTGCCGGAACGGGAACCGGCTTCGGCCTGATCATCGACGGTTCGGTGCAGGGAAACGGCCTTTATGCGGGCAAGGACGCGACGGCGATCCAACTCGGCGGCATGGGGCATAATGTTACCATCGCCGGCGGCGTGGGTATCAGCGGCAGCGTTCAAGCCACGTCGAAGGATGCGTCGGCAACCGCGATCCGCGCCGGTGCGGGAACGATCACGCCGGAAATCCGCAACGCGGGCAAGATCGAGGCGACGGGCGGCAGCAGCGCGACCTCGTCGATCACCGGCATCCTGGTGGAAGCGGGCGCCGACGTGGCGCTGATCCGTAACAGCGGGTCGATCTCGGCCAAGGCCGGCGGCGATGCCGCGACCGCGCGCGCGATCGTCGATCTGTCGGGCAATGTCGACATGGTCGAGAACAGCGGCGCGATCAGCGCCAGCGGCGCGCTCGCGTCGTCGGATCGCAATGTCGCGATCGACCTGTCGGCCAACGGCGGCGGTGCGACCGTCAAGCAGACGGCGGTTGCATCGGGTGTCACCGCGCCGTCGATTACGGGCGACGTCCGCTTCGGTACCGGCAACGATATCTTCGACATCGCCGACGGTTCGGTGAAGGGGAACAGCTATTTCGGCGCCGGCGACAACCGCCTCGCGCTGTCTGGCGACGCCACCTATGCCGGCAATGCGCGCTTCGGCAGCGGCAATGACACGATGGCGCTGACGGGAACGTCGGTGTTTACCGGCAATGCCGACTTCGGCGGCGGCACGGACATCTTGTCGATCGGCGGCACCGCCCGCTTTGCGGGGCAACTCGCCAATGCGCAGGGTCTTGCGGTGTCGGTCGACGGCGGCACCTTCGACATTGCCGGCGCGGCCACCATCTCGTCGCTCGCGGTGACCAACAAGGGCATCGTCGCGGTCACGCTCGACAGCGGCAGCACCGGCACGGCGTTGCAGGTGACCGGCACGGCCAGCTTTGCCGCCGATTCCAAGTTGGCGCTGAAGCTGTCGAGCATCGAGGATGCCGAGGGTGACCACGTCGTCCTGACGGCAGGAACGCTGACCGGCGCGGACAATCTGACGGCCACATCGACGCTCGTGCCCTTCCTCTACAAGGGCACGCTGACCTCGACGGCGAACGAGCTGCGCGTCAACATCGCGCGAAAGAGCACGAGCGAGCTTGGCCTCAACCGGTCGCAGGCGTCGGCGTTCAACGCGGTCGTCGATGCGCTTTCGGCCGACCAGGTGGTCGAAGGCGTCTTCCTCGACATCGTCGATGGCGACCAGTTCCGCAATCAGCTCAACCAGATGCTGCCCGAACATGAAGGCGGCGTCTTCGAAACCGTCACCTCGGGCTCGCGCGCGCTCGCACGCTATCTGCAAGACCCCAACGCGCCGTTCCAGGACGAGGGCAAATGGGGCTATTGGGTCAACCAGGCCGTATGGGGCACGTCGAAGAGCATCGGCGATACCGCGGGTTATGATGTCAGCGGCTGGGGCATTTCGCTCGGCGCCGAGATCAAGAGCGGCATCGGCAATTTCGGTGCGTCGGCGGCCTTCCTCAGCGGTAAGGACGGCAACAGCAGCAACGACAGCGAGGTCAGCTCGACCCAGTGGGAAGGCGCGCTCTACTGGCGCCTGAATTCGAACGACTGGCTGGCCCATGCGCGCGTTTCCGGCGCTCCGATCCGGCTCAAGGGCACACGCGTGTTCAGCGCCGAAGCCGGTGCCGAGGATATTCGCGAAACGATGCGCGGCAAATGGGATGCGACGCTGTGGTCGGCATCGGGCTCGATCGCGCGCGACGCGCAGCTTGGCGGGATCAGCTTCCGGCCCACGCTCGCGGTGGATTATTTCAAGCTCAAGGAAGACGGCTATGCCGAAACCGGCGGCGGTGACGCGCTCGATCTGACCGTCGCCGGCCGCAGCAGCGACGAATTGTCGGTCAGCGGCACCGTCGCGCTTGGGCTCGAGTTCGGGGGCGCCGACGAATATGACGGCTGGACACGCTTCGAAATCGAAGGTGGCCGCCGCCAGATCGTCAGCGGGTCGCTGGGTGCGACGGTCGCGTCGTTCAAGGACGGCACGCCGTTTACCCTGGTCCCCGATGATCGCACGAGCGGCTGGGTCGGCCGCATCCGCGGCATCGTCGGCAATTCGGCCTTTCAGGCCGGCGCCGAAGTGTCCGCGGAAGAACAGCAAAGCCATATCGGCTGGGCGTTCCGTGCAAGCCTGCGCGTCGGCCTCTAAGCCCCCCATCGGGGCCGGTCGCAGCCGCAAGGGGGAGGCACTCCCTACCCCCGCCTCCCCCTTGCAAAGGCCGACAGAATGACAACCCCCGGAACCATGCCGATGCGCGCGTTCGCACTGGTACCGGTGCGTGGCCGCGCTCGACCGCGGTTGCAAGCCTCCTCGCTGCCGCTATATGGCGGCATCAGCGGGGGGGCGTATGGTGCCGGTCGGGCGGGCCGGGATCGAAAAGGAATGGCGTTCCGAAACAAGTTCAGAATGACCGAGGCAAATGACCGATCCGACGCGGCCCACGGCATCGAGGGCGTCCTGCTCGCCAACCGCGACCGGATCATCCGGTTTCTGACGGTTCGCGGCGCGGGCGATGCTGCCGAAGATCTGTTTCAGGATTTGTGGATGCGCCTGACCGAACGCCACAGCGGCCCTGTAGCCGACCCGCTCTCTTATGTCATGCGCGCGGCCAATAATTTGATGCTTGACCGCTATCGTTCGGTGCGTCAGAGCCAGTTGCGTGACAAGGCGTGGGGCGAAGCGAGCGCAGCGCAGAAACCCGGCGCCGAGGCGGTGCTTATCTCGCGCGAGCAATTGGCAATGACCGAGCGCGCCATCGCTGCGACCGGCGATCGCCCGGCACAGGTCTTTCGTCGATTCCGCTTCGACGGGGTATTGCAACGCGATATCGCCGCCGAAATGGGCATCAGCATAAGTACGGTGGAGGCCGATCTCCGCAAGGTCTACGCCGCGCTCGCTGCCGTCAGGAGGCAATTCGATGCCGGCTGACCATGTGACCGCGAGCGAAGCCCAGGCGATCGACTGGATCGTCCGCCAACGCGCGCCCGACTTTGCCGATTGGGACGGCTTTGCCGACTGGCTTGCCGAGGACCCAGGACATGCCGAAATCTACGACGCGTTGGCGAGCCTCGACCTCGATCTCGATGCGTTGCCCCCCGCTGCGCCGTCGGTATCCCCGGCGAATGATCCGGCTGAACTCGATCGGGGCATGCCGCGTCGCTGGTGGCTTGGCGGAGCGGTCGCCGCGGCGATCGTCGGGGTCGTCGCCCTCCCCTCGCTCGACCTGTCGGGCGGCCGGAACGTGATCCAGACCGCCGCGGGTGAGCATCGCACGATCACCCTTGCCGACGGCTCGCGGATCGAGATCAACGGCGGCTCGACCCTGCGGCTCGACAAGGACCATCCGCGCTTTGCCCGGCTGGAAAGCGGCGAAGCGATGTTCCATGTCGTGCACCGCACCGACAGCCCTTTCGTCGTCGAAACGGGCGGAACGCAGATCATCGATCTCGGGACGGCCTTCAATGTGGTGCGCGCCGGCAATCGGACCGCGGTCGCGGTTTCGGAGGGCGTCGTGCTCTATTCCCCCGATCGCAGCAAGCTGCGCCTGGTGGCTGGGCAAGCGATCGACGCGCGCGACGGCGATACGCAGCCGCCACGCATACGGCGCGTCGGTACGGCCACGGTCGGTGGATGGCGGAGCGGCCTGCTGGTCTATGACGGCGCGGCGCTTCAGACCGTCGCCGACGATCTGAAGCGGACGGCTGGGATATCCGTGCAGATCGATCCCTCGGCGTCGCGCTTGTCGTTCCGCGGTACCCTCGTCGTCGACAAGGCGAGCGATCGCACCGTGGCCGACCTTGCGGCGCTGTCGGGCGCCAAAGCCGAGCGGCGCGGCGATGGCTGGGTGGTCAGCCGCTGACGATGCACGCGCGCCTGTCTCTTGCGCTGGGACTCGCGACTATCATCCTGCCCGCGCAGGCGATGGCGGCTGAAGAACGCGCGTTCGACGTGCCGCGCGCCAGTCTTTCGACCTCGCTTCCGTTGCTCAGCCGTCAGGGCGGTGTCAGCATCAGCGTCAGCGACCCGGCGCTGTGGCGGACGCGGATGCGCCCGGTGCGCGGGCGGATGTCGGTCGACGAAGCGATCCGGCAGATGCTCGACGGCACCGGCGTGCGCGCAGTGCGGGTCAGCGCCACAAGCTGGCGAATCGAGAAGCAGGTCGCCCCGCGCTCCGTACGTCGCCCGCCCCCGCCTGCGGTGCCTGCGGCAGCGCCGCCGCCCGAAGCGCCGCCGTATGAATTCATCGTGACCGCGACAAAGGCCGACCTGCCCTATTCCAGTTTTGCGGGCGTCGTCACCCGGATGGATGGCGACGATCTGGCATTCGGCGGCGAGCGCGGTACGGAATCCATCCTGTCGCGAATGGCCACCGTGTCGTCGACCCATCTGGGCTCGGGCCGCAACAAGCTGTTCATCCGCGGAATCGCCGATTCCAGCTTCACGGGGCCGACACAGGCAACCGTCGGGCAATATTTCGGCGACATTCGGCTGAGCTACAACGCCCCCGACCCCGACCTGCGCCTCTATGACATCGACAGCGTCGAGGTGCTCGAAGGGCCGCAAGGCACCCTCTACGGCGCGGGATCGCTTGGCGGCATCATCCGCGTCGTGCCGCGCGCACCCGACGCGCGAGAGGCGAGCGTACAGGCAATCGCCGGTCTGACCGCAACCCAGCATGGCGAACCGGGCGGCGACATCGGCGCCATCGCCAATGTCCCGATCGGCGACAGCGGCAGCGCACTGCGCCTTGTCGGCTATATGATCACCGATGGCGGCTATATCGACAATCCGCTGCTCGGCCAGAATGACGTCAATCGCGTCACGGTGCGCGGCGGCCGCGGGACATTGCGCCTTGTCCCGGCGGCCGACTGGACCGTCGATATCGGCGGCGTCTATCAATCGACGACCGCCGACGATGCCCAATATGCCGACAAGGATGCACCGCCGCTGACGCGCAATTCGCTCGTCGAGCAGAATGCGCGCGGCCGTTACGGGATGGGCACGCTCGTCGTTACACGCGACTGGGACAATCTGCGCCTGCAATCCTCGAACGCCTATATCGATCACCGGCTTTACGAGCGCTTCGACGCCACCCCCGCGGGCGGCGACCCGCGCGTTCTGGACCAGTTCAACGATACGCGCATGTGGGCGAGCGAGACGCGATTGTCGCGCCCCTATAGCGATGGTTGGGGTTGGGTGGTCGGCGCGAGCATCGTCGACAATGAAACGCAGCAGCGCCGCGAATTCGGCGGCATCCAGATGCGGTCGGCACTGACCGGCGTCACCAACCGCGTTACCGAATATACCGGCTATGGCGAGCTGACGGCCGAACTTTTGCCCGATGTGATTGCTACGGCGGGGCTGCGTTACTCGCACGCACGCTTGGGCGGAAGCGGCGAAGACGTCGCCCTCGCTCTGGCGCTCGCAGCGTCGGGCAAGGCGATCACCGCGCATCGCAACGAAAGCGACCTTCTTCCTTCCTTCGCCATTCTCGCGCGGCCGCTATCGAACCTGACGCTTTATGCGCGGTATCAGGAGGGGTTTCGGCCCGGCGGCCTTGCCGTCGACGGCAATTTCGTCCGCCGTTATCGCAACGACCGGGTTCATACGTGGGAAGGCGGCATAAGGCTCGGCGAGCGCGGCCGCACCCCGTTCGATGCCAATATTTCGGTATCGCACACGCGCTGGTTCAACATTCAGGCCGACTTCATCGACGGCAACGGCTTTCCGACGACCGCCAACATCGGCGATGGGCGTATCACCAGCATCTCGGGTTCGCTCGCCGTCCGCGTGACGCCCACTCTCTCCTTCGATCTGGGCGCGGTCTATAACCATAGCCGCGTCGATGATCTGGCTCCCCAAATCGCGCTGGTTGCCGATTTTGCGCCGGGCCGGCTGGGGCGGATCCCCAATGTCGCAAGCCATGCGGTGCGCGGAGCGATCACCTATGCGGCGCCCGTCGGCGACGACAAGGAAATCCGGATCAACGGCTGGGCCAACTATATCGGACCGTCGCGGCTCGGGATCGGGCCGGTGCTTGGCGAGGGCCAGGGCGATTATGTCGATACCGGCCTTGCGATGCGGCTCGGCAACGGGCGGCGCGGCCTGTCGGTGACGCTGACCAATCTGCTCGATTTAAAAGGGAATCGGTTCGCGCTCGGAACGCCCTTCGTCGAGGGGAGCCCCGGCTATCTGACGCCGCTGCGGCCGCGGACGCTGCGGGTCGCCGTCGACATCGCTTATTGAGCGCGATGCCGACGGCACACCCTCATTCGGCGAGGGTCAGTTGCTCGAACCTGTCGAGGTGATAGTCAGCGCTGCCGAACTGCCCCTCGATCATCGTCGCACGCTTGAAATAATGGCCGATCGCCAGTTCCTGCGTGATGCCGATGCCGCCGTGCGTCTGGATCGCATTCTGGCCGACGAATTTCGCGCCGCGGCTCACCTTCGACTTGCACGCAGAAACAGCCGCCTTGCGCGCATCGGCCGCGAGGTCGAGCTTCAGCGTGCCCATGATCGTCATCGACCGCGCCTGTTCGACTTCCATGAACATGTCTACCATGCGGTGCTGCAGCACCTGGAACTTGGCGATCGGAACGCCGAACTGCTTGCGTTGCTGGGTATATTCCAGCGTGCCTTCGTGCAGCTTCTGCATCACGCCGGTCGCCTCGGCACAGACCGCGACGGTCGCTTCATCGACGATCTGTTCGATCAGCGGCAGCGCGGCGCCTTCGCCGCCGAGCAGCGCATCGCCCGGGACCACGACATTTTCGAAATAGATTTCCGATGCGCGGTTGCCATCGACGGTGGGATAATCGCGGCGCACGATGCCGGGAAGATTGGCGTCGATCAGGAACAGCGACACGCCATCCTGGTCGCGCTGGCCGCCGCCGGTCCGCGCCGTGACGAGCAGATGGGTCGCCCAAGGTGCGGCATAGACGACGCCCTTGTGACCGTTCAGGACATAGCCCGCTCCATCCTTCTTCGCAGTCGTGCGTAGATTGGCGAGATCATAGCGCCCCTGCGGTTCGGCGTATGCAAAGGCAACGATGGCGTTGCCGCCGATGATTTCGGGGATCATCGCATCGGCCTGCGCGCCGCCAACGGCCTTCAACGCGCCGCCCGCGATCACGACGGTCGGCAGATAGGGCTCGATCCCGATGACCTTGCCCAGTTCCTCCATGACGATCGCATTTTCCAGCGCCCCGCCGCCAAGGCCGCCCTGTTCTTCCGAAAAGGCAGCGCCAAGCATTCCGAGTTCCTGCGCCAGCGCCGTCCAGATCGCCGGATCGCGCCCGCTGTCCGAATTGATGAACTTCTGACGCGTCTCGAAATCATAGGTGTCCGAGAGGAAGCGCGACAGCGTGTCGCGGATCATGTCCTGCGTTTCGGTATAGGTGAAATCCATTGTCGTTATCCTCGATTTCATCGTCATCCCGGCGAAAGCCGGAATCTCACCGCCGCATCATGGCAACAGGTCGAGATCCCGGCCTCCACCGGGATGACGTTGATTATGTGATCAGAGTCCCAGAACCATCTTCGCGATGATGTTGCGCTGGATCTCGTTCGACCCGCCATAGATCGTGGTCTTGCGCATGTTGAAATAGGTCGGCGCGGCGCGGTGTGCATAGTCGGGACCGATCGGGTGCTCGTTATCGCCTTCCCCGAAGCCGCGGAAATAGGGCGCCCCGTAATGGCCGACCGCTTCCAGCGTCAGTTCGGTGAGCCGCTGCTGGATTTCGGACCCCTTGATCTTGAGCAGGCTCGATTCCGGTCCCGGTCCCTTGCCGGCATTGGCGCCGGCCAGACTGCGCAGTTCGGTAAATTCAAGCGCGGTCAGGTCGATCTCCAGTTCCGCGACCTTGCGCTTGAAGAAGGGGTTCTGAAGCAGCGCCTTGTCGCCGTCGAGTTCGGTGCGCGCGATCGCCTTGACGCGTTCGACGCCGCGCTTCGACGAGGCGACACCGGCGATGCCCGTGCGTTCGTGCGCGAGGAGGAATTTGGCGCAGGTCCAGCCTTTGTTCTCCTCATAGACGCGCTGCTCGACCGGCACGCGCACGTCTTCGAGGAAGACTTCGTTGACCTCATGCTCGCCGCCGAGCGTGATGATCGGACGCACGGTGATGCCGGGCGACTTCATGTCGATCAGCAGGAAGGAAATGCCCTCCTGCTGCTTGGCGTCCTTGTCGGTGCGAACTAGGAAAAAGCCCCAGTCGGCATGCTGCGCCATCGTCGTCCAGGTCTTCTGGCCGTTGACGACATATTCATCGCCGTCCCGCACCGCGACGGTACGCAGCGAGGCAAGGTCCGATCCCGAACCGGGCTCCGAATAGCCCTGGCACCACCAATCCTCGCCCGACAGGATGCGCGGCAGGAAGCGCGCTTTCTGTTCGGGGGTTCCGAAGGTGTAGATGACCGGGCCGACCATCGACAGGCCGAATGGCATCAGGCGGATACAATCGGCGCGCGCGGTTTCTTCCGAAAAGATGAAACGCTGCGTCGGGGTCCAGCCGGTGCCGCCATATTCGACCGGCCAGGCCGGCGCGACCCAGCCCTTTTTGTAGAGAATCTTGTGCCACGCAAGGAAGTCTTCCTTGGTCAGTTCATCCCCTTCGTCCTGCTTGCCGCGCAGCTCGGCGGGGTAATTTTCGGCGATGAAGTCGCGCACTTCCTTCTGGAAAGCGAGATCTTCGGGGCTGAACTCCATGTCCATTTTCTGATTCTCCCTTGGGCTATGGCGCCCTTATAGAAAGCGCTCACGTTTACGTAAAGGTAAGTTGCGCGACGAAACGCAGTCGTCCGGAGACTGCGCCGAACATCGGCCCTTGTCCAGACGCCCGCGTCGTCGCATGAAAGGAGCGGACCAAGGGGCGGGAGAGGAAAATGCGGAAATCTTTGCGGCTGCTCGTCGCGCTTGCGGTGCTGATCGCGCTGTGCGGCGGCGCGGCAATGCTGTTCCAGCAACAGATCGGCATGTGGGTGTTCAAGCGCGGCGTCGAGCGCGGCGTCGGCCGCGACCATCTCGCCGGTCTGCCCGACGGTCTGCATGTGGCGCTGTGCGGCACCGGATCGCCGCTCCCCAACCGCGATCGTGCTGGCGCCTGTACGGTGGTGATTGCCGGCAAGGCGATGTTCGTTGTCGATGCCGGCGAAGGCGGCGCGCGCAACATCTCGCTGATGGGGCTGCCCAATGGCCAGATCAAGGCGCTGTTCCTGACCCATTATCATTCGGATCATATCGACGGCATGGGTCCGATGATGCTGCTGCGCTGGACGGGCAGCGGCAACAAGGCGCCCCTGCCCGTCTACGGCCCGACGGGACTCGATCAGGTGATCGGCGGCTTCGACGCGGCCTATGCGCTCGACAATGGCTATCGCACAGCGCACCACGGGCCGGTCGTGACCCCGCCCGCCGCGGCGGGTGCGACGGCCCTCCCCTTCGCGACGCCCACCGAACCGGTCGTCGTCTATGAAGCGGACGGCCTCCGCGTGACCGCCTTCCCGGTCGATCATCGCCCGGTGCAACCCGCGGTCGGCTATCGCTTCGATTACAAGGGGCGCAGCGTCGTGCTGAGCGGCGATACGGCGCCATCGAAAATGGTAGAACGGGTTGCCAAGGGCGCCGATCTTCTGGTGCACGAAGCGCTGCAACCCGAAATGGTCAAACTGATCGCTGCGCAGCTCAAGGCGTCGGGCCGACCGCAGACCGGGCAGATCATGGACGACATCCTCGATTATCACGCCAGCCCCGCGCAAGCGGCGGACAGTGCGAAGGTCGCCGGGGTGCGAATGCTCGTCCTCAGCCACATCGTCCCGCCCTATCCGTCGCGCTACCTTGACGCCGCGTTTCTAGGTGATGCGAAGCGGCGCTATCCGGGACCGATCGTCGTCGGCGAAGATGGCGACTTTTACTCGCTTCCCGCGGGCAGCACCGCGATCACGCGGGGGAACTGGTTCTAGCAAATCGGGGACGGGAGTCGGAATGGCGGAGAGCGACCGGTTGCGGACGATGCGAGATGGCCGCGCCTATCGCCTCCGCTGGTGATACATCACGATAACCGATTGTAGCTTGCCGTCATCTGTCCAGCCGTATCGATCTACCATGTTCTGCGGCTGCGGGAGCTCGTTAAGAAAGTGGCCCACAACTTCAAAAGAGCATTCCGGCGTGGCGATGTAATAGTCGCACCGCACATTATTCACAGACACTAAAACGGGCTTCTGCGACGGGCGAGACGCAAATCGAGCAAATCGTGGGCCGTAGTCCGTTTCCCACTGCAAGCGGATATAGGCGGCAACCTCGTCAGACGTTGGAAGCCTCTCTTCTGCACGAGCCTGCTCCATCGAGATTGCATAATTTGCACACCCGGAAAAGCAAAGCAGGGCGAGGACCATTGGGACACTCTTCATTCGCCTAGATGTAGCAGGCATAGGCCGACTTTCCACCCAGTAACCGCCGTTCGCCGCCGATTTGGAGGGAATGACCGGAATCGATCGTTATCGACCGCTCACCCCGCCCGCGGCGACCTTGGTACCGCCACGACCACCGCGCCATCGCTGGCATAGGCGCCGCGCCGTTCGGCGATCGACAAGGTTACGGGCACCGCCTCGCCTTCGCGGCTGATCAGCTCGGCCTCGACGCGCGCGGGTTCGCCGGTGCGGAATACGGTTTCGAGCGCTTCGGCAAAGCAGCGCCGCGTCGCGATCGACAACAGCGCCGAAAAGCGCACGCGCCGGATCGCCAGCGCGTCGACGCCTACCATCGAAATCAGCGCAGAATTGGCGTCCTCGATCGCCTCGCGCACCGAAAGGCGGGCGTGGCCGATCATTCCCTGCGCCTCGATCGCCGCAATCGTCGCGGCGCGCGTGTCGCCTTCGACCGCCCCCTCGAAGGTCGCGCTTGTGTCGCGAAGGATCATCGCGCCGCCCGCGGGAACCGGCACCAGGTCGACGCGCAGCCACTGGCGCGGATGCAAAAGACCAGGCACCTCGCCCGCAAAGCGTTCGCGGCATTCGATCAGCCGGGCGACATGGCTCGCCGCCAGACTTGCCCCGAAACCCGGAAATATATCGACCAATTGGCGCCCGAGCAGATCGTCATCACCGGCGACCAAATCGCGCGCGGCGGGGTTGAGCGCCACGATGCGCCGGTCGCGATCGAACAGCAGCACCGCATCGCGGATCGCCTCGACGAGGTTCGCAAGCGAGGCCTGCAGCGCGTCGACCGCTTCGCCGCTCGCGGGCTTGCGCAGCCGCCGGTAATCATCGTGCGAGATCAGAACGTGCGCGTCCTTTCCATGGTGTGTCACTACAACCGGCCGCCGCGCCGACCGGAGCCGCCAGCTTGCAAATCCCCGGATGAAGTCCGCCGCCGATACCCGTTCGGGTTCCTGTGCCGTCGCCAAATTCGCCTCCCCTTCGAAGCCATGGACATATTATGGGAGGAACGCGGGGCGGCTGGCGGCGCGGCGTACCGGCAATGGCGCCGAAACGGAGCGATCAGACCAATCGCGCCTTGCCGCACCGCAGCGCGTTGACCCGCGCATCCGCCTCGCCCAGATGCAGCCCCAGCGTCGCGGTGACGCTTTCAAGCACGCCGTCGAGCACGGGCGCGGCCAGCCCGACCGTGTCGCCGACAAGGCTGGTCAGCGCCTTGGCGTTCAATCCGATCCCGAGGATGTTGACCGACAAATCCATCCGATCGGCGAGTGATTTGGCGGCGCCCGATACCAATCCGCCGCTTTCGACCGTCTTGACGCGGCCAACGTCGATGTCGTCGCGCGTGAAGCGTGCGGGCTTTTCGGAAAGATCGGACAGCACCAGTTCGGCCTTTGCGTTTACGCTCGCGAGCGGCAGGCTGAGCAGCTTGACCGGCTGCGGGTTCAGTGGGCGCTGTATATTCTGAAAATCGATCGCATTGACCTTGCCGATCGACAAGGTTGCGGGGGCCGTCTTGATCCCCAGTGTTACCGCGTCGCTGCCGTGGTGGCAGTCGATGTCCGAAATGCGCGCTTCGGCCGATCCCAATTCGGTATAGACCGGGATATCGATTGCGGCGAGCGGCGTGTTGACGCTCGCCGCCAGCTTGAGCCTGACCTGCGCAGTGCGCACGATGACGTCCTGCTTTTCGGTCACCGCGATCAGCGGCGAGTTGGCCGGCGGCTCGCCGATCATCAACGCCACATCGACCCCCGAACCCCCGGGAATGGTGACGCCGGTCGCAAGATCGAGCTGGCGATTGGCGTTGGCGAGCAACAGCATCGTTCGCACCATGCTGAGCGCGTTGACCTTCACCGGATTGGCTGGGTCGATCCGGATGCTCGATGCGCGCGGGCCGAGGTCGATTGCGCGCGACGGCAGGAGGCTACGCGGCAGTGCCGCATCGGCGAGCGTGCCGATCGCTTTTGCCGCCTGCCCGTCGCTTGCCTTGGCGAGCGCGCCCAGCACTTGTGGCAAGGTCGCCTGGGTATCGAGCGTCTGGCCAAAGGTCAGCACGTCGGCATCGAGTTCGGTGCGCAACGCGTCGGAAAAAGCGAGCAGATCGATGTCGGCATCGGCCAGCGCCTTATAGTCCATTAGGTTCAGGTTGACCTGACTCCCCGTGAGCGCCGACAGCAGCGCATTGCGCAGACCGCCGTGCACCGCGGCGACGCGCGAGCCGAGCGAGAACGCGGCATAGCCCTGCCGCGCGGCGGTGGCGCTGGCATATATGACGCTATGGTCGCGTCCGGTCAGAAAGCGCCCGAAGAACAGCGGACGCTCGCGGGTGAGCACGACATGGATTGCGTTGGGAGTGTAGCCGCCGCGGGCGAAGCGCTGTTCGGCGGCTATGCCGGGATCGGCGGTATAGGTTCCGGCTTGGAAGGCCGATATGGTGATCGCGCAATTGCAGTTGGCGGCGATGATCCGGTCGGCCGCCGCCCGTTCGTTGCCGGGGCGTCCCGCCGCCGCCAGCGCGGCGGCATCGGCGATGCCCTGAAGCTTGCGGCGGTCGAGATAGAGCGATCCGAAGTCGACCGCCAGCGCCGCCGAGCCGATCAGCATCGTCATCGCCAGCGCCGATGCGATGCTGATCCCGCCGCGCGTATCGCGCGCCAGCTTTGCGAGGATGCGCCGGCGCATCGTCAATCCGCCGGCAGTTCGAAGGTCGCGCGGGCGCTGATCACATGGCCGGGCGCCGGAACGAAGGAGGAGCGGAGGAAATGGTCGGCGGGAACGGTGTAGGTCAACGCGACGGTCACCGCCTCGCTTGTCTCACTGACCGCTATCGTGCGGTTGGCGGGGCTGTAATCGCCGATGCTCGCCATGCTGCGATCAACCGCGCGGATCGCCACCGCCCGGCGATCGGCGGCGTCGAGGCCGACAATCGCGGCGCGCGCGCCATCGTTCGCAGCTTGCTGCACATTATGTGCGAGGAGGAAATATTGCCCGTAGATCAGGATGCCGATGAGCAGCGTCAGAAACAGCGGCAGCACCAGCGCCATTTCGACGATCGCCGCCGCCCGCTCGTTGCGGGCCAGACGCAGAACCTCGCGAATGACCGTCGGGCGGCGGGCGATGTTTTGGGGGGTATGGACCTGTCATGCGGCCAACATGACCGCTGCGCGTCAAGCATCGCTCAAAGGCGGCGTGTGGGAATTTTGCGCAATTTACCGAATATGGGCGCAGCGGTCGGCGGCGAAATGCACGGCACGCGGGCAGAAGTTAACGATCGCCCGCGCGCCCCGCATGCAAAATGCGCAAAAATTATCCGTTCGCTGCCTGCAGCTTGTCCTCAGTGCGGAGGTCGAAATCCGACGCATCGTGGCGTTCGCGCAGCTGGGACGCGGGGTCGCCCATCACCCGATTGACCATGCGCCCGCGCTTGACGGCAGGGCGCGCCGCAAGCTGATCGGTCCAGCGCTGGACATTCTTGTAGTCCTGCACCTGCAGGAACTCGCCGGCGTCATAGATCAACCCCTTGGCAAGCGCGCCGTACCAGGGCCAGATCGCCATATCGGCAATGCTGTAATCGCTGCCGGCGATATATTCATTGTCGGCCAGACGGCGGTCGAGCACATCCATCTGGCGCTTCACTTCCATCGCATAGCGGTTGATCGGATATTCCTGCTTGAAGGGCGCATAGGCATAGAAGTGGCCGAAGCCGCCGCCGAGAAAGGGCGCGCTTCCCATCTGCCACATCAGCCAGGACAGCGTTTCGGCGCGCTGCGCGGGATCGGTCGGCAGGAAAGCTCCGAACTTTTCGGCGAGATGGATCAGGATCGCGCCCGATTCGAACACCCGGATCGGCGTGTCGCCGCTGCGATCGACGAGCGCCGGGATCTTGCTGTTCGGATTGGCGTCGACGAAACCGCTCGAAAACTGGTCGCCCTCGCCGATGTTGATCAGCCACGCATCATATTCGGCGCCCGAATGACCCGCCGCGAGCAATTCCTCCAGCATGACGGTCACCTTCACCCCATTGGGCGTACCCAGCGAATAGAGCTGGAGCGGATGCTTGCCGACTGGCAAATCCTTGTCGTGGGTTGGGCCAGCGATCGGGCGGTTGATGTTGGCGAAACGTCCGCCGCTTTCCTTGTCCCAGCTCCACACTTTCGGCGGCACATAGTCATTCTGGTCGGCCATCGGACACTCCTGCGCTAGATTTCGGTTGTGGTTCGCAACTTAGGAAGGCGATGTTACCCCGTCCACCGCAAGGCGGATCAAATAATCCTTTGCGCGCGCAAAGCGGAAATGCTGGCGGCATCATAACCAAGCTCCGCAAGGATCGCGTCGCTATGTTCGCCCGCCTGCGGTGCGCGCTGCGCTGTGACCTTTGCCGCATCCGACAACCCGATCGGCGCGCGAATTACCGGCGCTGGCGCGGGAGAGCCGGGATAGGCAAGCGGCTCGATCAGGCCCATCGCGGCCACCTGCGGGTGCGCCAGCGCTTCGCCGGGCTTCAGGATCGGCGCGGCAGGAACGCGCGCGGCGCCAAGCTCGGCAATCGCCGCGTCGGTGCTGCGTTCGATGCACCAGCTCTGCATGATCGCGCTCAGTTCGGCACCATTATCGCCGCGGTCGATGTCGCTTGCGTATCGCGGATCGTCGACCAGTTCGGGGCGCCCGACCAGCGCCGCCCAGCGCGCGAAGATCGCGCCGCCGACGATCTGGGTAACAATCCAGCCGTCGCGGGTGCGAAACAGATCGGTGGGCGCCGAGCTGAAACTGCGATTTCCCATCGGCTGACGTTCGATCCCGTTGATCGCATGATCGATCGTCAACGCGTTCGAAAAGGCCAGCGCGGTGCCGAGAAGCGAACCCGAAACGCACTGCCCCCGCCCCGTCCGCTCGCGTTCACGCAGCGCCACCATGACCCCGAAGGCGCAGTGGAGCGCAGTGCCGAAATCGACGTAATTGACCTGCGCGCGATAGGGCTGGTCGGGCGTGCCGGTCAGGTGAATCGTCCCCGACATTGCCTGACCCACCGCGTCGAAGCCCACGCTCCCCGAAAGCGGCCCCTCGCTGCCGAAGGCCGACGCGGTTGCAAGAATGATGCGGGGATTGATCGCCGACAGGCTTTCATAATCCAGTCCAAGCTTGCTCAGCACATCGTGCGGCAGGTTGGCGATCACGACATCGGCGCCGGCGACCAATTTGCGTACGATCTCGCGGCCCTCGGGCGTTCCCGGCTTCAGGCTCAGGCTCCGCTTGCCGCGCGCCATCTGCATGAACATCGCGCCCGATCCATCCTCGGCGACGGGCACGGTAAAACGGTCATCATTGCCGCCGGGCGCCTCGATCCGGATGACATCGGCGCCATAATCGGCGAGCAAGGCGGCACAATAGGGGCCCGCAATATAGCGCCCGAAATCGAGCACGCGTATTCCCGTCAGCGGCACAAATCTCTCCCAGTCCTTTATTGCTACCTATCGCGCTAGCAGCCGTCCGTCGACGCCGCCAGCGGCTTCGTCGAAAGCGGCGGCTTGCGCTTTGCGGGGAGCGCCATATGCTCACAGCATAATTACAACAGGGGATAATTTCATGGCGCGCATTGCACTCGCCCTGGCCGCGACTCTGGCCTGTTCGACATCGGTTTTCGCTCAACAAGCAGCCACGCCTGCGGCCGACGCAAAGCCCGAAAAATGGGACGTCAACGCGCCGCCCGGAATGGTAACGCACAAGGTGCCGATCGCGGTCGACGAAGGCAGCTGGATGAACATCGATGTCGCGCCGGATGGCAAGACGATCGCCTTTGACCTCCTCGGCGATATCTACACCATGCCCATCGCTGGCGGCACGCCCACCCGTATCGCCGAAGGGCTCGCTTATGAGCATCAGCCGCGGTTCTCGCCCGATGGCAAGCGCATCGCCTTCGTCTCCGACCGCGGCGGCGGCGACAATATCTGGATCATGAACCGTGACGGCAGCGACAAGCGCCAGCTGTCGAAGGAAGAATTCCGCCTGCTCAACCAGCCGAGCTGGAGTCCCGACGGTGAGTTCATCGTCGCCAAGAAGCATTTCACCACCGGGCGCTCGCTCGGCACCGGCGAAGTCTGGCTCTATCATGTGTCGGGCGGGGCAGGCGTTCCGCTGGTCAAGCGCCCGAACGAGCGGCATCAGAAAGAGCTGGGCGAACCGATTTTTGCGCCCGACGGCAAGCATGTCTATTACACGCGCAACGTCACGCCGGGGCCGATTTTCGAATATGCGCAGGACAGCAACACCGACCTGTTCCATATCGAACGCTATAATCTCGACACGGGAGAGGTCGACACCGCCGCATCGGGCGATGGCGGCGCGGTGCGCCCCACCCCCTCGCCCGACGGAAAGAAGCTCGCCTTCGTCCGCCGCGAGGGCGCGCAGTCGAAACTCTACGTCAAGGATCTGACCTCGGGCGCCGAGAAGAAGGTCTATGACGCGCTCGATCAGGATGTGCAGGAAACCTGGGCGGTCACCGGCGTCTACCCGAATATGGCGTGGACGCCCGATAGCGGAGAAATCCTGTTCTGGGCCGGCGGAAAGCTGCGCCGCGTGGCCCCCGGAGGTGGCGATGCGCGGATCATTCCCTTCCAGATCGACGATGACCGCGTGATCATCGATGCGACGCATCCCGTGGTCAAGGTCGCACCCGACAGCTTCCAGACCCAGATGCCGCGCTGGGCCGAAGTCTCGCCCGACGGCAAGCAGGTGGTTTTCGAGACGCTCGGCAAGCTTTGGGTCAAGCCCGCGACGGGCGGCACCGCGCGCCGGTTGACCGCGGACAAAAGCGCCGCGTTCGAACTCTGGCCGAGTTGGTCGTCCGACGGCAAGCAGATCGTCTTCGTGCGCTGGACCGACGCCGGTCTTGGCGAAATCCATACCATCGCTGCAGGCGGCGGCGCGTCGCGCAAGGTGACGAGCGTCCCCGGCCACTATGCCGAACCGCGCTATTCCCCGGATGGTAAGCTGATCGCATTCGAGCGCCGTTCGGGCGGCGGCTTGACGTCACAGCGCTGGGGCGACGACCCCGGCATCTACAGCGTCGCAGCGACCGGGGGCGCCCCCGTCCGGATCACCGACAATGGCGCCAAGCCGCAGTTCGGCACCGATAGCGACCGGATCTTCATGGTCGCGTCGGGCGACGGCAAGAACCAGCTGGTCAGCACTGACCTCAACGGTCAGGACAAGCGCGTTCATGCCAGCGGCGACCTGGTCAGCGATTATGAAATTTCGCCCGACGGCCGCACCCTCGCCTTCCGCGAGAATCATGATGCCTATGTCACCCCGCTGATGCCCGGCGGTCAGGACGTATCGCTTTCGACCAAGAGCGGCGCCCTGCCCGTCACGCGGATCAGCGGCAGCGGTGCCGACTATATGCATTGGTCGGACGGCGGCCGGCGTCTCCACTGGACGCGCGGCGCAACGCTGTTCAGCGCCGACCTGGGCGCAATGTTCGCTGACGCTCCCGGCGACGACCGCGCGGTGAAATTCACGCCGCCCGCCGAAGGCGTTTCGCTTTCGATGACCCAGGCTGCAGCGAAGCACAAAGGCGTCGTGGTGATCACCGGCGCCAAAATCGTGACGATGGCGACCAAGGACGGCGGCATCATCGACAATGGCGCGATCGTCATCGACGGCGACCGCATCGTTTCCGTAGGGCCCGCGGGCGCCGTGACCGTTCCGGCAGGCGCGGTGACGGTCGATGCGACGAGCAAAACGATCGTTCCGGGCTTTGTCGATGCCCATGCCCACGGCCCGCATGGCGATGACGAGCTGGTGCCGCAGCAGAATTGGTCGGAGATGGTCAACCTCGCGATGGGAACGACGACCAGTCACAACCCGTCGTCGCGCGCGTCCGAAATCTTCGTGTCGTCGGAAATGCAGCGTGCCGGCCTGATCCTCGCGCCGCGCATCTTCTCGACCGGCGAGATCATCTACGGCGCCAAGGCGGCAGGCATCTATGCCGAAATCGACGGCTATGAAGACGCTCTGGCGCATGTCCGCCGCCTGAAGGCCCAGGGCGCGCATAGCGTCAAAAACTATAACCAGCCCCGCCGCGAACAGCGACAGATGGTGGTCAAGGCCGCGCAGGCCGAAAATATGGCGGTCGTGCCCGAGGGCGGCTCGCTCTACACGATGGACCTGACGCTCATCCAGGACGGCAACACGACCGTCGAGCATAATATTCCGCTGCACACCTTCTACAAGGATCTGGTGCAGCTGTGGGGCCAGACGAAGACCGACTATACCCCGACGCTGGTGGTGACGTACGGCGGCCCTGCTGGCGATCCCTATTGGCGCGCGCATACCAATGTGTGGGAACAGCCGATCCTCGCGCGCCACATCCCGCCTGCCATTCTGGCGGCGGACAACAAGCGCCGCGTGATTGCGCCCGAAAGCGACTATGTCGACGATGATTCGGCGCGCGAGGCGGGCAAGATCGCCGCGGTCGGCCGCAACGTGTCGATCGGCGCGCACGGCCAGCAGGCCGGCGTCGGCGCGCATTGGGAGATATGGTCCTTCGTACGCGGCGGTTGGAGCAATATCGATGCATTGCGCGCCGCAACGATCATGCCGGCCACGGCGCTCGGCTATGCAAAGGACGTCGGCTCGCTCGAGGCCGGCAAGCTCGCCGACCTGCTGATTCTCGATGCCGATCCGACCGAAAATATCCGCAACACCGAACAGATCCACCGCGTGATGCTCGGCGGACGGCTCTACGACCCGATGACGCTCAACGAAGCCGAAACCGGCAATCGCAAGCGCGATCCCTATTGGTGGGAGGCCGACCGGCCCTGATGCACCGGTGAAAAATGGCGGCGGGACGCAATTTTGTGACGAAGGGGTTGCAACATATGCGGACCGCCGCTAGGGGCAACCGCCTCAGCGAGGAGAGTTGGCTGAGTGGTCGAAAGCGTCGCACTCGAAATGCGAAGTGCCGGCAACGGTACCGAGGGTTCGAATCCCTCACTCTCCTCCATTTTTCCCCATGTTTCGACCCGTGGCGCGGGCCGTCGCGGGACTGGGGAATGGACTTGAATCCCCCGCGGATCGTCATAAGTTAACGACATGACGATCAAGAATACTTCCCTGCCCGATACGCCCGCCGCCGCTATATCCGCGCCGCTGATCGAACGCGCGCGCTTTGCGCCGGGCGATATCGTGCGGCACCGGATGTTCGATTTTCGCGGCGTCGTGTTCGACGTCGATCCGGTCTTCGCGAACAGTGAGGAATGGTATCAGGCGATCCCCGAGGCGATCCGCCCGGCCAAGGAACAGCCCTATTACCACCTACTCGCCGAAAGCGAGGACAGCGCCTATATCGCCTATGTCAGCCAGCAGAATCTGGTGGCCGACGGCGACGAAGGGCCGGTCGATCACCCGCAGGTCGAGGCGATGTTCGACGGGCTCGATCGCGGTCGCTACCGCGTCCGCTCGATCCACCGCCACTGACCTGACCGGCCCTCGCGGGTCGGTGCGGACTCTTCAGGCCTTGAGCTTCCAGCCTGACGCCAGAAGACGATAGGTGATGACGCCCAGCAGCGCATTTACGCCGATAAGGAACAGCGCTGCGGTCGCGACCGGATTGGCAATCGTCGAATCGACCGTGCCGATGAAGCCGTACCGGAACCCCATGATCGCATAATAGACGGGGTTGCCGTGCGCGACCGACTGGAACCAGGGGGCGAGCTTGTCGACCGAGTAGAACGTCCCGGACAGCAGCGCGAGGGGCGTGACGACGAAGTTGGTGACCGCGGCGGCATGATCGAATTTTTCGGCCCACACCGAGGTCAGCAGCCCGAGGAAGCCCAGCATCATCGCCCCGAGGACGCCGAACAGCGCGACCGCCCATGGATGCTGCGGGGCGACGTGGACGCCGGGCCAGAACAGCATGGCGGCCCAGAGCGCGATACCGACGAGGATCGCGCGCGTCACCGCGGCGCCGACAAGCGCGATAATCAGCTCGCCCACGGCGAGTGGCGGCATCAGATAATCGACGATTGTGCCCTGAATCTTGCCGACGAGGAGCGAGAAGCTCGAGTTGGCGAAGCTGTTCTGCAGCATCGCCATCATGATCAGGCCGGGGGCAATGAAGTCGGCAAAGGGAACGCCGATGACGCGGCGACCCGCACCGCCCAGCGCGACGGTGAAAATGACGAGGAAAAGGAGTGTCGTGACCGCCGGAGCCCAGATAGTTTGGAGCTGGACCTTGAAAAAGCGCCGCACCTCCTTGACATATAGCGCCTGCATCCCCGGAACATTGAGCGTCCGGATATGCGGGACACCGGGTTCCGCGAAATGCGGCGCGGCACGGAAATCGCCTGAGCCTGTGCCCGACTCCGGGCGCGAAATTTGGGGCTGGTCGTTCATGGCGTTCTCGCCTATCGCCTCCCCGATCTTACCGCAAGCTGGGCTGTGACTGCGCGCGTCCTTTCGGGAATGCGATCCGCCCGCGGCGTGGAATGATGAGGAATAAAGATGTCATGGACTGATGAGCGCATCGAACAGTTGCGCAACATGTGGGAAAAGGGCCTGACCGCCAGCCAGATCGCCGACGAGCTCGGCGGGGTCAGCCGCAATGCCGTCATCGGCAAGGCGCACCGTCTGGGGCTGAAATCGCGCCCGTCGCCGGTCAAGGCCACCGACAAGCCGGTAAAGGCGCCCGCGCCCAAGGCGGCGGCGCCCGCTGCACCCAAGCCGGCGGCCGCGCCTGCTGCACCCCGTGCTGCCGCACCGGCGGCTCCGCGTCCGGCAGCTGCACCGCCCAAGGCCGAACCGAAGCCGGTTGCCTCCGATGCCTCGGCCCCGGAAACCGACGCGCCATCCAAGCCTGATGCGCCGCGCATCGTCTCGATCGGCCCGGGAGGCTTCATTCGTCAGGGACCCGGCGACCAGCAGGCTCCGATTCCGCCGGCGCCGCCGCGCCGCCTTGTGCCCGCAAAGCCGAGCCCCGAGATCGCCGACAAGACCAGCCTGCTCGATCTCAACGATCGTATCTGCCGCTGGCCGATGGGCCATCCGGGCGAGCCCGATTTCCATTTCTGCGGTGAGGCGGTGAACCCCGGCTTCCCCTATTGCGTCGAACATTGCGGACGCGCCTATCAGGCACAACTGCCGCGCGGGACGCGCCGCCCGCCGCCGCCGCCGCCCTTCGGGGGGCCGCGCGTCCGGTGAGGCCGTTCGGACAGGATTTCGAATTCGCGCGCTTCATGGGGTTCGAAATGGTCGAACGCGGCGATGGTCGATGCCGGATGGCGATCGACATCGACCGCGCGCGGCACTTCAATCCGCAGGGCGTTGCGCATGGCGGCGTCGCCTATTCTCTCGCCGATACGGCAATGGGCGGGGCGCTGACGAGCCAGATGCCCGACAGCAAATGGTGCGCGACGCTGGAAATCAAGTTCAACTATCATGTCGGCGTGCGCGAAGGCCGGCTGATCTGCGATGCGAGCGTGCTGCATCAGGGCAAACGCATCGCCAATATCGATGCGCGTCTCTATCAGGACGACCGGCTCGTCGCGAGTGCCAACGGCAATTTCGCAATCTTCGACGCCCCGCTCGACCGATAGACTGACCTACGAAAAGGCGCCGGATCGCTCCGGCGCCTTTCCTTCATTTCCAGCCTGTTAAAAACGGAAGCTCAACGTTCCGCGAACGCTGTGCGTCCGGAAATGCGGATCGCTGCGCTGGATATTGGTGCCACCGCCGTTGAGGAGGAACGGGTTGGTTGCGGGCGCGCTGCCCGCGCCGACGTTCACCACATAATCATCGTCCTTCACGTCGGTGTAGAGATATTCGAGCCCGACCGCGATGTTGTTCGTGACCATCACCTCGGCGCCGCCGCCGGCGGCATAGCCCCAGGCGTTGGTCTTGCCATTGTCGGCAAAGCTGTTGGCGGTGTTGGTCGTCGTAAAGCGGTTGTCGAGCCGCGCATAGGCCGGACCGCCAGTGACATAGAAGAGCGCGCCGCCGCCGGGCGTATAACCCGCGCGCAGGCGGGCGCTGGCCTGCCAATCGGCTTCGCGGCTCATCGTATAGCTCGCGGGGGTGGTCGAAAAGCCGGTGACGCTATCGCGGGCGACGCTGTGACCACCCTCGATCAATGCGCCGACGACGAAATTGCCCATACGCTTGTCGAGCCCGAGCCGACCGAAGAATTCGGGGCCGTCCTTGTCGTTGCGGCAGCCGACGTTCGCGGTGCCTGTCGCGGCGCCATTGCAGAAACCGGGGGAGAAAGCGTCGGCGCCGGTCGAAGTCGTGACCTGATCGCCGTAGGTGCCGTCGCGATCGGTATCGAAGACGAGCGTTTCACCGCGATCGCTGCCCTGCAGCGTCGCGCCGCCGCCGACCGAGACATAGGGGCCGTTGAAATCCTGCGACCTGTCGCGCGCGGTGGATCCGCTGTCCTGAGCCATGGCCGGGACAGCCAGCATCGTCGCCGCCGAAGCGACGAGGAGAGAGGCGAGTTTCATATATTTTCTCCACTTTTTGAGTGACTTTGCAGTCACCCGATCAACCCGCCGGCTTTCGGCGAAGTTCCTGCCTGTGCTGAAAACGGGATGAGCCGAGCGGCAGGAAATCGGTCCGCGCCGCGCCCTGGATCGCCCGAAAACCGCGCTTGCCAGCGCCCTTCCCAGCCCCCTATAGCAAGGCCATGAGTCACGATTTGTTCGACAGCTCCGCCCCCGCTACTGAAAGCTACAACGCCTCCCAGATCGAGGTGCTGGAAGGGCTCGAACCCGTCCGTCGCCGTCCCGGCATGTACATTGGCGGCACCGACGAGCGTGCGCTGCATCACCTTGCCGCCGAAGTTATCGACAACAGTATGGACGAAGCCGTCGCGGGCCATGCGACGCGGATCGAGATCACGCTCGACGTCGGCAACCGGTTGACCGTAGTCGACAACGGCCGCGGTATGCCGGTCGATCCGCATCCGAAGTTTCCGGGGAAATCGGCGCTGGAAGTCATATTGACCATGCTCCATTCGGGCGGGAAGTTCGAGGGCAAGGCCTATGCGACGTCGGGCGGCCTGCACGGGGTTGGGGTCAGCGTCGTCAACGCGCTTTCGATCGAAACCATCATCGAAGTTGCACGCTCCAAACAATTGTATCGTCAGTCTTTTTCGCAAGGCCTGCCCTTGGGCCCGATCGAGGAACTGGGGCCCACGCCGAACCGCCGCGGTACCAGCGTGACCTTCGTGCCCGATCCCGCGATCTTCGGCGAACATGGCCGGTTCAAGCCGCAGCGGCTCTATCGCATGGCGCGATCGAAGGCCTATCTTTTCGCGGGGGTCGAAATCCGCTGGAAATGCGCGCCCGAACTGATCGGCGACGACACGCCCGCAGAGGCGGTGTTCCAGTTTCCGGGCGGACTCGCCGACCATCTGAAGGAACAGATCGGCACACGCGAATGCGCCACCGCCGAACCTTTCGTCGGGCGGCAGGAGTTCCCCGATGAACAGGGACGCGCCGAATGGGCGATCGCCTGGCCGCTGTGGTCGGATGGCAGCTATAGCTGGTATTGCAACACCATTCCCACCCCCGCAGGCGGCACGCACGAAGCCGGGCTGCGCGCTGCACTGACCAAGGGGCTGCGCGCCTTTGGCGAGTTGATCGGGCAGAAAAAGGCGGCACAGATCACCGCCGAAGATGTCTTCAACGGCGGCGAGATGATGCTGTCGGTCTTCATTCGCGACCCCCAGTTCCAGAGCCAGACCAAGGATCGGCTGTCGAGCCCGGAGGCCGCGCGCCTCACCGAATATGCCGTGCGCGACCATTTCGACCATTTCCTCTCGGACAATATGGATCGGGGCCGCGCGCTCCTCGGGCTGATCCTCGAACGGATGGACGAGCGGCTCAAGCGCAAGGCGGAACGCGAGGTCAAGCGCAAGACCGCGACCAGCGCGCGCAAGCTGCGCCTGCCCGGCAAGCTGACAGATTGTTCGAACAACGGCCCGGAAGGCACGGAATTATTTATCGTTGAGGGCGACAGCGCCGGCGGTAGTGCCAAACAGGCGCGTGATCGCAAGACGCAGGCGATCCTGCCCATTCGCGGCAAGATATTGAATGTCGCCAGCGCCAGCGCGGACAAGATCCGCGCCAATCAGGAAATCGCCGATCTTGCGCTCGCGCTCGGCTGCGGGATGCGCAAGGATTGCGATGCCGACCGCCTGCGCTACGACAAGATCATCATCATGACCGATGCCGACGTCGACGGCGCGCATATCGCGACGCTGCTGATGACCTTTTTCTTCCAGGAAATGCCCGACATCGTCCGCACCGGCCATGTCTATCTGGCGCAGCCCCCGCTTTACCGCATCACCGCGGGAGCAACGTCGGCCTATGCGCGCGACGACGCCCACCGTGCCGAACTCGAAGCGACCCTGTTCAAGGGCAAACGCGTGGAGGTCGGACGCTTCAAGGGGCTGGGCGAGATGAATCCCAACCAGCTCAAGGAAACGACGATGGACCCGGCGACGCGGTCGTTGCTCAAGGTCACGCTGCCGCAGGAGTATGAGGAGCGGCAGATCGTCAAGGATCTGGTCGACCGGCTGATGGGCAAGCATCCCGAGCATCGATTCCAGTTCATTCAGGCCAATGCCGCGACACTGGACGAGGCGGCGATCGACGCCTGAAGCGAATTTTTCGCCTCCCCTGTCAGAAACACGCGCCGCCGGCGACTAACCGGATATTGGCACGGGCTTTTGGGAGATCGGGGTGACCGGAAAGGCGCAAGACAGGCTGTTCGAAGAGGCGATCGACCGCTTCGGCGGCGCTATCGCCCGCATGGCGCGCGGCTATGAAGCCGATCCCGAACTGCAACGCGACCTTCTCCAGGAGTTGCAGGTCGCGCTTTGGCAGAGCTTCGCCCGCTTCGATGCCCGCTGCGCGATGAGCACTTGGGTCTGGCGCGTGGTGCATAATCGCGCCGCCTCGCACGTCGCCGCCCAAGCCCGCAAGCGTCGGCGGCCGTGGGTCGATATCGAGGATCTGGCGCTTGCCGATGAAGCCCCCTCGCCCGCCGAGCGCGCCGAGACCCATCAGGCGCTCGCCTTGATGCTGGCTATCATCGACCAGCTCGGACCGCCCGACCGGCAGATATTGCTCCTTTATCTCGAAGGGATGCCAGCGGCCGAAATCGCCGACGTCACGGGCGTGTCGTCCGAGGCCGTCGCAACCAAGGTCCATCGCTTCAAATCCATGCTCACGCGCCGTTTCGTCGGCCTGGGAGATGCAACATGACCGATTTTTCCGACGACATGACCCTTCACACCCTGTGGCAAAGCGATACGGCCGCGTTCGACCCGATGCCGGTCGAGGAAGTCAGGCGCCGCGCGTCGCGGCTCGGCGACATCGTCGCCCGGCGAAATCGCCGCGAATATTTGGCCGCCGCCATCGTGATTGCGGGTTTTGCCGTCTATGCCGTGCTCCTTCCCGGCCTGCTGTTCAAGCTGGGCAGTCTGCTCGTGATTGCCGGGACACTGTTCGTCAGCTGGCAGCTAACCCGCCGAACCTCGCGTCCCGATCCGGCGGCAGAAGCCGCGGACATCCGGTCCTATTACCGCGCGCGCCTCGTTCGTGAAGAGCATATGCTGTCGCGCGTCGGGCGCTGGTATCTTGCACCTTTGCTGCCCGGTCTGCTGCTGTTCATGACCGCACAGGCGCTGGATGACCGTTATGGCATGGTTGGTAGCACGGTGCTGATCGGCGGGCCGTTGCTGCTTTTCGGGGCCATCTGGCTCCTCAACCGGCGCGGCGCCGCGCTGCTGCGACGTCAGATTGCGCGGATCGATCGCGATCCGCCCGCCCCTGTTCCCGAACAAGGAGAATGATATGAACCGCCTGCACCGCCTTGCTGCAGCTGCCCTGCTCGCCGTCCCCTTGGTCGCGCTGCCTGTCGGCACCGTCCATGCTCAGCCGGGCACAGCCGCACGCGCCGAACAGAGCGCCTTCGACCGCCGCGCCGGTCAGCTCGTCGCCCTGTTCGAAGGGCGGGTGCCCTATGCCGAATATTTTGCGCCTTCCTTTCGCGCGGCGATCCCAGAAGCGCGATTTCGGGAGATCAGCGAAAATCTGGTCGGCCAATATGGCAAGCCGGTCGCGGTCAAGCGAGCGACATCAGACGACGGTCAATCGGGCACGATACTGCTCCGCTTCGAACGCGGGACCGCGACGATCCGCCTGGACGTCGGCCCGGCCCCCGAAGGGCTGGTGCTGGGACTTCGAGTAACCGGATTTGTGGCTGCCAACGATAGCATCGCCGCAGTTGCAGCGGAAATCGCTGCTTTACCGGGCGATACCGGGTTTCTTGTCGCCGAAGTTGACGGCGACAACATTCGTCAGATTGCGGGTTTGGGCACCGATCGGCAGTTTGCTGTCGGATCGATATTCAAACTCTATGTGCTCGACGAGCTCGCTGCGCAGGTGGCGGCGGGTAAGCGGCATTGGGACGATGTCGTCCCGCTTGCCTATCCCAGTTTCTCGTCGGCGGCGACCGCCAACTGGCCGCTCAACACGCCGGTTACGCTGCAAACGCTGGCGAACTGGATGATCTCGGTCAGCGACAATGGCGCCGCCGACACGCTGATTCATCTGCTCGGCCGCAAGGCGATCGAAGAACGGATGCGCGCCGCGGGCAATAGCGCCCCCGCACGCAACACGCCCTTTCTGACGACGGTCGAGGCCTTCGCGCTCAAGGGCAACAATTTCGCTGATCTCCGTTCAGCCTTTCTCTCCGGCAGCGAAGCGGAGCAACGCAAGATCGTCGATGACAATGCCGATCGCTTCACCCTCGCCAATGTTGACGGCGTCAGCTTCGAAGGAAAACCGCGCTTTATCGACAGCCTCGAATGGTTCGCCTCGCCGATGGATGTGGCGCGGGCCTTTGCCGATCTGCGGGCGCGCGGTTCGGCGCCGACGATGGCGGCGCTGGCGATCAACAATGGCGTCGGCCCCGCAGCGGCGGCGGACTGGTCCTACCTTGGCTACAAGGGCGGGTCGGAGCTTGGCGTGGTGTCGATGAGCCTGCTCGGACAGCGCAAGGCCGACGGCAAATGGTTCGTCGTCACGGCAAGCTGGAACAATGCGGCCTTGGACCTCGACGGCAACAAGTTCGCCGGTCTCGTCACCCGGCTGCTCGCGCTCGCAGCCAAGGAGGGCGTTACGCCGTCAGCGCCGCCACCAGCGCCTTGACCTTCGCCTGCCGCCATTGCGGGGTCGGCGCGACGAGCCAATAGCCGCGTTTCGTATCCATCGCCTCACCCACTTGGCGCACCCGCCCGGCGGCAATATCGGCCTCGGCGAGCATGGCCGGGACGCAGGCTTGCCCCAGACCGTTGGCTGCGGCGTCGATCGCAAGCCCGGCATCGCCCAGCCGCAACGCGGGCTCACCCTCGGCGACGGGGCATCCCGGCCACGCGATCCGCGTGTCGTTGCCGCCGCCAGGCCCCGCAACGGTGACCATCGATGCCGCCGACAGCGCGACGCCTTCATGGTCGCCGGCCCCATCGGTCCAGAAAATCGCGAGATCGAGATTGGCCTCGGTAAAATCAATGCCGCTATCGGCTGACACAAGCGTGAACCGCACGTCGGGCGCCTGCTGGCTGTACCGCGCGAGACGCGGGGCCAGCCATTTGGCGGTCAGGTCGCGCGGCGCGGCGATGGTCAGCGATTGCGACGACTGCCCCGCCTGCATTGCGCGGACCGATTCCTCGAACTGCAAAAAGCCCTGCCGCAGCGCGTCGAGCCCGGCATGTGCTTCCCCCGTCAGTTCAAGACCCTTAGGGGTGCGGCGGAACAGGACGACGCCCAGCATGTCCTCCAGCGCGCGGATCTGTTGACCGACCGCCGCCGGGGTCACCGCCAGCTCGTCGGCGGCACGGGTAAAGCTGAGATGGCGGGCAGCGGCGTCGAAGACGCGCAGCGCGTTGAGAGGCAGATGGGTGCGCTTCATGACGCGGTCGCGGGGGCCACGAGCGGAAAGGCCGGAATTGCCGCCAGCATCTGCGACCCGTCGGTCATTTCCATCACATAGGTGCCGACCATCCCGCCTTCGGGCGTCGGCAGCGGGCATCCCGAAACATAGTCGAACGACCCGCCGGGCGCGATGAGCGGCTGTTCGCCGACAACGCCTTCGCCCTCAACCTCGCTCACCTGCTCGCGGCCGTCGGTGATCCGCCAATGCCGCGTCAACAGCTGCACCGCGGCCTCACCGTGATTTTCGATGCGGACATGATAGGCCCAGAACCAGCGCCCCAGCGCCGGATGCGACTGTTCGGGCAGGTAGCTGACCGACACGCGCACCGTGATCGGCCCGGTTGTCGCGGCAAAGGGGAAGAGGGAGTCGATCATCGCGCCGCCAGCGTCGCTCAAAGCCCGACCTTGGTCAATGCCTGGTCCAGATCGGCGATCAGATCGCGCGGATCCTCCAGCCCGATATTGATGCGCAGCATCCCCTCCTCGATGCCCATGTCGGCGCGCGCCTCGGCGCTGACGCCATAATGGGTGGTCGACGCAGGATGGCAGCACAGGCTGCGCGCATCGCCGATATTGTTCGAAATATCGACGAGTTCGAGCGCGTTCAGAAACGCCATCGCTTGCGCCCGATCCTCGAGGAAGAAGGAGAAGATCGGCCCGCAGCCATCCATCTGGCGCATCGCCAGATTATGCTGGGGGTGGCTGGCCAGGCCGGGATGCAGAATGCGCCGCACGCGCCCCTCGATCGCCTTGCCGACCGCCAGCGCATTCTCCGACTGGCGGCGGGCACGCAGGTCGAGCGTTTCCAGCCCCTTCAGAACAACCCATGCGTTGAACGGCGACAGGTTCGGGCCGGTATTGCGCTGGAACGGCAGCAGCACCTCGTTGATGAATTTTTCCGTTCCGCACACCGCTCCGGCGAGGACGCGGCCCTGCCCCTCCATCAGCTTGGTCGCTGAATAGGCTACGACGTCGGCGCCGAATTCCAGCGGGCGCTGAAGCGCGGCGGTCGCGAAGGCATTGTCGACGACGGTCGTGATGCCATGCGCCTTGGCGAGATCGCACACCGCCTGCAGGTCGACGATATCCATCGTCGGATTGGCGGGGGTTTCGAAAAAGAAAAGCTTGGTGTTCGGCTTGATCGCTGCCTTCCACGCGTCAAGGTCACGGCCATCGACGACGCTCGTCTCGATCGCGAAGCGCGGCAGCAACGTATCGACGAGCCAGCGGCACGACCCGAAGGCCGCTTTCGCAGCAACAACATGGTCGCCAGCGGACAATTGACACAGGAGCGCCGTCGTCATCGCCGCCATGCCGGTGGCTTGCGTCCGGCACGCCTCGGCACCTTCCATCAACGCGATGCGTTCTTCGAGCATCGCAACGGTGGGATTTTGCAGGCGCGAATAGGTCATGCCCTGCGCCTCGCCGGCAAAGCGGGCCGCGACTTCCTCGGCGCTGTCATAGGTATAGCCGGAGGTCAGGAACAGGGCCTCGGACGTTTCGCCATGTTCGCTGCGCCACGTCCCGCCGCGCACCGCCTGCGTGGCCGGACGCCAGTTCCTCGTCTTGCTGCGATCGAATCCCGTCGTCTTTTTCATCTCGCTCTATCCGTTCAAAGCCGCGACAACCGCATCGCCAAGCGCTGCGGTGCCCATCGATCCGCCCAAATCGGCGCCGCGGCATCCGTCGGCAAGGATTTTCGCTACCGCACTCTCGATGCGCGCCGCGCTCGCCTCGTCGCCGCCCGAATGGCGAAGCAGCATCGCAAGCGACAGGATCATCGCGAGCGGGTTGGCTATCCCTTTACCCGCAATATCGGGGGCGCTGCCGTGAATGGGCTCGTACAGTCCCTGGCGGCCTTCGCTCAGCGAGGCCGATGCGAGAAGACCGATCGAGCCGACGCACATCGATGCCTGATCGGACAAAATGTCGCCGAACAGATTGCCCGTGACGACCACGTCGAACTGCCCCGGATTGCGCACCAACTGCATCGCGGCATTGTCGACATACATATGACTGAGCTCGACGTCGGGATAGTCGGCCGCAACCTCGATCACGACGTCCCGCCAGAGCTGCGAGGTTTCAAGGACGTTCGCCTTGTCGACCGAGCACAGCCGCTTCCGGCGCCCTTGCGCGGCGCGGAACGCGACATGCGCGATACGCCGCACTTCGCTCTCGCTATATGCCATGATGTCATAGCCTTCGCGCTCCCCGGTCGCGGTCGTGCGCATGCCCTTTTCGCCGAAATAGACGTCGCCGTTGAGTTCGCGCACGATCAGCAGGTCAATCGCCGAGGCGACTTCGGGCCGTAGCGCAGAGCTGTCTTCCAGTCCCGCGAACAGCTTGGCCGGACGAAGATTGGCGAACAGGCCGAGTTCCGACCGGAGGCCGAGAATAGCCTGCTCGGGCCGCAAATGACGCTCGACAGCATCGAAGCGCGGATCGCCGACCGCACCGAACAGGATCGCATCGGCCGCCTTGGCCTTTGCGAGCGTCTCGGGCGGCAGCGGGTGGCCGCTGGCGGCATAGGCCGCACCGCCGACAAGCGCGCGGTCGATCGTGATGGGCAACGCCAGCGCGGCGAGGGTCTTTTCGGCCTCGACCATGATCTCCGGTCCGATACCGTCGCCAGCCAGCAGCAGGATTTGCACGTGCGTCGCCCTTTCCTATCTTCGCGAGCCGCTTAGACAGCGGCGGCCCCTCACGCAACCGCCCTGCCCAGCCTGCCGAGCAATCTTTCCCTCACCGCCAGCAAGTCGCGGTTTCGGCCATCGAGAATGTCGCGGTCGAGGAAATGGCCGGTGATGGCAAGTCCGGCGATGACGTCGGCAATCGACGGATCGGCATCGCGGCCGCGCAAAAAAGGCGGCAGTGGCATCAGCCGCGCTTCATATCCAGCCGCGGCGGCGCGGCCGACCGCCCCGCCTGACTTGGGGCTGACAAAGGCCAGATCGTCGGCGGTGCCGGTCGCCACGCATTCGTCGAGGCTGAGCCCGAAACCGAGCTCGGCAAGCAACAGCAACTCATAGCGCGCGAGCGCCGCTGCCCATAGCCGCGCCGCCGGCGCCACCGCAATCGCCTCCAGAAGCGCCGACAGCGCGGCGTAGAGCGACGGGTAGGGCTGGCTTTCGGGAAGCGCCGCCGCGGTCAGGCTGGTCGCCCAGTCGATCGCGGCGGCCGCCAGCGGTTCGGCGAGCAGTGGCGCGCGGCTGGCGATCATTTCAACCGTTGCGCCGCCAAGCTGATCCTCGGTCCGCGCCCGCAGGTCGAGCGCGACGAGGTTTCCCGGCATAAGTATCGGGCGCAGGCGCCGCGATCGCCCCCCGCGCACATAGCCGGCGACAAGGCCGGCGCGTTCGGTGAGGGCGCGCAGGATCGCGCCATGTTCGCCATGCGCCCGAACCGCGCAGACGATGGCATCGGCGGTCAGGCCGGCCAAAGCACCATCTGCGTCTGGGTGACGAGCGCGACCTCTTCGCCCCCTTCGGTGCGGATACGCGTCTGCCAGACCGACAGGCGCTTCCCGATCTTGACCGGCGTCGCTTCGCCGACGAGCACCGACCCGACCGGGCCGGCGCCAAGGAAATTGGTCTTGCTTTCGATCGTCGTCGTGCCGCTTGCGCCGTCGGGCAAGGTCAGGAAGGCGCCGACCGCGCCCAGACAGTCGGCAAACGCCATGATGGCGCCGCCGTGGACGATATTGCCCGCGGTGCAGATGTCGGGCCGCACGGGCAACCGCCCGGTAACGCGCTCTTTCATCCCTTCCTGTATCGTCACGCCCAGCGTTCCGGCGAGCGGCATGGCGGCTGCGAAATCCACGTTCTTCTCCTCAGCTTCCCGGATTGTAGAAATCATAAACGGCCTGCGCGACCGCCGCGCTGACGCCCGGCGCCTTTTTCAGATCGTCGAGGCTGGCGCTGCGGATCGCGCGCGCGGTGCCGAAATGCATCAACAGCGCCTTCTTGCGAGCCGGTCCGATGCCCGGAACCTCGTCAAGCGGCGAGCTGCCCATCGCCTTCGCGCGCTTCTGCCGATGCGCGCCAATGGCGAAGCGATGTGCCTCGTCGCGCAATCGCTGAATGTAGAAAAGCACGGCATTGTTCGGGGGCAGCGTGAATTCGCGGCCGTCGGGCAAATAGAATGTCTCGCGCCCGGCGTTGCGATCCGGTCCCTTGGCGACGCCCACATAAGGAAGATCGTCGATACCGAGTTCCGCGAGCACGGCGCCCGCTGCGGACACCTGCCCTTTGCCGCCGTCGATCAGCACCAGATCGGGCCATTCGCCCTTGTTGCGTTCGGGATCCTCCTCGAGGGCGCGCGCGAAGCGGCGCTGGAATACTTCGCGCATCATCGCGAAATCGTCGCCCGGCTGCGTTTCCGGGCGCTTGATGTTGAACTTGCGATAGGCGCCCTTGATCCAGCCTTCCGGCCCCGCGACGACCATCGCGCCGAGCGCGTTGGTGCCCTGAATATGGCTGTTGTCGTAGATTTCGATCCGCTGCGGCGGTTCGTCGAGATCGAACAGATCGGCAAGTTCACGCCCCAGTTTCGCCTGACTGCTGCTTTCGGCAAGGCGGCGGTCGAGTTCTTCGCCGGCGTTACGCACCGCCTGTTCGAGCAGTCGCTTGCGATTGCCGCGCTGCGGGACGCTGATCTCGACCTTGCGGCCCGCCGTTTCGCCGAGCGCTTCGGCAAGGACCGCGGCGTCCTCGGGCTCGCGATCGACGAGGATCAGCTTGGGGGGCGGCACGCCCTCGTAAAATTGCATGAGGAAGCTCGCCATCACCTCAGGTTCGGGCACCCCCGCGACATGCGCGGGAAAGAAGCTGCGATGCCCCCAATTCTGCCCGCCGCGAATGAAGAAACCCGCAATGCAGAGCTGCCCGCCCTTTGCGGCCAGCGCAAAGACATCGGCATCGCCCAGCCCGTCGGCATGCACCGACTGGCTACCCTGGATGAAGGTGAGCGCCTTCAACCGGTCGCGGAGCACCGCGGCGAGCTCGAAATCCATGGCTTCGGCCGCGCGCGTCATCGCGTCGCCCAGTCGCTTCTGCACCGCGGTCGAGCGGCCTTCCAGAAAATCCTGCGCATCGCCGACGAGTTCGGCATAATCGGCCTTGTCGATACGATCGACACACGGCGCCGAACAGCGCCGGATCTGATAGAGCAGGCACGGCCGCGAACGATTGGCGAAGAAGCTGTCGGTGCAACTGCGCAACAGAAAGGTCTTCTGGAGCGCGTTGAGGGTGCGGTTCACCGACCCCGCGCTGGCGAACGGGCCGTAATAGCGTCCCTTGGCACGGCGGGCGCCGCGATGCTTTTGTACCCGCGGGAAGTCATGATCCATGCGGAGCAGGATGAAGGGGAAGCTTTTGTCGTCGCGCAGCAGGACATTGTAGGGTGGACGATAGCGTTTTATGAGCTGTGCCTCGAGCAGCAGCGCCTCGGCCTCGCTTGTGGTCGTCACGATCTCCATAGCGCGCGTCTGCGCGACCATGCGCTGCAACCGCTGCGGCAGCCGCGCGCCCTGGGTGTAGTTGGTGACGCGGTTCTTCAGCGCGCGGGCCTTGCCGACGTACAGAACGTCGCCGCGCGCATCGAGCATCCGATAGACACCGGGGCGCACCGGCAGCTTGCGCACGACGCCGCGAATGACCTGGGCACCGCGCTCCAGATCGGGCTTGTCGGCCCCCTCCCCCTCGCCGCGGACGACATAGGTGGCCTTCTCTTCGTTGAATCGTTCGGGAGCGTTGGGACGGACCATCATTTCCATGTAGGCGATGGCCGCACGGCCCGCCATAGTGTGGCAGGTAAAAGCATGGAGGGGGCGATGGAATTACACGGCAAACTGGCGCTGGTGACGGGCGGAAGCGACGGAATCGGGCGCGAAATCGCGCTGCAATTGCAGGCGGCGGGTGCCGAGGTGGTCGTGACGGGCCGCTCACCCGAAAAACTGGCGGGGATGCGGGCGCTGGGTTTTGAAACGATCGCCGGCGATCTGTCCGAGCCGGCGGGAATCGATGCCGTCGTCGCGGGGGTCGCAGGGCGACCGCTGGCGCTTCTGGTCAACAATGCCGGGGTCGGTAGCGATTATGAGCTGGACGAGCCGGCGACTCTCGACAGCGCGGCGCAGTGCATCCGTACCAACCTCGACGCGCCGATCGCACTCTGCACGCGGCTGCTGCCGATCCTGCGCGCCCAGCCCGCCGCCGCGATCGTCAATGTGACCTCGGGGCTCGCGATCGCACCGCGCGCCGGCGGTTCGATCTATTGCGCCACCAAGGCCGGGCTGCGCGCCTATACGCAGGCGATCCGCCACCTGCTGCGCGACAGCAATGTGGCGGTGATCGAGGCGCTGCCGCCGGTGGTGGAAACCAATATGACCGCGGGTCGCGCCGGGAAAAAGATGAGCGCGCACGATTGCGCCGCCGAAATCGTGCGCGGCATCCGCACCGGCAAGCGCGAGGTGAATGCGGGGGCGGTGAAGCTGTTGCAACTCGTCAACAGCGTCTCACCCGCCCTCGCCCGCCGGATCATGATCAAATATTGAGGCCGCCAATTTCGGCTTTGCGCGCCTGAACGGCTGTGGCAGGCCGTGCACGGGGCGCACCATCAGGGGGATATTATGCGCATGATTTTTGTGGCGGCCACGCTGTTGCCGCTCGCCACGCCGGCTGCCGCCGCCGAATGGTATCTGGTCGGCGGCAATGATTCGACCCGCACCTATGTCGACCTTGCGAGCTTGCGCGCGCTGAGCGGCAAGATCGTCGGCGACGTGCTGAGCGTCTATGCCAAACCGCTCAACGGCGGACCGATCGTGGGTGCAAAAATTCGCGAGGAGCTCGATTGCGGTGGCAATTCCTTCCGCACGCTCGAATATAGCTATTACCGCGCCGACGGCAGCTTCATCGAGAGCGAACCGTCCGAGACGATCACCGAACACAAGACGCCCGCCGCCAACAGCATCAACGAGGCGATCATGGATTTCGCCTGTTACCGCAAAGGCGGGACCGCTGTCAGCGATCCGTTCAGCGATGCGGCCGACAATTTCGACGAGTATTGACACGAAAAAGCGGGCGTCTCGCTTAGACGAGACGCCCGCTTTTCATGGCCCGATCGGGAAAGATCAGCTCTTGGCGACGGCCGCGATCGCCTGATCGATCAGCGCCTTGTCGGCGCCCGCGTCATGCTTGGCCGCGATCAGCGCTGCGGCCGCATCGGTCGCCGCCTTGGCCGCCGCGGCACGAACCTCGGCAACCGCGTTGGCTTCGGCCGCCGCGATGCGGTCTTCGGCCATCTGCTTGCGGCGAGCGATCAGCGCGGTCGCATCGCCCTTCGCCTTGGCGACGAGCGCTTCGGCCTCGGATTCGGCACGGGCGCGGAGCTCGTCGGCTTCTTTCGCCGCATCGGCAAGCTTGGCCTCATATTCGGCCTTGAGCGATTCGGCATCGAGGCGAAGCTGTTCGGCTTCGCCGAGCTGCTTCGAAATCTCTGCGATCTTCTTGTCGAGCGACGCGCCGATCATCGCCGGCACCTTCTTCCAGACAAGAATGCCGAGGAAGGCGAGCATCGCGATCGACACCCACACGGTAGCGTTAAGCCCGAAAGCCGTCGGATCGGCATGCGCCTCTCCGGCAGCGCCGGCAGCTTCGGACAGGATCACCAGGAAATCAGCCATGCAGCACCGCCTTCACCGCAGCCTTTGCGTCGGTTGCGGCAACTTTCACGCCCGACAGCTTGGCCACTAGGTCGGTCGCCGCTTCGGCAGCGACCGATTCGATTTCCGCCATTGCCGAGGTACGCGCAGCGCCCACATCGGCTTCGGCCGCTGCCAGCTTTTCCGAAAGCTCGGCATCGACCTTTGCCAGACGCTTTTCGGCGTCGCGAGCGGCCTTGTCCTTGGCGTCCGAAACCGCCTTCTGCGCCGCAGCGCGGCTCGCCTCGCTCTGCTGGCGATAGCTCTCCTCGAGGCCGTCGGCGGCCGCGTGTGCGGCCTTGGCCGCCGCCAGATCGTCGGCGACCTTGCGATCGCGCGCGTCAACCGTCGCCTCGATCTTGGGCAGCATGCCGCGGCCGATGACGATGTAGATGCCGGCAAAAACGACCAGCAGCCAGAAAAGCTGCGAGGCGAGATACCAGTTATCAGCGGTTAGCTGGGCTATCTGGGGCATGAAAGGCGAACCTTAAACTTATGAAAAACCTGCAAATCGGTGCAGCCGGTCCCCATCCGAGAACCGGCCACGCCGGATCGTCCGAAATCAGACGACGAAGAGCAGGATCATCGCGACGACGAACGCGAGCAGGCCGAGAAGTTCGGCAGCCGCGAAGCCGATGAACAGGCGACCCTGCTGGCCGTCGGCGGCCGCGGGGTTGCGCAGCGCGCTTTCGAGGAAGCTGCCGAAGACGTTACCCACGCCGATGGCGGCCATGCCGGCACCGATAGCGGCGAGACCAGCACCGATCAGCTTTGCTGCTTCTGCGTCCATTGTAATACTCCTTGGGTGTAAGCGTTTGGTATAAACGGGATTAGTGAAGGTTGACCGCGTCGTTGATGTAAAGCGAGGTCAACAGGGCGAAAACATAAGCCTGGATGCCGGCGACGAGCAGTTCGAGCGCGCTGATGCCGATCATCAGGATGAAGCTGAGGACCGAGACGATCGAGCCGAGCCAGACGGTTTCGGCGTTGAAGCCGTTGATGACGAAACCCGACAGCACCTTAAGCAGAACGTGACCCGCCGTCATTGCGACGAAGAGACGCAGGCCGAGGCTGAAAGGGCGGACCATGAAGGACACGAACTCGATGGGCGCGATGATCGGAATCATCGGCAGCGGCGTGCCGTGCGGCACAAAGAGCGAGAAGAAGTGCAGGCCATGGCGCCAGAAACCGACGACGAGCACGATCGCAAAGCTGACCAGCGCAAGAACCCCGGTGATCGCGATATGGCTGGTCACGGTGAAGGGATGGATGCCGAAAACACCAAGCGGCAACATGCCGAGCAGGTTGCAGAACAGGATGAACATGAACAGCGAGAAGACATAGGGCGTGAACTTGCGCCCTTCGCTACCGATATTCTGCGTCATCATGCTGGAGATGAAACCCGTGAAGCCCTCGACGGCGGCTTGCCAACGGCCGGGAACGAGCTGACGGCGCATACCGCCCCACATGAAGATGCCGAGCGTGATGGCCGCGACAACCATCCACAGCGCGCTGTTGGTGAACAGGATTTCGTGCCCGCCCAGATGGAAACCGCCGCCGAGCGGGGTCACCTCGAACTGGTGCATCGGGTCGATCTTGCCGGATTCCGCCGCCACTCTTCACTCCACGCGCATTGCGGGGCGGCTCATCGGGCCGTCCCGCCAGAAATTCCCTTTGATCCGCGCTACTTGCGTGGACCCGAAGCGATGCGAATGATGTTCCGGAACGCCACGACGATCCCCATGAACAACATTCCCAACAACCCCCAGGGCGACGAGCCCGCGATGCGGTCGATCAGCCAGCCGAACAAGGCGCCACCGATCAATCCACCCAGCAGTTCCGCCAGCACCCGGTTCCCGAGCCGGTAATTGGCATCGGATTCCGGACTGGCGGCGCCTGCGGTCCGTTTCGCTTCTGCGGCTTCGGCCCGGTCCAATCGCTCTTCGAGCGAGACCAGGCGCGAATCCTCCGAAGTTTGATCCGGATCGCTGCCCTTCCCCGTCATCTTCCGCCATCCTCCTGAAACAGAACCGAAAAGAATCGGTGCCGCCCGCGAAAAAGGCCCGGAAAAAGCCGGGGGACCCCTAAGGCGCGGCCCGTTTAGGAACGCCGCCCGATTAAGTCAATGCCCGTGCGCAGGCGCACAAAAATGCCGCCGCGTTTAGGGGCGCGGCGGCATAATGAGGCACGAAGGCCTGCTGCTAATTCGTCAGTTGGCGGCGCAACGCGGATCGCGCACCGGCGGGCTGCTGTCGCGCGTCAGCCATTTGCCGTCGGGCGTGCGGTATTTCTCGCCCGGCGCGGTCTTCAGGATCAGATTGCAACCCGTCACAAAGGCGAACTGTTCGATCGTGCTGCCCGCCGGCGCGTTGCGCGTATAGGCGTCCTTGCGCTTGATATTGATGTCGCTGACCAGCTTGCGCACTGCATCGGTCGGCGTGGTCACAAAGCCGAGGTAGCCGTCGGGCTGTTCGCCGATCAGGCCCGCAGCGCGCGCATTTTCATAGGCGGGGTCGCGCTGTGCCAGCGCCGGCGTGACCAGCGCGGCGACCGCTCCGGCGGCGGCCAGCGCGGCGATTGCGGGTTTGAACATCTGCTTCATCATCTTGTTTCGTCCCTGTCAGAAGATAGAGCCATTTTGTTCGATCAGCTTTTTCGCGTCGCCGTCGATCCTGTACACCACTTCCTGCTGGATGCGGATATTCAGGTTGATCTCGATCGGCTTGTCGGGCGCTGACACCTGAACGCAGCCGCCGAGGCCCATCGTTCCGATCGTCAGCAACAGACACCGACCGCCTATGGCCGCTCTCCTCATCTTTCCTATCTTCCTTACCGTCATTGCACGGGCTCGCTTGCTGGAGGCTGAACGGGCGCCGCCTTCGCCGCTGCGGCGGCTTCGGCATCGCGCTGGGCTTGCAAGAGCTGCGACAAATTCTGCTCCACCAGGACCGATGGATCGTAAAAGCTCTTTGCAGAGAATATCAGGCCGCGGAAAGGCCCTTCGACACGAATGTTGAAGATCAGCGGGATTTTGGCGACCTGATCGACCAGGAAATTGCGCTTTGCGCCGATACCCTGCCCGATCCCGCCGAAGCGGATTTCGGTCACCATTTCGCCGTCGAGGTTGCCGTTGAGGACAATCGTCAGATCGTCATATTTCAGCGATCGCAGCGCCCCGAACGCAAAATTGGCCATCGTGCCGAGGTTGTGATTGGAAAGTTCGCCAACATAGGCGAGCGTGCCGCCGCCGTCGCGCGCGTCGATCCGTCCGTTGACCACGCGCCCGCCGAGCCCGTCGAACTCGACCGGCAGCGTCCCGTCGAACTTGCCCGTCGCGTTGATATTCTCGAACCCGAACTGCTGAAGGAAAACCGCGGCATCGACGCCGACGACATCGAACATCAGGCGGCGCGGCTGGGTGGCGCTGAAATCGAGCGTAGCGGGGTGCAGCAGAAGCTCGCCGCCAGCGAACGGCCAGCGCCCACCCTCGATCCGCACCCGATTGCCGCCGAGGAGCTGATAGTCGATCTTGCCGTCCACGACAGGAATGCCCGGATTGACTTCCTTCAGCGCGACGGTCTGCCCCGGCGCCGAATGGAGCCCCAGCAGATCGTCGAACGTCAGCGTCGACGTCAGTCCGGTCACCGGGCCGAAAGCCGCGGCGAGGTCGGTATTGGCGGTCGCAAAGGTGCCCCCGCTCGTGACGCCCTCGGCATTCCACTCGATCCGCCCGTCGCCGACGACCGAACCCTGGACATTGGCCACGACGCCTTGCGCAAGCGTCGTGAGCTGTTCGGGCTGGAAATTATCGTCAAAGCGCAATTCCTTGACGATCAGATCGGCGGCGCCGCTGCTGTCGGCAAAGCGATGGCGGATCACCGTATCGAGAATCTTCTTGCCGCTTTCACGTTCGTCGAAACCCGCCCTTGCGTCGATCACGCCGTCGGCGAAACGGAGATGCGCGTCGCGGCTGATCAGCGGCGCAAAGCGCTTGTCCGCCGCCGCATCGGTCAGCACCAGCCCGCCGTCGAGCGTCAGCGCGCCGTCGGCCCAGCGCCAGTTGCCGGCAATCTCGCTCATGCCGAGCGGGACGGCACCGATCTTGCCCTGCGCATCGGCAAGCGTTCCGGCCATCCCCTGTCCGCCCGCCGCGCCCGAAAGGCGTCCGGCGGCGAAATGCGTCATGCTGTCCCCGGCCCCGATCCGGACATCGGCGTTGGCAAGCGACCAGCGCCACCGCGCCAGATCGACCTCGCCGGGACCGCTGTCAAAAGCAAAGGGTGACGCCCCGCTGGTGCCGCGCAGCTTGAGGCCCGGAAGCCGGACGGCACCGCGCACCCCCGCGGATCCCACGCTGAACAGCGGCGCACCGGGGGTGCTGCACAGGTCGATACCGTTATTGACAAGGCGCAGCCCCGACACGTCGATCTTGTTCGCGGTGACACGGTGGCAGCCGCCGTTGAACGCCATCCCGCCGGTCGCGGCGATGGCACCGGCAATCGGCACGCGCAGCCTCTCTACGCGCCCGCCCGCAAGCGGCCCCGACAGGGTGGCGCTAGTCGAAAAGCGCATCGCGGCGCCCGGCGCGCTCGAAAAACGCACCGGATCGAGCGCCAGACGCGCGCCGCCCGCCTGATAGGCGTCGATTTGCGCCAGCCCGGTCATGTGGCCGTCGGCACGGCGGTCGAGTTCCATCGCGCCGACCGGAAGGCCACCGCCGCCGAAGGTCCAGCGCCCCGTTGCGATGACCTCGGGCCGCGGCGCGGCGAAGAGATAGCCGATGCGGCTGTCGGCGCTGCTCGCGAAGCGTGCGCCGCTGCGGCTCGACAGGCTGGGCGCGGCAAGCTCGAAACGGAGCGCCTCGCCCTGCCCGGTCAGCGCGATCGCCGCTTCGCCGCTTGCACCCGCGAGCGCTGCGGCGAAGGCGGTCGCCGCGCGGTCGCCGATCGGGCCGAGCGGGGTACCGCCCAGCGCCGCGGCGCTGTCCGCGACCGACCGGCGCAGACGCGCGCTCGCGCTTGCATCGGCGAAGCGCAGCCGGCCGTCGAAATTGGGGGTGACGTTGCCGACCGCGCCCTTGCCCTCCAGATGCACGCCGCTCGCCGCAAAATCCGGCCCGGCCAGCTTGGCAACATCCGCCACCAAGGTCAGCCCGGTGCGATCGGCGGTGCCGGTGAAGCGGCCCTTCACGCCGACCCGCTCGGCGGCGAGCGCGGGCATCGTCAGGCGCTGGACCAGCGCGTCGGCGGTGCCGTCCCATTGCTGCAGATTTTCAGCAAGCGAGACGTCCAGCGCGATCTGCGGCGCGGCGACCGCGACCGGCTGCGCGCCGCCGCAAGTCACGGCCGCGCCGCGCAACGGCCCAGTCAGCCGCGGGCGCACATCGCGCACCGCGAGTTTGCCGTAGAAAGTGATTCCCGTGCCGCGGCAATCGGCAGCGGCGATATGCGGGGCCACGAGCGCGAGGGTTCCCGCAAAATCGCGGCGCAAATTGCCGCCGCCGTTCAGCGCCGCGCCGACATTGCCCCACGGCGTTTCGAGCCGCGCCCGCGCGTCGCTCAGCCGGACCGCCATGTCGGGCAATGCGAACGGACTCTTGTCGGTTGGGTCGCGAAATTTGTCGAGCGCGCCGAGCGACAATTGCCCATCGACGAAGCGGCCGTAGAGCCGCAGGCCGTCGGCGCGCACCGATGCGACATAGGGCCCGGACAAGCCGAGCCCGACCGACACCTCAAGCACCCGCGCGGTCAGGTCGGGATGCGCCGGATTACCGATAACGACATTGCTGAGCCGCTGGGTCGACAGGCCGATGCGTTCGATCGTGTAGCGTGCCGGCACGCCCTTCTTCGCAAGCTGGTCCTGAATGAAACGGTCGGCGATCGGGGCGCGGGCAACCCAAAGTCCGAGCGCCAGCGCACCGAGCGCGCCCCCGACGATCCACGGCGCCTTGCGCCGTCGCCGCGCGCGGACTGTCTCTGCCTCGCTCACCCGCGGCCGAACCCATCGACCGCCTGTGACGTCACGCCGTCATCATATGCCCGGCCAAAGCTCACTGCGCCTACCATTGCTGTCCCATGCCCATCGGCAACGCAGGGCAAGGCCATTCGATGCAGGAAAAAGCGCCGCGACATAGGCGCTTGTGTCTATGAGCGTTGAGTGGTGCCCACAAGGCGGTTATTGCCTTGACGATGGCCGACGCGCCCGCCCCCCTTCCCGATCATGCGGCCACCGGTCGCGGCTTCGCGCGCGCCTGCTCGGCGGCGATGCCGACGGTATGGCCGATTACGAACTGGTCGAATATCTCCTCGCGCTTGCGATCCCGCGGCGCGATACTAAGCCGCTCGCCAAGACATTGCTGCGCGAATTCGGTTCGTTCGCACAGCTCGTCAGCGCCGATCCCGAATCGCTGCGCCGAATCGACGGCATGGGCGACGGCACGATCGCCGCGCTCAAGATCGTCCAGCAGGCCAGCCTCCGGATGCTGAAAGGCGAGTTCCGCGAAAAGCCCCTATTGTCGAGTTGGGATGCGCTGCTCGACTGGCTGCGCGCCGACATGGGACCGATCGAGGTCGAGCGGGTGCGGGTGCTGTACCTCAACTCGCGCAACATGCTGATCCGCGACGAGGTCGCGAGCGAGGGGTCGATCGACCAATCGGCGATCTATGTGCGCGAAGTCGTCAAGCGCGCACTCGAACTCGGCGCCGCGGCGATCATCATCGTCCACAATCACCCCAGCGGAAATCCCGAACCGAGCCGCCAGGATATCGCGATCACGCGCGACCTGGCCGATGCCGCAGGGCGGCTGGGTATCGCGCTGCACGATCATATCATCATCGGCGGCAGCGGCCACCGCAGCCTCCGCGCGCTCGGGCTGCTCTGAATCAGGAGGCCGGAAAAGCCGGGCTTTACTTGCCCGGCCTCAGGCGACATCATCGCGTCATGCAGATTCGGCAGCGCCATCTTCGCTTCCGCCTTCACGCGGGTCAGCTTCTCGCGGGCTTCTAGCCCCGGGCTGTGGCGTGCCATGCCCCGGACCGGGGCAAGATTTCCGAACCATCCCGACAGGAGCGCGGCCGCGCCCTGCCCTTTCCATGCGGAAAGCCAATAGAATGACAGTAGCCAAGACCACCTCGACCAAGGCGAGCAAACGCCCGCCCATTCACATGATCGATTCGGAGGCCGATGCGCTTACCGATCTTGCCCTCGGCATCGAAAAGCGCATGCCGCAGGTCAGCGTACTGCTGATGCGCGAGATCGGCCGTGCGACCGTTCACAAAGAACGCCACGTCCCGCGCGACGTCGTGACGATGAACAGCGAGGTCGATTTCGTCGACGAAGCGAGCGGCGCGGTGCGCAGCGTCCGGCTGGTCTATCCGTCGGATGCCGACATCGCGTCGGGACGAATTTCGATCCTGACGCCCATTGGCGCCGGATTGATCGGGATGCGCGCCGGCAGCGCGATCCTGTGGCCCGATCGCGACGGCCACGAACGGGCGTTGACGATCCGGGCGGTCATGCAGCCGCCGCGCGCGGCTTGACGGCCATGGCGATGCAGCCGCCGGATCGCTCCGACGGCTGCATCGCCCCAAGCGGGGAGGACTGCGAAATCAGGCGCCGCGCGAAAGGAACGCGACCAGTTCTTCCTTGGTAACGCTGCCCGACTTGTCGGCGTCGGCCGCGCCATAAGCCTGATCAATCCAGCTCTTCACATCGGCCGATTCGGGATCAACGGCGGGGTCCTGCGCGGTGCGCAGCTTCTTCATCCATGCGCCGAATTCAGCGGCGCTAAGGTCGCCCGACTTGTCGCCATCATAGGTCGGAAATTCGGTTTCGACGATTTGGGCGATCTGCGCGGGGGTCGCGGCCGCGCTGCTCGACGGCGCAGGGCTGGCGGGCGCGGTCTGCGCAGGCGCCTCGCCGGCCGGGGCCATCGTATCGGTGGCCGGCTCGATGGGGGCGGGAGCTGTCGTGTCGGTCGGTGCCGGCGCACTATCGGGCATCGGCGCAGCCTCGGGCTGCTCGGTCGGCGGCGTGGTGCCCGGCGACGGCGGTGCTTCCTGGGCCAGCGCGGGGAAACTGATCGCGGCGGCGCCGATCAAAAGAACTTGCTTCAACATTATCTATCTCCTGTATCGGCGGCGGACCCGCATCTGTTTGCGATCCGCCGCCTTTTCTGAAGGGGCATGGGGGCAACCGTCCGCGTTCGCTGGAAGTTGCGGCGCGCGGGTGATTGGCGAAGCGGTCGACCCCTGCTAGGGGGCGCCCCATCGTGATTCCGCCGCGGTTTTGCGACAAGGCGCCGAACAGCGGCGCACAAAAGGAAGGTATATCAATGGTTCCGCGCTACGCCCGCCCGGACATGACCGCCATCTGGTCGCCGGAAAATCGCTTTCGCATCTGGTTCGAGATCGAGGCGCATGCGACCGACGCGCTCGCGGAACTGGGGACGGTTCCCCAATCCGCCGCGAAGGCGCTGTGGGACTGGTGGGCGACGAACCCCGTCATCGACGTCGACGCGATCGACGCCATCGAGGCGGTCACCAAGCATGACGTCATCGCCTTCCTGACCTGGGTCGCCGAAAATGTCGGCGAAGAAGCGCGCTTCATGCATCAGGGCATGACGTCGAGCGACGTGCTCGACACCTGCCTCGCGGTGCAACTCGCGCAGGCCGCCGACATCTTGCTCGCAGACCTCGACGCGCTGCTCGAGGCGATCAAGCGACGCGCATACGAACATAAGCTGACCCCGACGATCGGGCGCAGCCACGGCATCCATGCCGAGCCGGTCACCTTCGGCCTCAAGATGGCCGAAGCCTATGCCGAGTTCGCGCGCTGCAAGGCGCGGCTGGTCGCAGCGCGCGCGGAAATTGCGACCTGCGCGATTTCGGGCGCGGTTGGCACCTTTGCCAATATCGACCCGCGCGTCGAAGCGCATGTCGCGGCGAAGCTGGGCCTCGCGATCGAACCCGTGTCGACGCAGGTCATTCCGCGCGACCGCCATGCCATGTTCTTCGCAACGCTCGGCGTGATCGCCTCGTCGATCGAACGCCTGTCGGTCGAGGTCCGCCACCTTCAGCGCACAGAGGTGCTCGAAGCGGAGGAATATTTTTCGCCGGGGCAGAAGGGCTCGTCGGCCATGCCGCACAAGCGCAACCCGGTGCTCACCGAAAATCTGACCGGGCTCGCGCGCATGGTGCGCAGCGCCGCCATCCCGGCGATGGAAAATGTCGCACTGTGGCACGAGCGCGATATCAGCCATTCGTCGGTCGAACGCTTCATCGGTCCCGACGCGACGATCACGCTCGACTTCGCGCTCGCGCGACTGACCGGCGTGGTCGACAAGCTGCTCGTCTATCCCGAGCGCATGCAGAAGAATCTCGATCGCATGGGCGGCCTCGTCCATTCGCAGCGCGTCCTGCTCGCGCTGACCCAGGCAGGGGCGAGCCGCGAGGACAGCTATGCGCTCGTCCAGCGCAATGCGATGAAGGTTTGGGAAAGCGACGGCCAGCTTTCGTTGCTCGAACTGCTGAAGGCCGACGCTGACGTGACTGCGCGTCTGTCGGCCGAGCAACTGACCGCGCTGTTCGACCTCGACTATCATATGAAGCATGTCGATACGATCTTTGCGCGGGTGTTCGGCGGCTGAACGCGCCGGGCCTCGCCCAGAGACTCGCATCATGCGCCAAAGTCGCTTAGGGTTCGATGCAGAGGCCGGTAAAGGAGCGCAATAACGTGGGAATCGTGCGAACCGTCATCTGGGTGTTGCTGACCATCATCCTCGTCGTCTTTTCGATGGCCAACTGGAATCCTGTCACCGTGACCATATGGCCGGGACAGGTGCTCGACACCAAATTGCCGGTGCTGATCTTTGCCGCCTTCCTGATCGGCAGCCTGCCGCTGTGGATCGCGCTGCGTACCTCGCGCTGGTCGCTGAAGCGCCGTATCGAAACGAGCGAACGGCAACTTGCCGATTTGCGCGCCATGGCCAACCGCCCGGCCGAGACGCCGCTCACCCCCGAACCGGCGCCGCAGTCGAAGCCCGTCAACGACATCCCACCCTCGCCGCTGGATCCGCAATGAGTTCGCCTGTCTATCTTGCCATCGACACCCCCCACCTCGATGCCGCGCTGACGCTGGCGCAGCGGGTGCGCCACCATGTCGGCGGGTTGAAGCTCGGCCTCGAATTCTTCTGCGCCAACGGCCATCACGGGGTGCACGAAATGGCGAAGCTCGGCCTGCCGATCTTCCTCGACCTCAAGCTGCACGACATCCCGAACACCGTTGCCAAGGCGATCCAGGCGCTGCGTCCGCTCGAACCCGCGATCCTGACCGTCCACGCCGCGGGCGGCCGCGCGATGATGGAAGAGGCCAAGGCAGTCGCGGGAAGCGCGACCAAGGTGGTCGGCGTTACCGTGCTCACCAGCCTCGACGCGCCCGATCTCGATGATATCGGCGTCGGCGGCACCCCGCACGACCAGGTCGTCCGCCTTGCCGCGCTGGCCCGCGAATCGGGTCTCGACGGCATCGTCTGCTCGGGCCAGGAAGTGAAGGCCGCGCGCAAGGCATGGCCCGGCGGCTTCTTCGTCGTACCGGGGGTGCGCCCTGCTGACGGCCGTGCCGGCGATCAGAAGCGTATCGTTACCCCGGCGCAGGCGATGGCTGACGGCGCCTCGATCCTCGTCGTCGGCCGACCGATCAGCCAGTCGCAGGACCCCGACCTCGCGGCGCGCGCGATCGAAGCGACGCTGTAAACACACTTTCATTCAACCATCGTAATTGCGAGGAGCCGAAGGCGACGAAGCAATCTCCAGCTATCGGGATTGTGTTACGCCGATGGCTGGAGATTGCTTCGCTTCGCTCGCAATGACCTAAATGATCGAACCCTGATATATGCCCCCACTTGTCAAAATCTGCGGCCTCTCTACGCCCGAAACGGTTGACGCCGCTATCCGGCTCGGCGCGACGCACATCGGCCTCGTTCACTATGAACCGAGTCCGCGCCACGTCGATCTGAAGACCGCTGCCGCGCTTCGCCAGCGCGCCGGGGGGAAAGTGAAGGTTGCGCTCCTTCTCGTGAATGCCTCGCGACAGGTGACCGGCGAGGCGCTCAGCGCGGTGCGCCCCGACATCGTCCAGTTTCATGGCAATGAAACACCCCAATGGCTCGCCGCGGTCAAACGGCTCGTTCCTGCCGAAGTCTGGAAGGCGGTCGGCCTGAAGGATGCCGGAACGCTGGAACGCGTCCGGCAGTTTGAAGGTGCGGCCGACCGCATCTTGTTCGATGCGCCGGCAGCGGCGTTGCCCGGCGGCACCGGCGCCAGCTTCGACTGGTCGCTGCTCAAGGGCCATCGCCACTCGATCGATTGGGGCGTCGCAGGCGGACTGACCCCGGCCAATGTCGCACAGGCGATCGCCGAAACCGGCGCGCCGCTCGTCGATGTGTCGTCGGGGGTCGAAAGCGCACCGGGCGTCAAGGATATGGACAAGATCGCCGCTTTCCTTAAAGCGGTCGGCAGATGCTGACACCGCAGTTCCTCATGATGCGCATCGGAAAACGATGGCGCTGACCGCTTGAGACCCGATCTTCAAGTGCGCGCCCACCCGTAACCGATGGAAATGACCATGACCGAAGCACCGACCCTGCCCAACAGCCTCCGCACCCAGCCCGACGCGCGCGGCCATTTCGGCGCCTTCGGCGGCCGCTATGTCGCCGAAACGCTGATGCCGCTCATCCTCGACCTCGAACGCCATTATCGCGCTGCGCAGGCCGACCCTGCCTTCAAGGCCGAGTTCGACTATCTGCTCAAAAATTATGTCGGCCGCCCGAGCCCGCTGTGGTTTGCCGAGCGGCTGACGAACGATCTGGGTGGCGCGAAGATCTATTTGAAGCGCGAAGATCTGAACCACACCGGCGCGCACAAGATCAACAATTGCATCGGTCAGATCCTGCTCGCCAAGCAGATGGGCAAGACCAAGATCATCGCCGAAACCGGCGCCGGCCAGCACGGCGTCGCGACCGCGACCGTGGCAGCGCTCTTTGGCCTGCCCTGCACCATTTTCATGGGCGCGGTCGACGTCGCGCGGCAGCAGCCGAACGTCTTCCGCATGAAGCTGCTCGGCGCCGAAGTCGTCGCGGTCGAAAGCGGCGCGAAGACGCTGAAAGATGCGATGAACGAGGCGCTCCGCCACTGGGTCGCGAACGTCGAGGACACCTTCTACATCATCGGCACCGTCGCGGGGCCGCATCCCTATCCCGAACTGGTGCGTGATTTCCAGTCGGTGATCGGCGAGGAAGCGAAGGCGCAAATTCTCGAAGCCGAAGGGCGCCTGCCCGACATGCTGATCGCCCCCGTCGGCGGCGGGTCGAACGCCATCGGGCTGTTCCATCCCTTCCTCGATGACACAGACGTCGAGATCGTCGGCGTCGAAGCCGCGGGCGAAGGATTGGGCGGCAAGCACGCCGCCAGCCTCGCCGGCGGCAAACCCGGCATCCTCCACGGCAACAAGACCTATCTGCTGCAGGATGAGGACGGCCAGATCACCGAGGCGCACAGCATCTCGGCGGGGCTCGACTATCCGGGCATCGGCCCCGAGCATAGTTGGCTGCATGACATCGGCCGCGCGCGTTACGAACCGGTCACCGACGAAGAGGCGCTCGCAAGTTTCCAGAAACTGACCAAGCTCGAAGGCATCATCCCCGCGCTCGAAAGCGCGCACGCGATCGCCGCTGCCGAACGCATCGCGCCGACGCTGGGCAAGGACAAGATCATCATCGTCAATTGCTCGGGCCGCGGCGACAAGGACATCTTCACCGTGGCGGAAGCATTGGGGGTAAAGCTGTGACCCGCTTCGCCGCCGCGTTCGCCAAGCCGCGCCCTGCGCTCGTCGCCTTCATCACCGGCGGCGATGGCGACACCGCCGCGAACCTTGACGCGCTCGTCGCGGGGGGTGCCGATGTGATCGAACTGGGCATGCCCTTCACCGATCCGATGGCCGACGGCCCCGCGATCCAGGCCGCAAACCTGCGAAGCCTCGCCAAGGGGACGACCACCGCCGACCTGTTCGGTATCGCCGCCGCCTTCCGCCAGCGCCATCCCGACACGCCGCTCGTGCTGATGGGCTATGCCAATCCGATGACGATCCGTGGCGCCGACTGGTTCGCCGCAGAGTGCGCGAAAGCAGGGGTCGACGGCGTCATCTGCGTCGATATTCCCTCGGAGGAAGATCCCGAACTCGGCCCCGCGCTCCGCGCTGCCGGGGTCGACCTGATCCGCCTCGCAACGCCGACGACCGACGCGGCGCGCCTGCCAGACGTGCTGAACGGCGCGGGCGGCTTTCTCTATTATGTTTCGGTTGCCGGGATCACCGGGATGCAGCAGGCCGCTCAGGCGAGCATCGAGGATGCGGTTGCGCGCCTGAAAGCCGCGACCGACCTGCCGGTCGCGGTCGGATTCGGCGTTCGCACCCCCGCGCAGGCGGCCGACATCGCCAAGGTTGCCGACGGCGTCGTCGTCGGATCGGCCTTCATCGACATCATTGCCGAGCATGGCGACGCCGCGGCGGCGCATGTCGAGGCCTTCGCCCGTTCGCTCGCCGATGCTATCCACAGCGCAAAGGAGATCGCCGCATGAGCTGGCTCGACCGCGTTCGCAACGCCCTGCCCTTCACCGCCAAGCGCGACACCGCCGACAACCTCTGGCACAAATGCCGCCAGTGTCAGCAGATGGTGTTCGTCAAGGAGTGGGAAGACAATCTGAACGTCTGCCCGCGCTGCGACCATCACGACCGCATCGGCGCCAAAGAGCGCTTCGCGCAGCTTTTCGACGGCGGCCTGCACGAGTTGATCGCCGCCCCCGCGGCACCCGAAGATCCGCTGAAGTTCCGCGACACCAAGAAATATGTCGACCGCATCAAGGCCGCACGCGCGCAGACCGGCGACCGCGACGCTTACCAGAACGCCTTCGGCCGCATTTCGGGCCAGGGCGCCGTGATCGGGGTGCAGGATTTCGCCTTCATGGGCGGATCGATGGGCGTCGCGGTCGGCGAAGCCTTCGTCGCCGGGGTCGAGGCCGCGATCAAGCGCGGCGTCCCCTACGTCGCGATCACCGCCGCGGGCGGCGCGCGGATGCAGGAAGGCACGCTGTCGCTGATGCAGATGCCGCGCGCTACGGTTGCGCTCCAGCGGCTGCGCCGCGCGGGCCTGCCTTATGTGGTGCTGCTCACCGACCCGACGACGGGCGGCGTGACCGCGAGCTATGCGATGCTGGGCGATGTGCAGATCAGCGAGCCCAATGCGCTGATCGGCTTTGCGGGCCAGCGCGTGATCGAAAATACGATCCGCGAAAAGCTGCCCGAAGGATTCCAGCGCGCCGAATATCTGCTCGATCACGGGATGATCGACATGGTGGTGCATCGCAAGGAGCTGCCCGCGACGCTCGGCCGCCTGATCGGCTATCTCGCGCCCGAAAAGGCGGCTTGATCCCTCCTCCTGACGGACGGAGGGAGAATCCATGCCCGACCACGCGCACAGTTCCGATCCCGCCGTTCAGGCGCAGCTCGACCGCCTCGCGGCGCTGTCGCCGGGTCGCGACATATTGGGGCTGGAACGCATCGGCGAACTGTGCGCGCGCCTCGGCGATCCCCAAGACCGGCTGCCGCGGACCTTCCATGTCGCAGGGACCAACGGCAAGGGATCGACCTGCGCCTATCTGCGCGCAATACTGGAGGCGCAGGGGCGCAGGGTCCACGCTTATACCAGCCCGCACCTCGTCCGGTTTAACGAGCGCATCCGACTGGCGGGCACCCTGATCGATGATGCGGCGCTCGCCGCCTTGCTTGGCGAAGCCCTCGACGTCGCGGAAGGGCTGCACGCAAGCTTTTTCGAGGTGACGACGGCGGCGGCTTTCCTTGCCTTTTCGCGCATCCCCGCCGACGATTGCATCATCGAGGTCGGGCTGGGCGGACGACTCGATGCGACCAATATCATCCCGGCGCCGGCGGTGTGCGGCATCGCCTCGCTCGGCATCGACCATGAGGCCTTTCTGCTCGCGCCCGAAGACGGCACCCCGACGCGCCCTGCCGAACGGATCGCGTGGGAAAAGGCCGGCATAATCAAGCGCGGCGCCGCGCTGGCGACGCTCGCCTATCCGCCGCCGCTGGCGCGGGTAATCGCGGACCGGGCCGAGGCGGCGGGCGTGGTCCCGTTCGTCGAGGGCGAAACCTGGTCGGTCGAAGCCGTCGGCGACGCCTTTCGCTGGCGGTCGATGGACGGGGAACTCCCCGCCTTGCTGCGCCCGCGCATGGCGGGCGGGCATCAGATGCGCAACGCGGGCCTTGCGATTGCGATGCTCCATCTCGCGCCGGGACCGAAACCCGATGCGGGCGCGATCGAGCGCGGCATCGCCGCGGCTTACTGGCCGGCGCGGTTGCAACGACTGGAGAGCGGACCGCTCGCAAAGCTGCTCCCGCCCGCCACGACGGTGTGGCTCGACGGCGCCCACAATGCCGATGCAGGGCATCAACTCGCGCAGCATTTTGCGGGCGATGCGCGCCGCATCCATCTGGTCACCGGGATGCTCGCCAACAAGCATCCCTCGGCGTTGATCGATCCCCTCGCCGGCAAGCTCGCCTCGATCACCGTCGTGCCGGTGCCCGGGCACGAGCATCATGGCGCCTCAGCCTTCGGGCCGGAAGCGCTCGCGGCCGATACCGTCGAGGCTGCGCTGGCCGGATTGGCCGTAGACCCTGTGACCGAGATCGTCCTGATCGCCGGCTCGCTTTACCTTGCGGGCGAGGTGCTGCGCGCGAACGGCGAATTGCCCGATTAGGCCGACGCCTCGCGCGCATGCCGGGTACCCGCCGTGCCGACCGATTGGTCAACGAGCCCGCTGCGCATCATCAGCCAGAATAGGACAATACCCGGCAGGGCCGCGGCGACGGTGAACAGATAGAAGTTCACATTGCCCATATTGTCCATCATCGCGCCCGCCGTGGTGCCGGTCAGGAAACGACCGACAATGCTCGCTGCGGAGGAGATCAGCGCATAATGCGCCGCAGTGAAGCGCAAGTCGCAGAGTGCCGAGAAATAGGCGACGACGACGACGCCGCCGATGCCGCTCGCAATATTTTCGAACCCGATCGCGCCGGCGAGGCCCCAATTGCTGTGGCCCGCCGCCGCGAGCAGCGCGAAGCTGAAATTGCTCACCGCCATCAGGATCAGGCTGAGCAGTACCGACTTTTTCATGCCCATCCGCGCGTAGAGAATCCCGCCGATGAAAATGCCGATCAGATAGGCCCAGAAGCCGATACCGACGTCGTAGATCGCAATCTCGTCATTGCTGAAGCCAAGATCGTTGAGCAGCAGGCGCAGCGTCAGATTCGCGAGCGTATCGCCGATCTTGTGGAGCAGGATGAACAGCAGCACCAGCCAGGCGCCATGGCGACTGAAAAACTCGCGGAAGGGACCGATGATACCCGCGACAAGTCCTGGTTTGCCTTCGCGCGAGAGTGCCGCGCGGTGCCGCTCGGGCTCGCCGACCCAAAAGCCCGCAATGACCGCCGGCAATGCAAAAAGCGCACATGCCAGATAGGCCGCCTCCCATCCTTGCCGCGCGGCAAGATAGAGCGCGAGCGCACCGGCGCCCGCCGATCCGATCCGCCAGCCATATTGCGACATGCCCGATCCGACACCGAGTTGTTCGGGCTTCAATATCTCGATCCGGTAGGCGTCGATCACAATGTCGAACGTCGCGCCCGCTGCACCCACGAGAACCGCACCGACCGCCATTTCGAACAGCGCGGCGAATTCGCCTTCATGGCCAAGCCCGAACCGCTGCATGAGGTGCCCCACGGGGGACTGGCCGACCTGCTGCGGATCGACCAGCGCGAGATTGCCGACCGCCAGCATGACGAGCATGGCCGTCAGGATCAGCCAACTGATCCGTTGGCCGACCACCCCGGCCCCCGGAAGGCGGATCGTATCGACGATCCAGGCCCACAGCGGTTTGAAATTATAGACGAGAAAGGCGAGCGAAAAGGCGGTGATCGATGATTTTTCGAAACCGTCCTGCGACAGTCGCGTCGTCAAGGTGGCACCGATCATCGCATAGGGAAATCCCGACGAAATGCCGAGCAGCAGCGCCGCCAGCGGCGCGCGTTCCAGATAGGGCCGGATGCTGTCCCACCAGCTTTGCGGTGGCGGCGGCGCCATATCTGCCTGCATAGATCCTCCCTGTCGCGCTCGGCTGACCGGCGACGCATCGAACCGTTCGGCCTAAAGCAACAGGACCAAATTGGAAGCATCTATTTGGCGGGGCGCCCGATCCAGCGGACGGCGTGCGCGCGCCCGCCGGCGCGGTCCTGCAACAGCACCGCCCAGCGGTCGGCGCCGCGCTGGCCCGCGATCGCTGCGGGTATTGCAGCCGCGCAGGCGCCGCTTGCGGGGCAAGGAACCGCCGCCTCGGCCAGCACCACATTGGTATAGCCCAGCGTCCGGTTGCCATTCTCGCCGCGGGCGACGTCGACCGAGGCGCGGTGCGCGATCGCCAGGAAGCGCAATTCGGCACCCGCTGCGGACCGCGAAGCGACCACACGGCCGCCGTCGAGGCGAAGCGCCGCGTCGCTTGGCGCGGCGCCGAGCATCCGGCGCAGCGCCCGCTCGTCCGATCCGACGGCGGCCGCGCTCCCCTGCACGACGGTTTCGGGGGTATAAACGCCCGCCCCCGGCAGCCCGCGCCGCGCATAGCGGTCCTGAAGCGCATCGTTCGCGGCGCGCGCGAGCGTATCCTTCCATCCCAGCCGGTCCCAATAGGTAACGGGGCGGCTGACCGCGACCACGGAGCCTTCGGCATCCAGTCTTTCGAGCAACCGGTCGGCGGGCGGACAGGAGGAACAACCCTGGCTGGTGAACAACTCGACCAGCACGGGCGCCGCGGGCGGCGTCGAAGCCGCGATGGCGGCGGACGGTCGATCGGATGGCCCGAACAGGAGCGCGGCGGCCGCCCCCAAAGCCAAGCTGAACAGCGGAAGCAATATCTTCAACGGGATCCTCCTCGCGCATCGGCACTCAACCGCCGGTTCGGTGGAGGCAGCGGGCCGGTTACGCGGCCTCGGGACGCCAATAGGTTTGCATCCCGCTCACCTTGCGCGGCATCTTGTGCTTGCACACCATCGTCTCGACGGCGCGAACCGCGTGGAGAAGCGCCGCCGCCCCGTGCGGCTTGGTCAGGCAGGCGAGCGCGATGTCGCCCGCATCTTCGGGACATTGCCCCGTTACCAGCAGTACGGCAACGCCGCGGTCGCGCGCGAGCCGCGCAACCTCGCGTCCCGTCATGTGCCCCGCGAGCTTGAGGTCGAGGATCAGCGCATCGATCGTCTTGTCTGCCAGCATCGCGACAGCCGCTTCGCCCGAATCGACCGTCGCAACGACGTCATAGCCACCATGCTTCAGGGTCCGCTCATTGTCGAAAGCGACCAGCGGATCATCCTCGACGATCAGCAGCCGTTTGAAGCAGGACGGGCGGGACGCGAAGAGCATTTTACCTACCTTCCGTCCGCCGCATGACTCTGCGTGCGCGTCCTCGCAAGATTGCTTTTGCTTGCCATCGACGAAGCGACACTTTTCCGGCTATGAGCGTGGCCATATTACAACATCCCTTTTCCCGAATAACGATATGAAAGCCGCATCCGTTCCGATGACGACACGCCGCCCACCCCGTTCGCCGTCCCGCCCGCCCGCTTCCCCGCAGGGCGACGCTCCGCGTGGCCGCCGCAGCGCGCGCGCTGCACAACCGCCGCGTAAGGCTCCGCCGAAGGAAGAGGAGCGCGAGGACGGGCCGCAGCGCATCACCAAGCTCCTGGCGCGCGCTGGCGTCGGGTCACGGCGCGATGTCGAACGAATGATCGAGGAAGGCCGCATTGCACTGAACGGCGCGGTGATCGTGCAACCGGCGCCGCTGCTCTCATCGCTCGAGGGCTTGACCGTCGACGGCAATCCGGTCGCAAAGCCCGTATCGACGCGCCTCTATCGCTTCTACAAGCCGGTCGGCTGCCTGACCGCGGCGCGCGACCCCAAGGGACGCAAGACGATTTATGACGTGCTGCCCAAGGGGCTGCCGCGGCTGATGCCCGTCGGGCGGCTCGACTATAATACCGAGGGCTTGCTGTTGCTGACCAATGACGGCGAATTCAAGCGCCAGCTCGAACTGCCCGCCAGCGGGGTCGAGCGCACCTATCGCGCCCGCGCGTTTGGCGACATCAGCCAAGCGCAGCTCGAGGAACTGGTCGAGGGGGTCGAGATCGACGGGGTCCGCTATGGCAAGATCGACGCCAATCTCGAACGGCGGACGGGGCGCAACCAGTGGATCGAGCTGACGCTGACCGAGGGCAAGAATCGCGAGGTTCGCCGCGTGCTCGAACATCTGGGGCTGCAGGTGAGCCGCCTGATCCGGACGCGATATGGCGCTTTCGAGCTCGACGGCCTCGATGTCGGCGCGGTCGAGGTCGTACCACGCGATGCCTTGTTCCAGTTCCGGCGGCGGATGAGCTGATGCGCGTCATTTCCGGCAAATGGCGCGGTCGCAAGTTGATCGCGCCCAAGAATGATGCCACTCGCCCGACCGCCGACCGCACGCGCGAGACACTCTTCTCCATGCTTGCAAGCCGGCTCGGTAGTTTCGAGGGCTTGTATGTCGCCGACCTGTTCGCGGGGTCGGGCGCGCTGGGGATCGAGGCCTTGTCGCGCGGCGCCGCGCAGTGCCTGTTCGGTGAGCAGGATCGCGAGGCGATCGACGCCCTGCGCAAGAATCTGGCGGCGCTCGGTGCGGCCGGACGCGCCGAGGTGCGGGCCGGTTCGGTCCTCGCACTTGGGCCAGCGCCACGCAGTTTCGATCTGCTGCTGCTCGATGCGCCCTATGCAACCGGCGCGGGCAGTGTCGCACTCGACAAGCTGGCGCGGCTCGGCTGGGTCGATACCGATAGCTGGATCTCGATCGAAACAGGCGAGAAAGAAAGCGTCGACGTCGCAGGCTTCGCGATCGAAGCGGAGCGAAAGGTCGGAAAAGCTAAGCTGACGCTGCTCCGTGCCGACTAAAGATAGGGCTTCAGATTGAACTGCGCGTGACCGCGCTTCCCGTCGCGTTCATAATCGAACGCGACTTGATCCCCGGGCTTGCCGCCCAGCCGGCGCAACATCGCGTTCCATTCGACCCCCACAAGCGTATCGCCCGGTTGCAGCCCGGCGTCCTTGGCCGGGCTGCCGTTGCCAACATCCTCGATCACGATACGCGTACCTTTGCGGTCAAGCCACAGCCCCGACATCGGATAGCGCTCGGTTCCTGCAAAATCGAGTCCGTTGGGCGCCATCCATAGCTGTTTGCGCTTGGGATCCGTCGACAGGTGGAAATGGCGGATCATGTCCAACCCGACCAACCCCTCGACATTATCGAAATTGCCGTTCCGCGGGCCGGGCTCAGCAAGTGTGACCAGCGCGCGCGGAAAGGCGAATTTGTGAAGAAGGACCTTGTCCGCCCGGAACATACGGGTCCGCAGACTTCCTTTGCCGAAGCCGCTTGCACGCACGGGAACATAGGGTCGTTCGCTATCCCACCAACCGATGTCGCGCGCCGCCTTGCCATCGAGCAGGATGTTGCGGGGTGCGCCTGTGTCGATCAGGAAGCGCCCGGAAAAATCGCCGATCTGCACGGGCGTGGTCAAACCGTAGCTCGCCCGGCGGGGCATATAGCTTTCGGGTATCAGATACATGCCAGGCCGCTCGCTACGGCCATCGGGATAGATGCGCCACTGGTTCGCCACGAAATCAAGATCGCTGTCCATATCGGTAAACAGCGGCGCGCCGATCAATCCCCGGGTGCTCGAGTCGACGACTGACTTGGTGCCGTGAAATTCCATATAGGGGATGCGAAAGGTGCCGCCGATCACCACATCCTCGACGCGCAGGACCGACGTCCGCTCTACCCCGCCCAGGCCGCCGATAATGCTCGCGCCGCGTTCGCGCAGCTTGACGGAGTTCGCCCAGCTATCCGAAATCAGGCTTTCGGTGGTACCGGTGTCGAGAATGAACGGTTCGGGAGGCAAGCCTTCCACCGACACATCAAGCCAGACGCGATTGCCCTGCAGCCTGATCGGTGCGGCGAAGACCATTGGCGCCAAAGCGGCTGCGGAACCCGGCAGCATGAGGCCGGCGATGACCGGCCATGAGGCGATGAAAGAACGGCGTGCGATCAAGGACATGGGCAGATCTCGCGGTGGTGGGAGACTATCCGTTTGTTAGAGATTCAATGATGACGCCGCAATGACATTGCGCCTCACGCGTCACCGCGTTCAATTTTTGTCACCAAGGCCAGGCCGCAAAAGCTGACCAGTCCGGCGAGCGCCAGATAGAGGCCGACGACCTCGGTTCCGCGCCAGTCACCGAGCGCCTGCGCCGCGATCGGCGCGGCTGCGCCGCCCAATATGCCGCCGACATTGAAGGCGACCGACGCGCCGGTGTAGCGGACGCGCACGGGGAACAGGCCGGTCAGCCAGCTCCCGAGCGGGCCGTAGACGAGGCCCATGACGAACAGCGATGTGGCGAGACCTGCGAAGATCGTCAGCCAGCTCCCCGAGGCCAGCGCCGGACCGAACAGCAAGCCGACGAGCATCGTCGCGCCGCAGCCCCAGCGCAGCACGCGCTGCGCACTCGACGCATCGCTGGCATAGCCCGCAAAGATAATGCCGCCCGCCATGAACAATATCGCACCGAGCTGGATGAGCAGAAACTCCTCCTTCGGATAGCCGAGCGTGGTGGTGCCGTGCGCAAGGGCGAAGCTGGTCGCGAGATAGAAGATCGCGAAACAGGCGACGACCGCGAAGGTGCCGGCAAGCGTCGCGACGAAGTGGCCGCGCAGCAACTCGCCGATCGGCACGCCGACAGGCGCGTCGCGCTCCAACGCCTCCGAAAAGGCCGGCGTCTCACCGATCTTGAGCCGCACCCACAGGCCAAGGCCGACGAGCACGGCGGAAACAAGAAAGGGGATACGCCAGCCCCACGCCGCAAAATCGGCATCGCTCAGCCAAAGGCCGAGGAGCAGGAACAGTCCGTTGGCGGCGATGAACCCGACCGGCGCGCCAAGCTGCGGGAACATGCCGAAGCGCGACTGCCATCCCGGCGGCGCATTTTCGACCGCGAGCAGCGCCGCACCGCCCCATTCCCCGCCCAGCCCGAAGCCCTGCCCGAACCGCAAGATGCACAGCAGCAACGGTGCGACCCAGCCGACCATCGCATAGGTCGGCAGAAAGGCGATAAGCAGCGTCGAGGCCCCCATCAGCATCAGCGAGGCAACGAGCGTCGACTTCCGCCCGATCCGGTCGCCGAAATGGCCGAACACGACGGCGCCGACCGGCCGCGCGAAAAAAGCGAGCCCGAAGCTCATGAAGCTGAGCATCAGCTGCGCCGACGGCGATTCCGAAGGAAAGAAAAGCGGCCCGAAGACCAGCGCAGCCGCGGTGCCGTAGATATAAAAATCATAAAATTCGACTGCGGTGCCGACCAGACTTGCGGTCAAAATTCGGCGATGTCTGCGATATGGCTCCAGATTCACAGTCGCCCTCCCCCCCGGTCAAATCACCCCAGTTATCATCTGTTCCGGTGTGCGATTGCCGACGCGATGTCAAACCGGCGCGGGGCATCGGGGCCCGAGCGCACTGTCGCTACCGTGCAACGCCCCTTGCACTCATCCTCCGAATCGGTCACACCTTTACGTGAACGTAAAGGTAAAGACCGCGAGAGGATTCTTCCCCATGACCGACATACCGACCTTCGACACGATCAAGCTCGCGTGCAGCGACAATGTCGCGAAGATCACGCTCAACCGTCCCGAACGGCTCAATTCGATGCCGCCCGCGATGGCCGACGATATCCGCGCCGCGCTCGACTGGATGGGCGTCCTTGGCGCGCGTGCGCTGCTGATTACCGGTGAGGGTCGCGGTTTCTGTTCGGGCGCGGATCTGGCGGGCGATCGCAGCGCAACCGCTGTCGGCGGCGGCGCGAACAGTCGCAAGGCGCTGCGCAACCATTATAACCCGATGCTGCTCGCGCTCGCCAATCTCGACATTCCGGTCGTGACCGCGGTCAACGGCCCCGCCGCAGGGGTCGGATGCAGCTTTGCGCTGTCGGGCGATTTCGCGATTGCTGGCAAAAGCGCCTATTTCCTCCAGGCTTTCGTCAATATCGGCCTCGTCCCCGACGGGGGATCGTCGTGGCTGCTGCCACGGCTCGTCGGCCTGCCGCGCGCGACGCAGATGATGATGCTCGGCGAGAAAATCTCGGCCGAACAGGCCGCCGATTGGGGACTGATTTACAAGGCGGTCGAGGATGACGCGCTGATGGCTGAAGCCGAAGCGCTCGCAAAGCGGCTGGCCAGCGGACCGACGGTTGCGCTCGGCACGATGCGCAAGGTGCTGCGCGGCGGGTTGACGCAAAGCTATGCCGACACGCTCGACGCCGAGGCGATGGGCCAGTATCTGGCCGGCAACAGCGCCGATGCCGCCGAGGGCATCGCGGCCTTCCTTCAGAAGCGCAAGACCGAGTTCAAGGGCAAGTGAACTACTAGTGCTCCCCGGCGAAAGCCGGGGTCCTTTTGCGCGCCTTCTGACCCCGGCTTTCGCCGGGTATTACCCATGAACGCTGGGGCTTACTCCGCCGCTTCTTCGACCATAATCTTCTTGTAGATGCTCGTGCGCGGATAGGAGCAGAGACGCATCACCATCGGCTCGAAGAATTCCAGCGGCTCGCTTTCATAGTCGGGGTCGAACGCTGGCGCGTCATATTTTTCGCAGAATTCGGCGCACGCCGCGTAATAGGGATGGTCCTTGAACTGGTCGCGCATGTCGCGGTCGAGCCCGAGATAGTGGAAGAAATAATGGCCCTGGAAGATGCCGTGGTGCTGGACGATCCAAAGATTTTCTTCCGACAGGAAGGGCTTGAGGATCGCCGCCGCGACATCGGGATGGTTGAATGCGCCCAGCGTGTCGCCGATGTCGTGGAGCAGCGCCATCACCACATATTCCTCGTCGCGCCCATCGCGATGCGCGCGCGTCGCGGTCTGCAGGCAATGCTCGAGCCGATCAACGGGAAAGCCGCCATAATCGCCGCCAAGCAGTTTCAGATGATCGAGGATGCGCTTGCCGTTCTGCGGCGCGAATTCCTTCTGCTCGCGCGCGATGATATCCCAATCTTCCTGTGTGCCGTCGATCATCGAACGGAAGGACGCGTGATCGTGCGTCATGTCGGTCATGGCTGGCTCTCCCATATATCGGCGGCCAGTCTATGCGTTTCGTTGCGATATGCAACGCTGTTCAGCCGTCGCTATTCTACCGCGTAGGTCACGCCATATTTCAGCGCTTCGTCGAGCGTCAGGCAGCGGCGCGTCGATTTGTCCGGGCCGCTGCCCTTCACCGCCTTCTGCCGATACATGATGTCGGTCAGCAATTTGCGCGACACGCCCATCTTGATCAGGAAATCATTGTCCTCGCTCGCCAGCAGCGCGCTGTCCTGTTCGACGTCGCCGATCAGCTCGGTCGTCGCATCGGTGCCCATCGCCACGCTTTCGTCGATCAGCGAGCGGTCGCCGGTGCTGGTGAACATATGGACGATGAACTCGCCGCCCGGCTCGATCAGCCGCGGCGCGCCGCCCATGAAGACGAAATTGCAGGCGCTGAAACAGGCCCAGCCGCTCGGTATGCGCGTCGCAAGGCCGGGGTTCGACCGGATGATGCGCCCCGCGGCGTTGCCGGCGCGCGCATCGCCGCCGGGCGAACGCAGCCATATCTCGGATACGTCCGGATTGGCCTTCAGCGCGGCGCTCAGCCGGTCGGGCAGTCCCGAATCAACGCGGCCTTCGCCGAGCATCACCTTCATCGCGCCGCGCTTTTCGACCGTCAGCTTCATCGTCGGATTGGCCGACCAATTGGGGTTGAGCGGACAGGTCGGATTGATCGGGTCCATCTCGGTCGCCGCGGTCAGGCTGACGACCGCAAGCGCCGTGAGGGCGAGCTTCGGCAATTCAGGCCGCAAGAACATAGCGCGTATCACCCGGGCCCTTGCACATGCGTTTCGACACACGGGTTTCCTCGCCATCGACGATCACGAAGTCGTTGACGGTCATGCACTTCCTGCCGCCGTCCTCTGTGTTGATCGAAGCCACGGTCGACGACCCGCTGACATTGTCGCGCGTTTCGCTGGTCCAGTTCGACGTCGTGCCGACCGCTTCGCCGCGTGTCACCTCTTCGGTGGCCTTGGCGGCCTGCACCTGTTCGGCGGGGTCGAGGCGGCAAGCGATGGCGTCGGTCAGCGTTCCGCTGACCTCGGCGATCGGGACATAGGAATAGACGCCCGCCTTGCTGGCCGCGTCGCCCACCGCATCGCGGATCACACCGCCCAATATGCCGCGGCCGACGCTGCTGCCCTTCTTGCCCTTGGGACAACCGCCGTTGTCGCTTTCGCTCGACGTCGGGGCGGGGGTCGGCGTCGTGACCTTGCGCAGCAGCCCGCCGAACTGTGCCTGCGCGGGCGCCACCGCCAGCAGGGTGACGGCGGCCCAGGCGGGGACCAACATGATTCGCTTCATATGCGGCTCCAAAAAACCCGTGCCAAAACCTGTGATCGCGACCCCGCTTATCGCCGCGAAACTACGCCGCGCTGTGATTTCAATCAATGGGGCTGGCGCTGAGGCGATAATTGTCATGTCGGGAGGTTGAAATTATCGGCAAAGTGGATCAGACAGCGCGCCATGCTCTCGCAGAAGACCCGCTACACGATACGTGCCTTTCAGCATCTTGCCGATCATTGGGGCAAGGGTCAGGTCCAACTCGCGGACATTGCCGAGGCGCAGAATATCCCGCCCAAATTCCTGACCGTCATCCTGTCGGAAATGGCGCGCGAAGGGTTGCTCATCTCGCAGCGCGGACGCGATGGCGGCTATCAGCTTGCGCTGCCGCCGGTCGACATCAGCTATGGCGATCTTGTCCGGCTGACGCGCGGGTCGCTCGCGCTGGTCCCGTGTGCCAGCCGCAATGCCCACGAAACCTGCAAGAATTGCCTGCCCGAAGCCGAATGCCGGATGCGCACGCTGATGCTGAAGGTGCGCGACGATACCGCCGCGATCCTCGACCGGATCAGCCTGGCCGACCCGATCGGCTTCGAACCCTTGTTCGAAAAGGAAGAAATGGCGCTCTGACGCGCCACGCCAACCGGCACGGCAAAGAAAAAGGCCCGAACGCCGGTGCGTCGGACCTCTTGTTTTCGAGGAAATGGTGGAGCCTAGCGGGATCGAACCGCTGACCTCTACAATGCCATTGTAGCGCTCTCCCAGCTGAGCTAAGGCCCCGTGCCATTTCGTCTGGCCGCCCTGGGTGGTGCGACCGGGACGCCGCCTTTAGCAGCGCCTGCGTTCGATGCAAGGGGCCAAATGCATCTCCGCGATGCTTTTTTGGCCCCTCGCCGAAAAATCAGCTTTCGTCGTCTTCGTCGTCGCCGGTGGCGACGCCCAGATCGTCATCGCCGCCCAGATCGACATCGTTATCCGGCGAATCGCTGTCTTCATCGACATCGACGTCCAGATCCAGATCCTCGTCGATGGCCTCTTCCTTGACCTTGGTCGGCTTCTCGACTTCCTCGAAGGGCATCGGCTGCTTCGATTTCAGCACCGATTCCGGAATCCAGGAATAGCCGCAATTGATGCAGCTGACCGGATCATCCTTGGTCAAATCGTAGAATCGGGTGGCACATTTCGGGCAGCTACGCTTCGTGCCCCATTCAGCCTTTACCATATAAGCCTCGTAACCTTTTGGAAATCGGTTGATATTTCGGAAAAAGATGGGCGCCGGGCCGGCGATCCGTCAAATCGGCGTGCGCCTTGCCAGATTGTCGGGCCGCTGTCAAAAGCCGCACGCCATGACTGACCAGAATGCCCGCCCCCGCAGCTTCGCCGCGTCCGCTCCGCTTAAAGGTAGGATCGCGATTCCCGGCGACAAGAGCATTTCGCATCGCGCCCTGATGTTGTCGGCGCTCGCGGTCGGCACCAGCCACGTGAGCGGGCTGCTTGAGGGGCATGATGTCCTCGCCACCGCCGCGGCCATGCGCGCGATGGGCGCGAATATCGACCGCACCGGCGACGGCGAATGGGTCATTGAAGGCGTCGGTGTCGGTGGCCTGCTCCAGCCGCGCGAAGCGCTCGACATGGGCAACAGCGGCACCTCGACGCGCCTGCTGATGGGCCTTGTTTCCAGCCATCCGATCACGACCACTTTCGTCGGCGATGCCAGCCTGTCGGGACGCCCGATGGGGCGCGTCATCGATCCGTTGTCGCAGATGGGCGCTGACATCTCGGCCTCGCCGGGTGGCCGCCTTCCCTTGATGGTGCGCGGCCTCGCGCCCGCGGTGCCGATCGAATATCGGCTTCCGGTCGCCTCGGCGCAGGTCAAGTCGGCGATCCTGCTCGCCGGCCTCAATACGCCGGGAATCACCACCGTGATCGAACCCGTGCCGACGCGCGACCATAGCGAACGGATGCTCAAGGGCTTCGGCGCCACGCTGGACGTCGAAGTAGAACCCGACGGCACTCGCTGGATTTCGGTGATGGGCGAAGCCGAATTGCGGCCGCAAACGATCGTCGTTCCGGGCGACCCCTCGTCGGCCGCTTTCTTCATCGTTGCGGCGCTGCTCGTCCCCGGATCGGACGTCACTATTGCCAATGTCGGCCTCAACCCGACCCGCGCCGGCCTGGTCGAGGTATTGAAGGCGATGGGCGGGGATATCGAACTGCTCGATGCGCGCGAAGTCGGCGGCGAGCCCGTCGCCGACCTGCGCGTCCGCCACAGCCTGCTCCGCGGCATCGCGGTCGATCCGGCAGTCGCGCCGAGCATGATCGACGAATATCCGATTCTCTTCGTCGCCGCCGCGCTTGCCGAGGGGACGACCGTGACGACCGGCCTCGACGAGCTGCGCGTCAAGGAAAGCGACCGGCTGTCGGTCATGGCCGCGGGCCTCGCGGCGATCGGCGTGCGGGTCGAGGAGAGCGAGGACGGCCTCGTCATCCACGGCACCGGCGGCGACCCGCTGCCCGGCGGCGCGACCATCGCCGGCCACCTCGACCACCGCATCTGCATGAGCTTCGCCATCGCGGGCCTCGTCAGCAAGGCCCCCGTGACGATCGACGATATGGCACCGGTCGCAACGAGCTTTCCCAATTTCGAGGCGTTGCTGGAGGGCCTGCAGCGATGAACCGTCGTCCCATCCTGTCCATCGCGGCCCCGATCGCGCTCCTCGGCCTAAGTGCCGGCGCGGCCGGCGCGCAACAGGGCGCCACCCTTCCGACAACCGCCGACACGGCGGGCGCCTTTGCCGATACAGCGCGCGCGCCGGACCCGACGGCATCGGTCACCAGCGCGACGTGCGACGGCGACGTCGAATATTGTCCGAGCGGTGCGCAGCTTCGGGTCGACCGGAGCTTTTCCGATTATCCGATCGATAGCCGTGCGGCAGACGCCGGCAGCGGACTTCGGCCGATCGACGACGAGCCCTGCATCCCCGACGAGGGCTGCGAACGGCGCGACGCCGCCGGTGTGCGTCATTTTCTGTACGGAGACGGCGCCGACGACCTCCGTGTCATGATCAAGACGGTGGAGGCAAGCGAGTTCGAAGGGCGACCGATCGGCGCGCTCGATATCGGGGCGGCGCGCGACCAGTCCGAGGTGAGGGCCCGGGTTCGCCGCTTTCTGCCCGATGTGGCGTTCGACTGCGACCCGTCGCTCGTGTCGGGAAACGTCGGCCCCGTCGAATGCGGCGCGACGCTCAACCCCGGCTGGGTCGAAATCGGCTTCGACCACGATGGCCGGCTGCTCCGCGTGCGATTTGACGGCTATCAATTCGTATGAGCGCCTATATCTCCTCCTTTGCCGCGAACGCGATCGGCATCATCGGCAGCATCCTGTTCATCGCTGCGTTCGCCTATGCAAACATGGCCAAGACGCTGGATCAGTTGCTGTTCAATGCGGTGGACCTTGTCGGCGTGATTTTGCTGCTGATCTCGCTGTCGGTTCATTTCAACTTGGCGGCGTTTCTGCTCGAAGCGGCTTGGGCGCTGATCGCTTCCTGGGGCTTGCTGCGCGCCCTTCGCGCGCGCCGTACCCGCGGTGATTCGGCATGATTATCGCGGTCGACGGCCCTACTGCGTCGGGCAAGGGCACTATCGCCAAGGCGCTTGCCGAGCATTTCGGCCTCCCCGTGCTCGATACCGGGCTGCTCTATCGCGCTGTGGGCTATCAGACGCAGCTCAATCATGGCGATCCGGACAAGGCGGCCGACGCCCTCGTCGCCTGCGATTTTCCGGACGCCTTGCTCGACGATCCCGCGCTTCGCTACGAAAGCACGGGCAGCCTCGCCAGCCGCGCGTCGGTGCATCCTGCGGTGCGCAAGGCGCTGTTCCAGCGGCAGGTCGATTTCGCCAACCAGCCTGGCGGCGCCGTGCTCGACGGGCGCGATATCGGCACCGTGATCGCGCCGCACGCCGACGCCAAACTGTTCGTGACGGCAAGCGCCGAAGAACGCGCCCGCCGCCGCCATGCCGAGATGCTGGGGCGCGGGGTCGAAATCGGCTATGACGCCGTGCTCGCCGACATCCACGCCCGCGACGCCCGCGATATGGGCCGTGCCGACGCCCCCCTGCTCCGCGCCGACGATGCGATGCTGCTCGACACCTCGGCGATGGACCGCGATGCCGCGATCGCCGCCGCCATCGCCTTCGTCACCGAACGGACAAAGGCGCGCGGCTGACGGGAGTCCGCGGCCGACAGGGCTTTTCGCCTTGCCGAAAGCCGCGTTCGCGACTATACGCGCGCCGTCCGACGGGCCTTGTGGCCGGTCGAGGCACGGACGAACCGTCGCTCTCTATCGAGCGTCGGGCGTGATGGGCTATCCCCGTCGCGCCCTTTTTGCTTTGCCCGTGCTTCTGCCGCCAACCGGTCTTGAGGATGTTCTGCTTCGCATTCGGCGGGCAGGACGGATCGGCCACAAGACCAGCGGAACCAACCGCTTGGCCGGAACAAATGAAGTAAGGAAGAACCCATATGGCCTCTACGGCTTTTCCGTCGCGCGACGATTTCGCCGCGATGCTCGACGAATCGCTGGGTGGTGCTGATGGCGGCTTTGAAGGCCGCGTCGTCAAGGGCACCGTGACCGCGATCGAAAATGACCTGGCAGTGATCGACATCGGCCTGAAGAGCGAAGGCCGCGTGCCGCTTCGCGAATTCGCGATGCCCGGCCAGAAGGCCGACCTCAACGTCGGCGACGAAGTCGAAGTCTATGTCGACCGCGTCGAAAACGCCAATGGCGAAACCATGCTGTCGCGCGACCGCGCTCGCCGCGAAGCCGCCTGGGACCGCCTGGAAGAAGAATTCAACAAGGAAGCCCGCGTCGAAGGCGTTATCTTCGGCCGCGTCAAGGGCGGCTTCACCGTCGACCTTGGCGGCGCCGTGGCGTTCCTTCCCGGCAGCCAGGTCGACATCCGCCCCGTGCGCGACGTCGGCCCGCTCATGGATCTGCCGCAGCCGTTCCAGATCCTCAAGATGGATCGCCGCCGCGGCAATATCGTCGTGTCGCGCCGCGCCATCCTTGAAGAAACGCGCGCCGAACAGCGTTCGGGCCTGATCCAGAACCTGGAAGAAGGTCAGATCATCGAAGGCGCGGTCAAGAACATCACCGATTATGGTGCGTTCGTTGACCTCGGCGGCATCGACGGCCTGCTCCATGTCACCGACATGAGCTACAAGCGCGTCAACCACCCGAGCGAAGTCATCAACATCGGTGACACGGTTAAGGTGCAGATCATCCGCATCAATCGCGATACGCAGCGCATCAGCCTCGGCATGAAGCAGCTCGAAAGCGATCCGTGGGAAGGCGTCGCCGCCAAGTATCCGGTCGGTGCGAAGCTCACCGGCACGGTCACGAACATCACCGACTATGGTGCGTTCGTCGAACTCGAACCCGGCATCGAAGGCCTGGTCCACGTCAGCGAAATGTCGTGGGTCAAGAAGAACGTCCACCCCGGCAAGATCGTTTCGACGAGCCAGGAAGTCGACGTCATCGTCCTCGAAGTCGACAGCGACAAGCGCCGCATCTCGCTTGGCCTCAAGCAGGCCCAGTCGAACCCCTGGGGTGCCTTCGCAGAAGCGCATCCGGTTGGCTCGGTTGTCGAAGGCGAAGTCAAGAACGCGACCGAATTCGGTCTGTTCGTCGGCCTTCCGGGCGACGTCGACGGCATGGTTCACATGTCGGACATCGCGTGGGGCATCTCGGGCGAAGAAGCGCTGCACCTCCACCGCAAGGGCGAGAATGTGCAGGTCGTCGTTCTCGACGTCGACGTCGAGAAGGAACGCATCAGCCTCGGCATCAAGCAGCTTGAAAAGGGTGCTCCGGCCGTCGGCGGCGGTGTCGCCGCTTCGGGCTCGCTGAAGAAGAACGATGTCGTCACCGTCTCGGTCCTCGAAGTCCGCGACAACGGCCTCGAAGTCCAGGCCGGCGAAGATGGCGCCACCGGCTTCATCAAGCGCGCCGACCTCGGCCGCGACCGCGACGAACAGCGTCCCGAACGCTATCAGGTCGGTCAGAAGTTCGACGCGATGGTCACCGGCTTCGACCGTTCGAAGAAGCCCAGCTTCTCTGTCAAGGCGATGCAGATCGCCGAAGAAAAGGAAGCCGTCGCACAATATGGTTCGTCGGATTCGGGTGCGTCGCTCGGCGACATCCTCGGCGAAGCGCTGAAGGCCGGCAAGAAGGATTAATCCTTCCCCGCTTTTGCGGTGAAACAAAAGGCCCGCAGAGTGTCCCTCTGCGGGCCTTTTTCTTTCAGCGATATGTTTTGAAAGAACCCTGAATCATGATAGGTTCGATGCCGCGTTGGGAGGGGTCCTCACGCTGTGGAACCGGCAAAGACCGGATGGCCTGCGCCCGTGGGGCGCGCGTGATAACTAGGGGAAGCTGATGATCCGGTCGGAACTGGTTCAAATGATCGCGAGTGAAAACAGCGATTTGCGCCTCGAAGAGGTGGAACGCATCATCGATGAATTCTTCGACGCCATCGTCGAGCAGCTTGCGGCGGGGGGCCGCGTCGAGCTGCGCGGCTTCGGCGCCTTCTCAACCCGCGAACGCGAGTCGCGCACCGGGCGCAATCCGCGCACCGGCGCGCCGGTCGCGGTAAGCGCCAAGAGCGTGCCCTATTTCAAGCCGGGCAAGGAAATGCGCGAGCGGCTGAACGGCTGAACGGCCAAGCCAAAGCCAGCCGCAGAAAAGACCGGTTTCGCGGGATTTTTCTGCGGCCTTCCTGTCAATCAACGGAGCGCGGGGGCTCAATGCTTGCGCCGCGCTTCCTGCTTGCCGACATCCCGACAATGCGCACTCCCATATGCTTCCTGATATGGTTGCCCAATGCAGGCGATCAATCCATCGACCACATCGAGATTCTGCGGCCAAGACGGCGGGACACTGACCTGCGATCGATCAAGTGTATCGAAACCCGGCGGCATGGGCGAGTTGGCAAGACGGTCCCGCGCCTCCTTCAGCGCATCCATGTCTCCCTCCAGAAAGGCGATCGTTGCCAAGACATATTGGTTCCAAGGCAGCGCGTAGTCGGTCCAGCCTTCAAAGCCCTCGGGGCCCTTCTCCGGCTTGATCGACTGGCGCATCAGGCGAGTGGCCTGCGAAACCTGTCCCGCCATAGCGCGGAGCTGCGCCTCGTGCCATTTGAAGGAAGGCAGCTGCCACTGTCGCACCAATGTTTCTCGGTGACTTTCGATATATAATGCGATCGCATCAGCGGCGGCAGCTTGGCATCCGTCTCGATTGGCGAGCTCTCGCCAACCGGCCTTGTCATCTTGATCGAACATATTCGGATCAAGTTGCAGTATGGCGTTTCGGTCATAGGCACACGCCGCGCGTTCTTCGGCCTCTACGTCGGCTGTTGTAGGAACGAGGAAGAACGCCAAACCTGCCAACCGAATCTTTGGAGTTTTCATCTCCGCTTACTCCTTAGCGATCTTGACGCTCGCCATGCACGCCCTCAGTTCTTGAGCCGGTAGCCCGTGCGGAACATCCAGAAGATCAGGCCGAGGCACAGCGCCAGAAAGAGCGCCACCGCGCCCATGCTGACCTCGATCGCCACGTCGCCCTGTCCGAAAAAGGTCCAGCGAAAGCCGCTGATCAGATAGACGACGGGATTGAACAGCGTCACCGCGCGCCACGCGGCGGGCAGCATGTCGAGCGAATAGAAGGCGCCGCCCAGGAAGGTCAGCGGATAGACGACGAGCAACGGGATCACCTGCAGCTGTTCAAAGCTCTGCGCCCAGATGCCAATGATGAAGCCGAAGAGGCAGAAGGTCACCGCCATCAGCACCATGAAGCCGACCATCAGCAACGGATGCGCGACCTGAATGTCGACGAACAGATGCGCGGTCGCGAAAATGATCGCGCCGATGATTACCGATTTGGTTGCCGCCGCGCCGACATAGGCGATCAGCAATTCGAGCGGCGACATCGGCGAGGACAGCATCTCGTAGATCGTCCCTGTCCATTTGGGCATGTAGATGCCGAAGCTCGCGTTGCTGATGCTTTCGGTGAACATTGTCAGCATCATCAGCCCCGGCACGATGAACGCGCCATAGGGCACCGAGCTGACGTCGCTCATCCGGCTACCGATCGCCGATCCGAAGACGACGAAATAGAGCGTCGTGGTGATGACGGGCAACATCAGGCTGGTCCACACCGTGCGCCCGAAGCGCGCCATCTCGAACATGTAGATCGCGCGGATACCGCGGACGTTGCCGATCATGTCGCCGCTCCTTCGCCATCCCTGGGTTCGTGTACCAGCCCGACGAAAATATCCTCGAGCGAGCTTTGCCGTGTGTGCAGATCCTTGAAGGCGATGCCGATATCGGTCATCCGACGTAGCAGTGACGGCACGCCGGTCGCCTCGGCCTGGCTGTCGAATTCATAGACAAGCTCATGCCCCTCCTCCGCCAGTTCGAGCGTCCAGTCGCCGAGTTCGGCCGGAATGGCATCGAGCGGTTCGGCAAGATTGAGCGTCAGCGTCTTGCGCCCCAGCTTCTTGATCAGCGCGTTCTTCTCTTCGACGAGGATCAGCTTGCCGCGCGTGATGACGCCAACGCGGTCGGCCATTTCTTCGGCCTCTTCGATATAATGGGTGGTCAGAATGATCGTCACCCCGCGCTCGCGCAGGCCCCGCACCATATTCCACATGTCGCGGCGCAGTTCGACGTCGACCCCCGCGGTCGGTTCGTCTAGGAAGAGGATTTCGGGTTCGTGGCTCAGCGCCTTGGCGATCATCACGCGGCGTTTCATTCCACCCGACAATTCCATGATCTTGCTGCCGCGCTTGTCCCACAGCGACAGATCCTTCAGCAATTGCTCGATGAACGCCGGATCGCGCGGTTTGCCGAACAGACCGCGCGAAAAAGTCACGGTGGCCATCACCGTTTCGAACGAATCCGTATGCAGTTCCTGCGGCACCAGCCCGATCATCGATCGCGCCGCGCGATAGTCGCGGGCATGATCGTGACCACCGACCGTCACCCTGCCCTCGCTCGGCGTCACGATACCGCAGACGATGCTGATAAGCGTCGTCTTGCCTGCCCCATTGGGGCCGAGCAACGCAAATATCTCGCCCTTCTCGATGCTGAGGTCGACACCCGCCAAAGCGCGATGCCCGCTCTTGTAAGTCTTTCCCAGACCGGAAATTTCCAGAACCGCTGTCATGCGCGTCGGTCTAGCCGAGGAGCGCGCCGGGACAAAGCGGCAAAGATGACTTGACCTCCCCTCACCCATCGGCATGACAGGCCGCGGTGCGCGGACGTGGCGGAATCGGTAGACGCAGCAGACTTAAAATCTGCTATCCGAACGGGTGTGCGGGTTCGAGTCCCGCCGTCCGCACCAACCGCTGGCACAGGGGAGGCACAGGAATATGACGCGCCGCAGCCTCCGTTCGCGCCGCGGCGCGCGGTTCGCGGGCACCGCGCTGCTGGTCGCCGCGCTCGCCGGATGCGGCCTTTTCGGCGGTGGCGGGGGTCCGGTGCGGATCGCCGCGATGGGGCCGCTCAACGCCGCGGCGAGCCCGCTCAACGGCGAACTGTCCTCGCCCAATGCAGCGCTGCTCGAAATGACGGCGCAGGGGCTTGTCGGCTATGACGCCGACGGCCAGATCGACACCGGTCTTGCCGAACGCTGGACGGTGACCGGCGACGGGCGCAGCTATATTTTCCGGCTGCGCGAGGCAAAATGGTCGAACGGTCGCGAAGTCACGGCCGACGACGTGGTTTCGGTGCTGCGCGGCTATCTTGGCACGAACAGCCGCAACCTGCTGAAGGACGATTTCCCGGAGATCGAGACGATCCGTGCGATGACCGATCAGGTCATCGAAATCCGGCTCGCAGTGCCGCAGCCCAATATGCTCGAACTGCTCGCGCAGCCTTCGTTGACGATCGTCTACAAGGGCATGGGCTGGGGGCCGATGCGATCGCGCAAGGCCGGACGCGCGCTGCTGCTGACGCCCGCGCCCGACCCGCTCGCCGACGATCCCGAGGCCGCCGAAGCCGCCGCAAACGATCCCGCCGCGTCGGTCGAACTCGTCGGCACGACGCCCGCCGGGGCGCTGGCCCGCTACAATAATGGCTATGCCGACGGGGTGATCGGCGGCCGCTTTTCGACCCTCCCCTATTTCCTCGTGTCCAGCATCGGCCGCTCGCGCCTCATCGTCGATCCGGTGCCGGGGCTTTTCGGCCTTTCTTTCACCAGCGCCGAAGGGTTCCTCGCCTCCGACATCAACCGCGATGCCCTGTCGCGCGTCGTGCGGCGGCAGCGCCTGATCGACGCCTTCGGCCTTGCCGAATGGCAGCCGCAGCGCGCGCTTCGGCCGGCAGTCTACCGCCGCGACGGCGGCCCTGAACCCTTGCAACCCGCCTGGGCCGACTTCGACAATGATTCGCGCTTCGCCCAGTCGAAGCGCGTGGTCGACAGTTGGCGCGCCGCCGGGCGAGAGATTGCGCCGCTCCGCATCGCGGTCCCCCAGACGCCGGGCGGCCGCATTCTCTTTGCCTATGTCGCCGCCGACTTTGCCCGCATCGGTATCGAAAGCCGCCGCGTCGCTATGGATGCGGCATCGGACCTGCGCCTGATCGACGAGGTGGCGCCGAATGACGACGCCCTCTGGGCGCTCCGCCGGCTGTCGTGCCAGCGCGACACGCTGTGCAACCGCGAGGCACAGGCGAAGATCGATCAGGCCGTGCTCAATATCGACAGTGGCCAGCGCGCGCGCCAGATCGGCGAGATCGAAACGATGCTGGGGCGCTACACCCCGTTCATTCCGATCGCCACGCCGCTGCGCTGGTCGGTCGCGTCGCAGCGGCTTACAGGGTTCAAGCCGAATGCGCGGGCGGCCCACCCATTGAATCGCTTGCTCGCCAAACCCAACTAATAATAGGCGCACATCGTCGTGCGCGGTTGGAAAGGACGCCGATGCCCCCCTCGACGCCCAATACGGACGCGATTTTCGAAGCCTTGGTTGCCGATCGCAACAATCCTGCGGCGCTGCGCAAGCGCATCGAAACGCTGGAGCTTCTCCTCGAACGCAGCTTCACCATTCCCGGCATCAACCGGCCGGTCGGGCTCGACGCGATCGTCGGGCTGGTGCCCGTCGTCGGCGATGTCGTGACCGCCGTCATGGGGGCCTATATCATCTGGGAAGCGCGCAATCTGGGCATGCCCAAATGGAAGCTGTGGCGGATGATGGGCAATCTCGGCGTCGACACTGCGCTTGGGGCCATCCCGCTCGTCGGCGATGCCTTCGACTTTCTGTTCCGGTCGAACACGCGCAATCTGCGCATCATCCGGAAACATCTCGACAAGCATCACCCCGGAACGATCGTCATCGACCAGTAGGCGGTTCCCATCGGGTGTCTGATAGTGCTAGCACAGCAGCTTCAGACCCTGCTCATGGAGACCGAGATGATCCGCGCCCGCCTTGCCGCGCTCGCCCTTGCCTGTTCGCTGTCCGCGGCGGCCTTCGCCGCGACCGAGACCGACCCTTGGTTGTGGCTGGAGGATATCGACGGGGCAAAGGCGCTGGCGTGGGTGAAGGCGGAAAATGCCGCGGCCGACAAGCTGATCCTAAATCGCCCCGGTTTCGAACAGGATCGGGCGCGCGCGAAAGCGATCCTCGACGACGACCGCCAGATTGCCGACCCCGGTCAGGTGATGGGCGATACCATCACCAACTTCTGGCGCGATGCGGACCATCCGCGCGGCATCTGGCGGCAAAGTCCGCTGAGTGCCTATCTCGCCGGAACGCCCGAATGGACAACGCTGATCGACGTCGACGCGCTCGGCAAGGCGGAGGGGCAAAGCTGGGTCTGGCACGGCGCCGACTGTCTTGCCCCCACCTACACGCGCTGCCTCGTCTCGCTCAGTCCCGGCGGCACCGATTCGGACATCGTGCGCGAATGGGACCGCACCACCGGCCGCTTCGTGACTGACGGCTTTGCGCTGCCGCAGGCGAAGAGCGCGGTCGTTTGGGAGGACGCAAACACGCTGCTCGTGGCCACCGACTATGGCGAAGGCAGCATGACCGCGTCGGGCTATCCGCGCATCGTCAAACGCTGGAGGCGTGGCACGCTGCTTGCCAGCGCAGCGGTCGTCGCCGAAGGCGAAGCGAGCGACGTCGGGATCAACCCGATCGCGATCGACGACGGCAAGACGCGCTGGATCCTCATCGCCCGCAACAAGAGCTTCTATACCAGCGACTACAGCATCCGAGCCGCCCACGGCGCGGGCTTCGTCCCGGCGCCGATTCCCGACACCGCCGACCTACGCGATGTCATCGGCGGTCAGGCAATCATCTTCCTCAACAAGCCCGCCGACGGCTTCGGCGAAGGCTCGCTCGTCGCGCTGTCGCTCGCCGACGCGGCGGCCGGACGCCCCGCGAAAATGGCGGCGGTGATGGCGCCGACCAAGGCGCAGGCGATTGAGGAGGTCAGCGCGACCGACAATATTCTCTGGGTCAAGGCGCTCGACGATGTCGAAGGCAAGCTGTTCGCGCTGCGCCGCGATCCCGCGAGCGGCACCTGGACCCAGCGCGAGGTGCCGCTGGCGGCCAACGCTACGGTGCATCTGGCCGGCGCGATCGCCAAGCGCGACACGATCTTCGCGACTGCCGAAACGATGCTCGACCCGCCGACGCTTTATGCCGTCACCGACAACGCCGCGCCGCGTGTCGTGCAAAGCCTGCCCGCAGCCTTCGACGCCAAGGGCATGACGGTGGAAAAGCGCTTCGCGACGTCGAAGGACGGCACCAAGATCCCCTATTTCCTCGTCCGCAAAGCCGGCGCTAAAGGCCCCGTGCCCGCGCTGATCCACGCCTATGGCGGCTTCCGCGCCGCGCAGACGCCGGGCTATCTGACCGGTCAGCCCTATCGCGCCGGTCCGCTCGGCCTGTTCTGGGTCGAGGACGGCAACGCTTATGTCCTCGCCAATATTCGCGGCGGCGGCGAATATGGCCCCGCCTGGCACCAGGCGGCGCTGCGCGAAAAACGCCAGAACAGTTTCGACGACCTCCACGCCGTCGCGGAGGATCTGGTCAAGACCGGCATCAGCAGCAAGGGCAGGATTGCCATTTCGGGTCGCTCGAATGGCGGCGTGCTGGTCGGCGCCGCGATGACGCAGCGCCCGGATCTCTATGGCGCGGTCATTGCGGGCTCGCCGCTCGAGGATATGAAGCGCTATAACAAGCTGCTCGCGGGCGCCTCGTGGGTCGCTGAATATGGCAATCCCGACGATCCCGCCGACTGGGCCTTCCTGTCGAAATATTCGCCCTATCAGAATGTCCGCAAGGGCGTGAAATATCCGCCGATCTTCCTGTACCTTTCGACGAAGGATGACCGCGTCCATCCCGGCCACGCCCGCAAATTGGCCGCAAAGCTGCAGGATTATGGCAACCGCGTCTATTATCACGAATATCTGGAAGGCGGCCACTCGGTCGGCGCCGACCATGCCGAGGACGCCGTGCGCGCGGCCATGCTCCACGCCTTCTTGCTGCGCGAACTGGTCGAGCGGAAATAGCCGGTCGCTCAGCCGCCGCGATCGTCATGCGCCGCGGCGGCGCGCTGCGGCAGCGCGAGGATCAGCGTGACGATCGCGATGGCAAGCACCGCCGATGCACCGGCGCGGCTCAGCGCCAGCCCGCCATGATCGACCGGCTTGTCCAGAAAATCGCCGACCACGGCGCCGAGCGGACGGGTCAGGATGAAGGCCGCCCAGAACAGTGCGACATGGCTAATCGCGGTGCGATAATAAGCGATGGCGAGCAGCGCGAGCAGCGCACCGAAGATGATCGCCGACCCGAGGTAGCCGAGCGGGCCGTCGGCAATCCAGTCGCCGAGCGCGGTGCCCAGCGTCTGCGAAAAGGTGATCGTCAGCCAGTAATAGAGCTCGGCCCGCGGTTCGTGCACCGACTGGATCGAGATGCTGCCCAGCGCGCGGTGCCAGACCGCGAGCGAGGCCAGTACCGCACCGAGCAACAGCAGCGAACCGCCGGGGTAACCGATGCCGAGCGAGCGCGTCGCAAAGTCGGCCATCGTCGTTCCCGCCGTCGTCGAGGCGATGATCGTCGCCCAATAGAGGAAGGGATGAAAGGCGCGGGCGCGAATCTGCCAGACGATCAGGATCGCCAGCACCGCCGCAAAAATCGCGGTGCCGACCAGATAGCCCAGATTCATCGACATGCTCACCGTGTCGCCCGCGGTCTCGCCAAAGGTGGTCGCCAATATCTTGATGATCCAGAAACCCAGCGTCACCGCCGGCACCTTGGTCAGCACCTGCTTTTCCCTATCGGTCATTTGCATCTCCTTGTGTGGCGCACGATTAGCGCGGCGGAGCGTTTCGCCCTATAAGCAGGCGCTTATTCCCGTCCCGATAAGCGGAAGTGCCATGCCATCTATCCAGTCTGCGCCCGGTAAAAGCCGCTTTTCGTCCCGTCTGATCGGCCCGATCGCCGTGGTGGCGCTTCAAGCCGTCGCCGCGAGCTATTTCGTCGTCGACGGGATCGACGATCTGATCGAACAGGCCGGACGCGGCTTCAGCGTCGAGGTGATGATGGAATGCCTCGTCGCCCTCGCACTGCTCGCCGGCGTCGTACTCGGCGCGCGCCACCTGCGCCGGATCGCAGCCGATCTCGCACGCGCCGACGATGCGCTCGCCCGCGCTCGCGGCGCACTCGCCGACCATATTGCCCATCGCTTCGATGCCTGGTCACTGACGCGCGGAGAGAGCGACGTCGCGTTGTTCGCGCTCAAGGGCTGCGACGTCGCCGAAATCGCTCGACTCCGCGGCGCTGCGTCAGGCACCGTGCGCGCGCAGCTCAGCCAAGTCTATGCCAAGGCAGGCGTCGGCAGCCAGGCCATGCTGATGTCGCTGTTTCTGGAAGACCTGCTCGACACTGATCCCGCCGCGGGGCCGCGACGCGGCAAGTGAGGATCGTCGTCAAAAGCGGTGGTGGCAGGGCTTGTATCGAACCGCACGCTTAGCCATTGATATTTAATTCTTTATTCTTCGATGTCCGCGTCCTACCCCCACATATTTCCCCACATGTTTGGGGCCATAACTGTAGTTCGACTAACAAAATGGTCCAATTTGATATCAATGGAGAGGGCATTTTGAGCGCGTTTCGATCGCACAGTTTGGGCCAGGTCATCAAGAGCTACACCCCGTTTCTGGACCACCCTGCTGGCGGCTTTCCAGCGTGCGGGCATCAGGGCGGGCCATGTGCCGCTGACGCCAACATAAGCGATATCGGTGGTTTGTTGCCGATCGCGCTGTGCGGTCGTATCTCGGTGTAGTCTCTACGCCAAGCCTCGCATTTTTGGACCGCATCATCCAGGCTCATGAACCAGTGGGCGTTCAGGCATTCCGCCCGGAACTTCCCGTTGAACGCGTTGTCGGTGGGCTTGCCAAGCCGCAAGAAGCCGAGCGTCACGCCTTTCATGTAGGCCCACAGATCGAGCTCGCAGGAGATAAATTCGATGCCACTTTCAGCCCATATCGAGGCGGGATAACCCACCTGCCCGCAGACCCGTTCCAGCATTTCGACCACGTCCGGTGCCCGGAACCGGAACCGCGGAACTACTGCCGGCGAGAACCGGCGGAAGGTGTCGACCACTGTGAGGATCCGCAGCTTCGGTCCTGTCGCCACCTGGTCCTGGACGAAGCCCTTGGCCCATACATCATTAACGCGGGAGGCCGCACAGCGGCCTTCCCTCAGCTTCGCCTTCACACGCCGTTTGGGCGGCTTATTGCGCAGCCCAAGGCCCATCTCCTTGTAAAGCCGATAAACCTGCTTGCCGTTGATCGCCCAGCCTTCGCGTTGAAGCAGCATATGAATACGGCGATAGCCGTACCGAACCCGCGTCTCCGCGAGCTCCTTGATCCGCTGCTTGAGGTCGGCCTGATCGGCACCCTTGCCACGATAGTGGTAGCTGGATCGTTCTGACCGGAGCACGCTGCAGGCCCGCCGGATGCTGACCTGCCATGTGCTGCGAATATCATCGACGAGTTGGCGCCGCGCCCGGCGCGCTTGTGCCCATTTCTCCCAAATGCTACAAGGTTCGAGCATCACGCGGGGGCGGGGGGCGGTATCATGGCACGATCTGCGACGCGGGAAGATTCCATACCGAAACCGATCGTCGGATCGGCAGCGCCATGGTTCAAGACGCATGTACTGGACGTAAACCCGCAATATACGTTCCATACGGTTGCCGGACGCGCAGTCTTGCTGTTTTTCATGGGCTCAGCGACCGTCGATCGGGTCCGCGCCGCCCATGCCAGGCTGATGGCTGATCCCGATCGTTTCGACGACAGTCGCTGTTCGTTTTTCGGAGTCATTCTGGATGTCGCGGACCATGCGGCCGGGCGGATCACTACGCGGATTCCCGGGATCCGCTACATCCTCGACAGTGATCGTGCGGTCAGCAACGCATATGGCGCCTCTTCGGCAGACAACAACCATTACGAACCCTATATCATCGTGCTGGATCGCCAGTTACGCGTTGCCGGTCGCTATCATCTGGCCGACGCCGACAAGGCGCTGGCGCTGACCGATCGCCTGACCCAAGAGGGCAAGCCCGAAGACTGGGCGCCGGTACTGTCCGTGCCGCGTGTCTTCGACCGCGCGACCTGTCGGCGGCTGATTGAGCTTTATGACGCCGAAGGCGGGCAGGATTCCGGCTTCATGCGAGAGGTTGACGGCAAGACGATATCGGTCATCGATCATGGCCACAAACGCCGGTCGGACGTCACGATCAAGGATCCGGCCTTTTGCCGCGCGCTCAGTGCCCGGGTGAACCATTGCCTTCGTCCGGTGATCCAGCGCGCCTTCAACTTCGACGCGACCCGCATGGAGCGCTACATTGTCGCGTGCTACGACGCATCGGTCGCCGGTCACTTTCGGGCCCATCGCGACAATACGACAATGGGCACCGCGCACCGCCGCTTTGCGGTGACGATCAACCTCAATGATGATTTCGAGGGCGGCGAACTGCGTTTTCCCGAGTTCGGTGCGCGCACATACCGCCCCGCCCCCGGCGGCGCGATCGTGTTTGGTTGCGGCCTGCTGCACGAGGCGACGCCGGTCACGCAAGGGCGGCGCTACGCGTTTCTACCCTTTCTATACGATGACGAGGCGGCCGCGCAGCGTGAGGCGAACAATCAGTACCTCGGCGAAGGGGTAGGCTCTTACCGGCAATAGCCGTGGCGGGGCATTTCAGAGCTCGATCGAAATTTTCACATTTTGCGCCTTGATCCCGGCAAGCGCCGCAATGCTGAGCTTGGCGGCATAGATCATGATGCTGAGCCGCTGCGGATTGGCGATCCCTGCGGGCATGTCGCCATGTTCCCACCCCGTCGCCAACATCGCCTCGACTTCGTTGTCAGGAACCGCTGCCTCGAGCCCGCCGACAAGTTCGAGCTGCGAGATACCGAGGACGTTCGCCAAAACGCGCAGGTTTCTAAGCCGCGGCCGGGTCTTGCCCGATTCCCACGCCCATATCGTCGGCCGACTGAGACCCGTCCGCAGCGCGAGCTCCGAGCGGCTGATGCCGCACAGCTCGCGAAAACGACGAAGCCGCGTCGGAAGAGGTTCGGTCGTGCCATAATAGACGGGGCCGGCCGAGGCACTCATGAACGGCGCAGCTTCCATCCGGTGCGGCCGAGAACGCGGAGCCGCGCGCATCGGCCAAGAGCCGGTTCGATGCGGATCGACAGACGGTCTTTCGTGCCGATGACGTTGCAATTCATTATCGCCCCCAAAGTCCGCCATCATAATCGACCTCACTTGCCAGAAGCGCCGGTTTTCCATCATTCCCAGATGGGGACATCCGAAAATCCGCCGGTCCCGCGATTGTACAGATATGGAGGCTGCGCGCCTTGCGCTCGACTGCTAGAAGGCCGTTCCCAAGGAGATGGAGAATTTCCTTGAACGATCGCCTTCCTGGCGCACGACGGGCTGGGCGAGACTGAACCGCAATTGCCCTGGCCCAGCGTTGAATGCCAGCCCCAAGCCGACCGCCACGCGTGGCTTCGCTGAGTTTCCGATCAGTCGCTCGCCGGTAATCAGCTCGTTCTTCGACGCGCCGAACACGGACCCGGCATCAACGAAAACGCTGGGGATGACACCGAATTTTTGCATCGCGCCTTCCACCCGAAATGCCACTTCCAACCGCCCGGCATAATAGGCACGGCCGCCGATCGCCGTCGGCGGGGCAACGGGCGCCTTCAGCGGAACGACCTTGGGTCCGATCCCGCGCAGGTCGAAACCGCGCATGCTGTTGCCGCCAATATAGAAACGGTCGAACAGCGGGATTGTCCGCCCCCCGATCGGTTCCATTATCCCCCCCTCCAGTCCCAAGGACACATCAAGCATGTCGCCGATACGGCGGTGGAAGTTACCGGCTGCGCGAAACCGGACAAAGCGCGACGTGCCCCCCGGTCCGGCGATTTCCGGCGTGAGGCGAAGCTGAAATCCGCGCGTCGGACCGACCGCGCGGTCGCGCCGGTCGAGCGTGAGTCCAACGCTCAATACCGAACTGGTCGACCGGCCCAGCGCATTGCAGAACGGGCTGCCATGCAGGCCGACGTCACATTGCGCATTCTGCTGGCGAATCAGGAAATCCTCGTCCGAATAGCGGTAATTTGCGGCGACCCGCAGGCCCCGGCCGAAGGGTTTCGCGGCATAGAAATTAACGCCGCGTGCGCTCTGCCGAAACACAGACGATTTGCTTTGAGCGTCGAAGCCTACCGCGGTGGATCGGGAATAGAAAAATGTCGGCGCCAGCAACAATTTTCTGCCCATGAAATTAGCATCAGCGAGACCAAATTCGAACAGGCGCTGAATTTTCGAGTAGCGCACCGATGCGTTGATGTCGCGGCCCGGCGCGCCGATGTTGGTGCGCGCGATCTTGACGGTACCGATCGGCCCTTCGAGCGACGAATAGCCACCCGAAAAAGCGATCCCTCCCCGCGGCAGCGTCTTGATCGCCAAAAGATCGGTCTCGCTGGCTTGGCCGTCAGCGCCATCAATGCCGGTGACGGCCTCGGACGGCAGGACAGCGCCATCGTCCTCGACGTTGCCGGTCGGCTGCGACGCCATACCCAGCTTCGAAGCTTCGGGCCGCGCGAGGAGCGCGGCCCGGCGCCGCCCCCCGTCGCCGAGCCAGGGGGCGGCAGAGACATCGGCCTCGAAGGCGGGGAATCGGCCCATGCTTGCCGTCGCATCACGGCCAACGCGATTGGCGCTGCCGACGGAAAAGCACGGCGGCCCCGCCCGGTTCTGGGCAGCCACCACGCACGCCAGATTTATCATGTCTGAAGGCAGCGCTGGCGGATCGAAAGTGGTGACGGGAGCGGACGGACCGAAGCGAATAGCAATGCCCGGCCTCAAGCTGTTCGGAATTGCGTTCACCGCGCCGCGTGGAGCCCGGCCGCGCTCCGCCCCTGTCGGGCCGCGCGCGATAGCGGCCGTCTGCCACACCGCGCGCCCCTGCTTATCCGCGAACTTGCCGTCCCGAGGATCGAGGCAGTCGCCACAAATGGCCCGATCCGTGACAGACGTCTCTGCGCGCGCGATCACCGCTCGTCGGCGAAGCCCGGCATTACCCAGCCAATCCGCGCCGCCGACGTCAACATCGACATCGACATTGAGATTGGCAGATGTTTCGCCGATCGCCCCCTTCGAGGCGGTGTCGAAGCCGACATCGTCAGCCTCTCGCGCGCTGGCCAACGACGAAGGCGAGGCAGCGGCAGTCCTTGGTGCGATCGGCGCGTCCCAGTCGATAGCCAAGGGCGTGGCCTGTGCACTTTTCCGATGCGCATCCGACGCTTCGGTCGGCGGTCCGGCTTCGGCCAAACCTGGCGCAATCGGCGCTGACAAGAAAAGCGTGCCCGAAGCGTCCGCCCGCGCCTCGTTGGAAGAATCGGCATCCGCGGGCTCGGGCGGCCAACCTTCCTGGACCGCCAGAACACGCGCCATCGCCGTCGAGTAGCGAAAGGGAGCATAAGGTGGCGCCTGAACGATCGCGCGCTCACGCGCATAGAGCGGCGCGGATTCGCAGACGCAGAATATCGCCGCGACGCCCAGCGCGGCGCCTTGCACCGTCTGACGAAGGCTGCGGAACGATATTCCAGATTCCACCAAGCTCTTCCCCCCATTATGCTGGCCGCCCCCGGCGTTCGCAGTGGACCAAGCCGCGTCGGGGTCATCCCTCGCGGAAGGACCGATTGAAACTGTCGATCATCGGCTGGAACAGATATTGCACCAGCGAACTGGACCCGAGGTCGATATAGACCTCGGCGGGCATTCCCGACATCAACTGGACATCGGGGTATTTCCTGAGCTGCGCTGCCGATACCTCGACAATCACCTTGTAGTAGATTTGCTGCGCGTCCTTGTCGTAGATCGCATCGGGACTTACATCCTTGACAGTCCCGAGGAGGTTGGGGATCACCCGTGCCTTGTACGGCGTCAGCTTGATCTCTGCCTTCAACCCCTTGTGTACCACGTCGATGTCGATCGGACGTAACCGTGCCGACACTACGATCTTTTCAGACGTGGGCACAATGTCGAGGATCGGCTGGCCGGCTCCGATCACGCCCCCGGGCGTAATCAGCCGCAGATTGGCAACGCGACCGGCGATCGGCGCGACCACCTGCTGACGCGCGCGAATATCGCTACTGACCGTCAGCTTCTCGCGTACCTCGGCTATCTGCAATTGCACCTGGCGCTGCTGTCCGGCTGCTTCGAGCACGGCCTGCCCGCGCAGCGACACCATCTGGGCACGCGTCTCGCCAATTGTGTCGCGTAGCCGATCGAGGTTGTTAGCGAGCTTGCCCCGCTCACCGTCAACCAATGCCCTCTGGCGTTGCAGCGCGAGCAGCCGCGATTTTCGCTCCAACCCCTCATCGACAAGCATGTCGACGCTGATCTGTTCATCGTCGAGCAGTTTTGCCTGATCGGTCAGCGCCGCGATTTGCGCTTCTGAGCTGCGGATATCGGCGTTCGACTGACCAACCCGCTGTGAGAGGATCTGCGTCTGCTCGGCAAGACCACGCCGCCGCGAGGCGAATTCCGCATTGGAGGCGGCAATGATCTCCCTCACCTGGGGATCGTCCGCCGCCTCCAGCAATTCGGCCGGGTAGCGGACCACCGACAGGCCCAACCGCTCGGCGGTGAGCCGCGCGTCTTGTGCGAGCAGGCCGTACAAGCTGGTCCGCATGGCCACGTCCGATGCTTCGCTCTGCGTCGCGTCGAACAGCACGAGCGGTTGGCCGGCGCGCACCTCCTGCCCTTCCTTCACCAGGAATTTGCGCACGATGCCGCCTTCCAGATGCTGGACCGTCCGGCGCCCTCCGCCTTCGGCCTCCAGAAATCCACTGGCGATCGCCGCGCTGTTCAATGGCGCAGCCCAGCTCCAAGCCGCGAAAACGACCACGAACAGACCGATCGACACCAGCGCGAGACGCATCGATCCTCTCACCCGCGGACCAGCGACATCATGCGCGGGGGGCGGCAGCGCCAGGCGCACCCGATCCCCGTCCTCGCGGAAGCGAAAAGGGATGTTCATGCCTCCATTCCCCCGTGTTTGAACATCGCTGGTTTGGCGTTGCTGGGATCTGCTGGGGGCGCGGCCTCGCCGGGCGCGATGGACCGCCGCTTACCGGCCATCTCTTCGACCACCGTCCGGGCATCGCCGAATTTCGCAACCTGACCGTCCATCATCAGTAATATCTTGTCCGCCAGTTCGAGCAGATTGGCGCGATGCGAGACGATGATCGTCGTCATGTTGAGCGCCTTCAGCTTCTTGATCGTTGCCAGCAGCGCCGCGTCACCGCGCGCATCAAGGCTGGCGTTTGGTTCGTCGAGCACGACTAGCGGCGGCAGCCCGAACAGCGCACGTGCCAGCCCGATGCGCTGACGCTGACCACCTGACAGCTGATGCCCGCCATCGGTGAGGACGCAGTCATAGCCGCCATTGAGGTGCAAGATCATATCGTGGCAATCTGCCAGCTTTGCCGCCGCGATCACGTCAGCATCACGTGCATCGGGACGAAAGCGCCCGATATTCTCGCGGATCGATCCGGGCAGCAGTTCGACGTCCTGCGGCAGATAGCCGATGTTCGGGCCAAAATCGCTGCGCATCCAGTCGAAGGTATCGGCGCCGTCGAGCCGCACATGCCCTGACAAAGGCTTGAGTACTCCGACGAGCAACCGCGACAAGGTAGTCTTGCCCGACGCTGACGGACCAACGATCGCCAGCGACGTTCCTGGCGCGATCGCAAAGCTGACGTTTTTAAGGATCGCACCCTTCATGCCGGGCGCCGAGTAGGTCAGCTTTTCAACGGCCATCGCGCCCGACGGCTTGGGCAACGCCATCTGCGACGGGCGCGGCGTGGGCAGGTCACAAAAACGTGACAGGCGTTTTAGACTTTCACGCGCCAGCACGAACTGTTTCCAATAGCTCATCGCCGCCTCGATTGGTGCGAGCAGACGCGCAATCAGGATCGATCCGGCAATCATCGCGCCCCCGGTGAGCTGCTGGTCGAGCACGAGCAAAGCGCCGATGCCGAGGACGGCGATCTGAACGAGGTTGCGGACAAACTTCATCCACGCCAGGATCTTGCTAGACTGAAACTGGGTGCGGTCGACCGCGTCGGTTTCGGCGATGTAGCGCTCGCGCCAATGTGCGATGGTATCCGGGCCCATCCCCATGGCGTCAATGACTTCGCTGTTGCGGACCAGCGATTCGGCATATTGCATGTTGCTGCTGGCGAGTGACTGGGCCCTACTGATCGCCGCGCGGGTGATCCTTTCATTGTACCAGGTGAGGCCGAACAACGTTGCTGCGCCGACCGCGGACAGCAGGCCGAAGACCGGGTGCAGCAAAAAGACGACCAGCAGGTAAAGCGGCACCCACAACATGTCGACGACGCTGAATACCGTCGGGGTCGAGATGAAATTCTTGACCTGCATCATTTCGCGTAGCGCTTCGAGCCGGACGTTCGGCGCGACCAGCCTTTGTTCAAGCGAGCGCAGCAGCAGCGTCGGGCCCAATTGCTGCGCCATCCAGGTGCCAACCCGGTTCGCAACCTGTTGCCGAATGCCGTCGAGCGTCGAACCCAACGCAACGACGAGAGTGATTGCCAGTGCGAGGAAGAACAGCGTGTCTTTGCTCTGACTGGTCAGGACGCGGTCAAAGACCTGCATCATGAATAGTGACATGGCCAGCGCCGCCATGTTGGCGATCGCGGAGAACAGGATGAGCCGAACCGCAATCGGCTTTTGCGGGATCAAAAGCTTTTTGAGCAGATTGTCCGGATTGGCAGACGCCCGCCCAGCGGCGAGAGGGTTCCAAGACATGTCTATTGTCCCAGTCGCGCAGAGCCATCCGCAGCGTTCAGCGGCAGCACCAGACCCGAGATCAATCCGGCCAACTCCATCTGGCGATGAACACCCAACTTTGCGCGCACGCGCTTCAGATACGTCCGCGCCGTCTCCTCCGACAGCCCGCACCCTTCCGCCGCAGTGCACAGGCTGCTCGATTTCAGGAAGTGGCCCAAGAACCGCTGTTCGGACGGCAGCAAGCCGAGCGCTTCGAGCAGCGATGTCGGTGCATCGACCTTGCCCGGACCCATTATGATCACCATGGCACAGCGCGTCATGTTCTCTCCGGTGCGCGATTTGGCCGAGATGACGTAGGCGAGTCGCCATTCACCATCGCGGCAATCGAGCCGGAAGACATCTTCGACCGGCGCATCGGGCGATGCGGTGGCGGCGCGGCGTATGCTTTCGCGCAATTGCTTGGCTTGCCTCGGATCTGCGGCGAAAATCGCGCCGTCAGCGGCGCGGATCAGCCATTTTCGCTGTTCGACCAAACTGGTGGCCGCACTGTTTAGAAACAGGGGCTGTGCGTCGGCCGACAACAGCGCCATCGCCATCGAAACCCGGTCAAACATACCCTCCAGCATGGCAGAGCGTTGCGACTGCTGTGCCAGCTGCGCCACCCCGGTGGCCGACTCTGCAAGTAGCGGCGTGATCAGCTGCAGTGATGCCGCATCACGATCGCTGAAATGCGCCTCGCCATCCTGGCGAAAAAACAGCGCGCGAATGTCCTTGCCATCACGCTTCATCTGGATCGCAATGCCGTTGTGGAGCGGACTGTCGACGTGAGCGTCAATCGGTCCAGCTGCCGCGCGGAACAGGGCGCCGGAAAACTGGAAATGATGCACCGGCTGCGCGCCGATCCGCCCCCAGATATCCTGCATCATTACCAGCAGATGCCGAGTAGCGGTGGGGTCGCCGCGCATCTGGTCGAAGCCGATCAAAAAGGAGTGACGTTGACGCCTCGTTCCCGGCAGTGTGACGGTCAAAATCGCCGACCTCACATCAAATTGCAGCAAGTAATCGTGCCAGAGCCGCCGGGTGTTGGCGGCGGCATCGTCCGACAGGCAATGGTCCGCCATGACGTCATGATCTTCGCCCCCTGCCAACGCCTCAAACAGGTGGACATCGCCGCGGATCGCTTTGTCGCGCGTCGCCTCGTGATATTGGGTTGGAAATTCCATGGTCGCAGACATTAGGGCCCCCAAAAAACATCGTCCCCGAAGCGAGGCCGAGGCTCGCAACAGGCGTTTCACGCGCGACCATGATGTCTGGCGCAATGCTCTGGTTACGGGCCAGAACCTATGCGCCCACCGGGATTGCCCGAAGCAATTGTCACCCGGCGTTGGCTTTCGATTGACGCGAATCTCTCGATAGCGTCGCCGGCCGTGACGGATGCTGGCGACGCACTTTGTCTATTTCGATTCGGCCGATCGAGTCTATTATCCCCTCGGACATATCCGTTAGAGTAGTTTCCCGTTCCGCCGCCGCACATTACTCTTTGATAGCTACGAATAGAGGGGGTCGGCACTCGAATCTGGAATGATTCAGGAGGGGTGACGTGCGGAAATCAAGGACGTTTTGGGCGAGCACGCTCGGCGCACCCGCTGCCGCCGCGGCGTTCGCCATAGCTCCGACTCCACTGCTCGCGCAGTCGGCGTCGTCCGCGGTCGCGCCATCGAGCACGATGGCCGCGCTCGCGCGTCAAGTCGTCATCTCCAACCCCGAAATCGCGGCACAGCGCCATCAGGTTCGCGTCGCGGCCGCACGGCTACAAGCGGCCGAGGCAAGCTATTTGCCGACGATCGAAGCGAACGGCGTCGTGCAGCGGCGTGAGATCGACATCAAAAACGGTAGCAGTACGAACGACGCGCGCTACACCGCCGGACAGGCCGGGATCGAGGCGCGGTTGCGCTTCTATGACGGCGACCGCACTTACAACGGCGTCAAAATCGCCAAGGCCGAACTGGAAGCGACCAGCGCGGGGCTGGACGCTGTTATTTCGGACGTACTGCTCGAACTGCTGACCAGCGCCGCGGACGTCCAGCTCAACCGCAAGATCCTGCGATTCACCGAGGCACAGACTGAGGCAATCGGAGAGCAGCTACGCGCGACGTCGCGTCGGCTCGAATTTGGTGAGGCCACCCGTACCGATGAAGAACTGGCGCGCGCGCGGTTCGCGACCTCGCAAGCCGGGGTCCTTTCCGCGACCGAAGAACTGGGCGTCAACGGACATCGGTTTCGCAATATCAGCGGGCAGTCTGGAACGATGGTGCCGCCTCTGCCGCCGCTCGCGGAGGTTCCCTTATCGCTTGCCGCGGCTCAAAGAATTGCCCAGGATGCGGCGCCGCGGCTCCGAGCTGCGCGGCTCAACGCCCAGGCGGGCAAGTCGGGGGTGCAATTTGCCACTGGCGCATTGCTCCCGCAACTGGATGCGGTTACCGGCTATGATTATCTGACCGGCGGCGCGACCAATACATTCACGGGCAAATATCCTGACGATCGCTCGTCGCTCTATTACGGGCTTGAACTGCGCGTGCCAATTTTCCTGCCGCGCGATCATGCCGAGGTTCGCCGCGCTCGCGCGGTCCGCGATCAACGCCTTTCGCAAGTTGATATGGCGGTACGAACGGTAGCGGAGGAGGTCGCGAACGCTTGGGCGCGCTGGCAGTCAGCAAAGAGCACGATCGTCGCAGCTGAGGCGGCGGTCGCGGCCACACAAGAAGCGGCAGAGGGCATCAAGAAGGAAGCGGTCGGTGGCAACCGGACCCTCACCGACGTTCTGAATGCGCAGAATGAATTGCTGAACGCGCGTGTCACCCTGGAGCGCGCCCATCGCAACGAATTTGTCGCGCGCGCGAGCTTGCTGGCAGCGACAGGGCAGCTCGACACCAGGGCCATTCTCGACGGCCGCTGCTGCAGTTCCGACACGAGCGAGCGCCCGACGATGTCGGCGCTCGGCCGACCTCGCGTGGCCGACGTTAACAAGGCCGTTGCCGATCCCGCAACAGCGCCTCGCCCGCAGACGTCAACGCTGGGTCAGACGCCCGATCGCGACCCCTCCGACACTGCTGCGCCTGCGGGAAGCTCGGGACGCCCGGCAAGCTCGACGCTCGGTCAAAAACTTAACTAGCAAGCACGTTTTCTTGCCGGATTGTGCTGCTTCGGCAAGTGCAGAAAGTGGTGAAAGCCGCGCAGCTCGGGAAAAATCGCGGCATGCGTTCGGCGCCGATCTGCCCCAAAATGAACCACCTCATAAATATATCCCCCATGTCCCCAAGCAGGAATGTCCGGTCCCCCTGCCCCGCCATATCCCATTGTCATGGCCTCGAGTTTTCGGGGTCATTTGGGGGGATGGCAAAGCCGAGTCGGCGAAACCGCATCCCTGCGACCCACCAATGAAGAGGATAGCGAAATGCCTACAGTTGGATCATCTAACGCACCGACCAATCCCAAAAATCCCACGGCTCGTGGCCAGGTATTGGGAACCAATGCGGTCGACTTCATCGATCTGAACACCCTCGTCCACACCGCGAACCTGCCTTATAACGCGCGCGGCAACGGCGGGGCGGACACCGTTTTCGGCAATAATTTCGACAACGATCTTTACGGCGATGCGGGTGACGACAATGTCATCGGCCGCAGCGGCAATGATCGCATCGACGGCGGAAACGGCAACGACACGCTGATCGGCGACCAGGCGAGCGTCTCGGTCCCCGCGCCGGGCCAAGTCCTTTACACCGGCGACGACAACGGTGTTGCGGATGGCAACGACACGCTGCTCGGCGGCGCTGGTGCCGACACCGCGTGGGGCGGCGGCGGGAACGACTTCCTCCGCGGCGATGCCGGAGACGACGTGCTTTATGGCCAATCGGGCGATGACCGCGCCGACGGCGGCGCTGGCAACGATATCGTCGATGGCGGCACTGGCAACGACAATCTCTACGGCGGGACCGAAACCGACGTGGTGACCGGCGGCGACGGCGACGACTATATCGATGGCGGCACCAACACCAATGGCGTCGACCTGCTTTCGGGCGGCGACGGCAACGATGTGATCTTCGGTGACAAGGGCGTCAATCGCAAAGCCGACGAAGATTATGCCTATAATCAGAGCAACTATAACCGCGGCATCGGCCAAGCCGACGAAATTTCCGGCGGCGCGGGCGACGACCAGGTCTTCGGCCAAGGCGGCAACGATCTGATCGACGGCGATGCCGGCGATGACCTGTTGTGGGGCGATGATGGCGACGACACCATCTTCGGCGGCAACGGTTATGACCAGCTCGACGGCGGCGAAGGCGACGACTCGCTTTCCGGCGAAAATGGCGATGACGAACTTAACGGCGATGCGGGCAATGATGTCATCCGCGGCGGCGCGGGGCTCGACTTCGTCCAGGGCGGTGCCGACGATGACGACATCGGCGGCGGCGACGACGACGATACGCTGAACGGCAATGACGGCAACGACCTTGTCCACGGCGACGACGGCAACGACGTGATCGCTGGCCAGGGCGGTAACGACACCCTCTATGGCGATGACGGCGACGACGTGATCCGCGGCAACGGGGATCCTTTCTTCGACCCGCTTGATCCGGAGAATACCGATGCCGATTTCATCTCGGGCGGCAACGGCAACGACATCGTCAACGGTGACGAAGGCGATGACGTTATCGAAGGGAATGACGGCGACGACCTGCTCGCGGGTGATGACGGCAACGACAGCATCGCCGGCGGCGATGGCAACGACAACATCACCGGCAACGACGGCAACGACGTTGTTTCAGGCGGCGACGGCGACGACGTCATTCAGGGCAACAACGGCAACGACAACCTCGCCGGCAACGAGGGTGACGACCTGATCTATGGCGGAGCCGGCAACGACCTGGTCGATGGCGGAGACGGCAATGACCAACTCGCCGGCGACATGGGCGCCGATACCATGTTCGGTGGCGACGGCGATGACGTCATGTATGGTGACACGCTGTACGAAAACCTGGGCAACACCCCGGGCGGCAACGACACCATGTCGGGCGGTGACGGCAACGACTATATGTCGGGCGGCATGGGCAACGACAAGATGAACGGCGATGACGGTGACGACACCATCCGGGGCGACACCGGCAACGACACCATCGACGGTGGTCTTGGCGATGACAACCTGGAAGGCGAAAGCGGCAACGACAAGATCACTGGCGGCGAAGGCGATGATCATATGTCGGGTGGCGCGGGCAAGGATCTGTTCCTGTTCGACGCGACCGATTCGTCGCCCGGCTTTGGCGACGACGTCATCGGCGCACCGTTCAGCCTCGGATCGGGCCGCGACTTCAACCTCGCGAACCGTGACACGCTGGTATTCGATGTCGATGCCGGCTTCGATCCCGCTGCCGACATGTTCGTCATCACCGGCGACTGGGACGGCCAGGGTGACGCGCTCGACGTGTACATCTTTACCGCGGTCGGCTCGGTGCTGATCGAGGACTTCTGGGAAGGCGCCTCGGCCCCGATCGCGGCGATCGCTGCGCTGGGTGGTTATGACACGGTTGATGCGCTCAACGCGTACAGCCAGGGCAATGCGTCCTACGACATGATCACGTTCGTCTGAGGACAAGGCTTCGTACGGGGAGCCACTCCTCGACGGACCTCTGCAAACTGGAGGGCAGGCCGCGGCCTGCCCTCCTTTTTATGTTCGGAAAAATCCGCATATCGCCAATGCCACAATGAATTCGGATCGTCACCGAGCGGCAATTTTTTGCAATGTCCCCATCAGGGAATGGCAAGAAACCGCGCCTTCCGCCAATTTTGACGCAAGGATGACAAGCTAGAATCATCCGGACGACGCCTGCTTCGATCGAGCAGGTCTGCAGAGATTGGGTATAAGAAGAATAGGTTTCTGTCGATATTCGGGCGGCAGTTTCGTCCCTCGGCATTCGGCGGAATTTAGTTCGGTCAGCTCCCGCTGGCTAGCCGTGTCCGCCGCCATGCCCCCTGGCGGCGGCCGGCATCGATTTTCCACCCATTGTCACGTTTGCGCCGCGAACGGCCTGCCCGAAACCTGAGCCCAACCATGATGCACATGTTCATCCTGCCTTTGTCGATGGCGTTCGCGGCATTGCAGCCGCTGCCGCCGGACGGCGCCCCTGCACTCAACCTTCCCGTTGACTGCATTGTCGGCCGTTCCTGCCTTATCCAGAAACTGTTTGATCACGACCCGGGGCCGGGCCGCCGCGACTATCGTTGCGGCCAGTTGACGACGAACGGGCATGACGGGATCGACATTCGCCTGCGCACCATGGCCGACATGCGGGCTGGATTTGCAGTCCTGGCCGCGGCACCCGGCACGGTGCTCCGCACGCGCAACGGCGAACCGGACGTCAGCGTCAACAACCGAGGGGCACTCGATGGCAGGGACGCCGGAAATGCGGTCGTGATCGACCATGGCGGCGGCTGGCAGACCCAATATAGCCATCTTCGCCAAGCCAGCATCGATGTGCGCCCGGGCCAGCGCGTCAGCGGCGGGGAGCGGATCGGGTTGATCGGTTTGTCGGGAAATAGCGAGTTTCCGCATCTGCATTTCACCGTCCGGCATCTCGGTAGGGCCGTCGATCCGTTTGTCGGCACCGCCCCCCTTCCGCCCTGCAATTCCGAAGTCCGCACGACGGGGCTGTGGACAGCGGTGACGGCGCATTCGCTGGGGTACGAGCCCAGCGCAGTGATCACGGGCGGCCTCGCCTCGGCAGTACCGCCCAAGGCAGTCACCGATCGCGACCCGCCCCCTATGCCGAACGGACGACACGCGCCGCTGATCCTGTGGGTCGATGCGATCGGCGCGCGCGCCGGTGACTATCAGGCATTTTCGATTGCCGGGCCCGACGGACAGATCGTGCATGAACAGCAATCGGTTGTCGAAGGCGGCGGGCTCAGCTGGTTCGCCTATAGCGGCAAACGCGCACCGGCGGCAGGCTGGCCCGCGGGCCGGTACACCGGCCGATATGTGTTAAAGCGCGAAAATGCAATTGTTGCCAGGATTGAAACGACCGCCATGATAAAATGAGATTTTTCATTGAGATCAAAATATCCAATTGCAAAACCAAATGATATAATCATATTTTCAATCAAATATTAAGTTATCAAATATTATTACGTAAAGAGATTGAATTTAAATCTCTTTCAAGACAATATTCAACATGAGACAACTCATAGGGACATATTTGATATTTTTAGCAATATAAATGGAAAATTAATCCATAAGATATTGTTTTAATACAAAAGTATATGTGTCCATACCGGAAATTGCCATTGCAGAATCACCCCCCGGGGTTTGTATTTCCCGGCGAGTGACAAGACGCGGGCACAGGTCGCCAAAGAGAACCCAGCACGATCACAAGAGCTTGCATGGTGGTTCCGCCCCATATCCGGCGCGGAAATGCGGTGCAGTTCGCCGGTGTGCGCAGCGGCCCCGTACTGGCTGCTGCCCCGTGACCGGCGAACAAAGGTGCAGGGGGCATTAGGCGATGGGGTTGAAGCGGAACGAAAAGGCCGGCGAAATCGCCACCCCCGCGCGCGCCACCCCGCCCGGCGCGGCCTCGATCCTGCCTCTCGATGGCGTGATCCAGCTTCCACCCGGAACACGCCTCGATGCAATCAAGCTTTCGGGAAACGACCTCGTCGTCACGCTGCCCGACGGGCAAGTCCTGGTCATCGTCGACGGCGCGCTGCGTATCCCGCACATCAAGGTCGGCCCCATCAACATCCCGGCGCCCACCGTTGCCGCCCTGATCGCAAATCAGGAGCCTGAACCCGCCGCCGGGCGGCCGCAAAGCTCGGGCGGCAATTTCGCTCAAACCCCAGGCGACATTGGCGATCCGTTCGCGCTCGGCAACCTGCTGCCGCCGACGGAGTTCGGCTTTCCGAAAATTCCTGCTCTCGAAGTCATTCCCGACGCGGTCGACGACAAACCCCGGGTTGTTATCACGACCCCGGACCAGACGGTCGGGGTCACCGCCGCGACCGCCGTGGTTTCTGAAGCGGCGCTGGCCGCGCGCGAAGCCGAACCGGCCGGCAGCAATCCTGACTCGCCGGGCGAAACGACCAGCGGGACGATCCAGATAGCCGCACTTGACCAGCCGGTCGTCGTCACGGTCAATGGCACGGCCGTCACCGAGGTCGGCCAGCTTATCCCGACCCCGCTGGGTCAGTTGACCATCACCAGCATCGCCCCGGGGCTGATCGGGTACACCTACACGTTGACCGACAACAGCACCGACCCCGCCGCGACCGATACGGTAACGATCACCGTTACTGACAACGACGGCGACGTCGGGAGCGCGACGCTGACCCTGACGCTCGAGGACGATGCTCCCATCGCTCGCGCTGACATCGACGATACCGAAGCCGGAAGCCGCCTGCCCGAGTCGGGCAATGTCATCACCGGCGCGGGAACCGCAAGCGGTGCGGACGGCGCCGATACGCCCGGCGCCGACGGGGCAATCGTCACGGGTGTCCGGGGAGGATCGGCGACCGAGTTCGGCCCGACCGGAACGCCGGTGCAGGGTCAATATGGCCGTCTGGCAATCGCGGCCGATGGCACCTACGCCTATGTCCGGTCCGCCGGTACGCCCGGCGGAGTCAGTGATGTCTTTACCTACCAGCTCACCGACGGCGACGGCGATGTATCGACGGCGACACTGACGATCCGCATCGGCGACAGCGCGCCCGCGCTGATCCTGCCCGCAGCGGGCGACGACGGCACCCTCGTCGGCGAAGCCGGCCTGCCTGATCGCGATGGCGAAAGCCCCGGTTCGCGTTCGGGCGACGATTCCAACTTCACGTCCGGAACGATCCAATTTTCTGCCGGCGACGGTCCCGCCGCGCTGACGATCAACGGGGTCGCGATCACCGAAGAGGGCCAGGAAATCGCGCTCACCACCGGGACTTTCTATATCGTCTCGATCAACCCCGATTCGATCGAATATTTATTTGCCCTTACCGACAACACGCTCGGCGCCGCGACGTCGCAGCCGATCACCGTCGGCATCACCGACCTGGACGGCGACACCATCTCCGCCAGCTTCGACATCGATATCCTCGACGACGCGCCCGAAGCGGTCGCCGATTACGACAGCGTCGCTGCGGGCAGTTTTGCCCCGGCCACCGGCAACGTAATCACCGATGCCGAGAATGACGGCGGGCGGGACATCCCCGGGGCCGATGGCGCCAGCGTCTCGTCGGTGTCGGGCGGCGGCGCCGCCGTGGCGGCGGGTGACCCGGTTGCCGGCCTGTATGGCGTGCTGACGCTGAACAGCAATGGCAGCTACAGCTATGTCCGAAATCCCGACACGCCGGGCGGCGTGTCCGAAACCTTCACCTATACGCTGACCGACAGCGACGGCTCCGTCGCCACGGCCACCCTCAACATCGCGATCGCCGACGACAGGCCAGACGCCGTGGCCGACGAAGGAGAGGTCGGCGAAGGCCAGACGCTCGAGGTCGATGCCGCGGGCGGGTTGCTCGCCAACGATGACCTGGGCGCGGACGGCACCAAAATCCTGGGCGTGCGCGCCGCTGGCGCAGACCCGTCGGCGGCGGCGACAGGCGGCGTCGGCGCGGTCATCATCGGCCTGTACGGTGAGCTGACAGTCGCCGCCGACGGGAGCTATATCTATGTCGCCAATCCGAATATTGTCCCACCCGGCACCGCCGAAGATGTTTTCGTCTATACGCTTGTGGATGGAGACGGCGATCAGTCGACAACCACCCTGACGATCCGTCTGAGCGACTCGGGATTGTATGCGGACGTCGTTCAGTTGCAGGTCGACGAGGCAGCGCTCGCCGCCGGCAGCGATCCCGAGAGTGACGCGGAAACAGCGTCGGGCGACCTCAATGACAATGTCGTCGGCGGCACGGGACCATTCGAATTTGGCTTGGTCGGCAACGGCGTAGGCACCCATGGTGTATTCACGCTCAATTCCGATGGAAGCTATTCCTACACGCTGACCGGCGCGATCGACGGGCCGACGGATGACGATGGCACCAACCTTGTGCCCACGGTCGAAAGCTTCACCTACACTATCACCGACGCGTTCGGGAATGTGACGCAGAGCGAAATCGTCATCGACGTGCTGGACGATGTGCCGGTCGCACGGCCGGCACCGTCGATCACCGTCGCTGAAGACGCCGCTGCAATTTCGGGCAATTTGCTGGCGAACGATACGCTGGGCACGGACGGGGCCATGGTCACTTCGGTCACGATCGGCAGCGCGATCGTAGCGGTCGCCGCAACCGGCATCACCAGTTACAACACCGCCAACGGCACTTACACATTTCAGGCAAACGGCGCTTGGGGCTTTGATCCGGCGCCGCAGGTCAGCGTGTTTCCGATCCACGCCGACTTCACCTACACGATCACCGACGGTGACGGCGACCAGTCATCGGCAGTACAGCAAATCCGTCTCGCCGACGGAAGCCTGCCGACCGCAAGCGGTCCGATCCAGCTGACCGTCGATGACCAGCATCTCGAAACCGGATCGAGGCCGTCGCCAGCGCAACCCGTCTCAGCCAGCGGCAACATCCTTTTCACACCCGGGTCCGATGCGATCGCGTCGATCGGCTTTGGCGACATTTCGGCGCTGGACGGCGGGCTCAGCTGGACTCTGGGATCGGATAACCAGATCATCGGCTGGGACGCCGACGAAAACCCCGTCGTCGTGATCGACCTCAGCGTTTCCGGCAACGTGGCGACGGTGACCGCCACCCTGCAATATAATTACGCGCTGCACCCCGATACGACGATCGACGATCTGGTCGATCTGGGGTCGATCGAGGTTGTCGCGATCGACGCCGATGGCGATATAGTCGCGGGAACGGTCAGTATCTCAGTTTCCGACGACGTTCCGTCGATCACTGCCCTGTCGCCCACGACGGGTTTGCTCACGGTTGACGAAACCGACCTTGGCTTCGATGCAACCGCCGATTTCACCAAGCTTTTCAAAATCGTGATGGGCGCGGACGAAGGCACTGTCGGCTATAGTTTCGAAGTGACCACCGCGAGCGGGCTGGTCGATGTCGCGACGGGGTCGAAGATCATTCTGCAGGCGTTCGGCAATGTCGTCGAGGGACGATTGCAGGATTCGCCAACGATCGTCGCGTTCCGCTTGACCGTAGCCTCCGATGGGCAGGCGACGCTCAACCAGATCCGCGCCGTCCGGCATCCCGATGATATGAATCCGGACGATGCGATCACGCTCTCGCCGACGATCATCCGGCTGACCGCGACGGTCACCGACGCCGACGGCGACCATGCATCGGCGCTGGTCGCGATCGGCAACGCGCTGGTGTTCAAGGACGATGGGCCGTCGATCGACGCCACCAACGTCGACACGAATGCGATCACGCTCACCACGCAGGACGCCAACACACGCGGCGACGCGCTCGACGTGGCGACCGCCAATTTTTCGGCGGCCTTTTCGACGTCTCTGGTTAATTTTGGCGCCGATGGCTCCGCGGATGCGGGCACGGTGACCTGGACCTATTCCCTCGCGCTGGGCTCGGCGGCCGCGACCTCCGCCCTGACCAGCCACGGCGTGCCGGTCACGCTGGCCATTATCTCCGGCGAGATCGTCGGCAGCGCGGCCGGTACGCCCATTTTTTCCATCGCCGTGAACGCAGCGACCGGCGTCGTCACGCTGGCCCAATTTGCCGAGATCGACCATCCGCTACCGGGCTCTCCCGGCGATTATGCCGCGCAGCTCGTTGAACTGGCGGCCAATCTGGTCGAACTGCGCGGCACCGCGACGATCGTCGATCGAGACGGCGACAGCATTTCGGATACGGTGGCGGTGGATCTGGGCGGCAATATCCGCTTTGCCGACGATGGCCCGTCGATCGCCGCCGGCGGGACCGCGTCGCCTTTGACGGTCGATGAAAGCAATTTTGCCGCCGATGCGACCGTCGATCTGTCGGGCCTTTTTGCCGGAACGACCGACTCCGGCGCCGATGGCCCGGGCGCTGTGACCTATGAACTTGGCGTTGCCGCCGGGACCAGCGGCCTGATCGATTCGCTGACGGGCGAAGCGGTGATCCTGTCGATCGAGGGCGGCGTCGTTTTCGGGCGCACCTCGACGCACGAAGTCTTCCGCATTTCGGTGGTGCCCGGCGGCCTCGTCACTTTCGACCAGTCGCGCGCGGTCCTCCACACGCCCGACAGCGGCCCCGACCAGGCGCTTTTCCTGGCGGGTAGCAATCTGATCACGCTGACCGCGATCGCAACGGACGGCGATGGCGACACCGCGCGAACGACGACCGACATCACCGGGCAATTTGCGATCCGCGACGATGCTCCGAATGCGGTGGATGACCAGGACAATGTATCGCGCGACGGAGAGGTTTTTGCCGACGGCAATGTGCTGACCGGACTTGGCGGGACCGACGCCAATGGCATGGACGGATCGTCCGACAATGCAGGCGCCGATGGCGGGCTGATGGTTGTCGGCGTGGCATTCGGAGCATCCACGGGAACGCCGGGGGCCGTCCTTTCGGGCAACTATGGCTCGATCGTCATCGCCGCGGACGGAAGCTACCGCTACGACCTCGATCCCAGCGATCCAGCGGTTGTCGCGCTCAATCCCGACACGACGCTGACCGAAAGCTTTGAATATACGGTGCGCGACACCGACGGCGACACGTCGGTCGCGACGCTCACCATCTCTATCACCGGGATCAATGATTTCCCTGTTGCGCGCGCCGACACCAACTGGGTGCTTGACGGCGTCAGCGGTTCGGATCCAATCGCTGCCGGTAATGTGTTGCAGGACATCGCGCATTCCGGTGCGCCCTTTGGCAGCTTTGCCGACGTCGCGGATAATGATCCCGACCTGGAGGCGATCACCGTCACGTCGGCAGGAACATATGTGGGCCTCTACGGCACGCTCGTGATCGATGCTGGCGGCAGCTACACATACACGCTCGACGAGGACAAGCCCGTCGTCAACGCGCTCGACAGCGGACAGACACTGACCGAAAGCTTCGCCTATACGATCAGCGACGGATCGCTGTCGGTCGGCTCCACGCTGACCATCACGGTGTTCGGAAACGACGATGTACCAACGATCGGCACCGCGATCGCGCGCGTATCGGAAGAAGGCCTGCCGAGCGGGCTGCCAGACACGGCACCGAATGCGACGCTCGACACCACCAACAGCGCCGTAATCAGCGGTACGCTCGCCATAGCCGACGCCGACGCCGGCGAGACACTGACCGCAACCCTCGGCGATCCCGGTGCGGTGCTGACTGCGGGTGGCAGCGCGGTCGCCTGGACCGGCGTCGGTACCGGAACCTTGATCGGTTCGGTCGGCGGATCGGAGGTTATTCGCGTCACGCTGGCATCGAACGGCGCCTATACGGTCACCCTGTTGCGCGCTGTCGACCATCCCAATGTCGCGCTCGAGGACCTTAAGGGTTTCTCCGTGCCCGTGTCGGTGTTCGACGGCACGACGACGACGACCAGCGCGTCGGCAATCCAGATTGTGATCGAGGATGACGCCCCGACCGCCACCGGCGAAACCGGATCGTCGTCGCAGCCGATGCAGGATGTGAACACGCTCTTCATCCTCGATTTCAGCGCCAGCATCGACGATGGCGAACTCAACACGATGCTCGATGCCGTTCAGGGCGCGCTGACGCAGCTCGATAGCGCCGCGTCGGGCGCATTAGCGATCAAATTCGTGATCTTCTCCTCGGGCTCGTTCGCATCGGAATCCTTTTCGACCGCGGCCGACGCGAATGCGTATCTCGACTCGCTCAATCCGGCAGCGGGCGGCGAGCGGCCGTCGGAGGACGATATCGGGCTGAATACCAATTACTCTGGCGCCATCCAGACGGCGCTGGCCAATTTCGCCGCGATCCCCGGCGCCAGTAACCAGGTCTTTTTCCTTAGCGACGGCAACCCGAACCAGCAGATCCAGTTCGGCGGCATTCCGCCAACGGTTATCAATTCGCTGACGGCAGCCACGGCGACAGCCTGGAACGACTTTGTCGACGGCAATGGCGTTAATGTTACCGCGATCGGTATCGACAACAATCCCTTGCAACCACTCAACATACAGCGGTTGCAAGACATCGACCTGAACGCGGCACCGGGCAATGCCCCTATCCTGGTCGACGATTTCGACGATCTGGTCCCGACCTTGCTGTCGGTCATCGTCCCTTCGGCGGTGTCGGGCGATCTCGACGCGAACGATTTCTTGGGTGCCGACGGCGGCCGCCTGCTTTCGATCACCGTCGGCTCGACCACCTATAACTGGGACGGCGCTTCGAGCATCGCCGTATCGAGCGGCGGCAGCATTGCTGGGACGACCCTGAACGCGATAGCGACCCCGATGGGCGGCACACTCACCCTGAACTTCGCGACGGGCCACTATAACTACCAGCCGCCCAGCCCGATCACGGTGACCGCGACCGAAGTGTTCACCTATGTGGTCACCGACCGCGACGGCGACACCGCAACCGCCAACCTGTCGGTCACCATCACCGCACTCGCGCCGCCGATCGCCGTCGACCTCGACGGTGACGGGGTGGAATTTGTTTCGAACGCGGCCGGGGCCAGCTTTGACTATGATGGCGACGGCATCGCCGAAACCACTGCATGGGTCGGCGCCGATGACGGGCTGTTGGTGATTGACAAAAATGGCGACGGCAAAGTCAACAACGGATCCGAGCTGGTCTTCGGCAGCGGCGTGCTGTCCGACTTGCAGGGGCTAGCCGCCGCCTATGACAGCAACGGAGACGGCAAGCTGGACGCCGCCGATGCCGAGTTTTCGAAATTCGGGATCTGGCAGGATGCCAACGGCAACGGCATGACCGACGCGGGCGAATTCCGCTCGTTGGTCAGCGAAGGCATCATCGCTATATCGCTGACGCCAGATGGACGCGCCTATGTCGCCGCTAACGGACAGGTCGAGGTCCGGGGCGAAGCGCTTTATACGCGCGCCGACGGCAGCACCGGCAAGCTGGCGGATGCAGCTTTCGCGACCAACTTCGCCGATCAGCAGCGGATTGCCGCAATCAATGGTACGGCGGGGGTTTCGGCTGCAATGCTGGTCGCAGGGCTTGCCGCAACGGCCCCGCTGGCCGCTTACCCACCGGGAGCACCCGACGGCGAAATCTCGGTTTCCGGCCCGCAGGTCCAGGTGTCGAGCGAAGCGGCGGAACAATCACTGACCCTGCCCGAAGCAAAAGCCGACGGCTTGGTCCACGAATTCTATTCTGGCCCCGAGATCGCCCGGATCGAGCGCGAGGATACCTCGTGTCGGTTGGGCGACGACGACCGCGATGCGGCGCATGACGACACAGCCGATACGGCGCCGCCCGATCCGGACTACGTCGGGTTGCTAGCGGCAACCGAAATCGACCTTCCACCCGAACCGGCGAGTTCTTCCGCATCGGGCGATCAGATACAGTTGACGACGACGACGCAAGCAGTGACCGCTCCCGCTGCGGCGCAGATCGGCACAATCGTCGCCGCTGCCCTGGAGGGGCCGGCGGTCGAACTCGACGCCTTGCTGGGCCCCGTGGAGCCTCCCGAACCGGTACTCGCCCGCATCATGCTGGGCGTCGGCGGGATCGGCGACGGGATCGGCGGCGGCGCATCGGGCCACTCGTTCATCGCCGATCTCACACAGCAACATGTCGTGGTTCAGCTCGAGCAGATAGCGTCGGCCGGGCACGCCTGAACCACAGGCGGCGATGTCGGTCAGGACGAACCACGGGCGCAGACCAGAGATCACGCAGAAGGATCTTCGACTTCGACCGGACAATGCAGGGGAATGATGATGTCGAAATTTCGCACCGCAGCCTTGTCGCTCACCGCCGTGGCGCTCGCCACGACGCACGACGTGGGCTGGGCCCAGCGGATCGAGCTGAAGACTGCAGTCGAGACTGCGGTCCAGACCAATCCCGAAATCAACCAGGCGATCGAGAACAAGACCGCGATCGAATTTGAACGCGAGCAGGCGCAGCGCCTGTTTGCCCCGCGCATCTCGATCGAGGGATCAGTCGGCATCCGCCGCCTTGAAAATGGCACGCGCCGCGCGCTGGGCATCGCCGATGACGTGCTTTATCCGATGGAAGGCAGCCTCAACGTCGAACAATCGTTGTTCGACGGCGGCGTGCGCCGCAACGAGGTGCGGCGCCAAGCCGCGCGTACCGACGGCGCCGCGTTCCGTGTCGAGGAACGCTCGCAGTTCATTGCGCTCCAAGTTACGCGCCAGTATCTCGACTATCTGTTGCAGCAACGGATTGTCGCGGCATCCGAAGACAATATTGATTTCCACAGCAAGCTGGTGACCGACCTGCGCGAAGGGGTCGCGAAAGGCTCGCTCAGCATCGCCGACCAGCAACAGGCCGAGGAACGCCAGCAGGCCGCTCGCGCGCGGGTGACCGAAGCAAATCTTGACCTTGTCAATACCTCGGCCTCATTCCGCACACTGACCGGCCTCGACCTTGTTGACGGTGCGGCCTTGCCGCCGTCTCTGGCAGACAGCATTCCAGCCACGCTCGAAGACGCGCTTGCCCGTGCCCGCGAACGCAACCCGCGCGTGCTTGAAGCGCAGGCGGACCTTGATGCCGCGCATTTGCTGCTGCGCAAGGCAAAGGCCGAATTATCGCCGACGCTGGCGCTTGAAGGCAATGCGCGGATCGGCGACGACATCGACGGTTTTCGCGGCGAAACCAACGACCTGCGCGCCGGGGTCGTGCTGCGTTGGGATGTCTTCAACGGCGGCCTCAAGCGATCGAAGGTGCAGGAAATGCATCGGCGCGAAAAGGAAGCGCGCTATCGGGTGGATCAGATGATCCGCGAAGCCGAAGAGGATGTGCGCGTCGCGTGGAACACCTGGGATGCACAAGGCAAGCTGGTTAAAGAGCTGGAAGAGCAGAGCCGGGTTTCGGACGAATTGCTGCGCTCGTACCGCGCACAGTTCAATGTCGGTCGCCGCTCGTTGCTCGATGTTCTCGACGCGCAGAATACGCGCTACAACGTCCAGGTTCGTGCCGAGACCGCGAAGTTCGCGCAATTCTATTCGGAGTTCAAACTGCTTGCGGCGCTCAACGACCTGCTTGCGGCGATGGATGTCCAGCCGCCCGCGGCCGCCGCCGCGACCGCACGCGAACGCTTCAAGCTTCGGCCTACCCCGGAAATGAACCCCGAAGCGATGCGGGATCCCACATGAACTATCCGGCCGACGCCCGCGGGGCGCGACAGTCGCGCCGAACGTCCCCCGCAACGGGTTTCGAAGCGTGGCGCAGTACCCCGGCGCAAGGCGACGAACTGCTTGCGTCGGTGGCGGCGATTGCCGCGCTGTTCGAGCGCCCTTTCTCTGACCTGAGGGCAAAGAAAGGGCTGGCGCTCGACGACGACGGTCTGCTTCCGCTCGATCAGATCGATCATGCGCTCGACGCCGTCGGCCTCCGCTGCCACTTGGTACGGCGACCGCTGTCTGCATGGAATTCGCACGACGTCCCGGCCATTCTGTTGCTAGCCGACGACCGCCCGGTGGTCCTGACCGCGATGGAGGGCAATGACTGTTGGATCCGCCTGCCAGGCGACCCAAGCGACCTTCAGATCGAATGCCGGCTGCTCATGGCCGACTATTCGGGACGAGGGGTCATCGTGCGCCACAATCCCGCCAGCGAAGCCGTGCGCGAACGCCCGTGGGACGAGGTTACGAGACAGCACTGGTTCTGGAGCGAGGTGTGGAAAGAGCGGAGCCAATTTGGCTATGTGATGTTCGCGTCGCTGCTGATCAATCTGCTCGCTTTCGCGATGCCATTGTTCACAATGAACGTGTACGATCGCGTTATTCCCAACAAGGCGGCGGCCAGCCTGTGGACGCTGGCACTCGGCGCGTTGTTTGCCATCGCGGTCGAATATGGGCTGCGGCTGGCGCGCACCGGACTGATCGACGAGGTCGGGCGCGGGATCGATGCGCGGCTGTCGCAGCGCCTGCTCGACAAGGTTCTCAACCTGCCGATGGCGACCCAGCGCGGCAGCACCGGCGCGCTCGCGCGGCGGGTGACCGATTACGAACAGGTCCGCGATTTCTTCGCCTCGACGACCATTGTGCTGGTGACCGACATCCTGTTCCTGGTCGTGTTCGTTGCGCTCATCGCGGTGCTCGGCGGCTGGCTGGCAGTCATTCCGATGGTGGCGATGGTCGTCATGCTCGCGATGGGCTGGGTGTTGCAGCGTCGGATGAGCGCCGCCGTTGCGGACGCACAGGTCGATTCCAGCATGCTGCAGACAACGCTGGTCGAAACGATTGGAAGCCTGGAAACCGTCAAAGCCTGCCGCGCCGAGGGCCGGATGCTCGGCAAATGGCGGCGCTTGTCGGCATCGAACGCCTATACGCAGGAGGAAATGCGCAAGCTGACTGCAACCGCGGTCAACTTGGCGACACTGTGCCAGCAGGCGACTAGCGTCGCCCTGATCATTGGCGGCTTCTATCTGTTCAACGCGGGAATCATTTCGATGGGCGCGATCATCGCGATCGTAATGCTAGCCAGCCGCTCGCTCGCCCCGGTCGGCCAACTCGCCTTCCTCATGACCCGCGGACGGCAGGCGTTTGTTACGCTGAAAAGCCTGCAACAGTTGATGGATCAAGAGGACGAGCGCGACAAGGGCAGCCGATCGATCACCCCCGAAGTACGCGAGGGGCGGTTGCAGCTCGACCATGTCAGCTTTCGCTACCCCGACACCGAACGGGAATCGCTGGCCGACATCAACCTGGTCATCGAGCCCGGCGAACGCGTCGGACTGATCGGCCGCGTCGCCTCGGGTAAATCCACGCTCGGGCGCGTGCTGTGCGGCCTCTATGATCCCACCAGCGGTAGTTACCGCATCGACGGGCTGGAAAGCCGCCAATATGATCCGCACGACCTGCGTTCGACTTTGCGCTTCGTCGGCCAGGATGCCGAGCTGTTCAGCGGCACTGTGCGCGAAAACCTCTTGGTCGGCGCCAGCGAGGCCGACGACGCCAGCATCATCGATGCCGTTCGCCGGTCGGGCGCTGATGAATTTCTGGGCCGAGACACGGCGGGTTTCGATTTTCATATCGGCGAACGCGGAGCGCGCCTGTCAGGCGGGCAACGCAGCTTTCTCGTCCTTGCGCGCGCGCTGCTGAGCCCGGCAAATTTGATGTTCCTCGACGAGCCGACCGGCGCGATGGACAGCCAGACCGAAAAGCATTTCGTCGACCGGCTGAAGGCGGCTATACCTGCCGACCAGACGATGATCATCGCAACCCACCGGATGACTGTGCTGGGTCTGGTCGACCGTCTCATCGTCATGGATCACGGCCGCATCGTCGCGGATGGGCCGCGCGACGTAATCCTGGCGCAGCGAGCGGTATCATGACCGCTGCAACTGCCCGGCGATATGGGACCGTTGCCCGCGACGACAGCCGGCGCACCATATTGTGGCTCGTGGTCATGGCGGTGGTGGTGACCCTGCTGACCTCGCGGACGATGTGGAACCAGCTTTTCGCCTTCGCAGGCAGCGATACGCCCGAGGCCGAGTACGACAGCGCCGACACCCCCGTGATCACCGACCGGGAAATAGCGCGGCTCATCAAGCTGACCGAAGAACCCGCGACGACACCGATTCTGGCACCCGATACGGCGATGACGCGCAATCAGGCAATCCCCTTTTACACCGGGCCGGTTGCATCGGCGCGACCCTTTCATCCGATAACAGTCGATCGACAGGCGGCGTTGACCGCGCTGCGCTGTCTGACCCAGGCCGTCTATTTCGAGGCGGCGTATGAGCCTATCGCGGGACGACGTGCGGTCGCGCAGGTCGTGATCAATCGTGCTCGGCACCCCGCTTTCCCCAAATCGATCTGCGGTGTGGTCTATCAGGGGGTCAACCGCCCCGTGTGCCAGTTCAGCTTCACCTGCGACGGCTCGCTGAGCCGGCGGCCCGATCCAGCCAAGTGGCGAGAGGCTGAAGATGTGGCACGCGCCGCGCTGGCGGGCTATGTCGAGCGTTCGGTCGGTCATGCGACCCATTATCATGCCAATTACGTGTCGCCCTATTGGGCACCGAAGCTGGTCAAGATCGCGCAGCTGGGCGCGCATATCTTTTATCGATGGCCCGGAAAATGGGGTGCCCCTGGGGCGTTTTCGGGCCGCTACAGCGGCGTCGAAGTCATCCCGACGATATTGGCGCGCAGCGCGGTCAAACGACCGCCCGAAGCCGGCGAAGGCGGCGGGAAGATCGAGGGATCATCGGCCAGCGCGCGCGAAGCCATGCAGGACCGCCGCGCAGACAACGACGCCGGCGGCCGGCTCGACCCGGCGCTGGGCTGGCAGCTAGCGATTCCCGAAGCCGAGCAGACCAGCCGCGCTTCGCGGATGATGGCGCGGCAACAGGCCGGCGAATTCGATGTCGCCATTAAGGAGAGCGGACCATGATCAGATCACGGCCCTATGTGGGCACGCGCCGGGTCATTTTGGCGTCAGGCGTCGGCATGTTCGTCTTCGTCAGCTGGGCCAGCTTTGCGCAGGTCGATGAAGTCACTCGCGGCCAAGGCCGTGTCATACCATCGAGCAAGGCGCAGATCGTCCAGTCAGCCGAGCCGGCAACGATATTGGACATCGTGGTGCGGTCGGGGCAGCCAGTACGCAAAGGCCAGTTGCTGGTCCGGCTTGACGATACTGAATCTTCATCACAGCGGGGCCAGATCGAGGCTGAAAATCGCTCGCTCGCCGCGCGCGCTGCACGGTTGGACCGGGAGGGCAATGGTGGCGCGGCAGCCGATTGCGCCCCGGACGGCCGCGGCATCCGCCCTGCCGAGTGCAGTCAGGAAGCCGATTTGCAATCGGTGCGCGCCGCGACGCAGCGTAGCCGCCGGATGGCATTGTCCGCAGCGGTCGAGCAGCGTCGCCGGGACTATGGCGAGGCGCAGGCGACGATTGCCTCGCTGCGGTCAAGCCTGTCGCTGGCACAAGACCAGGTCGATCTGCTCGCGCCCCTAGCGGCCAAATCGATCGTGCCGCAAACCGAATTGCTCAACGCCCAGCGCGAGGTGACCGAGGTACGCGGCAAGCTTGCTGCCGCCGAGCAAGCGGCTTCGCGCGCCGCCGCCGCGATCAGCGAGGCACAGGCGCAGGTTGCCGCGGCTGGACTGGAGTTTCGTCAGGAGGCGCTCGACGAACGCAGCCAGATCGTCGCCAAGTTGGCAGTCAATTCGGAGTCGCTTCGCGGCGCCGCGGGACGCCAGCAACGCAGCGAAATCCGCTCACCCGCCAATGGCATCGTCAACGACGTCCAGGTAACAACGGTAGGCGGGTTCGTGCAAGCCGGACAAAAAATCATGCAGGTCGTGCCGGTCGGCGATAAACTTCTGGTCGAGGCACGCGTCGCGCCGCGCGACATCGCCTTCATCAAGGTCAACGACCGCGCCAACGTCAAGGTCACCGCCTATGATTTTGCGATCTATGGTGGTCTGTCGGGACGCGTCGTCCAGATTTCGCCCGACAGCTTGTATGACGAGACAATGAAGGAAGCCTATTTCACAGTCGTCGTCGAAACCGACGTTGCCTATCTGAAAAGTGGCCGTCGCAAGTTACCGATCACGCCAGGGATGGTTTGCGATGTCGAGGTGCTGACGGGCAAGAAGAGTGTGCTCAGCTATTTGTTCAAGCCGTTCCTGCGTGCGCGCTCGGAGGCGTTTACCGAACGCTGACGAATGCCCGAGACAGTTGCGAATGGCGGAGACAGTTGCGACAAGGGAGCTGCGGTAGCTGGCGCAATCCCCTTTTTGATATCGCCGCCGAGCTCGATCGCCTCAGGCGGCGCGTCCGGGCAGCGGCGGTGGCCTAAACGGCGCGCGAACGGGTCTTACCTCGCGGAGGTTTAACTGAACGGGCTCCCCCAGGCCATTCTTGACCCCCCAGGTTGCCGCTTGGGTACGATTCTCGACCCCCAGCTTGCGCAGGATCGCCTTGACATGAACCTTGACCGTGGCCTCGCAAATGCCGAGCTGCCGTGCGATGACCTTGTTCGCCATCCCGGCCATGATGCTTTCGAGGATTTCGATCTCGCGGCCGGACAGCCCCACCGAGGCGGCGCTGCTTTTCCAGTCGCCGCCGAGCGCTGCCGGAACCCAGCTGGTCAAATTGTTGACCAGCTGTGATGGGAAAACTTTCTCGCCCAGCGCCACCAGCTTGATCGATTCGACCAGCGGCGCGCACAGGATTTCCTTGACGATGACGGCATCGACACCAATCTGAAACGCCTCGACTACGTCCTCAAAGACATAATGGTCGAACAGTAACGCCAGGCGCGCATGGTCTTTTTTCGCGGCCAGCCGCCGACAGGCGTCGAGGCCAAAGCCGGTATCGCCGCCATCGACGACGATCACGTGAATATCGACATCATCCGCTACTCGCCCCAACGGGTCGAACAGCGCCGAAGCATCGGACACCGATGCCTGGATTTGAAAGCTTTCGCCGGAAAGGATGTTGCGTAACCCCTCCCTCGCGATCTCATATCTCGCCAATAAAGAAATCTTGATCAACTGCGACATTTCCGCCTCCGCTGAATTACCAGTCAAGGCGACCCCACCGGTCTGGGCCTCGGTCTAAACTCCAGATCCGCTTCGATATTCGTCGCGGTGGATTCCCGCGTTAGAAAGTTAACATTTCCATTCTGTTGCCCAAAGATTAACCGAAAGGTTATACAACTAAATGACAGAATCTACGACAATTTTTGACATATACCCACAAAGAGTGATGGTTGATTTCGCGGCAAGGTTGCTGGCGACTGAACCAGATGGCCCGAAGCGACCGTAAGTGCAGGAAACGCAAAGGTTTAGGGTTCACTCGCAATGCGGCCATGTCACTAGCCTTTCGAGTGATCGGGATGGCATCACACGACCGGGTCGCGACTACAAACCCTAACGATTCTGGTTAATGCAAAGCCCTCGGACGATCAATGTTTGGATTCTAACCCATCATAGGCGCGAATCGGCTTTGTTGCGGACTGATTGGGGCGTTTATCTTCTGGCACCCGGCGATCAACGCGCGAACATTCTTGGGTCAAGACCATTAATTCCCGATCGAAGCGTCGAAATTGCGAAGATATCGGGGTTGGGAAGGTGCCGCGGGTTGCATCGCTACCCGCAAGGCCGCGAGGGAGAAGGCCTTCGCCGACGCCTTTGGCGCCGCTGCGGCGGCCCTCACTACGTCCCCCCCCGTGTCCCGGTAGCCATGGACCCAGCGCCGATCGCCGCTGAACGACATCATGGGGCGCATAGCGACGGCCTGTCGCCCATCCAAGATGCGGTCAGTCATGTTATCGAGCACCACCCAGCCCGCCGCCGATCGCACGAGTAATAATGCATGGTCGGAGCTGACCGCCATGTCGCGCAGCAGGACAAGCTTCATCCGTTCATCGTCGATACCGGCTGCCCGTAACATCTGCATTTTCAAGATCGCGAAATCTTCGCAATCGCCTCTGCCCCGCGCCACCGTCTCTTCAGCGGTCGCCCAAAAGTCGCGTTGCCGATAGTTGCTCTCGTCGTCGGCATAGGCGATCTGGCGATTCACCCATTGATTGACACGCTCGAGCGTCGCCTCCTCGCTTAATTCTTGTGTTACCGCAGCGCGATCGAGTTGCGCCCGCATCATGCGCGCGGAAGGCGCCCGGTGAACACGCAACCAGCGATCGTCAAAACGCGTTGTTTCAACAGGGATTGCGATGGTCCCAAGCTCGCTGCTGTCATCCGCCAGCCCCCTTTCCATCGCTGCTAGCGGCGTTGTGCACTCGACGCGAATAGATACAGCATCCGCTCGATCCGCCCCGAACACAGGGTCGGCGCCCCGCGTGAGCGCGCGAACGGCGATCGAATTGCCGGGGGCAGGAACAGCGCCGAGCGCCGCCGCGGGTCGCTCCTGACTCATCCGAACGCGGCTGAGCGCGCTGGGAGCGCCGGCCTCCGACGCACGCTCGCCACCGAAATCCGGACCCGCGGGTGCCAGCAGGGCGCTCCTGCGGCAAGTGTCGGCGATCGCAAAAGCTTTGGCATTGCCAATCTTTGTCGCGGACGATTCAATTGCGGCATGCGCCGCGGCCGGCGCCATCGCCGCACCTGCGGTTAACGCCAGTGCGGTTACGCTGGCGATAGTGGAAGAGCGAGACCATCCGAACATGCCGACAGCAATGCCGCAACACCGTGAGAATTCGCTTCATCATCATGGTTAACGTGGCACTTCTTTCCCAACCGGTTCCAGCGATGCACGGCTGGGAAACCGCCGGAATTGTCTGTCGTCAGAACATTTGGCGCAGATCGCGGCGTTGATTAGCGGAGCGCGGGCCTCGTCCTGGGGTTGATATTAAGCGGCGAGCTTGCGGTGCTGCAAGCGTCGGTGTTCGA
>NZ_JBQSUM010000003.1:0-159105 GCF_052384365.1 Sphingopyxis sp. Q841 | reverse complement strand
TCGTCTCCCGCAAAGGCGAGCAGATAGTCGCTCGCCTTGCTGGCCGCGCTTGCCGCGCGGAAGATCGCCTTCTCGTCACTGCGCAGCACCGACAGCCACGAGCCGATATAATCCGAATGGCGGACCGTGGGCGCGATACCGAGCGACGCGCAGGTAAACGCCGCCGCCATCTCGGCGACAAGTTCTTCGCGGGCATAGGCCTCCGATCCGAACCCGCCCTTCTGATCGCGGTCCAAGCGGCTGGCGTGACCGGTCCAATGCCCGAGCTCGTGGAGCGCGGTGCGATACCAGTTGATAGGCTCGTGGAACGCCGCCTGCGGCGGCACCTGCACAAGGTCATGGCTCGGGCTGTAGAAGGCTTCGCCGCCGCCGATCTGGAAGCGCGCGCCGCTCGCAGAGATCAGCGCATCGGCCTCGGCGATCGCCAGCACCGGGTCGGGGCTGATCATGGGGACGGTGTAATCCTCGGGCAGGCCCTCGCATTGGTCGACGTTGAACACGACGAAGCGCTTGAGGAACGCCACCTGCCGCGCCTCGCGATCTTCGTCGCGCGCTGCTTCGGCTTCGGCCTTAGGCGTAAACCGGTCGGCGTAACAGATGACCGTGCCCTTCTCGCCGCGCTGGACATTGCCGCCTGCTGCCTCGGCTTGCCGATAGGTAAGCCAGCGCTGCGAGCCATAGCCCTTGGCGATGCCCTCGGCCCACAGGATCAGCACATTGATGCCGCTGTACCTGCGCGCCGTTCCCGCATTCTGCGGCATCGTGCATCCGCACGCCGCGCGGTCCCATGGCTGCACCCACGGCAGCCGCCCGTCTTCAAGCTCAGCGATGATGCGCTCCGTGACCTCGGCATAGAGGCTCTGCCGCTCGACCTTCTGATGTTTCATATCCCTTCTCCTTCCAACCGCGGCCCGGCCCGGAAGGGGCGCAGGGGGGCGGCAGGAAGGAGCCGGCAGACCCGCATGATCGGGCGGGCTGCATCCGCAGGACCGAAATGCAATGGAGGACCCGCAGCGCGGGTTGCGGCCGGGCCGGGCGGGGCTAGAGGCGAGTGACGCCCGCCTGCGTCCCTCCCGTGCCGGAACCAAACGACGCCGCCGCGAAGCGGCGACTGCATCCGCGCGAATCAAACCGAATCGGTGCCGCTCGCGGCGCGTCATTTTAGGCGCGGCCGTCGCCGACGGCCTCATTGACGGCCTCAATGTCCAGCGGCGACGCCGGGGGCGAGACGATTTGAGAAAAATATGTTCGCCTACGCCACAGCACGCTGCAGCCCCCCAGGATACGCCAGCGTACGCCAGCCTACGCCAGCGCACATACGCTAAACTACGCTAAACTACGATCCAATAAATGGCGCTTTTCTGCGGTGTTGACGATGCCCCTCTCAATGGCCTTCAATGCTCTCACGCCGGAACATGATCCCCCGAAACATGGAGAAGCATCACATGGCATATCAGTCCCCCCTCCGCCTCATGCGGCTCACCGAAGTCCTCAACCTGACCGGGCTCAGCCGCGCCACCCTCTATCGGAAGATCCGAGCCGGCACCTTTCCGCCGCAGCACAAGCTCGCGACACGCTGCTGCGGTTGGCGCGTCGGCGAAGTCGACGTCTGGCTTCGCAATCCCATGTCCTTCACGCTCGCCGATCTCGAGCGCGCTCGCGACGCTGCCTGAGGATTGAACTGTCCCGGCACGGCAGATCCCCGCGCCGCAGATCGCGGCGCGGGGCGGCTGCCGTCTCAGTCGACCGCATTCCAGATGATCGCATAGGCGTCATCGCTTTCCTGACCGGCAGCGCGGCCGAGGTTGGCATAAAGCCGGTGCGGTCCGAACTCGGGCGCGGCGAGGCTCAGCGACACATAGCGTTCGCCTGACTGCTGGCCGACGCGGATCCAGCCGGCACCGATCTCGACGCCTTCGGAATAGACCCGGTAGTCGGGCTGAACATCGCCGCTCTTCGAGCGGTTGGTGCGGATCTCGATCGCTGCGCGGATCGAGAGGGTCTTGAGCTGGCCCACGAAGCCCTTGTCGATGGTGCCGTTCACAAAGCCGATAGCTGCCATTGGTCGTCTCCTTCACTGTGCCGCGGGACCATCCCTGCGGCATGGGCGGACCAGAGACCGGCGCTTGAGGCGCATCGCGAACCAGCAAGGCCGCAGCGCAGCGGAGGAGTGCGGGCGGCGTGATTATTTGAAAGCGAAGCGGCCGCGAGGAGACTGCGCAGCAGGCGGGGACATAATCGCGCCGCGCGCACTTTCGCGGGGCGGCGCCCCGGTCCAGGTCAGTCGCCCGTCGCCGGGGATGGTTCCGCAGGACAGTTAGAGCGAGCAGCAGCTATCCGAAGAATCAATCATCGCAGTTTAAACGTAAGTTCAAAGCGTGCTAGGCGTGACCGGGACGTCCGAGCCCCGCACATAATAGCCGCTTCGTGCCCGCACCCGCTTTCAGCGAGCATGACAATGATGCCGACGGCGCGCGTTTTCGCGTTCTCGTACGATCAAGCCGCAAGGAGGATTCTAACAGCAGCCCCGACTGCTGAGCCGGCGTGTCGGATTGCGACCCCAGGCATGTGACGGACGGTGAGGCGACGGATGCAGCATCCTTCGTTTGGGGCGGCGTGAAGGTGACTTCGCGTCGCCTCTTTCTTTGGCCGAGCCGAGCGCCGTCGCCGTCGCCGATTGCGGCAATGGCGCGCGCAAAATCAGAAGCGCCGCGCCGGCCCACTAGGCCGGCGCGTCAATTTGGGTCCGCATGAAATGAGGCGGGCAAACGCAGAATCTACGTTGAGGAGACGGCCAGACTTTCTACCAGAGCTGACCCGCTACCCAGCCCTCTCGCCCTTGCGTTCCGCTTCGTCGAGATAATCCGCCCACCACTGCAGCATTGGGCGGCGATGCGCCAAATAGCGCGCTGCATTATAGGCGCCGCGGACCCCTCCTGGTTGATGCGCGAGCTGCATCTCGACCCAGTCGCCCTTGAATAGTCCGCTTTCGTTCAGCACCGTACTGGCGAGGCCGCGGAACCCGTGAACCGTTGCTTTTCCACGCAGACCGATCCGATACATGATGTCGAGCATCCGATTCTCGCTGATTACGCGTGATTTGGTGTAGGCGACTGGAAAGAGGTAGCGGCCGAGCTTCAAGTTCCCCGCCTTGCGATAGAGATTGATGTCGTTGATCTCTTTTAGCAACTCAAGCGCCTGCCTCGGCAACGGGACAAGATGCTCGGATCGCATTTTCATTCGCGCGGCAGGAATCCGCCACAAGGGATTGGCGCCATCGAGATCTTCAAATTCATCCCACTCGGCAAACCGCGTCTCCTGGGTCCGAACCATCGTGAGGATGGTCCAGCGAAGGGCGAGATGACTCATTCGCTCGGCCCCGTCCGCGTTGAGCTTGGCAAAGAACGTCGGGAGGTCCTTGGCCGCGACCTTCGGGTGATGCTTGACCGGCCGCGTCTTGGTTAGCGCCGGCGTGAGGTCGCGGCAGGGATCGCTCTCGCATCGACCATCCGGAATTGCATATCGAAAGATCTCGCTGCAGTGATTTTTGACGCGGTGCGCCATTTCGATCGCGCCGCGCGCCTGTATCTTGCGGATCGCCTCGAGCATCTGACGCGGTGTGATGGTGTCGATATCGAGATAGCCGATAACCGGGAATATGTCCGCTTCAAGCCGGCCGACGACCAAGGCGGCGTATCGCGGCGACCAGCTAAGCAAACGCGTCTCGAGCCATTCGCGGGCCACATGCTCGAATGTGTTTACGACATCAGCATGAGGCCCCGATGATCGCGCCTTGGCTTTTCGGCGCTCCTGCGACGGATCAAGCCCGAGCGCGAGTTGATGCTTCATCATATCGCGCCACGCTCGCGCCGCCAGGATCGTGGTCGCAGGAAATGGCCCGCCCGAGAGCAGCTTCTGCTTGCCCTCGAAGCGATAGGCAAAGCGCCAGACCTTCGTTCCATTGGGCTGGACGAGAACGAACAGCCCGCCGCCATCCGCTTTCTTGTAGGGTTTGGGGCCGGGTTTGAGCGCCTTGAGCGCGACGTTGGTAAGCATGTTGGTACCTTCCCCCCTGGCTGCAACTTCGAATCCTGCGCACGGAAAATTTGTTGGTAAGCGCGAAATGCGTACCAACAAATTGACCAAAAACGGGTCGAGCTGCAAGGGGACGGCCTGAGCGGAAATACGATTCCGTCTCAAGATAACTCATTGTTTCTATTGATTTAGATGAGACGCCCTGCGGCCTAGTGAGCGCTTCTGAAAACACCGGCTGGCTGGGGCGGCAGGATTCGAACCTGCGCATGGCGGTACCAAAAACCGCTGCCTTACCGCTTGGCTACGCCCCATCGGCCGGTGCGAGGGCGCTCTATAGCGTCTCGCGACCGATTGGCAAGGCGCCGGATCAGAGGCGCGTGACCCAGCCGTGCGGGTCGGCGGCGCGGCCGCGCTGGATGTCGACAAGCCTGTCCTTCAGCATCGCCGTCACCTGTCCGGGGCCGCCGGCGCCGACGGTGAAACTGGTGGCGCCGCGCGTCACCTTGCCGACAGGGGTCACGACCGCCGCGGTGCCGCACGCAAAGCTTTCGGTCAGCCTGCCGCTGGTCGCATCGGCCTGCCACTGGTCGATCGCATAGGGTTCCTCGCGCACCGTCAGGCCCGCATCGCGCGCCAGTGTGATGATGGCGTCGCGGGTAATGCCGGGCAGGATCGTGCCGGTGAGCGGCGGGGTGACAATGCTGCCATCGTCGAAGACGAAGAACATGTTCATGCCGCCCAGTTCCTCGATCCAGCGATGCTCCGCGGCGTCGAGGAAGACGACCTGATCGTGACCCTTTGCGATCGCTTCCTGCTGCGCAATCAGGCTCGCGGCATAATTGCCGCCGCATTTGGCGGCGCCGGTGCCGCCGGGCGCGGCGCGGGTATAGTCTTCCGACACCCACAGCGAGACGGCCGGCGCGCCCGACTTGAAATAATTGCCAACCGGCGAGGCGATGACGAGGAAATGATATTCGGCGGCAGGCTTGACGCCCAGAAACACCTCGCTCGCATACATGAAGGGGCGCAGATAGAGCGCGCCGCCTTGCACCTTCGGGAACCAGTCGGCATCGACGCGGACAATCTCGCGCACCGCGGCAAGGAACAGGTCCTCGGGCAGCTCGGCCATCGCCATGCGGCGGGCGCTGGCGTTGAAGCGTGCGGCATTCGCCTCGGCACGGAACAGTGCCATCGATCCGTCGTCGAGCCGATAGGCCTTCAGCCCTTCGAATATCTCCTGCGCATAATGAAGGACCGCGGTCGCCGGATCAAGCGACAAGGGGCCGCGCGGCATCACCTGCGCATCGTGCCAGCCCTGGCCTTCCTTGTAGCGGATCGAGACCATATGATCGGTGAAGACGCGGCCGAAGACCGGGTCCGCAATCGCCGCCGCGCGTACATCGTCCGCCGTCGGGTTCGGATGCGGAAGACGGGTGAAAGCGGGTGCGGACATGGAAAAACCTAACCTCTTGGCAGTGACTCGGTGCGCGCCTCTTGCCAAAGCGCGGCGCCGCGCGCAACGGTAGTCGCCATGGCCGATGAAAATTTTCTTTCACAAGTTCCCGCTGCCTCTGCCCTTTTCTTGCGTGAAGAGGAGGTGCGCCGCGGCATCGAATTCCTGTTTTTCGGCCATGGCGCGCTGTGGCGCGCGGGCGATGCGCGGCTGGCCGAAAACGGCCTCGGACGCGCGCATTACCGCGCGCTTTACTTCATCGCGCGCCAGCCGGGGCTGACGATTTCGGACCTGCTTGCGCTGCTCGGCATCACCAAACAGTCGCTCGGCCGGGTCATCAAGGATCTGGAGGCGCGCGAGATGCTCGTCACGCGCCCGGGCAACCGCGACCGGCGGCAGAAGGAACTACGGCTCACTCCCGCCGGACGCGCCGTCGAGGCTGCGGTCTTCGGGCAGCTACGCGACGCGATGAGCCGCGCCTACACCCATGCGGGTCAGGCGGCGGTCACCGGCTTCTGGCAGGTCAACGAAGCGTTGATGTCGCCGCGCGAGCGGCAGCGCGTCGCCAGGCTGGGCAGCGAGAGCTGAGCGGGCGATAGCCGCCCGGCGCTGTCACGGCCCACGCCTTTGCGGGCGCGCCGATCAATCTTCGCCGCGGGCAAGATCGGCGAGTTCGCGGCCGCGATCGCGCGCCGCGCGCAGGACATTGGTCATCAGCGCAACGAGTTCGCCGCCTTCGTCGAGGATGTCGAGCCCGGCCTGCGTCGTGCCGCCCTTGCTCGCGACCTGCGCGACGAGCGCGCCCGGCTTTTCGCCGCTGCGCGCGAGCAGGGCGGTCGCTCCGCCAAAGGTCGCGGTCGCAAGCTTGAGCGCATCGTCGCCCGAAAGGCCAAGCCGCTCGCCCGCCGCTGCATAGGCTTCGATCAGGCGAAAGACGAAGGCCGGACCGCTGCCGGTGAACGCGGTAACGAGGTCCATCATGCCGTCGTCGGGGAGCGCAACGATCTCGCCGAGCGGCTTGAGCAGCGCTTCGATCGCGGCACCGTCGGCATCACCCGTACTGGTCACGGCCGAAACCCCAGCGCCGATGCGCGCGGCCAGATTGGGAAGGATGCGGACCTGCGCCCGCGCTTCGGGAAAACGGACCGCGAGATCGGCGAGCGAGACGCCGGCGAGGATCGAGAGCAGATGCACCTCGCCACCCGCGACCGCCGCCAGATCGCCAGCGACCTCGCCCAATTGCTGCGGCTTCATGCCGAGCATGATCCAGTCGGCGGCCTGACCCGCCGCCCGCCAGTCGGCAAGCGAGGTGAAATGCGCGGTGCCTTCGCGCGGCGCCGCGAGCGGATCGACGACGGCGACCCGCGCCGGATCGAGCCCCGCGACGAGCCAGCGATCGAGCATCGCGCCCGCCATATTGCCGCAACCGACCAGCAGCATCCGGCCGGCAAATTTTCCCAAAGTCTTCGTCATGATTCCTTGTTCTTCATTCTTCTTTACGGACGGCAACTGCTTTCCGGACCCGAAAGCAGGTCGAGGCAGCGGCCATCGATCTTGGCCGCGGCGACCGGCAGGTCAATGAGCGCGGCAAGCGTCGGCATGATATCCACCGTCATCACGGCATTCGGCTGTTCGAAGGCGGTGAGCCCCTTGCGCCAGAAAAGGATCGGCACGCGGCGGTCATAGTCCCATACCGAACCGTGCGTCGCGACATAGCCGAGGCCCGATTCGGGGATCGGCGTGACGCGCGGTTTGAGCACGACAATGAAATCGCCCGAACGCTGCGCATTATAGGAAGCGCGCAGCTTGTCCATCAGCGTCCACACGTCGGGCGACCGCTTCGAGATCGGATGGTTCGCCAGTTCCTCGCCGGTCACCACCGCCTCGACTTGGCGGTGGGCGCGGTAGCGCGCTACCAGCTCGTCCAGCGCCGCCCTGCGCTGCGCGGGGGTCAACGCCTTCGACAGATACATGTCGCCGAACGGGCCGTCGCCATAGAGCAGCGGCTGCGGCAGGCCGAGCTTTTCGGCCACCGCCTTGCCCATCGCTTCGGGATCGAGCGCGGCATCGACGCGTTCAGCGGCGGGCCAGGCGTTTTGGCGGTTGCGTTCGGGGAGATCGTGACCGCCATGGTCGGCGGTCAGCACGACGGCATAGTCGATGCCGGTCGCATCGAGCCGTGCGAAGAAGTCGCCGAGCTGCTGGTCGAGCGCGTGCATCTGGATGCACATCTCGGCGCCCTCGGTGCCCGTGCTGTGGCCGATATAGTCGGTCGCCGACAGGCCGAGGATCAATAGATCGGTCGTGGTGCCCTCACCCAGCTTGCGCGCAGCGCGCAGCGCGGCGCCGGCGGCGAGCACCGCGCCGTCCGCTTCGGGCGAGGCCATGAAGCGGCGGAAATCGCCGCCATCGCGCTGAAAGCGGCCGGTGCCGACCGTGCCGCCCTTGTCAATCGGGATCGCGATATTGTGTGACGCGCAATCGGCGGGCAGGTCCATCGCGGGGCGCGCCTGGCCAATCGCCGCGGCGATCGCGCTGCTTGCCTGCTGCGCGACCAGCGACAGCGTGATGCCGCGATAGCTGGTGAGGCCGCCCGGAAACAGCCACATCAGCTCGTCCGCCTTGCGCCCGCCCATCATGATCGCGGCGCGATCCTTGCCTGCGACCGAGACGATCTGCGCTTTCGGATCGCGCGCCTTCATCAGATCGCCGAGTGTCGGGACCATCAGATGATTCACCGATGCCGCATATTTGCCGCCGCCCGAACTTGTATCCGGCACGGTTTCGTCCTCGGCGCAATAGACGCGCTTGTCGGACCGGGCGACCGAGAGGTCGAAATAATTATTCGCGATGATCCCGGTGTGCGCCGGATGATTTCCGGTCAGGATCGTCGAATGGCCGGGGCAGGTTTCGGTCGCGCCGTGCGACTGATACCCCGCCGGAAATACCACGCCCGACGCAAGCCGCGCGAGACCGCCGGTGTAATGGCTGCGATATTCGGCAAACAGATCGGCCGAAAACTGGTCGACGGAGATTGCGACGATCAGCTTGGGCGGCGGGGTTGCCGCCGTAACCTTTGCGACCGGTGGCGCCGAATCCTGCGCAAGGCCGGCTCCGGCATTTGCGAAACAGAGGGTGGCAGCGAGAACGGTGGTCAGGCTTTTGAGCTTCACGGGGAACATCTCCATGGCTGGGGTCGTCAGCGCGGGCTGTCCTCTCGACGAAAGCCGCCTATATGGCAAGCCTCGAACGACAGGCAGACACAGGACAGGCATGGATCGCGCGAAAGACGGCTTTGTGACAGACCGATGTGCATCAGCGACGGCGCGCGCGCTGCTGGCGCTGCTCGCCCTGGTTCTGCTCGCCTTCGCTCCTTCGCAGGCGCAGACCACGCATATCGCGCCGCGGCTGGTCGCCGAATCGGTGGTACCGTCGCCCGGCGGAGCGACGACGATTGCCCTCGCGATGACCCCCGATAAGGGTTGGCACGGCTATTGGTCGAACGGCGGCGACGCCGGTTTCGGCATGCAAGTCGAATGGAACGCGCCGCCAGGCGTCACCGTAGGCGCCTTTCGCTATCCGGTTCCCGAGGCGCTGACGCTCTTTGGGCTGATGAACCATGTCTATGAACATCCCTATGCGCTGCTCGCCGATGTCCGCGTCGACAAGAGCGTCGCGCCGGGGACCGACCTGACGCTGACCGGCATCGCCAACTGGCTCGCCTGCACCGACAAGATCTGCGTTCCCGAAAAAGCGGTGATCTCGGTCGCGATGAAGGCTGGCGACGGAGCCATCGCAGCGGGCGCGCAGCAGCAATTCGACGCATGGCGCGCCAAGCTGCCGCAGCCGCTCGACCGCGCGGGCCGGTGGGAACGCCGCGGCGCGATGGTGCGCTTCGCCGTACCGCTGCCCGAGGGAACATCGTTGACGGTACCGCATCTGTTCGCAGCGACCCAAGGCGTCGTCGATTATCCGGCAGTGCAGCGCTTCAGCCGCAACGGGGACTGGATCGTGATCGAAACGGCGGGCAAGGGCAACGCGCAAGGGGAAATCGACACGCTGCTCAAGCTCGACCAGGACCGTGGCCTTTCCGTACGCTTCGTCCCCGGCGCGGTTCCGGCGGCCGGCAAGGCGATCGCCGGGGGCGGCTCCGGCGGCGGGGCCGGTATCGACTTGGCGCTGTTCTGGACCGCGCTCGGCGGCGCGATCGTCGGCGGATTGATCCTCAATTTGATGCCCTGCGTCTTTCCGATCCTGAGCCTGAAAGCACTCAGCCTTGCGCGGTCGGGCGACGATGCACGCGCCGCGAAGGTCGAGGCTGTGGCCTATACGGCGGGTGCGGCGCTCACCGCGCTACTGCTCGGCGCGCTGCTGCTCGGCCTGCGCGCGGCGGGCGAGCAGGTCGGCTGGGCCTTTCAACTGCAGCATCCGGCGAGCGTGTTCGTGCTGCTGCTGCTCGCGCTCGCCATCACGCTCAATCTGCTGGGCGTCTTCGAACTGCCGTCGTTCGGCGGCGGCCAACGGCTCGCAAACCAGAGCGGCGCGGCGGGCGGTTTCTGGACCGGCGCGCTCGCGGCCTTTGTCGCCACGCCGTGTAGCGGCCCCTTGCTCGGCGCCGCGCTCGGCGCCACGCTGGTCCTTCCGGCCTGGGCTGCCCTGCCGATTTTCGGCGGGCTGGGTCTTGGTATCGCCCTCCCCTTTCTGGCCGTCGGCTTCGTGCCTGCGCTCCGCAATCGCATGCCCAAGCCGGGACCGTGGATGGCGACCTTCCGCAAATGGATGGCGCTACCGATGGCCCTGACCGCGCTCGCCCTCGCCGTCCTCCTGTGGCGACAGGTTGACGGGCGCGAGGCGGGGCATGGCGCGGGAATCGAAGTCTCGGCCGATCGCTATTCGGCGGCGGCGCTTGCCAAGGCGCGTGCGACGGGAAAGCCCGTGTTCGTCTATTTCACCGCCGACTGGTGCCTGTCGTGCAAGGCTAACGAGGCAGGCGCGATCAACCGCGAGGCGGTGCAGGATGCGTTCGACAAGGCGGGCGTCGTCACGCTCGTCGGCGACTGGACCAACGGCGACCCCGCCATCACGCGTGCCTTGGCCGAGCATGGCCGCAACAGCGTGCCGCTTTACCTCTGGTACGCGCCGGGAAAGTCCGAACCCGAAATCCTGCCGCAGATCCTGACGCCGGGACTTCTCACCGACCGGACAGGCGACTGATGGCGAAGCAGCGTGCCGACCAGCTGCTTGTCGATCGCGGACTCGCCGAAAGCCGGACGCGCGCGCAGGCGCTGATCCTCGCCGGCCTCGCCTTCGTCGGCGACCGCAAGATCGACAAGGCGGGGCAGCAGATCGCCGAGGATGCCGCGATCAGCGTCAAGGGCCGCGACCATCCATGGGTGTCGCGCGGCGGGATCAAACTCGACCATGCGCTGACGCATCTGGGCTGGGATATTGCGGGCGCGGTGGCGATCGACGTGGGATCGTCGACCGGGGGTTTTACCGACGTGATGCTGAACCGCGGCGCGGCACGCGTCTATGCGGTCGATTCGGGGACCAACCAGCTCGCCTGGAAGTTGCGGCAGGACGACCGCGTCATCGTCCACGAGCAGACGAGCGCGCGCATCCTGACCGCCGATCATATTCCCGAGCCGGTCGATCTCATCGTCTGCGACGCGAGCTTCATCGCGCTGTCGAAGGTGCTGCCGGTGCCGATGGCCTTTGCCAAAGCGGGCGCGCGCCTCGTCGCTCTGATCAAGCCGCAGTTCGAAGCCGAACGGCACGAGGTCGGCAAAAAGGGCGTGGTACGCGACGCCGCGGTGCACGCCCGCGTCTGCTCCGAGGTGCGCGACTGGCTGGAACGTTCGGGCTGGCGCGTCGTTGAGACGGTCGAAAGTCCGATCACCGGACCCGAAGGAAATGTCGAATTTCTGATTGCGGCTACGAAATCCGCAGCTTGACGCGGGCGGTGCGCGCCGCGACAGCATGACCGACACAGATTCGCGCGCGAAGGACCAGATGCATGAGCGAGATTGCCACCCCCGGTCAGCTACGCATGTCCTATTGGCGCTGGGCGATGTTCACCGTCCCGGCGCTCGTCCTGATCGGCAGCCTGATGGGTCTGCTCTCGAACAGCGGCTATGACAATCGCTGGTTCATGGCGCTCGACCGGCCCGCGATCGTTCCGCCCGGCTGGGTCTTCGGGGTCGTGTGGACGACGCTCTATGTCCTGCTCGGCCTGGCGCTGGCGATGATCCTCCACGCGCGCGGCGCGCGCGGGCGCGGCTTTGCGCTGGCGCTGTTCTTCGTGCAGCTGATCGCCAATTTCGCCTGGTCGCCGCTCTTTTTCGGCATGCATCAGGTGACCGCCGCGCTCTATCTCGTCATTTTCATCCTGATGGTGACGATCGCGACGACCTTTGCCTTTGCGCGGATCCGCAAGGCGGCGGCGTGGCTGCTCGTCCCCTATATGATATGGCTCAGCTTCGCGACGATCCTGAATTTCCAGATCGATCAGCGCAACCCCGACGCCGAAACCCTTGTGCCGGCCGCCGCGACCTCCCAGATAGGATGACGACCCGATTTGGGTGAATACAGGGGACGACCCCGACAAAGGACAGGATAATGCAAAGCGAAAACCGGTTTTTCGACGATCTGGCCAAGATGGTCAACGGTATCGCAGGCACCGTCGCCGGTGCCGGACGCGAAGCCGAAACCGCGATGCGCGAACGCGCGAAGGAATTCGTCGGCCGCATGGACTTTGTGAGCCGCGAGGAATTCGAGGCGGTGAAAGAAATGGCGGCCAAGGCACGCGCCGAAGCCGACGCGCTGAAGGCGCGGCTCGACAAGCTCGAAGCCGCGGCAAAGCCGGCCGCCGCCGCGAAGGCGCCGGCCAAGCCCCGCGCCGCACCCAAGAAGTAACGGAGCGGGCTTTCCCCCGCGCGACTCGCCACCCGGCCAAAGTCGCGCTAAGGGCGCAGCCATGACCGACGATATTTACGACGACGAGGACGGCCAGGAAGCCGCGCCGATGGATATGCTGGCGTCCTATTTTGCGGCGCACGACTGGCCGCACGAAATGATCGGCGAGGACGAGATCGTCGCGACCGCACAGGGCAGCTGGACGACCTATGAGTTGCGCGCGGTGTGGCGGCCCGAGGACGGGGTGCTGCAACTGCTCGCCTTCCCCGACATCCGCGTCGTCGAGGACAAGCGCAGCGTCGCGCATGAAGCGCTCGCGATGATCAACGAACAACTCTGGCTCGGCCATTTCGAGCTATGGTCAAACAGCGGCACCATACTCTATCGTCACGCGATGCTGATCGGCAGCGATGCGGCGATGCCGCTCGACATCACCGAAACGCTGGTCGAAAGCGCTATCGACGAATGCGAGCGCTTTTACCCGGTGTTCCAGTTCGTGCTGTGGGGCGGCAAGACGCCCGCCGAGGCGCTGGCCGCGTCGCTGATCGAGACGCGCGGCGAGGCCTGACCCGCCGCGCCGGGCGCGCTTGCTTACCGCTTTTCGAAGGGCTTGAGGCCGGGGCCGATCTGATTGGCCCCGATCGCCAGCGGCTCGCCGCTCCAGTCGGCGACGAACACCGAGGATCGGCCGATGCCCTGCGGGATGCTCGCGCGATTGCCCTCGATCACCAGCCCGCGCGACGGATTGTCGCGGCTCTCGGCTGCGACCGCGATCAGCGCCGAGTAATTTTCCTTGTCGCGCCCCTGGACGAGCAGATTGCCCGTGATCCGTCCGGTCGAACCAGAGGGCAGATCGATGAGATAATTGGTCGCGGTCCCCTGCGTATCGTCGAAACTATTGTCGCTGATTTCGACCTCGCGCGCGCGGGCCTTCAGATAATGGCCGCCGCTGCCCTTTTCGAAGCGCGTGTGCGTCACGACGACGCGTCCATATTCGCCGGTATAGACGCTGTGCGCGCAGCTCAGCCCGCGGTCGCAGCGGCCAAGGCGCGAAAAGGTCGAGCGGTCGATCGTCAGCGTCGCCGCCGGATCATTGGCGGTCAAAATCCCTTCCTCGCTGTTGCGGAACAGGCTGTTCGCCACGTCGAGATTGCCCTGTTCGAGCCGGATGCCCGCGCCATTGCCGTCGGGAACGCGCATATTCTGGAACACCAGACCGTCGACGCGCGCGGCGCGGCCGCGCAGCACCAGCGCCGCCTTGCCCTCGCAGCTCACGCTGTCGAAGATCGCGCGCCCTGCCTCGGCCGCGACGAAGGCAACGCGGCCGGCGGTCTGGACCGCACAATCGCGATGATAGCCCGTCGCGATGCGGATCGTGCCGTCGCCATCGCCGATCGCGTCGACCGCCTCTTGAAGCCGCCCGAAGGCGCGGCCGCTTTCGGCGACGACATAGGGCGCTGCCCCCGCCTGCGCGGGCAGCGGCGCGGGCGCGAACAGCATCGGCAGGGCGAGGAGCGGCAGCATGGGCCGACGAAGGAGCATCTGGATCATCGCCGCGCCATACCCCTTCTGCGGCCCCACGTCCTTCGCGAAGCTGGTTAACGAAGGCGCTGTCCCTTTGTCGGACAGCCCTCCCCCGCCGGGTTAACCCGCCCCCTTTACCGATGTCAGTCGAGGTTCGGACGCAGCCAGCGGCGGGCGGTTTCGATATCGACGCCGCGCCGCACGGCATAGTCGGCAAGCTGATCTTCCCCCACGCGCGCGACCCCGAAATAGCTTGCGTCGGGATGGCCGAAATAGAAGCCCGAAACCGCTGCGGTCGGCAGCATGGCAAAGCTCTCGGTCAGCGTTGCCCCCGAATTGGCCCCGGCATCGAGCAGGTCGAAGAGGATCGGCTTCAGACTGTGATCCGGGCACGCGGGATAACCGGGCGCGGGACGGATGCCGCGATATTCTTCCTTGATGATTGCCTCTGGCGTCAATTGTTCGGCGGGCGCATAGCCCCACAGATCGGTGCGGACATACGCGTGGAGCCGTTCGGCAAAGGCTTCGGCGAAGCGGTCGGCGAGCGCCTTCAGCAATATGTCGCTATAGTCGTCGTGCGCCGCCTTGAAGCGCGCAAGGTGCGGCTCGATGCCGTGGATAGCGACCGAAAAGCCGCCGATCCAGTCGCCGTCGTGGCTGACGAAATCGGCGAGGCACATATTCGGGCGCCCTTCGCGCTTCGCGATCTGCTGGCGCAGGAAGGGGATACGGACATGCCGTTCTTCCTCGGCAAGGTGAATGATGACATCGTCGCCTTCGCGTCGGCAAGGCCATAGCGCCGCGACGCCCCGCGCGTGAAGCCAGCCCTCGCCAATGATCTTTTCGAGCATCGCGCGCGCGTCGGCATAGAGGTTCGTCGCGCTTTCGCCGACGATTTCGTCGTCGAGGATCGCCGGGTAATTGCCCGCCAGCTCCCATGCGCGGAAAAAGGGCGTCCAGTCGAACCATTCGACGAGTTCAGCCAGATCCCAATTGTCGAACACATGGACGCCGGGCCTTTCGGGCGGGAACGGCCGGATATGCTCGTCGACGACGAAGCCGTTAGCGCGCGCATCGTCGATCGGCACCAGCGCGCTCTGCCCCTTGTTGGCGCGCACGTCGCGGATATGTTCGTAATCCGACTTGTAACCGCGAACGAACGCATCGCGCCCGGTGTCGCTGACGAGCGAGGTCGCGACACCGACCGCGCGGCTCGCATCGAGCACGTGCAGGACCGGCCCCTGATAGGCGGGGTCGATGCGCAGCGCGGTATGGACCTTCGACGTCGTCGCGCCGCCGATCAGCAGCGGCATCGTCATGCCGGCGCGCTGCATTTCCTCGGCCACCGTCACCATCTCGTCGAGCGAGGGGGTGATTAGGCCCGACAGGCCGATCATGTCGGCGTCATTCTCGTTCGCCGCCTCGAGGATTTTCGGCCAGGGCACCATGACGCCCAGATCGACGATCTCGAACCCGTTACATTGCAGCACGACGCCGACGATGTTCTTGCCGATATCATGGACGTCGCCCTTCACGGTCGCCATCACGACCTTGCCCTTGCCCTTCGCGCCGGGTTCCTTGGCGGCTTCGATAAAGGGCAGCAGATGCGCGACCGCCTTTTTCATGACGCGCGCCGATTTGACGACCTGCGGCAGGAACATCTTGCCCGAGCCGAACAGGTCGCCGACGACATTCATGCCGTCCATCAACGGCCCCTCGATCACCTCGATCGGGCGGTCCATCAGCAGCCGCATCTCTTCGGTATCGTCGACGACATGCGCGTCGATGCCCTTGACCAAGGCATGTTCGAGCCGCTTTTCGACCGGCCAGCCGCGCCATTCCTCGGCCGCCTTTTCCTGCGCCGCGTTGCTGCCCTTGTAGCGTTCGGCGAGCGCGATCAGCCGCTCGGTCGGGCTCAGTTCCTCGCCCTCCACCTTGCGGTTGAGGATGACATCCTCGCACGCGGTGCGCAGTTCGGGGTCGATCGTGTCATAGACGTCGAGCTGCCCCGCGTTGACGATCGCCATGTCGAGCCCGGCGGGGATTGCGTGATAGAGGAAGACGCTGTGCATCGCGCGGCGCACCGTCTCGTTGCCGCGAAAGCCGAACGAGAGGTTGGACAGCCCGCCCGAGAAATGGACGTGCGGACAGCGGACGCGGATTTCCTTCACCGCCTCGATGAAATCGACCGCATAATTGTCATGCTCCTCGAGCCCCGTCGCGACCGCGAAGATATTGGGGTCGAAGATGATGTCCTCGGGCGGAAAACCGATGGTCATCAGCAGCTTGTAGGCACGCTCGCAAATCTCGATCTTGCGCTCTTTGGTGTCGGCCTGTCCCACCTCGTCGAACGCCATCACGACAACCGCGGCGCCATAGGCCATGCATTTGCGTGCATGGTCCAGGAAAGCCTCCTCGCCCTCCTTCATGCTGATCGAATTGACGATCGGCTTGCCGGGGACGCATTTCAGCCCTGCTTCGATCACCTCCCACTTCGACGAATCGATCATCACCGGCACGCGCGCGATGTCGGGTTCGGCGGCGATCAGCTTCAGGAAGGTCGTCATGGCGCGCACGGCGTCGAGCAGGCCTTCGTCCATGTTCACGTCGATGACCTGCGCGCCATTTTCGACCTGCTGGCGCGCGACCTCGACCGCCGCGGTGAAATCGTCGGCGAGGATCAGCCGCTTGAAGGCGGCGGAGCCGGTGACGTTGGTGCGTTCGCCGATGTTGACGAACGAGGAGGAGGAGAGAGTTGCGGTCATCGAACGGTCCAAAGAGAATCAGGCAGCAAGCGGGCGGGCGAGAACGCGGTCGTCGTAGAGCTTTCCCCCGACGTTGAACTGGCGTGTCCCGACGTCGACGAAGCCCTGCTTGCGATAGAAAGCGAGCGCCCGTTCGTTGCGGGCGTAAACGCCGAGCAACAGGCGGCGATGCCCTGCCGCAGCGTCAAGAGCGCAGCGCATCAGGGCGGCGCCAAGTCCGCTGCCATGAAAACGAGACAGCGAATAAATGCGCTTGAGTTCGATGTCGCCCGCCTCGGCAGCGGCGAGGTCGGGCCGGCCGATCAGCGCGAAGCCGATCGGCGCGCCGCCCGGCTGCGCCTCGGCAAGCCAGGCGCGCGCGCCCGACGCCAGATAGGCGCGATAGGCGGCCTCCTGATGCTGCGCCGCGCAATGCCCGACGATCGCCTGGCCGTCGAGAATGCCCGCGAAGGTTTCGAGGAAGGTCGCGGCGCCGATCAATGCCAACGCGGCGGCATCAGCCTCTCCGGCCTCGCGGATCGCCCATGTCGGTCCGTCCTCCATCAGGATGCCGCCGCCATCGTGAAGGGTTCCAGCCCGGCAAGGCGCGTGCGCACCGGCACCTCGGGAATCCGGCGCGCGGGGAGGCCCTGTACGGCCTTTGCCATCGCCGCGATATGCGCCGGGGTCGATCCGCAGCAGCCGCCGAGGATGTTGACCTGACCATGGTCGGCCCATTCGCGGACCAGCGCCGCGGTCGTGTCGGGCAGTTCGTCATATTCGCCAAGCTCGTTGGGCAGGCCGGCGTTCGGATAGACCATCACCAGCGTGTCGGCGAGGTCGGAGAGCACGCGGACATGCGGGCGAAGCTGCGCCGCGCCGAACGAGCAGTTGAGCCCTACTGTCAGCGGCTTCGCATGACGCACCGCATACCAGAAAGCCTCGACCGTGTGGCCCGACAGGTTGCGGCCCGACAGGTCGGTGAGCGTCATCGAGATCATCAGCGGCAGCTCGCGCCCGACCTTCGCCTCCGCCTCGATCGTCGCGGCGATGCCGGCCTTGGCATTCAGCGTGTCGAAGATCGTCTCGATCAGGATGAAATCGGCTCCGCCTTCAGCCAGCGCGATTACCTGTTCGCGATAGACGTCCTTCAATTCGTCGAAATCGATCTCGCGATAGCCGGGATTGTTGACGTCGGGCGACAGCGACAGCGTCTTGTTCGTCGGCCCGACCGCGCCCGCGACGAAGCGGCGCCGGCCGTCCTCAGCCGCGAACTTGTCGGCCGCTTCGCGCCCCAGGCGCGCGCTTTCGTGGTTGATGTCAGCAACCAGCGCTTCGGCGCCATAATCGGCCTGGCTGATCCGGTTCGCGCTGAACGTGTTGGTCGAGACGATGTCCGATCCGGCGGCGAGATAGGCCTCGCCGATCGCGGTCACGACATCCTGCCGCGTCAGCGCAAGGATGTCGTTATTACCCTTCTGGTCGTGACCGAGGCGGAGCGATCCCGCATAATCGGCTTCGCCGAGCTTGCGAAGCTGGATCTGGGTGCCCCAGCCACCATCGGTGAGCAGGATGCGATCCTTCGCCGCCGCGATCAGGGCCTCGCGCGCTGAGATCATGCCGCCTTATCCTTTGCCGGCGCCACCGGCCGCAACCCCAGCATATGACAGATCGCATAGCTGAGTTCGGCGCGGTTGAGCGTGTAGAAGTGAAAATCGCGTACCCCGCCCGCGTAGAGGCGGCGGCACATTTCGGCCGCGACCGTCGCGGCAACGAGCTGACGCGCGGCGGGCAGGTCGTCGAGCCCCTCGAACAGCGCGATCATCCATGCGGGGATTGCGGTGCCGCACATATCGGCCATGCGCCGCGTCTGCGAGACGTTCGACACCGGCAGGATGCCCGGCACGATCGGCGCGTCGATGCCCGCCGCATCCGCGGCGTCGCGGAAGCGCAGGAAGGCTTCGGGCGAGAAGAAGAATTGCGTGATCGCGCGCGTCGCCCCGGCATCGAGCTTACGCTTCAGATTGTCGAGATCGGCCTGCGGGCAATCGGCGTCGGGATGCACCTCGGGATAAGCGGCGACGGAAATGTCGAACGGCGCGATCCGCTTCAACCCGGCGACGAGCTCGACCGCATTGGCAAAACCATCGGGATGCGCCCGATACGCACCGCCGCCGGGGACATCGCCGCGCAGCGCGACGATATGCCGCACGCCCGCGTCCCAATAGGCGCGCGCAACCTCTTCGATTTCACCGCGCGACGCCTCGACGCAGGTCAGGTGCGCGGCGGGCGGCACCGCGCTTTCGGACGCGATCCGCGCCACCGTCGCATGGGTGCGCTCGCGCGTCGATCCGCCCGCACCATAAGTTACCGATACGAAGCGCGGCGCCAGCGGCTCGAGCGTGCGGAACGTGTCCCACAGCTGCGCCTCCATCTTCTCGGTCTTGGGCGGAAAGAATTCGAAACTGACCCCGATGTCGCCTTCCAGATTGGCGAACAGCGGCGACGCCGCAGCGCGGCGCGCTTCGGCCAGCGCGTCGAGGGAAGTGGTCATGCGGCGAGCCTTTTGCCTTCGCCGTCGCCCTCGGCGACGGGGGGTTGATCCTGGTCACGGCGGCGCGCGCCAAGCCACAGCTTGACCGCGAGCGCACCGCCTTCGAGTGTTTGCGTCCGTTCGAGCGTCAGCCCCGACGCGGCGAACCAGCCGCCGATCTGCGTATCCGAAAAGCCGAGGCGCGCGTGCGCCGCCAGAGCGCGCAGCTCCTCATCCTCGTGCGGCGCAAAATCGGCGACGAGCAAATGCCCGCCATCACGCAGCACGCGGGCGGCTTCGGCGATGACCCGCTCGGGTTCGTGCGCAAAGTGCAGCGCCTGGTGGATAACCACCGAATCGACGCTGGCGTCGGCGATGGGCAGCGCGAGGAAATCACCCTGCACCAGATCGACCGGCACTGCCTGATCCGACAGTTTGGCGCGCGCGATGCGCAGCATTTCGGGGCTGCGGTCGAGGGCGGTGATCCGCTGCGCCGTTGGCGCGAAGATTTCGGCCATGCGCCCGGTGCCGGTGCCGACGTCGAGCAGATGGCCCAGCGCGCGCCCGTGCATCATCGCGACCATCGCGTCCTCGACCTCGCTTTCGGCGACGTGGCGCGACCGGATCGCATCCCATTCGGCCGCATGGTCGGCGAAATAGCGTTCGGCCACCGCTGCGCGCTCGGCGCGAACCGCGGCAAGTCGGCGCGCATCCTGCGCGATCACCAGCGCCTCGCGCGCCGAGAAGGGCCAAGACCCCGCAGCAGCAGCCATGTCGGCGCCCGGCCCCTGTTCGGCGATGCGCAGGAAGACCCAGCTCCCCTCGCGGCGGCGCTCGACGATCCCGGCTTCGGCCAGGATGCGGACGTGGCGCGAAACGCGCGGCTGGCTCTGTTCGAGCACCGCCGCCAGTTCGCCGATCGCCAGCTCCATCTCGCGCAGCAAGGCAACGACGCGCAACCGCGTCGGGTCGGCCAGGGCCCGGAAAATGTCGATCAGCTCGCTCATAGCAGTATCATATAAAGACTTCTTTATATGTGGTCAACGAATTGTCGAGCAACGACGGCGCGCGCGATTGCGACGAACGCCACCCCTGGGACAAAAAGTCCGTTGCGCCCCCACTTACAACCTTGTAATTCCGGCGCCCGATCAACGGGAGCAGGATCGCATTGGTCCGGTCCGCCCGCCGGTCGAGAAGTTCAATCAAGAGGGGTATCCCAAATGAAGAAGTCGATCACTCTGTCGCTCGTCCTCGCTGCGTCGCTGAGCGTTGCCGCTTGCTCGCAGAAGGCTGCTGATGAAGCCGCTCCGGCCGACACCGCGGCCACCGAAACCGTCGAAGGCGCCGCCGACGGCGCGATGGAAGCCGCTTCGAGCGCCGCCGACGCGACCGCTTCGGCCGCGACCGACGCTGCCGCTGCCGCCGGCGATGCTGCCGACAAGGCTGGCGAAGCTGCCGACAAGGCCAGCGAAGCCGCTGCGGCCGCCAAGGAAGCGACCGATGCCGCTGCCGCGAAGATGGAAGAAGCGAAGAAGTAAGCTTCCACTTTCGCCTGCACAGGCAAGGAAATCGGGGGTCGTCGACATGCGTCGGCGGCCCCTTTTCCTTTTGCGATCAATACCCCGCGGCCACCGCGTCCCGCCGCACGGTTGCCAAGCCGGGCAGGCGCAGTTAGTCTCCGCGCCCAGTGGCCGGTTATCCGGCCGCTTGCACATCGAAAGGAACATATATGCGCAAGATCATCCTCGCCTCGATGGCCGCAGCGGCCTTCAGCCTCGCCGCTTGCTCGGAAAAGGCGCAGCAGGAAACGTCTGAAGCCGGCGATGCGATCGCCGCCGATGCCGCCAGCGCGGGCGATGCCGTCGCCGATGGGGCGGCCGACGCCGCTGACGCGACCGCCGATGCCGCGAAGGACGCCGGCAACGCCGTCGAAGGCACCGTGAATGCCGCTGGCGACGCCGCTGCTGCCGCGGGTGACAAGATTCAGGAAGAAACCAAGAAGGCCGAAGCCAACGACAAGTAAGTCGTCGGCAGGCCCTTGGCCTGATAGGGAAAGAGGGGCTTCGCCGGAATGGCGGAGCCCCTTTTCGCAGGAGCCGACATGACGAAATTTCCAACCTGCGCGGCCTTGGCCGCGGCCCTGTGCCTCGTTGCCGGCTGCAGCCGCACCGACAATGAGCCCGGCCCCGGCGGCGTCACGGTCAGCGAAGCCAAGGCGCTCGACGATGCGGCCGAAATGCTCGAAAGCCGCGACGGCACCGATACGAAAGCCGACAGCGCCGCGAGCGGCGAAGACGGCGGCAAATAGGCTTTCGCCGAGGCGATTGCCGCGATAGAAGCCAGGCGTCCCGCAACTGGCGCTGAAGATGGAGTTCCATCGGGGAGCGGGACCGATGCGAGCCGCGCGCCTGGGTGATCCGTCAGAAAAGGACCATCCCGATGCCCGAAGCACCGCAAACCACCATCGTCTTTCTGCTGTTTCCCGGCATCACCCAGCTCGATTTCACCGCCCCCGCGCAGGCGCTGTGCCGCCTGCCCGGCGCGCGGTTGATCGGCGCCGCGGCCAGCCTCGATCCGATATCGACCGACTGCGGCTTTGCAATCCTGCCGACGCATGATTTCGCTGCGGCGCCGCAGGCCGATATACTGTGCGTTCCCGGCGGACATGGTGTCGCCGAAGCGTTGGGCGACCCGGCAACGATCGATTTCATCGCGCGGCAGGCGGCGGGCGCCACCTGGGTGACGAGCGTGTGCACCGGCGCCTTCCTGCTCGGCCGCGCGGGGCTGCTCGAAGGGCGGCGCGCGACCACGCACTGGGCCTATACGCATCTCTTGCCGATGGTCGGTGCGCGCCACGAAGCGGCGCGCGTGGTCGAGGACGGCCCCGTCGTGACGAGCGGCGGGGTGACGTCGGGCCTCGATTTCGCGCTGACGCTGGTCGCGCGGATGCGGGGCGACGCGGCCGCGCAGGCGATCCAGCTCGCAATCGAATATGATCCAGCCCCGCCCTTCGCCGGCGGCCACCCCGACCGGGCGCCCGCCGCGGTGACCGAGGGGTTGAAAGCGCGCGTCTATGACGCAGCGGCGGCGCGGATGGCAGCGGCGCTCAAGAGCTAGAACCGGCCCCTATGCGCAGTTTGCGAGGGCGATCTCGTAGAGTTTGGGCCAATATTTGCCGGTGACGAACAGCCGCTTGCCCTTCGCGTCCCACGCGATGCCGTTGAGCACGCTGTCGCTGTCGCTGACCCCGGCGTCTTTGCGCAGCCCGGTCAGGTCGATGTAGGAGACGATGGCGCCCCTGTCGGGGTCGATCCGCACGATGACGTCGCTCATCCACACATTCGCCCAGACCTGCCCGTCGATCGCCTCGAGTTCGTTGAGCATGGCAAGCGGACGGCCGCCGAAGCGAACGGTGACGCGGCGCTTTTCCGCCATCGTGGCGGGATCGAAGAAGCGCAGCGTCGGTGTCCCGTCGCTGAGCACGATCGTATCGCCGAGCGTCGTCACTCCCCAGCCTTCGCCCGAATAGGTGAAGTCGCCGACCGGCTTCAGATCCTTGAGGCGCCAGCGATGGCCGATGCCGTTCTGCCAGGTGACGCCGATAATCTGGTCGCGCCAGCGCGTGATCCCTTCACCGAACTGGTCGGCGGGGAGGGGCGTTTCGGCGAGCGCCTTGCCGGTCGCCAGGTCGAGCCGCGCGATGCGCGAATGGCCGTATTGCCCCGTCCCTTCGTAAAGATGGCCGTCGTCCCAGAACAGGCCCTGGGTGAAGGAGGACGGATCGTGCGGATAGGTCTGGACCACCCGGTAGCCGCAGCGTTCGATCGTGGCGCGCGGCGGCGGCGCAGGCGGAGCGACGGCGGCCGCGGGATCGGCGAGCAGCGCGGCAAGGACGAGAAGCAGGCTCATGACCGCCTAGCTATGCTGCGGCGCATGAACTGGCAATGGCCCGGAAAAAGGTGGGTGGACAGAAAAGGGCCGGAGGATTGCTCCTCCGGCCCCGTTTCTTGTTGGCTGAGCGCCGAACGGTAAGGACTTAGAAGTCCATGCCGCCCATGCCGCCCATGCCGCCGCCGCCCATCGGCATCGCCGGCTTGTCTTCGGGAAGCTCGCTCACCGCCGCTTCGGTGGTGATGAGCAGGCCCGAAACCGAGGCAGCGTCCTGAAGCGCGGTGCGCACGACCTTGGTCGGGTCGATGACGCCGGCGGCCTTCAGATTTTCATAGACGTCGGTCGCGGCGTTGAAGCCCTGATCCTGGTTGTTTTCGCGCAGCAGGTTGCCGGCGACAACCGCACCGTCATGGCCGGCGTTGGCCGCGATCTGACGCAGCGGCGCTTCGATCGCCTTGCGGACGATGTCGATACCGCGGGTCTGGTCGTCGTTGGCGCCCTTCAGCCCATCGAGAGCCTTGGTGGCATACAGCAGAGCCGTACCGCCGCCGGGGACGATGCCTTCCTCGACCGCGGCGCGGGTCGCGTGCAGCGCGTCGTCGACGCGATCCTTGCGTTCCTTCACCTCGACTTCGGTCGCACCGCCGACCTTGATCACCGCAACGCCGCCGGCGAGCTTCGCCAGACGTTCCTGCAGCTTTTCGCGATCGTAATCCGACGTGGTGGTTTCGATCTGCGCGCGGATCTGTTCGACGCGGGCCTTGATCGCGTCGCCTTCACCCGCACCGTCGACGATGGTGGTGTTGTCCTTGTCGATCGTGACGCGCTTCGCCTGGCCGAGCATGTTCAGCGTGACCGACTCGAGCTTGATGCCCAGGTCTTCGCTGATCATTTCGCCGGCGGTCAGGATTGCGATGTCCTGCAGCATCGCCTTGCGGCGATCGCCGAAGCCCGGCGCCTTGACGGCCGCGACCTTGAGGCCGCCGCGCAGACGGTTGACGACCAGCGTCGCGAGCGCTTCGCCTTCGATGTCTTCGGCGATGATGAGCAGCGGACGGCCCGACTGCACAACCGCTTCGAGGATCGGAAGCATCGACTGAAGGTTCGACAGCTTCTTTTCGAAGATCAGGATGTACGGATCAGCCAGTTCGACCGTCATCTTTTCGGGGTTGGTGATGAAGTAGGGCGACAGATAGCCGCGGTCGAACTGCATGCCTTCGACGACATCGAGTTCAAACTCGAGGCCCTTGGCTTCCTCGACGGTGATCACGCCTTCCTTGCCGACCTTTTCCATCGCTTCGGCGATCTTTTCGCCGACTTCGACGTCGCCATTGGCCGAGATGATGCCGACCTGCGCGATTTCCGACGAGCCCGACACGGCGGTCGAACGGCCCTTGAGGTCTTCGACGACCTTGGTGACCGCGAGGTCGATGCCGCGCTTCAGGTCCATCGGGTTCATGCCGGCAGCAACCGACTTCATGCCTTCGCGGACGATCGCCTGGGCGAGGACCGTCGCGGTGGTGGTGCCGTCACCGGCCTTGTCGTTCGCCTTCGAGGCGACTTCGCGCAGCATCTGCGCGCCCATGTTTTCGAACTTGTCCTTGAGTTCGATTTCCTTGGCGACCGAGACACCGTCCTTGGTGATGCGGGGGGCGCCGAAGCTCTTGTCGATCACGACATTGCGGCCCTTGGGGCCCAGCGTGACCTTGACGGCGTCGGCGAGGATGTCGACGCCCTTCAGGATGCGTTCGCGTGCGTCGCGCGAAAATTTAACGTCCTTGGCAGCCATGAGGATGCTCCTTTAATAAAAGCGCAGAAAACTGCGTAACTTCACACTGAAATCGGCAAACAGGCTCAGGCGAGAACGCCGAGGATGTCCGATTCCTTCATGATCAACAGCTCTTCGCCATCGACCTTGACTTCGGTGCCCGACCATTTGCCGAACAGGATGCGATCGCCCGACTTGACGTCGAGCGGCGTCACCTTGCCATCTTCGGCCTTGCTGCCGGTGCCGACGGCGACGACTTCGCCTTCCTGCGGCTTTTCCTTGGCGGTGTCGGGAATGATGATGCCGCCAGCCGTCTTTTCTTCGGCTTCGATACGGCGGACGAGCACGCGGTCGTGCAGCGGACGAAATTGCATGGATGTCCCTCCAGTAATGCAATGGATGTCAGACTTAGCACTCACGAGGTGCGAGTGCTAACAACCGGGCATATGGGTGGAGGGTGTGACAGCGTCAAGGCGATTAAGGGAAAATTTTCGGCGGCGCGGTACGGCGGTCAGATGGGGTGCGAGATTCCGATCATCAAGGGTGCAGATTCACCCGTCCAGCGGGACTTGCTGGAGCGCGGCGCGCGACTGCGCAGCGAACTTCTCGATGCATTCGCGCGGCTTGAGGAAACGATTGTCCGGAAACTAGCGCAGCAAGGGAAATTCTCACCCAGCGCGTCGCTGACTCATAAGCTCGACACTCTCGAAAAGGCCGCGTTCCGATATCCCGCTAAAGCCCACCAGCGGATCGCCGAAATTCGACCGTTGGTGGATTGCCGAAACGACATCGTTCATTCCACCCTCAATCTCGCGGAGATGTCTGGCGGTGAGACTGGCAGCTATTTTGTTTTCCGGAACGTTTCCGCAATTCAGGACTCCACCGGCCGACAATTTCGCGCGCTAACGCCAGAAGAGTTCAAAATGCTCGTCGGCCGAGTGAAGACGGCCACCAAGCATCTCAACGATCAACCAATGAAGGCAACAACCCCAACCGCGCCCGCATCCGCCAGCGCATCAGCAGTACCGCCGACACCACGATGAGCCCGACCGCCAGACCGATCCACACGCCAACGCCCGCAAGCGGCGTCCAGAAGCCGAGGTAGACGGCGGTGCCATAGCCCGCGATCCAGTAGCCGCAGACCGCGATGATCATCGGCACGCGCGTATCCTGAAGCCCGCGCAATACGCCCGCCGCGACCGTCTGGGCGCCATCGAACAGCTGGAACGCGGCGGCCACGAGCAGGAACTGCAGCGCAAAATGGACGAGCGCGGCGTTACGCGCCGCATCGACGTCGACGTAGATCGACAGCACGAGCCGCGGCGCGAGCCAGATCACCGCCGCGGTCACGACCATGAACCCGATACCGAGGATCAGCGACGCCTGCCCCGCGAGCGTAATGCCGCGATGGTCGCGCGCGCCATAGGAAAGGCCGACCCGGATCGTCGCCGCCTGCGCCACGCCGAACGGGATCTGGAAGGCGAGCGCCGCGATCTGGAGCGCGAGGGTGTGCCCGGCAAGCTGCGCCTCACCGATCCGGCCCATCAGGAAAGCGGCGCCGGTAAACAGCCCGGCCTCGGCCAGAATGATGAGGCCGATCGGGGTGCCGATCCGGAGCATTTCCCAGAAGCGGGGCCATTCGGAGCGCCACCAGTTGCCGAACAGATGATAGCGGCGCAGCCGCCGGTCGGTCTGGATCACGATGATATAGGCGATCAGCATCACCGTGCTCGTGATGACGCTCGACAGCGCCGAGCCCTGCAGTCCGAGGGCCGGCATGCCGAGATGGCCGAAGACGAGGCTCCAGTTGCCGAGGGCGTTGACGAACAGCGCGAGGAAGGTGATCGCGGTGGCAATCGTCGGACGTCCGAGCGCCGAAACAAAGATGCGCAACACGCTCGCTGCGATCATCGGCACCATACCCCACATCAGGATCAACAGGAAACTGGCGGCATGTGCCGTGATTTCGGGGTCTTGCCCGGTTGCGCGCATGATCGGGCCGCCCGCGGCGCAGACGCCCATGAACAGCACGGACACGATCGCACTGAGCCACAGCGCCATGCGGACGGTGCGCCGTACTTCGCGCACGGCATGTTTGCGCCGCCCGAGTTCGGCAGCGACGAGCGGCGCTGCGGCGCCGACGAGCCCGGTCCCTGTCCATAGCAACAGGCCGAAGATCGAGACGCCAAGCGACGAGGCGGCAAGCGGCGCATCGCCGAGTCGCGCCACGAAGATCACGTCGATCGCATGGACCATCATCTGCAGCAGGTTCGCCGCCGCCAGCGGCAGGGCGAGCGCCAGCGTCGCGCGAAATTCGGCGCGGAAAGTCTGCGGTTGATCCGCCGTCAGGGGGTGGGCCTGCTCGAGCATAGCCGGCCCGGATAGGCGCGCTTTTGCGGCCGCTCAATAGCGCGCGAGCGCCGCGCGCGGTTTCGGATGCGGGGGGTGATAAAAAGGCAACAGCCGCTCTCTCATTTCGGCCTTTACCCCGCCCACATTACCGCCATCTCATAGGCGAAGGCGAGGAAGGTCAGCGTCAGGCCGACGACGAACAGGCGATAGGCATAGGCGAGGTAGCGATATTTGCGCCGCGCGAGGACGAGGCCGTTCTGATAGGTGTCGCGCAGGATCGTTTCATAAAGATCCTCCTCGGTCCGCATCCGTGCCTTGACCGCGTCGATGAACTCATCCTCCTCCATCTGCTCGAACCGGCCGAAAAAGAGGATATTGCTATGATCCTTACCATCGCGAAAGACTGCGGGCGGCGCCTTGCCGACGCGCGGGAGTACCGCCGATATGGCGAGCAGCGCCGAGAGGAAGGAGAAGGTCGCCAGCAGCGCGAGCGGCAGCGCGAAGGCCCCCGCCCCGGCGCGCGCCTGTCCGACCGCGAGGGTGAAGACCACGAAGGTCGCGCCCATCAGGATCGACGCCTTTTGATCGGCCATCTGCGACAATTGCATCGTGATCTGCTGATTGGTGCGCACGAGATGCACCGCGTTGGGCGGAAAGGATATGGCGGGCCGCTCCGGCGCCGCGTCCGATTTTGCGCTGTCCATCCAGCCCCCTCCCTGCCCCTTCAGCTTGCGGCGACCTTCGCCCGGATGGCACGAAGGACCGCGAACGGCAAGATGCTGCCCGATTGCCGCCGCAATCGCTTGCCAAGCGGGACGGGGCGCGGCATGCCCGCCCGCAGTTTTTTCATTATGGGACGCACCCGCATGAGCACCCCCCTCGCCGACCAGATCCACGGCCTGATCGAACCTTTCAACAAGAAGGGCGTCGCCCTGACCGACGCGACGACCTTTGCCGGCGACCTTGAATGGGACAGCCTGACGGTGATGGATTTCGTCGCCGAGGTCGAGGATACGTTCGACATCATCATCAGCATGAACATGCAGGCCGAGATCGAAACCGTCGGCGAGCTCGTCGCCGCGGTCGAAAAGCTGCAGGGCTGAAAATCTTGTGCTCCCCGGCGAAAGCCGGGGTCAACGCGACCTCGCGCGACCTATCTGGACCCCGGCTTTCGCCGGGGCACACGGAAGAAACGAATATGACCGACCTTTTCTCCAAATTCGATCCGCTCATCGAACAGCGCGCGGCGCTGCTCGCGACCGGCGTGACCGATCCGTTCAGCCTGGTGATGGAGAAAGTGCTCTCGCCCACCGTCGCAATCTGCAACGGGCGCGAGACGATCCTGCTCGGCACCTATAATTATATGGGCATGACCTTCGACGAGGATGTCATCGCCGCGGGCAAGGACGCGCTCGAGAAGTTCGGCAGCGGCACCACCGGCAGCCGCGTCCTCAACGGCACCTATCAGGGGCACAAGGCGTGCGAGGACGCACTGAAGGAATTTTACGCCATGGATCATGCCATGGTGTTTTCGACCGGATACCAGGCGAACCTCGGCATCATTTCGACGATCGCCGGCAAGGGCGACTATGTCATCCTCGACATCGACAGCCACGCGTCGATCTATGACGGATGCAAGATGGGCGACGCCGAAATCGTCGCTTTTCGCCACAACGATGTCGAAGCGCTCGAAAAGCGGCTGAAGCGCCTGCCCGCCGAGGCCGGCAAGCTCGTCGTGCTCGAAGGCGTCTATTCGATGCTCGGCGACGTGGCGCCGCTGAAGGAGATGATCCGCGTCTCCAAGGAAAATGGCGCGATGGTGCTGGTCGACGAGGCGCATTCGATGGGCTTCATTGGCGAACATGGCCGCGGCGTCGCCGAGGCGCAGGGCGTGATCGACGATGTCGACTTCATCATCGGCACCTTTTCGAAGAGCGTCGGCACCGTCGGTGGCTTCTGCGTGTCGAACCATCCGAAGTTCGAGATCTTGCGCCTCGTCTGCCGCCCTTACGTCTTCACCGCCTCGCTGCCGCCGAGCGTCGTCGCGACCGCGGCGACGAGCATCCGCAAGCTGATGCACGGGTCGAACAAGCGCGCGCATCTGTGGGAAAATTCGAAGACGCTGCACAAGGGGCTGCGCGATCTCGGCTTCACGCTGGGTACCGAAGAGCCGCAGTCGGCGATCATCGCGGTCATCATGCCCGACCTCGAAAAGGGCGCGATGATGTGGGAAGCGCTGCTCGAAGAAGGCCTCTACGTCAATCTCGCCCGCCCGCCCGCAACCCCCGCGGGCATGACGCTGCTGCGCTGCTCGCTATGTGCTGAACATTCGAGCGAGCAGGTGAGCGAGATCCTCGGCCGCTTCGAGCGCGCGGGCAAGCGCGTGGGAATTATCGGCTGAACCGAGCCGCGCCGCCGACCAGCGGATTCATTTTCGGGGCGAACCGAGCGGAACACCGCGCCGTGCGGTCTTCACCGCTTTGCCCCGGAACGCTTGTTGGATAGAAGATCAGCGTGTTCGAGCGGGATTTGGATCACGACAATGAGAGCCGTCGCGAACGGCTGCGCTTCTGGCTGACCGTCGGGCTGGGCGCGGTGCTGACGGGCGTCGTCGGCGCGCTCATCATGTTGATGAGCCGTGCCAACGACAATTATGACCGCTCGCTGAGCTGGCAGGCGCACAGCCTGGAAGTGATTTCACAGACGCGCAGCCTCGATGCCGCGCTGGCGCGCGCCGAGGCGGCACTCGGCCGCTTCGCTGTCGGCCTGAAAAAGGAGGACGGTCGCGTTTTTCAGCAGCAGTGGGGGCTGTCGCAGCAATATCTCGCGCTGCTCCGCCGCAACGTCCGCGACAATCCGGAGCAGGCGGCGCTGGTCAAGACACTGACCGCCGAACTCGACCGGCGCGGGACACAGCTCGGCGATGCGGCGCTCAGCGCCAATTACAACCAGACCATTGCCGCGATCTCGAAATATAACGCCGCCGGACACGATGCCGCGCTGCTGCGCATCGACCGGCTGCTGACCGAATTGATCGGCAACGAACGCGCGATCCTTGCCAACCGCAACCAGCTTGCAGCCGCCGACCGCGCCAGCCTGAACCAGGCGATCCTGCTGTTCACCGTGCTCGCCGCCGCCGCCGCCGTGATCGCGATTGCAGCGACCGTCTCACTCGTTCGGGCCCAGAGCGAACGCCGCGCGGCACGGCGCGAACAATTGGCCGAAAGCGACCGCGCGATGCTGCTGGAGGCGGCGGTGAACGAGCGAACGGCCGAGCTTGCCGAAGCGAACAGCGCGCTGCGCAGCGAAATGGCCGAACGCGCCGCCGCCGAGGAGCAGCTTCGCCAGGCGCAGAAGATGGAAGCGGTCGGCCAGTTGACCGGCGGCATCGCGCATGATTTCAACAATATGCTCGCTGTCGTCGTAGGCGGGCTGGAACTTGCGCAGCGGTGGATCGGCGAAGCGCCCGAAAAGGCACAGCGCCACATCGGCAATGCAATGGACGGGGCCAATCGCGCCGCCGACCTGACCCGCCGCCTGCTGGCCTTCGCACGGTCCGAACCCGCGCGCCCCGAAATGACGCCGATCGACGCCTGCATCGCGGGCTTTTCGGAATTGATCGGGCGCACGATCGGCGACCGTATCGCGCTGACGCTCGACCTTCAGACCGAAGGGCTCGCCTGCTGGGTTGACAAGCAGCAATTCGAAAATGCGCTGCTCAACCTTGCCGTAAACGCGCGCGACGCGATGGACGGGCACGGGTCGCTGACGATCCGGACGCTGCGCGATGAAAAGGACGACACCGCCGCGCTGGCGGTGGAGGTGATCGATACCGGCTGCGGCATGTCGCCCGAGGTACTCAAGCGCGTGTTCGACCCCTTCTACACCACGAAACCCGCGGGTCAGGGCACGGGCCTGGGGATGAGTCAGGTCTTTGCCTTTTGTCGCCAGTCGGGCGGCGAGGTGCAGATTCATTCGGTCGAGGGCGAAGGCACGCGCGTTGCGATGCTGCTGCCCGTCGCAAAGCCGCATGCCGAAGCGGCGGCGCCCGCGGGCGGTTCCGATGCAGCGGTGAGCGAACCGCCGACGGACGCGATGCGCATTCTGGTGGTCGAGGATGACGAGCGCGTCCTGGCCGCCACCGTCGACGCCGTAACCGAGCTTGGTCATCAAGCGATCGCCTGCGACGATCCGCGCGCCGCCGCCGGGCTGGTCGAAGCGCATGGCGGGTTCGACCTGATTCTCAGCGACGTGCTGATGCCCGGCCTGACCGGCCCCGAAATGGTCGCAGAACTGAAGGAACGCTGGCCCGATCTGTCGGTGCTGTTCGTCACCGGCTACGCCGGCGATGCCAGCGAGTTCGAAAGCTTTGGCGACCATGACGTGCTGCGCAAGCCCTTTACGCTGAACGCGCTCGAACAGGCGATCCGCCGCTGCGGCGATGCGCCCGCACCGGAGCGCATCGCTTCCTAGCGGATTGCGCCGCTCTTCACGAGGCGCGGCACCAGCGTCAGCGCGGCGACGAGCGGCCAGCGGCGCTGCCACGGCTTGATCTCTATCTTGGTGCCCGCATGGCGGTTGATCTTCCAGGCGAGATAATCGATCCCGCCGGCATAGGTCAGGCTGGCCTTGGCGAGCCGCACGATGCTGAGCAGCTTGCCCTCGATCCGCCGCCGCGCCCAGCCGCCACCGGTAGCACCGGCCGGGATTGCCGCCATCGCCGGCAGGCTGAAGCGGTCGTAGCGCGCGGCGTCGGCATCGACGACCGACTGCGCCCGGCCGGTGCGTTCGGCGCGCAATTCGACCGAATAGGTCAACGAAAAGGCGCGCCGCCACCAATCGAGCGGCGCCTCGCCATCAACCGCTCCCGCCGCAGCGAGCAAAGTCGGCGCGGCGCGTGCCACCGCCGATACCGCGCGGTCCCGCGCGGTATCGTCGACGGCCCAGACGAGCCGCGACGGCTGAGCAAAGCGCGCCCAGACCGATACGTTGCGCGTTTCAGGGCCGTTCAGGCGGTGAAAATCGCTTTCGCTGAGCACCGCATATTTGGCGATCAGCCCCTCATGCTCGAACGGAAAGACGTTTGGCGGGATAAGCCGGTTGGCGGCCGCGAGCCAGCGCTTCGGATAGGCATCGCCATAGTCCGAAACGATCAGATAGAAATCGAGCATCAGCCCGTCGAGTTCGCTTTCGCGCAGGCAGCTGCCGTAAAAGAGTACCGCGCGGGCGCTGCCCGGGTAGCGGGCCGCGATCGCCGCCGCCATCGCAGCGACGCGCGGATCGACCGGTGTCGAAAGCTCTTCGCGGACGAGATCGGTATGCGCCGACATGCGAGCGCTCAGGCGGCGAGGCGCAGGAAGGGTACCGGCTGGGTCGAGGTCAGGATGATCGGCCGGCCGTGCTTTGCCTCGAAAATCTCGCCGTCGAGGATCACGTTCGAGCGTTCGCCCTCGATACGGATCTCATCACCCTGTTCGAAATGGACCCCGGCGAGCTGATGCTGGCCGAGGGTCCCTCGCCAAGTGGCCCCGAGCATGCGGAACAGCGCGCCGACGCTGCGGTCGACCGCGAGCAATTTCATCCGCCCGTCGCCGCCGTGCGTATCGCTGGTGCGGATACTCAGCAGCAGCTTTTCCAGTGTCGTGACGATGAGCAGCGAGAATTTGCCCTTGAGCTGGCCCTGTCGGATCAGCGACACGGTCAGCGGCTCGGGCTTCGGCGGCAGGCGCCCGCCGCCAATGCCGAAGATGATCGCGAAAAGCCCAAGAATCGCGGCGAGCACATGCGACAGGCCGTTGGGCAGGCCGAGCGGATAGATGCGATTGCGGCAATAGAGCATCACGTCGGCCAGATAGGCACCACCCAGGAACATGCCGAGCACGGGGCGATTGCCGCCGCTGTCGAGCGCGATGAGCTGCCGTTCAATGACATGATCCTCGAGCCGGCCATTCGACACGAGTTCGACGACGCGCTCGAGCGCCTTGATCGGATCGCCTTCGGCGCCCAGATCGAGCGCGATCAGGTTGGTCTTGCCGTTCGGCAGCACCGCGACGGGCGGCGGCGAACCGCCGAAATGGCCCCCCGAATAAAGTTCGGTCAGCGCGGCCTGAACGGTGCCGTCACCGCCGTTGATCGCGACGATGCGCGGGCTGACCATCGCGATCGTACGAATCGCTTCACCGATCTGGTCGACATCCTCGACCTCGTAATGAAAAATGTCGGGGTGCGCCGCGCAATATTCCCGAACCCGCGGCAACAGGGCACGATTCCCCGTTGAGCGCGGATTGGAAAGAAGGGCGACGCTTGCCATCGAGCCCCTACATATATTTCATGTTGATCGAGATCGTCTTCGGCGCGTTGCCAACATCGAACCCCGTCTTCTTGTAGCTCGGCTTGCCGAGATTGAAGATGTTGATGCTCGGGTTGTTCGACATGCCGCCGCCGTCCGAGGTCAGATCGGTCTTGCCGTTGCCGTTGACGTCGTGGCGCACCGCAATGCCATAGTGGCCCGCTTCGGGCAGCGGCACGCAAACGGTCATCGACCCGGCCTGTGCCGGCACTTCGACACGGGTGATCCAGCGCCCCTTGGCGAGCCATTCGGACGCTGTGGCACGATAGCTTTGCACACGAATCTTGCCCGTCCCGGCCTTCACGCCGTTGATGTGGACGAGGGTGGACGGACCGCTCCGGCATTTCGACAGGTCGTTGGTGATAACCTGTCCCTCTGCGTTTGCTGCCACGGATACGGCGAGCAGAGCCACGCAGAGCGACGCCGAGATAAATTTCGACATGACGCATTAGCTCCCAGTGGTTATAGCCACGCCAGCACCGAGCCGACATGGGTCCCTGTTGCCCTTGAATCCGGATATCGGAACCATTTGCGGCCAAATCATGGTGATGGGGCGACGAAAGATTGAATAGACTGCCCGCCATCGACCGTTACATCGCGCGGCTCATCTTCTTTCCCATGCTCGGTACGCTGGTCCTTTCGGCCATGCTGCTGGTGCTGGAAAAGATGCTGCGCCTGTTCGATTTCGTCGCGACCGAAGGCGGGCCGGTGAGCGTCGTGTGGCGGATGCTCGCCAATCTTATCCCAGAATATCTGTCGCTTGGCATCCCGATCGGGCTGATGCTCGGCATCCTGCTCGCCTTCCGCCGGCTCGCGACATCGAGCGAGCTCGACGTGCTGCGCGGGGTGGGGATGAGCTTCGGACGGCTGATGCGCATGCCCTATGCCTTTGCCTTCGCGCTGGCGCTGCTCAACCTCGCGATCGTCGGCTTTATCCAGCCCTATGCGCGCTACGCCTATGAAGGGCTGCGCTTCGAATTGCGGTCGGGCGCGCTCGGCGCGTCGATCAAGGTCGGCGAATTCACCAAATTGGGCAGCCGGATGACGCTGCGCATCGAGCAGAGCTATAACGAGGGGCGCAATCTGCGCGGCATCTTCGTGCGCGGCGAGAACAAGGACGGGCAAAGCGTTTCGGCAACCGCCGCCGAGGGACAGTTTCTTGCCACCGACGATCCCGACACGATCATCCTGCGCCTGACGCGCGGCGTGCTGATCCATGAATCGCCTAAATTCGCGGTGCCGCGGGTCTTGACCTTCGACAGTCACGACCTGCCGATTCCGCTACCCAAGATCGAGGCGTTCCGCACCCGCGGCGGCGCCGATCGCGAACTGACGATCCCCGAATTGCTCGTCGTCGGTCACGACCAGGCCGAACCGCTGGCGACGCGGCTCGAATCGCGCGCGAATTTCCACTTCCGGATCGTCGAAGTGGTGTCGATGTTCTTCATCCCGCTGATGGCGATCGCGCTGGCGATTCCGCCCAAGCGATCGACAAGTTCGCTGGGCGTCTTCCTGTCGATCGTGCTGCTCGTCACCCAGCACAAGATCAACGAATATGCCGAAGCGCTGGGCGCGCGCGGTGCGGTCGATCCGCTGCTGGCGCTGTGGATTCCGCTGCTGCTGTTCGGCGCGCTTGCGGTGTGGATGTATTATACGGTGGCGCATGTCCCCGGCGGCCAACCAATCGGTGCGCTCGAGCGCGTCGCGGCCAAGGCCGGGCAGAAAGTCCGCGCCTTCATCCGCCTGTTCCAGCGCAAGCAGCAGCATATCTGACGATGAACCAGCTCCATTTCTTTCCGTCGCGAACCATGGCGCTCTATGTAGGGCGGCTGTTTCTGGTGCGCAGCTTCGCGATCCTGTTCGCGCTCGTGCTCGTACTCCAGACGCTCGACCTTCTCGGCGAGAGCGGCAAGATCCTGTCGGTCGCAGGCAACAGCGACAGCGACGTGTGGCGCTATGTCGGGCTGCGCCTGCCGCAGATCATCGAGACCTTTCTGCCCTTCTCCGTCCTGCTCGGGACGATCTTGACGCTGATCACGCTCAACCAGAACAGCGAGGTCATCGCGATGAAGGCGTCGGGCATGTCGGCGCATCAGGTGCTGGCGCCGCTGTTCCTTGCCGCGCTGTTCGTTGCCGCGATCAGCTTCGGCTTCAACGAAAGGATCGTGACGCGCGCGACCGCGGCGCTCGCCGCCTGGCAGAAGGTCGAATATGCGCAGATTCCGAAAGACACCGGGATTCGGTCGAACATATGGGTTCGCGACGGCAATAATCTGATCAACGCCGCGACCGTCAGCGGTACCGGAACAGCGATCACGCTGCACGGCGTGCGCATCTATGAACGGTCGGAGGGCGTATTGTCCTCGATACTTTCGGGCGACAGCGCGCGGCCGGTCGCGGGTGGGTGGGAACTCACCAACGCCAAGCGCTTCCTGCGCCGCGCCGGTATCGTCCAGCCGCTCGGCACCATCGTCGCCGCGCCGGGCGTGCGTCCCGACCAGTTCACCCTGGCGCAGGTCGACGGCGATCAACTGCCCTTCACCGAGCTCAAGGCGGCAATCGGCGATCTCGAGGCAGCGGGGCGACCCGTCGATGCGCTGAAAGGCGTGTTGTGGCACAAGATTTCGGGGCCGCTGTCGGCGGTCCTGATGCCGCTGCTCGGCGCCGTCGCGGCATTCGGCCTGGCGCGATCGGGCAAGCTGTTCGTGCGTGCAATCATCGGCATGGCGCTGGGCTTCGCCTATTTCGTCGCCGACAATTTCGCGCTCGCGATGGGCGACCTCGGCGCCTATTCCCCCTTCCTCGCCGCATGGGGCCCGTTCATCCTGTTCGCGCTGATCGGCGAGATGATCCTGATCCGGACCGAGGAATAGCGTCCGGACTCCGGGCGCATAGCCGCCGCCCCCCAAGCACCGCCCCGTTTCGGGCCCGGTCCAAATGTTGCGGCGGGCAGGCCGACGCCCCTCTCCCCACCCGGAGGCCGTCAGCGCCCAAAAGAAAAGGGGCCGCTTTCGCGGCCCCTTCGATTGGTTCGAGAGTCGAAGGATCAGTCCTTCAGGAAGTCGGGCACATGGCCCTGATCTTCCGGACCGTCTTCGCTGCGTTCGCGACGCGGGCCGCGGTCGCCGCCATCGCGGCGGGGGCCGCGATCGCGGCCGCCACGGCCACGGTCGCCGCGATCGCCGCCGTCACGGCGCGGACCACGATCACCGCGCGGTTCGCGGGGTTCGCGCGCCGGACGCGTGTCTTCCAGTTCCTCGCCGGTTTCCTGATCGACGACGCGCATCGACAGGCGGACCTTGCCGCGCGGATCGATCTCGAGGACCTTGACCTTGACTTCCTGGCCTTCGGACAGAACGTCGGCGACCTTTTCGACGCGTTCGTTCTTGATTTCCGACACGTGGACGAGGCCGTCCTTGCCGCCCATGAAGTTCACGAATGCACCGAAATCGACGAGGTTCACGACCTTACCGTTATAGATCTTGCCGACTTCGGCTTCTTCGACGATGCCGAGGATCCACGCCTTGGCGGCTTCGATCTGCGCGGTATCCGACGAGGCGATCTTGATCGTGCCTTCGTCGTCGATGTCCACCTTGGCGCCGGTCGTCGCGACGATTTCGCGGATGACCTTGCCGCCGGTGCCGATGACGTCACGGATCTTCGACTTGTCGATCGTGATCGTTTCGATACGCGGCGCATGCGCCGACAATTCGCTACGGGCTTCGCCGAGCGCCTTGTTCATTTCGCCGAGGATGTGCGCACGGCCTTCCTTGGCCTGCGCCAGCGCCTTTTCGAAGATTTCCTTGGTGATGCCGGCAATCTTGATGTCCATCTGCATCGTGGTGATGCCTTCGGACGTGCCCGCCACCTTGAAGTCCATGTCGCCGAGGTGATCTTCGTCACCCAGAATGTCCGACAGGATTGCGAAATCCTGGCCTTCGAGGATCAGGCCCATCGCGATACCCGACACCGGGCGCGCGATCGGCACGCCGGCATCCATCATCGCAAGGCTGCCGCCGCACACCGACGCCATCGACGACGAACCGTTGGATTCGGTGATGTCGCTGGTAAGACGGATGGTGTAGGGGAAATCTTCCTTCTTCGGCAGCACGGGGTGCAGCGCACGCCACGCCAGCTTGCCGTGGCCGACTTCGCGGCGGCCCGGCGCGCCGAAGCGGCCGACTTCGCCGACCGAATAGGGCGGGAAGTTATAGTGCAGCATGAAGTTCTGATACGACAGGCCGTTGAGGCCGTCGATCATCTGTTCGGCTTCCTTGGTACCCAGCGTGCAGGTCGCGATCGTCTGGGTTTCACCGCGGGTGAACAGCGCCGAACCGTGCGCGCGCGGCAGGAAGTGCGTTTCGGCGACGATCGGACGAATCTGCGTCGTCGTGCGGCCGTCGATGCGCTTGCCGTCCTTCAGGATGGCGGTGCGGACGATTTCGGCTTCCAGCTTCTTGGTCAGCTTGATGCCGGCCATGACTTCCTGCGGGCTGAGGCCGTCGGCTGCAAACTGTTCCTTCGCCTTCGCGCGCGCTTCGTTGAGCGCGTTCGAACGGGCCGACTTGTCGGTCAGCTTGTAGGCGGCGGCGATGTCCTTGCCGATCAGCTTCTTAAGCTTGTCCTTGATCGCGGCATTGTCGTCCGACGATGCGATTTCCCAGGGTTCCTTGGCAGCCTGTTCGGCAAGCTTGATGATCGCCTTGACGACTTCACGGCACGCATCGTGCGCGAACATCACGGCGCCGAGCATGATCTCTTCCGACAGCTCGTTCGCTTCGGATTCGACCATCATCACCGCGTCGTGCGTCGCGGCGACGACGAGGTCGAGGTCGCCTTCGGCAACCTGTTCGTCGGTCGGATTGAGGATATATTCGCCGTCGAGATAGCCGACGCGCGCAGCGCCGATCGGACCCATGAAGGGCACGCCCGAAATGGTGAGCGCGGCCGAGGCCGCGACCATCGCGAGGATGTCGGGTTCATTGTGGCCGTCATAGCTCAGCACCTGAGCGATGGCATTGATCTCGTTGTAGAAGCCTTCGGGGAACAGCGGGCGGATCGGACGGTCGATCAGACGGCTGACCAGCGTTTCCTTTTCGGTCGCACCGCGTTCGCGCTTGAAGAAGCCGCCGGGGATGCGCCCCGCGGCCGAATATTTTTCCTGATAATGGACGGTCAGGGGGAAGAAGTCCTGCCCTTCCTTCACCGACTTGGCAGCGGTCACGGCGCACAGAACGACCGTTTCGCCCAGTGTCGCCATCACGGCGCCGTCGGCCTGACGGGCAACCTTGCCCGTTTCGAGAGTCAGCGTTTCACCGCCCCACTCGATCGATACTTTTTTCACGTCAAACATGGAATTTCCTTCGCCCGCCGGGCCCTATGCCGGGCGGGGCCTCTGTTCCGGGCAATCCGGCCCGGGCGGGTCGGGGCGTCTGTCTGCCCCTGGTTTTCGGAAGCCGGCGCCGGATTGCGGCGGCTCCTCTCCACGCCGCTCTTGCGAACGGCAAAAATGAAAGCGGCCCCGAACCCGGAGCCGCCCTCATGGTCTTACTTGCGAAGACCCAGCTTCGCGATCAGGTCGGTGTAGCGTCCCTCGTCCTTCTTCTTGAGATAGTCGAGGAGGCTGCGGCGCTTGTTGACCATCATCAGCAGCCCGCGGCGGCTGTGATTGTCCTTGGCGTGCGACTTGAAATGGCCGGTCAGCGTGTTGATGCGGTCGGTCAGGATCGCGACCTGCACTTCGGGCGAACCCGTATCACCCTTTTCGCGGGCATGTTCCTTGATGAGTTCGGCCTTGCGTTCGGCGGTAATCGACATGTGTTTCTTCCTTCGAACATCCTGTTACAGATTGAAGCCCCGCACGACCTTCAGCGTTCCCGCCAAAGCCTCTATCAATGCCACGGGCCGATCGTCGGCGTCGCGTCCCCAATAGAGCCCGTCCTGCGTGCTTCCCCCGGTCCAGACACGACCCTGACGGATCGCCCCTGCCGCTTCCGGGGAAAGGTCCAGAGCCGGGATGTCGACCAGCCCTGCCTCCAGCGGCAGAAATATCTCTGATTGGGCGGCCCCTTGGCCGAAAGCGTTCAATTTGTCCAGCGAAATCGCCTGATCGAGCGCGAACGGCCCTGCCTTCGTCCGGCGCAACATGGTGACATGCCCGACCGTCCCGACCGCCCGCGCAATGTCGCGCGCGAGGCTGCGGATATAGGTACCCTTCGAAACATGCGCCGTGAGCGTGATGGAATCGAGCCGCTCCGCCTCTCCACTTTCGTCACCCCGGACTTGATCCGGGGTCCATTCGGCGCCCTCGGCAACATATGCCTCAGCAAGTCCGGAATGACGAAGAGAGTGGATCATCACCGCCCGCGCCTTCATCTCGACCGTTTCGCCGGCGCGCGCGCGGTCATAGGCGCGCTCGCCGTCGATCTTGATCGCCGAATAGGCGGGCGGCACCTGTTCGATCGCGCCGGTAAAGCGCGGCAGAACCGCAGCAATTTCCGAAAGCCGCGGCCGCACGTCGCTGGTCGCAACGACGTCGCCTTCCGCGTCGAGCCCGGCGGTCTCGGTCCCGAACTCGATCGTGAAATCATAGACCTTGCTCGCGTCGAGCATGCGCCCGCACAGCTTCGTCGCCTCGCCGATCGCGATCGGCAGCACGCCCGAGGCAAGCGGGTCGAGCGTCCCGCCATGGCCGACCTTGACCTTGCCCAGCCCGGCTTCGCGGCACACGCGCTTGACTGCGGCAACCGCCTGCGTCGAGCCGAGCCCGACGGGCTTGTCCATTATGATCCATCCGTTCATCGCCGCGCGGGCTAGGCCGCGCGGGCGATGCTTGTCAATTCGACCGGGATCGATTCGATCGGGCTCAATTCGACTTGGCGGCGTCCGCTCCGGCCTTGGCGGCTTTCTCCGCCTCGCGCGCTGCCTTGCGCTCTTCCTTGGTCGGCGGCGGCGCCGATGTCACGAAAGACGAAATCGCGCAGCGTTCACCGCGCACCAGAAGCGACGCGAACTTGTCGAGCCGCGAGGTTCCGCGCGTGTCGACGCCGATCGCCTGCGCAAAATCGATGTCGCGGCACGGACCGAAGAAGGTGGCATAATACCAGTCGCGGCGGCTGTCCTGAATCCACACGCCATCCTCGCCATCGGCCTGAAAGGTGCGGATCGTCGCGTTGCTGGGAAAGCTGATGCCGGTTTCGACGCCCAGCGCGCGCGATTCCTGCGGTGCCCCTTCGGCCGCCGCAGTTGCCGAAAGGGGAAGCAAGGCGGCGGCCAGGGAGAGTGCGAATAATCTGTTCATAACGAACCTTTCCAGATGGAGGCCCATCCCGGCACACGGCATAGCGGGTCGATGCTGAACCGGCGCTGACCCGCTTGCCACGCTCCCACCAACTTCAGCTTCCTGTGCGCCATTCATCGGCGAGCAGCGACCACAGGCCGGTGTCGCGGACAAAGCCGGTCCAGGTGATCCGCTCGGCGCGCAGCACCCCTTCCTTGGTGCAGCCGAGCTTGGTGACGGCCGCCTGGCTGCGCTTGTTGCGCTCGTCGATGCGAAATTCGATGCGGCGAATGCCGACGGCATAGGCATGGTCGAGCATCAGTCGTTTGACGCGGCCATTGAGGCCAGTCCCGCGCGCGGCGGGCTCGATATAGCTGTTGCCGATCTCCACCGTCTGCGCCGACACATCGGGACGCAGATAAGCGGTCATGCCGACCAGCCGATCGCCGTCGACGATCGCATAGGGCATCCGGCTTTCATGCCCGATCAGCGCGTCGAAGCTCGCGTCGAAATGATCGGAATCGAAGCTCGACGAATAGATCGGCCAGATATCGGTATCGGCGGCGCAGGCGGCGCGCAGCGCCTCGCGGTGCGGCTCGGCCAGCTTGACGAGCCGGAGGTCGCCGTCGGTCAGCTCGACATAAAGCTGGTCAAGCATCGGCGCCCGCCTCTTGCAAAGCGTCCGCCGCAGCCCGGCGCTTGGCCATGAAATGGCGGCGGCACATGGCGATATAGCGGTCGTTGCCGCCAATCTCGGTCTGCGCGCCCTCGACCACCGCACGGCCGGCGGCATCGACGCGCAGGTTCATCGTCGCCTTGCGCCCGCATTCGCACACCGCCTTCAGTTCGACCAGCGCGTCGGCGATACCGAGCAGCGCCGCCGAGCCGGGAAAGAGATCGGCCGCGAAGTCGGTGCGCAGTCCGTAGCAGAGCACCGGAATATCGGCCTCGTCGGCGAGCCGTGCCAGCGCGAACACCTGATCTTTCGAAAGGAACTGCGCCTCGTCGATCAGCACGCAGGCCAGCGGGCGCTGACGATGCTCCTCGCTCACCGCCGCCCACAAATCGCTTTCGGGATCGAATTTATGCGCCTCGGCAAGCAGGCCGATGCGGCTGGTGATCTGCCCGGCGCCGTAGCGGTCGTCGAGCGCGGCGGTCCACAGCATCGTCTCCATCCCGCGCTCGCGATAGTTGAAATCCGCCTGCAGCAGCGTCGTCGACTTGCCCGCGTTCATGCTGGCATAATAGAAATAGAGCTTGGCCATGGCTTGAGCGATACCGCCTCGGCGGCGCCGCGCAAGCCCAATCAGGCGGCGCCGAGCAGCGCGCGAAAACGCGCCGGCTGCGGCAACAGATCGGCGAGGGTATAGCCGTCGAGATGCGCGGCGAAGGCTGCCAGCGCCCCGGCGAGCGCGCCCTGCAATCCGCAGCCGCCGCGCACCGGGCAGGCTGAAGTCGCGGGGTTTATACACTCGACGAAGCCGTCCAGCCTTTCGAGCTCGCGCACCACCGCGCCGACGATCACCGTCTCGGGCGCCCTGGCGAGCGTCAGCCCGCCACCACGTCCGCGCTGCGCCGCGACATAGCCGAGCGCCTGCAGCCGCTGCGCCACCTTGGCGAGATGATTGCGCGACACGCCATATTGGCCGGCGATCTCGTCGACCGACATCTGGCGCCCGGTCGCCGCCAGCGCCATCAGGATGCGCAGCGCATAGTCGCTGTGAAGGCTCAATCGCATAAAATAGGTATATGAAATATTGCTTTTATGCGCAAGGCCGATAAAGCGGCAAATGAAATGCCGTTTATCGAGTCGAGGCGATGAAGAAGACCGTCCCCGCCCACCCCCATGCCATCGCTGCGCGAGAGGACCGGCGCGCCGCCGCCATCGCGATGGGGGTCGATGAAGCCTTTATCGCAACGCTCGTCGATCGTTTCTACGCCGCGATCAGGCGCGACGCCCTGCTTGGTCCGATCTTCGACGAACGCATCCACGACTGGCCCGGGCATCTCGCGCAGATGAACCGTTTCTGGCAGTCGATCCTGCTCGGCGCCGGCAATTTCACTGGCAATCCGATGGCCCGGCATCTTGCGATCCCGACCATCGGCGAGAGCCATTTCCAGCATTGGCTCGGGCTCTTCTATGCCACGCTGCGCGATGTGGCGCCGAGCGAAGGGGCGGTCGCGCTGGTCGGCGCGCGGGCGCGGATGATCGCCGAAAGTCTGCTTACCGGCATCGCGGTCCACCGCGACCGCGACCCCGACATCACGCGCAGGATGGTGCTGCCCCACGTCTGACACCCGCCGCGCGCCGGCAGCCGCCGACACCGCAGCTTGACTCGCCCGCCCCCGCTGTCATGCTGCGCACAAAAGATGCAGCATTAACAGTGGGGAGAGCTGCAATGCGATTGATGCCGGTGACCGATGCGATGTTCCTGTGGGGGGAAAGTCGCGAAATGCCGATGCACATCGGCGGCATCAACCTCTACACGCTGCCCGACGATGTCGACGAAACCGACTGGCTGAACGAACAGCTCGCACTGTTGCGCCAGTCGGAAGGGCTGCGGCGGCCGTTCAGCGAGGTGCTGAAACTCACCCCGCTCGGCCAGTACGGCCCGATCCGGCTCGAACCCGACCGCGACATCGACATGCACTATCATGTGCGCTCGGCCGCGCTGCCCAAGCCGGGGCGCTACCGCGAGATGTTCGAACTCGCCTCGCGCCTTCATTCGAGCCTGCTCGACCGCACCCGCCCCTTATGGGAGATCACGCTGATCTCAGGGCTGCCCAATCGGCAGATCGCGACGTTCAAGAAGGTGCATCACTCGCTGATGGATGGCGCGGCGAGCATCCATTTCTATAATTCGATGTTCTCGCCCGACCCCAAGGAACGGCGGACCTGCTCGCCGCTGTCGGTCGAGGCCTATGAAGCCTATAAGCGCAAATTCCCGTCGCCCAAAAAGCCGCCGCGCCCCAGCCTGACCGACATCGCCGCGATCGGCGAGTTTCTGAAGGAGCAATGGGGCAACAGCGTCGGCGTGACCAAGGCGCTCAACCAATATGTCGCGGCGATGTTCGGGATCGGCGGCGAAGGGCTGGCCACCCCCTTTGCCGGCGTGCCGCGCACCAGCTTCAACCGCAACATCACCGGCGCCCGTCGCTTCGTTGCGCAAAGCTGGTCGCTCGAACGCGTCCGCGCGGTCGGCAAGGCCTATGACGGGACGATCAACGACGCGGTGCTGGGCATGTGCGCGGGCGCGATGCGCAAATATCTGCAATCGCTCAACGAGCTGCCCGACAAGCCTTTGAAAGCCATGGCGCCGGTGTCGATCCGCCCCAAGGACGATATCGATTCGGGTAATTCGGTGACGTCGGTGACGGCCAATCTCGCCACCCATATCGACGATCCCGCCGAACGCATGGCGGCGATCCAGGCGTCGATGAACGCCGCCAAGGCGCAGCTGCGCGCGATGACCGCGCAGCAGATCCAGCTCTATACCGCGATCACCAATTTCCCCCAGATGCTCACCGCGCTGACGCGCACCGCCGACAAATTCCCCGCCTATTCGGCGACCATCTCCAACGTCCCCGGCCCGCGCGAGCAGATGTACTGGAACGGCGCGCGGCTCGACGGCATGTATCCCGCGAGCATCCCCGTCGACGGCATGGCGATGAACATCACGCAGGTGTCGAATTTCAGGAACATCGACTTCGGCATCACCGCCTGCCGCCGCAGCGTGCCGCACGCGCAGCGGATGATCGACTATCTGGAGGAAGCGCTGGTCGAGCTGGAGGCCGCAGCAGGGATCAAGACGCCGAAGGGAAAATAGCCCCTATCCGGTCTCACCAACCCGTCATCGGGGCTCAATCTTGAATTTCGCCCTCGCTGCCGCCCAGATCGCGCGCCACCTTGGGATCGCGCAGCAATTGGTCGATGTGGCTCGCCTCGTCGAAGCTTTCGTCAGCGAGAAATTTGAGCTTCGCCGCATATTTCATGCGGATGCGGTGCGCAACTTCGCGCTGGAGATAGGCGGTGTTGGTGCGCAGCGCCTTCAGCACCGCCTCCTCGTCGCGGCCGAGCAGCGGCTTCACGAATATCGTGGCATGGCGCAGGTCGGGCGACATGCGCACTTCGGTCACGCTCACCGGATGCGTCGCGAGGACATCGTCATGCACGTCGCCGCGCTGAAGTATCTCGCTCAGCACATGGCGCACCTGTTCGCCCACGCGCAGGACGCGGACCGAGGGGCCTTCGGGTTTTTCGTTATGCCGCATCGCTCAATATCCTGCCGCACCCCCGCGCATGCAGGGGTGCGGCGATGGTTCGATCACAACGTCCGCGCGCGTTCCTCGACCTCGAAGACTTCGAGGTGATCGCCCGGCTTGATGTCGTTGGTATCCGCCAGCACGACGCCGCATTCCAGGCCCGCGCGCACTTCGGCGACATCGTCCTTGAAACGGCGGAGCGACGCGATGGTCGTTGCCGAGACGATGACGTCCTCGCGCGTGAGACGCGCGTGGAGCCCCTTGCGGATGATGCCTTCGAGCACCAGCAGGCCAGCGGCCTTGTCGCGTTTGCCGGCCGGGAAGACTTCCTTGACCTCGGCGCGGCCGACGACGGTTTCGACGCGTTCCGGACCCAGCTCGCCTGCCATCTCCTTCGCGACTTCCTCGGTCAGGTGATAGATGACGTCATAATACATGAAGCGCACTTTTTCGCGATTCGCGATCTCGCGCGCCTTGGCGTTGGGGCGGACGTTGAAGCCGATGATCGGCGCATTCGTCGCCGCCGCCAGCGTCACGTCGCTTTCGGTGATCGCGCCGGCGCCCGAATGGAGCACGCGGACGCGGATTTCGTCGGTCGACAGCTTGTTGAGCGCGTTGACGATCGCTTCGACGCTGCCCTGCACGTCGGCCTTGATGACCACTGGATATTCGATGACATTGGCCTTGTCGGCGAGCGCCGAGAACATGCCTTCGAGGCTGACCGGCGCCTGCGCGGTCCGCTTCTTGAGCGCCTGTTCCTGACGATAGGCGGCGACTTCGCGCGCGCGCGCCTCATTCTCGACGACGGTCAGCGTGTCGCCCGCCATCGGGACCCCGCCGAGGCCAAGAACCTCGACCGGCATCGACGGACCGGCTTCCTTGATCTGCTGGCCCTGATCGTTGACGAGCGCGCGGACGCGGCCGCTTTCGGCGCCGCAGACGAAGATGTCGCCGACCTTCAAGGTCCCGCGGCGGACGAGGATCGTCGCAACGGGGCCGCGGCCCTTGTCGAGCTTCGCCTCGACCACCGTCCCTTCGGCCGAACGGTCGGGGTTGGCCTTGAGCTCCATGATCTCGGCCTGAAGCGCTATCGCGTCGAGCAGCTTGTCGAGCCCGGTCTTCTTGAGCGCCGAAACTTCGACATTCTGGACGTCGCCGCCCATTTCCTCGACGACGATCTCGTGCTCGAGCAGGCGCTCGCGCACGCGCTGCGGGTTCGCGCCTTCCTTGTCGACCTTGTTGATCGCCACGATGATCGGCACCCCGGCTGCCTTCGCATGGTTGATCGATTCGATCGTCTGCGGCTTCAGCCCGTCGTCGGCCGCCACCACCAGTACCGCGATATCGGTGACATTGGCACCGCGCGCGCGCATTTCGGTGAAGGCTTCGTGGCCCGGCGTATCGAGAAAGGTGACTTGGCTCCCGTCGGGGGTCTTCACCTGATAGGCGCCGATATGCTGGGTGATGCCACCGGCTTCGCCCGACTGGACGCTGGTGCCGCGCAGCGCGTCGAGCAGGCTGGTCTTGCCGTGATCGACGTGGCCCATGATGGTGACCACCGGCGCGCGGGGCTTCATCTGTTCGGGCGCATCGACGTCCTGATCGTTGCGGATATCGACATCGGCTTCGCTGACGCGTTTGATCTCGTGCCCGAATTCGGTGACGAGCAGTTCGGCGGTATCCTGGTCGATCGTCTGGTTGACGGTGACCATCATGCCCATCTTGAACAGCGCCTTGACGAGATCGGCGCCCTTTTCGGCCATGCGGTTCGCCAGTTCCTGCACGGTGATCGTGTCGGGAACGACGACTTCGCGAACCTGCTTTTCGCGCGGCCCGCTCGGCGTCAGATGCGAGCGCTTTTCCTTTTCGCGCGCGCGCTTCAGCGCGGCGAGGCTGCGCGCACGCGCGCCTTCATCCTCGTTGAGCGCACGCGTGACGGTCAACTTGCCCGACTGGCGCCGGTGATCGCCGCGATGTTCCTTTTTCTGTTCGGCGCGCTTCGGTTCGGGACGCTTCGGCGCCTCGACCGGCGTGAAGCGACGCGGCGCGGGCGCAGCGCTGCTCGTCGTGGCGGCGCGCGGCGCGGCTTCGGCCGGCTTGGCTTCGGCAGCGGGCGCGGCCGGCGCTTCGGCGGCGGGCTCGGCCGCAGCCGGAGCGGGCGCTTCCTCGGAAGCCTTGGATTTTTCTTCCCGCGCTTCGGCGGCACGCGCGCGCTCTTCTTCCAGAGCACGGGCGCGTTCAGCCTCTTCGCGGCGGCGCGCTTCTTCAAGCGCGGCGAGACGCGCCTCTTCGGCTTCGCGCAGCAACTGCGTCTGGCGCTCCTGACGCGACATCAGGCTGTCGGCCTTGGGCGCGGCAGGCTTGGGCGCCGGTGCGGGTGCAGCCGGCTTCGGCGCGGGTGCGGGCGCGGCCTCGACCGCTTCAGCCTCGGGCGCGGGCGCCGCTTCGCCGGGACGGCCAAGCACGCGGCGGCGCTTCACCTCGACCACCACCGTATTGCGGCGGCCGTGGCTGAATTGCTGCTGCACCTGTCCGGCCTCTACCGTACGCTTCAGCCCCAGGGGCTTGCGGGTCAGAGTCGGCTTGTCCTGTTCGTCACTCATCGAAACGTCTTATTCCTTCAATACGCGTCCGAAACCGGAGAGTCCGTGTCGGGCTCCCTGGACGCCATCCCATTCCCCGCCGTGCGGGAATCCTGATCGGAAACGCGGTTGGCCGCGTCCCTAAACCATCCGGTGAAAAACTGCCAGCGGCTCAAATGCGCCAGCACCCGGTCAGCGGCACGGGCGTCGGTCACGCCCAGATGCACCGCATTTTCACGCCCCAATGCCATAGATAGGGTGTATCGGTCCACCGGCAAGACCGTCCCCTCACGGCCGGACCCTTCGTGATCCTCGCCGACCCGCCACGCCTGTGCCAGTTTCTTTCGCCCGTCTTCGCCGGCATCCTGCGCATGCAGGAGCAGGCGGACCTGTCCGCGGCGCGCCGCGTCCTCGATCCGCTCGCTGCCGAGGATCAGCATTCCGCCGCGCGCCTCAAGCCCCAGCCGGTCGAGCGTCGCACGCGCGAGTTGCGCCTCGATCCGCGCGCCCAGATCGTCGGGAATCGTGAAGGCGCCTTCGTGCAGCGCCCGCGCCAGCCCACCCTTGAGCTTGCCCTTTGCCTGCGCCGCTTCGAGCGCTTCGCGGTCGACGCCGATCCACGCGCCGCGCCCCGGCGCCTTGCCGAGCACGTCGGGCGCGATCATGCCGTCGGGCCCGAGCGCGAGGCGCACGAGCCGTCCGGCCGGCGCCACGTCGCCGGTTACCACGCAGCGCCTTTCGGGCGCGTGCTGTCCGCGCTTACCCGCGCGGTCGGTTTGGCTTAGCTGATCATTGCGCGGGGTCCGCATCGGCGGCCTCCCCGGTCTGGGCTTCGGCTTCGGCAGCCGGTTCGTCGTCGAACCAGTGCGCGCGCGCCGCCATGATGATCTCGTTGCCCTGTTCTTCCGACAGGCCATATTCGCCGAGCACGCCGCCCTTGTCCTCGGCGCGTTCCGAACGCTCGCGCGCCGGGCCGCGGCGATTCTCGCTGCGCTTCTTCGCGATCAGTTCGTCGGTTGCAAGATCGGCAAGATCGTCGAGCGTCTTGATCCCGGCCTTGCCGAGCGTGACGAGCATCGCTTCGGTCAGGTGCGGCAGTTCGGCCAGATCATCCTCGACGCCAAGTCCGCGGCGTTCCTGACGCGCGGCTTCTTCGCGGCGTTCGAGCGCTTCGGTCGCACGGCTCTGCAGCTCTTCGGCCAGTTCGTCGTCGAAGCCTTCGATGCTCGCCAGTTCGTCGAGCGGCACATAAGCGACTTCTTCGAGTTCGCCGAAGCCCTCGGCGACGAGCAGCTGCGCGAGCGTTTCGTCGACGTCGAGTTCTTCCTGGAACATCGTCGAGCGTTCGACGAATTCGCGCTGACGCTTTTCGCTCGCGTCGGCCTCGGTCATGATGTCGATCTGCTTGCCGGTCAGCTGGCTGGCGAGACGGACGTTCTGGCCTCGGCGGCCGATGGCAAGGCTGAGCTGATCGTCGGGAACGACGACTTCGATACGGCCGTCATCTTCGTCGATGACGACGCGCTGCACCGTCGCGGGCTGAAGCGCGTTGACGACGAAGGTCGCGGTGTCTTCCGACCAGGGAATGATGTCGATCTTTTCGCCCTGCATTTCCTGGACAACCGCCTGAACGCGGCTGCCCTTCATGCCGACGCATGCGCCGACGGGGTCGATCGAGCCGTCATAGCTGATGACGCCGATCTTGGCACGGCTGCCCGGATCGCGCGCCGCGGCCTTGATCTCGATGATGCCGTCGTAGATTTCGGGGACTTCCTGCGCGAACAGCTTCTTCATGAAGTCGGGGTGCGCGCGGCTGAGGAAAATCTGCGGTCCGCGATTTTCGCGGCGCACCGACAGGATCAGCGCGCGGACGCGATCGCCGACGCGCATCAGTTCGCGCGGGATCTGCTGATCGCGGCGGATCACGCCTTCGGCGCGGCCCAGGTTGACGACGATGTGGCCGAATTCGACCGACTTGACGACGCCGGTGATGATCTCGCCCGCGCGGTCCTTATATTCCTCGAACTGGCGCTCGCGGTCGGCTTCGCGGACCTTCTGGAAAATCACCTGCTTCGCCGACTGGGCGTCGATGCGGCCGAGGTCAACCGCGGGCAGCGGATCGACGATGAAGTCGCCGACCTTCGCATCCTTCTGCAGCTTCTGGCCGGCGGCAAGGTCGACCTGCTTGAAATAATCGTCGACCTGTTCGACCACCTCGACGACGCGCCACAGGCGCAGGTCGCCGGTCTGCGCGTCGAGCTTGGCGCGGATGTCGTTCTCGGCGCCGTAGCGCGCGCGCGCCGCGCGCTGGATCGCTTCCTCGATGGCCTCGATGACGATGCCCTTGTCGATCATCTTCTCGCTGGCGACGCTGTTGGCGATCGCGAGCAGTTCGGCCTTGTTGGCGGAAATGGCAGTGGCCATCAGTCCTGTCCTTCTTCTTCCATGTCGTCGGCACCCTCGATCGAGAGCGGGACGGTTGCGGCAATCAGTTTGTCGGTGAGGACGAGCTTGGCCGTGTCGATCGCGTCGAACGGCAGCTTGTGCTCGACCCCTTCCTTGTCGAAAATTGTGACGATGCCGGCATCGATGCCGGCGAGTTCGCCGTTGAAGCGCAGGCGCCCGTCGCGCTTTTCCTTCAGCGCGACCTTTGCCTCATGCCCCGCCCAGTCGGCAAAGTCGGCGGGACGCGTCAGCGGCCGGTCGATCCCGGGCGACGACACTTCGAGGCGATAGGCGCCTTCGATCGGATCCTCGCCCGCTTCCTCCAGCGCGTCGAGCCGGTCCGAAATACGGCGCGACAGATCGGCGCAATCGTCGATCGTCAGCTGGCGCGTATCGGGCCGTTCGGCCATCACCTGCAGCGTCGGGTCTTCCTCGCCGCCGAAAAAGGCGACGCGCACGAGCGCAAGGCCCATCGCCTCGGCTTCGGGTGCGATGATCGCATTAAGGACGTCGAAATCGACCAAAGAAATTTCCCAATCGGATGACCGGAAAGTCATGCGGGAACAGCCGCCGCGGCCCGCGGCCCCGACGTCCCAACTGGCTAACCATGTCAAGAAGTGGGCCGCATATAGGCTTTGGCGCATGAGTCGGCAAGGGGAGAATGGGGTGGGCGGCTTTCCGGTCGGTTGCGGGCTCACGATTCTTCCTCTGCGTCCTCGGTGTACCGGTATCGCGCCGACGTCGTCCTTCCCCTGCTGGAATGTTAAGCTTTTCAGGCTGGTCGGCAAAACGCTGGCAAATTGCGGATCGCCGATAGCAGACCAACAAATTGCAAGGAGCAATAGAATGCGTAATCAGGCAATCGCAATCGCGATTTTTGGTGCCTTTGCACTGGCTTCGGCACCCGTCTCTGCAGGGACCGTCAAACCGAAACAGAAGGCCACGCAGATCACTTCGCAACAGCGCCCAGACATTTCGGTCGGCCAGGCCGATCAGCCAGCCTATAAGCCGATCCCGGCAAAACTGGCCAAGACATGCTCGGATTCGTGGTGGACGATGAGCGGAATCCAAGCGCTCACCTGTCTATACATGGCAGCGCGTTAGAGAGATTTATTATGTCGGGAACGCGATCCTGCCTCGGATATAGTCAAATGCAAATCCACAGTGCGGGGCCGCGTTTGCAGGATCGCTTGCCCTCCCCGCCCCCAAGCCCAACTGCCGCTCACCTTTCCCCTTCCCTCGCGCACACGGTCATGCTCAACGCACCGGCATGGTTGACGATTCTTCTCTGCTCGCGCTGTCGAACGTCCGCGTCATGGCCGACGAGGCGTGCATTCTCGATCTGCCTGCGCTGACCATTCCGGCGGGCGAGAGCGCCGCGATCCTCGGCGCCAACGGGTCGGGCAAATCGACCTTGGTCAAGCTGATCGCGCGCCAGCTCTATCCCGCCTGGGGTGCCGACGTCCGCATCTTCGGGCAGGACAGCTGGAACGTCTTCGATCTGCGCAAGCTGCTCGGCATCGTGTCGTCGACGATGCAGCTCGACTTCGACGCCGAGCCGCCGCTGGAGGTGCTCGACTGCGTCGTCTCGGGCTTTTTCGCCTCGCGCGGGCTGTGGGCGCATCAAAGCTATACGCAGGCGATGGTCGATGTGTCAGTGGCGGCGCTCGGCGATGTCGGCGCGCAGCATCTGATCGGGCGCAGCATGGCGAGCCTGTCCACGGGCGAGGCCCGCCGCGTCCTCATCGCCCGCGCGCTTGCGCACCGCCCTCGCGCGCTGCTGCTCGACGAGCCGTGCGCCGGGCTCGACCCCGCGGCGCGGCATCATTTCCTCGACATGCTGCGCGGCGTCGCGCGCAGCGGGGTCGCGTTGCTGCTGATTACGCATCATATCGAGGAGATATTGCCCGAGATCGACCGCATCGTGATGCTGCGCGGCGGCCGCCTCGACCGCGACGGCGCGAAGGCCGATCTGCTGACCGGCGACAGCCTGAAGCGCCTGTTCGGCCTGCCGATGACGGTGACAGAGCGGCACGGCTGGTATCAGGCCGATATCCACCACTGACCGCCGCCGCTTTCTCCTCCTGTCCCGCTGCGGGACAGCGCACAGACGGAGCAATCTTTTATTCGCACCTCGCGGCATAAGCAGGGATCGCAGCACGCCCGGGCGAATCGGCCGATCGGGCGGGGCACCGGATTTTGACGCGCGCATGAAACCCGAACTCAACCTCGACGCCCCTGGCTATGCCGACGCCCGCGCCGCCTGGCGCGGTGCGCCGCGCGCGGCCGCTGCGGCGGCGGCTCCGGGGCGCAACTTCTGGATCGGCCTGCTCGCCGCCGTGCTTGTCGCCAGCGTAGCGCTCGCGCTGTCGAGCGGCCAGTTCCGTCCGCGCGGCTTCGGTCCCTACAGCGTGTCGGTGCCGCTGACCTTCAAACCCTATGACCCGACGCGCTGGGCGGTGATGAATTCGGACAGCTACGCCGACGCACTCAAGATCGACCCGACGCTGCCCGATCCCAGCAGCGTCGGCTATGCGGATGCGACCGCACTGCCGCCCGCCGATCCGGCGCAGCTTCGCGACGAAGCCTTCGTCGGCCCAGCGGCTAAATCCTACGTCTTTCGCGGCGTCACCGCGCTCGACCGCGAACGCGCGCATTATTGCCTGACCTCCGCCCTCTATTACGAGGCGGCCTCCGAAAGCGATGACGGGATGCGCGGCGTGGCGCAGACGATACTCAATCGCGTGCGCCACCCGAGCTTTCCGGGCACGGTGTGCGGCGTCGTCTTTCAGGGTTCCGAACGCGCCGGCGTGTGCCAGTTCACCTTCTCGTGCGACGGCGCGATGGCGCGCGCGCCGAGCCGCGACAACTGGCTGCGTGCGAGCCGCATTGCATCGGCGGCTCTGAACGGCGCCGTGTTTCCCGGCGTCGGGCTCGCCACCCATTATCACACCACCGCAATCTGGCCGCGCTGGGGCAAGAGCCTGGTGATGACCAACATCGTCGGCGCCCATATCTTCCACCGCTGGCGCGGCCGCTGGGGCATGCCCGACGCGTTCCGCGCGCCCTATCTGGGCCGCGAGCCGGTGCCTGGCCCTTATCTTCCGGTCGCGCAGCAGCTTGCGATCCTGAAGAAGGGGCCGATCCCGGGCGCACCCCTGTTGCCCGCCGCCGCGGTCGATCCCTTGCCCGCGGGCGGCCCCGCACCGCTGCCCGGCACGCTGAGCGCGCCCGCACAGACCGCGGCACCGTCCCCTTCGGCGCCCGCGGCGCCCACGCCGCCGGCCTACAGCGATCCGCGGCTCAACCAGTCGGGTCAGATCCGCGAGGAATATCAGAAGAGCGGCGAGTGGATTCGCTAGGCGCGACGCGCTAGCTTCTTCTGCTCACAAGGCGAAGGAGGCGTTTCCATGGGGCATGTCAAAGGCATCGGCGGCCTGTTCTTCCGCGCGCGCGATCCCGCTGCGCTCAGCGACTGGTATCGCGACCGTCTCGGCGTCGGCGGCGGATGCAGCGCCGACGACAGCGCGCCCGTCAATCAATGGGTGTGGACGGTGACCGGCGGACCGCTGGTCTTTTCGCCTTTCAAGGCCGACACCGACTATTTCCCGGCCGGCCGCCAGTTCATGATCAACCTGCGCGTCGACGATCTCGACGCGGTGCTCGCGCCGTTCCGCGCCGCCGGCGAGGAGGTGATCACCAAGAAGGAGTGGGACGATCCGTCAGTCGGCCGCTTCGCGCGCGTCCACGACCCCGAAGGCAATCCGATCGAATTGTGGGAGCCGGCGCAAGCGGGCTAGATCGCCGTCCCGGCGAAAGCCGGGACGACGGAAGCCTTACCTGCCCTGGCTGCGCCAGCGCTTGACGACGCGCTCCAATATTTCGGGCTCGCCGCCGGTTTCGCGCCAAAGCTGCGAGAAGAGCGGATCGCTCGACGCGGGGCGCTTGTCTTCCTCGAGCGTGTCGAGGTGAACGCGAATCGGGATCGACACGCCCTCGCCGCAGATGATGCATTCGCGGTTGCGCAGCGCCGGGATCGAATCGATGAAGCCGCGCGCGCCCTCTGGCATCGCCGCCTTGACGAAATGCTGGTCGCGTTCGTTGTTGAGGCGCATCGAGATGATCGTGCCGCACTGCGACAGCACGCCTTCGGCAAGGTCGGACGGGCGCTGGGTGATGAGGCCCAGCGACACGCCGTATTTACGGCCTTCCTTGGCGATGCGTTCGAGGATCTTGCGCACCGCCTGCCCCTGCCCGCTATCCTTCGACGGGATGTAGCGGTGGGCTTCTTCGCAGACGAGCAGGATCGGGCGCTGCGGCTCGCCGCGCGACCAGATCGCATAGTCGAAGGTCAGGCGCGACAGCACCGCGACGACGACACCCGTGATGTCCGACGGCACCCCCGACACGTCGATGATCGAGATCGGCCGGCCGTCCGACGGCAGGCGGAAGATCTTGCCGAGGAAGTTTGCCATCGTGTCGGCGACGAGCATGCCGGAGAACATGAAATTATAGCGCGGGTCGGCGCGCATTTCCTCGATCTTGCCCTTGATGCGCATGAAGGGCGCCGACGAAGTGGCCTTGTCGAGCTTGCCCATCTCGTTCTGCAGGATGTTGAGCAGATCCGACAGCAGATAGGGGATCGGCGAATCGACCGTGATCTTGGTCATGCCCTCGGCCAGACGGTTCTTGAGCCGCGCCTGGAGCAGACATTTGGCGAGCACGTCGCAATCGCCCTGGCGGTCGCGCCCTTCGCTGGTGACGAAAACCTCGCAATGTTCCTCGAAATTCATCAGCCAATAGGGCATCGCGAGATTGTCGACGTCGAACAGCGCCCCGGTGCCCTTGAACGCTGCCGAATATTCGCCGTGCGGGTCGATCATCACGATATGGCCTTGCGGCGCCAGCTCGCAGATCTTGTGCAGGATCAGCGCGGCGCTCGTCGACTTACCCGTACCCGTCGATCCAAGCAGCGCGAAATGCTTGCCGAGCATCGCGTCGACATACAGCGAACCACGAATGTCGCGCGTCGGATAGACGGTCCCGATCTCGACGTGCGCCCGCTCGTCGGCGGCGTAGATCTGCTTGAGGTCGGCGCTGGTCGCGGCATAGACTTGGCTACCCGGAATCGGATAGCGCGTCACGCCGCGGCGGAAATTGTGGATGCGGCCGGTCAGCTTTTCTTCTTCGCCTTCGCCAAGGAAATCGATCGCCGCGACGATCAGCCCCTCGCCGCGCTCGTAAAGCTGCTGGTCGCGCACGCTGGCGAGCAGCCAGACATTGCCGACGCGGACCTTGACCTGGGCGCCCACCTGGCCCGCCATCGCGACCGAAGGGTCGTTGGATGTCGACAAGCCCTGCAACGCCGAAGCATCGAGCAGGATGCGCGAGGCCGAGCCGGCAATGTCGATCACTTCGCCGATCAGAAGGTCGTCGCGGTGGTGCGCCTGCACCGCGGCAATCGGCGCCGCCGTTCCGCCGCCCGCCAGCCTGACATGCTGCGCAGCCGTCGCGTCCCCGGTACCAAAACCGCCCCCATGCATATCCATATTCAGCCCCGCCATATGTTTGTCCCGCGTCGACTATCGCAGGCGAGGGTAAACAAAGCGCTTATGATAGATCAGCGGCGGCGGAAAAGCGCCGATGCGGCATAGCCGAGCAGCAGCGACAGCGCGACTGCGGCAAGGCCGTACAGGAACCCGTGCCGCTGCGCCGCGAGCGCGACGAAGCGTTCGAAGCCCGCCTTGCGGATCTGGACGTCGCGCGAGGCGACCGCCAGCACGCGTCCCTTGCTGATCAGATAGGTTTCGGCGCGGTAGGTGCCCACGGGAACGCGCGCCGGCACGGGGATTCGCGCCCGATACAACACGCCTTCGGTAATCTCGACCGCCGAAGGGTTTTCGTAGAAGAGCCCCATGCGGCGATAAAGATCGACCAGCCCCGCCTCGAACCGCTCGAGTTTCTTCGCCTCCGAAAAGCCCGTCGGCGACATCGACAGATTTTTAAGGCCAAGCTCGAAGATCGCCGCGGTGCGTTCGTCGACCAGCTTGTCGACCGGGCGCGACGACCCGATCGCGTAGAAACCGGGTGAGGTGCGCAGCCGGATGCTGCTGGCGTTGACCCACATGCCCGCGATGCGCTGCTTTTCGCGCAGCACCACCGGCCGCACCGGGCCCTTCAGAACGACGACGATATCGGCGCGATCGTCGGGCAGGCGCTGACCGGGATAGAGAATGGCGCCGAACAGCAGCAATTCCTCGCCGGTGAAGCTGTACTGGATTTCGATCGAGCGGCTCGACACGTCGGGCACCAGGCGCGGATCGACCGCCTGCGCCGCGGCGGGCAGCAGCAACAGCAGCAGCGCTGCGATCGAGGCGCCGATCCGCTTCACTGGACGGTGTAGATTTCGTCGGGGCGGATGAAGAGGCCGACCGCCATGCGCAGTGCGACGAGCAGCACGATGATCGCCAGCGCCATGCGCAGATATTCGGGGCGGACCTTTTGCGCGAAACGCGCACCGATCTGTGCGCCCGTCACGCTGCCGAGCAGCAGCAGGCCGGCAAGGACGATATCGACCGCGCCCGTCGTCATCGCATGGACCATCGTCGTCGCGATGGTGACAAACAGGATCTGGAACAGCGAGGTGCCGACGACCACCTGCGCTCCCATGCCGAGCAGGAAGATCATTGCCGGGACCATGATGAAACCTCCGCCGACGCCGAGCAGCATCGTCAATATGCCGACGAGCGCCCCGAGGATTAGCGGCGCGAGTGGCGAAATATAGAGGCCCGAGCGATAGAAGCGCCAGCGCATCGGCAGGTTCGCGACCATCGGATGGTGGCGGCGCTTGCGCGCCGGTGCCGGCAGCCCGGCCTGCAGCGCGCGCAGCGCGCCCCATGCTTCGCGCGCCATCAACCCGCCGACCGATCCCAGCAGCACCACATAGAGGATGTTGATCGTCGTATCGATCTGCCCCCATGCGGTGAGCAGTTCGAACAATCCGGCGCCGATCAGCGATCCGAGCAGCCCCCCGGCGATCAGCACCGCGCCCATCCGCAAATCGACTCCGCCGCGCTCGAAATGGGCGAGTGCGCCCGAGACGCTGGCCCCCGTCACCTGCGTCGCGGCCGAAGCTGCAGCGACCGTGGGCGGGATGCCATAGAAGATCAGCAGCGGCGTCGTCAGAAAGCCGCCGCCGACGCCGAACATGCCCGACAGAAAGCCGACCCCGCCGCCCAACAGCACGATGACCAGCGCGTTGACCGACAGATTGGCGACAGGAAGGTAAAGATCCATGGGCCCCGTATGCACGTCAGCGGCGCAAAACCAGCACCGATTCCGGCGACCCTAGAGGCTTTTCAGCGCAGGTGGAACCACCTGACTAGCGGGAGAAGCGCGCAAGGGGCGAATCCCCTATGCGGCCTGTGCTGGCGGCAGACGCCGGTCCCCGGACGCCCTGTTCCAAGGCCTGAAATGGGCAACGCCGCCGCGCCCCGGGCGGCGGTGAAGATAGCAAATCATGGCCGGCGCTCTGTACCAGACAGCCCAGCCATGCGGTCACCGCTTCCACCCGCCTGCCTCGCCCCTGTTCGTGACGTCTTGGCGTTCCATAAGGTAATGGCTGATCGGCAAAATCGGTTTGTAAAGCGTGACGCGGCCGTTCGAGCGCGCTACGACGTCCACCAAATGGCCCCGAGACAAAAAGAGGTGTAATTTCGTGACCCGCAGTTCGTCGCCACGCTCGGCTCTCCGCGACTTTCTTGAAAGCGAGAGCGCCGGCGGGATGTTGCTGATTTTCGCGGCCGCTTTGGCAATGATTATCGCCAATTCAGCACTGGCCAGCGATTATCACCACGCAATCCATGCGGTGACGGGGCCGACGCTGACCGACAAGCTGGGTCCGATGACCGTTCACCTGTGGGTGAACGATGGGCTGATGGCGATCTTCTTCCTGCTCGTCGGGCTCGAGATCAAGCGCGAGTTCGTTGACGGACGCCTTGCGAGCTGGGACCGGCGGCGGCTGCCGATGATCGCCGCTGCAGCGGGTATGGCGGTTCCCGCGGTCATCTACATACTGCTTGCGGGGGGCACGGCGGGCCTTGCGCAAGGCTGGGCGATTCCCGCTGCGACCGACATCGCCTTTGCGATCGGCGTGCTCGCGCTGCTCGGCAAGCGCGCGCCGACGTCGCTCAAGCTGTTTCTGGTGACCGTCGCGATCGTCGATGACATGGGTGCGGTCGCGATCATCGCGCTTTTCTATACGGCCGAAATCAACATGCTGGCGCTCGGCGCTGCGGCGCTGCTGCTCGGCGTGATGTTCGCGGTCAACCGCGCCGGGGTGAAGCATCTCGCGGTCTATCTGCTGCTCTTTGCGCTGCTCTGGTACGCAATGCTGCTCTCGGGCGTCCATGCGACGATCGCCGGCGTCCTCGCGGCGATGGCGATCCCCTTCGAACGCACGCCGGGTGCGCCGGACAGCGAAACCTCGCCGCTCCACCGCCTCGAACATGGTCTGCACCCGTGGGTCGCCTTTGCGATCGTGCCGCTGTTCGGCTTCGCCAATGCCGGTGTCGACGTGCGCGGACTGGGGGTCGACCAGATTTTCGCCCCGCTGCCGCTCGGCATCGCAGCCGGGCTGTTCTTCGGCAAGCAGGTCGGCATTTTCGGCAGCGTCTGGCTGGCCGTAAAGCTGGGGATCGCAGGCAAGCTGCGCGGTGCGACCTGGCTGCAGATCTATGGCGTGTCGGTGCTGTGCGGGATCGGCTTCACGATGAGCCTGTTCATCGGCGGCCTTGCTTTCCCGGGCAACGCGCTGCTGATCGAGGAGGCCAAGATCGGTATCCTGATGGGATCGCTCGTCGCCGCGCTGACCGGTTTTGCCGTGCTGCGCTTCGCCCCGCTCCATCCCGACCATTCGGGGATCGAGACGAGTTCGGACGCGGAAATCGCCCGCGACGGCGATGTCAGCGACACCTCCGAAGTGCGGCCCGCGACGGCTGGCTGATGCCCCGCCGCAGCGCACTTCTGGCCCTTGCGGTCCTTGCAGGCATGACCCTGTCGGGATGCTATGCGCTCGACCCCGAGATGCGACGGGTGGTGGCGCAGCGCAAGGCGGCTGAACGCGCTGCAAAGGACGCGCCAACCGAGCAGGCGCCCGCGGAGCCGGCAATGGCCGTCACCATCCTGCCGCAGACGGTGCTGCCGCCGCCGATGCCGGCGCCCGCCGGAGCAGACGCCGCGCTCGATCCCGCCGTGGCCGCGGTCGCTCGCCACACGCTCGACAGCGTCGCGCATGATTATGTCGGGCTGGTTCTCGAACTGGGTACGCATAACAAGAGCGATATCGACGCCTATTACGGACCGAAGGCGCTGATGGCGGCGGCCGTGACCGATCCGCGCAGCCTTGCGATGTTGGGCGAAGCCGCGCGCCAGCTCTCGGCATCGCTCGACGACGTCGCGCCGCACCTGACCGCCGCCGCCGATCAACGGCGCTTGCGCGCGCTGAAGGCGATGCTGCTCGCTGCCGAGACGCGGAGCGAAATGTTGCAGGGCAAGCGGCTGGCCTTTGCCGACGAGGCCGAGCGGCTTTTCGGCGTGCGCCCGAAGCTCGAACCGCTGTCCGCTTATGACGCCGCGCTGGCCGCGATCGCGCAGCTCGTCCCCGGCGACGGCGAATTGGCCGATCGCGTCGATGCCTATTTCGACCGCTTCACCATTCCCGCCGCCCGGCTGAAGCCGACCTTCGACGCAGCGATCGCCCAATGCCGCGCGCGCACCGCCGCGCAGGTGGCGATGCCCGAGGGCGAGAATTTCGACCTGCAGTTCGTCACTGGGAAGAGCTGGAGCGGCTATAATTTCTACATGGGCGGCTATCGCAGCATCATCCAGGTCAACACCGACCTGCCGATCCGCCTGTCGCGCGCGCTCGATCTCGGCTGCCACGAAGGCTATCCGGGCCACCATCTGTTCAATCTGCAAATCGAAGCGAAGCTGGTCCGCGACCGCAACTGGATCGAATATAGCGTCTATCCGCTCTACAGCCCGCAAAGCTTCCTTGCCGAAGGGAGTGCCAATTACGGCATCGACCTTGCCTTTCCGGGGGACGAACGCATCGCCGTCGAGCGCGGCACGATCATGCCGCTGGCGGGCATGGAACCGCCCGCCGACGAACGCTATTGGCAGCTTCTCGATGCGATGAAAGCGCTGTCGGGCGCCCGGCTGACGATTGCCCAGCAATATCTCGACGGCGCGATCGACCGGCCGACGGCGGTGGCGCTGACGCAGAAATATGGGCTCGTGTCGCGACCGCGCGCCGAGCAGATGACAGATTTCACCGAAAAATATCGCAGTTACGTCATCAACTACGGGCTCGGCGAAGCGATGGTGCGCGACTATGTCGAACGCGGCGGGCCGTCCCGCGACATGATGTGGCGCCGCTTCCTCGGCCTTCTCGGCGAACCCACCCTACCCGCGGATCTTGCCGCGCAATGACCCCCGCGGTCGCCCTCCTCTGGCTCGGCCAGGCGGGATCGCCGCGGCGTCCGCCCGCGGGAGTGGCTCCGCGCGATTGATCCGTCGGTGCGCCAAACCCGGCGCGCCCTTTCGGTTCCATCAATCGCAAGGATTTCCCATGCACCTCGACAAACAGGATATTCACCAGCGCATCGAAGCGCCGGTCATGAAAGATTATGGCGTCTATCTGGCGGTCGACCGTCTGCTCGATTGCCAGAAGCCGCTCGCCGAGCTTTGCACCCCCGACGAATTGCAGTTCCAGATCGTCCATCAGGTCGAGGAATTGTGGATGAAGCTGATGGCCTTCACCCTCGCCGAAATCGACGGTCATATGGCGGCGGGCGAGACGATGCGCGTCCTGTCGCTCTTCGACCGCGTCAACCGGATCATGCGGCTGATGACCGATCAGCTGGCGCTCTTGGAGACGATGAGTCCGTTCGACTATCAGGCGATCCGGCTTCAGCTCGGCAACGGATCGGGGCAGGAAAGCCCCGGCTTCCAGCTGCTGCTCACCCTGCCGCAGCCGCTGTGGGCGCGCTACAAATCGGCCTATCTCGATCCTGCCGGGCGCAGCGTCGCCGACGTCTATGACACCGGCTACCGGCACGACGAGGCCTATATGGTTGCCGAGGCGCTGATCGAATTCGACGAGCTGTTCCAGATCTTTCGCGCCCATCACATCTATCTCATCCACCGGTCGATCGGCATGGGATCGAAGTCGCTCAAAGGGCGTCCGGTCGAACTGCTCAATGCCGGCGCACGGCATCGCTTCTTCCCCGAACTGTGGGACATTCGCGCCGCGATGACCGACCGCTGGGGCGCCGAATATGGCGTCAAGCGCGACAGCATCAGCGGCAATGCGCCGGCCGGGCACGGCAGCGGCCTGTGAGCGGCGCACTGCTGCCGGCCGCGGTGGCCGGGCGCTTTTTCCTGCCGCCCGGCGCGGTCTATCTGAAAAGCCACAGCGTCGGTTGCCAGCCGCGCAGCGCCGAGGCGCTGCTGCGCGACCGGATGCTGACGCCGTGGCGCGAGACGGGCGAAGCCTGGCCGCACTGGCTGGAGGCGATCGACGGCTGGCGCGCCGCGCTGGCGAAGCTGATCGGCGTCGAAGCGCGCGATCTGTGCCCCGCCACCAATGTCAGCGCAGCGCTGTCTCGCTACCTTTCGGCGCTGGGCACCGCGACGACGCGGCGCACCATCCTGCTCGCGCCGAGCGCCTTTCCGACGATCGGCTATGTCGCAAGCGGGCTCGCCGCCGCGGGGTGGACGACGCGCTATCTGCCTGCCGCCGCCGATGTGCGCGATCCGGCGCAGTGGGCGTCGGCGCTGGACGACGATGTCGCGCTAGTCGTTGCCATGCACGTCAGCTCGAACAGCGGCGCGCTGACCGACATCGCCGCCGTCGCCGCGGCCGCGCACGCCGCGGGCGCACGCTGCATCGCCGATTGCGCGCAATCGGTCGGCGTTGTTCCCGTCGCGCCCGCCCTATGGGGCGTCGATGCGGTGATCGGCACGAGCGTCAAATGGCTGTGCGGCGGACCGGGCGCCGCGTGGCTGTGGGTCGCGCCGCACGACCGCACCGCGCTCGATCCGATGGAGCGCGGCTGGTGGAGCCACGACAATCCGTTCGAGATGGATATCGAAAGCTTCCGCTATGCCCCCGACGCGCGCCGCTGGTGGGGGGGCACCCCCGATGTCGCCCCCTTCGTCCTGTCGACCGCGGGCATCGAAGCCATCGCTGCGATCGGCGTCGAGCGGATCCGCGCGCATAATCGCGCGCTCCAGACGATCCTCCGCGCCGCGCTTGAACCCTCGACCCCGCAGTGGTGCTGGCCCAAAGGCGACATCGGCGGGACGCTGTGCATCGACACCGGCACCGACCAGCCGCGCGTCGCCGCTGCGCTCACCGCGAATGCAATCAGCGCCGACTTCCGCGGCACCACCGTCCGGCTGTCGTTTCACGCTTATAATGGTGCCGACGACGCCGAAGCGGCCGTTCGCGCGCTCGTCTGAGGATCGCCCCTAGAGCGCCGGTCGCCGGCCGAACCAGGGCTGTGCTTCTTCGAGCTGCGCCGCGAGCTGGAGCAGCAGCGCCTCTTCGCCGAAACGACCGACGAACTGCGTTCCCATCGGCAGTCCCTCGGGCGTCCACCACAGGGGGACGTTGATCGCGGGCTGCCCCGTCGCATTCTGGATCGCGGTGAAGGGAACATAGTCGGTCATCGCGCCAAAACCGGCGGCTACGTCTTCGCTGTCGAGCGGAAAACTGCCGTTGCGCGGCGGCGGGGCCCCGAGCGTCGGGGTCAGCCAGACGTCATGGTCGGCGTGCCACGCCGCGACCGCGCGCGCCATCTGCTGCAGCTGGAAGATCGCGCCCCACAGCTGCGGCGCGCTGATCGCCTTGCCCATCGCGTAAAGGCCGCGCGTCAGCCCCTCCAGATTGTCGGGACCGGGGGTCTGCCCGGTCATCATCGCGATGCCGTCGATCTGCATCGCCGCGCCGCTCGACCAGATCGCCATGAAGGCCGGGACCATCGCATCATTGTCGACCGGGGGCGATGCTTCCTCGACATGATGACCCAGGCTCTCGCACAATTTTGCCGCATGTTCGGCCGCGGCGACCGCCTGAGGATCGAGCGCCCGACCACCCGGAGCAGCGCGCGCAAACGCAATGCGCAGTTTGGGGCATGGCGCCTCGGCGGCCCGGCGCCAGCTCGGCGGAGCGGGCGGCGCCGCATAGGGATCGCCGGGCTCGGCGCCCGCGGTAACATCGAGCATCGCCGCGGTGTCGCGCACGCTGCGGCTGACGATATGTTCGGCGGCGAGGCCGCCCATGACGTCGCCGAGCAGCGGCCCCAAGGGGTTGCGCCCGCGCGTCGGCTTCAGCCCGACCAGGCCGTTGCAGCTTGCAGGGATGCGGATCGATCCGCCGCCGTCGTTGGCGTGCGCGACGGGCACCATGCCGCTCGCCACCGCCGCGCCCGATCCGCCCGACGAGCCGCCGGTCGAATGCGCCGGGTTCCAGGGGTTGCAGGCGGGCCCGTACAGCTTGCTCTCGGTCGTCGCGACGACGCCGAATTCGGGCACATTGGTCTTGCCGATCGGGATCAGTCCGCCCGCCAGGAAGCGCTGCACCAACGTCGCGGTAAAGGGCATCGGAACGGGCGGCGAGATGCGCGATCCGTTGCGCGTCGGCCACCCGGCGAGATCGCCCAATATGTCCTTGAGCAGGAAGGGAACGCCCCGGAACGGCCCGTCGGGAAGCGGTGCCTTCGCGCGCGCCCGGGCGCCATCATAATCGGTGAAGATCACCGCGTTCAGGCGGGGGTTGAGCGCCTCGATCCGTTCGATCGCGCTATCGACCAGCTCGAGCGGCGATACCGCGCCCTTTGCGACGAGGTCGGCAAGGCCGAGCGCGTCGTAGCTTTCATATTCGGCAAATCCCACAGGCCGGTCCTTTTTCGTATCAGATGTCGACGACGATCTTGCCGAAATGCTTGTTCGCCGCCTGATGGCGGAACGCATCGGCAAGGCCTTCGAGGGGGAAATGATCGCTGATCACCGGCCGGATCGCATTCGCCTCGATCCCGGCGATCATGTCGAGCTGCTGCTGGCGGCTCCCCACGGTCAATCCCTGAACGCGCAGATTTTTCGCCATCAGCAGCGCGGTCTGCACCGGCCCGGCAAAGCCAGCGAGCACGCCGATCAGCGCGACATGGCCGCCGACGCGCGTCGCGATCATCGACTGGTCGAGCGTACCGGCACCCCCGATCTCGACAACGCAATCGACCCCGCGCCCGCCGGTCAGTTCCATCGCTTTCGCGCCCCAGGCGGGAACCGCCTTGTAATTGATCAGCTCGTCGGCACCGAGATCCTTGAGCCTTGCGAGCTTGTCGTCGGACGAGCTGGTCGCGATCACCCGCGCGCCTGCGGCCTTGGCGAACTGCAGCGCAAAGATCGACACCCCGCCCGATCCCTGCACCAGCACGGTCGAACCCGGCCGGATCGCGTCATCAACGAACAGTGCGCGCCAGGCGGTCAGCCCGGCGCAGGTCAGCGTAGCGGCCTCCGCTGCCGAATAGCCCGCCGGGACGCGCGTGAACCAATGATCGGGCGTCACGACGACCTCGCGGGCATAGCCGTCGATGCCGTCGCCCGGCACCCGCGTGAAAGCACTCGTCGGCGGCGCGCCGTCGATCCAGTCGGGAAAGAAGATCGAGACGACCGGATCGCCCACCGCGAACTGCGTCACCCCCTCGCCCACCGCTTCCACCACGCCGGCACCGTCGGACATCGGGATACGCCCGTCGGCAGCGGGGATCATGCCCGCCACCACCGCATAGTCGTGGAAGTTGAGCGACGACGCCGCCAGCCGCACCCGGATCTCCCCCGGCCCCGGTTGCCCGGGATCGGCGAGATCGGCGAGCGTCAGATTGTCGAGCGAAGCGGGAGCGCGAAGCCGGACGGCCCGCATCATTCCGCCGCCATCGCGAGCTCGACGCGCTGCGGACCGCGGATCACGCCGCCCGGATAAACGCCCTGCGCTTCGCCTCCCCTGAAGGTGATGACGCCCGACTTGACCGTCGCGACATAGCCGTCGGCCCTTTGCAGCAGACGCTTGCCGCCCGCGGGCAGATCGAAAGCGAGCCAAGGCTTGCCGAGCTTGATCGCTTCCATATCGATGACATTGAGATCGGCGAGATAGCCCGGTGCCACCAGTCCGCGGTCTTCGAGCCCATAGAGCAGCGCCGTGTCGCGGCACTGGCGCTTGATCGCGCGTTCCAGCGGCACGCGCCCGCCGCGCTTGCGATCGCGCACCCAATGCTGAAGCATGAAGGTGGGCGATGCGGCGTCGCAGATCGTACCGCAATGCGCGCCGCCGTCCGACAGGCTGTTCACCGTATCATCGCTGTCCTGCAGCGCCTCGAGGAAGTCGAGATTGCCGTCGGCATAGTTGAGGATCGGCAGATAGGCGAAACCGGTCGCACCGTCGCGGCACAGCAGATCATAGGCATATTCGGCCGGATCGACACCCGCCGCCGCGGCGCGCGCCGCGATGCTGGCATCGGCGCCGGGTTCATAGTCGAAATCATCGTCCATCTCGAACTGCATCGTCCAGCCGCCGGCAACGACCATCAACAGCCCCATGATGTCCTGCGGCGCTTCGCTGAAGTCATTGTCTTCGGAAAGGAGCTGCGCCTTGAACGCGGGGTCGAGCAGCTTCGCCTTTTGCTCCTCCCACGACAGGCCTTCGATGGCGCGCCATGACGGGCGGAAGCGGAAGGGATGGACGGTGCCGCGCCACGCCATGATGATGCCGTTGCCGCGCAGCGCGATCTGCGCGACGATATTGGCGCCCTTCGCATTTTCGGCGCGCATCGTTTCGATCTGTTCGTCGAGCGGCAATTCCTTGGCGATCGACTGGAGCGCCGCAAAGGTCACGGGCAGGCCGGTTTCGCGGCTCAGCTTGCCCATCCAGTCGAACTCGTTCCATTCGCGGTTGAGGTCGCTCGCCATTTCGAACACGCCGTAACCGACGCGGCCCATCGCACGGCCGATCTCGATCAGTTCCTCGGCGGTCGCGGTCGTGCCGGGGACGACTTCACCGTCGACCGATTTGTGGATGACGGTGCGGCTCGTCGAAAAGCCGAGCGCACCGGCGCGCACCCCCTCTTCGACGATGCGCGACATTTCGGCGATGTCCTCGGCCGTCGGAACCGCGCCCGGCTGTTCGCGGTCGCCCAGCACATAGGCGCGCACCGCGCCGTGCGGGACATGACAGGCGACATCAATGGTGCGCGGCAGCTTTTCGAGCGCATCCATATATTCGGGGAAGGTTTCCCACTCCCAGCTCATCCCTTCTGCAAGCGCGGTACCGGGAATATCCTCGACACCTTCCATCAGGCCGATCAGCCAGTCGTGGCGGTCGGGCCGGGCGGGCGCAAAGCCGACGCCGCAATTGCCCATGACGACGGTGGTGACGCCGTGCCAGCTCGACGGCGCCATTTCCTGGTCCCACGTCGCCTGACCGTCATAATGAGTGTGAACATCGACGAAGCCGGGTGTGACGATCTTGCCGCGCGCGTCAATTTCCTCGCGCCCTGCGCCGAGGTCGGTGCCGACCGCAACGATGCGGTCGCCCTCGACCGCCACATCGGCCACCATCGACGGACCGCCCGTGCCATCGACGACGGTGCCGCCGCGAATCACCAGATCGTACATCTCGCTCTCCCGTTATTTGGTTTCAGTGCGAAACCTATCATCAATTCAGGACAGTGCAAATAAGCGCGCACGGTGTGCGGCGAACGGCTATAGCCGTGCGACAAACCAACGGGAGTCGATGCCATGATCCGTCCCTTTACCCTTGTCGCCGCCGCCGCGGCGCTTGCTCTTGCCGCAGCTGCCGTTCCGGCCATCGCCGCCGACGCGCCCGCCGCCGATTATGCTGCAGCGCTTGCCGATCCGGCACGCCCGGCCGCCGACCGCGACCGCGACGCCGCCCGCAAGCCCGCCGAATTGCTCGCCTTCGCCGGCATCGAACCGGGCCAGAGCGTCGGGGATTATGTGATGGGCGGCGGCTATCTGACGCGCATCCTGTCCGGAGCCGTCGGCGCCGCGGGGCATGTCTATGCTTTTCAGCCCGCCGAGTTCATCGCCTTTCGCAAGCAATATGGCGACGACCAGAGTGCGGTCGCGGCGGCCTATGCCAATGTCGATGCGGTCGGGGGCGCCTTCGCCGCTCCGGCTTTTCCGGTGCCGCTCGACGCGATCGTGACGGTGCAGAATTTTCACGATCTCTATTTGAAGCCCTTCCCCGAAGGGACGGGCGACAAGGCCAGCGCCGCACTCTTCGCCGCGCTCAAGCCCGGCGGCACGCTGGTGGTGGTCGATCACAGCGCGGCGGACGGCAGCGGCACGACGCTGTCGGACAGCCTGCACCGCATCGACAAGGCCGCGGTCGTCGCGGCGCTGACCAAGGCGGGCTTTATGCTTGAGGCCGAGAGCGACCTTTACAAGCGCCCCGAAGACCCGCGCACCGCCAATGTCTTCGACCCTGCCATTCGCGGCAAGACCGATCAGTTCACGCTGCGCTTTCGCAAGCCGGAATAGATGGATAGAGCGCCCCGATGAGCAGCAACGACGACGACTATGTATATGACGAGGCGAGCGGCGAATGGCTGCCCGCCAGCGAAGCGCGCGAGCGGGCGGCGGCGGCCAATGCGCTTCCGCAAGCGAAGGACGCGGTCGGCAATGTGCTGAGCGACGGCGACTCGGTCGTCCTCATCAAGGATCTGCCGGTGAAGGGCGCGGGCCAGACGCTGAAGGTCGGCACCGTCATCAAGTCGATCCGGCTGACCGCCGATCCCGACGAGATCGACTGCCGCTACGAAGGGATCAGGGGCCTGGTGCTGCGAACGGAGTTCGTGCGGAAGCGGTGAAGCCCGCTCAGCCTCCCGATTGGCGACCTCAAATCTTCCCCAGCGTCTCCCTGCGCGGGCCGAGATAGCCAAACAGATAGGCCGCGACCTTGCGCATCTGAATCTCCTCGGCCCCTTCGGTGATCCGGTAGCGGCGGTGGTGGCGATAGATATGCTCGAACGGCTTGTGGCGCGAATAGCCGATGCCGCCATGCACCTGCATCGCGCGATCGGCCGCCTGACAGACGAGGCGGTTCGCCCAGTAATTGCACATGCTCACCTTGTCGGAGAGGCTGCGCTCGACCTCCTTGTGCGGCATATTGTCCATTTCCCATGCCGTCTTGCGGATGAGGAGGCGCAGCATTTCGGCCTGCGTCGCCAGCTCGACGAGCGGAAACTGGATCGCCTGATTCTTCGCCAGCGCCTCGCCAAAAGGCTTGCGCTCGCGCGCATAGCGCACGCTTTCCTCGATGCAGTAAACCGCCGCGCCGAGCGATGAGGCCGCCTGACGGATGCGGTTCTGGTGGACGAAACTCTGCGCGATCGACAGGCCGCCGTCGACCGGGCCGAGCCGCGCGCTGTCCGGCACCCATACGTCGGTAAAGCTGACACGCGGGTGATCGGTGGGCATGTTGAAGGTCCAAAGATATTCCTCGATCACGAGGCCCGGCGACGGGTTGGGGACGAGCAGGCAGGTGATCCCCCTGGCATCGCCGTCATTGCCGCTGGTGCGGCAGAAGGTCGCGCAGTGGGTCGCGACATGCATCCCCGTCGTCCACATCTTCTCGCCGTTGATCAGCCAGCCTTCAACCCCGTCGCGGGTTTCGCGTACCGCGCGCGTTTCCATATGCGTCGCGTCGCTGCCGTGATCGGGTTCGGTGAGGCCAAAGGCGGTGCGCCGCTTGCCTTCGAAGCCGCCGAGGATGAATTCCTGCTTCTGCTCGTCGCTGGTGCCGAATTGTTCGAACATCTCGACGAAGGGGAAATTGCCGACGATGCTGTGTTCGTTCTGCAGATCATTGTGGAGACCGAGACCCTTGGCGGCAAAATGCTCGCGGATCACCGCCATCCACAGGTTCGATCCGTCCTTGCCGCCATATTTCTTCGGCGCCGAAAAGCGCCAGTGGCCCGCGGCATCGGCTTTGCGGGTCGCCTGCTTCAGCAGCTCTTCCCACTCGTGGCGCGGCAATCCCTGATTGTCCCAGTCGGTGCGCGCATGTTCGCGGCGATGGTCGAAGAAGCGGATATTGTCGTCCGCATCCTCAAGCGGCTTGATCTCCGCCGCGATGAAGGCGTCGAGTTCGTCGAGATAGGCCTGCAAATCGGCCGGAACCGCAAAATCCATCGTTTCTCTCCCCTTGTCTCTATCCGTTCCAGGCGGCCCGCGCCGCGGCGAGCGCCGCATATTTGGGACTGTCGACCGCGCATTTGTCGAGCACGGCGCGGCGCAGGCGCGCGAGCAGGCCGGGTTCGGCAAGCGTCACCCGCCCGGCCAGTATGTCCCCGGCCAGCGTCTTGTCCTCGGCACGGATGCCCGCGCCAAGATCGCGCATCACGATGCCAAGCGCGTTCATCGCGACCGCGACCTGAAATTTGCCGTGCCCCTCGGCCTGGGGCTTGATCGCCTCCCCCAGCCAATCGCGCACCGCCTGCACCATTTCCTGCGTCGTCGGTTCGCCGACCGGCGCCGCCGCGGCGGCGGGCGAAGGCGGCAGCGGCGCCCCGCGCTCGGCCGCAGGCGCCCCATCTTCGAGCAGCCGGATGATGTCGAGTTCCTGTTCGGCAGTGCGCCGCCCCACGACCACGCGTTCGACCGTCGTATCGGCGCCGCTCCGCCACGCCTGCCCCATCTGCAAACAGCCGAGCGCCCACCACAGGGTGCGATAGACGAGCCAATATTTGAAGCGGTCGCGGTCGACCGGGCGCCCACCCGCGGCCTCATAGGCGGCAAAATAATCGTCGAGGCTGCCGACCCCGAACGCCGGCTTGTCGAGCATGCCGAAGCGCCACACGGTCATGCAGCCGAAGGCCAGATCCTCATGCGCGTCGCCGAGATGCGCGAGTTCCCAGTCGAGCACAGCGGCAAGACCATCCGCGTCGACCATGACATTGCCCATGCGATAGTCGCCATGGACGAGCACCGGGTCGGCGGGTTCGGGCAGATGATCCTCGCACCATTTGACCGCGAGCGCGATCGCCGGCCGGTCGCCGCCATAGGAAAGGAAGCGCGCCTTGAGCTCCGCGAGCGCTGCGGCGGTATCCATCACCGGAATTTCGGCCGGAATCGCGGCGCGAGGCAGCGCGTGGATCAACGCCAGTTCGCGCCCCAGGTCGGCGACGAGCGACGGCGGCGGCGCGGCCAATATCTTCGCCGGGCTGACTTCGGCGATGACGCGCCGCATGACATAGCCCGTCCCCATGCCGTCGGCATCGGACAGCACCCCGATCACCTCGGGCGCCTTGACCCCGCCAGCGTGCGCCGCGCGGACCAGCGCAGCCTCGACCGGATGGCCATAAGGCCGCCCTTCCATATATTCGGCCGAGGGCGCACGGCGCAGCACATAGGCGCCGCCGCCCCAGTCGAACGCCCAGCTTTCCATATTGGCGCCGCCCGAAAGGCGGGTCAGGTTCGACAGGTCGCCGGCACCGGCAACGCGCATCATGAAGGGTGGCAGCAAGGTCGACAGATCGGACATTACTTCCCCTTGCTAAGTATTTTCGGGCTCCGCAAGCCCGTAATCGTGACAGGTGGGCGCGGCGGCGCGTCAGATGTTCGCGCGCCCCCGCTGGATCACCGCCATCCGCCGCGCCTCGACCTCTTCGGCGCGAACGGCGCGGTTCGCCGCCGACGACCGCGCATGTTCAAGCGCCATCGCATCACCGAAGGGCAGCGCATAGCCATCGTCGATCAGCCGCTTGTAGCTTCGCACCATCGCCGGATCGGCGCTGGCGATCGCGCGCGCGAGCGCCTGCGCCGCGGGGACCAGCTCTTCTGGGGTAACGACGCGATTGACGAGGCCCCAGTCGCGCGCCGCCTCGGCGCCCAGGAAATTGCCGGTCAGCGACAATTCCTTGGCGCGGCCGATACCGATCAGCCGCGACAATTTCTGCGACAGGCCCCAGCCGGGCATGACGCCGACGCGCGCATGTGTGTCGGCGAAGCGCGCTGCCGTCGATGCGATCAATATGTCGCAGGCGAGCGCAAGCTCGAACCCGCCGGTGATCGCGACGCCGTTGATCGCGCCGATCACCGGCTGCGGGCAGAGCTCGATCGCCTTGACCGGATTGTCGTCGGCGTCGGTGGCATTGGCCGCGCCCAGATTGCTGGTGTCGGCCCCCAGTTCCTTGAGGTCGAGCCCGGCGGTGAAGGCGCGCTCGCCCGCCCCCGTCAGCACGATCGCGCGCACGCTGTCGTCGGCGGCAAGCTGCCGCATCACCGCCGCAAGCTCGGCGCGCAGCGCCCGCGAGAGCGCATTCATCGCCTCGGGGCGGTTCAGGGTCACCGTGGCGACGGCATCCTGGCATTCGAGGCGGATCAGCGACATGAGGAAGCCCCTTTACAATCCCACATGGAAATTGACGCTGTTGAGCCAATAGGATGCCATCGGCTTGCCTTCGGCGTCGAGCGCGGGAAGGAATTCGGCACGGCGCATGATCGATTTGCAAACCGCGTCGTCGAATTCTTTGGCGCGCGTCGTTTGCTGGATGTGACATGCGGTGGGGTTTCCGGACGCATCGACATCGAGCCGGAACTGCACCAGCGCGCGCTGCCCCTGCCAAAGCATCTCCTTGGGATATTCATCCGACCGGATCCATTGGCGAGGATCGCTCTTCGGGGTGACCGGACGCGTCATCGTTGCATGCCGCGCGACGTCAACGCCCCAATGGCCGAGCAGTTCGTCGGTGCATTTGCTCAGCGCCGCAAAGGCGTTGCCCATCGAACCCGTCTCCAGGACGAAGTTCCGACCGGCTGGGACGCCCACTTCAATCCATGTGACCGCGGCTTCTTCGGCAGGCGTAACCGTCGACCAGCGGAAGCTGAAATCGCCCGCGTCGTGCGCGGCGTCATGAGCTGCGCTTTCGGCTTCGCTGCGCGGTGCAATTCTCACTTCGCTGCGCAGCACGAGGGCCGGGGTCTTGCCATCGCCCTTGCCCGGGTAGAATCCGATCGCCTGCTCCGCCTGGTTCGGGCCGAAGCGAATTTTCGCATCGCCGTCCATCCGGCTCGTACGCGCCGGTTTGCCGAAAAAGCTCATCCGCATCCCGTCGCCGGGTTCGAAGCGGTCCATGACCAGCATCACCTTGTCGTCGCCCTCGCCGAACTGGCGCGCCAGGCGGCAACTGTCGTCCGCATAATTCAGAAGCCACTTCGAACTGGGCTGAAGATGCATCGGCTCTTTCGGCTTGGCGCCTGCGTTTGGAGCCGTCAGCAGCGAAAGCATCGCGACGGCGACGACGGACGAACTGCGGTAAGTCACTCTCTCCATGGCCGGAATGTCGGCGAAGAAGCTGGCCAAGGCAAGTCTTTCAGAGCGCACCCCACGACTGATAATCGTCGACATGCGCGTTGGCACGGCGGAAGCTGGTAAAGCTCATGCTCGCCGACAGGTCGAGCGCCTCGACCTGATGCCACCAACCGACGGGCAGGAAGATCGCCTCGCCCGGCCCGATCACGCATTCGAGAACCGGCGGTGTTTCGGCGGTGCCATCGCCCGCTGGCAGCGCTTCGTTGCCCCAATCGGAAAAGCAATGGCGGCTGTTGCGCATCCGCGCAAAGGCCCAGGGCGGCGCCATGCGGACTCGCTTGCGGCCCATGACCTGCACGAGAAGATTGTTCGTCAGATCATGGTGCCAGGGCGTCAGCGTCCCTTTGGGACCTAGCCAGAAAAAGCCGTCGCGGACCTCGCGCGGCTCCAAGAGGTCGATCGGCGCCAGATCGTCCCAAAGGGCCGCGAGCGCCGCCGCGTTGGTGCCGCTGTTATAGGCGGTGAGATAAATGTCGTTGCTTGCCTCGTCCCCCCGCAGCCAGTCGATCAGCTCGCCGAACCGCAGCATCCGCCGATGGGCGTCCTTGGCGAGTTCATAATCGGGGTCGCCGTCGCGCCCCACCTGCGCCTCGACCGCCGCGCCGCCCGCGACCGCCGCAAAATGATCGAGCGACCAGCGCGACAGGGCGGGCCAATGATCGACGAGGCCGGTCAGCTTCGCCGGACGGTTCGCATCATAATAGCCGCGATAAAAGTCTCGAGTGGCGATGCGGTCGGCGGTATCGAGCGCGAAGCCGCCTTCGCTCTCGCGCGCAAGCCGCGCCTGATTGGCGAAGAGCCATTGCTGCTTGGCGCTGCGCGACGCCTGCCGCCGCAACGCAAGCGCCATCGGGTCTTTGGCCAGCCGCTCGACCTCATATTTCGCCGAAGCCGCCGACACGCCCGCGGCGATCAGCCGCGCATGCAGCGCCGCATCATCGTCGCCCGCGGCCAGCCCGTCGGCGAGGATAAGGCGCTTGTCGGCTTGGGGCATCGAACGACTCCAAAGGGGGCAGCGCCCACCCTATGATCGCGAATGCGTCGGTATCAAGACGCCGGGTTTACCGGCGCGCGGCCGCAGGCCCTTCCCCGGTCGCGCCGTCCGCCGGCTCCTTCGGCGGTTCGGCGGGGGTGAAGCTGCCGTTTTCGATCAGCCATTGCGGGTAGCGGCCCTGGATGTCGGCCATGATGCGGTCGATCGCCGCGGCGACCTGTTCGCCTTCGCCCTCGCGGTCGCGCTGCACGACGACGCGGCGCGCCTGCGCATCGACCAGCACCCGCGCGCGCGGGATGAGTTCGCCAATGGTCAGCCCGGCGATGATCCCCATGCTGTCGGCGTCACGCTGTTCGAGCGTGGCGAGCCGCTGGTTCAGCCGCTCCTCGAACTGCACCGCGGCGTTGGTCTGCTGCTTGAGCTGGACGAGGTTGACGCTGACGTCGCGGTCGAGATCGCCGCGAACCTTGGTGGCGAGCTGATCGTTGAGCTGCGCCGAATATTGATCGACGAGGACGACGCCGTCGACCGCCACCTCCTCGCCCTCGGTGCGCACATTCAGGCTGTCGATGCGATCGCCGTCACCGAGGAGGCGATTGAGTTCGGACTGCACCGCCGAGCGTGCGCGGATCTCGCGCGCGATATTGTTGAGCGACAGCGCCAGCGGGATCGACAGCACGCCCAGCGTGACGATGATTCCGGTTATCTGCATCGCTGTATGCTGCGGGGTCAGCGAGGGGCCGAATTTGTTGACCCGTGCGACGATCGTCGCAGCAAAGGCGATGGCAAGCGTGTTGGTCAGGAAGAGCAGCGCCGAACCGAGCGCGAAGTCGGGGCGGCCGGTGGCCAGGCCAAAACCGATCGTCGAGAGCGGCGGCACCAGTGCGGTCGCGATCGCGACGCCGACCATGACGCCCGACAGCTTGCGCAGGATCGCATAGACGCCGGCAATGCCGCCGACGACCGCTACACCGAGGTCGAGCAGCGTCGGCTGCGTCCGCGCGCGCAGTTCGGGGGTGACGTCCTTGATCGGCGACAGCCAGATGATCAGCATCGCGACGAGAACCGCGACCGCCATCCCCGCCGCCATGGTGACGAGCGAACGCTTGATGAGATTGGATTCGAGCGTCGCGAGGCCAAAGCCGACGCCCATGATCGGGCCGAGCAGCGGCGATACCAGCATCGCGCCGATCACCACCGCCGCAGATCCTTGAAGCAGGCCGAGCGTGGCGATCGCCGCCGACAGCGTGATCAGCAACAGGAATTTCTGGTTGAGCCGCGCGTCGCGCGCGACGCTGGCCAGAATCAGCGCGCGGCCGTGAACGGCTTCCTCGTCGTCGCCCGCGCGGTCATCATCGTCGATTTCGCGCCCCGGCCCCGGCCGCGCGGACCGGCGACCGCCGGCGTTGAACGGCGCGTCGCCCAGTCCGGGCACTCCGGGATGATTGCCGGCCATATGGTCGGGCGGGTTAGATCTTGCCGGTCAGTTCGGGCACCGCGCTGAACAGATCAGCGACGAGGCCGAGATCGGCGACCTGGAAGATCGGAGCGTCTTCGTCCTTGTTGATCGCGACGATCGTCTTCGAATCCTTCATCCCCGCAAGATGCTGGATCGCGCCCGAGATGCCGATCGCGAAATAGACTTCCGGCGCGACGATCTTGCCGGTCTGGCCCACCTGATAGTCGTTGGGGACATAGCCTGCATCGACCGCAGCACGCGAAGCGCCGAGCGCGGCGCCGAGCTTGTCGGCTAGCGGCACGATGACTTCCTGATATTTCTCGCTCGAACCCAGTGCACGGCCGCCCGACACGATGATCTTCGCCGAGGTGAGTTCGGGACGATCCTGCTTGGCGAATTCGGCGCCGACGAAGCTCGAAATGCCGGCGTCGCCGCCAGCCGAGACGGCTTCGATCGCGCCCGAACCACCGGTCGCCGCTGCCTTCTCGAACGCAGTGCCGCGCACGGTGATGACGAGCTTCGCGTCCGAGCTTTCGACGGTCGCGATTGCGTTGCCGGCGTAGATCGGACGCGTGAAGGTCTTGGGACCTTCGACCGACAGGATTTCCGAAATCTGCATCACGTCGAGCAGCGCGGCAACGCGCGGCGCGATATTCTTGCCGGTCGTCGTCGCAGGCGCGACGAACGCGTCGTGCGACCCCATGAGGTCGGCGACGAGCGGCGCGATATTTTCGGGCAGATTGTGACCGAAGGCTGCGTTGTCGGCGACATGCACCTTGCCGACGCCCGCGATTTCCGACGCCGCCTTGGCAACGCCATCAACACCTTCACCGGCGACGAGAAGATGGACTTCGCCAAGCTTCGAAGCCGCGGTTACTGCGGCGAGCGTGGCATCCTTGACGGCGCTACCGTCATGTTCGACCCAAACGAGCGTTTTCATGAGTGCACTCCCATCGCCTTGAGCTTGGCAACCAGTTCATCGACATCGGCGACCTTGATCCCGGCCTGGCGGACGGGCGGCTCCGACACCTTGACCGTCTTGACGCGCGGCGTCGTGTCGACGCCGTAATCGGCGGGCGCCTTGGTATCGAGCGGCTTCGACTTCGCCTTCATGATGTTCGGCAGCGACGCATAGCGCGGCTCGTTCAGACGCAGGTCGGTGGTGACGATCGCGGGAAGCTTCAGCTTCACCGTTTCGAGACCGCCGTCGACTTCGCGCGTCACGCTGACATGATCGCCCTCGACATTGACCGCGCTGGCGAAGGTGCCCTGCGCCCAGCCGGTGAGCGCGGCGAGCATCTGGCCGGTCTGGTTGTTGTCGCCGTCGATCGCCTGCTTGCCGAGGATCACGAGACCCGGCGTTTCGGCATCGGCAATCGCCTTCAATATCTTCGCGATCGCGAGCGGTTCGGCTTCATCGTCGGTCTGGACGAGGATCGCGCGGTCGGCACCCATCGCGAGCGCGGTGCGCAGCGTTTCCTGCGCCTTCGCCGGGCCGACGCTGACGGCGACGATCTCGGTCGCGACGCCCTTTTCCTTGAGGCGGATCGCCTCTTCGACGGCGATTTCGTCGAACGGGTTCATCGACATCTTGACGTTGGCAAGGTCAACGCCCGTGCCGTCCGCCTTCACCCGCGGCTTCACGTTGTAATCGAGCACCCGCTTCACGGGGACGAGGATTTTCATGGCTTTTCAGCTCCTCTCGAAGAATTGTGCAGTGCGCCATAATTGGCGTTTACGTAAACGTCAACCTGCGGGCGCCCCCTTCCGCCGCAAGAGCGGAAGGGGAAAACCGGTCAGGCCGCCTTGGCAACCTCGGCGACGATCTTCTTCGCCGCGTCACCCAGATCGTTCGCGGGAACGATCGCCAGACCCGAGTTCGCCAGGATTTCCTTGCCCTTTTCGACGTTGGTGCCTTCCAGGCGGACGACGAGCGGCACCGACAGATTCACTTCCTTAGCCGCGGCAACGATGCCTTCGGCGATGATGTCGCATTTCATGATGCCGCCGAAGATGTTGACGAGGATGCCCTGAACGGCGGGATCCTTGAGGATGATCTTGAACGCCGCGGTGACCTTTTCCTTGTTCGCGCCGCCACCGACGTCGAGGAAGTTGGCCGGGAAAGCGCCGTTGAGCTTGATGATGTCCATCGTCGCCATCGCAAGGCCGGCGCCATTGACCATGCAGCCGATATTGCCGTCGAGCTTGATGTAGGCGAGGTCATATTCGCTCGCCTCGACCTCGGCCGGATCTTCTTCGGTCAGGTCGCGCAGCTCGGCGAGATCCTTGTGACGGAACATCGCGTTCGAATCGAAGCCGACCTTCGCGTCGAGGACATAGAGCTTGTCGCCCTCGTCGGTCGGACAGATGGCGAGCGGGTTGATTTCGATCTGCGAAGCATCGGTGCCGAGGAACGCGGCATAGAGGCCCTCGAGGATCTTTGCCGCCTGCTTGGCAAGATCGCCCGACAGGTCGAGCGCCTTGGCCACCGCACGGCCGTGGTGCGGCATCAGGCCGGTGGCGGGATCGATGGTGATGGTGTGGATCTTTTCAGGCGCCGAGTGCGCGACTTCCTCGATGTCCATCCCGCCTTCGGTCGACGCAACGACCGCGATGCGGCTGGTGGCGCGATCGACGAGCAGCGCGAGGTAGAATTCCTTGCCGATGTCGACGCCGTCGGTGATGTACAGGCGGTTGACCTGCTTGCCGGCCTCGCCGGTCTGGATCGTCACCAGCGTGTTGCCCAGCATGTCCTTGGCGTGCGCTTCGACTTCCTCGATGCTCTTGGCGAGGCGAACGCCGCCCTTGGCATCGGGGCCGAGTTCCTTGAACTTGCCCTTGCCGCGGCCGCCCGCGTGGATCTGTGCCTTGACGACGTAAAGCGGTCCGGGGAGCTGCTTTGCCGCCGCGACGGCTTCCTCGACACTCATCGCGGGAATGCCCTTGGGCACCGCGACGCCAAATTTCGCGAGCAGTTCCTTGGCCTGATATTCGTGGATGTTCATGAGCTCTGCCGGGCCTTTCGACTCTGTAAGCGGGGAGATATGCGGCGCCGCATAAGCACAAGTTGCGCGGCAAGGCTACCCCTGCCGCGCCCAGAAATTCTTGACACGGACCAAAGCGGCGGCCTGATCAGCGCAGCGCACACACCGCGGCGGAGCTGGTCGTCACCGCCAATATCTCCGGATCCTTGAGCGCGCGGACCTTGCGGAAGAACTGGTCGAGCGTCAGGTCGGTGATTTCGCGGTCCTTCAGGCTGCCCAGCGCCGACAGGCGGCGAAGCTGGACGAGCGACAGCCGGTCGACCATGCGCCCCGCCATGCACGTCGCCATCGCCTTCGACAGACCGGCATTCTGGAGTCCGCTGCGCAGCCGCGTCTCGGGCGTCGCGCAGGCGGACAGGACCAGCGGCAGCGCCAGCAGCGGAACCATCACCCGTTTCATCGAAGCCTACTTTCCGTGAAATTCGGCCACCGCGCCGGAGACCGCCTGCATCAGCGCCATGCGCGCGGGGATCGACGCCGATGTGTCGCCCAGCATCACGACGATGGCATAGCGCGTGCCGTCAGGCGCGGTGGCGATGCCGATGTCGTTATAGCCTGCCGTCTCGCCTTTGTAATCCTGGCCGGTGCCGGTCTTGTGCATGAAGTCCCAGCCAGACGGGAGCCCGGCCTTCAGCCGCTTCGGCCCGCTGCGCGTCCGGCTCATCACGCCCATCAGATATTGCGTCGATTCGGGCGACAGCAGCGCCCCGCGCGCCAGCCGGGTCAATGCGCTCGCGATCGCCGCCGGCGCGGCGCCGTCCATCGGATTGGCAAGATAGGCCTCGCGCGCCGACTTGCGCGTCGAATCGGGAAGCGCGGCGCGCGCCTGCTGGAAGGCGTTGCCACGCGAATAGCTCTGCTGCCACGCAAGGCCGGCGGTCGCGCTCTGCAACAGGCGCTCGCCGGGACCGAATCGGATCGATCCCAGATCCTTCTTCGCAATGAAGCGCCGGACCGCCTCGGGACCACCCACGGTGCGCAGCAGGCTGTCGTTGGCGGTGTTGTCGCTGTGCGTGATCGCGGTTTCGATAAGGTCGCGCACGCTCATCGTCACCTTGCCTTCCGACCGCACGCGCGCCGCGAGCGGCTGATGGAACAGGGTGAGGTCGTTGGGGCCAATGTCCACCCGGCGGTCGAGGCTGAGCTTGCCCTGGTCGACCGCATCGAGGACGGTCATCGCCACCCACAGTTTCGACACGCTTTGCTGCGGGAATAATTCGCCGCCGCGTTCCGAAAACGACCATTCGCCGTCGATGCGCTGGACGGCGATGCCGGTCTTGCCGGGGAAAGTCCGCCAAAGCTGCGAGATCCGGTCGCTCAGGCCACTCGGCGGGCGCCGGAAGCCCGGATCGACGACGTCCTTGGGGGGCGCATTCACGGCGCGCGCCGGCGTTGCGGTGCTGACCGGCGGCCCGATGGGCACGCTGACCGCACCGCGCGGCGCCGTTTGCGCCTGCCGCGGCGTCGGCACCAGTGCCGCACCGCTGACACAGCCCGCCAGCGCCATTCCGCCGATCGCCATACCGAGCAGCCGCCTGCTCGAAAATCCCAACGCCATCATAACCCCGCAACCCGCGACCAGTTTATCGCCCGACCTTTTGGCCGGCACCATGCGTCCCGCACTCCGCCTGCGCGGACCAGCGATTTGCGGTGAATGATTCCTATCGCGCGATAAATGGCGGAACGCTGAACGGCTTGCCGCGTGCGGCGCCGTTCAGGGCGCCGGGGTTGCCCGCACCCATTCGGGATAGAGGCGTTTCAGCGCCGCCAGCTTGGGCGCATCCCAGCGGCGGATATAGCCATTGTCGGGATGCAGGCGCATGAAATCCTGATGATAGGCTTCGGCGCGGTAAAAGCCTTTGTAGCTTTCGACCGGGACCACGATCGGCGCCTTGAAATAATGGCCCTTGCCGATCTGCGCGAGATACGCCGTCGCAACCTGCCGCTGCGCGGCATCCATCGGCACGATCGCGGCGCGATATTGGGTGCCGCTGTCGGGCCCCTGCCGGTTTTTCAGCGTCGGATCGGCGACCACGGAAAACAGGATGCGCAGCAAGGTGCCATAGCTGACAACCGACGGGTCATAGACGATGCGAACCGACTCGGCGTGTCCGGTCGTGCCGGACGAGGTCTGGTCATATTCGGCGGTGGCCTTGCTACCGCCATGATAGCCCGATTCGACCGACACGACGCCCTTCACATTGGAAAAGACGCCCTCGACGCCCCAGAAGCATCCGCCCGCGAGCACCGCAACGGCGCGCTTCGCCTTCACCGCGGGATCGACGGCCGCCGCGGGGAGCTTGACGACGCTTTCCGCCTGCGCGGGCGCGCACTGCGCCAGCACCGCGGCAGCGATCAGCGCGGCGAAGGGGCGCCGCATCGCGGTCAGATCGGCATGGCGACCGCCGGCTGATTCAGCACGACGATCAAGGCGCCAATGGCGAAGCCGGCGAGCATGGTCGGAAACCAGTCGGAGCGGAACATCGAAAACATAAAAGCCTCTTTTTGTCATATTGTCGTTTTCGCGGGGGAGGCCCCCTCGGTTACAGCGACGATATGGCGCGCCCCGTGCCGCCGTGCAGTGACCGCCATCACCCATAAAGATGATGGCTTACTATCCGGTGAACCGGATGGCGGGGAATCGTTCAGACAGCGCCCGTCCGGCGCCGCGGTCAGCGCAGCGCGGCGCAGGCCTGCTGGATGCGGATGCACGCTTCCTTGAGCACCGCCTCCGACGTCGCATAGGAAACGCGGAAGGCTGGCGAAAGACCGAAGGCCGCGCCATGCACCGCCGCGACGCGCGCGGTGTCGAGGAAATAGTCGATCAGCGCTTCGTCGCTGTCGATCGGCTTGCCGTCGGGGGTCATCTTGCCCATGCAGCCGCTCGCGTCGGGATAGACATAGAAGGCCCCGTCGGGAACCGGGCAGTTCAGCCCTGGCGCGTCATTGAGCATCGCGACGACCATGTCGCGGCGCTTGCGGAACGCGGCGTTGCGCTCCTCGAGAAACTGCTGCGGCCCGCCGAGCGCGGCCACCGCGGCGGCCTGCGCCACCGAACAGGGGTTCGACGTCGACTGCGACTGCAGCTTGCCCATCGCCTTGATCAGCCATGCGGGACCGCCGGCATAGCCGATGCGCCAGCCGGTCATCGCATAGGCCTTGGAACAGCCGTTGACGGTCAGGATACGGTCGATCAGGTCGGGGCAGCGCTGCGCCAGCGTCGAGAAGGCGAAATCGGCGTACCAGACATGTTCGTACATGTCGTCGGTCATCACCATCACATGCGGATGGCGGCGGATGACCTCGCCCAGCGCGTCGAGCTCTCCGGGCGAATAGGCGGCGCCCGACGGGTTCGACGGCGAATTGAAGATGATCCAGCGCGTCTTCGCGGTGATCGCGGCGTCGAGCTGTTCGGGCGTGATCTTGTAATGCTGCGCCGCCGACGCCTCGATCGTCACCGGCGTGCCGCCGGCAAAGGCGACGATGTCGGGATAGCTGACCCAATAGGGCGCCGGGATGATCACCTCGTCACCAGGATCGACCGTCGCGACGAGCGCGTTGAAGAGCGTATGCTTGCCGCCGACATTGACCGTGATCTGGTCGAGCCCGAAGTCGAGCCCATTGTCGCGGCGGAACTTGCCACGGATCGCTTCCTTGAGCGCGACCGTGCCGTCGACGAGCGTATATTTGGTCTGGCCGCCGCGGATCGCCTCGATCGCCGCTTCCTTGACGAAATCGGGCGTGTCGAAATCGGGCTCGCCCGCCGACAGGCCGATCACGTCGACGCCGTCCGCTTTCAGCTTGGTGACGCGCGCGGTCATTGCGAGCGTGGCCGAGGGCTGGATGCGATTGAGGGCGGCGGAGGTGTGCGGCTTCAGCGACATGACGATACTTTCCGTGGCTTGCGCGGACAGGCTGCAAAATGACAGGAAATTGCGCGGGGCCGCGCCTAAAGCCTCCGCCCGCAATAGGCAAGCCGGCGGCGCCATAAATTAGCTATGCAAGCCGAAAGTCAGCCTGCGGGCTGCGCCAGCCGTGCCGGAATCAGCCCGCGCAGCGAATTGCCGATGAAGAAGCCGTCCGCCAGATCGGCGACGCGCAGATGCGACTCGACCGCCCGTCCCTTTTCGACGAGTTCGGCGCGCAGCACGCCGGGCAAGAGGCCGAGCGACAGCGGCGGCGTGAGCAACAGGCCGTCGCGCTCGACGAAGATGTTGCTCCAGCTTCCTTCGGTCACGAATCCCGGTTCGTCGACGAACACGACTTCGGCGGTGCCGTGCGCCGCGCGCACTTCGTCATAGGCGCCGCGCAGGCTGGTCTTGTGGGTCAGACGGAAATCGCCCGGAGCGAGCGGCGCCGGCGCGACGGCGACCGGTACCGGCAGCTCGGCAAGCCGCGGCAGCGGCGACACCTCGACCGCGAGCGCGCCCGAGGGCGCCAGCCGCATCCGCACGCGCGCGGCGCTGCGCAGGCGAAAGGTCGCCGACTGAAGATTGTTGCGCGCGCCATGGCGGTCGAAATGAAAACCCAGCGCCTCGGCGCTCGCCTTCATGCGCGCCAGATGCCCCTCGAGCCGCTGGACGCCGTCCACGGGATCGAAGTGCATCGTCTCGATCAGATCGAAGCTTTGCCCGGCAGCGACCACAAATTCCCCCTTGGCCAGACATTCGCGCCATTCTTCAGCCGGTTCGCTGTCGGCGACGATTCCGGAACCCAGCCCCAGCGTGGCGCAATGCGCTCCGTCGCGCAAGTCGCGCTGCGACGGAAAGACGAGCGTACGGATCGCGACATTGAACGCCGCCTCGCCATCGGGCGCGATGAAGCCGATCGAACCAGTGTAAATCCCGCGCGGCTCGGCCTCCAGTTCGTCGATGATCTCCATCGCCCGCACCTTGGGTGCGCCGGTGATCGACCCGCATGGAAAGGCGGCGCGCAGCACGTCAGCGCCGCCCTTGTCCGCAGGGAGCGCTGCGGTGACGTCGGAGACAAGCTGATGAATAGTCGGATAGGTCTCGACGCGAAACAGTTCGGGCACCGCGACCGATCCGGCCTCGGCAACGCGCGACAGATCGTTGCGGAGCAGATCGACGATCATCAGATTTTCAGCACGCTGCTTGGGATCTAGCGCGAGCGCCCGCGCCGCGCGCGCGTCGCTTTCGGGATCGGCGCGGCGCGCGGCCGTGCCCTTCATCGGCCGCGCCATCACCGCGCCGCCGCGCAGCGTAAAGAAAAGCTCGGGCGACAGCGACGCGATCGCCTGCTCGCCGGTCCAGATGAAACCGCCATATCCCGCGCGCGCCGTCTGCCGCAGCCGCGCATAGACGGCGAGTGGATCGCCCGCGAAGGACACATCGGCACGAAAGGTCAGATTGGCCTGATAAATGTCGCCGGCACGAATATAATCGAGAACCCGCGCGACAGCGGCTTCGTAATCCGCACGCGCCACGCGCGGACGTGGTGCGCCGATCCAGGCGGCACCGGGGTCGGGTAGAAGCGACGCAACTGCGTCGGCATCGATCCGCTCAACACGCTCGAACAGGCCAAACCAGCCGAGCGGCGCATCGAAGTTCATCGGCGCGGCAGAGCGGTGCCGCGAGGCGGGCGCCAGCGCCTTGCCTCCATCATAAGCGAGGTAGCCAGCGGCGTGCAGCCCGCGCGCGCGCGCGGCCGCCAGCCCATCGAGCAGAGCCGCCACGTCCCGCACCGCGCGGGCGCAGAGGATTTCTATCGGATCGCGGAACAGCCGCGCGCACGCTGCATTCTCTGCCCGCGCGTCGTCGAGCAGTACAAAGGGCGAAGCGCCAGCCGTCGGCCGGCTCAATCGCGCGGTCTTGGTCATGGCACGGCAGTCAAAGGCGCCAGGTGGTCAGCGGTCGCGCTTCATGCGGATCGACCGCCCACCCTCTACGCTGGCGAAATAGCTGCCCATCGTCGCGGTCTTGATATGGATCTTCTGGCCGGGCTTAGGTTGCCGCGGCAATACCGTCGTATCGATCTGCGACCAGACGGCGCCGTCTTCCATCGTCATCGTATATTTCCCCGACCGGTCCATGCTCACCGATTTGATGACCGTATCGATCTCGCGCACCTCATCCTCGTCGCCGCCGAAAATGCCGCCGAGCTTGGGAAAGCTGAACCCGAACAGGCCACGGCGCGTCTTCTTGGCCGTTTCGCGGTCGGTAAAGACAATTTCGCGGGCCTCGTCCGCACTGGCAAGCGACCCAACCTCGCGGTCGAAACAGGCAAGACGCTGCGTCGGATCGGCGATGTCGCGGCAAGCATAGAGCTGTTCGATCTGCGCCGGGCGGGGCGCCGCCTTGTCTTTGTCCTTTGCAGACGCCGGGGTCACGACCAGACAGCCCATGACGGCAACGGCCGCGACGATCCGAGATGAAAGCTGCGACATGACAATCCCCCTGCAAAGACGATGGCCCTGCCTAGCCGCCGCGGCGTCGGCCCGCAAGCGCGCTGCCGATTGCGATATCGGCTTACTGACCCTAGTGTAAGGAAATCCCGCCTCATTTTGCGAAAGGACGCCATCCCCCGATGGGCACGCTCTACGACTGGTCGACCGATTATCGCCATCCCGCCCCATGGAACCAGTCGTTCGCGCCCCTCTCGCTGCCTGCCATGCTCGCCGACAGCGTCGCGCGGCGCGGCGAGGCGCCGATGCTCGACTTCATGGGGCGCCGTTTCAGCTATGCCGAAGTCGCGGACGGGGTCGCCCGCGTCGCCCGCGGCCTGCAGAAGCGCGGTATCGGCAAGGGCAGCCGGGTCGGCCTGTTCCTTCCCAATGTTCCGCATTATGTCGCCGCCTATTATGGCGCGCTTGCCGCCGGTGCGACCGTGGTCAATTTCTCGCCGCTCTACACGGTCGCCGAACTCGAGGCGCAGGTGGAGGATTCGGGAACCGACACGCTGTTCACGATCAGCGCCTCGGCGCTGTTGCCGACCGCGCTCGCGGTGCTCGAGGGGTCGAGCCTGAAGCGGCTGGTCGTCGGCTCGATCGCCGGCGGGCTGCCCGCGGCCAAGTCGATCCTCTACCGCCTGTTCCGGCGCAAGGAGACGGCGGCGGTGCCCGACGATCCGCGCATCATCCGTTTTTCGGCGCTGACCGACAATGATGCTCGCCCCGATCCGGTCGCCATCGACCCGGAAGGCGATGTCGCGCTGATCCAGTATACCGGTGGCACCACGGGCACGCCGAAGGGCGCGATGCTGACGCACCAGAATCTGACCGCCAACGCGCGGCAGGTCAATGCGATCGACCCCGACCGCGACGCCGACGACCGCATCCTCGGCGTGCTGCCTTTCTTCCACGTCTTCGCCAATACCTGCGTCCTCAACCGGACGGTGCTGAACGGCGGCATGATCGCGATGCTCCCCCGCTTCGACGCGAAACAGGCGCTGCAGACGATCACCCGGACGAAGGCGACGGCGCTGCCCGGCGTACCGACCATGTATCAGGCACTGCTCGACCATCCCGACCTTGCCAAGACCGATTTCTCCAGCTTGCGGGTCTGCATTTCGGGGGGCGCGCCGATGCCCGCCGAGCTGCGTGAGAAATTCGTTGCAGCAACCGGCGCGTCGCTCGTCGAAGGCTATGGCCTCACCGAAAGCGCCGGGGTCGTCGCGACCAACCCCTATGAGGGACCGGTCAAGGCCGGGACGATCGGCCAGCCGATCCCCGCGACCCATATCCGCCTGCTCGACAAGGAAGATCCGGTCACGGACGCGCCGATGGGCGAGCCCGGCGAGCTCGCGGTCAAAGGGCCGCAGATCATGCGCGGCTACTGGAACCGCCCCGATGCCGACCAGGACAGCTTCACCGCCGACGGCTGGCTGCGCACCGGCGACGTCGCAACGATCGACGCCGACGGCTATATCCGCATCGTCGACCGGCTGAAGGACATGATCGCGGTCGGCGGCTTCAAGGTCTATCCGAGCGAGATCGAGCACAAACTCTACCAGCATCCGGCGGTGAAGGAGGCGATCGTCCTCGGCGTCCCCGATCCCTATCGCGGCGAACATCCCAAGGCCTTCGTCACGCTGGAAGAGGGCTATGACGTCTCGGGCGACGCGCTCGCCGCCTGGCTAAACCCGCAACTCGGCAAGCATGAACGCGTGAGCGCCGTCGAGGTGCGCGATCATCTGCCCAAGACGATGATCGGCAAACTGGACCGCAAGGCCTTGCGGGCCGAAGCGGGGGGATGACAACCGCCCCTCGTCACTCCTGCCTTCGCGGGGGTGACCGGAAGCGGCAGGATAGAAATGTCATAATGTGATATTGTAACCTTTGTCATGTTATGCCATATCAAGGCCGCAATTGCTTTCCTTGGAGAATCGGGTGACGCACGTCGCCGGCCATGCCCCTGTTCTGACGCGCCTTGGCGCGCTGGTTCGGGCTGCGCGCGATTCGCGGCCGCTGACCGCTTTGACGGGCGATCAGCTCGCCATCGGCCTGTCGGGCCTGTGCCTCGTCCACTGCCTTGCCAGCACGATCTTCTTTGCCTCGATCGTCTCGGTCGGCGGCGCTTTGCTGCATCCCGCCTTTCACGAGATCGGGCTGGTCGTCGCGATCGGTTTTGCGCTGGTGACGCTCGTCGCAGGGGTGCTCAGCCACGGCTATATGATGCCGTTCGCGGTCGGCAGCTTCGGGCTGGGCATGATGGCGGGCGCTCTGTCGCGGCCGCATGACGGCAGCGAAGTGCTCGCGACGATGATCGGCGTTGCGGTCGTCGCGCTCGGGCACGATCTCAATCGCCGCGCGGCGCACTGATACGCATTGCCCGCAGCTTGCGGGCGCCCCCCAAAGCGCCTACATTATCCCCATGGGCAAGCACGAACATGCGCATATCGAGGCCAGCGGCGCCTCGCTCGCCAATGCGGCGCAGGACGCGCTCGAAAAGGCCGGCGAAGCGTGGACCGACATGCGCGCGCAGATTTTCGATGCGGTCGCCGAAATTGGCAAGCCAGCGAGCGCCTATGAAATCGCCGACATCGTCTCGCAAAAACGCGGCAAGCGGGTCGCGCCCAACAGCGTCTATCGTATCCTCGACCTGTTCGTTGCCAACAATCTCGTCCGCCGGGTCGAAAGTGCCAATGCCTTTGTAGCCAACAGCCATCCCGGCTGCCTGCACGACTGCATCTTCCTGATCTGCGACAGCTGCGGCAATGCCGTTCATGTCGATAATGACAAGCTGTCCGACGGCGTGCGCGCTGCCGCCGCCGCGACCGGATTTGCCGCCGAGCGCCCGGTGATCGAGGTGCGCGGAAAATGCGCCGAGTGCCAATAGATTGAATGCGGGCGCGCCGCCAGCGGTACGCTGGTGGCTCGCGGCGCTTTTCCTCGGTTTCGGAACCATAACGGTCGGCCTTTGGCTGAGCCAAAGCTTCCCGCAAGACAGCTTCGCGCCGAGCCGGGCTACGGCGCACCGGTGCTTGCGTTCGAGTTCGCGGTTGGGCAGGACGATCTTCTCGCGATCTTCGGGCCCGATAGCGACGCGCGGCAGGCCGGGCGTGTCGCCGCAATGCGGGGCCGTCCACTCCTCGTCGCACCCACCGCGCTACCCCTTCGCCCTGTCGTCCGCCCGTCCGCGCGCCGCCCGGCGAGCCCGCCCGCGACCGGTTTCGGGCGCCGCAGGCGCTGCCCCCTTTCCGTTGCCGCGATGCGGGTCTAGGGAAACCGCGACTCACGAAACCGGGCAAAGGGCTGCACATGAACACCGTCATCATCCGCGAGGACGACCTCATCGAAACCGTCGCCGACGCGCTCCAGTACATCAGCTATTTTCACCCGATGGACTATATCCGCGCCCTGGGCGCTGCCTATGAGCGCGAGGTTTCGCCCGCTGCGAAAGACGCGATGGCACAGATCCTCTCGAACAGCCGCATGTGCGCCGAGGGGCACCGCCCGATCTGCCAGGACACGGGCATCGTCACCGTGTTCGTCAAATGGGGCATGGACTGCCGCCTCGACAGCCCCCGCAGCCTGCAGCAGGTCGTCGACGAAGGGGTTCGCCGTGCCTATCTCCACCCCGACAACAAGCTGCGCGCCTCGATCCTCGCCGACCCGGCGTTCAGCCGCGTCAATACCAAGGACAACACGCCGTCGGTACTGAATGTCGAAATGGTCCCCGGCGACAAGGTGCATATCGACGTCGCGGCGAAGGGCGGCGGCAGCGAGAACAAGTCGAAGTTCAAGATGATGAACCCGTCGGATTCGATCGTCGACTGGGTGCTCGAAATGGTGCCCCAGATGGGCGCCGGCTGGTGCCCCCCCGGCATGCTCGGCATCGGCATCGGCGGCACTGCCGAAAAGGCGATGCTGCTGGCCAAACAGTCGCTGATGGACCCGATCGACATGACCGAATTGCTCGCGCGCGGGCCGAGCAATCCGACCGAGGAACTGCGCATCGAGCTGTATGAAAAGGTCAATGCGCTCGGCATCGGCGCGCAGGGGCTTGGCGGCCTCGCGACCGTGCTCGACATCAAGATCAAGGATTGGCCGACCCACGCCGCGTCTAAGCCGGTCGCCATGATCCCCAATTGCGCCGCGACCCGCCACGCGCATGTCACGCTTGATGGCAGCGGCCCCGCCTATCTCGAAAAGCCGGTGCTCGCCGACTATCCGCAGATCGACTGGGCTCCCGACAGCGCGGCGAAACGCGTCGACCTTGACACGCTGACGCCCGAAGTCGTTGCCAGCTGGAAACAGGGCGACCGCATCCTTCTCAATGGCAAGATGCTCACCGGCCGCGATGCCGCGCACAAGCGCATCGCCGACATGCTCGCCAAGGGCGAAGAGCTGCCCGTCGAATTCAAAGGCCGCGTCATCTATTATGTCGGCCCGGTCGATCCGGTGGGCGAAGAAATCGTCGGCCCCGCCGGCCCCACCACCGCGACGCGCATGGACAAGTTCATGGACATGATGCTCGATCAGGGGCTGCTCGCCTGCGTCGGCAAGGCCGAACGCGGCCCCGCCGCGACGCAGGCGATCGCCAAGCACAAGAGCGCCTATCTGATGGCGGTCGGGGGCGCAGCCTATCTCGTGGCGCGCGCGATCAAGGGCAGCAAGGTCGTCGGCTTCGCCGACCTCGGCATGGAGGCGATCTACGAATTCGAGGTCAAGGACTTCCCCGTCACCGTCGCGGTCGACAGCGAAGGCCAGAATGTCCACGTCAACGCGCCGAAAATCTGGCAAAAGCGGATCAAGGACGAAGGGCTGCTCGAGAAAGCCTAACCATCAAAGGCTGCTCTTTCGTTCCCGTCACCCCGGCAAAGATCGGGGCCTCGCCGGTGCATCCTTGCCATCCCCTCCAATTTGAAGAACACTCCCGCACGGCATACACAGCAAAGGGGACGCGTGATGGATTTCCGGGAGCTTGACCGATTGGACCGCCGCGCATTGCTGCGCGGTACAGCGATGCTGGGCGCGGGTGCGATGATGATGCGGCCGCTGCCGACGCTCGCCGCAAATGGTCCGATGGCGGCGATCCGCAAGGCGGCCGAGGCCGGCAAGGAGGCGTCGGTCAAGCGGCTGCGCGACTGGATCGCCCTGCCCTCGATCGCGGCGGAAAATCGCAACATGGCCGAAGGTGCGGCCTATATGGCCGAACTTGCGAGGGACGCGGGCTTTTCAAATGTCGAGATCATTCCGACCGACGGCCAGCCTGGGGTGTTCGGCACCATCGATGTCGGCGCGCCGCGCACCCTTGGCATCTATTTCATGTACGATGTGAAACAGTTCGACCCTGCCGAATGGTCGTCGCCGCCGCTCGAAGGCAAGATGGTCGACAAGCCGGGCTTTGGTCTGTCGATCGTCGGGCGCGGCGCGGTGAACCAGAAGGGGCCCGAGGCGACCTTCCTCGCGGCGCTTCACGCGATCCGCGCTGCCAAGGCGAAATTGCCCGTCAACATCGTCCTGATCTGCGAGGGCGAGGAGGAGATCGGATCGCCACATTTCCGCCAGGTCGCAACCAAACCGAACGTGCTCGCCGCGCTCAAGAAATGCGACGGCATTTTCATCCCCTTCGCCTCGCAGGACAAGACCGGCGCAGTCGATGTCAATCTGGGGTCGAAGGGCATCATCGAACTTGAACTGATCGCCAGCGGTGAAAAATGGGGCCGGGGCCCCAAGGGCGACGTTCATTCCAGCCTGAAGGCGATGCTCGATTCGCCGGCGTGGCGGTTGGTGCAGGCGCTCCAGACGCTCGTCACGCCCGACGGCAACACGCCGGCGATCGAGGGCTGGTTCGAAAATGTCCGTCCGCTTACCGAGCGCGAAAAGATGCTGATCCGCGAAGCCGCAAAGGGCGCTGACGAGGCGGCCGAAAAGCAGGCGCTCGGCGTCAATGTCTGGATCGACAACCTCAAATATGACGATGCGCTGATCCGGCTCGCGCAGGAACCGACGGTCAATATCGAAGGGTTGGTCGCGGGCTACACCGGTCCCGGCGGCAAGACGATCCTGCCCGGCCGCGCGGTCGCGAAGCTCGACCTCCGCCTCGTCCCCAACCAGACGCGCGCCGAGGCCGAAAAGAAGCTGCGCGCCCACCTCGACAAGCATGGCTTCACCGATGTCGAGATGAACGTGTCGGGCGGCTATGATCCGACCGAAGTCGCCGAGGACAGCCGCCTCGTCCGTACCGAGCTTGCCACCTACAAGGCGCTGGGCGTCAAGGCGAACATCAACGCGCGTCTGGCGGGAAGCTGGCCGGGCGCGACCTTCACCGCGCCGCCCGTGTCGATCCCCGCCGCCCATTTCGGCATCGGTCACGGGTCGGGCGCGCACGCGCCGAACGAATATTATCTGATCGATTCGACCAATCCCAAGGTCGCGGGCATGGTCGATGCGACGATGGGCTTCGCCGAATTTCTCTACACCCTCGCGGCGATCAAGTGATCGGCGATCTCAACGGGGTCGCCCACGTCATCCTGACCGCCGGCGATTTCGCGCGTTCGACGGCTTTCTGGCGCGACCTCATCGGCTATCTCGAGCTCAAGGTCGTGCTCGACAGCGACGCGATGCTGTACGGCGTCGGCGGCCGCACCGCGATCGGCATCCGGACCGGCAGCCCGGAAAATGCGGGCAAACGCTTCGATCAGGGCGCGCCGGGGCTGCATCATGCCTGTTTCCGGATGCGCGATCGGGACGCCGTCGACCGCCTCTATGTCTTTTTGAAGGATCGCAGCGACATCGTCTTCGTCCACGGCCCGCAGGAGGAGCCGTGGGCGCCGGGCTATTATTCGATCCTCTTTGAAGACCCCGACGGCATCCGCATCGAATTCAACCACGTCCCCGGCGTCGGCCTGCTCGAAGCGGGCCGCGAGATCGGCGGCGCCGAAATCTTCGATTAAAAGCCGTAGACGAGCGTGAAGCGGGTCAGCGTATCGACCGTCTTGACCCCCGCCGGCGGATGGGTGTCGATGTCGGCCGAATAGGAAACCCGCGCCGAAAGCGCACCCGAAAGCTTGGCATTGAGCGCGGTCAGCGAACTGGTCGTGGTCGTGCGATCGCCGACGATCGTCGAGGCGACCTGCGTCAGCCGCAGATTCGGCGACATCTGCCATCCAAAATCGAGCCCCGCGAGCCCGGTCAACTCACTTTCGTGGCCACCGGTCACCAATTCGGTCTGCCGCCATGCCGGGCCGGCCTTCAGATTGAGCGTCATCTTCTTGCCGTCGATCAGCTTGTAGCCAAGCCCCCCCGACGCGCTCCAACGCGCATCAAACCCCTGCATCCGGTCGCGCTCCCACCGGCCCAGGCCAAAGCCAAAGGCACGGTCGCCCATGCGGATTTGCGGTTCATATTCGGCAAGATATTTCTCGATCGTCGTCTTGCCATTGGTGCGCTGATAGTCGGCCTGAACGCGGAAGCGCTGATCCCAGTCCAGCCCCTTGCGCGCCAGCGCGATGCCGGCGCTGAGCCCGGTCGATTTCGAATTGCCCGAGCTGTGCGAGGCACCGATCTGCCCCTCGCCCTTCCAATGCTGCCAGAATTTCGCGCTCGCCAGCCGCGCCCGCGCCGCATCGGCCGCCGCCTGCTTCTCGGCCGCGCGCTTGGCGCGATAGTCGACCAGCAGCGCATCGATGTCGGCGACCTGCGCGGGGCTGGTCTTCTTGGCAAGCGCGCCCACCGCTTCTACATCGTCGTCCTTCTTGCTCGCCATGGCGGCGGCCAGCATCTGGAGGACCGGATCACGCTCGGGCTCCCGCTTGGTTCGCGCACGCCAGGCCGAGAGGATCGCGTCGATTTCATCGAGCGATCGCGGATTGGTCGCCTTGGCGAGCGCCACCACGGTTTCCACATCCTTGCGCTCGCCGCTGTCGATCGCGGCGCCAATCATCGCGCGCACCGGATCGGGCAAGGGCAAGGGCCGCACCTCCATCGCCGCCGTGACCGCCGGCACCGTTGCGGCGGGCAGCGCGGGGCCGGCAACGGCGGCATGCGCCGGCGGCGCGCCGACAGCGGTCAGGAGAATGGCAACCGGCAGCGGCGCGAACTGTCTCATCGAACGGGATCCTTCTTATGGGGATGCCCCGGGTATTTGTCTCCGGGACCGGTTTTCCGATCGGGCGTAGAGCCGTGCCGCCGCTCTTAACCGCAAAGCCGCTGGCATTTCCACCCATTAGGCCCCATTTGATGCGCATGTGGATCGCGATCATCGCCATTTTCTGCGCCGGGGTGGGCAATTTCGCAATGCACCGCGCCTTCATGGAAAGCGACGATCCACTGGTGCAGCAGATGGTTCGGCCGCTCGCCGACAAGGTGGGACCGCACATCACTTATGTGTTCGAATTCCTTCTCCTCGTCGGGGCCATGGCGATCGCGACGCGCAACTGGTTCACCGCGATGCTGCTTTATGGCCTCTACACCATCTTCAACGCGATGGCGTTCAGCTGGGTGATGAATCGCCCGCGGTAAGCGGCTGATGAATGCCATCATCTTGGCAGCGCAGCACCCCGCGCGCGACTGTTCCCTTTACTTGCCCATCCACCTTCCTATGTCGGTTTGATGGTCAGCCCCGCGCCCTCGCTTCCCAAATCCTTTGCGCAGCTTTCGCCGGCCGAGGCCGCCGAATTGCTCGCGGCGCGCAAACTGCCGCCGGTCGAAAGCTGGCATCCGGCGCGTACGGGCGACAGCGCGATGGAAATCCGCGCCGATGGCAGCTGGTATCATGAAGGCGGCCGGATCAACCGCCCGGCGATGGTGAAGCTTTTTTCGACCATCCTGCGCCGCGAACCCGATGGCGGCCATGTCCTCGTCACCCCGGCCGAAAAACTGGCGATTGCCGTCGAGGATACCGCCTTCCGCGCCGTCGAGATGAAAAGCGAGGGCGACGGCGCGGCGCGCACGCTGCTGTTCCGTCTCGACACCGACGATCTGGTCATGGCGGGCGCCGATCATCCGCTGTCCTTCGGACACGACCCCGACCGGCCCGACCCGCGGCTCCATGTGCGCGGCGCGATCGGCAACGGGCTGGAGGCGCGCATCGACCGCGCGCTCTATTACGAGATTGTCGAGATGGCGCTGGCCGAAGGCGGCGATCCGCCTGCAATCTGGTCGAACGGCGCCTGCTTTCCGCTGGTGGGCCGCTGATGCTCTCGGCAAAGCTGCGCGATGCGCTCGACAATCTGCTTCCCGATCATGGCGAAGATGAGGGCTATCTGCTCCATCGCGGCGATTCGCTGCGCGACGCAGCAGTGCTGATCGCCTTCACCGACCGGCCCGACCCCGGCGTCATCCTGACCCAGCGGCCGCAATGGCTGCGCAGCCATGCGGGACAGGTCGCCTTTCCGGGCGGCAAGATCGATCCCGGCGATACGGATGCGGTCGATGCGGCGCTGCGCGAAGCCGAAGAGGAAATCGGCCTGCACCGCCGCGATGTCGCGGTCGCCGGGACGACCGACGCCTATCGTTCGGGCAGCGGCTATCACATCACCCCGGTCCTCGGCGTCATCCCGCCCGACCTGCCGCTCGATCCCAATCCCGACGAGGTCGAGGACTGGTTCGAAGTGCCGCTCGACATCCTGTTCGATCCCGCCAATTACGAACGCCAGCAGGCGCATTGGCAAGGGCAGGTGCGCCGCTATTATGACATGCATTGGCAGGGACGGCGGATCTGGGGCGTGACGGCGGATATCATCATCAATCTGGCGCGGCGGCTGCCGCCCGGCTGGCATCGCTGAGATGGGGGTAACGATGCTGCCCGATGCCGCGTGGCGCGGCCGCGCCGGGTTGCGCCGGATCGTCGCCGCGCTCGGCGCCGAGGCGGTGAAGATCGTCGGCGGGGCGGTGCGCGATACGCTGCTTGGCCTGCCCGTGACCGACATCGACCTTGCGACCCCGCTGTTGCCGCAAGAGGTGACGCGGCGGCTCGAGGCGGCCGATATCAAGGTCATTCCGACCGGCATCGCGCACGGCACGGTGACCGCGATCGCGAGCGGCGATCATCACGAGATCACGACGCTGCGCCGCGATGTCGAAACCGACGGCCGCCGCGCCACGATCGCTTTCGCCGACGACTGGCGCGAGGATGCGGCGCGGCGCGACTTCACGATCAACGCGCTCTACGCCGATCCGCTGACCGGCGCGGTCGATGACTGGTTCGGCGGGCTGGCCGATCTGCAGGCCGGCTGCGTCCGCTTCATCGGCGATGCAGCAACCCGGATCGCCGAGGATCATCTGCGCATCCTGCGCTTCTATCGCTTTGCGGCGCGTTTCGGGGACGGCGACCTCGAACCCGTCAGCCACGCCGCGGTGACCGCCGCGCGCCAGTCGCTCAAGAGTCTGTCGCGCGAGCGCATCGCCGACGAGTTGACCAAGATATTGTCGCTTCCCGATCCGCGCGCAATCGTCGGCCAGATGGCAGCCGACGGCATCTTCACGGTGATCCTGCCCGAACTCGATCCGGGGTTTGCGACCGCGCTCGACCGCTTGCTCGCCAATGAAAGCGCGGCGGCGGCTGCACCCGCGTCGCTGCGGCGGCTCGCCGCGCTGTTGCCCGCCGACGCCGGCATCGCCGATCAGGTCGCGAGCCGGCTGCGCCTGTCGACGCGGCAACGCAAGCATCTGTCGGCGATCAGCGCGTATCGCCACGACGCGCGGCCGGTTCGTCAGCTTGCCCATGCCATCGGGATCGAGGCGGCGCGCGACGCGCGGCTGCTCGGTGGGAATGAGGGTGATGCAGCGGCTGCGGTCGCGGCGCTCGACGGCTGGACCGTGCCGCAGCTTCCGGTGCGCGGCGGCGACATCGTTGCACGCGGCATCGCGGCGGGGCCGGAGGTTGCGCGCATCCTGCAAGGCGTCGAGGCGCAGTGGGTGGCGGAGGATTATCCGGACGCCGCGCGCGTCGCGGAGCTGGTCGATCAGATGATCGGGCGGAGCAGCGACTGACGCCAATAGGCGATCGCCGCGCGGGCATCCATCGGCCGCGCGAACAGAAAGCCCTGACCGAAATCGCAGCCGAGCGCCGAAAGCAGGCGCGCCTGGTCGGCGGTTTCCACACCCTCGGCCGTGGTACGCATGCCGAGCACTTCGGCAAGGCTCTGGATCGTGCGGACGATGGCCGCCTTGTCGCGGTCCTCGACCATATGGTCGACGAAGCTGCGATCGATCTTGAGGACGTCAAGCGGCAGGCGCTGGAGATAGGCGAGGTTCGAATAGCCGGTGCCGAAATCGTCCATCGCGACCCGGGCCTCGACCGCCTTGAGTTCGCTCAGCACCGACAGCGCCAGGTCGGGATCGCCGATGATCGCGCTTTCGGTGAGTTCGATCATCAGCCGGTCGCCGCCAATGCCGTGCCGCGCCAGCGCCTCGCGGACCACCGCCGCGACATCGTCGCGAACGAGCTGGATCGCAGAGACATTGACCGAGATATAGCAATTGACCGGGGCATCATTCTCGCGGTCCCACGCGGCGAGCGTTTCGGCCGCCTTGGCGATCGCCCATTGGCCGAGCGGGACGATCAGCCCCGAATCCTCTGCCACCGGGATGAATTCGGAGGGCGACACCGCGCGGCCGGCGCTGTTGTTCCAGCGCGCCAGCGCCTCGAAGCCCGCGACCTTGCCGGTCGACAGTTCGACGAGCGGCTGGAAGTCGAGGTGCAGCCGGTCTTCCTCGATCGCGTTGCGCAATTCGGTTTCGAGCCCGAAGCGATTGTCGGCGAGCAGCGCCGCCTCGGGTTCGTAGATCTCGATGCGGTCGGTCTGCTTCGCCCGCTTGAGCGCGATCTGCGCGTGGCGGATCTGATCGGCGACATCGGTGTCGGGCGCGGATTGAATGGCGCACCCCAGCGCGCAATCGACGCTGACCTTCAGCTCGCCGATGCGGAAGGGGTGGTCAAAGCAGCCACGGATGCGGCGCGCCATTTCGCGGACGTCGGCCTTGCCGCCAGCGATACGCGTCGAGATGGCGAATTCGTCGCCGCCGGTGCGCGCCAATATGTCGCCGCTGCGCAGGCTCGATTTCAGGCGCCGCGCCACGGTGATGATCAGCTCGTCGCCGGCGAGCGGACCAATATGTTCGTTGATGCGGCTGAACCGCGCGAGATCGAGCAGCAGGATGGCGTGATCGCCCGCTTCCTGCTCGGCACTGCGCTGTTCGACCAGCTCCTCGAACCCGGCGCGGTTGGGGAGGCCCGTCAGGCTGTCGGAAACAAGTTCGCGGCGCAGATTGCGCTCGGTCATCATTTCCTGCGTCCGGTCGATCAGGGTCAGCAGGAACAGCGAATCGTCGCCGCTCTCGTCCGACAGCGGACCGATCGATCCGCGCAGGTCGCGCGCCGCCGGGCCTTCGCCCAGGCGGCAGGAAAATTCGTGGACGCCGCCAATATGCTGCGCGGCCTTTTCGATCGCGCGGCGCAGTTCGATCGGCGCCTCGACACCCGCCGGGGACAGGTCGAGCCGGTCGAAGGCGGCGTTGCTGGCGTGCAGGCGAAAATTGCCGCGTGCCAGCGGCCGCACAAGCGCGGCGGGGACCGGTAAGGCGTCGATCCAGCCGACAAACAAGGATGGCCGGTCTTCACCGGTTCTATCTATTGGCATAATAAAGGGTTTGATGCGACCTTTCCCCATTGGTCGATGCCTAAGTGACCGGAGGTAAAGAAGCTATTTACGGCAACGTAAATTGCGATCAGTCGAAGCGATTGTTACGCGGGAAGCCGGTTGGCGGCATCCGCCCCGACGCACTGCGCGCGACGCGCCACGGCCCGAGGTCGGTTTCGGTGCGCACGCGCCCCGTCTCGCCGCCCATCGTCCAGCTCAGCCCTTCGGCAAAGACGAAGCTCGTCGCGTCGGACAGGCCGCCATCGCGATATTTCTGCAGCATCACGCCCTGACCGCGCGCCATCACCGGCACTTCGGCAATCGGGAAGACAACAAGTTTGCGGTTCTCGCCGATCACCGCGACGCTGTCATGGTTTGCCGCGATCGTGCGGACGACCGACAAGTGCGCCCTGGGCTTCAGATTGACGACATTGCGGCCCTTGCGCGTCTCGGCGATCACATCGGCCATCTGCGCTACGAAGCCGTGCCCGCTCGTCGAAGCGAGCAGCAGCCGGCCGTCGGCGCTCGCGGGGATCAGCGCGACGATGCGGGCGTCGGGGTCGATGTCGACCATCAGGCGCAGCGGCTCGCCGAAGCCGCGGCCCCCGGGCAGCTTGTCGGCGCCTACGGTATAGAAGCGCCCGTCGCTCGCGGCGACGAGCAGCTTGTCGGTCGTCTGGGCATGCACCGCAAAGGCGAGTTCGTCGCCTTCCTTGAACTTGAACTCGCCCCATTGGTCCGCCGCGACATGGCCGCGCTGAGCGCGAATCCACCCGCGCTTCGACAGGATCACCGTCACCGGTTCCTTCTCGATCATCGCGTCGAGCGGAATGTCGCGCACCGGCGCGGCTTCGGCGATCGCGGTGCGCCGCGCGCCGAGCGGCGTGTCGAGGCCATAGACGGCCTTCAGCTTTTCCAGATCCTTGCGCAGCCGCGTCTTCTGGCGGTCCTTGCTGGCGACGAGCTTCGTCAGCTCTTCGCGCTCGGCGATCAGGTCGGCCTGCTCGCGCTTCAGCTCCATTTCCTCAAGCTTGCGCAAGCTGCGCAGGCGCATGTTGAGGATCGCCTCGGCCTGCCGGTCGGTCAGCTCGAATTCGGCCATCATCACCGCCTTCGGCTCGTCCTCGGTGCGGATGATCTCGATCACCCGGTCGAGGTTCAGGAAGGCGATGAGGTAGCCGCCGACCAGTTCCAGCCGATCGTCGATCTTGCCGATGCGATGCTCCGCGCGGCGAACGAGGACGATGATCTGATGCTGCAGCCATTCGGTGAGCAATTGGTGCAGCCCCATCACCTTGGGCGTGCGCGTCGCATCGAGGACGTTGAGGTTGAGCGCGAAGCGGCTTTCGAGCTCGGTCAGCCGGTAGAGGCTTTCCTTCAGGATGTCGGGATCAACATTGCGGCTCTTGGGCACCAGCACGATGCGGATATCCTCGGCGCTTTCGTCGCGGACATCTTCGAGGATCGGCAGCTTCTTGTCGGCGATAAGCTGCGCGATCGTTTCGATCAGCTTGCCCTTGGAAACGCCATAGGGAATCTCGCTGATGACGAGCTGCCATGTGCCGCCCGCCTGCTTCTCGATCCCCGTCTCCTCCCACGCGCCGTCCTGCTTGCCGGTCGAAAAGCGCGCGCGGACGCGAAAACTGCCGCGTCCGGTTTCATAGGCGTGGGCAATCGTCTCTGCGCTGTCGACGATGACGCCGCCGGTCGGGAAATCGGGGCCGCGCACGTGCGTCAGCAACTCGGCAAGCTCGGCCCTGGGATTATCGAGCAGGACGAGCGCGGCGTCGATCACCTCGGCGGCGTTGTGCGGCGGAATGTTGGTCGCCATGCCCACTGCAATGCCGCTCGCGCCATTGGCAAGCAGGTTGGGGAACAAGCCGGGCATGATCTCCGGCTCTTCGTCTTCGCCGTTATAGGTCGGACGGAAATCGACCGTGCCTTCGTCGAGCCCCTGCATCAGGTCGATCGCGACGCGCGTCAGCCGCGCCTCGGTATAACGATAGGCGGCGGCGTTATCGCCGTCGATGTTGCCGAAATTGCCCTGCCCGTCGACCAGCGGATAGCGCAGCGAAAAATCCTGCGCGAGGCGGACCATCGCATCATAGACCGCAGTGTCGCCGTGCGGGTGAAATTTACCGATGACGTCGCCGACGACGCGCGCCGACTTCTTGTAGCCCTGCGACGGGTCGAGCCGCATCGCGCGCATCGCCCACAAGAGGCGGCGATGCACGGGTTTCAGCCCGTCGCGCAGGTCGGGCAGCGACCGCGCCGTGATCGTCGACAGCGCATATACCAGATAGCGCTCCGACAGCGCGCTGCCGAAGGGGGTGTCGATGTTGCCGGGTTCAGGAGGCGTAAGGTCGTCGGTGGTGCTGGCCATTGTCGCGGCGCGATAGCAATCCTAGCGCATCAACGCAAAGGCCTTGGGAGGATCGCGTAGGGACAGGGCCCTAAGGCTTGTCGGCATAGGCCTTGACCAGATCGTACATGAAGTCGCGGCCGACATAGACCGCCTTCACTTCGACCCTTTCGTTGAGGCCATGGACGCCGTTGCCATCGGGGTCGCCCCAGATGCCGGGAATGCCATAGGTCGGGATGCCCACCGCGCCGAGGAAGGTCGCATCGGTGTAGCCGTTCGCCATCGACGGGATGACCTTCAGCCCCGGCCAATAGCGCGCGACGAGCTTTTCCATCGGGCCGATCACCTTGGGGTCGAGCGGCGGTGCCGGCGGCGCGGGGCGCTTGGGCGGAAGCTGCGTCACGGTAACGCCGGGGTCGCCGATCACCTTTTCCAGCTCGGCCTTGATCTCCTCGATCGGATGACCGGGGAAGATGCGGCAGTTGATATTGGCGCCCGCCCGCTGCGGCAGCGCATTGGGGGCGTGACCGCCGTCGAGCAGGGTCGCGACGCAGGTCGTGCGGATATTGCCGTGGAGGAACCGATCCTTGTTGACGATCGCCTCTGCCGCCTTGTCGGCGGGATCGGCGGCGAGCGCGGCCATCGCCTTGCCCGTTTCGTCGCCGCGCGCGGCGCCCGCTTCGCTGAAGAAGCGCCGTGTCGTATCGGTCATTTCGACCGGAAATTCATATTCGTCGATCCGCGTCAGCGCCCGCGCGAGCTGATAGATCGCATTGTCGCGCACCGGCACCGAGCTGTGGCCGCCCGCGTTGCGGGTTTCGAGGCGGAAGTTGGCGAAGGTCTTTTCGCCGACCTGCACCGACTGGCCGATCACATGGCCCTTGCCGTCGCTGTCGCCGCCGCCGCCTTCATTGAGCGCAAATTCGGCGTCGATCAGATCGCGCTTGTTCGCCGCCAGCCATTCGGCGCCGTTGAAGGCGCCATTGGTTTCCTCGCCGCAGGTCAGTGCCAGCTTGACGGTGCGCTTCGGCTTGTACCCTTCCGTGCGGAAGCGGATCAGCATGTCGGTCCAGATCGCCGCCTGCGCCTTGTCGTCGAGCGTTCCGCGGCCATAGAAATAGCCGTTTTCCTCGACCATCTTGAACGGGTCGCGTTCCCAGTCCGCACGTTTCGCCTCGACGACGTCGATATGCGCGATGAGCAGGATCGGCTTGGCGGTCTTCGACGTGCCGGGATAGACGGCGACAAGGCCGCCCTCCTTCGGATGATCGGGGTCCGCGAACAGCGTCAATTGTTCGTCACCGAGGCCCGCTGTCTTGAGGCGCGCCGCCATGCGTTCGGCGGCGAGCGTGCAGCTTCCCGCCGACAGCGTGGTGTCGGTTTCGACCAGTTCCTTGTAAAGATCGCGAAAGGCGAGCTGGTCCGCGCGCGGCGCCGTCTGCTGCGCGGTGGCGGGCGCGGCGACGAGCAGCGCCGACGACAGCAAGGCGGACAAGATTTTCATTGGTTGGCCTCCCCTGAACAGGCCGCGAAAGGAGCAGAAAGCGCCGCGCGCTGCAAGCCGCTTGCGCGCGGCGCCGCTTTCGCGCAAGTCGCGCTGAGGATGGGGAGAGAGACGTGACGCCGATCGAAGACGATCAGCCTGGGCCGGTCGCGCGCGCGGTGCGCCGCCTGCTATTGCTGCTGTACCGGCTGCGCGGCTGGACCGCGGTGGGCGAGGTGCCCGAACCGCGCCGCTTCATCATCATCGCGGCGCCGCACACCAGCAACTGGGATTTCGTCAACTATCTCGGCCTGACCGCCGACCTAGGCGTGCGCGCCCATTTCATGGGCAAGCTGTCGCTGTTCAAATGGCCGCTCGGCGGCTTCATGCGCCAGATGGGCGGGATTGCGGTCGATCGCCGGAACAGCAGCAATGTCGTACGGCAGATGGTGCAGGAATTTGCGCGGCGGCGCGAGTTCATGCTGACCGTCGCGCCCGAAGGGACGCGGGGCAAGGCGAAAAAGTGGCGCACCGGCTTTTACCAGATTGCGCTCGCCGCGAAGGTGCCGATGGTCGTCGGCCTGATGGATTATGGCACCAAGACCGGCGGCCTGGGGCCGCTGATCTGGCCGACGGGCGATTTCCGCGCCGACATGATGAAGGTGTTCGACGTCTATAAAAGCTGTATTCCCAAAATACCCGAGCGCGCCGTCCGGTCGATCGACGATATCGTCGGCCGCGACGAGGAAGCGCAGGACACCGAGGCAGAGGGCGAGGAGGCACGGGGCCGATGACCGACATAGTGACGCTTCTGGCGATCAATTTCGCGGCGCTGATCGCGGCGATCCTTGTCCTCTGGGGTATCGCGGTGGCGATCCGCGACGTCTCGTTCATCGATGCCTTCTGGGCCTTCGGCATGGTGCTGCTGGCACTCGCAAGCGCGGCCCAGGTCGGTATCGAAGGCGTTCACGCGGCGGCGATCCTCGCGCTCACGGCGCTGTGGGGGCTGCGCCTCTCGATCCATCTTTTCGTGCGCTGGCGCGCGCATGGCGAAGACCCACGCTACACACGGATCATGGCGCGCACGATGGAACGCCGCGGCTGGAGCTGGGCGCAGACGGCGCTCCTCACCGTCTTTCTGACGCAGGCGCCGCTCCTGTTCCTCACCTGCCTGCCCGCGCAGATCGGCATATGGGCCAGCGTGGCCGATCCGGTGCCGGCGCTTGGCCTTGTCGGCTGGGCGGGCGTCGCCGCCGCGCTCACCGGTATCGCGTTCGAAAGCATCGGCGACGCGCAGCTCAATGCCTTTCGCAAGAATCCGGCGAACAAGGGCAAGGTGCTCGACACCGGCCTGTGGCGGTATACGCGGCACCCCAATTATTTCGGCGATGCGCTGACCTGGTGGGGCATCTGGCTGATCGCCGCCGACATCGGGCTGTGGGCGGCCGCGGCGAGCGTCATCGGTCCCGTCTTCCTGACCTTCACCCTGACGCGCTGGTCGGGCAAGGCGCTCCTCGAAAAGGGACTGCACAAGACGCGCCCCGGCTATGCCGACTATGTCCAGCGCACTTCGGGCTTTTTCCCTTGGCCGCCAAAGACCAGGGGCTAGGCGGCGAAGCGGCTGCCGCCGATGCCGGCGCGCTGGGCGATGCGCCGCGCATTCGCGCGATCCTGACCGCCGCGGCGCGCGACGGACGCAGCGTCAGCTATTCCGAAATACTCGGCGACCTGGGCTTCCGGTTCACGCGGCCCAAGATGCGCGCGCTGTGCAAGACGCTGGGCGAGGTCGACCGGCTGTGCGCGCTCGACGGCGAACCAGATCTCGCCGTGCTTGTGGTGCGCGAGAGCGACCGGCTGCCCGGTCAAGGCTGGTGGGTCGGCGGCACTGCGCTGTTGCTCGGCTACGACGGCCCGTGGGAAGGCGCCGCCGCGGCGCGTTTCATCCGCGAACAGCAACAGATTGCGTTCGATTATTGGGCGTCGCGATAGGCCGGAAAATATCGCGGCGCGCAGCAAAGGCAGAGGCATATTGAGCGACGCCATCGCGACCTAGCCAAAAGCCGCCCTTCGCCCTAAAGAGCGCCGATGCATTTCCTCGATCAGGCAAAGATTTTCGTGAAGTCCGGCGACGGCGGCCCCGGCGCCGTTTCGTTTCGCCGTGAGAAATATGTCGAATATGGCGGCCCCGACGGCGGCAACGGCGGCAAGGGCGGCGACATTGTTTTCGAGGCGGTGAGCGGGCTCAACACGCTGATCGACTTTCGCTATACCCAGCATTTCAAGGCCCGCCGCGGCACCCCCGGCGCCGGCCGCGATCGCACCGGCGCGGGCGGCGACGATCTGGTGATCCAGGTGCCGATCGGCACGCAGATCCTGGCCGACGACGAAGATCGCAGCTTGCTCGCCGATCTGACCAAGGAGGGCGAGCGCATCGTCTTTCTGCGCGGCGGCGACGGCGGGCGCGGCAATGCGAGCTACAAAAGCTCGACCAATCGCGCGCCGCGTCAGCACGGCCCCGGCTGGCCGGGCGAGGAGATGTGGGTGTGGCTGCGCTTGAAGCTGCTCGCCGACGCCGGGCTCGTCGGGCTGCCCAATGCGGGCAAGTCGACCTTCATCAACGCCGTCTCCAACGCGCAGGCCAAGGTCGGCGCCTATGCCTTTACGACGACGCGGCCGCAACTCGGCGTCGTCAGCCACAAGGGGCGCGAATTCGTCATCGCCGATATTCCCGGCCTGATCGAAGGCGCCGCCGATGGCGCGGGGATCGGCGACCGCTTTCTGGGGCATATCGAACGCTGCCGCGTGCTGCTGCATCTGGTCGATGCCAATGATGCCGATGTCGCGACCAGCTATCACATCGTGCGCGACGAACTCGACGCCTATGGCGCGGGGTTGACCGACAAACCGGTCGTCGTCGCGCTCAACAAGGTCGATACGCTCGACGAGGAATTGATCGCCGCGCTCAAGGCCGAGCTCGAAGAAGCAAGCGGCTATCCGGTCATGGCGCTGTCGGGCGCCAGCGGCGAAGGTGTCGGTGCGGTGCTCGACAAATTGCTCGAAGCCATCGGCCCGGTCGCCCCCGCGGCCGACCATCGCGACGACGCCGACGACGAAGGCGCTTGGTCGCCGCTTTGACGTCGCGGCGGCCGGCGCGGAACGAAACGCGTCCGCGGGGCATTTGATCGCGGAACAACAAGGAGTTCCTCATGCCTCCCCACGCGTCCCGCGCCCTGCACGCGCCTCTCTCGCTCTGCCTGGCCGCGGCCACGGCGCTCACCGCCGTCCCGGCCGCCGCGCAGGACGAAGGCGAAACGACCGGCAAGCGCACCCGCGTCTTCGCCGGGCCGCAATTCTGGCCCGAAACGCCCGGATCGAAAAAGCTCGTCCTCGGGCCCTTCGTCGACCTCTCGCGCGCCAAGCCCGGCGAGGACTTCGCCTTCGAGGCCCCGGACCAGAGCTTTGGCTTCGACCTTGTCGACGACAAGAAATTCGACTTCGGCCCGACCGCCAACATAATCCGCAAGCGCAAGCCCGAAGCCGTCGGCGGCAACCTGCCCAAGGTCGGACTGACCGTCGAAGCGGGCGCCTTCGCCCAAGCCTGGGTGACGCCGGCGCTGCGCGTGCGGGTCGAAGCGCGCAAGGGCCTCGGCGGTCATGGCGGCTGGGTCGGCGATGTCGGGGCCGATTATGTCGCGCGCCAGGGCGACGACTGGCTGTTTTCGATCGGTCCGCGCGTCTCGCTCGGTGACAGCAAATATAGCCGCGCCTATTTCGGCGTCGCTCCTACCGATGTCGCCGCCTCGGGCCTGCCCGCTTATGATCCCAAGGGCGGCGTGCAATCGGTCGGCGTCACAGCGGGCTATATGCGCCAGTTGACGCGAAATTGGGGCGTCGCGGCCTTTGCGCGCTACGACCGCCTCGTCGGCGATGCCGCCGACTCGCCCGTCACCCGCGCCTTCGGTTCGCGTAACCAGCCAGCATTCGGGATCGCGCTGAGCTACACCTTCGGCGGCAAGCGCTAGGCCGCGCGGACAAATTCCAACGCCGCAGGGACTGCAGCTAACCGCCAGTTCGTTCGGAAAGCTACCTTTCCGGAAACGACCGTTTGCGGCCGTTCGCTTAAACCCTTCGAATTAGACGAACGAAAATTGGCAACGCGAGTGCGGCGGCGAACATAGAGCTTTGAATTAGACCGAGAAGGAGTTGCCATTCGATAGGCACATCTCGCGCATGAGTGCCGACGTCTGCGCTAAAAATCCATAATGTGACGCTGATATCGACGGCATAGAGAACTATGAAGGCGGCCACGAAATTTGGTAACGTCACGGCCTGACGATATGTGACCGTCGCAGCGATCAACCACAAAGCGCCAAAGATAATCGCGCTGATTTGGCCGGGCACTGAGACCCCATACAAGAAAGGCACCCAATGCCATTGTAAGGTCAAGGCATAGAGCATGACAGCAGGAAATTTGTTTCGGGCCATGCGGTTCTTACTAGTGGCTCAGGGTTTACAGAAAGATGTCCGCTTCCCATCCAAAACAGACGCTATTCCTTATCGTCCGGCTTGAGCAGCGCGCCTACCAGCCTGCCGCGCTGGTAGCGGCCCTTGCGTTCGTGCGGGATGGTGTAGAGCGCGGTCAGGAAGCGTTTGTCCCACTCGGTCAGTTCGCGCTTGCCTTGGCGGTCGTCGAACAGGCCGAGGATCGATTGCGACTGGGGCTCGGCGCGGATGCGGATGCCGCTCAGCGCGACGAAGGCGGCATAGTCGGTCACCGCGCGCAACGTGGCGCCCTCGGCGTCGTTGACGTCGATGACGATTGTCGCGCCTTCGATGCTGCGGAGGGTTTGCGGCCCGATCAGGCTGAGGCCGCCGCTGGTCCGGCGGACCGAATACCACCAGCGCACCGGCTTATCGAGCTCGACGAGGTCGCGGATGTCGGGGCCGCTCATATCGGCGAACTGGCCCGGATAGCGGGCCTTGAACAGCTTGATGAAATTCGCGCCGTCGTCGACGAAGAGGAGGAGGACGTTTGTGTCGCATTTGCCGTCGGCGATTCTTGCGCCGCTCGAGCGGACGGTGTCGCGAAACCAGCCCTCGACGAGCGCGGCATGTTCATCCGACAGGCCGAGCGCGCGCGGGCAGAGCCTGACCGTCCAGCGCGCGACGCTGTCCTGGGAATAGATGCCGGGCGCGACGCCGAGGGTGCGGATGAAGGCGTTGGCGCGCTTCTTCGCTTCCTCGCGCGTCAGCCGCTCGCCCTCGACGACGATGTCGTCGGGCGAGCGCAGCGTTGCATCGGCGGCAGGTTCGGCGAAGGCCGCGGGTGTCTGCGCGAACAGCGCGGCGGCAAGCAGAAGGCGGGGGAAGAGCATCGGCCTGATTCCTTCCTGTCGGGCAGCCAACCCTAAATCATTGGGATCAATTGCAGAAGCTCAATTCTCTCCGCTCTGGAGCGTTGGCAGCCGCGCGAGCATCGCGACGAGTTGCGCCTGGCTGGTCGCGCCGGTCTTGCGGAAGATGCCTTTCAGGGTGAAGCGCGCGGCTTTGAGGCTGACGGCGCGGAGCGCGGCATAGTCCTGCAGCGACTTGCCGCCGGCGAGCCAGACCGCGAGGCGCGCCTCGGTCGGGGTCAGTCCGTACCATTGCGCGACGCGGTCGATCTCGACCACCGGCGTTTCGCCGACCGCGCTGCCCATTGTGACGATCAGCGAGGCACCGAGCGCGATGCCGCCGGGGGGCGTCCACCCATCACCCCAAAGTGGACGTTCGATCAGCTTGGAACGTGTTGGCGCGCCTCAGTCTAATTTCGTTGGCGCGCAGGCATCGGCGCGCTATCGGGCGCGCATGTTGTTCGCGCCCGCCTCTTGCCCGCGGCTGATCGTCAAGATCGGATCGGCGTTGCTCGTCGATGAAGGCGGCGCGGTGCGGCGCGACTGGCTGGCCGGGATCGCCGCCGACATCGCGGCACGGTGCCGCGCCGGGCAGCAGGTTGCCGTGGTGTCGTCGGGGGCGATTGCGCTCGGCGCCCGCCGTCTCGGGCTTGCCAAGGGCGGCCGCGCCAGCCTTGAGGATGCGCAGGCGGCGGCAGCGACCGGTCAGATTGCACTGTCGCAGGTTTGGGCCGAGGTTCTGGGCGCCGAAGGGCTGACCGCAGCGCAGATCCTCGTTACGCTCGACGATCTCGAACATCGCCGCCGCTACCTCAACGCCGCCGCGACGCTCGACCGGCTGCTCACCCTGGGTGTGGTTCCGATCATCAACGAGAACGACAGCGTCGCGACCGAGGAAATCCGCTTCGGCGACAACGACCGGCTCGCGGCGCGCGTCGCGCAGGCGGCGGGCGCGGCCGGCGTCGTCCTGCTCTCCGACATCGACGGCCTTTATGATCGCAACCCGGCGCAACCCGGCGCGACGCATATCGCGCGCGTCGACCGCATCGACGCCACGATCGAGGCGATGGCCGACACCGGATCGGCATCGGGCATGGGGTCGGGCGGCATGGTATCCAAGATCGCGGCGGCGCGCATCGCCAATTCGGCGGGCGCGAGCCTCGCCATCGCGTCGGGGCGGATCGGGCGCCCCCTGTCGGCCGACGCGCGCCACACGCTCTTTGCGGCCGAACGCGGCGCAAGCGCGCGCAAGGCATGGCTCGCGGGCGGGCTAACCGCCAAGGGACGGCTGACGATCGACGCCGGGGCGGTGCGCGCGCTTGCCGGCGGCGCCAGCCTGCTCGCCGCCGGCGTGACCGATGCATCGGGTGACTTTGCACGCGGCGATATCCTCGACATCGCCGGTCCCGACGGGCGCACGATCGCGCGCGGATTGTCGGAATATACCGCGGCCGATGCACAAATGATCCTCGGCCTCGGCCGCGATGCGCAGGAGGCCGCGCTCGGCTATGCGCCGCGTGCGGCAATCGTCCACCGCGACCATCTGGTCCTGTTGTGACGGCGCCGGACCAACCGCGCGTTCTGGCCATGACCGGCGCGACCGGGTTCGTTGGCGGCGCGACGTTGCAGCAGGCGGTCGCTGCCGGATGGCAGGTGCGCGCGCTGACGCGGCGGCCGCAAGAACCGCGCGATGGCGTGAACTGGATCGACGGCGCGCTCGACCGGCCCGACAGCCTGGCCGCAATAATCGCGGGCGCAGATGCGGTGCTGCACATCGCCGGCGTCGTCAACGTGCCGACGCGCTCCGCGTTCGAGGCGGGCAATGCCATAGCGACCGCCAATGTGGTTGCGGCCGCCCGCGATGCGGGGGTGGCGCGCTTCGTCCATGTCTCGTCGCTCGCCGCGCGCGAGCCGGCGCTGTCCAACTATGGCTGGTCGAAGGAACGCGCCGAAGCCGTGGTGATGGAAAGCGCGCTCGACTGGACCATCATTCGCCCGCCCGCCGTCTTCGGCCCCGGCGACACCGACATGCTCGACCTGTTCCGCATGGTGGGCCGCGGCATCGCGCTGCTCCCCCCGCCAGGGCGGATGTCGGCGATCTATGTCGACGAACTTGCGCGCCTCCTGCTGGCGGTAACGGCCGATAATGACGAGACCCTCGGCCGCATCTACGAACCCGACGACGGTCAGGACGGGGGCTGGACGCACCGCGAATTTGCCAAGGCTATCGGCCGCGCGATCGGGCGGCCGAACGTGCCGGCGCTGTCGGTGCCGGCGGCGGTGCTCAAGGCGGGCGGGCATCTCGACCGCCTCGTCCGCCGCGATCGCGCCAAGCTGACTCCCGACCGCGCCGCCTATATCGCGCATCCCGACTGGGTCGCAGCCGCCGGGACACAGCCGCCAACAGCGCTGTGGCAGCCCGCGCTCGCCACCGATGAGGCACTGGCCCGAACGGTGCGCTGGTACCGCGAACAGGGCTGGCTCTGACGTCGCCCGTGGGGCTTCGTCGGACGCCCGTCGAAGCTTGGATTGCCAAGGCCGGGCGGGCGGATTAGGCACGGGGGCATGACCGACACCAGCGCCACGCCGCCCCAGACCCCCGATTCCGCCGGCCCCTGGGCCATTCCGGTTCGCCGCCCGCTGCCGGGCGACGACCGGCCGCGCGGTGGCACCAGCTTTCCGCGCAAGGTTTGGAACCTGCTCGTCGCGATCAAGGACGGGCTCGCGCTCCTGTTCCTCCTGCTCTTTTTCGTCGGGCTGTTCGCGCTGCTCTCCGGCCGTCCCAATGCGTCGCTGCCCGTCAGCAAGGGCGCGCTCGTCGTCGAACTCGACGGCGTACTGAGCGAACAACCGGCCGAGGTCGATCCTTTTGCCGCCGTGTCGGGCGGCGATCGGATGAAGGAATATCGCACCCGAGACGTCGTCCGCGCTATCGAAACCGCGGCGAAAGACGACCGCGTCAGCGCCGTCGTTCTCGACCTCGATCGCTTCGTCGGCGGCGGACAGGTATCGCTTGCCGAAGTCGGCGCCGCGGTCGACAAGGTGCGGGCGGCCAAGAAGCCCGTGCTCGCCTTCGCCACCGCCTATACGACCGACAGCTATCAGCTCGCCGCGCACGCGAGCGAAATATGGACCGACAGCATCGGTGGCGTCGCCGTCGCCGGTCCCGGCGGATCGCGCCTCTATTACAAGGGGCTGATGGACCGGCTCGGCATCACTGCGAACATCTATCGCGTCGGCACTTTCAAGAGCGCGGTCGAACCTTATCTGCGTAGCGACCAGTCGCCCGAGGCGAAAGAGGCCAATCTGGCCTACGCCTCGGTGCTGTGGGACACCTGGCTCGCCGAAGTGAAGAAGGCGCGGCCGCAGGCAAAGCTCGACGCGGTGCTGGCCACGCCAGCCGCGGTGGTGAAGGCTGCGAACAATGATCTCAGCAAGGCGTCGCTCGACGCCGGCCTGGTCGACAAAATCGGCGGCCGGCTCGCCTTTGGCGAGCGCGTCGCCGAAATCGCCGGCGCGCCCGACGATAGCCAGCCCTGGGCTTATAATGCGATCCCGCTCAAAAACTGGGTCGCCGCGAACCCGCCCGAAGCCAAGGGCGCCGCGATCGCGGTCGTTCCCGTCGTGGGCACCATCGTCGACGGCAAGGCGCGCCCCGGCAGCGCTGGCGGCGATACGATCGCTGAACATATTCTCGACGCCGCGTCGGACGACGGGGTCAAGGCGATCGTGCTGCGCGTCGATTCGCCCGGCGGATCGGTGCTGGCGTCCGAACAGATCCGCCAGGCGCTGCTCGTCGCCAAGGCGAAAAAGCTGCCGATCGTCGTCTCGATGGCGAATGTTGCGGCCTCGGGCGGCTATTGGGTTTCAACCCCCGCCGACCGCATCTTCGCCGAGCCCGAGACGATCACCGGCTCGATCGGCGTGTTCGGCATCCTGCCGAGCTTCGACAAGACGCTCGCCAAGATCGGCGTCACCACCGACGGCATCCGCACGACGCCGCTGTCGGGCCAGCCCGACATCCTCGGCGGCGTCAACGAGGAGTTCAACCAGCTCGCGCAGGCGGGGGTCGAGGACGTCTATGCCCGCTTCACCGGCCTCGTCGCAAAAAGCCGCAAGCAGCCCGTCGAAAAGATCGAAGCGATCGCCGAGGGCCGCGTCTGGGCTGGCGGCACCGCGCGCCAGATCGGGCTGGTCGACCAGTTCGGCGGCCTGCCCGACGCGCTCGCGGCCGCGGCGAAGCTTGCCAAGGTCGATGGCGCCTTCCACGCCAAATATTTCGAGGAAGAGCCGAGCGAGTGGTCGAAGATGCTCGCCGCCTGGACCGGCGCCGAGCAGGATGAAACCGCGCTCGCGCCGCGTGGCTGGTTCGGTATTGCGGCAATGAACCGCACCCTCGCCGAGCGCCGGCTGGTGCAGGATGTGCAGATGCTGACGAGCAGCGGATCGGTACAGGCCGCCTGTCTCGACTGCCGCGCCTATCTGCCGCCCGTTCCGGCCGGCTCGGCAGAGGCGAAAGGCCTGATCGGGATGCTGGCGTTCCTCTGGAAATAGCGAAGCGGCACATCGCCGGGCGGATCGAAACAATATTGCTGTAAACGCCGCCGAATCGCCGGGGCTTGCCGCCATCGGCAAAGGCGTATAAAGCCGCGGCCAATGTCCGGCCGCCCCGCGAGGGGCGGCCCTTATTATTTCCGCTTTTGGAGAAGCAGTCATGGCCAATGCCGATGCCACCCCGCTGATGCCGCATGCGACCGCCGCCTGGCTGGTCGACAACACCGGCCTGACCTTTGCGCAGATCGCCGATTATTGCGGCATCCACATCCTGGAAGTGCAGGCGATCGCCGACGAGACCGCCGCGACCAAATATACCGGTCGCGATCCGGTTCGCGCCCACGAACTGTCGATGGAAGAGATTGAAAAGGGCCAGAACGACCCGAACTACAAGCTCAAGATGACGAAGCAGGCGCAGGATACCATCCGCCGCACCCGCGGCCCGCGCTACACGCCGGTCAGCAAGCGTCAGGACAAGCCCGACGGCATCGCCTGGATCCTGAAGAACCATCCCGAAGTGTCGGATGGCGCGATCGGCAAGCTGATCGGCACGACGCGCAACACCATCGGCGCGATCCGCGATCGCAGCCACTGGAACAGCGCGAACATCGTGCCCAAGGATCCGGTGACGCTCGGTCTCTGCTCGCAGCGCGAACTCGACGCGATCGTCGCGAAGGCGGCGAAAAAGGCGGGGATCAAAGCCCCCGAAGACAGCCGCTTCGAAGGCGACCGCGAGGCGCTGCTCGAGGAACTGCGCGCCGAGCGCAGCGCCGCCGCCGAAGCACGCGCGGCAGAGGATCATTCGGACGACGAAGCCTGACGCATGGCGGTCGGCGGCGATGAGGATGATATTCCGGCGGCCAGCGGTTCGCCGGACGCGTCGCTGACCCAGGACGACAGCTTCACCGCGACGAGCCACGCCGGCCTGACCTATCCCTGGGGCGACGCCGCACCGGGGATCGGAGAAACGATCCGCATCGCCGATGGCATTAGCTGGGCGCGCATCCCGATGCCGGGTTCGCTCGGCCACATCAACAGCTGGCTGCTCGACGACGCTGCGCCCGACGGCTCCGACGGGGTGGCGGTGGTCGATACGGGCATTTGCCTGACCATCTGTTCGGACGCCTGGAAAGCACTCTATGCCGGGCCGCTCGCGGACACGCGCATCACGCGCGTGTTCGGTACCCATCTGCACCCCGACCATATCGGGCTTGCCGGCTGGATCGCGAAGAAGCAGCAGGTGAAGCTGTGGATGACGCGCGGCGAAATGCTCACCGCGCGCGCCATCGTCGCCGATTCCTCCGACGTCGCCCCCGACGAGGTGCTGGCCCAGTCGCGCGCCGCGGGTTGGGACGACGAGGCGATCGAGCGCCAGCGTGCGGGCGGCTGGAACATGTTTCAGCGCATGATCTTCGCGCTGCCGCGCAGCTATGTCCGCATCGCCGACGGCGACCGGATCGATTTCGGCAAACACATGTGGCGCGTCGTCACCGGGTCGGGCCACAGCCCCGAACATGCGTGCCTGTGGAACGAGCGCGAAGGCGTGCTGATCTCGGGCGATCAGGTGCTGCCGCGGATCAGCTCGAACGTGTCGGTCAACATCACCGAACCCGATGCCGATCCGCTGGGCGAATGGCTCGCCTCGATCGACAAGCTGCTCGCGACCGTTCCCGCCGACGTCGTGACCTGTCCTGCGCATGGCGAGCCCTTTCGCGGGCTGCACGTCCGCCTGATGGCGCTGCGCGACGAACACCGCATGCGGCTCTACAAGGTTGCCGAAGCGGTCGCCGAAACCCCGATGCGCGCGGTCGACACCTTCCCGCTACTGTTCAACCGCCCGATCGGCGCCCACAACCAGAATCTGGCGACCGGCGAAGCGCTGGCGCATCTCAAGCGGCTCGAGGTCGAAGGCCGCGTGCGCAAGGAGGATCGCGGCGGCGTGTGGTGGTATCACGGGGTCGCCTAAGCGCCCGCAAACAGAGGCGTCGCGATCCTTCAGCGCGGGCCGATCATCCCCGCAGCGACGGGCACCTCGCGACCGTTGACGGCGAGCGCGAGCAGGCGGTGCTTTTCATAGGGGCCGGGCAAGTCCCACGCCCGCGTCGCGTCCGCGGTGAAGCCGAAGAAGCGGCCGTAATATTCGGGATCGCCGATCATCATTAGGGCGCCGTCGGCCATCGTCCGCGCGGCTTCGAGCATATGGTCCATAAGCGCCCGGCCGTGGCCGCCGCGCTGGACGTCGGGGCGCACCGCCACCGGGCCGACCATCACCAACGGCGTCGCCCTTCCCTGCACATCGCGGTGCGCGACCGGCCAGCACTGAATCGTGCCGACGAGCGCGCCATCCTCGACGGCGGCGAAGCTGAGGCAGGGAACTGCATCCATGCCCAGGCGGATGCGATAGGCGGTTCGTCCAAAGCGGTCCGATCCGAAAGCGGCGTCGAGGAGCGCCTCGACCGCCTGCGGTTCGATTTCGGACAATGGAAGTAACTCGACCAACGCGCACCCTTTCGCTAATGCGGCGGCGCTTTAGGGTCGCCGACCGGCAATGGAAAGCCGAATGTCGCGCCCGTACGACAGGAATTTCTTGTGACCGACACATTGTGGCTGGAAGTGGACGGGCTGACCGTCGATGTGCTGACCGGCATTTACTCCGAGGAAACCCACCTTCCGCAGCCGCTGCGCATTTCGGTGCGCGCGCGCTTGGTGATGGCCGATCATTATGACCCGGCAACCCCGCTCAGCGCCTCCAAAAACTATATGAACCTGAAATTCGCGGCGACCGAGGGACTGCCCAAGGACGTCCATTTCGTGCTGATCGAAAGCGTCGCCGACCATATCATCGACACGCTGTTCCTGCAGGACGAAAAGGTCGAAGAGGTCGAGGTGAAGATCGTCAAGCTCGCGATCGCCGAGGACGGCGAAGAGATCGGCATCACGATGCGCCGGACGCGCAAATGACGGCGGCGCCGATCGCGCTCGTCACCGGTGGTCTGCACCGGATCGGCGCGGCGATCGCGGCGCGGCTTGCGCGCGAGGGTTATGCGCTCGCAATCCACAAGCGCAGCCCCGGCGAGGCCGACGCCGTGCTGGCCGAGGCGCTGGCCGAGACGGGCGCCGAATGTCACCGCTTCGCCGCCGATCTCGCCGATCCGGCCGCCGTCGATGCGCTGGTGCCCGCGGTGACCGCAAAGTTCGGCCGTGCGCCCGTGCTGCTCGTCAACAACGCCTCGCTGTTTCCCGAGGGCGAATGGGACACGCTCACTGGCGCCGCGCTGGCCGAAACGATGCAGATCAACCATCACGCGCCGGTGATGCTCGCGCGCGCGCTGGTCGCCGCGAACGAAGGCGGCAGGCGTCCCGCGATCGTGAACATCCTGGACCAGCGCATCGCCAACCCGGTGCCCGACCAGCTTGCCTACAGCCTGTCGAAGCAGGCGCTGTGGCAGGCGACGGCAACGCTGGCGGTCGCCTTCGGCGCGCGCGCGCGCGTCAATGCAGTTGCACCGGGGCTGACCCTCCCCACCGACGATTACAGTGCGGGACAGATGACGCGGCTTGCGGCGCGCATGCCGCTCGGCGCGCTGCCGACCCCGGACGATATTGCCGACGCCGTCGCCTGGCTTGCCCGCGCCGAGGCGGTGACGGGGCAGACGATCTTCGTCGATGGCGGCGCGCATCTGGCGCCGCTGGGCCGCGATTTCGTGGCGCTGGAGCGCGATTGACGCCCCGCCTGTCCCCGCGAAGGCGGGGACCCATAGCCAGATTAGGCGAGCTTCGCTTCAGGACGCTCTGGGCTCCCGCCTGCGCGGGAGCACACGCGAAGCTTTTGGCCGCTCAGTAAATATGCACCGCCTTGGCGACCAGATAACCGTCGAGACCCTCGGGTCCGCTCTCGCTGCCGAAGCCCGACTCCTTGATCCCGCCGAAGGGCATGTCATTGGCCGAGATGACGAAGCTGTTGATCCCGACCATGCCGCTTTCGATGCCGTCGGCGACGCGGTTGATGCGGCGGCCGTTTTCGGTGAAGGCGAAGGCGGCAAGGCCATAGGGCAGCCGGTTCGCCTGTTCGAGCGCGTCTTCTTCGGTCGCGAACGGCCGGATCAGCGCCATCGGGCCAAAAGGTTCGTTGTTCATCGCATCGGCGTCGAGCGGAACGTCGGCCAGCGCCGTCGGCTGGAAGAAATAGCCCTCGCCCGTCGCAGCGCCGCCCGCGATCACCCGCGCGCCCTTTGCGGTCGCATCGGCAATCATCGCCTCCAGCGCGGGGGCGCGGCGCGCGTTGGCGAGCGGTCCCATCTGGGTGCCGGCGTCGAGCCCGCTGCCGATCTTCACGCGCGCGGTGCGTTCGGCAAAGCCCTTCACGAAGGCGTCGTAGATGCCGTCCTGCACATAGAAGCGCGTCGGCGAGACGCAGACCTGGCCGGCGTTGCGGAACTTCTGCGTCACGACGCGGTCGAGCGTCGTTTCAAGGTCGCAATCGTCGAACACCAGCACCGGGGCGTGTCCGCCGAGCTCCATTGTGATGCGCTGCACCCGGTCGGCGGCGAGCTTCATCAGATGCTTGCCGACCGCGGTCGATCCGGTGAAGCTGACCTTGCGGATCACCTCGCTGCCGAGCAGGTGGCGGCTGATCATGTCGGGATTGCCATAGACGAGCTGGACCACATCTCCGGGGATGCCCGCATCGGCAAGGCAGCGCATGATCGCGCTGGTGCAGCCCGGCGTTTCCTCGGGCGCCTTAGCGATCACGACACAGCCCGCAGCGAGCGCTGGCGCGACCTTCTTGATCATCAGATTGACAGGAAAATTCCACGGGCTGAACGCCGCGACCGGACCGACGGGCTGTTTCAGCACCATCGCGCGCTGACCCGCCGGACGCTGCACGACGCGGCCCTCGATCCGCTTGCCCTGTTCGGCAAAATATTCGAGCAACGACGAGGCCGAAAGCACTTCGCCGCGCGCTTCGGCGATCGGCTTGCCCTGTTCGAGCGTGAGCAAGGTCGCGATATGGTCGGCGCGTTCGCGGATCAGTCCGGCAGCCTTGCGCATCAGCGCGGCGCGCTCGTCAGGGGTCTTGGCGCGCCAGACCGGCCAGCCGCGCGCGGCGGCGGCAAGCGCTTCGTCGAGGTCGGCCGCGGTCGCCACCGGCAGCTCGGCGATCGTCGCCGCGGTCGCGGGGTTATAGACCGGCCGCGCCTCGCGCCCTTCGCCGCTCCGCCAGGCACCGTCGATGAAAAGCTGGAGGTCGGCGTCGTAGGTCGCGGTCATTGGGCAATTTCCTGTCTGATCCGTTCGCATCGAACGGGAAATGGAGGGTCATCAGATGGCGCCCATATAGGAGCGATCAGCGATAGTTAAAGCTGATGCTGATCCGTTCGTCCTTGCCGGCGTTCGGCATCACTTCGTGCCGCAGCCAGCTTTCCCACAGAAAAATGCGCCCCGCCGCGGGCGCGGCATAGATGAAGGGCTGCAGGCTCTCGGGCGCATCCTCGCTCCGCCCCGGCGCCGCCATCAGCATCGCGAGTCGCGGATCTTCGAGCTTCAGCGCGCCCGATCCGGACGGAACGGCGACATAGAAGGTGCCCGATACGATGCTGTGCGGGTGGATATGCCCGCTGTGCGTGCCGCCGGGTTTGAGGACATTGACCCACAGGCTGTCGAGCTTGAGCGGCTTGGCGAGATCAAAGTGACACGCCTTGGCAAAGGCCTTCACATGCTTGTCGAGCAGGCGCTTGAGGTCGTGAAAGGCGGGGTCGCGGTCGGGCAGGTCGTCAAGGCTGGCGTAGCTGGTGTAGCCGCGATAGCCGTGCGCGCGGCTCCACGCCTTGCCCGCGCCATCCTCGCGCGCGAACAGCCGGCAGCTTTCCTCCAGCTCTTGCAATAGGTCGGGCGCGGCAATGTCGGCCTCGTAAAAATTTGTGGCGAAGAGCGTGCGAACGGGCATGATGCGCGCAAAGCACAGCAAGGGCATGAGAGCAAGGGAGACGAGAATGGCCGAGTTTGAACTGATCGCCGACGGATTGCGCTTTCCCGAGGCGCCGGTGGTGATGGACGACGGCAGCGTCATCGTGACCGAGATCGAGGCCGGCCGTATCACGCGCTGCTGGCCCGGCGGCCGCAAGGCGGTGGTCGCGGCGCCCGGCGGCGGTCCCAACGGCCTGGCGATCGGTCCCGACGGCAAGCTTTACTGCTGCAACAACGGCGGCTTCGAATATACCGAATCGAACGGCTATCTGGCGCCGCACGGCATCGCGAAGGATTATTCGGGCGGCCGCATCGAACGCATCGATATCGAAACGGGCGCGGTCGAAATCCTCTACAAATCGGGCGACAACGGCGTCGTGCTGCGCGGCCCCAACGACATCATGTTCGACAGCCACGGGGGCTTCTGGTTCACCGATCATGGCAAGGTCGATTATGAAAAGCGCTGCCACGACATCGTCGGCATCTTCTATGCCAAGGCCGACGGCAGTTTTATCGAGGAAGTGATCTTTCCGTCGAACAATCCGAACGGCGTCGGCCTCTCACCCGACGGCAAGGCGCTCTACGCCGCGGAGACCTACACCTGCCGCCTGATGAAGTTCAACATCACCGCGCCCGGCAAGGTCGCCCCCGACGCCGGTCCCGGCGGCCCCGGCATCCCGCTCTATCGCCCCGCCGGCTATAAATTCTTCGACAGCCTGGCAATGGAGGCGAGCGGCAATATCTGCGTCGCGACCATCGGCGAATGCGGGATCAGCGTCGTGTCGCCGTCGGGAGAGTTGGTGGAGTTCGTCGCGACCGACGATATTTTCACCACCAACATCGCCTTTGGCGGCGCCGACATGCAGGATGCCTATATCACCTTGTCGGGCACCGGGCGGCTGGTAAAGACGCGCTGGAACCGGCCGGGACTGACGCTGCAATATTGATCGGTCGCCGGTCGGAAAAGGGGAAGATATGCGCCGCGATACTCACCGCGAAACCCACGCCGTCGCGCGGATCGGATGGCTGCGCGCCGCGATTCTGGGCGCCAACGACGGCATCGTCTCGACCGCGAGCCTGATCGCGGGGGTCGCGGCGGCGGGCGCGGCGCAACCCTCCATCCTCCTCACCGGCACCGCCGGGCTGGTCGCCGGCGCGATGTCGATGGCGGCGGGCGAATATGTCTCGGTCAGTTCGCAGGGCGACGCCGAAAAGGCCGACATTGCAAAGGAACGGCACGAACTCGCCACCGACCCTGAATTCGAGCTGGAGGAGCTGACCCAAATCTATCAGGAGCGCGGGCTCGACCGTCCGCTCGCCGAACAGGTCGCCGCGCAGCTTACCGCGCATAATGCGCTCGACAGCCATTTGCGCGACGAACTGGGGCTGACCCACCATATGAAGGCGCGTCCGGTGCAGGCCGCCGTCGCATCGGCCGCCAGCTTCACTGCGGGCGCGGCGTTGCCTCTGCTGGTGGTTTTCCTCGACACGGGATCGTCGCTGCCATGGACGGTGTCCGGCGCGTCGCTCGTTTTCCTCGCAATCCTCGGCGCGCTCGGCGCGTGGGCGGGCAATGCGCCGATGCTGCGCCCCGTGCTGCGCGTTACCTTCTGGGGCGCCTTCGCCATGGCGCTGACCATCGCGATCGGATCGCTGTTCGAGGCGCCGCTGGGCTGACGGGAGAGAGAAGCATGAACGACACGGCCTGGACCATCGACATCGATCGCGACACGATTTCGAAGGCGGCACTTGCACGGGCAGATCATGCGCCGCTGCGCGCCGGCGAGGTTCGTGTGCGCGTCGACAGCTATGCGATGACGGCGAACAACATAACCTACGCCGTCTTCGGCAAGCCTGCGGGACTGTTCGGCAACGACCAGGGTTATTGGGACTTTTTCGCCGAGCGTGATGCGCCCGCCCGCCTGCCTGTCTGGGGGTTCGCCACCGTGATCGAGAGCGCCGCCGAGGGCATCGCGCCCGGCGATCGCTTTTACGGCTATTATCCGATGGCAAGTCATGCGGTGCTCAGCGCGGGCAAGATCGGCGCCAGCGGCTTCACCGACATCACGCCGCGGCGCACCACCCTGCCCCCCATTTACAATCAATATCAGCGGATCGAGGCTTTGCCCGACTATCGCGCCGATCATCATGATTATTGGCCGATCTTCCGTCCGCTCTTCCTCACCGGCTGGCTGATCGCCGACCAGTTCGAGGATGAAGGCGATTATGGCGCCGACCAGATCCTGATCGCCAGCGCGTCGAGCAAGACCGCGATCGGCCTCGGCTTCGCGCTCGCCCAGCGTGCGGGGCCCCGCCCCGTCAGCATCGGACTGACGAGCAAGGCCAATGTCGCGGCGCTGGCCGCGCAGGGCATCTACGACCGTGTGATCGCCTATGACGATATCGCTATGCTCGACGCTGCGGTGCCGTCGGCCTTTGTCGACATGGCGGGCAATGGCGCGGTCACCCGCGCGGTGCACGGACATTTCGGCGATGCGCTGAAGGTATCGATCATCGTCGGCAAATCGCACTGGGACGCCGAGGCCGACGCTGCGGCCTTGGCCGGCCCCGAACGGCAGGGCTTCTTCGCCCCCGGCCGCGGCCAGAAGCGCGTCGGCGACTGGGGCGCCGCGGGCTTCGGGCAGCGGATCGCCGAGGCATGGCTGGGCTTCATGGCGGTTGCGCCGCGCATCGCGCGCATCGACCGGCGCGAAGGTAGCGCCGCGGCGCTCGATGCCTATCGCGAAATGCTGTCGGGACGCGCCGATCCCGCGGCGGGGATATTGGTCATCCCCTGACGCAGCGCCCCCCCCCCCCTGCGTCCCCCTCTCGGTCAGAGCTTGACCGCGGCGTTGCCGCCTTCGGCCCACAGCGCCGATCCCGAAACGAAGCTCGCCATATCGCTCGCCAGAAACAGCGCCGCCTGCGCGATCTCTTCGGGCTCGGCGATGCGCTTCATTGCGTGCAGGCTGGCGGCCCATGCCTTCGACTCGGCATCGCCCGCCATCGCCGTATCGGTCCCGCCCGGGATCAGCGCATTGGCGCGAATGCCCGCCGCGCCATAATCGGCGGTGATCCCGCGCACGAGCCCGAGCAGCCCCGCCTTGGCAGCGCCGTAACAGGCCATGCCCGGCAGGCCGACGCTGTTGCCGACAAAGCTTGAGGTAAAGATCAGGGCGCCCTTGCCGCGCGCCAGCATCGACGGAATCTGCGCGCGGGCGCCCAGAAAGGCGGCGGTCAGATTGGCCGCGATCACCGCGTCCCAATTGCCCGGCGCCTGATCGGCGAGCGGGGCGAGCGCGCCGACCGTACCCGCGTTGTTGAAGGCTATGTCGAGCCCGCCCCACGGCGCGCAGGCGGCAACCAGCGCCTCGTGCGTCGCCGCATCGGCAACGTCGCCCGCGACCGCGCGCGCCGTTCCGTTATCGGCGGCAATTTCGGCGACCACGGCATCAAGCCGCGCCCGGTCGCGTCCGCCGAGCACGAGCCGCGCGCCGTGACGCGCAAACAGCCGCGCGGCGGCGCGCCCGATTCCCGAACTGGCGCCGGTGATGATGACGGTCTTTCCTTCGAGCAGCATAAATCCTCCGGTGAATGAACAGCGCCGCCCCTTGCCGTAGCGGCAGGGGCGTGGCGTCCCGAAAGATGCGGTCAAATTCGCTTGATCTTGGACGATAGCGCGCGGCATGGCCGTCGGCATGGCTCAATATACGCATGTGATCTTCGACTTCGGCGGCGTCATCACCGCCTCGCCCTTCGAAGCCTTCAACCGGCTGGAAGCCGAACGCGGGCTACCGCGCGATTTCGTGCGCGGGGTGAATGCGCGCAACCCCGACACCAATGCCTGGGCGCTGTTCGAGCGCGCCGAGATCGACGCCGCGACCTTCGACACATTGTTCGCCGAAGAAGCGCGCGCGCTGGGCCACGACCTCGAAGGTGAAGCGGTTCTGGCGGTCCTCGCCGGCGCGGTGCGCCCGCAAATGGTTGCGGCGCTCGACACGTTGAAGGCCGGCGGTTTCACGATCGGCTGCATCACCAACAATGTGCCGTCAGGCAAAGGCGCCGGCATGGCGCGCAGCGAAGCAATGGCGGCCGAGGTCGCGGCGATCATGGCGCGCTTCGACCATGTCATCGAATCGTCGAAGGTCGGCGTGCGCAAGCCCGACCCGCGCATCTATCAGATGATGTGCGCGGCGCTGGGCGTCGAACCCGCCGCCTGCATCTACCTCGACGACCTTGGCATCAACTGCAAACCCGCCGCGGGGCTTGGCATGCACGCGATCAAGGTGACGAGCGGCGAACAGGCGCTAGCCGACCTGTCCGCCGCACTGGGCGTGCCGCTACCCTGAGGGTCCAGAAGGGGACGTTGGCCCGCGTCATCCCGGACTTGATCCGGGATGACGCGGGTGGATGTGGCAGGCTTCGGTCGTTCGCCGTCGTCCAGGCCTGTCTTTCCGGCCTAGTGCGCGAGCAGCAGCGGATAGCGGCCGCCCGTCACCAGATATTGCGTGGCGCCGCCGAAGATCGTCTCGCGCAGCCGGCTGCGACCGAAGGCGCCCATCACGATCAGACCTGCATCAAGCGCGCCGGCTTCCTTTTCGATCCGTTCCTCGGGGGTTTCGGCACCGCGCTCGATCGCGCGCAGTTCGGCGTGGATGCCGTGACGCGACAGATAGCGCGCCGCATCTTCGGCCGCGAAATCGCCCTCGTCGCCGCCTATCGTGACGATCACGACCGGGCGGTTCTTCAGGAAAGGAACCGCGGCGCGCACCGCATGGGCGGCTTCGGGGCTGCCGTTCCACGCGATCAGCGCCGGCTTGTCGAAATCGAGCCCCTTGCTGTCCTGCGGCAGCGCCAGAACCGGAACCGACGCGGTCAGCGCAAGATCGCCCGCGAGCATCGGCGGGCCGCTGCGGAAATCCCCCTTCGCCTTGGGCAGGCTGACGATCGCCAGATCGGCGAGCGTCGCGGCGCCCGACAAGGCGCTGACGATTTCACCGTCGGCCATTTCGATGTCCCACGGCACATCTTCCTTCGCCAGCCGGTCGGCAAGCCGGCTTTCGAGCGCCAGATCGTCGGCCTGCGCCTTCGCCAGCGCCTCGGCGGCGAAATAGGTGCCGCCGAACGGATCGAAGCTGACGAATTCGCGCAGCGGCGTCGCGATGAGCAGGCTGACATGGCCTTCGAAACGGCGGGCGCAATCAAGCGCGACCTGCAAACGTCCTTCGGACGCGGCATCGCTGTCGGCGTGAACCAGAATTGAGCGCATTGGGGGCCTCCTTTATCCAGTGAACATCAGAATAATGCGCCGCGCGAACCTATCGTTCATTGACCGGGGTCAAAAGCGACGAATCTTCGCGTGCCGCGCTATCCCGCGGTCAGGCTGAGGCCCGCGGCCTGATCGAAGATGCGCGTCAGCACCGGTTCGGTATCGGACACGCGCATCGCGACGCGGAATTCGACCGGCGCGAGCGCGGGCAGCCCCGCCAGTTCGACGAGCGTGCCTGCGGCAACCTCGGCGCGCACCATCGGTTCGGGAAAGATGCCGACACCGCCGCCGGCGCGTGCGATGTCGATCATCATCCGGGCGTTGTTGCACAGGTTCAGCGATTTCTGCGCGATCCGCGATGCCGCGATCGCCTCACGCATCCGGCCATGGATCGGCGAAGGGCTGGCGAGCGACCAGACGGGAACCTGCTGTTCGCCCGTTCCGCGCTCGAACAGCGCCGCGACCGCGGGATTGGCGAGCCAGAGCAGCGCAACCTCACCGATCGGGCTGGTCCGAAGCGCCGGATGCGCGATCGGCCCGGCCGCGAAGGCAAGGTCGGTGCGGCCGGTCAGCAGTTGCTGGATCAGATTCGCGGTCAGGTCGATCTCGATCTCGAGCGCTACATTGGGCATGTCGGCTTTCAGCGCCGCAACGAAGGGCGGCAGGCAGCTTGCGGCCGCGATCTCGCCCGCGCCGATCCGCACTACGCCGCTCGCCTCATTGAAGCCGCCGCTGCCGAGCAGCGCGAGCTGCATGTCGCGCAGCAGCGGGGTGCAGTCATTGACGAGTTTACGTCCCGCCGGGGTCAGCGACATGGTGCGCCCGTCGCGGCGGAACAGCGTCGAACCCAGGCGCTGCTCCAGCTCGCGCATCCGCGCCGACACCGCGGGCTGCGTCGTGTTGAGCCGTTCGGCAGCCGCCGAGAAGGTGCCGAGCCGGTCGATCCACAGCAAGGTTTCGAGATGATAGATGGAGATGCGATTGATCGACATCGGTTATGGATAATCGAAAAATAGAACAATTAGAATTGATGATTTATTTGCGCCAAGGTCGCCGCCGATCAGTGGGCCGATCCGCGAGCCGATCAGAGGAAGGGAGTCCCGTCATGGCGAACAAGCAATATCCCGATGCAGCATCCGCGCTCGAAGGGCTGCTCTTCGACGGCATGCAAATCTGCGCGGGCGGCTTCGGCCTGTGCGGCATTCCCGAACGGCTGATCGACGCGATCCGCGACGCCGGGACAAAGGATCTCACCATCGCCAGCAACAATGCCGGCATCGACGGCGAAGGGCTCGGCAAACTGCTGCGTACGCGGCAGGTCAAGAAGATGATCTCCTCTTATGTCGGCGAGAACAAGGAGTTCGAGCGGCAGTATCTGGCCGGCGAGCTCGAAGTCGAATTCTGTCCGCAGGGCACACTCGCCGAACGCTGCCGCGCGGGCGGCGCGGGCATCCCCGGCTTCTATACCAAGACCGGCGTCGGCACCGCGGTGGCCGAGGGTAAGGAGGTCAAGAATTTCGACGGGCAGGATTATATCCTCGAACGCGGCATTTTTGCCGACCTCGCGATCGTCAAAGGCTGGAAGGCCGACGAAAGCGGCAATCTGATCTTCCGCAAGACCGCGCGCAACTTCAACCAGCCGATGGCGACCGCGGCCAAGATCTGCGTCGCCGAGATCGAGGAGATCGTCCCCGTCGGCAGCCTCGATCCCGATTGCATCCATTTGCCCGGCATCTATGTGAAGCGCCTGATCGTCGGCGCGCCCTATGACAAGAAGATCGAATTCCGCACCGTACGCCCGCGGGAAGCCGCATGATGCGCGCGCTTGCCCTTTCGGCCGGCCTGCTGCTCGCCGGCTGCGCCCAGACCGCGACAACGACGGCGCCCGCGGCGCCCAGCGCGGAGGTGATCGCCTCGCAGGTCGGTGAAAAGCCGACGCCGACCTCGCCGCCGGCGGGACAGCAATGGCTCTATGGCTCGGCGGAGGGCGCGATCGCCTCGGCACAGGTCTATCGCACCATGGCCGATTATGTCCGCATGGCCGCGATTTCGGCGGCGCCGCGCCGCCAGGTCGTGCTCGCCGAAGGATCGACGCCTGTCGCGCCGAAGTTCGACGATTGCGGGGACAAGCCGCTCGCGGCGGTGTTCGACGCCGACGAGACGCTGATCTGGAACGTGGGCGCGATGCGCTACTTTGCCGAGCAGGGGAAGGATTTCGATCCTGCCGTCTGGGACCAGTGGGAAAAGACCGGCGCCGGCAAGGCGGTGGCGATGCCCGGCGTCATCGACGCGCTGGCGATCATGCGCGGTGCGGGGGTGACGATCATCGTCAACACCAACCGCAGCGCCGCCAATCCCAAGGGCAGCGAGGATACGCTGCGCGCCGCGGGCCTCGGCGATTTCAAGCGTGGTGAGACGCTGTTCCTGATGGGCGACACGCCCGACGGCGCGAGCAAGGACGGACGCCGGGCGCTGATCGCCTCGCGCTGGTGCGTGATCGCGATGGGCGGCGACCAGCTTGGCGATTTCGCGCAGGCGTTCAACGCGCGCGGTCTGTCGGTCGCCGACCGCAGGACGATGGCGACGAGCGGACCGGTCGCGGGGCTGTGGGGCCATGGCTGGTTCCTCTTCTCCAACCCCGTCTATGGCCCGTCGATCCGCGGCGGCTTTGCCGACATCTTCCCCTCCGACAAGCAATGGGAGCCGAACTGACATGGCCTGGACGCGTGATGATATGGCGGCGCGCGCCGCGAAGGAATTACAGGACGGCTTCTACGTCAATCTGGGCATCGGCATCCCGACGCTGGTCGCCAACCACATTCCCGACGGGATGGACGTTACGCTGCAGTCGGAAAACGGCATGCTTGGCATCGGCCCTTTCCCGATCGAGGGCGAGGAAGACGCCGACCTCATCAATGCGGGGAAGCAGACGATCAGCGAACTGCCGCAGTCGGTCTATTTCAGCTCGGCGGAAAGCTTCGCGATGATCCGCGGCGGGCATATCGACCTCACTGTGCTGGGCGCGATGGAAGTCGCCGAAAATGGCGACATCGCCAACTGGATGATCCCCGGCAAGATGATCAAGGGCATGGGCGGCGCGATGGATCTGGTCGCCGGCGTCAAGAAGATCATCGTCGTCATGGAACATAATGCCAAGGACGGCAGCCCCAAATTCATCCCCGCCTGCACCCTGCCGCTGACCGGCAAGAATGTCGTCGACATGATCATCACCGACCTCGCAGTGTTCAAGCGCGACGACCATGACAGCCCGTTCCGGCTGATCGAGCTCGCACCGGGGGTGACGGCGGACGAAGTCGCAGCTAAGACGACGGCCAAATATGAGGTCGCCGTCTGATCGAGAGTCCATGCTGCGTGCTTTGATGATATTGATTGCGGCCGGCGCGCTCGTTTTCGCCGGCTGGTTCGGGGTTCAGGCGCTGGGCGACAGCCAGCCACTGGCAAGCGTGCCGATTCCCTTCGCCGCTCCTGAAAATCTGCCCGACACGCCCGACAAATGGCGCGGACGGATCGACTATCGCGCGCTCGACCGGCAACTGACTGATCTCGCCGCCCGCCCCGAAATGGCAGGGCTGGCGGTGGCGGTTGTCGAGGACGGCAAGCTGAGCTTCGTACGCACCTACGGCGTCGCCGACGCCGATAGCGGCGCGCCGGTGACGCCGCATACGCTGTTCCGCTGGGCGTCGGTGTCCAAGACCGCGACCGGCGCGCTGGCCGCGGCGCTGAGCAAGGATGGCGCGGTGAACCTCGATCGGCCGGTCGCAAGCTGGCGCAGTTCTCTACGCCTCCCCGGCGGCGCCGAATCGCATGTGACGCTGGCCGAACTGCTCGCCCAGCGCACCGGCCTCACCAAAAATGCCTATGACGAAAAGCTGGAGGAAGGGCAGAGCCCGGCGCTCCTGCGCACCAGCCTCGCCGGCGCGCCGCTGCAATGCGAGCCCGGCACCTGCCACACCTATCAGAATGTCGCCTTCGACACGGCGAGCGAGATTCTGGGCGCCGCGGCGCACAAATCCTTCGGCGATGCCGTCGAGGACCGCTTTTTCCTGCCGCTCGGAATGGTCAGCGCCGGCTATGGCGCAGAGCGGCTGACGGGCGCGAAGGATTGGGCACGGCCGCACCGCGGGCGCCACGTCCAGCCGGTCAAGGAAGCCTATTGGCGCGTCCCCGCCGCCGCCGGCGTCGAAAGCGATATCGTCGATTTCGCGACCTGGATGCAGGCGATGATGGGTAATCGCCCCGACGTTCTGCCGAAGGATGTGCTGCAAATCGCCCACCAGCCGCGCGTCGGCACAGCGCGGCTCTATGGCGGCGCGTTGCGGCAGGCGATCGGCGATGCCTCTTATGGCCTCGGCTGGCGTAACTTCACCTATGCTGGGCTCCACCTCCAGGGCCATTCGGGCGCCGTGTCGGGTTATCGCGCCACGATGATCTTCGAACCCGCGACGCGCACCGGCGTCGTCGCGCTGTGGAACAGCGACTGGGGCTTCCCCTTCCGCATCCCATTTGCCGCACTCGACAGCTACCACAAGCGCGCCGATGCGGCCTGGCTCGACCTCAGCGAACTCCCCAAGGTCAAGCGCGCGCCCGTCGCGACCGCCCCCAGCGCCGACGACAGCAATGGGTGAGGAGCCACCACGCATGTATGTGCTGATCACCGCCAACCGCAATTATTCGAGCTGGTCGCTGCGCCCGTGGATGCTGATGAAAGGGCTCGGCATCGGCTTCGAGGATCGCGTCGAGCCTTTCGCCAAACCCGTCAATTACGACGCCTTCCGCAGCTTTTCGCCGACTGGTCAGGTTCCGGCGCTGCTCCACGAGGGGCGCACCGTCTACGACTCGCTCGGCATTACGCTTTATCTCGCCGACCGGCACAATGGCGTCTGGCCCGACGATCCCGACGCACGCGCCTGGGCGCAATGCGCGGTGGCGGAAATGCACAGCGGCTTTGCCGCGCTTCGCAACGATTGCACGATGAACGTCGGCGTCCGCGTGACGCCCAAGCCGATGTCGGACGCCCTCACCGCCAATGTCGCGCGCATCCGCGAGCTGTTCGAGGAAGGTTTGACGAAGTTCGGCGGCCCATGGCTCGCCGGCGCCGACTTCTCGGCCGCCGACGCCTTTTTCGCACCGGTCGCCTTTCGTATCCGCACTTACGGCCTCGACGTCGGCGCGGGACAGGCGTGGGTCGACCATATGCTGGCGCACCCCACCATGCGCGAATGGGAGCGGCAGGCGCTCGCCGAAGAGTGGCGCGAAGAAAGCCACGAAGCCGAGCTGGCAGCAGCCGGGGTAATTACGGCGGATTACCGGACGGCCTGAGCCCTCCTCCTTCGTCATTGCGACCCCGGCGAAAGCCGGGGGAAGCAATCTCCAGCGATCGGAATTTAACGCCGCCAGCCGGAAGTTGCTTGGTCGCTTCGCTCCGCGCAATGACGAGGTTCAGTCCGCCAGCGCCTCGCGCACCACGGCGACGCCTGCTTCACGCTGCGCCTTCAATTCGGCCTTCAGCCTGGCCGGGTCGCGCGCGAAGACGAAGCCGAAGCTGACCCCGCCTTCCTTGCCGATCGTCGCATGGTGCAGCTTGTGCGCCTGCACCAGCCGCTTGGCATAGCCGCGCCGCGGTACCCAGCGGAAATAGCGCTGATGGACCAGCCCGTCATGCACCAGCGTGTAGATGATGCCATAGCAAAGGATACCGAGGCCGATCCACGTTCCTGGTTCCCACGCCGCCGCACCGAAGATCATCGGGCTGCCGATCGCGAACATCGAAATGCTCATCGCGGCCCCGACGATGGCGAACAGGTCGTTCTTCTCCAGCCGACGCCCGTGCGGTTCGTGATGGTCGCGGTGCCAACCCCAGCCGAAGCCGTGCATGATATATTTGTGGCTTGCCCAGGCGACGCCCTCCATCGCGATGACGGTGGCAAGGACAAGGGCGATGATGGCGAGCGTCGACATGGGGGAGAGTATAGGCCGGTTAAGGCAGCCGCGCCATCATCTCCTCATTCCCCGCTATGGGTATCGGCGACCGAAAATTGCGTTTTTGATCGCCACTCGCTTGCAAAGTTGTGTGGGCAGCGTAAGTGAACCCGCATGACTCGGCCCCGCACGCTTTATGAGAAAATCTGGGACGCGCATGTCGTCGAACAGCGCCCCGACGGTACCTGCCTGATCTTCATCGACCGCCACCTCGTCCATGAAGTCACCAGTCCGCAAGCCTTCGCCGGGCTTCGCGCGAGCGGCCGTACGGTGCGCCGTCCCGACCTGACGCTGGCGGTTCCCGATCATAATCTGCCGACGACGGCGCGGCGCGATGCGGCGGGCAACCGGCTGCCGATCGCCGACCCCGAAAGCGCGGCGCAATTGGCGGCGCTCGAAAAGAACGCACCCGAATATGGCATCCGCTACATCGACGCGGTGGCGCCCGAGCAGGGTATCGTCCATGTCGTCGGCCCCGAACAGGGCTTCTCGCTGCCCGGCACGACGATCGTCTGCGGCGACAGCCACACCGCCTGTCACGGCGGCATCGGCGCGCTCGCCTTCGGCATCGGAACGAGCGAGGTCGAGCATGTGCTGGCGACGCAGACATTGCTGCTTCAGCCCGCAAAGACGATGGAAGTGCGCGTCGAGGGTGATGTCGGGCCCGGCGTCAGCGCGAAGGACATCATCCTTCACATCACCGGCGTGATCGGCGCTGCTGGCGGCACCGGCCACGTCATCGAATATACCGGCAGCGCGATTCGCGGCCTCAGCATCGAGGGCCGTCTGACTGTGAGTAACATGGCAATCGAGGGCGGCGCCCGCGCTGGCCTGATCGCACCCGACGATGTCACCTTCGCTTATCTGAAGGGCCGCCCCTACGCGCCGAAGGGGGCCGACTGGGAGGCTGCGGTCCCCTATTGGCGCAGCCTCGCGACCGATCCAGGCGCCAGCTATGACAAGACCGTCGTCATTGACGCTGCCGACATTGCACCGAGCGTTACCTGGGGAACCAGCCCCGAGGACGTGGTGCCGATCACCGGCTTCGTTCCCGATCCTGCGAGCTTTGCCGACCCGTCGAAACAGGCCGCCGCCGCCAAATCGCTTGCCTATATGGGCCTCGAACCCGGCACGCGGATGCAGGATGTCGCGATCGAGAACATCTTCATCGGCAGTTGCACCAACAGCCGGATCGAGGACATGCGCGCTGCCGCTGCGGTCATCAAGGGCCGCAAAAAGGCCGACAGTGTCCGCTGGGCGATCGTCGTTCCGGGATCGGGCCTGGTAAAGGCGCAGGCCGAAGCCGAAGGGCTCGACCGCATCTTCATCGACGCAGGGCTCGAGTGGCGCGAGCCGGGCTGTTCGGCGTGCCTTGCGATGAACCCCGACAAAGTGCCCGCAGGCGAACGCTGCGCATCGACGAGCAACCGCAATTTCGTTGGCCGCCAGGGTCCGGGCAGCCGCACGCATCTTGTGAGCCCCGCCATGGCAGCGGCGGCGGCGGTGACCGGCAAGCTCACCGACGTGCGGGAGTTGATGGCATGACCCCGCTGGAAAAGGTCGAAGGCCGCGCGATTCCGCTCGGGCTCAAGAATGTCGATACCGACGTCATCATTCCCGCGCACTGGCTCAAGACCACGAGCCGCGAAGGCATGGGCCGCGGCGCGTTCGAAAGCCTGCGCGCCGATCCCGACAATCTGTTCGACCGTCCCGAGAACAAGGGCGCTCCGATCCTGATCGCGGGCGACAATTTCGGCTGCGGGTCGAGCCGCGAACATGCCGCCTGGGCGCTCGGCGACCTTGGCATCCGCGTCGTCATCGCGCCCAGCTATTCCGACATCTTCTCGGGCAATGCGGTCAAGAACGGCATCTTGCCCGTGGTGCTGCCGCAGGCGGCGGTCGACCGGTTGATCGAGGTCGCGGCAACCGATCCGATTCACGTCGACCTCGACACGCAGACGGTGACGACGCCCTTTCAGGATCGCTTCACCTTCGAAATCGACCCGTTCCGCAAGATGTGCCTGCTCGGCGGTCTCGACGAGATCTCGCTCACCGAAAAGAGCGGCGGGGCGATCGACGCTTATGAGGCAAAACTAGCGGCCGAGCGGCCCTGGCTGCAGCCCGCGCTCACCGAATAACCAACGAAACAGGAAAAGGAGACGATGATGAAGGCTCTTCTGTCGACCGCGACCGGCGGCCCCGAAACGCTCGAACTGGGCGAGGTTGCGCGCCCCACCCCCGGCAAAGGGCAGATGGTCGTCGATGTGAAGGCCTGCGCGGTCAACTTCCCCGACGTGCTCATCATCGAGGATAAATATCAGTTCAAGCCGCAGCGCCCCTTCGCCCCGGGCGGCGAGGTCGCGGGCATCGTGGCCGAGGTCGGCGAAGGCGTGACCGATTTCAAGGTCGGCGACCGGGTGATTGCGGCGTGCGGCAACGGCGGCATGGCCGAGGCGGCGCTGGTCAATGCCGCCAATAGCTATCCGCTGCCCGAAGGGCGCGACTTTGCCGAAGGCGCGGCGCTCCTGATGACCTATGGCACCAGCATTCATGCGCTGGTCGATCGCGGCCATATCGAGGAAGGCGATACGCTGCTCGTCCTTGGCGCCTCGGGCGGAGTCGGCATTGCCGCGGTCGAACTGGGCAAGGCATTCGGCGCGCGCGTCGTCGCCGGCGTATCGAGCGAGGCAAAGGCCGACATCGCACGTCAGGCCGGCGCCGACGAAGTCGTCGTCTATGGCTATCAGCCGTTCGACAAGGAGGCCTCGAAGGCGCTCGCCAACACGTTCAAGGCGGCGGTCGGCGGCGACGGCGCCAATGTGATCTACGATGCGGTCGGCGGCGATTATTGCGAACCGGCGCTGCGCTCGATCGCATGGGAAGGACGCTACCTCGTTGTCGGCTTCCCCGCGGGCATTCCGCGCCTGCCGCTCAACCTGACCCTGCTCAAGAGCTGTGACGTCGCCGGTGTCTTCTGGGGAGCCTTCGCCGCCCGCGAGCCGCAGCGCAACCGCGCCAATATCGCACGCCTGTTCCAGCTTTGGGAACAGGGCAAGATCAGCCCGCGCGTCACCGAACGCTTCGCGCTGGCCGATGGCGGCAAGGCGATCGCCAAGCTGGGTGACCGCAGCGCCGTCGGCAAGCTGGTCGTGACGATCTGAAATATCGCCCCGATCCCGCGCTGACCGAGGCGCTCGACGCACTGGCGCGGCCGACCGGCCGGATCGAGGTGCGCGTGACGCCCGGCGCGGGGCGCGACGAGGTACGGATCGATGCCGGCACCGTTTTGCTGCGCGTCACCGCCCCGCCCGCCGACGGCGCCGCCAACGAGGCGGTGCTGCGCCTGCTCGCGGCCGCGCTCGGCCGGCCACGCCGCGATCTGACGCTGCTGCGCGGCGCAACGGCGCGGATAAAACTGGTCGCGGTCGCGCTCGACTGATCGCAAAGCAAGGCCCCGCTTAACCATTTATCAGGGGCTCCCCCCTATCGTTCAATGCAGGACTATTGGGATTCAGGGATCAACGATGGCGGACCCCCGTTCGGCCAGTGATGGGCAGGCGATGAGCCTTGCGAATATTTCGCGGACTCGCCGTGCGCAGTTGATTGCCGAGTTCGAGGGCGAACTCGGCATCGATCACAAGGCGCGCGCGCGCGCCGCCTATGAAGAAAAGCGCTGGCGCATCATCAAGACGATCATCGTGTGGACGATCGCGCTGATGTTCTTCGCGGTTGCCTGCTACAAATTGTGGCTGATGGGCCTGCAGGTCGACAGGCCCTTTTCCGACCTCAATCCGATCGACAATATTTTGGGCAAATAGGCCGAGCGGCCGATCCGGGCACCCGAAGGCGCCCGGTCACAAACGCGTCCTCAGTAAACGCGCGCCTTCGGCTTGATATATTCGGCATCGTCGGTCAGCGTATATTCGTGGACCGGGCGGTAATCGAGCGTCACCTTGCCGTCCTTGCCGCCCCAGCCGTCGAACCAGCTGATCGTGTGCTTCATCCAGTTCGCATCGTCGCGGTTCGGGAAATCCTCGTGCGCGTGGGCGCCGCGGCTTTCCTTGCGGTTGAACGCCGAATGCATCGTCACCGTCGCCTGCGCGATCAGATTGTCGAGCTCGAGCGTTTCGACGAGATCGGTGTTCCAGATCAGGCTGCGGTCGGCGACATGGACGTCGTTCATGCGCTCATAGGTCTTGGCAAGCTTGTCCTTGCCCTCGGCCATCAGCTCGTCGGTGCGGAAAACCGCCGCGTGCTGCGACATCGCGCGCTGCATCTCCGTGCGGATTTCGGCGGTCGGCGAACCGCCGCTCGCATTGCGGAAATGGTCAAGGCGGCCAAGCGCGAGGTCGGCGCTGTCCTTGGGCAGCGCAGGCTGCGCGGCGCCGGGCGCGACGATTTCCTTGAGCCGGTGCCCCGTCGCGCGTCCGAAAACGACCAGGTCGATCAGGCTGTTCGAGCCAAGGCGGTTCGCGCCATGGACCGACACGCACGCCGCCTCGCCGACCGCGAACAGGCCGGGGACGACCGCATCGGGGTTGCCGTCCTTCAGCGTCACGACTTCGCCATGATAGTTACAGGGAATGCCGCCCATATTGTAATGGACCGTCGGCACGACCGGCAGCGGCTGGCGCGTCAGGTCGACGCCCGCGAAAATCTTGCCGCTTTCGGTGATGCCCGGCAGACGCTCCGCCAGCACCGCGGGATCGATATGATCGAGGTGCAGGAAGATATGGTCCTTGTGCGGACCGACGCCGCGGCCTTCGCGGATTTCGAGCGCCATCGAACGCGACACGACGTCGCGCGACGCCAGATCCTTCGCCGAGGGGGCATAGCGTTCCATGAAGCGCTCGCCCTCGGAGTTGGTGAGATAGCCGCCCTCGCCGCGCGCGCCCTCGGTGATGAGGACGCCCGCACCGTAAATGCCGGTCGGGTGGAACTGGACGAATTCCATGTCCTGGAGCGGCAGGCCCGCGCGCAGCACCATCCCGCCGCCGTCGCCGGTGCAGGTATGCGCCGAGGTGGCGGTGAAATAGCAGCGGCCATAGCCGCCGGTCGCGAGCACGACCGCCTGGCTGCGGAAGCGGTGGATGCTGCCGTCTTCCATGCACAGCGCGATCACGCCGCGGCACACGCCGTCTTCCATGATCAGGTCGAGCGCGAAATATTCGATGAAGAAGTCCGCGTCATACTTCAGGCTCTGCTGATAGAGCGCGTGGAGCATCGCGTGACCGGTGCGGTCGGCGGCGGCGCAGGTGCGCTGCACCGGCGGGCCTTCACCCATATTCTGCATATGGCCGCCGAACGGGCGCTGATAGATGGTGCCATTGGCGTTGCGCGAAAAGGGCACGCCGGCATGTTCGAGTTCGTAGACCGCGGCGGGCGCCTCGCGCACCATATATTCGATCGCGTCCTGGTCGCCCAGCCAGTCGGAGCCCTTGACGGTGTCGTACATATGCCACTGCCAATGGTCGGGGCTGTTGTTGCCGAGGCTGGCGGCAATGCCGCCCTGCGCCGCAACGGTATGGCTGCGCGTCGGGAACACCTTGGTGATGCAGGCGGTACGCAGGCCGGCCTCGGCGCTGCCCATCGTGGCGCGCAGGCCCGAACCGCCGGCGCCGACGACGACGGTGTCATAGGTGTGGTCGATGATCTTGTAGGCTTCGGTCATATCACATGCCCCCCGGGCCGAGCGCGGCGGGCGCTAGCGCGATGCGCACGATCGCGAAAATGCCATAGGCCGCGCCGCCGAACGCATAGAAATTCAACAGGACGATCGACAGCAGGCGCGTCGCTTCGCCGTGGACATAATCCTCGATCAGCACCTGCAGCCCGAGGCGCAGGTGCCAGAAGACGCTGACCACGAGCAGGATCAGCGCAAAGGCGACCATCGGCTTCGACGCCCACTGCATCAGCGCGGCATGGTCGCCGAGCGGCAAGCGGAGCAGCGAGACGACGAACCAGGTGACGAGCAGCACATTGCCGAGCGCGGTCAGCCGCTGCTGCAGCCAGTGGCCGGTACCGTGGTGCGAAGCGCCAAGTCCGCGAACCCGGCCGAGAGGCGTTCCGTTACCCATTGAGCGCCTCCTTGGCGATATAGAGCCAGGTCGCGGCGGTCGCGAGGATCGCGCCCACGATCACGACGGTCGACCAGAGCTTGTTGGCCTTGAGTTCATAACCCGCGCCGGTATCGAGGATGAAGTGGCGCAGCCCCGAAAACAGATGCTGGAAAAAGGCCCAGGTCAGACCGACGAGCACGATCTTGCCCAGAATATTGGTGACCTGATGCACGCCGCCGCCCGCAGGGTCGTGCCAGACGCAGGCGACGAAGGCCGCATAGGCCTCGGGGCCCGCCGCGATCGCGCCGAGCCAGCCGAGGAACATCAGCGCACCGACGATGGCCAGCCCGTCACCGCTGACGCGGTGAAAGATCGAGACCGCCATGTGCGGCCCCCATTTATACACCTGGAGGTGCGGCGAGAGCGGACGCCCGCTCGGTTCTTTGCCAGCCATATCAGCCCCATTCCGTGACTCTAGTCGGTCGATGGGCGCCGGTTTAGCGCCGCGCGCACGATATGCAATTGCTTAGGGGGCGATGGAGGCAAGAATTCGCAGGCAGCCGGCCCCGGGATCGAAGGATCGTCCGGGGCCGACGCGCCTTATTTGATCTTGTCGCGGTTCGCGTAGAGCAGCGCCGCAAGCACTGCGGCCGAACCGACGCCGATCCCCGCCGCCGTCTTCCAGCCGATCTTGCGGCCGCCTTTCGCCGCCTCCCGGTCGGCCGCCTCGGTCGCCTCGGCGGCTTCCTTCTGGGCCTGCTGCTCGCGCGCGGCGCGCAGCACTTCATTTTCTTCTTCGTCTTGCGGGGGAGGCGGCACTTGGTCGGTCATCGTCTCTCTTGATCCTATGGTCTGGCGTCAGGCGAGTGCCTGCTCGACAGGCACATAGTCCGTTCCCACCGCTTCGGCTACGGCTTCGAACGTCACCTTACCATTCCATACGTTCAGGCCCTGCGAAAGATGCATATCGCGGCGCAGCGCTTCTTTCCAGCCGAGGTCGGCGATGCGCAGCGCGTGCGGCAGGGTGACATTGTTGAGCGCATAGGTGCTCGTGCGCGCGACGGCGCCGGGCATGTTGGCGACCGCATAATGGACGATGCCGTCGACGACATAGGTCGGATCGGCGTGCGTCGTCGCATGGCTCGTCTCGAAACAGCCGCCCTGGTCGATCGCGACGTCGACGAGGACCGATCCGGGGCGCATTGTCTTCAGCATGTCGCGCGTGACGAGCTTCGGCGCTTCGGCGCCGGGGATCAGCACCGCGCCGATGACCAGATCGGCCTCGGCGACGCATTCGGCAAGGTTCGCGCGGTTCGAAAAGCGGGTCTTCGCGCGCGCTTCGAAAAAGGTGCCGACGCGTTCGAGCACTTCGGGATCGCGATCGAGGATCGTGACGTCGGCGCCCAGCCCCGCCGCCATCTGCGCCGCGTTGAAGCCGACGACGCCGCCGCCGATCACGCAGATTTTGCCCGGCGCCACGCCCGGCACGCCGCCGAGCAGCACGCCGCGGCCGCCGTGCGCCTTTTCAAGCGCGGTCGCGCCGGCCTGGATCGACATGCGCCCCGCGACCTGGCTCATGGGCTTCAGGAGCGGCAGGCCGCCATGGGGGCTGGTCACGGTTTCATAGGCGATGCACACCGCGCCCGATTTCATCAGATCGCGCGTCTGCTCGGGATCGGGCGCAAGGTGGAGATAGGTATAGAGAATCTGGCCTTCGCGCAGCATCGCGCGCTCGACCGCCTGCGGCTCCTTGACCTTCACGACCATTTCGCAGCTCGCGAAAATTTCTTCGGCGCTGTCGACGATCTCGGCGCCCGCCTCGACATAGAAGCGGTCGTGAGCGCCGATGCCCTCGCCCGCGCCGGTCTGGACGAGGACGCGGTGACCATGTGCCACCAGTTCGCGGGCGCTCTCGGGCGTCAGGCCGACGCGATATTCGTGATTCTTGATTTCCTTGGGGGTGCCGATGATCATGCTGTCTCTCCGATTTGCCGGAACGGACGCGCGCATTTTCGCCTATCCGAAGCCTTCGGGCAAACATAACAGCGTATCGGCGGGATTTGCTTGCAAACTATCGTTCGCATGACGATAAACACGCAATATTTTTGCGTCATTCTGGATAGACACGCGACATGATCGATCGAATCGATGCAAAGCTGCTCAACCTGTTGCAGCGCGAGGGGCCAAAACCCGTCGCCGAACTGGGCGAACGGGTCGGACTTTCGGCCTCCGCCTGCCATCGCCGCATCCGCGCGATGGAGGCGGCGGGGATCATCACCGGCTATGCCGCGCGCATCGCCCCCGACACGATCGGCCTCGGTCTCGACGTGTTCGTCGACATCAGCCTGACCTCGCAGAGCGAAGAGGCGCTCACCGCTTTCGAAAGCGCGGTCAAAAGCTTCGACGAAATCCTCGAGTGCCAATTGCTGTCAGGCGCGTCCGACTATCGGCTTCGCGTCGCCGCGCGCAATGTCGCCGATTTCGACCGGCTGCACCGCCACTGCCTGTCGCGTCTTCCGGGTGTCGCCGCGATGCACAGCGCCTTTGCCCTGCGCACGATCAAGGGCTTCGAAGGCTATCCCGTCCAACCCACCGAGCGCCGCTGAACCGAGCGAGACTGGGCGCGCTGGTTAACGGTGAATTTACCAATTTCCTTCCATATCCGGCAGACGCAGTTTGGGATGATGGCGGGCGACAGACCTGCGCGTCCCGGGGTCGGCAAGGGAACAGGATCATGGTGAAGGAAAATCCGATTCATAAGCAGCAAATCGAGCCCGTTCTGATGGCCGATCGCTTCCCGACCTATGACCTCGACGGCCGGCTCGCCGCCGACGGGGCCGAAGTGCACATGATCCTGTCGGGGCTGGAGACGCAGCTGGCGACCGCCTATTGGGATGCCTTCAACGCGCTGCCCATCGTCACCCGCAAGATCGAGGGTGAACTGCTTGAATCCTATATTCGCGGCAGCGCGCGGCACATGCAGACCAAATATGCCGACGCCGGGGGGCAGGAGGCCGCGACCATCGCGTGCCAGAACACCCATATGGCGCTGCGCGTCGGCCTGCCGATCGCGACCGTGCTGTCGTGCATCGGCGAAAGCCACAAGCTGGCCATCCATTATGTGATCGAGGCGTGCGCCGGCGACACGGCGCGCCAGACGCGCCTGACCGCGGCGATCAACCGTCTCGCGCTGCTCGAAATGGACATCATGCTCGCCTATGCCGAAAAGCTCGACCGCGCAGCGATCTCGCAGGAGCGACAGGCGCTGGCGAGCGATTTCGACCGCTCGATCGCCTCGCTGGTCCAGGACAGCGACGGGGTGCGCCAGCAGCTCGCCAAACAGGCCACATCGGCCGATCATGCCGCGCGCGGCATGATCGCCAAGACGAGCGAAGTCGCTGCGGCGTCCGAGCAATCGGCGATGGCGATGCGCGAAGCCGCATCGACCGCCGCCGGGCTGATCCGCGCGATCGAGGATGCCCGCACCGAGGTCGAAGCATCGGCCAGCGTCGCGACGCGCGCCTCCGAACAGGCGGGCGAAGCGGTGGCCATGTCCGACGCGCTGTCGCGTCACGCCGAATCGATCGAATCCATTCTGGGCCTGATCCGCGAAATTGCGGGCCAGACCAACCTCCTCGCGCTCAACGCGACGATCGAGGCGGCGCGCGCGGGCGAATCGGGCCGCGGCTTTGCCGTCGTCGCGCAGGAAGTGAAGAGCCTCGCCAACGAAACCGCGCGCGCGACCGACGATATTGCGGGCAAGATCACCGCGATCCAGCAGGCAACGCGCGGGTCGGTCGCGGCGAACCAGTCGATCCAGCAGACGATCATCGAGGTGCAGCAGTCGGCGCAGCGAATTCGCGATGCGATGGACGCGCAGGCGCAGACGGTCACCTCGATCACCGCCGCCGTCGACGAAACCGCGCTCGCGGCCGACAGCATGTCGTCGACCATCGCCAGCATCCGCAACGATTCGGGCACCGTCGCCAGCGAAATCAGCGTGCTCAGCCAGGAATTTTCCAAGATGGGCGAGCGGCTGCAGGCACTGGAAACCGCCGCGAGCGAATTCAGCCGCCGCGTCGCCTGATCCGTCGCGCCCTGCTTGGCAAGCGGCCCGCCGCTCGCCTAAGGCGGGGGGATGAAAACCCACATCCTGATTACCGGCGCGAGCCGCGGCATTGGTGCGGCCATCGCCGACGCGCTTGCGACCGACGCGGCGAAGGTCGCCGCGCTGTCGAGCGCCGACGGCGACCTTGGCGACCCTGCGATTGCGGACCAACTATGGGCCAAAAGCCTCGACCGGCTCGACGGCCGGATCGACGTGCTCGTCAATAATGCCGGCGTTTTCGAAGCGAATCCGATCGACAGCAGCGATGCCGACTGGCTCGAAAGCTGGAACCGCACCCTCCAGATCAACCTGACCGCCGCCGCGCAGCTGTGCCGCCGCGCGGTGCAGCACTGGCAGGCGCGCCGGGCCGCAGGCGACACGAGCCATGGCCGGATCGTCAACATCGCCAGCCGCGCGGCCTATCGCGGCGACAGTCCCGCGCATTGGCATTATGCAGCATCGAAGGCGGGCATGGTCGCGATGACCAAGACGATTGCGCGCGGCTATGCTCATGAAGGCATCCTCGCCTTCGCCATTTGCCCGGGCTTCACGATGACCGGCATGGCCGAGGACTATCTCGCCAGCCGGGGCGGCGACACATTGCTCGCCGACATCCCGCTGGGCCGCGTGGCAAGCCCCGAGGAAATCGCCGAAATGGCGCGCTGGTGCGCGCTCGAGGCGCCGCCGTCGATGACCGGCGCGATACTCGATGCCAATGGAGCCAGCTATGTCCGCTAAAAGTCTTGCCCTGGCCGCCCTGATGCTTGCTGCCCCGATGCTTGCCGGATGCGCGCCGCAGGCGAGCGCTCCGGCCGCGGCGCCTCCTGCCCCGACGGGCAAGGCGCTCGCCGCCGCCTGCGCCGATCGCGACGGCTGGAGCGATCCCGCGCCGCCGGCCAAGCTGTTCGGCAACACTTATTATGTCGGCACCTGCGGCATCACCGCGCTGCTCATCGACGCACCGGCCGGACCGATCCTGATCGATGCCGCAACCGCCGAAGCGGCGCCTGCGATCCTTGCCAATATCCGTGCGCTGGGCTTCGATCCCAAACGCATCCGCGCGATCCTGACCAGCCATGAGCATTTCGATCATGTCGGCGGTCTCGCGGCGCTGCATGCCGCGACCGGCGCGCCGGTGATCGCGCTTGCCGACGCCGCGCCGCAGCTCGAAAGCGGAACCCCCGACCCGCGCGATCCGCAGCGCGGCGCCCTCGATAGCTTCACCGGCGTGCCGGTCGCACAGCGCCTGCGCGACGGACAGCCGCTCGCCTTTGCCGACATCCGGATCACCGCCCACGCAACTCCCGGCCACACGCCGGGCAGCACGAGCTGGACGTGGCAATCGTGCGAAGGGTCCGCCTGCCGCACCATCGCCTATGTCGACAGCCTGACCGCCATTTCGGCCGACGGCTACCGCTTCAGCGACCATCCCGACTATGTCGCGATGCTGCGCGCGACCTTTGCCAGGGTGCCGACGCTGCCGTGCGACTATCTGGTCACCCCGCATCCCGGCGCGAGCAATTTGTTTGCGCGGTTGGCGGGCGAGGCTCCGCTGGCCGGCGCCGATGGCTGCGCCGCTTATGCCGCGGCAGCAGGCAAGCGGCTCGACGATCGGCTGGCGAAAGAGGCGGCGACGCGATGAGCTGGATCGTCTCGCTGCCCTGCACGCGTGCGGAGGCCGAAGCGCTGTCGGGTGAAATCCCTGCGCTGGATGCTGCCCCCGAAGCGCCGGTCGTCGTGACGCGCGAGATCGACGAAGATGCCGGAACGTGGCAGCTCGACGCCTATATGGACGACGCGCCGGGCGATGATCTGCTGCGGCTGATCCAATCGCTCGCCCCGAGCGCGAAGGGCGTCGCGCCGACCGTCGCCGAATTGCCCGAAGAAGATTGGGTCACGCTGTCGCAGCAGGGGCTCGAGCCGGTGCGCGCCGGACGCTTTTTCGTCCACACCAGCAGCTATGCCGACCGCGTCCCGCCGGGCACGACATCCTTTCTGATCGATGCGAGCCAGGCCTTCGGCACCGGCGGGCACGACACCACTGCGGGCTGCCTCGCGATGCTCGACCGCCTCGACCGCGTGGGCGCCGCACCGCGCAATATCGCCGACATCGGGACGGGCACGGGCCTGCTCGCCTTCGCCGCCATGGCGCTATGGCCGCGCGCGCGCGTCATCGCGTCGGACATCGACCCGGCGAGCATATTCGTCACGCGTGACAATGCCGCGATCAACGATGTGCCGCTGGGCCGCGGCGGCGGCCGGCTCGCGCTGGCGGTCGCGCCGGGGACCGACCATCCGGCCATAAGGCACCGGGCGCCCTATGACCTCGTCATCGCCAATATTCTCGCCGGGCCGCTCATCACGCTTGCTCCCGACATTGCCGCTGCGACCGCACCCGGCGGCCGCGCCATTCTTGCCGGCCTGATCGCGCGCCAGTTGGATCCCGTAGTCGCCGCCTATCGCGCGCACGGCTTTCGCCTGTCCGCGCGCGGGGGCAGCGCGGAATGGCCCTGTCTGCTGCTCACCAAGCGGCGGCGCTACGGCTACCGCCGCAAGGAACGCGCCCTGCACCGCGCCAGCCCCTCGGACGCGAGCTTCGGGAGCTGGTGAAAATCAGGCTTTCGCCGCCGCATAGTCCTGCGTGCCGCGGGTGATGACGCTATCGTCCGGCAGGATGTCGGCGATCGGGATCGGCGGCAGCGCGGCGTTCGCGGCATAGAGCGGAGCAAAGTCGGTGTTGACCGTCGTCTCCAGAAGCTGGTCCAGACTATCGATCACGAAATAATTCTGCTGGAAATCGTCGATCCGGTAATCGGTGCGCATCACGCGCGCGAGGTCGAAACCGATGCGGTTGGGGCTGTCCGAATCGAGTGCGAAGACGCTTTCGGCGTAGGACGAGACGATCCCCGCGCCATAGATGCGCAGGTCGCCGCTCTCGCGGATCAGCCCGAATTCGACCGTGTACCAATAGAGCCGCGCGAGCTGCTTCAGCGCGTCGAACTGCAGGCTCCTGAGGCCGCCTTCGCCATAAGCGACCATATAATCGGCGAATATCGGGTCGGCGAGCATCGGGACATGGCCGAACACGTCGTGAAAGACGTCGGGTTCCTGCAGATAGTCGAGCTGCTGCGGTGTGCGGATGAAATTGCCCGCCGGGAAGCGCCGGTTCGCCAGATGGTCGAAAAACACGTCATCGGGGACAAGCCCCGGCACCGCCACGACCTGCCACCCCGTCGCCGCCATCAGCCGCGCATTGAGTTCGCGATAATCGGGGATGCCCGGCTTTTCGAGCTTAAGCACGTCGATCCCGCGCAGAAAGGCGTCGGCGGCGCGTCCCGGCAGCATCTCGGACTGGCGCGCGAACAGCCGGTCCCACATCGCATGCTCGTCGGCGGAAAAGGCGTCCCAATCCTGCGAAATCGTCCAATCCGCCGCGGCGCCCGGCGGCGGCGTGTCGTGGACGTGCGTAAACTGGCTTTCCATGCGTGCAATCTACCATCAATATGGTTTCAAGTGAAACTTTATTTGCCGACCTCGACGATTTGCGTTGCCAGCCGGTCGACCTCGGCCCGATCGTGGCTGACATAGAGGATCGGCACTTTCAGCTCGTCGCGTATCCGTTCGATCACCGTCATGATGTCGTCGCGCCGCGCCGCGTCGAGCGACGACAGCGGTTCGTCCATCAACAGGATTTGCGGCGCCGCGAGCAAGGCCCGGCCGATCGCGACCCGCTGCGCCTCGCCGCCCGACAGGCTTTGCGGCCAGCGACCGAGCAAATGGCCGATGCCCAGGAAATCGGCGGCCTCATCCAGCGTCATCCAGCGATTAGCCGGATCGGTGAGACGCCAGCCATAGAGGAGATTGGCCTTCACGCGCCGATGCGGAAAGAGACGCCCGTCCTGGAAGACATAGCCGACGCGCCGCGCCTCGGGCGGCAGGTCGGTGGCGCCGTCGAACAATGTCCGTCCGCCGATACGGATATGCCCGCGATCGGGGCGCAGCAGCCCGGCGACCATGTTGAGCAGGCTGGTCTTGCCGACCCCCGAAGGCCCGAACAGCGCGGTCAGTCCGGCTTCGGCCGTGAACTGCGCCCCGATGACGCTCGCGCCGAAGCGCCTTTCGACGTCGATATCAATCGCCATGCCGCGCCCTTTCGGCATGGGTGCGCCGCACCAGCCACTCGGACAGGATCAGCGCACCGAGCGACAGCGCGACCGACAGCAGAGCGAGCCGGGTTACCATCGCCTCCGCCCCCGGCACCTGCAGCGCCGAATAGATGGCGAGCGGCAGCGTCTGCGTTTCGCCGGGAATATTGGAAACGAAAGTGATCGTCGCGCCGAACTCGCCGATCGAGCGGGCGAAGCCGAGCACGAGCGCCGCCAGCACGCCGGGCAGAGCGAGCGGCAGGCTGACCGTCCGGAAGGCGTGCCAGCGCCCCGCCCCCAGCGTCCGCGCCGCGCCTTCGAGCCGCCGGTCGATCCCCTCGATCGACAGGCGCATCGCGCGTACCATCAGCGGGAGCGCCATGATCGCGGCGGCCAGCGCGGCGCCGGTCCAACGGAACATCAGCGTGACGCCGAGCCACTCCTGCAGCCGGCTGCCGATCGGGCCGAGCGGGCCGAAGGCGACAAGCAGCAGCCAGCCGGTGACGACTGGCGGCAGGACGAGCGGGAGATGGACCAGCGCGTCGAGCAGCAGCCGCCCCGGAAAGCGATAGCGCGCGAGCACCCAGGCGAGCGCGAAGGCAAGCGGCAGCGTCGCGAGCACTGCGACCCCGCCGACCTTGAGCGACAGCGCAACAATCCCCCACTCCTCGGCCGACAGCATCAGGGCGCCGTGAAGCCGTGGCGCGCAAAGATCGCGCGCGCCTGCCGCGACAACAGGAACGCGCGGAACGCTGCGGCCTCGCCGCTGCGCGACGTCTTGAGCAGCGCCAGCGGATAACGGATCGGCGGATGGCTGGCGGCCGGAAAGGTGCCAACGACGCGCACCGCGTGCGACGCCTGCGCATCGGTGGCGTAGACGATGCCGAGCGGCGCGGCGCCGCGTTCGACGAGCGCCAGTGCGGCGCGGACATTCTCGGCCGGGGCGAGCTTTTTCGCCACATCGCCCCACACGCCGAGCGCGGTCAGCGCGGCCTTGGCATATTTGCCCGCGGGCACCGCGTTCGGATCGGCAACCGCCAGCCGCCCGCCGCCGAGCGCGCGCGCCAGTGCGAAGCCGCGCGCGGGGGCAAGGTGCAGCCTGCTCGCCTTGGGGGCGATCAGCACGAGCCGGTTGCCGACCAGATTGGCGCGCGTGCCGGGACGCAGCAGTCCCGCCTTGGCGACCGCGTCCATCCAGGGCTCGTCGGCGGAGATGAACAGGTCGGCGGGCGCCCCCGCCATGATCTGCCGCGCGAGCGCCGACGATCCTGCGAAGGACAGGACGGGGCGCGCATGCCCCTGCGCCGCCCAGGCGTCGGCGGCGTCGGTCAGCGATTCCTGAAGGCTGGCCGCCGCAAGAATCAGCGGCCCGCGCTCGGCCGCTGCCGCCATGGGCGCCAAGGTGGTCAGGACAAGGAGGAGGAGCAGGCGCCGGAGGATCGCCATGGCGGCGACCATAGCCATGCTAGGCGGGGCGCGAAAGCGGCGGCAGGACGCGAACATGGCGATAGCCGCGCTCGATCGTCCCGCGCGCCGACAGATCGCGCAGCGCGGCGCCGAGCGTGACGCGCGACACGCCGAGCAGATCGGCGAGCTGTTGCTGCGTCGCGCGCACCGTCATCCCGTCGGCGGCGTCGGCGGCCATCGCCGCGAGCAGCCGCGCCAGCCGTTCGGCGACGGGCAGCCGCCGTTCGGCATCGATGATGTCGAGCGACACCGCAAGCTGGCGGCCCAGGCTGCGCAGCAGCAGCTCGGCCCAGCCGATGTCGGCGGTCATCAGCGCGCGAAGCACCGGGCGGTCGATGGCAACCAGCCGCGCCGGACCGCTGGCAATCGCGTCGACCTGGCGTTCGAGCCCGGTGAAGAAGGCCAGCTCGCCGAAGATATCGCCCGGCCCCAGCACGGCAAAGGCGGTGAACGCGCCATCCTCCGCATAACGTCCGACGAGTACATGCCCCTCGATCACGGCCCAGAAGGCATCGCCAGGATCGCCCTGATGCTGAACGAACTGACCATCCGCAAAGGATCGCGGCGACGTCATCGCGAGCAGCCGGTCGCGTTCGGTGCCCGACAGGCGCGTTCGCTCGGCAAGAGCCAATTGATAACTTCTTTGCATTGTCGAGTCGGTTTCTGTGCCACCGCGCGGTGAAAGACAAGTGGCACGATGCCATAGCGGGAGAATCGGGATGCAGCTTACCTCGGCCCAGTCGAGCCTGATCGTCGTTGCAATCTATGTCGGCTTCTGCCTGCTCGAGCTGATCCGCACGCGCCTGTTCGCCAAGTCCGAACAGTCGCGCCACGACGGCATCATCGAAATCGTCAGCACCTTCACGCTGCTGATCGCGACCCAGCCCGCAATCCTGCTGATCGTCAGCGCGCTCGGCCACGCCTGGTTTCCGCAATATGAAGGCGCGCTGGCGCACGCCCCCTGGTACGCCGCGCTCGCACTGTTCCTCGTCTTTGAAGACATGATGCAATATTGGTGGCACCGCGCGTCGCACAGCACCGCTTGGCTCTACAACCTGCACCGCGCGCACCATAATGCCCGCTATATGAGCGTCCGGCTCGTCTACCGGAACAACATCATCTATTATGCGATGATGCCGAGCATCTGGTTTGCCGGGGTGCTCGTCTACCTCGGGCTCGGCTGGTTCTACGCCTTCTATCTCATCGTGAAGATGGCGGTGATCATCGGCGCGCACAGCGACGTCGCCTGGGATGCGCCGCTCTATCGCATCCGGGCGCTCGCGCCGGTGATGTGGGTCGTCGAACGCACGATCAGCACCCCCGCGACGCATCATGCGCATCACGGCCGCCACGCCGACGACCCGGCGGTCAACTACAAGGGCAATTTCGGCAATCTTCTGTTTTTCTGGGACGTGCTGTTCGGCACCGCCAAGATCACGCGCAGCTATCCGCAAAGCTATGGCGTCGAAAATCTGCCGCCGGCCACGCTGGGCCAGCAGCTTTTGTGGCCGATCTTACCCGAGAACAAGGATATGCATGCGGTCATCCCCGGCGCCGTGCCGGGGACCAGCGAACCGCATGCGGTCGCGGCGGGCTGAACGGGTCGCAGCACGTCCCGCCAGCGCGCGGCCCGGCACCTGTGGGGGATGCCGGGCCGTTTGCCGGTCGTGGGTTCAGCGTTCCGCCAGCTTGCCGAGCGCCATGGCGTCAGCATTACTGAGGTCGAGGACGCGATGATCCGCAGCTTGCGGGTCATTGCCCAGTCGGTCCACAGAAAGAACCGCAGGTGGCGGCAATTCTGTCGGCGTTAGCGCCGCTTCGACCTTGCCAAGCAGCCGCAGCACCGACAGGGTGCCGCCAGCGATGAAAACCGACCTCGACCATCTTCCAGCCAACAAGCAGCGCGAGCTGGAGCGCGTGAAGGCGATCATCTTCGAAGAGTTCGAGGATGCATTGGCGCTCGGCACGATGAGCTGGAAGAAGAAGGGGCGGATCGACAAGATCATTCTTTACGGCAGCTATGCGCGCGGCGGCTGGGTCGATGAGCCTCATACGGCAAAAGGCTATCGCTCGGACTTCGACCTTCTCATCATCGTCAACGACAAGCGGTTAACCGAGAAGGTCGATTTCTGGGGCAAGCTCGAAGACCGGCTCATTCGCGAGCTCGCGATCGACAAGACGCTCAAGACCCCCGTCAACTTCATCGTTCACACCCTGCAGGAGGTGAACGACGGGCTGGCCCACGGCCGCTATTTCTTCATGGACGTCGCGCGCGACGGGATCGCGCTCTACGAATATAATGACAAGCCGCTCCACACCCCCAAGCCCAAGACACCCGAGCAGGCGCTGGCGATGGCGCGGGAGTATTTCGACGAATGGTTTCCTACCGCTTCTGATTTTCACGGCAGCGCGAACGATGCCATCGCCAATGGGAAAACGAAGCTGGCCGCATTTCTGATGCACCAAGCGGCGGAACGCCTTTACCACTGCGTCCTCTTGGTTTGCACCTTCTACACGCCGCACGTCCACAATCTTGCCTTCCTGCGCACCCAGGCCGAGCGCATTGATATGCGCCTCGTCGACGCTTGGCCACGCGAACTAAAATCGGATCGGTCTCGCTTCGAAAAGCTGAAGGAGGCCTATGTGAAGGCCCGCTATTCGAAGCATTACCGCATCACCGAAGAGGAGCTGACATGGCTCGGCGGCTGCGTCGAGGAACTCGGTCGCGCAGTTCACGCGGTTTGCTCAGAACGAATCGCAGCTTTGGAAGAGGGTGTACCCACATGACGGAGACGTCCGAAAGCAATGATCGCGCGCGGGCGATTGCGGACCGCAAGATCGCGTTGCTGATCGATGCCGACAATGTCTCACACGCCAAGATCGCAGCGATGCTGGCCGAACTTTCCAAATATGGGACGGCGAACATCCGCCGCGCGTACGGCAACTGGGCAAGCGATAGTCTGAAGGGCTGGAAAGACAAGCTCCACGATTTCGCGATCCGTCCGATCCAGCAGTTCAACTATTCGACGGGGAAAAATGCCACCGACATCGCGCTGGTGATCGATGCGATGGAGCTTCTCTACACTCAAAAGCTCGACGCCTTTTGCCTCGCTTCGAGCGATGCCGACTTCACGCCGCTCGTAATGCAGCTTCGCGCCAATGGTCATGAAGTCTACGGCTTCGGTGAACGGAAAACGCCCAGTCCGTTCGTCAATGCCTGCACGACATTCCTCTATCTCGATAATCTCGATGGCGTCGATACACCTGCGGCACCGTCCGAGGCACCCGAACCGAAGCCGCCAAAGGCCAAGGATTCGGCAAAGGCTGCTACGCCGCCCGCAAGGGCCACCAACAGGAAACTCGCGCAGGACACCAAGCTGGTGACGATCCTGCGCGGTGCCGTTGAGGCGTCAGCCCGTGACGACGGATGGGCATCGATGTCGGCGGCCGGGAGCGCGGTCAAGCGGCAGGCGCCGATCGATCCAAGAAACTACGGGGCCAAGAATTTTCCGGCGTTGTTTGAGGCCACCGGCCTATTCGAGATCGTCAAGGGCGAAGGCGGCCACAGCTTCGTTGCCGACAAGCGTAACAAGGACCGCGCAGCCAAGCCGGCATCTTGATCGTCTCAATCTGGTTGCTGCTCGGTGACACGTCCGCTTAGCGCCCGAACTCAGTCCTTCGCCCTTTCTCGCCAATTCCCTAGAAGCGGACATCGAATCGACCATTGCCGAGTGGCCGCAATGTCGGACTGTCCGGAACGGCGGGCTACAGCCTTACAAATGGAATAGCGGACTTTCGGATGCGTCTGGGCATAACAGACCCCAGCTCAACGGTGATACACGCACAAGTTCAGATGAAGCCCGCCAAGCGCGCTGCCGAGCGTTCGTCAGCAAGGATCGCCACGGCGCTCGGCCAGAAGCGGTTCAAGAGCGTAGCTCTGTGATATCTTCGCAAAAGACGAATTGGCAGAGGCGCCGGCAGAAGAGTTCCTGTCGCCGGCTCTATACTTGCGCCGAAGGCGCTCGCACGCGACAAGAAATGACGAATGTGAGTCGCACAGCTACGGAGAGAAGGCGCTGAATGCAGGACGCCAAGGCGAAATTGAGCGTGATGGTCTCGTCGAGCGTTTACGGTAAAGAACCGATGCTTGACCAGATTTACGCTGCGCTGGAGGCATTCGGCTACAAGGTGTGGATGTCGTACAAGGGCACCGTACCGGTCATTCCTGGCGTTAGCGCGTTTGATTCATGCTTGATGGCGGTTGAAAGGTGCGATCTGTTTTTCGGGTTGATTACGCAGAACTATGGATCGGGAATGTCCGCCGGGCAGCTTGCGATCACCCATCGCGAGCTGCTTCGGGCGATCGAATTGGAGAAGCCCCGATTCATGCTTGCCCATGACAATGTTGTAGTAGCGCGGCGCCTGCTGATGGATCTTGGATATAAGACCGCTGACGATCGGGCTGCTCTTGAACTGCGCAAGGGCGCGGTCGTCGTCGATGATTTACGGCTCATCGACATGTATGAAGCTGCAACACTGGAAGGCATTCCGCTGGAGGAGAGACGGGACAATTGGGTGCAGCCTTACAAGACTCCCCCCGATGCGCTGCTCTATGTCGAAGAGCAGTTCGGCCGCTATGAAGACAATGTACGGTTCGTGGCCGAGTGGCACGCGAGAAAGGCGGCGGCGTCGTGACGGTCGATACGGTGAAAAGGCGGTTATCCGGCGGCGAGGACGCGACGGTTGAGTTCGTCCGGGATTTGCGCTCGCCTGGGCTGATTGCCCGGACAGTCTGCGCCTTCATGAACGGCGAAGGGGGCACCATCTATTGCGGGGTCGATGAGAAAGGCAAGGCGGTCGGTATATCCGGCGATGCTGAGGCGGTCGCCCGGAAGCTGGAATTTGACCTGAAGAAGCTGATTTCTCCCAGTGCTCTTTTCACTGCGACGGCGGCTGCAGTCGATGACCGCGAGCTTGTCATCGTCGATGTGCCGCAAGGTAAGGATCGGCCTTATGTTGTTGAAGGCGGCGTATGGCTCCGGCGCGGTGCTGCCACCAAGCCAGCCGATATCACCACGCTCAAAGCCATGCTCCGCAACCAGGCGGATACCCCGGAGCGGTGGGAACGGCGGCTGTCGCCATCGATGACGATGGATGATCTCGACACCGATGAGGTGCGTACAACCGTGCGGGAGGCGGAGGAGCTGCAGCGCTTCGACTTTTCGGATCGGCGGGATGACCTCGCGGTATTGATGGATCTGGCCGTTTACAGCGGCAGCGGATTTACGCAGGGCGGCGACGTGCTGTTCAGCCGGGCTCCGAGCCGACGGCATCCCCAGTGCCGCGTGCAGTATGTGCGGTTTGCCGGCGACAAGGCGGATGACGTCTATCAGGACAACAGGACCTTCGATGGTCCCCTTGTGCGGGTCTGCAATCAGCTGATCGAAGCAATTTCGGCTGCCAGTCCCATGCGGTCGGTTTTCGTTGCAGGCGAAGCGCGGCGGCTTGACCAGCCAGCCTACGATCTGACAGCGGTCCGCGAAGGCATCGTCAATGCGTTCGTGCATCGCGACTATTCTGCCTATTCGGGCGGTTTGCGGGTGTCTGTTTATGGCAACCGGATCGAAATCTGGAACAGCGGCCGGCTGCCCAATGGCCTGACGCCGGGCGCCCTCCGCCGCGAACATCCCTCAATCCTTATCAACCCAGATATCGCACAAGTTTTCCACCTGCGCGATCTCATGGAACGGATTGGCCGTGGAACTGAGAAGATCGTCAAGGCGAGCAAGCGGATTGGTGCTCCGCCGCCGCAATGGCGCGACAGCCCGACCGGTGTGACCCTGACTTTGTTTGCCGCCACGCCGACCGCCAGCGGCAAGAGCGTCGAACTCAATGAGCGCCAGAATCAGCTGCTGCTCGACCTCCAGCCGGGCGAGGCGATCTCACCCAGAGAGTATCAGGAGCGCTATGCGGCAGCGGTATCGGCGCGTCAGGCCCGGCGCGATCTGGAGGAGCTCGAAGGGCTTGGATGGCTGCGGCGCGAGGGGCAGACGCGGTCCATTGTCTATCGCCTGCCGTGATTGCGGACATTTGCGGACATCGCTTAGCGGCGGCAAGGGGAAGTTCGCGAAAGCTCTTATGTTCTGCTAACCTCTTTTATTATAAGTAGAATTCGTCAATCATGCGAAGCCAGAAATCGCCCAGAAACCGGTTTGCGGACATTTGCGGACATGCTGCAAGTCCATCAAATCAATCATGCTACAGCTGGCGATCAGCGCCATGAGCCTTTCACAGATTGCGCTATCTGCGCGGTCGGACCCTCTTGTACTCCATTGGCCCTCGCCGGGAAAGCCAGCTGGTTTTATCGAATTCAATGACCCAGGCGAGTGGCGCGTATTTGTGGAAGGTCTTTCGCTCGATCCGCTCGTCCCCGATGTTGTGCGGCTGAAATATGAGCGCGCCCAGAAGCTCTATCTGCTCGGGTGGATCGACGCCGATCTGATTAAAGCAGGCGAGCTGGTCGCGTTGACCGCCTTGGAACTCGCGCTGAACGACCGATACGGCAGCGCGGTGAAGCCGATTTCCAGAAAACGGATCGACCCCTCCTCGCCGGAGGCGATGATGGCGCCCCCGCCGCAGCGTTCATTCAAAGCGTTGCTCAGGCACATGGTGGCCGGGGACGGACTGACCGACGATCAAATTCCAATGATTGCCGCCTGTGGCGGCACAGCCATCGGCCAGCTCACCGGCACGTCAAAACCGACCCTCGATGAACGCCGCAATGCACTGGCCCATGGAGATCCATTCGATGGAATTCCAACGAGCGGGTTGATCGAGCTCGTCCGCGATCTGATCACGTTCGCCTATCGGCATTATCTGGCCCAAGCACATACGGCCCCAAGGGCTGCGGCCGCCGGGCGGCCGTAACGCAGCGCGAAATCGTGCAGGCAGACCGCGTCTGAATCAAAGGTCCGCCGGCTGCTGTCATCTTCTTCGGGATCGATCGGACCATAGTCGGGCCCGCCAATCTCGAAGCGGTGCAGATGATTGCCCGTCCATCCGAACGCGGCCTGAAGCAACGCATGAAGCTGCGCCAGCGTCAGGCTGAAAGGCAATTCAAGGGTGCGGCTGACGGCGGGCTCGATATCGGCTATCCGTACTTCCATACGATAAGGTCATCTGATTCAAACATATCGTCATGGATGACGGTGAATTCTTGGCGCCGCAAGTAACGTATGCGCCAGCGCCGAGCAGAATGCTTGCCAAATCCGGCGTTACCGCCATGATGGCTCCGGAGAGGCGGCGCGCGGATGCGGTTCTGGTGGGTCAATCATAAGCAAACGATGCGGCAAGAGATCGCCGGCGGCTATCTTTGGTCGCCAGTGACTGAGGCGAACGGCGCGCGCAGCCAATTCTACGACAATCTGCGCCATGCAGCGCCCGGCGATCTCGTTCTTTCCTATGCCAACGGCCAGGTGGGGAGGATTGGCATAATCGCCGATTTCGCCATCAATGCACCGAAACCTGCCGAGTTCGGGACGATCGGCGCCTACTGGAATTCTGCGGGATGGCTGCTGCCGGTGCAATGGCTCGAGGCAGCCCTCGCGGTACGCCCAAAGGCATTGCTCGCGCGGCTCGCGCCGCTGCTGCCGTCAATGCACTCACCGATCCGGGCCGCAACCGGCGACGGCAATCAGAAGGCCTATCTGGCAGAAGTTGACGCGGCGGTGTTCGACGTCGTGCTGGAGGCGGCGCATATGCGTTTGGCCAACTTCTTGACGCTGCGGCCGGCAAACACAGTATCGGACTTTACCCGGCAGCTCGACGACCTGGTCGAGGAGCGGATCAAGGACGATGCCGGCATCGACGCAACAATGCGCGAGCAGTTGACCCGGGCGCGCCGTGGCCAAGGCCTTTTCCGGCGGCGGGTACTTGATGTCGAACCCGTGTGCCGCATCACCGGTGTCGATAAGCCCAATTTGCTGATCGCCAGCCACATCAAGCCGTGGCGCGCCTGCGGGACCGCCAGTGAGCGGCTCGATGGCTTCAATGGCCTGATGCTCGCGCCACACGCAGATTTTCTGTTCGACCGGGGCTTGATCGGCTTCGAGGAGGACGGCCGCACACTATTTTCAGCAAAGCTGAGCGATGGCGATGCCATCAAGCTTGGGCTGCACAACAGCCAAAGGCCTCCGCCAAAACCGCTCCGGGAAGAGAGCAAGGCCTATTTCCACCATCACCGGACCAGTGTCTTTATCGGCTGACTTGAGGCGCCGATCTGGAGGACCGCATCACCGGGTTTTAGATGGCTCGCGGTCGGCGGCGCGGGCGAGAACCGTTGTCACGAAGCGCACACCGTAGACTGCGGCAGCCCGGCGGACGGTGAGATATTGCAGCGCAAGGCAGAGGCCATAGCCGATGACCAAGCCCGGGTCTGACAAACGGATGATCGCGGCGGCAGTGAAACCGGCGAAGAAGAGTGCTGCCAGCGCGGTATAGTCGCGGGTGAACAGGAAATCGCGATGGGAGTGCAGAATCGCCGGGTCGTCCTCAACCTCCTTGTAGAGCTTGTACCACGCGCGGTTCTCGGCGCTTGCTCCCGAAGGAAAGGCCTTGCCGAGCCGCCTTTTCAGCCGCGCGGGGTCGATCCGGGGGTCAGTGGCGGCCCATTTGCTGAATGCCCTGCTGCCCGGAAGCGGATCATGCCAGCGCAAGAACACTAATCGCGCCTTCGTAATAGGATCAAGCAACCCATTAGCTACCGACGTCAGGGCGAGAGCGAGGCCCGCCGGTGCGAGGCTAATGGCGCTCGGAGCAATTCCTCCCCAACCTAGGGCAGTGATCGGCCCGGCGCGGAGAACTGCATGAAAGACAATCACATTGAGCGCAATCACGAGCCATAGCTGCGCGCGATACTGGTCCTTCAGCGGTTTAGAACCGTTTTCGGTCATGTGTATTCCTCAACGACCGTGTAAAATGGGAGCTCGTCAGCACTGCCGTATCCGGAGCGGCGCGCGAAACCGCCATAGTGGATTTTCGAGCGCCCCTGTGTAGCGACGATGGAACCGCCGCGCCGCTTGAAGGCGTTGAGCACAATTCTCCGCGGATGCGATGCGTCATCTGGAGGTGCAGATACAAAGGCCGAGAATCGTGCGGGCGTGCCCTCGGGCACGATGGGTCCGAGAAGGCGGTTTAATATCGTAGGCCCCACATTCCGGCGGCTTCCATGGTGAGGAATTTGCACGAAGGTAAACTGCTGGAGCGGCAGGCCGGTGCGGTCAGCATAGTCGGCCGACCATGTCAGTGCCTTGAGCCCAGCGTCGCCGGTCAGAAGCACCCGCTTGCTGCCGAATGTGCCATAAAGAACTGCACTCGTTTCGTTGCTGGCGCTGGTGACACCGCCATCCCGCAGCCGTTCGTCATACCAACTCTCGGCGATCCAGCCATGGACTGCCGCTTTGGCCGCCTCGAGGAATTTGCGGAGCGACGATTCTTTTCCGAGCCACCAATGCGCATCCTTGATGGCCATAACGTCTGGCTCGGGTGTTTTCTCGAACTGCGGAAGCAGAAACCGGTAGGCCAAGGCGGTCGGCGACATCACGCGGAAGGGGCCAATATCTTGACCTTCGAAGGGCAGATGGATCTGGCACCCTTTCTCTAAAGCAAGGTCGAAGATCTCCGAGATAATGCCGTATTCGGCGCGCACGGCCCGCTCCAACCCTGCCGAAGTCCAACGCTTGTCAGCGAAAAGATCGCGGGAATTTTCAGCAAGGAGCCAAGGGATGTGCATCCAGAGATGCCGGACAGGAACGTCCTCAAGGACCTTGCGGATGCCGGAGGCGTGGTCGCCGTCCGAGTGCGTAAGCACGACATGCTCCAGGACCGGGTAGGGACCGAAATACGTGCGCAAATGGTCGACAATTTTGGCTCCTGTTTCGGCGTGGCCTCCATCGACGAGCATCAGCTTGTAGCTGGTATCATTGCCGTAGCGGACGACAATGGCGTCCCCAGCCTTCGCACCAGTGCCTACCGGCAAGAATTCAACCTCGCAGTTCAGCGGGGCCGTTTCCAAGGCGACGAGAATATCATCTAGCATGTCGCGGGTTCCTCACTGGAGAGGCGCCGGGTTGCGGCATTCAGAAATTCTGACAATCTGACGCGCAGCGCGGGTTCATCGCCGGTCTCGCAATCCCATATCGTCATGACCTCCCAACCGCGGGCTTCAAGCGCCGCCTTGGCTATCGCGTCCCGCTCAGTGTTGCGGCGCAGTTTCGGGGCCCAATAGCCGGTATTCGATGCCGGAATCCGTCCGGCCCTGCAGGTTGCGTGCTGATGCCAAAAACATCCGTGAACGAAGATGACTTTGCGCCGCGGTCCGAACACAAGATCGGGTTTGCCCGGCAAATCCTTGCGGTGCAGGCGGTAACGGTAGCCCATGGCATGCGCCAGACGCCGCACCAGCAACTCCGGCGTGGTATCCCGGCCCTTGATCCGGCGCATATTGGCGCTGCGCTGCGCGGGAGAGAGCCGGTCCGCCATCGGACTACTCCGGCAGCTCGTTGCTGGCGATGAGGCTGCACATCTGCTGAGGGCTGAGCTGGCTGAGCAAGTGCTGTGCCTGTGGATCGGACAGCAGGCTGCGGGCCATACCGGACTTCCGCTCAAGCGCGCCCGCTACCGCTTCGTCGATCGTGTCGGACGCTATCAGCCGGAGATAGCTGACAGCCTGTTCCTGCCCGATGCGGTGGTTCCGGTCCTGGCTTTGTGCGTAGTGATCATATCGCCACGACATCGATTCATAGATCGTGAAGCTTGCCGCCGTGAGCGTGAACCCCGTCCCGGCGGCGGCCGGGTTGGCGATGAGGACGCGCGTATCGGGGTCACCCTGAAACCTTGCCGCGACCTCCTGCCGCTCTCCGGTCTCGATTCCGCCGTAGATCGCGACAGCCCCATAATGCGCGAAGCGGGCAATCAGCGCTTCGATATTGCGCACATAGGTCGACCAGATGATGATCTTGCGCCCGGGCACCGACAGGATGTCGCTCACCAGGCCGTCGAGAACCTCGAACTTGGCCGGCGTCTGCGCGGTATCTGGGAACAGCAGGGCCGGGTTGCTCGCGAGCTGGCTCAGCCGCGTGAGCTGCGCGAGCGCCGTCGAAGCGAACGCCCGGTACTGATCGCCGGACATGCCCTCAATGGCACAGACCATCTGGGTGCGCATTTCGTTATACAGGCGGCGCTGCCAGCTTGGCAGCTCGACCACGACATCGGTGAACGTCTTGTCCGGGAGATCGAGACATTCCTCCTTCGTCCGCCGGAGCACAAGCCGGTCCAGAACCGGCTTTGCGAACGCCGCCGAAGGATCTTCTTCGACGCGGGCAAGAAAGGACTCAAGTGACCCCAAAGCATGTTCGCCAGGCGCTATGATTTCGATCTGCGTGTGCAGATCGGCCGGCGTGTTCGTCACAGGTGTTCCGGAGAGCAGCCAGCGGTACTCGCACCGCGGCGAGAAATGGCGCATCGACGTCGATGTCAGTGACTGCCAGTTCTTTGCTGCGTGGGACTCATCGAGCACGAGAACGGTCCGGCTGCGGTCCACCAATGAGAGCACCGCCGTAACCTCGACCCTCGCCGTCTCATAGCTGGTCACGACGACGGCAGCGGTGGAATTGGCGAATGTCCGGCGCCGCTCCTTGGGCGTGCCCTCGGCGATCTCGACGGTAACGCCCGGCGCGAACTTGGCGATCTCCGCCACCCAGTTGCGCTTGAGCGAATTGGGGCAGATGACCAGCATCCGGTTGGCTTCGCCTTCCTCCCGGAGCTGACGGAAAGCGTCGATCGCCACCAACGTCTTGCCGAGGCCCTGTTCGAACGCGAGCAGGCCTTGGCGGCCCCCGGTCAGGAAGGCGACGCCCTCGCGCTGATGTTCCATGAGCTCGACGGCCATGGCTTAGGCGGCCTTGCCATGCTTCGCGTACAGCTGGTCGAAATACTCCAGCGCCTCGCGGAATTCGGCGACTTCGCCCGGGTCGAGGGCCTTCATATCGGCCATGCTGGCCTCGCTCAGCGAGGCCGTGAATTTGCGCAGAGCAACGCGGAACGGGCGCACGTCGGGCAGGATGTGGTGCTCGATCTGAGCCGCGGCCTGATAGAGGAGGGCCACCTCCTCCTCGCAGAGGTCGCCTTCATCCCGGTCGAGCGACCGGCTGACCTGCTGCCCGAGGGCGGCGATCTTCGCCTTGACGCTGCTCGAGTTCGACTTGATCTCGAGCGCGAGCCGGCTTGCGACATGTTTCTCGCCGGACTTGAGCTGTTCCCATTTCTCCGGGTCATCATAGAATTCCTTCAGGAAGCGGGCGTCGCGGTATTCCTTGAAGGCTTCGTTGCGCACCATGTCGAAGACATCGGCGCGCAAGGCGTCGAAATTGGGATTATCATAGTCGCGCAGCATGGAGCCGATCACGCGTGCTTTGCTGGCCTCCTCGAGCACACTAAACTTTTCGGCTGCGATCTTTTCACCCTGCCCATCGGCTTCATCGACATGATCGACATAGGCATGGGCAAAAGCATAGGCGTCGCGAAGCCGCTGGACCCAGGACACCGATTTTTCCATGTGCTGGGCCATCTCGGTGACGTTCATCATCGCCGCTTCCTGGCCGTTGCCGACTACGGCATCGTGGATGAACTTGGCTTCAACATAGCGTCCCCAGTCCCTAACGCCCGTGCCGCGGACATGGATGCGGGCGAGCAGAATGGTACGTTCCCGCTCGCTGAATTCCGGCGGCAGCAGCTTGACCTTGATGCGGCGGAACTTGCCTTCTTTCAGCCCTTTGGTGTGCTTGCGGTCGAGCTGGCGGAAAATGGTGAGGCGTGTCGCGCCCTCCAGCACCAACGCCTTTGCGGTGTCGTCGAAGCGCTGGACATAGATGGGCTCCATCTGGCCGATATCGTCGATCGACTTGAGCAGCGTATCGTAGCCACGCGAATTCTGAAGTGCGGCCTCAAGCTGCGCTTCGGATTTGACGCCGCTGGCTGGCAGCAGGGTCTGGAGCCGCGGATTGTCAGACCACAGCGTGACACCATCATAGACGTCGAGCTCAGCCTCCTCCAGCTCCCAATCCCGCCCGCCGATCTTCTCGACATATTTGCGCGGACGCGGTTTCAAATTCCCAGGTGCATCGCTCATGCCGGCCTCCGAATGATTACTTGCTACAGCAAATTGCAGCAAGTTCGTTCTCATTAATTGCAACGCGGAGACTGCGTGTCAAGCCTGCGGACGATTTTACTCGACGACCGCGCACAAGACGCTATTATTTTGGGTTCAAACGTTCTAAGTTTGTTCCACGCCCTGCGCCGCCGGGCCGGGCGGATTAACAAGCTCCCGGGGGCCGCGTGGTATCGAAAAAAGTACAGGATTCAGAACAACTAAAGGTCCACCTCGCTTCGAAAGCGCGGCGTGGCGCTGCTCCAACGTGCGTGGATCTGTTTGCCGGCGCAGGCGGCCTGGCGGTCGGTTTCCGCAATGCCGGATGGGCCGTTGTCGGCGCAAATGACATTGACAAGGACGCCGGTGCAACCTTCCGGCTGAACTTTCCCGAGTCGGTCTTTTTCGAAGGCCCCGTCTCTCTGCTTACCGCCGAAACGGTGTTGCGGGAGTGCGGCCTGAAAGAGGGGGAGCTGGATTGCCTAATCGGCGGTCCGCCCTGCCAATCCTTCAGCTACAACAACCATCAGCGATCAGAGATCGGCACACGCGCACGGCTGTTCGAGCACTATCTCCGCATTGTGCGAGGACTTCGTCCCAAAACGCTCATCATGGAAAATGTGCCGGGCATTCTGACGATCGGCGACGGCAGCGTGATCGAAACGATCCAATCCGAACTCAAGTCGCTTGGCTATGCAAGCGATGTCGAAATCCTTTCGGCCGAGGAATTCGGCACACCGCAAGTGCGCCGTAGGGTTTTCATCGTTGCCAGCCGGATCGGTGCACCGGCTCAGCTGCTTCCCCAGCCGACCCACCGGTCGGCTGACCCGCGCAAGATCAAGGCGGGGCAGCGCAAGGGCCTTAAGCATTTGGTGACGGTGCACAAAGCGATCGGCGACTTGCCCCACATATCCAATGGCGGCGGTGAACGTGCAGCGCCGCGAGGCGGTTCGAGGCCCTTCTCAGAATTTCAGCGCATGGCGCGGAGCGGAACGCGGACGGTATTCAATCATGTCTGCCACACGCTGACCGAGGTGAATCTGAAACGTATCGTTCATGTCCCGGAAGGCGGAAACTGGCGGGATATCCCGCGGGATCTGCTCCCTGCAGGAATGCAGCGGGCGAAGTTGTCCGATCATACCAAGCGTTACGGCCGCCTGTCCCGAGATGGCCTGGCTTCCACCCTGCTGACGAAGTGTGACCCCCATTGGGGCGCTTATGTGCACCCCACTGAGCACAGGACTATTTCGGTGCGCGAAGCCGCCCGGTTGCAAGGTTTCCCTGATGCATTTCAGTTCGCCGGCAACTGTCTGGGTAAACATTATGAGCAGGTTGGGAACGCGGTTCCCGTGCCGGTGGCGTTGGCCATAGCCGGGGCAGTCGCCAAACATTTGGTGAAGAGCGCGGCCCTGGAGTCTGAAGATCCGGTAAACAATGAGTCTACGAAGCTCGCAGCATAACCAACGAACCAGTATACCCAAATACAGCCTTGGCCTATCAAGTTTGGCGGTTCATTGGCCGCTACGGTCGACTGGTTCACGCGGTTTCGATGAATTTGTCCGACGGACATGTGCAAGGGTGCTGACTTCGGCAGCCGGAGGTTCTTCACAGGAAGACCGCCTCGCTCGATTCTCCGCGTCGTTCTGTCACCCAAATGGAACCCTTGCTTCGCGGATCGACCGCAAGACATTCCGATCGGACGATACCGCAAGGGATTGCCGTAAGAGTCCAGCGCAATGGCCCGAATCGGACCAAAGCCATTTAAGTGATGCGCAACCCTGACAAACCGCGCCATTTGGAGAAGGTGCCGAATTGAAGCGGAATCAGGAAGTGAATGAACGACCGCTATAGACTTTGCCGTCCCGAAACCTGACCGTCTCCAAACGTTGAGAGTTTCAGACGCCGGGAGGCGTCAGAAAGTCTTCGGTGCCCGAACCGCGGTGATCATGGGCCGAGCTATG
>NZ_JBQSUM010000002.1:0-1046438 GCF_052384365.1 Sphingopyxis sp. Q841 | reverse complement strand
GCCCGCTGCGGCCCGGGCTGGGAGGCATCGGCCTGAACGGCAAAGGCGGTGCCGCCCGCGCGCTCGATCGCCGCTACGGTCTCGTCGGCCGCCGCCTTGTTGCCCGAATAGGTGATCGCGACCGCCGCGCCATCGGCCGCGAGGCGCCTGGCGATCGCCGAACCGATACCGCGCGATCCGCCGGTGACGAGCGCTTTTTTGCCCAGAAGTGACATGTGAATTCTCCAATTTTGCCCGCGATCACGGCGTCGTGCGCTGCCGGCAAGGCACAAGATGGATCGCCAATTCTATAGTTCAATATTCCCGAACTATTAAAATTGCGTCGCGGGCCTATATTGCATCTATGCCCCGCTTCACCCATCCCAGGCTGGAAGACGTGCCGCTCGAGCTGGCGCTCCATGCGCTCGCCGATCCCAACCGTCTGGCCATGGTCGCGCGCCTGGCCGGCACCGAGCAGCTGAGCTGCACCAACGCAGCGCCGTGCGACTCGATTCCCAAGAGCACGCTGTCAAACCACCTCAAGTTGCTGCGGGCCGCAGGACTGATTGAGACGACGCAGGTCGGCCGCGAGATGATCAACAGGCTGCGCCGCAAAGAATTCGAGCAACGCTTTCCCGGCCTTTTGGATGCAATCCTCGCCAACCGCCCCGCCTAGCGCAAAGCAAGGCGCCGGTGATCGTCGTCGGACGCTGTCGGACCGCTCGCTCGGGGTTGCCAGTCTCACTTGTACGTTCGCTTCATGCGCGAGACGGAAGCGACCATTCAGCGGCTGGCCAGCATCGAAATTCTCCCGTAAAGCTTGGCATGCTGATTTATGCTGAACCCTTGGTCGACAGAGCCGCTCTCGGCGCGAGGCCGGCATCTGGATTTCGCACGATCCGGCGGTGACCGTTGCGAAAGTCGAGCGGGATGAGCGAGTCGTGAAAAAAAAGCATTCCGAGATCACCGTCCATAATCATGTCCGCGGTGAACAGATGGTCGACTGGATGTCAACGCCTTGGGGTAACTTGGAAATCTCCCGACTGCGGCCCTTCTGCATCCGCCTGCAAGCCGAACATGGCCGCATTATGCTCTGCGACCAGCACCGTGCCCCCATTTCCTGAATTAAGCTCCATCCATATCGGCCCGCGTGGGCTGGTTACGTCGGCCCTGACAGCAAGAGCCGTGCCCTACTTTCTCCCCTTGGATTGTTGTCGACTATTATTCGCCCGTGTTGCGTTGGAGATTCCGCGCTCGACGCCCGAGAGATTCACGACGCTCGTCTCACCCGTTTCGCCGAGCGCTCTTTGCCGGACGAACGCCGCGAGATCCGCGCCCGGGACGGTGGTGCGTTTGCACGCGCCGTTGACGAAACTGCCATATTGCCGGAGCGCACCGAACGCGAGTGAGTGCGTCCTTCGCGGAGCTGCCGGTGCCTCGTCGGTATCAAGGCCCGCTGCACCTGCGCGGCTATCTTTCGCGCGCTGCTTGTCCTGCGATACGGGGGGTATTATGCAGGACAAATGGCGAGTTCACACTATGGATACGCCATTTAAACAGTTGAAAATAGGACAGTTATCCTGCGATTGACACAATCCAAAAATTGCAGGATAATTTTGCGATGGCAATTAGGATCTTCTCCGACGAGCAAGCGCGCGCACTAGTCAATTTGCGTCAAAAGTACGAGGTCTGGGTCGAAGCCGAACGCGGGCTCGCGAAGCTCCCCTATAATCTTGCGCGCAAGGAGGTGGCAGGGCGCGCCTATCTGTACGAGTTGCTCGACCGCCGGGGCAATGCGAAGAGCCTTGGTCCCTGGTCCGATGAGCAGGCCGCGCGCCTTGACGCTTATAAATATGAGAAGGAGACGCTGAAGGCGCGCAGCGCGACAAGCCGGACTGCGCTTGGCGAGAGCGCCGCGATCGCCCGCGCGGTGCGGGTGCCAATGATCGCCAACGAGGCCGGGCCGATTTTGCGCGAGGCCGACCGGCGCGGTCTTCTCGGCGGCGCCCTGCTCGTCGTCGGCACCAATGCGGTCGCCGCCTATGCGCTCGAGGCCGGTGGCTTCATTCCCGAACTTCCGGACGAGACCGCCGATTTCGATCTTGCGTGGGCCGAGACCGATCCACAGCACAATGCGCAGGTCGTCTGGGACCTGTTGAAAGCGGTCGACCCGACCTTCACGGTCAATACCGAGCGCAGCTTTCAGGCGCGCAACGCCAAAGCCTATGAGGTGGAAATATTGGCAGCGCCCTCGCGAGCGAGAACCATGGCGCGGATCGACAGGCCGCAACCCATATCACTTCCCGAACAGGAATGGCTGCTTGAGGGACGACCCGTCGACCAGGTTCTTATCTGCCGCGACGGTAGCCCCGCGCGCATTGTCGCTCCCGATCCGCGCTGGTTCGCGCTTCAGAAGCTGTGGATGTCGAGACAGGCGAAGCGCAACCCGCTGAAGCGCGGCAAGGACCGCAAACAGGGGTTGCTCCTTCTCGATGCCATCGCCGAGGCCATGCCGCATTATCCCCTCGATGACCGGTTCGAGGCTGGCCTGCCCGCAGAGCTCGCGCCCCATTATTGCGAATGGGCCGATCAACGTTCGAAGGGCGAGGCGCCGCGATGGTAGGATTGCGGCGGGCATATTCGGTCCGCGTGATCGAAACGCTTGCTTCCAGTGCGGCGTTGATGAGAAAGTGACCATGGCCGAAGCATTGAGCAGAACGATGCGCCTCGCGCATCGCGTCAGGAACCGGCGCTGGTTTGGCGACGACCTTTTCCAGCGGCGGAACGCGCCAATTGCGTTCGATGAGTTCGGCTCGCGGCATATAGGCGCGCAGCGCGAGGCGCATCGTTCCGCCAGGGGCGGGCAGCCAGTTGGCAGCCATTGCGCCTTCGGGTCGATCGCGTTGGATCAAGATGACGATACTGCCGTCGGCTTCGCGTACCAGCCCTGGTGTCCGGTCCCCGATCGAATAGCGAGCGAGGGGATTTTCGACGAGATAATAGCGCCCGTCCGCCTGTGCATCATACATGGTCAGCGACCAGAAGGCGTCGGCCGGAACGCCGCCGGGCGGCAAGCGCCAGCGGTAGTTGTTGGCGCCGTTCAGCCGCTCGCCGCTGGCATCGATGTTCGCATGGAAATACATCGCCTCCTGCTCGCCCAGCGCGGCGATGCCTCCGAGCGCGATCATCGCGCGCAGATGGTCGTTGGTGCCGAAATCGCCGACGCCCCGCGGCTGATAGCTCCAGCCGTTGACGACCAGGTCGCGGAACAGAAAGCCCTGCCGCAGGCCAGCGATACCCGATGGCAGATAGGCCGCCCAAGCGGCGAGGAGGGCGGGCGAGGGCGGCGGCGCTTCGGCGCCGATGCCGAGCGCCGCGAAGCGTTGGGCGCGCACCAGCTGTCCCGCGCCGCCTTTCGACCGTTTGAGCATTTCATTGACCACCGCGAGGAAATTGGCGGCATCGCTCGCTTCGCGTTCCGCGCGCACGTTGAAGCCCCGCGCCGGCGGCCGGTCGGCGGCAACAGTCGCGCTGATCTGTTGCTGCAACGCTTCCGCGGCAGGAAGGTCGTCCGGTCCATCGACGAGAATGCGCGCGAGCATCCAGGCATCGTTGGTGGTCGATTGCACAAGCCGAACGCCATCGGGCACCTTGCCATTCCAATCGGGGCTGACGACCCAGACCCGCCCGCCTTCGCCGCCCGTCGTACGCGTTTCCAGATAGGCGAAATTGTCGGTGAACGCGTCCATGAACGCGACCGAGAAATAGCGATCGCGCATCGTCGGGATCGACACCTCGACCGGCCCACCCGAAAGCTCAAGAAACAGGGAGGAATAAATGGTGTCGTTGTTGGGGGCGGTGACGTTGCGCGAGCGATAATCGGAGAGCTGCGAGCGCTGCTTGATGCGGTTGAGCGTTCCCGGGCCGCCGACGGATTCGGTTAGCGTCTGTTCCATCCGCGCAAATTCGAACAAGGGACAGGCATAGTTGAAGGCTGCTTGCATGGCGGCATCGCCGGTTCCGGGCTGCGTCATCGCGCGAACGGCAGGCGCGAAAGCCGCGGCGGCGACCGCCAGCGTCGCGGCAAGGCGCAGCAAATGCCGCCGCGCCATCGGCTGGCGATAGGTCTGGATCGTCATCTCTCTCTCCTCAAATCGCGGCGCTGCCGGCTCAGCCGGCTCTTCTTTCGTGCCGGTTCCAAGGGTTCGCGCGGCGTCCGGCGCAGGATCTTGCCCGCTGCATTGCGCGGAATGCTGTCGACTCATCCTGCCGCAGGAGATGAACGCTTCATCGATTTTACGCGCGGCGTGCCAAAATAGCTCGCACAAGCTCACTCAAACTCCGGGCTAAAGGCGGGTATTCTTTAAGAGGCTTACCTGAAAACGATTTCATCAATGCTTTGTGAATTCCCAGTTGGGCCTGCCGCCCCAGCCAGCCGGTGCTGTGCCTCAGCCAAGGGACGGAAAACCCCAGTTTTCTCACTAAGCTGATCAAGGCCGACCCTCGCAGTTGCATCTGAAATCGGGCAGTTCGTCGGCAGCCCGGCTTGTCCGGAAGTCGCCGCGGGGCAGTTCGAGAAACATAGAGGACAACGGCCGCATCGTTGCACGGATACGCTAGTGCAGAGGCTGTCCACGTCATCACGTAACGACCACCACCTGCCTTCCCAAAAAGCCTGATGAGGGCCGGAACATTCGGCCGCGACCCGCAGCAGGGCGGCGGTTATTGGGTGATCGATGCCGTGTCGACACGCGCCATGGCGGCGAGCGCCATCATCAGGGCGAGCGCCGCAAAGGCCATCGTATAGATTGGCTCGCCAGGAAAAAGCGCTTGCATGATCGACCCCATGACTGTGGCGACCAGAAGCTGCGGGATGACGACGAATATGTTGAAGAGACCCATGTAGATGCCGAGCTTTGCCTGTGGCAGGCTCGACGCAAGGATCGCATAGGGCATGGCAAGGACCGAGGCCCAGAAGATACCGATGAAAATTTCACTGAAGATCAGCTGCGTCGGATCTCGCAGCAAAAAGAAACTCGCAAAACCGATCGCGCCGCAGGCCAGCCCCACCATGTGCGTCCGCGCCTGTCCCAGATGGCGCGACAACCACGGCAGCAGCGTCAGAGCGGCAACGGCCGCGACACCGTTATAGATCGCGAACAGCTCGCCTACCCAGTTGCCCGCCGCCTGATAAACCGCACTGGCCGCGTCGGTCGTGCCGAAATGATATTGGGCGACGATCGGCGTGGTATTGATCCACATGATGAACAGCGCAGACCAGCTGAAGAACTGTACCGCCGCGAGCCGCTTCATGAGCGGCGGCATTCCTGCAAAGTCGCCGACGATGCTTGACAGCATGTTCTTTTCATAGCCGCGGCGCGCGAGCGCGATGGCAATCATGCTGGCCAGGCCATAACCGATCAACAGCGTGCCGAGCAGCAGCACCTCGCGCAGCAGCGCAAATTCGAGCTGAATCAGGATGACTGCCAGCCCGGCGGCAATCCAGCCAACGTTGCCGATGTGGCTGCGCGACGCCAGCGCGGGCCCGGTCGGAGCATCGTCTGCATTCGCGGGTTCGAACACAGCCATCTGCGCAGGGGTATATTCGCTGGTCGAAACGACGGTCCACAACACAGCGAGGAACAGGGCCAGTCCGCCAAACCAGAAAGCATAGCGAACCGTATCGGGAATCTGCCCCGGTGGCGCGACATTGGCGACGCCTGCCGCCTCCATCAGCGCCGGGAACAACGAGCCGACGACCGCACCGGCACCGATGAAGGCGGTCTGCACCGCATAACCGATGCTGTGCTGATCCTTGCGCAGCATATCGCCGACGAACGCCCGGAAGGGCTCCATCGAAATGTTGAGCGATGCGTCGAGAACCCACAGCATCATTGCCGCAAACCAGATGGACGGGCTTTCGGGCATGAGGAACAGCGCGATCGTCGCGAGCATGGCGCCGGCAAGGAAATAGGGGCGCCGCCGACCAAGGCGGCCGAGCCAGGTACGGTCGCTCATGTGGCCGATGATCGGCTGGACGAGCAACCCGGTCAGCGGTGCCGCGACCCACAGTCCGGGCAATTTCTCGATATCCTCGCCCAACGATTGGAAAATGCGACTCATGTTCGCATTTTGCAGCGCGAAACCAATCTGGATGCCGAAAAAGCCGAAACTGACGTTCCACATGCCGGCGAAACCCTGCCGCGGCTTTTCCATCATCTCTCTCCCATGGCCGCTGACGGCTGTTGTCGGCAAGACGTGTTGCAGCGGGTGGCGTGCGGGGCAAGCGCGCGGCAACCACGCATACGAATACGTTGACTAAACTGCTGTGCTTTGTCGCCTGATCAACCGGGCGGGCAACATGCGTTGCTCGACCGGTCGCCCGTCGATGCTGGCGAGAAGAGCATCGACAAGGAGCGTCCCTGCGCCCTTCATGTCCTGCATGACCGTCGTGAGCGTCGGTGAGGTCAGGCCAGCGGCGGGAATGTCGTCGAAGCCGATGATCGCGACATCCTGCGGGAGTTTCAGCCCTGCTTCGGAGAGTGCGCGCATTGCGCCGATCGCGATCAGGTCGCTTGCCGCGAAGATCGCGTCGAATCGCTTTCTGCCAGCGAGCAACGACTGCGCCGCGGCATAGCCCGATGCCTCCGAGGATATCGCGTCGCGTTGAAGCGCGGCATCTGGCACGATGTCGGCGGCACGAAGCGCACGGCACAGGCCGGTGTAGCGGTCCTGGAATTCGGGCGCATGGTCCGACGCATCGCCGAGGAAGGCGATCGCCCGGCGGCCTATTTCCACCAAGTGTGCTCCCGCCTGTTCGCCCGCGCCGACATTGTCCGACCCGACCGTCAACCCGATCCCATCGCTCGACACCGAGCCCCAGCGAACGAAATTAGTGCCCATCTCGACCAGATGCTCGAGCTTGCTGAGATACAGCTGATAGTCGCCATAGCCGAGCAGGATGATCCCGTCCGACCGGTGGCTGTCCTGATAGGCGACGTGCCAGTCGTTGTGCATCTGCTGAAAACTGATGAGCAAGTCATATCCGCGCAGCGCACATTCGCGGGTGATGGATCCCAGCATTGACAGGAAGAAGGGGTTGATCATCGATTCGTCAGGCGTCGGATCTTCAAAGAAGAGCAGCGCGAGCGTGTGGGTGCGTTGCGAGCGCAGGCTCGACGCATTCTTGTCGACCATGTAATTCAGTTCGCGTGCGATGCGTTCGATATTGGCCCGGGTCGCAGCGCTGACCGATTTGCTGCCGCGCAGTGCGCGCGAGACCGTCGGCTGCGAGACGCCGGCAAGATAGGCGATGTCGAAACTCGTCGGCTTGACGGAGGGTGGTCGGCCCATGCTGTTCTCCCGGTCGCGGCGCCCTTATCGTTGGTCGCTCAGCGCGTACAAAGTAACCGGCGACCGCGGTCCTGCCAAGATTTTGCAAGTCCCATCGCGCTTCGAACAGCCGCTGTGGCATTTGGGCGACACGTCGGGAATGCGCATATTATGCGTATACGTATACCCTATGGCCCTCGCAGCCGATTGGCCTCAATTGCGAGGGCGAAAGATGGGATCATCCCACGCATCGGAGAGGATAGTCGCGGCTGGCAGCCGCTTCCCCTGATGCTGGGCGCGCGAACCCGTCGAAGCCAGGGGAGCATAGATGACAAACAACAAAAGCCTTCGCCGCGGCGGCAGTGCCCTCGCACTTGGCCTCGCCTCGATTGTCTTCGCGCCGGGCGTCGCCTTGGCACAGGATACCGGCGCTTCGTCTGCGGACGATTCGAGCGGCGAGGGCGAGATCGTGGTCACCGGCTTCAGCGCCAGCCTGCAAAGCGCCGTCAATGCCAAGAAGAACCGCGACCAGGTGGTCGAATCGATTTCGGCCGAGGATATCGGCAAGCTGCCTGACGCCTCGATCGCCGAATCGATCGCTCGTTTGCCGGGCCTGACATCGCAGCGCGTATCGGGGCGCTCGAACGCGATCTCGATCCGCGGTTTCGCTCCCGACTTCTCGACCACGCTGCTCAACGGCCGCGAACAGACCTCGACCGGCGACAACCGCGCGGTCGAATATGACCAGTATCCGAGCGAAGTCATCAATCAGGTGCTCGTCTACAAGACCCCGATGGCGTCGATCGTCGGGCAGGGGCTTTCGGGTACCGTCGACCTGCGCACGATCCGTCCGCTCGACTATGGCAAGCGCGTCATCTCGGTCGGCGGGCGCGGCAGCTGGGCCGAAATCGGCAAGCTGAACGCCGGGTCGAAGAAATATGGCTACCGCGTCAACGGGGTGTACGTCGACCAGTTCGCGAACGACACGCTGGGGATCGCATTGTCGGCGAGCTATGTCGACGAACCCTATCAGATCCAGGAATTCAACGCTTGGGGCTATGCCGGCGACGGTACCGCGGCGAACCCGGTCGTCATCGGCGGGTCGAAAAGCTACGCGACCTCGACCCAGCTGACGCGGCTTGGCCTGCAGGGCACGGTGCAGTGGCGGCCGAGCCCCAATTTCACCTCGACGATCGATGCCTTCTATTCGGACTTCAAGGACGACCAGATCAAGCGCGGCATCGAGCTGCCCCTCGCCTTCGGCGGCGCCGGGGTCAATGTCACCGACGTCGACAGCAGCGGCCAATATGTCTTCGCGCGGTCGGGCACCTTCACCAATGTCGAGGGGGTCGTGCGCAACGACGTCTTCGAACGGCAGGCAAAGCTCTACAGCTTCGGCTGGAACAACCGCTGGGAAGGCGACAACGGCTGGAACGTCACCGCCGATATCAGCCTGTCGAAGACCGACCGCAACGAACTGATCCTCGAAAGCAATGCCGGCACCGGGCGCGGCGCGGGCGTCGGCGCGACCGATACGATCGGCTTCAGCAGCGACCGCAACGGCACCGTGTTCAGCCCCGGCCTGAACTATGGCGACTATGATCTGATCCAGCTCACCAGCCCGCTCGGCTGGGGCGGCGACCAGACCGGTGTCGACGGTACGCGCATCCGCGGCGGCCAGGACGGCTATTACAACAACCGCATCATCAAGGACGAACTCTGGCAATATCGCGTCGAAGTCGAACGCGAGCTCGACGGCTTCCTGAAATCGGTGCAGTTCGGCGTGAACTATACCGATCGCAGCAAGAGCCTGGTTCCCGACGAAGCCTTTGTCGGTCTCGTCGCCAACACCGACGGCCTGACCAGCGTGTCGATCCCCGAACAATATCGCCTCGGCACGACCAACCTGTCCTACCTCGGGCTGGGCCCCGTCGTCAGCTACGACCCGCGCGACCTGCTCGCGGCCGGCATCTACCAGCTGGTCGCCAATCCCTATGGCGACGTCGTGGTCAAATCCTACGACGTGTCCGAAAAGTTGATGACCACCTATCTCCAGGCCAACATCGACCAGGAAATGGGTTCGTCGGTGCTGACCGGGAATGTCGGCGTGCAGGCGATTTTCACCGACCAGAACTCGAACGGTGCGAGCGCCGCCTATATCGGCCAGAATGCGAACGGTTCGCCGAACATCCAGGGCATCCCGCAGCGTGCGAGCACCGACTATGTCGATGTGCTGCCCAGCCTGAACCTGTCGCTGCGCACCGCCAGCGATTTCGTGGTCCGCTTCAGCCTGGCGCGCGAGATCATCCGTCCGCGCCTCGACGACATGCGCGCGTCGCTGAAATATGGCACGACGATCGGCGACGTCGGCAACGGCGTCTGCCCCGTCGGCCGCCAGTGCGCCGTCGTCCGCGGCGACGCGGGCAACCCGGACCTGCGTCCGTGGCGCGCCAATGCCGCCGACCTGACGTTCGAGAAATATTTCGGGTCGAAGGGTTATCTGGCGGTGCAGCTCTTCTACAAGGATCTGAAGAGCTATATCTACAATCAGGACGTCGCTTTCGATTTCACCGGCTATCCGATCCAGGATCCGGGCCTCGACGTGAACGGCAATCCGATCATCGTGAACTATCTGGGCACCGCGAACGTCCCGATCAACGGCAAGGGCGGCAAGCTTTACGGCGTCGAACTGGCGGGTACCTTGCCCCTTGGTGAGCTGGTATCGGCGCTCGACGGTTTCGGCGTGACGGGCGGTGCGTCCTATACGAAGACCAAGATCCAGCCGACGCCGGGTGCGCCGGCCCAGGATATTCCCGGCTATTCGAAATGGGTCGCCAACGGCACAGCGTATTTCGAGAAATGGGGCTTCAACGCTCGCGTCAGCGCGCGCTACCGGTCGAGCTTCATCGGCGAGCTGTCGGGCTTCGGCGGCAATCGTGTCCGTCGCCGCGCCCGCGCCGAGACGATCGTCGATGCCCAAATCGGCTATGACTTCCAGCCGGGCAGCGCGCTCGAGGGGCTGTCGCTCTTCATTCAGGGCCAGAATCTGACGAACGAGCCCTTCGTCACCGACGATCCGCGCGATAGCCGGGCGGTGATCGACTATCAGGTCTATGGCAGCCGCTACCTCGCGGGCGCTTCGTTCAAATTCTGAACCCTCCCTGACGGGGGCGGCCGGGTCGCGCCGCCCCCGTCCTCTTGTTGCGCTACAGGGCAGAGGCTGATCTTATGTCCCCCATGCGGCTAGTTATCATCGGCGGAGGCACGGCAGGCTGGATGGCGGCCGCCTGCTTGCGCCGCTTTTTGCCGGCGGGCTGGTCGGTGTCGCTCGTCGAATCGGACGCGATCGGCGCCGTCGGCGTCGGCGAGGCGACGATCCCGCAGATCCGTCTGTTCAACGCCGCACTCGGCATCGACGAGGATGAGTTTCTTGCCGCGACGCAGGGCACGATCAAGCTCGGCATCGAATTCAACGGCTGGACGCGGCCCGGTCATCGCTACATGCACGCCTTCGGCGCGGTCGGGCGCGGGCTCGGCCTGCTTGAGTTCCATCACTATTGGTTGCGCGCGCGGGCGGCCGGGGTGGCCGAAACGCTCGACCATTATTCTCTCAACGAGCGGGCCGCGTACGCGCGGCGAATGCAGCGCGGCGCGCCGCGCACATCGCCGCATCTGCTCGAGATGCCCTATGCATTCCATTTCGACGCCGCGCTCTACGCTGCCTTTCTGCGCCGCCGCGCTGAAGTGAGCGGTGTCGAGCGGATCGAGGGGAAAGTTGTCGATGTCCGTCTGAATGGCGAGACCGGCGATGTCACCGGCGTCGCGTGCGATGACGGGCGGTCTGTCGAGGGCGATTTCTTCATCGACTGTTCGGGTTTCCGGGGCTTGCTGATCGAGGACGCTCTCGAAACCGGATATGAGGACTGGTCGCACTGGCTTCTCAACAATCGCGCGGTGGCGGTGCCGTGCGCGCACGGCGCCACGCCGCAGCTGCCGTGGACCGGCGCGACGACGCGCGACGCGGGTTGGCAGTGGCGTATCCCGCTGCAGCACCGGATCGGCAATGGTTATGTCTATTCTTCGGACCATGTAACGGACGACGAGGCCGTCGCGACCCTGCTTGCCAATCTCGACGGACCCGCGCAGGCGGAACCGAACCGGCTGCGCTTCGTCAGCGGCAAGCGGCGCCGGATGTGGAACCGCAATGTCGTCGCGCTTGGCCTGGCCAGCGGCTTCATGGAGCCGCTCGAATCGACGAGCATCCATCTGGTGCAGGCCGGCATATCGCGGCTGCTCAAGATGTTGCCATCGGGCGCTGCCGACCCCGCCGTCGCCGCCGAGTTCAACCGGCAGAGCGACTTCGAGTGGGAGCGTATCCGCGACTTCATCATCCTGCATTTCAAGGCGACCGAGCGCCGCGACACGGCCTATTGGCGCGACCGGGCAGAGATGCCGGTTCCCGACACGCTCGCGGCGAAGATCGAGCTGTTCCGCGCGCAGGGGCTCATCTTCCGCGAGCATGAGGAGCTGTTCACCGAATCGGGCTGGCTGCAAGTGCTGGTGGGGCAGGGGATTGCGCCGCGCGCGTGGCATCCGCTCGCCGATGGGATCGGCGCCGACGACCTCGCGCGCTATATGGCCGGCGTCGCGGCGATGGTCGAAGCGGAGGTCGCGCAAATGGCGAGCTATGACGATTTCCTTGCGGCGACCTCGCGCGCGGCGGTGGCGGCGTGATCCGCGGGCTCGCCGCGCTTGCGCTGATGTTGGCGCCGCTTCCGGTGCTGGCGCAGGCCGGCCTCGCCGACGTCCGCGCGCGTCCCGCGACCGAAGAAGTGATCTATTTCGTCCTGCCCGACCGGTTCGAGAATGGCGACCCGCGCAACGATCGCGGCGGACTGACGGGCGACCGGCTCGCAACCGGTTACGATCCGTCGGCCAAGGGCTTCTACCACGGTGGCGATCTTGCCGGGCTGACGAAGCGGCTCGACTATATCCAGGGGATGGGCGCGACCGCGATCTGGTTCGCCCCCATCTTCAAGAACAAGCCGGTGCAGGGACCCAAGGGCGACGAAAGCGCTGGTTATCACGGCTATTGGGTGACCGATTTCACGCGCGTCGATCCGCACTTCGGGACCAATGACGAATTCCGGGCCTTCGTCGACGCGGCGCACGCGCGCGGGATGAAGGTCTATATGGACATCATCACCAACCACACCGCCGACGTCATTCGCTACACCGAAGGCGACGGGACGGGGTATCGCTATCGCAGCCTTGCCGATTATCCCTTTTCACGGCGCGGCGGTGCCGGCGGCGCGGCGATCAATCGGGGTTTCGTCGGCGACGGTGATCGCTCGCCCGAAAACTGGGCAAAGCTGACCGATCCATCGTTCGCCTATACGCCCGTCGTGCCGCAGGGCGAGGAAAAGGCCAAGGTGCCGGCGTGGCTGAACGACCCGATCTATTATCATAATCGCGGCAACAGCGACTGGGTTGGCGAGTCTGCGCTCTATGGCGATTTTGCAGGGCTAGACGATCTCGCGACCGAGGATCCGAAGGTCGTGCAGGGCTTCATCGACATCTATGGCCGCTGGATCGACGCGTTCGGGATCGACGGATTCCGCATCGACACCGCGAAGCATGTGAACCCCGAATTCTGGCAGGCCTTCGTGCCCGCGATGCTGGCGCGGGCGAAAGCGCGGGGGATTCCGAATTTCCACATCTTCGGGGAAGTCTATAACGACGCGGTCGACCCCGGATCGCTGGCGCGCCACACGCGCGTCGCGGGATTGCCAGCGGTGCTCGACTTCAGCTTTGCGCGCGCGGTGATCGATGCGGTCGGCGGAACAACCGGAACCGCCGTGTTCGAACGGCTGTTCGATGGCGATGTGCTGTACAAGGGCGGGCCGGCCGCGGCGCTGCAACTCCCGACCTTCCTCGGCAACCACGACATGGGCCGCTTCGCGATGTTCGTGAAGCAGGCAAACCCCGGTGCGAGCGCCGACGACCTGCTGAAGCGCGTGATGCTGGGCCATGCCATGCTGCTGACGCTGCGCGGTGTCCCGACGATCTATTATGGCGACGAGCAGGGCTTCGTGTCCGACGGGGGCGACCAGCTCGCGCGCGAGGACATGTTCGCCTCGACGGTCGACGTCTATAACGACAACGATCTGATCGGCACCGATGCGACCACGGCGTCGGCTAATTTCGACCCGGCGCATCCGCTCTACCGCGAGATCGCGGCGCTTTCGGCTATCCGCCGCAAGACGCCCGCGCTGCTGCACGGGACGACGAAGCTGCGCGCCATTTCGGAAAAGCCGGGCTTGCTCGCGGTCTCGCGGTTCGATCCCGACTCCGGCCGCGAAGTGCTACTGGCGTTCAATACGTCTGCAACGCCCGTCTCGGCCAATATTGCCATCGACATGAAAAGCGCGGCCTTTACGTCGCTCCTTGGCGACTGCCCGGCGCACGCCGCCGCACCGGGCAGCCTGTCCCTCACTCTCCCCGCCTTCGGCACCGCCATATGCCAGGCCAACGAATAAGCGGAAAAACGACGCGTGACGACGAACCATAGCCTTGCCAAACAACCGCACGCCGTCGCCGACGCCGACCTGCCGTGGTGGAAGGGCGCGGCGATCTACCAGATTTATCCGCGCAGCTTTGCCGATTCAAACGGCGACGGGATCGGCGATCTGGCCGGCATCACCGCGCGGCTCGATTATGTTGCCTCGCTGGGTGTCGATGCAATCTGGCTGTCGCCCTTCTATCCCTCGCCAATGGACGATTTCGGATACGACATTGCCGATTATTACGGCGTCGATCCGATCTTCGGGACGCTCGACGATTTCGACGCGCTCGTCGCGCGCGCGCACGCGCTGGGTCTGAAGGTGACGACCGACCTTGTCTTTGCACACACGTCGGACCGGCACGACTGGTTCGCGACCAGCCGCGCGAGCAGGGATAATGCGATGGCCGACTGGTATGTCTGGGCCGATGCGAAGCCCGACGGCTCGCCGCCGACTAATTGGCAGTCGGTGTTCGGCGGTCCGGCATGGACGTGGGACGCGCGGCGCGGCCAATATTATATGCACAATTTCCTGGGGACCCAGCCGCAGCTCAACGTCCACAACCGCGCGGTGCAGGATGCGTTGCTGAACGTGGTCCGCTTCTGGCTCGACCGCGGCGTCGACGGGTTCCGCATCGACGCGATCAATTTTGCGATGCACGATCCCGAATTGCGCGACAATCCGCCGGCGCCGCCGTCGAACAAGGTCCGCACCCGGCCGTTCGATTTTCAGCTGAAAATCTACAACCAGTCGCATCCCGACATCCCGCTGTTCCTCGAACGCATTCGCGCGCTGACCGACGAATATGGCGGCAGCTTCACCGTCGCCGAGGTTGGCGGCGACGATGCGGTGCGCGAGATGAAGCTGTTCACCGCGGGCGACCGGCGCCTGAACAGCGCCTATGGTTTCGACTTCCTCTACGCCGACCGGCTGACGCCGAAGCTCGTTCGCGAAGCTGCCGAGCAATGGCCCGACGCGCCGGGTATCGGCTGGCCGAGCTGGGCCTTTGAAAACCACGACGCGCCGCGCGCGGTGTCGCGCTGGACGCCCGCCGGCGTCGATGCCGCCGCCTATTCGCGCATGAAGATGGCGCTGCTGTGTGCGCTGCGCGGCAACATCATCATCTATAATGGCGAGGAACTGGGGCTCGATCAGGTCGATATCCCGTTCGAGATGGTCAAGGATCCCGAAGCGCTGAAGAACTGGCCGCTGACCCTGTCGCGCGACGGCGCGCGGACGCCGTTGCCGTGGGCGGGGGATGCGGCGCATGCCGGATTTTCGTCCGCCAGTCCGTGGCTGCCGCTGGGTGACGCGCACGCCGGCCTCGCGGTGGACCGGCAGGATAGCGACCCCGCGTCGCTGCTCAACCTGACGCGGCGGCTCGTCGCGCTGCGGGCAGCGCATCCCGCGCTCCGTCACGGCCGCGACGGCGGCTGGGTGGCCGAAGGCGACCTGCTGGTCTTCGACCGCGTGACCGGAGGCGAAACGATCCGCTGCCTCTTCAACCTCGGCGGGGAGTCCATTGACATTGCCGCGCAGCATCGCGGCGGAACGCCGATCGTGGCGATCAATGGGGCCGACGCCGACACCTTGCCGCCTTGCGGTGCCCTCTGGATCCGGATCGAACATTGATGTCCATGCTTCGCCTTGCCCCGCTCGCGCTTCTCGCCGCGTCACCCGCCGTCGCGCAGGAGGCGCCCGCGTCGGTCACCGCAACCTCGCCCGACGGTAGCCTGGTGCTGACCGTCGCGACCGACAACGATCAGCGGCCGACCTGGTCGCTGTCGCGCAAGGGGCAATTGCTGTTCGCGCCGTCGAAGCTCGGCTTCCTGCTCACCGACGGGATCGGCCTCCAGCGCGGCTTCGCGATCGATGGCATCGAGCGCGCGAGCGCTGACAGCCGCTGGGAACAGCCTTGGGGCGAACGCCGCTTCGTGCGCGACCACCACAACGAACTGCTCGTTCGCCTGCGCCAGAACGAAAGCTGGGGCGGCCATGCGATGAACGTCCGCTTCCGCCTGTTCGACGACGGCATCGGCTTTCGCTACGAGCTCCCCGAGCAGGCGGGGCTCAAGACCGCGAAGATTGCCGACGAAATCACCGAGTTCGACCTGGTGCCCAAGGGCACGGCGTGGTGGATCACCGCCGGCGAGTGGAACCGGTACGAGCAAATCTATCAAAAGACGCCGGTCGATGCCGTCGCCACCGCACACACCCCGATGACCGTGCGGCTCGACGACGGGACGCATCTGTCGTTCCACGAGGCAGCGCTCGTCGACTATTCGGGGATGTGGCTGAAGCGCGCCGAAGGGCAGAAATTCCGCGCCACGCTGGCACCCTCGTCGAAGGGGCCGCGCGTCGTGCGCGACCTGCCGTTCGCGACGCCATGGCGCACGATCCGCATTGCGGACAGCGCGGCGGGGCTGGTCGAAAGCGACCTCGAGCTCAATCTCAACGAACCGAACAAGCTGGGCGATGTCAGCTGGTTCAAGCCGATGAAATATGTCGGCATCTGGTGGGGCATGATCCGCGGCGATTGGACCTGGGCCGAGGGGCCGAAGCATGGCGCGACAACCGAGCGCACGAAAGCGACGATCGATTTCGCAGCCAAGCACGGCTTCGGCGGCGTGCTGGTCGAGGGCTGGAACAAGGGCTGGAACGGCAACTGGTTCGGCCACGGCGACGAGTTCAGCTTTACCGAGGCGACTCCCGATTTCGACCTGAAGGCGGTTACCGACTATGCCCGCGCTAAGCATGTCCAGCTGATCGGACACCATGAAACCGGCGGGAATATCAAGGTTTACGAGGCGCAGCTCGACGATGCGATGAAGCTGTACGGCCGGCTCGGCGTCGGGACGGTCAAGACCGGCTATGTCGCCGACGCGGGCGGCATCATCGCGCCGGGCGACACCGCCGACAGCGTTGCGATGGAGTGGCACGACGGCCAGCGCCAAGTGCAGCATCATCTGAAGGTCGTCCAGACCGCCGCCAAATATCATGTGGCGGTCGATCCGCACGAGCCGGTGAAGGACACCGGCCTTCGCCGCACCTATCCCAACTGGGTCGCACGCGAAGGCGCCCGGGGCATGGAATATAATGCCTGGGGCGCCTTCGCAAACGGCCCCGATCACGAACCGACGCTCGTCTATACGCGGATGCTGTCGGGGCCGATGGACTTCACGCCAGGGGTCCTCAGTCTCGAGGGTGCGAACCATGCGCCGCTGGCTTCGACGCTGGCGAAGCAGCTCGGCCTCTATCTCGCCATCTATTCGCCGATCCAGATGGCGGCCGATTTCCCCGAAACGCTGGAGAAGTTTCCGCGCGAGCTCGATTTCATCTCGACAGTGCCGGCCGACTGGTCGGAAAGCCACCTGATCGCGGGCGAGGTCGGGGATTATGCTATTTTCGCGCGCAAGGACCGCAACAGTGCTGACTGGTATGTTGGCGGCGTCAACGATGCGACGGCGCGGACGTTGACGCTGCGCTTCGACTTTCTGGAACCGGGCAGAACCTACGTCGCGACGATTTATAAGGACGGCGACGGCGCCACTTATCTGACCGATGCGCGGCACAGCATCGCATACGACAGGATCAAGGTGAAAAAGGGTGATAGCTATACCCTGTGGCTCGCGCCCGGCGGCGGCGCCGCCATGCGCCTTGCCGCGGGTAAATGATACGCGTCCTGATTATGGCCGACCCTACGGATCGCGATAACGACATCACCTATCGTCGATAGGACTATTTTGGAGAAGCAGGATGGCCCATACGCCCGCCCCGACCAGCGCCGGGGATGCAGGAACGGAAGCTTATGTCGACGCACCGGAGCTGCGGCTGTTCGTGATGGGGCTGTTCTTCATCTTCGGGGGGATCACGTCTCTGAACGACGTGATCATTCCGAAGCTGAAGGAGCTATTCACTCTCAACTACACGCAGGCAATGCTCGTACAGTTCTGCTTCTTCACCGCCTATTTGCTCATCGGGATACCGGGGGCGAAGCTTGTCAAGAAGATCGGCTATATGCGCGGTGCGGTCGCGGGCCTGCTTACGATGATGGTAGGCTGTCTCCTGTTCATTCCGGCATCGCAGAATGCGACCTATGGCCTGTTCCTGCTTGCGCTGTTTGTCCTCGCGAGCGGGGTGGTTATCGTGCAGGTCGTTGCCAATCCGCTGATCTCGCTGCTTGGTAAGCCTGAGACAGCGCACAGCCGCCTGACCTTCGCACAGGCGTTCAACTCGCTGGGTACCACGCTGTTCCCGGTCGCAGGGTCGACGCTTATCCTCGGCGGTCTGGCAAAAGTGAGCGCCGATCAGCTATCGGGCGCCGAGCTCGACGCCTATCGCACTTCCGAAAGCCTCGCGATTGTGCATGGCTATCTCGGCATTGCGGTCGCGCTTGCGGTCGTGGCGGCGACCGTGTGGATGTTCCGCAAGCGCCTGAAGGGCGAGCGGCATGAGGCGAGTGCCGCGCTTGCGGGTTTTGACCTGCTAAGGCGTCCGCGTTTCGGCTTCGGCGCTCTCTGCATCTTCCTATATGTTGGCGCTGAAGTGTCGATCGGGTCGTTGATAGTCAGCTACCTGATGCAGGGGCACGTCCTGGCCCTGCAGGAACAGGCGGCGGGCAAGCTCATCGGACTCTATTGGGGCGGCGCGATGGCTGGGCGTTTCATCGGATCGGCAGTGATGCGCGTCATCAGTCCGGGCAAGCTGCTCGCCTGGGTCGCGGTCGGCGCGATCGCGCTGATCCTTGTCTCCACCAGCACGACCGGTGCTCTGTCGGGCTACAGCCTGCTTGCCATAGGCCTGATGAACGCGATCATGTTCCCGACGATCTTCAGCCTCGCTTCCGAAAAGCTCGGTCCCCGCGCTGCCGACGGGTCAGGGATCATCAATATCGCGATCTTTGGAGGTGCCGTGGTCCCGCTCGCGACCGGTGCAATCGCGGACCTCACCGGGCATCTTGGGCTCGCGCTGCTCCTTCCCGCCGCTTGCTATGCCGTCATCGCTGCCTTCGGCCACTATGCTCGGCGGCCGGCATGACGGCATCGCATTTGCCGGGGCAAAAGCTGACTGTCCGAAATCGGCCAAACTAGGTCCGCAGCCGGTACCCCACGGCCAGTTCGTTGACGATCCGCTTCGGTTGCGACGGATCTTCTTCCAGTTTCTGGCGCAGTCCGCGGACGACGATCCGCAGATATTCCACGCGATCGGCCTGGGCCGGACCCCACACCGAGGTCAGCAATTGGGTGTGGCTCAGGACGCGGTCGGGGCGGCGCGCAAGTTCGGCCAGGACGCCATATTCCTTCGGGGTCAGATGAACCTCCTCGGCGCCGCGAAAGACGCGGCGGTGCGCAAGGTCTATTCGCAGCGCGCCCGCCTCGACAACGGTGGGTTCCTCGCCGGACGCGGACGCGCGCTGGTGGCGCAGCGCCGTGCGGATCCGGGCGAGCAATTCCTCGGTATCGAAGGGCTTGGTGACATAGTCGTCGGCGCCCAGATCCAGCGCCGTCACCTTCTCGACACTGTTTTCGCGCGCCGATACGACGATCAGCGTGGCGTTCGAGCGCAGCCGCAGCGGCTCGATCAATTCCAGCCCGTCACGATCGGGCAGGCCGAGATCGAGCAGCACGACATCGGGCCGTTCGATGTCGAACAGGGCCATCGCCTGCCTGGCGCTGTCGGCTTCGATCACCTGATGACCGGCGCGCTGCAGCGTGGCCTGCAGCAGCCGCCGGATATGGGCATCGTCCTCGATGATCAGGATTTTTGCCGGGGGCACCATCCGGCCAGCCTATTTCGTCGGGAAGCGCGCGTCGAGTGCCCGATTGAGCATCAGCACGTTGACGCGCCTTTCGCCAAGGATGCCTGCGAGCGGGTGTTCGACAGATGCCTCGACCAGTGACCGGAGGCTGGCGTCGTCGATGCCGCGCGCTTTCGCCACGCGCGCAATCTGGAAAAAAGCCGCCTCGGGGCTGATGTGGGGGTCCAGCCCCGAGGCGGAGGTCGTCACCAGGTCGGGCGGGACAGGGCGGCCCGGTGCCGTTGCAGTGAGCGCCTTGACGTCGGCGGCGACGCGATCCGCAAGCGCTTTGCTCGCCGGACCGAGATTCGACCCCGAGGAAGCGGCGGCATCATAACCAACGGCGCCGGCGGCCGAGGGGCGCCCGTGGAAATAGGCGTCGGCCAGGAATCGCTGGCCGATCAGCTTCGACCCCACGATCTTTGAACCGTCGCGGACGAGGCTGCCATTGGCTTGCTCCGGAAAGACGAGCTGGCCCATAGCCGTCAGCGCAAGCGGATAGACCAGCCCGAGGAGGAGAGCGAAAAGCGCGGTCAGCACGAGCGCGGGACGAAGGGCGGATTTGAGTTCGGAAAGCATGGAATTGTCCTTACGCAAGCTGGAGGCCGGACACGGCGAGGTCGATCAGCTTGATGCCGACGAATGGCGCGACCAGTCCGCCTAGGCCGAAGATCGAAAGATTGCGCGCGAGCAACGGGCCGGCAGGCATCGGCCGGTAGCGCACGCCCTTGAGCGCAAGCGGGACGAGGCACGGAATGATCAAGGCGTTGAAGATGATCGCCGACAGTACCGCGCTTTCGGGCGTGGCAAGGCGCATGACGTTGAGAACGCCGAGCTCAGGATAGAGAAAGACGAAGATCGCCGGGATGATCGCAAAATATTTGGCGACATCGTTAGCGACCGAAAAGGTCGTCAGCGCGCCGCGCGTCATCAGCAATTGCTTGCCCAGGCCCACAACCTCGATCAGCTTGGTCGGATCACTGTCGAGATCGACCATATTGCCCGCCTCGCGCGCCGCCTGCGTGCCGGTGTTCATCGCGACGCCGACATCGGCCTGCGCCAGCGCGGGGGCGTCGTTGGTGCCGTCGCCGCACATGGCAACGAGCCGTCCCTCGGCCTGCTCGCGGCGAATGAGGGCAAGCTTGTCCTCGGGCGTCGCTTCGGCCAGGAAATCGTCCACCCCGGCTTCGGCGGCGATCGCCGCGGCCGTCAGCGGGTTGTCGCCCGTAATCATGACGGTGCGGATTCCCATTTTGCGCAATTCGCCGAAGCGTTCGCGAACGCCCGCCTTCACGACGTCCTTCAGGTGGATGGCGCCGAGCAGACGTCCGTCCCTGACCACCGCGAGCGGCGTGCCGCCGGCGCGCGCAACTTCGTCCGTTATGCGGCGCAACTCCTGCGCGGCAGGCGAGGATACGGTGTCGGGGTGAGCCTTGAAGATCGAATCGACCGCGCCCTTGTGGATCGTCACCTCGGCGACCGTGACCCCCGAAAGGCGCGTTTGCGCGGTGAAGGGGATGACGTCGGACCCGACCGGAAGCGCCACCACGCGGATCGCATAGCGTTCGCGCGCAAGCGTCACGATCGAACGGCCCTCGGGGGTTTCGTCGGCCAGGCTGGCGAGTAGTGCGGCCTCCGCCAGAGTCTCGTCATCGACGCCCGCCAGCGCGCGGAACTCGCTGGCCTGGCGGTCGCCGATCGTGATCGTGCCGGTCTTGTCGAGCAGGAGAACATCGACATCGCCTGCGGCCTCGACGGCCCGGCCCGACTTGGCCAGCACGTTGAAGCGCACGAGGCGGTCCATTCCGGCAATCCCGATGGCGGAGAGCAGTGCCGCAATGGTCGTCGGGATCAGCGTGATGAGCAGGGCCGCGAGCAACGCGACCGGGATCGATCCGTCGGCATAGGACGCGAAGCCCGGAATGGTCGCGACGGCGATCAGGAAGATGATGGTCAGCCCGACGAGCAGGATCGTCAGCGCAATCTCGTTGGGCGTCTTGCGCCGCTCGGCGCCTTCGACGAGTGCGATCATGCGGTCGAGAAAACCCTGGCCCGGCTCGGCAGTGACGCGCACCTTGACGCGGTCGGAGATGACGCGCGTGCCGGCTGTCACGGCGCTACGATCGCCGCCGGCCTCGCGGATCACGGGGGCGCTTTCGCCGGTGATCGCCGCTTCGTTGACCGATGCGACGCCTTCGATCACCTCGCCGTCGGCGGGGATGAGGTCGCCCGTCTCGACCAGCACGATCTCGCCCTTTTCGAGCTGGCTTGCGGCGACGATTTCATAAGTCTCGCCGACGCCGAGCATCAGCTTGGCGCGCAACTCGGCCTTCGTTGCGCGAAGCGAGGCCGCCTGGGCACGCCCGCGTCCCTCGGCCAGGGCTTCGGCAAAGGTGCCGAAAAGCACGGTGAGCCAGAGCCAGGCGACGAGCTGGATTTCGAAACCCAGCGACAGGCCGGGGTCGCCGAGCGCGAGCAGCACCGTCAGGAGCAGGGCAACGCAGGCGGTGGTGAACATCACCGGGTTGCGCATCAGCTCGCGCGGATTGAGCTTCCTTACCGCATCACGCATCGCCGGAACGACCAGTGCGGGGCTGAACATCGAGGTTGGAGTCGTCATGTTGCTGATCCCTCAGAAGCGCTGGCCGGCCATCATCGAGAGATGATCGGCGACGGGACCTAGCGCGAGGCTGGGAAGGAAGGTGAGGCCGCCCATGATCAGGATGATCCCGATCAGCAGGCCGATCCACAGCCCCCCGGTGGTGGGGAAAGAGCCGCTGGTAGCGGGGGTGTGGCGCTTTGCGGCAAGGCTGCCCCCGATGGCGAGCACCGGCACGATCACGAAGAACCGGCCAAGCCACATCGCGATCCCGATCATGGCATTGTAAAAGGGAGTGCCCGCGCTCAGGCCCGCAAAGGCCGAGCCATTGTTACCGGCCCCCGAGCTGAACGCGTAGAGAATCTCCGAGAAGCCGTGCGGCCCCTTGTTGAGCGGCCCGGCAAGCCCCACGGGGAGCACGCTGGCAATGGCGGTGAAGCCGAGGATGACCAGCGGCAGGATCGCAATGGCTAGGACCGCGAGCTTGACCTCGCGCGCCTCGATCTTCTTGCCGACATATTCGGGTGTGCGCCCCACCATGAGGCCCGCGACGAACACCGCGAGGATGGCAAAAAGCAAAAAGCCATAGATGCCCGCGCCGACACCGCCGACCACAACCTCGCCGAGCTGGATGTTGAGTAGCGGGATCAGGCCGCCGATTGCGGTGAAGCTGTCGTGCATGGCATTGACGGCCCCGCAGGACGCCGCCGTGGTGACAACGGCGAAGAGCGAAGAGGCGGCGATGCCGAAGCGAACTTCCTTCCCCTCCATATTGCCGCCGCCAGCGCCGAGGTAATGAAGTGCGGGGTTGCCGGCAGCCTCCTGCCAATAGGCAATGCTGGCGCCGGCGATGAAAATAAGTCCCATCGCCGCGAGGATTGCCCAGCCTTGGCGCGTGTCGCCAACCGCCTTGCCGAAGCACCACGTCAACCCGGCGCCAATCAGGAAGATCGAGACCATCTGGATCAGATTGGTGAGCGCGGTCGGATTTTCGAAAGGGTGCGCGCTGTTGGCGTTGAAGAAGCCGCCGCCATTGGTCCCCAGCATCTTGATCGCTTCCTGGCTTGCGACCGGACCGAGCGCGATCGTCTGTCGCACGCCTTCGAGCGTCGTTGCGTGGACCGATCCCGCCAGCGTCTGCGGCACGCCGCTCGCGATCAGGAACAGCGCGTAGACCGTGCAGATGGGAAGCAGCAGATAGAGCGTGATGCGCGTCGTATCGGCCCAGAAATTACCGATCGTTCCCGTTTCGCGCCTTGCGAAACCGCGAAACAGCGCGAAGGCAATCGCGATACCGGTGGCGGCGGAGAGGAAGTTCTGGATCGTAAGCCCGAGCATCTGCGACAGGTTCGACAGCGTCGTCTCGCCCGAATACCATTGCCAGTTGGTGTTCGTCGTAAAGCTGACCGCCGTATTAAAAGCGCCGTCGGCGCCGACCGCGCCGAAGCCTTGCGGATTAACGGGAAGTACCCCCTGCAATCGCAGCACCGCGTAGGTGAAAAGCAGCAGCGCGAGGTTGAACAGCAGCATGTGAAGCGCGTAGCGCCGCCAGCCCTGCTCTTCGGTCGGGTCGATCCCGGCCATCCGGTAGAAGCCCCGCTCGACTGGCCCCAGGATGCGATGAAGCGGGGTCGTGCGCCCTTCGTAAAGGGCAAAGAGCCAGAGGCCCATCGGTTTGGCAAGGACGGCAAGGATCGCGACGAAGGTGAAAATGAGCATCCATCCGGACAAGGTCATGGGATTGCCTCCGGTCAGAAACGTTCGGGGCGCAGCAGCGCCACCACGAGATAGACGAACAGCGCCGCAGCGACGGCGCCAGCGAGCATCGACGAAGCGCTCATGGTCAGGCCTTGTCGCAGATGCGCGCGTAGCCGAGCGTGGCTGCGAACAGCAGCGCGGTAAGGGCGAGCCACATCAGATCGGTCATCATAGGTCTCCGGCAAAGGGCGACTCCCGAGGGAGCCGGACTGAATGCGACGCCGCTACGCCCCTTCGCCGTAAAGTTTCGCGGTCGATTTTCGCCGGGCGCATAAGGATTCCATAAAGATCGCCGATTGTCGCTTGGCCCTGTGTCCGCGACCGGGGTAAGCGGGCGCATGGTATCGGCCACCAAGAGACCCTCACCCGAAGCCCTGTTGCGGCAGGCAAAGCGCGAGGCGCGCGGGCGGCTGAAGATTTTTCTCGGTGCGGCGCCGGGCGTGGGCAAAACCTATGCGATGCTCAGCGAAGGTGCCGCGTTGCGGCGCGACGGACAGGACGTCGTCGTCGCCGTGGTGGAAACGCACGGTCGGGCCGAGACCGAAGCACTGCTCGACGGGATGGAGGTCGTGCCGCGCCGCGAAGTCGCCTATCGCGGCCACCAACTGACCGAGATGGACATCGATGCCGTGCTCCGCCGCGCCCCGACACTCGCGCTGGTGGACGAATATGCCCATACCAATATGGACGGCAGCCGGCATCCCAAACGCTGGCAGGATGTCGAGGAACTGCTGAACGCCGGGATCGACGTCTATACGACGCTCAACGTCCAGCATGTCGAAAGCCTGAATGACGTCGTCGCAAGCTTTACCCGGGTGCGCGTTCGCGAGACGGTACCCGACAGCGTGTTCGAAGGAGCCGAAATCAAGCTCGTCGACCTACCGCCCGACGAACTGATCGACCGGCTGCGCGATGGCAAGGTCTATGTGCCGCACGAGGCAAGCCGTGCCCTCGGCCATTTCTTTTCGAAGGCGAACCTTTCGGCGCTGCGCGAAATGGCGCTCCGGCGAGCTGCTTTGAGCGTCGACCGGCAAATGTTGCACGATCTCGATGCGACGGGCGAAGCGGGCACCTTCGCGGCCGGCGAGCGGATCCTCGTCGCGATCAGCGAACAGCCAGGCAGCGATATGCTCGTGCGCACCGCAAAGCGCCTTGCCGACGGGCTGAACGCCCCATGGACGGCGGTGCATATCGAGACGGCACGAAGCGCGGCCTTCGACGACGATGCCCGGCGGCGGATAGCCGCGTCGCTCGCACTGGCCGCTACCCTCGGCGCGACGATCGCTACCGTTCCTGCGGAGAGCGTTATTGCCGGACTGCGCGGCCAGATCGAGGTGATGCGCGCGACCCAGCTTATCATCGGCAGGTCGCAGCGTAGCTGGTGGTTCGAACTTCGCCACGGTTCGGTCGTCGAGGCGCTGATCCACGACGCGGGCGACCTTGCCATCCACGTCATCCCGTCACCCCGCGAATCTCCTGCCACGCGCCGGGGTCTCGACTGGACACGCGGCTGGGGGCGCCCGTCGAGCTATGCGGTCGGACTGGGGCTCATCGCGCTGATGACGGGCGCCGCGCGTCTGGCCGAACCATGGATCGGGACCGGGGCGGTCGACCTGCTGTATCTCGTTCCGGTGATTGTCGCCGCGACGCTTTACGGCTTGCGTCCGGGGCTGTTCGCGAGCCTCGTTGCGGCGCTGGCGTTCAACTTCTTCTTCCTCGAGCCGCGGCATACCTTCACGATCGCCGATCCGCAGAGCGTCCTCACCATGTTGATCCTTACCGGCGTCGCCGCGGTGGTCAGCAATCTTGCCGGCCGGCTGCGGACGCGCGCGCGGATCGGGGTTCGCAGCGCGCAGGAAAATGCGTCGCTTGCCGCCTTCGCGCAGATGCTTGCGCGCGCCTCCGATCGCGAAACCACCGCTGCGGTAACCTGCGAGGAAGTGGCGCGCTTGCTGGGCGTACGCAGCATCATTCTGGCCGAGCAGGGCGGGCTGTTGCGACCGCTGGTCGCGCGGCCCGTCGATGCGGCGATCTCGCCGATCGATCAGGCGGCGGCCGAGTGGGCCTGGACGAGCGGCGAACCTGCGGGACGCGGGACGAATACGCTCGTTGCGTCCGACTGGCAGTTTCATCCGCTCAAGACCGGGCTCGGGGTTCTTGCGATCCTCGGCATCGCGAGCGAGGACGGCCGCGACCCGATTTCGCCCGACCGCGCCGCGCTGCTCGCCACGCTCGTCGGCCAGGCGGCGCTCGCGCACGAACGCTTGCATCTGGAGGACGAGATGCGCAGCCTGTCGGTCCTCGAGGAACGCGACCGCCTCCGCGCCGCGCTGCTCTCGTCGATCGGGCACGACCTGCGCACCCCGCTGACCGGCGTGACCGCCGCGATCGAGGCGCTGGCGAGCGAGCACCCCGGCGCGTCCGCGCTGCCGCTCGCGCGCGCGGAGGTGTCGCGATTGCGGCGTTTTCTCGACAATCTCGTCGAGTTGGTCCGCCTCGATTCAGGCGGTCTCAACCTGGATGTGGCGCCCGTCGATCTGACCGACGCCGTGGCGGCTGTGGTCCACGATCTGAAAGATCTGCTGCGCGGACATCATGTCGATTTCCAGGTTCCCGCGGGTCTTCCGCTTGTCCGGGTCGATGAGCGGCTGCTCCATCACATTCTGCTCAATCTGCTCGCCAATGCGATCCAGCATGGCGGCAGCGCCGGGCCCATCGCCATCATTGGCCGCCGAACGCCCGATGCCGTAGCCCTGACCGTGCGCGACCATGGCGGCGGTCTGGAACCGGGATCGGAAGGCACAATCTTCGACACATTCGAGCAAGGGAAGGGCGGCGACCGGCACGGCGGCAGCGGGCTGGGGCTTGCGATCGTCAAGGGCTTTGCCGACGCGCTCGGCATCGCCGTTTCGGCGAGCAATCATCCGGACGGGGGCGCAGCATTTACGCTGACCTTCCCGTCCGCCTTGATCGCGACCATTTCCGATACCGAATGATCGCATCAAGGCGCGCGGTCGCCATCGCTCATCCTATGCTGTTCTCTAATGGGTCAAGGTCTGGCTACTCGGTCCTGAGCGGATGATGCCTTTGGGTGCCTGCGTTCTCTGCGTGCTCAATATCGGCACTTGATGGGGTCAGCTGGGTGCGAGCGTGGCTTGGTTGAAACCGCAGTCGGTCGACGGGTCGGCCGCATGCTACAGCATAGGCGCCATCATCTGCTCCCTCCCTCGGGCGTTCGCTCCCGCTCGGGAGCTCGGTGCGGCCTCCTGTCTTTGTATTGGGGCCGAAGGTCAGGCCGGCTGGAACTCAGTGCCATTTCGGAGCATGGCGTGCATGATGATGGCGAGGCGCCGGGCGAGCGCGATCCGCGCCATGCGCATGGTCGAGCGCGCGGCAATTGCGAACGCCCAGTTCTTCAGCTTCAATTCGCCTTTGCAGTCCGCCGGTATGGCCGCATCCGGATATTCGCCCCAATGCTGATCCTTCATCACCGCCAAGGCGCGCGTCATTTCCCGTTCCCCATTCGCAAAAGCTGATGCGATAGTGGTGGGGGCGCCTCATTGTAAAGTTGCGGATTTGGTATGCTAATTAAGGGTGGGGAGCAGAGGCCCTTTTTCCCCCGTCCGCCACGCTTGGCGGCCGCGACGGGGGAACAGGTTGTGTGTGCACAAAAAGAACAATAAGAGAACAAATATGGTCGGTCAACCCCCCGTGTGGCGATTTTCCGTCAGCCAGGGGCGGAAGGGCTTGCCATCGCTCGCCGTTGACGTAAGCGTCAACTTAACTGACGGTGCGGCCCTGCCGCCGCCCGCGCATCGCCCGTCCGGCGGCCAGAACAAGGGAGAGAAATATGGCTAGCGAACCGAAATTCGACCTCAGCGGGCGCGTCGCACTGGTGACCGGGGCGTCGTCGGGGCTGGGCGCGGGCTTTGCAAAAGCGCTCGCCGCAGCAGGCGCGAAGGTGGTGCTCGCGGCACGCCGCGCCGACAAGCTTGCCGAACAGGTCGAGACGATCCGCGCAGCGGGAGGCGAAGCGGTCGCGGTCAGTATGGACGTTACTGACGAAGCATCGACCAAGGCCGCCTATGACGCCGCCGAGGCTGCGTTCGGCACCGTCGATACGATCGTCGCCAATGCCGGCGTCGCGACCGAGAAGGTGGCGCTCGGCCTGTCGGTCCAGGATGTCGATTTCCTCCTCGCCGCCAATGTCCGCGGGGTCTTCCTGACCGCAACCGAAGGCGCGCGCCGGCTCGAGGCGGCGGGCAGTCGCGACAAGGAAAATGGCCGCATCGTCATCATCGGGTCGATAACGGCGGAAAAGATCTTTCCGGCGACCTCGGTCTATGGCGCCACCAAGGCCGCGGTTCGCCACATGGGCAAGGCGCTTGCCCGCGAATGGGCGCGGCGCGGGATCAGCGTCAATGTCATCCAGCCGGGCTATTTCGAATCCGAAATGACCGCCGAACTGTTCGCGAGCGAGGCGGGTACCAAATTCGTCGCGAGCTTCCCGCGCCAGCGGCTGCGTCCGCCGAGCGACCTGCACACGCCGCTGCTGATGCTGTGCTCCGACGCGGCGCGCGGCATCACCGGTTCGGTGATCACCATCGACGACGGCCAGACGCTGTGAGCGGCGAACTGCTGATCGAGGCGCGCGGCCAGATCGAGATCGCAACGCTCAACCGGCCCGCGCGGCTCAACGCGCTGAGCGAGGGGCTCGTCGAGGAGCTGAACGATTATTTCGGCGGGCTGGCGGCGCGGCCCGACGTACGCGTCGTCATCCTGCGCGGGGCGGGGCGCGGATTTTGCGCCGGGCTCGATATTCAGGAGGACCGGTCGAGCGACGAGACGCCGGTGCTGCGCACACTGCGCACCCAGACGAGCATCGGCAATATCTATCGCAAGATGCGCGCCTGTCCGCAGCCGATCATCGCGCTGGGGCACGGCGCCGCGGCGGGAGGCGGGCTGTCGCTGATGCTTGCCGCCGACGTGCGCTATGCGGCGCCCGGCTTCCGGTGCAACGCCGCCTACATCCGCATCGGGCTCGGCGGCTGCGACATGGCATCGAGCTATTTCCTGCCGCGTCTCATCGGCGCCAGCCTGGCGTCGGAGATGATCCTGACCGGCCGCTTCATCGAAGCCGAGCGCGCGCTGTCGGCGGGACTGGTGAGCGAGATCGTCGCCGAGGACGAATTGCTGGACCGCGGCCTGGCGCTCGCCGAAGAAATGCTCGCGACCAGCCCCTGGGGACTGCGCCTGTCGAAGCAGGCACTCAACCTCAACATCGACGCCCAGAGCCTCGACGCCGCCATGGCAATCGAGGATCGTCAGCAGGTCATCCTCTCCGCAACCGAAGACCATAAGGAAGCGCTCGCCGCCTTCCTCGGCAAGCGGCCCCCGGCGTATCGCGAGCGGTGAGGGTGTCGGGGTAGACGGGAGGTTGGCAGCTAACGACCGATTGTGGGCGTTCAGCCAAACAACCGGCCGCACAGATACAGCGACAGTTCGCGAGCATGCTGTCCCCAATGGAAGAATTGAAGCCGGAAGGCGAAATGCGCGTCATTGAGACTGACATGGTCAGCAAGCCATAAGACCTCGCGCATATCTAACGTAAGGTCAGCCAAGTCATCGATTGCGTCAGCGACCATCAGCGCGTCGTCTAAAGATCCAGTCGGGTCCACTACCGGATAAGCGCCATAAGTTGGAAAACGTGCCGCTACTTCGGCGTAGAGAGATGCGCCGTTTTGCATCGGCGCGTCCACGTCAGCATCTGACACATCTCCAACTGGGGTTACGTGATAAGCTGCGACTAAGCCGTCCAGCGCAGCGAGGAGCGTTTTGTCGCCTGGCCGATCGCCATCCCATACGACACTTAAGAAGTGTTTGGCGGCGCTGATGGCTGGCGAACTGTTCATCGCGAGCAAGTCGCACGAGCGGGCGGATGAGGCAATCGATCACCGCCGGTGTGGATCGAATGACTGCCAACGACCGATTGCGGAACTTACACCCCAATGCGAAGAGGGTCCGCATGGACCTAATTCACGAAATGATCAGTCCGAACGGTGAGAGGAAGGTGCGCGTCTACAAACGGACGGATGGCTTTTTCGAGTATGAAGAGGTTTTGAAGCGTTCGATCAGATCGCCGGGACCTACTGGTCGTCCGGATATCAATCCGGGATGTTCGGCACAGAAGGCGCCGCGATGGCGGAGATTACTGCAACGACGCCTTGGCTTCGGAGCGGCGCCTGACGACCGATTGCAGACATGTTTGGCCCCGGTAATGTCGATATGGAAATCTTGATCGTAGATCTTGCACAAACGGCCATTGAGCATGTGGACGACCGCCATGGTCGCGCGGCAGCTTGGATCGTCGCAATTTTAAGCATTTCGGTCCTGATTAGCGTACCCGTTTCAATCGTGCTGTATCTCATAAACTAACGTCCGCTGCCACCCCAAAGCGGTCCCTGGTCGATGACGAAAGAAGAAAAGGCCGCCGGTCCTCTCTCATTCTGAAACCACTGCGTGCTTGTCGCCCAGGTTACGCCGCCTTGCCATGAGTCACGTCCATGCTCACCGCGCTGCCGGCGTCGATCGCGGCGGCTTTGGCTTCGACCAGCTTGACGATGTGCGCGATCATGTCGGCGTCTTCGACATGGTGGTCGGTGACGCCCGAGAGATAGACCATATGCTTGCCGTTGCCGCCGCCGGTGATGCCGATGTCGGTTTCGCGCGCCTCGCCGGGGCCGTTGACGACGCAGCCCAATACTGAGAGCGACATCGGGGTCTTGATGTGCTGGAGCGCGTCTTCGAGCGCCTGCACCGTGCGGATGACGTCGAAGCCCTGGCGCGCGCAGCTGGGGCAGGAGACGACGCGGACGCCGCGGGTTCGTAGGCCGAGCGATTTCAGGATTTCATAGCCGACGCGCACTTCCTCTTCGGGTTCGGCCGACAGGCTGACGCGGATCGTGTCGCCGATCCCCGCCCAGAGGAGGTTGCCGATGCCAAGCGCCGATTTGACGGTGCCGCCGATCAGCCCGCCGGCTTCGGTGATGCCAAGGTGGAGCGGACAGTCGACCGCTTCGGCGAGCTGCATATAGGAGGCTACGGCGAGGAAGACGTCGCTCGCCTTTACCGCGACCTTATATTCGTGGAAGTCATGGTCCTGAAGCAGCTTGATATGGTCGAGCGCGCTTTCGACCAGCGCCTCGGGGCAGGGTTCGCCATATTTTTCGAGCAGATCCTTTTCGAGACTGCCTGCGTTGACGCCGATGCGGATGGCGCAGCCGTTCGCCTTGGCGGCGCGGACGACCTCGCCGACGCGCTCCGACGAACCGATATTGCCGGGGTTGATGCGTAGGCAGGCGGCACCCGCGTCGGCGGCCTCAAGCGCACGCCTATAGTGGAAATGAATGTCGGCGATTACGGGCACGCGCGCGGCGCGGACGATTTTGCCGAGCGCGGCGGTGCTGTCGGTATCGGGGCAGGAGACGCGGATCAGGTCGGCGCCTGCATCCTCGCAGCGGCGGATCTGGTCGATGGTCGCGACGGGATCGCTCGTCGGCGTGTTGGTCATCGTCTGCACCGTGATCGGGGCGCCGCCGCCGACAGGGACGTTGCCGACCATGATCTGACGGCAGTCGCGCCGCGCAATGTCGCGCCAAGGGCGCAGGCCGGGATTGTGATCGCTCATGAAACGGGTCCGGTGAGGAGAGGGAGGATGGCCTCCTTTAGCCGCCCGCGCCCGCCTTGGCAAAGCCTGTGGGCGGTGGCCGCGCTTGTGGCGGGAAAGACACAGTGTGGCGGCGAATGTAACATTTGTGCAGTTTTCAATTGTGCGCTGCCGCATATTGCGCGATTTTCGGCGCGTTCCTGACCACGCGCCGGCCGCAAGAGCATCGGGAGAGGATCGGGCGGGGACCGCAGGATGGACGGTTTCGGTTCAATATCGATGAGAGGGGGGGCTCACCCAATGAAATTTCTTACCAAGGCGTGCTTTTGCATGCTGCTCGCGACATCGGCGATGGCGACGCCAGCCATGGCGCAGGACGCGACCGACGCGCCGAGCGGTCCGATCACCGTGTCGGGCGGGGTCGACCTGGTGTCCGACTATCGTTTCCGCGGCATTTCGCTGTCGAACGAAAAGGTCGAGGTCCAGCCGACGATCACACTGACCCACGAGAGCGGATTTTATGCAGGCGTCTGGGGGTCTGGCCTGCCGAAGACCGATGAATATGGCAAGGTCGAGGTCGACCTCTATGCGGGCTGGGGCGGCGAAGTCGCGCCCGGCACGTCGGTGGATATCGGCGCGACCTATTACTGGTATCCCGATGGCAAGGATGCCTTCGGTCCGGTCGACTATGTCGAAATCATCGGCAAGATGTCGCACGACATCGGACCCGTGTCCGCTACGGGGACCGTTGCCTATGCGCCCAGCCAGAAGTCGCTCGGCAGCGATGACAATATTTATCTGAACTTCGGCCTGTCGTCGGGGATTCCGAATACGCCGGTCACGGTCGACGCGTCGCTCGGCTACACCAGCGGTTCGCTCGGCGCGTTGGCGCCCGGCGGCGACTATCTCGACTGGACGGTCGGCGCCACGGTTACGGCGGGCATCTTCAACCTGGGCGTCCATTATGTCGATACCGACATCAAGAAGACCGGGATCAAGGAAGTCGATACGCTGTATGACCCGACCGTCGTCTTCAAGGTCGGCGTCGCCTTCTGATAGCGCGGCCAGATCGAGCCGACGATAAAGCGCGGGCGCCGACCGAGGGTTGGCGCCCGTTTGCGTAATATTGTTTCCGTTGAAACCGGATATGCGCAACGACCTGTTGCATAAAAGTCGCAATCCGCGCCTTATTGTGCCCGATGCGGCTTTTTTGTTTGTGCGCCGCAGCAAATTGTCGGAGAGAGGCGCCACGTACGGCCGACCGGAGCAAAGACTTCGGCTGTCTTGCGGCAGGCAGGGACGATCCATTTTACCTTGTTAAGGGGATCAACCCATGAAGACTCTCTCCCGCGCGTGCTTGGGCCTTGCCCTTGCGGCTTCCGCTCTTCCCGCCACCGCTTTCGCCCAGAACGAAGCACCCTCCGATCCGATCACCATTTCGGGCAGCGTGACGCTGGTATCCGACTATCGCTTCCGCGGTTTCACCCAGAACAGCGAAGACCCGGCCATCCAGGGCGGCATCACCGTGACCCACGAAAGCGGCTTTTACGTCGGCACCTGGGGATCGAGCGTCAGCTTTGCCGGTAACACCGAGGTCGACCTGTTCGCGGGTTACAGCAAGGATGTCGGCGGCGTGACGGTCGACGGCGGTCTGCTGTACTATCTCTATCCGCAGCACGGCGGATCGGGCGCCGACTTCTTCGAACCCTATCTGAACCTGTCGACCGATGTCGGGCCGGTGAATGCGAAGGTCGGCGTCAACTATGCGTGGAAGCAGTCGGCGCTCGGCAATCTGCAGGACCCAAGCCGCGCGCCCGGTGCCAAATCGTCGGCCTTCTATCTGCACGGCGAACTCGCCGCCGACATTCCGGGCACGCCCCTGGCGCTGAACGCCCATGCGGGCCAAGCATGGAGCGACGCCTTCCCCGGCGGTTTCGACGGCAAGGTATTCGACTGGTCGGTCGGTGCGACGGCTTCGTACAAGATGCTGACCTTCGGCGTCAGCTATGTGAATACCGACGAGCCCAAGGCCGGCGGTTACAAGGATGCGATCGGCGCCGACGGCGCGGTGGTCTTTTCGCTCGGCGCGTCTTTCTGATGCCGGGCAGGGGCGGCCTTCGGGGGGAGGCCGCCCCCTCCTTCTTCTTCTATTCGGAATGCCAGCGCAGATTGCCGCGCCCAAGGTCGGCGAGGCTTTTCGCGCCCATCAGCTTCATGCCGCGCTCCATCTCGGCGCGGAGCAGCGCCACCGCGCGCGCCACCCCTACTTCGCCCGCCGCGGCGAGCGCATAGAGATAGAGCCGGCCGCCCGAGCAGGCTTTCGCCCCGACCGACAGCGCCTTGAGCACATGCGTCCCGCGGGTGATGCCGCCGTCGCAGATGACCTCCACCCGGTCGCCGACCGCATCGACGATCGCCGCCAGCGCGTCGAAGGGCGCGATGCTGCCGTCGAGCTGCCGCCCGCCATGGTTCGACACCATGATCGCGGTCGCGCCGATGTCGGCGGCGCGCCGCGCATCCTCGACCGCGACGATGCCCTTCAGGCAGAAGGGACCGTCCCACGCCTTGCGGATCGCCTCGGCGCGTTTCCAGTCGAGGCTCTGGTCGAGCATGGTGGTGAAATATTCGGCGACCGACTTGGGCACGCTCGACCCTTCGGACACGTGGGTCGCAAGGTTGGGCAGGCTGAATTTTTCGCGCAAGACATAGTTGAGACCCCAGCCGGGCTTGATCGCATAGCTCAGCATGTTCGATGCGGTGAAGCGCGGCGGCGAGGTAAAGCCCGAGCGCAGGCAGCGTTCGCGGTTGCCGCCGACGATCGTATCGACGGTGAGCGCGACGGCATCGAACTTCGCCGCGCGCGCGGCCTCGAGCATCGCATGGTTGAGCCCTTCGTCCTTGTGGACATAGAGCTGGAACAGCTTGGGGCCGTCGGTCAGCGCGCCCGCTTCGGCGAGGCCGATCGTCGCGAGGCTCGATATGCCGGCGACGGTCCCCGCATCGGCGGCAGCGCGCAACACCGCGCGCTCGCCCTGCCAGTGGAACAGGCGCTGGAGCGCGGTGGGGGACAGGAAAAGCGGCATCGCGACCTCGCGGCCGAAGAGCGTCGTCTTCATGTCGATCGATTCGACGCCGGCCAGCACGCGCGGGATGAGGTCGCACCGGTCGAAGGCGGCGCGGTTGCGGCGGCGCGTCACCTCATCATCCGCGGCGCCGTCGATATAGTCGAACACCGGCCAGGGCAGCCGCCGCTTCGCCAGCGCGCGGAAATCGTCGATATTGTGGCAGTCGGTCAGCTTCATGTCGTGGTCGCTCCAGTCAGGCGGGCGAGCGCCCAGCGCGGTTCGATCGCGCGCGCGGGGTCGGCGATGTGCGCCGCGATACGCGCGCCGATGGCCGGGGCGAGCGCGAAGGCACGCCCCGTCGCGCCGCCGGCGAGCCAGGCGCGTGCGTGGCCGGGCAGGCGGTCGAGCAGCAATTCGCCGCTGATCGTGCGGCAGTCGTGCGCGGCGGCGCTCGCGACGACCGGAGCCTCGGCCAGATGCGGGACGCGGCCCGCGAGCCACTGGCGCACCGCGGCCAGCGCGGCATCGTCGGCGCGGCGGTCGAAGCTGTCGGGATCGACCGTTGCATCGGGGGCGGTTTTCCACACGCGCACCCCGCGCCCCTCGATGTCGGGGAGCAGGGTGAAGCCGTAGGCGCGGTCGACCAGCGCGGGCATCGCGGGCGGGCGATACTGGACATCGCCCTGACCGGGGCCGACGTGAAAAAGCTGGTAGCGCACCGCCGACAGCCGTGCGGGCGTCAATATCTGCGGAAAAAGCTCGGTCAGCCACGCGCCGGTCGCATAGACGATGCTGCGGGCGGTACCGCCGTCGGGCAGGATATAAAGGTCGCGCTTCTTGTCGAACAGCGGCGCGGGCATGACGACGTCTTCTACATAGACCTGTGCGTCGAGGATGGTTTCGAGAATGGCGCGGCGGCCGGCGAGAAGCGCGGCCTTGTCAGCGACGAGAGCCGCTTCCTCGTCGCGCCAGCCGATCGCGCCGAAGCGGCTGCGCAGCTTGTGCCCGGTCGTGCGGTCGGTCCCCGGCGGCTCGTCGGCGCCGTCGGTCGGCAGCAGTGTGGTGACCGCTGCGCACTGGGTCACGATCGGCAGGCTGGCGCTGTCGGACAGGCGCTGCCACAGCGGCAGGCTGTCGTGCGCGAGGTCGGCGTAGAGCGCGTCGCCCCCCTGTGCGGGATCGTACAGCATGGTCGGGAGGTTCGAGGCGGCGCGGCCGTTCCCGGCGCCATAGGCATCGAACAGCCGGACATCGAGGCCCTGACGGACGAGATGCCACGCGGTCCATGCCCCGACCGCGCCGGCGCCGACGACCGCGACATCAACATGCTTGTCGGGCGATTTGACGCCCTTGCGCCGTTTCGATGCGCGCGGCTGCGGCGGATCCTTGCGCTTCGGTTCTTTCGTCGCCGCGCCGAGCGCCAGCGCGGCGGGCGCCGCGGCGAGCGCGCCGAGCAGACGCCGCCGATCCATCAGCCGCCCTTTTTGTAGTAGCGGTAGCCGCCGATCCAGGTTTCGAGCGGCACCATCTTGCGGATGTCCTCGGGGCTGGCGAGCAGCAGATCGGTGTCGACAATCAGGAAGTCGGCGCGCATGCCGGGCATCAGCGTGCCGAGCCGGTCCTCGGCGAAGGCGGCATAGGCGGCGCTGCGCGTGAAGCCGTCGAGCGCGGTCTCGCGCGATACCGCTTCTTCGGGATGCCAGCCGCCGAACGGCTGACCCTGTGCATCGGTGCGCGAGATGGCGGCGGCGATGCCGGGGAAGGGGTTGGCGCTTTCGACCGGCACGTCCGACCCGAAGGTGAGGCGGACGCCGGCATTTTCCATGCTGCGCCACGCATAGGCGCCCTTCAGCCGGTCGGGCCCGAGGCGGGCTTCGGCCATCAGGCGGTCCGACGGCTGGTGGATCGGCTGCATCGACGCGATGACGCCGAGCTTGGCGAAACGCGGGATGTCGGCGGGATCGACGATCTGCGCATGTTCGATCCGCCAGCGCCGTTCGCCGGGCAGATCGGCAGTGAGATCGGTGATTGCGTCGAGCGCCTCGGCATTTGCGGCATCGCCGATGGCGTGGATCGCGACCTGAAACTTGTCCATCGAGGCGCGGACCATCTTGTTGCGCAATTGCGCCGGGGTCAGCAGCGGCAGGCCCTTCTGGCCCGGCGCGTCGGCATAGGGCGCCTTGAGCCACGCGCCGCGCGACCCGAGCGCGCCGTCGAGATAGAGCTTCACCCCCACCATGCGCAGCTTGTCGTCATAGAGCCACGGCGTGGGCCCCGGACCCGCGATCAGCGCCATATTGTCGATGTCGCCGCCGTAGCTGAGGATACGGATCGCGAGCTGGTGCTTGTCGCCCGCGCGGCGATAGGCCTGCCATTCCTGGATCGTCGTGCCCATGTCGGCGATCGCGGTGATCCCCTGGGCGAGCAACTGCTGCTGCGCGGCGAGGAAGGCGCGGTCAAGGTCGCGCGCGAGCGGCTTGGGCTTGGCACTGTCGATCAGCGCGACCGCGGCATCGACGAAGACGCCAGCGGGCTTGCCATCCGCCATCTCGATCCGGCCGCCCTCGGGCGCCTTGGTCGCGGCGGTGATCTTTGCCGCCGTCATTGCAGCGCTGTTGGCCCATCCGGCGTGGCCGTCGACGCGTTCGAGCCAGACCGGCCGGTCGGGCACGACCGCATCGAGATCGGCCGCGGTCGGGAAGCGGCCCAATCCCCATTTTTCCTGATTCCACCCGCGCCCGATAATCCACGGCAGTTCGGGGTTTTCGTCGGCATATTTCTTGATCGCCGCCTGCGCCTCGGCCAGCGAGCGCGTGTCCGAGAGGTCGAGCAGCATGAGCGACAGACCCAGGCCCATCAGATGGCCGTGCGCGTCGATCATGCCGGGGATCAGCGTCCGGCCCTTGCCGTCTTCCTTGAAATCGGGGCGTTCGGGGCGCTTGTCCTTGCGGTCGAGGAGCTGCTTCACCTTGCCGTCGGTGCCGATCACCATGCCGGTGAATCGCACGACCTTGCCGTCCTTGTCGAGCGTGATGCCGTTGACATTGTCGACGAGCGTATCGGCCTGCGCGGGTGCAGCGAGGAGTAAGGCGATGACGGTTAAGGCTAGGCGCTTCATTTCGGCAACCTCGTCACGAGCGAGCTGGTGTCCAGGCGGCCGCCGCCTGCGCCCTGCACCTCGGCATAAAATTGATCAACCAGCGCCGCGACGGGAAGCGTCGCCCCGTTGACGCGGGCTTCGTCGAGCGCGAGGCCCAGATCTTTGCGCATCCAGTCGACCGCAAAGCCGAAATCATATTCGTCCTTCGCCATCGTGCCCCAGCGGTTGAGCATCTGCCAGCTTGCCGCGGCACCGCCCGACACTGCCTCGAACACCTTGTCGGTGTCGAGGTCCGACGCCTGGGCGAAGCGCAGCGCTTCGGAGAGGCCCTGAAGAACGCCGGCGATCGCGATCTGGTTGACCATCTTGGTCGTCTGGCCCGCGCCCGGTCCGCCAATATGCACGATGCGCGCGGCATAGGCGCGCATCAGGGGCTCGGCGGCGGCGAAGGCGGCGTCGCTGGCGCCGCACATGATCGACAGCGCCCCACTTTGCGCACCCGCCTGACCGCCCGAGACCGGCGCATCGACGCACAGCAGGCCGCGCGCATCGGCCTCTTCGGCCAGGCGCCGGGCGATTCGGGCGGAGACGGTCGTGTGATCGACAAAGACCGCGCCAGACTTCATCGCGCCGAAAGCCCCGTCGTCGCCGAGCGTCACCGCCGCGAGATCGTCGTCGTTGCCGACGCAGGCGAACACCGCATCGGCGCCCGCGGCGGCGGCGGCGGGGCTGTCCGCTGCCTGACCGCCATAATCCGCCGCCCAGGCGTCCGCCTTGGCGCGGGTGCGGTTATAGACGGTGACGGCATGACCGGCCTTGACGAGATGGCCGGCCATCGGGCCGCCCATGATGCCGGTGCCGATGAAGGCGATGCGCAATTTTTCTTCGCTCATGCCGCGGTCCATAACCATGGTTTGCGCGCGGCGCCAGATAGGGTAGGGGGCTTGCCGCTATGACCGATCAATCCATCCTGACCGCCGCCGCCGATTTTCCGGCGATAAACCTCGACGATGTGCGGGCGGCGGCGGGACGAATTGATGGCGCGGTTGTCCGCACCCCGACGCTGAAGTCGCAGACGCTGTCCGAGCTGGTCGGTGCCGAGGTGTGGCTGAAATTCGAAAATCTTCAATTCACCGCGGCCTACAAGGAGCGCGGTGCGCTCAACGCCCTGCTGCTGCTCAGCGACGAGGCGAAGGCGCGCGGCGTGATCGCGGCGTCGGCGGGCAATCATGCACAGGGACTTGCCTATCATGGCAAGCGGCTCGGCGTGCCCGTCACCATCGTCATGCCGAGCACGACGCCGCAGGTGAAAGTGTCGCAGACCGCGAGTCACGGCGCGCAGATCGTGTTGTTCGGCGAAAAATTCGACGATGCCTACGCCCATGCACGCGAGCTCGAGGCGGAACGCGGGCTGACCTTCGTTCACCCCTTCGACCATCCGCACGTCGCGGCGGGGCAGGGGACGGTCGCGCTCGAAATGCTCGAGGATGTGCCCGAACTCGACACGCTGATCGTGCCGATCGGCGGCGGCGGTCTGCTCGCCGGCATGGGCACCGCGGCGCGCGGGATCAAGAATGACATGCGGCTCGTCGGCGTGCAGGCCGAACTTTACCCGTCGATGTATGCCGAGCTGAACGGCGTCGACATGGCGTGCGAGGGCGATACGCTCGCCGAGGGCATCGCGGTCAAGGAGCCGGGAAGCTATACGCGCAAGCTGGTCGCCGCACTCAACGACGATATCGTGCTCGTCGCCGAACGCCATCTGGAGCGCGCGGTCAGCCTGCTGCTCCAGATCGAGAAGACGGTGGTCGAAGGCGCGGGCGCCGCGGGCCTCGCGGCGATGCTCGCGCATCCCGAGGAATTCGCCGGGCGCAAGGTCGGCCTGGTGCTGACGGGCGGCAATATCGACACGCGCCTGCTCGCGAATGTGCTGCTGCGCGACCTTGCGCGATCGGGCCGGATCGCGCGGCTGCGCATCCGGTTGCAGGACCGCCCCGGCGCGCTGTTCAAGGTGATGGAGGTGTTCAACGAAAAGCAGGTGAACATCATCGAAATCTATCACCAGCGCATCTTCACGACGCTGCCCGCCAAGGGCCTGATCACCGACATCGAATGCGAGGCGCGCGACAAGGAGCATCTCGACAGCCTCGTCTCGGCGCTGCGCGATGCGGGCTATATGGTCACGACGGTGGAGCTGGCCTGATTTTTCCGCTCTCGCAAGCGGGAGGGGCGGCGAGGCTTGGCAGCTTGCTGCCTAGCCGCAGCGAGGTGGGCCAGCCACACCGCGTTCTTGCCCACCCCGTTGCGACTAGCGGACAAGTTCGCAAGTCTCACTGCCCCTCCCGCTTGCGGGAGGGGATTGCTATGGTGCCGCGATGAAAGAATTCACCCTCGCCCTTATCGCCACGCCCGACGCCATCGACGAGCTGGGCCATGTCAACAATGCGGTCTGGGTCCAGTGGATCCAGCAGGTTGCGACGGGGCATTGGGACGCCGCGGCGCCGCAGAGCCACAAGGATGCCTATATCTGGGTCGTGGTGCGGCACGAGATCGACTATCTGCGCGCGCTCGGCCCCGGCGAGACGGTGACCGCGCGGACCTGGGTCGCCGACAAGCCGCAGGGCGCGAAGTTCGACCGCTTCATGGAATTCACCGGCGCGGATGGCACGGTGCATGTCCGCGCGCGCACCGTCTGGGCCCTGCTCGACAAGGCGAGCGGCCGCCCGCTGCGTGTCACCGACGCGATCGTCGCCCCCTTTCAGGCCGACCGGTGAGGCGCCCGGCGTTACCGCGCGGTCAGTAGGCGAGGGCGCAGCCGTCGGCGCGCATCTCGCTCGCCGCGGCATAGACGCGCGTGTCGCCGTCCATGCGATGTTCGACGCACTGGTAGCGGCCGAAGCCGCCGTCGGGATTGCCGATCGTCCAGCCGAGCGCCGCAAGCTGGGCCCGCGTCGCGGCGGGAACGCCGCTTTCGAGCCGCAGAAGTCCCTTGGGGCCGAGCCCCGGCGCATCCTCGCCCATCGATTGCGACGATCCTTCATGATGCCAGCGCGGCGAATCGCCGGCGGCCTGGATTTCAAGGCCGTAGTCGATGCGGTTGACCATGATCTGCGTCTGCCCCTGCGGCTGCATGTCGCCGCCCATCACCCCGAAGCTCATCCACGGCGTGTCGCCATGCGCGGCGAAACCGGGGATGATCGTCTGGAACGGGCGCTTGCCGGGGGCATAGATATTCGGGTGGCCGTCTTGCAGGCTGAACAACTGGCCGCGATCCTGGAACATGAAGCCCAGCCCGTCGGCGACAAGCCCCGACCCCATGCCGCGGAAGTTCGACTGGATCATCGACACCATCATGCCGTCCTTGTCGGCGACGCTGAAATAGGTGGTGTCGCCATGGCTCGGCGCCTGCCCCGGATGGACCGGGGTCAGGATGCGGTCGGGGCGGATCAGCCGGGCGCGCTCGGCCGCATAGTCCTTCGAGATCAGCCATTCGACCGGCACGTTCGAAAAATGCGGGTCGGCGTAGTAGCGCGCGCGATCCTCATAGGCGAGGCGCTTTGCCTCGGCCTGAAGATGGATCGACAGCGCCGACTGGAACCCCGCGCCCTTCAGGTCGAAATTTTCGAGGATGTTGAGCATCTGCAGCGTCGCGATGCCCTGCGTGTTGGCGCCGAGTGCATAGACGTCGGTGCCGCGGTAGGATGTGCGGTGCGGCTCGATCCATTCGGAGCGGTGCGCGGCCAGATCCTCGCGGCGCAGCCAGCCCCCGATGCGCCGGAAATAGGCGTCGATCGTCCGCGCAATCTCGCCATCGTAAAAGACGTCGCGGCCGCCCTCGGCGATCAGGCGGAAGGTGCGCGCAAGGTCGGGGTTGCGGAACACCTGTCCCGCTTGCGGCCCCTTGCCGTCGGCCATGCCATAGGTGCGCAGCGCATTGTCGACCTCTTCGATCCCGCGCCCCGGCTGGCGAAAACCGGCGAGGCTGCGGCGGATATAATAAGCGATCATGTCGGGGACCGGCGCGCCCGCCTCGGCATGGGCGATGACCGGTTCGAAAAGCTCCTTCCACGGCAGCTTGCCGTAGCGCTGGTGCATCGTCCACCAGGCGTCGACCGTCCCCGGCACCGACACCGCGATCGCGCCATAAGCCGGGATCGCGCCGCCCGTCGCGCGCGACCGCACGGTGGCGAGGTCAAGCGCGCGGGGGCTTTTGCCCGACCCCGCCAGCCCGACGACCTTCTTTGCCTTCGGATCCCAGATCATCGCATAGGCGTCGCCGCCGATGCCATTGGCGGTGGGTTCGAGCAAGCCGAGGCAGGCGTTGGTCGCGATGGCGGCGTCGACCGCCGACCCGCCGCGTTTCAGCATGTCGATCCCCGCCTGCGTCGCGAGGGGATGCGCGGTGCCGACCGCGCCGCTGAGGCCGTAAGCGGCGGTACGCGAGGCGAAGCTCGCACCGACCGGCCGGTCGCCGGCATGCACGTCGGGTCGCAGGAAGCGTTCGCTGTCCTTGTCCCACGCGGGAGGCAGCGCCGGATCGCCTTTTGGCGCCGGCTTCGCGGACTGGGCAAGCCCGGCGGTCGGTAACAGGGCGACGGCGGGGGCGGCAGCAAGAAGCGTGCGACGGCGCATGGCGATGTCCTTTGGAATTTTCTGTCGTCCCTTTGTTGCGCCATGCGGCAGGCTTGGCAAGGGGCGTGGAGACTCCCTACTCGAGTTCGGTAAGGTCGAGCGCCGCGAGCAGCTGGCCACGGGCGCGGCGGACGTCGGCGGTGAGCGCGGGTGAAGCGAGGTCGCCGGGTGCGATCGCTTCGGGCCAGTGCGCCGCGACGACGGCGGCGATCCGGTCGAGCTTGGCTTCGTCGGCCATGAACCGCGGATCGACGGTCGCCGGATCGGCGACGACGCGGAGGCGCAGGCAGGCGGGGCCGCCGCCATTGGCCATCGACTGGCGCACGTCGACCGGAAACAGCCGCCGGATCGGACCGTTGCCCGCGACATGCGCCTCGAGCCAGGTCCACACGCTCGGCGTTTCGCGCGCTTCGGTGGGGAGGATCAGCCCCATGCCGCCGTCGTCCGGCAGGCTGACGAGCTGCGCGTTGAACAGATAGGATTTGATCGCATCGGGCAGGCTGACTGCGCTCGCTGGGACTTCGACGATCTCGACCTCGGGAAAGGCCGCGCGGATCTGGGCATGCGCCGCCGCGCGGTCCTCGAAAGCGGTTTCGTGCGTGAACAGCACGCGCTCGTTGGCGACGGCGACCACGTCGTTGTGAAAGGCGCCGCCCTGGATCGCGGTGTCCGATTGCCGGATGAACAGCGTCCGGTCGGGATCGAGCCGGTGGTGGCGCGCGATCGCTTTCGAGGCGTCGAGATGCTGGCGCGCCGGGAAGCGTCCGCCGCCGACGCCATAGACGAAAATCTCGACCCCCGGCTGGTCATGGCCGGCGCACAGCCGCATGTGATTGGCGGCGCCCTCGTCGCCGAACGGCACGGGGACCGGACCGTGGACGGCGAAGGCCGAGTGCGCGAAGGCGAGCCGGAGCTGGGCGAGCGTGCCCTGCCACTCATGGCTGCGGTGCGGCATGGTGACGAGATTGGCGACGGTCAGATGGCATTTGCCGTCGCCGCTGTCGGGCGCGGGCGAGACGGTGGCGGCATTGGCGGCCCACATCGACGAGGCCGACCAGGCCTGCGCGCGCAGATGCGCCTCGGCGCTGTCGAGATCGGTCGCCAGCGCCGCGAGCCACGCCGCATCGGGGCGGTCGAGCGGCGCGAAAAAGCCCTGCGGCAGCCCGAGCGCGAGGTTGTGGCGCATCTTGTCGATGCCCTGCAGCGCCGCGGCGCGCGGTTGCGACACGTCGCCGGCATTGCTGGCGGAAGCCATGTTGCCGCGGCTGAGGCCAGCATAATTATGCGTCGGGCCGATGATGCCGTCGAAGTTGATTTCGGTGATCATGGCTCAGCGCCCGATCCAACTGATGGTATCGCCGGTGCCGATCTGCAGCAGCCGTGCCGTCTCGGCATCGATGCTGCCGCCCTCGCCGACCTTGCCGAAGCAGCAGCGGAAATCGGCAAGGCGGCCCGTCGCGATCAGCGCGTCCGCGCCATCGTCCAACCGGTCGGCGACCCGCGTCACCTCGACATGCTGCGCGTCGCGGATGCTCGACACCTGATCGGTGCGCGCGGTCATCGTCGGGCCGCCGTCGAAGATGTCGATGTAATTTTCGAAGGCGAAGCCCTCATTCTCGAGCATCCGCATGGCGGCGCGGCCAGTGGGATGGGGAACGCCGATCACGCTGCGCGCGGTTTCGGGCAGCATCGCGATATAGACCGGATGCTTGGGCATCAGGTCGGCAATGAACTGGTTGCCGTGAACGGCATTGAACTGGTCGGCTTCCTGAAAGCTCATGCCGAAGAATTTGCCGGCGACGCCGTCCCAGAAGGGCGATCCGCCCGCTTCGTCGATCACCCCGCGCAACTCGGCCAGGATGCGGTCGCCGAAGCGCGCGCGGTGCCGCGCGATGAACAGATAGCGCGAGCGTGCGAGCAACAGGCCAAGCCCGCCGGCGCGCGCCGCGGGATGGAGGAACAGGCCGCCGACCTCGCTCGACCCGTTGAGATCGTTGCTGAGCATGAGCACCTGCGCGTGGAAGGTCCGTCCCAATTGCTCGCTGTGCTTGCTGTCGGTGCCGATGCGATAGCTGTAGAAGGGCCAGCGCTGGCCGACCTGGCCGAAAATCTGGCAGGTGCCGCGCACCTCGCCCGTTTCGGTGTCCTCGAGCATCATCAGGTAAAGCTCGTCGGACGGATACTCGCGGTCGCTGGCGAAGCTGGCCTCGGCGCGATCGAGCTTGGCGCGCAGCGCCTTGCGGTCGGGCGGCAGATTGGTGAAGCCGCCCCCCGTCAGTTTCGCCATTTCGTAGATGCTTTGCAGGTCGCTCGGTTTCGCCGAGCGGATCACATAGCTCACACAGTCCCCCGTTCCGCTATTTTCGTTAGGGTCAGCGCTGACAGCTGCGCGCGTTCAGCGAGACTGTCGACGATCAGAAATTCGTCCGACGAATGGATGGCGCCGCCGCGCGGGCCCATCGTGTCGACGACGGGAATGCCGCAGGCGGCGATATTGTTGCCGTCGCACACGCCGCCGGTCGCGTTCCAGCCGATCGACAGGCCCAGCGCCGCGCCGCAGTCGCGGACCAGTTCGAAGAGACGCGTCGCCGCGGCATCGAGCGGCTTGGGCGGACGGTTGAAGCCGCCGTAGAGATGGCAATGGACGTCGTGGTCGTGCTGGATCGCGGCGATGGCGTCGCGCAGCGCCGCTTCGGCGGCGGCCATCGCGTCGGGGGTCATCGGCCGCATGTTGACGCGCAGGATCGCCTGATCTGGGACAACATTATTGGGGCCGCCCCCGTCGATCTTCGCGGGATTGACCTTGAGGTCGGGAGATTTCAGCGCATTGAGGCGGAGCGCGAGATCAGCGGCGGCGACGAGCGCGTTGCGGCCGTCCTCCGGGTTGCGTCCGGCGTGCGCCGAGCGGCCGTGGATCAGCACGGAGAAATTGCCACTGCCCGGGCGCGCGCCGGCGAGCGTGCCGTCGGGCAGTGCGGGTTCGTAGGTAAGCGCCGCGGTCTTGCCGCGCGCCAGTTCGGCGATCAGCGCGGCGGAGGCGTGGCTGCCCGTTTCCTCGTCGCTGTTGATCATCACGTCATAGCCGACGCGCTCGGCCAGCGGCGACGCCTCGAGCGCCGACAGCGCGGCAAGGATGACGGCGATGCCACCCTTCATGTCGGCGGTGCCGGGGCCGTTGAGCACGCCCGGCTCCAGCCATTTGAGCGACTGGAAAGGGTGATCGGCGGCGAACACCGTGTCCATATGGCCGGTCAGCAGCAGCTGGACCGGCGCCTCGGGGCGCACGCGAAGATGGAGATGCGCGCCGCGCTCGATCGTCTGGACGCGGCCCGCGGCATCGACGCTTTCGACAGGATCTGGCGCGACGAGACACAGGGTGCCGGGGAGCGCCGAAAAGGCGTCGCCGAGCAGGCCGGCGACGGTCTTCAGCCCGGCAAGATTACCGGTGCCGCTGTTGACCGCGGCCCAGCGTTCGACCTGCGCCAGCATCGGCGCATCGGCCGCACGCTCCAGCGTGGCGGTTTCGCTTGGCTTCAGGATGGTCATGCGCAGCCTATAGCCGCCCGCGCCCGGCTTTGGCACCCCCGGCGCGAAACAATCTTTCACGCGATACGGTAAATCACTGACATCGCTGGACGAGGCAGGCGATGTCGCGCGCGAAAGCGTCCGAATCGCAACGCGTTAACCGAAACTTCGTCTGCCGGGGCATAGGGCCTTGGCATCGCGCCAACGAGTGGGTCCATGACAGCCGCCTTCGTCCTCGTCATCAACATGTGCATCGCCGGGATTTTCGCGGTGGCATTCGGCGTGATCGCGGCGACCAACCGAATGGCGCGCGGCGCCGCCTTCATGGCGGCGGGCTATGCGCTGGGCATCGTCGATGTCGCGCTGGAATTCCTGCTGCCCTTCCAGACCGATCCCACGCCGGTGGCGGTCAGCATCTTTGTCGTATTCCTGCTCGCGCTCAGTTTCTGCCTCATCGGCATCTCGCGCCACTATCGCGTGCCGACGCCGCGCGGCGCGATGATCGCGATCTGGGCGAGTGCGCTGCTGTTGGCGCCCTTTGCCTTTTCGCTGCCTTACGGGTCACCCGCGCGCGGCATGATCTATCAATTTTCCTATTGCCTGATGCAGGGGCTGGCGGGGGTCGTCATCCTGCGGTCGGGACGGCGCCAGGCGCTCGACCTGCTGCTGATGGGGATGCAGTTCGTCGCGGCGCTGCTGTACCTGGTGAAACCCGCGATCGGCATGCTGGTTGGAACCGCCGCGGCGCCGCAGGCCTATATGGCGACAACCTATGCCGCGATTTCGCAGACGATGGGCGCGGTGACGCTGGTCGCGGTGGCAATGGTGCTGCTGCTCGTGATGATCCGCGATGCGACCGCCGAGATGACCGCGCGGTCCGAAACCGACCCACTGTCGAGCGCGCTCAACCGGCGCGGCTTCGAACTGCATGGGGAATCGGCGCTGGCGGGCGGTACACGCGGCGTTCTCGTCGCCGCGGACCTCGATCATTTCAAGCAGATCAACGACAATTACGGCCATGCGGCGGGCGACGGCGTGATCGCCCATTTTGCCGCTCTGTTGCAGGACGCGGCGCCCGAGGGGGCTATCGTCGGACGCGTCGGCGGCGAGGAATTTGCGGTGCTGCTGCCCGATGCGCTGCTGTCCGACGGTCGACTCTATGCCGAAACGGTGCGCGGCCGCTTTGCGGCGCAGCGGCTTCCGGTGCTCGGCGTCGATCGCTGTTTCACCGCGTCGTTCGGCGTCGCGCAGGCGGGGCGCGGCGACACGCTGCATGACCTGCTCCACCGCGCCGACGCCGCGCTTTACAGCGCCAAGGCCGGGGGACGGAACCTTGTGCGTGTGGCGCTCGGCGAATTGCCGCCGCTGCCCGCGATAGGCGCTGCCTGACGCGGCCCTATGGCGCGATTGGGGCGCGAAGGGCGGTTGCCATCGCGCCCCAATCGCGCCATAGGGCGGCGGCCCTTTCCTCCCCGGGTCCATCCGCGCAATCGCGCTGACCAAAGGGTGCTTGAATGATTGATTTCCTCGACCGCAGCGGCCTGTCCGTCGATTCGCGTCTCGTCTCCTTCCTCGAGGAAAAGGCGATTCCGGGAACCGGCGTCGATACCGCCAAATTCTGGTCGGATTTAGCAACGTTGCTCGGCACCTTCGCGCCCGAAAATGCCGCGCTGCTCGCGAAGCGTGAGGATTTGCAGGCACAGATCGACGCTTGGCATCGGGCTCGCGAGGGGCAGGCGCATGACGCCGCAGCCTATCAGGATTTTCTGCGCGAAATCGGCTATCTCGTCCCCGAACCCGCGCCGTTCGCGGTCGGCACTGTCAATGTCGATCCCGAAATCGCGACGATGGCGGGGCCGCAGCTCGTCGTGCCGGCGCTCAATGCGCGCTTCGCATTGAACGCCGCCAACGCGCGCTGGGGCAGCCTTTACGATGCGCTGTACGGCACCGACGCGCTCGATGCGCCGCCGGCCAAGCCCGGCGGCTACGACCCTGAACGCGGCGCGGCGGTGATCGCGCGGGCAAAGGCGTTTCTCGACGAAGCCGCGCCCTTGGCGTCGGGAAGCTGGGCCGACTGGCAGGGCGGCGATCCGGTGCTGGGCGATCCGTCGCAGCTTGTCGGGCGCCGGCCGGGCGGGCTGCTGCTCCGCCACAACGGGCTGCACATCGAACTCGTGATCGATTCGAAGAGTCCGATCGGCGGCGGCGACCCCGCCGGCATCGCCGACGTCGTGCTCGAGGCCGCGCTGACGACGATCATCGATCTTGAAGACAGCGTCGCGGCGGTCGATGGCGAGGACAAGACGCTGGGCTACACCAACTGGCTCGGCCTGATGCGCGGCGACCTCACCGAAAGCTTCGACAAGGGCGGCAAGACGATGACGCGCCGCATGGCGGACGACCGCGAATGGACCGCGCCCGACGGCACGCCCTTCACGCTGCACGGGCGCAGCGTGATGTTCGTGCGCAATGTCGGCCATCTGATGACGACGCCGATGATCCGTCTCCCCGATGGATCGGAAGCGCCCGAGGGGCTGTGCGACGCGGTCATCACGAGCCTGTGCTCGCTGCACGATCTGAAGGGGCTCGGCAGCCGGACCAACAGCCGGGCGGGCAGCATCTATATCGTCAAGCCCAAGCAGCATGGGCCAGAGGAATGCGGCTTCACCGACCGGCTGTTCGACGCGGTCGAGGATATGCTCGGCCTCGCGCGTCACACGATCAAGGTCGGCGTGATGGACGAGGAGCGCCGCACCAGCGCGAACCTTGCCGCCTGCATCGCGGCGGTGAAGGACCGGATCGTCTTCATCAACACCGGCTTCCTCGACCGCACCGGCGACGAGATCCATACCAGCATGCGCGCGGGGCCGATGATCCCGAAGGGCGAGATGAAGGCCTCGGACTGGATCGCCGCTTATGAGGACCGCAACGTCCGCATCGGGCTGGCCTGTGGGCTTTCGGGCAAGGCGCAGATCGGCAAGGGCATGTGGGCGATGCCCGACCTGATGCGCGGCATGCTCGACGCGAAGATCGGCCATCCGAAATCGGGCGCGAACACCGCCTGGGTGCCGTCGCCGACCGCCGCGACGCTGCATGCGCTGCATTATCATATGGTCGACGTGTTCGCGCGGCAGAAGGACATTGCGGGCGAGGCCGTGCCGTCGCTCGACCGGCTGCTGGCGATCCCGGTCGCGACCGGGCGCAACTGGAGCGAGGCCGAGGTCGCGCGCGAACTCGACAATAATTGCCAAGGCATTCTGGGCTATGTCGTGCGCTGGATCGACCAGGGCGTCGGCTGTTCGAAGGTGCCCGACATCGACGACGTCGGCCTGATGGAAGACCGCGCGACCTTGCGCATTTCGAGCCAGGCGCTCGCCAACTGGCTGCTCCACGGTGTCTGCACCGCCGAACAGGTCGATGCGGCGCTCGCGCGGATGGCGGCGAAGGTCGATGCGCAGAATGCGGGTGATCCGCTGTACGAAAAGCTGACGCCAGAGGGCATCGCCTATCAGGCCGCGCGGGCGCTGATCTTCGAAGGCGTGACGCAGCCGTCGGGCTATACCGAGCCGCTGCTGCACAAATACCGGCTGGCGAAAAAGGCTGCGTAACGGCAGCGCCGCACCGAAAAGCCGCAGCGGTTGAATTGCCTGGCGAGTCCCCTATGCTTGGCGTGGGTCGAGAAGGGGGAATCATGTTTCGATCCATTCTGTCGCTGTGCGCAGCGGCGGGTCTGGCGTCCGCAGCGACGTCGGCCGAGAGCGTGCCGGTCGCCAAGCGCAGTGTTCAAGCGCTCGAAGGCGAATGTTCGGGCGGCGCGGTGCCGAGCTGCGAAGAACTGTATTGGCGGTACTATTTCGGGCGCGTGGTTGCCGCCGATCCGGTGAAGGCGGCGTCCTATCATCTGCGAATGTGCGATCTGGGCGATGCCGCGCAATGCGGGCGCTATGCAGGCAAGGTGTGGCTGAGCAAGCCGGGCTATCCGAAAAATGATACCGCGACGGTCGCTCGTTATGCGAAACGCGGCTGTATGGGCGGCGACAGCATGAGTTGCGGCCTTGCCTACACGATGTCGAAGAAGCCCAATTCCTATGGCGCGGCGGAACGCGCGACCGTCTATCGCAAGCTGTGCCAAGTCGGAAAGCCGGCGGATTGTTCGCTTGCCGCCGATTTCGAGGGCGAGGCGGGGAACAATGCGTTCGCGATGGAATTGGCGCGCAAGGCCTGCGGCCGGGGCGATTCGCGCGCCTGCATCAATGCCGATGTTTATGCCGTGCGGTTGGGCAACAGCCAGCGCCGCTCGGCTGCGGCCGCCAGGCCGACGCCGCCCGTTGCGAACCGGCAGGCACCGCCGAGCGATGCCGGCATGTATCAGCCGAGCAGCGGACGGCGAAGCAACGCACGCGACACCAGCCGTTCGGGCACTGATTCCTGTACCAAGAGCAATGGTACCGCGGGCAAGCGTTATTGGTACTATGGCTTCGACAACCAGAGGAAATACGGCCCCTGTCTCTGATTCACGGGCAGCGCCGGCGCGGTTGCTGCTGCGCAACGAAAAAAGGCGCCGCCTGAGATTGGCAACCCCCGATCCGCGGGTTAAGTAGCCCGCGGGTCGCGATTTTTTCGGGGGAAAATTGCCATGCGTCATTCCGTTTTTTCTGCCTTGCTGGCGTCCGCAGCACTGGCACTAGCAGGGCCGGCTACCGCCGCGCCCGACAGCACGCCGTCGAGCGGCGTGTTCAAGACCGGGCAGGAGGTCCACGATCTGTGCGTGTCGAAGGATGACGCCGATGTGTCCGCGTGCGACTATTTCATCATGGCAGTTCACGACGCGATCAAATTGTACGGCGACACGAAGATGGCCGACAGCAATCTGTGCCCGCCTGAAGGCGTGACCGCCCTCGAACTGCGCAACACTGTTCTCGCGTACTGGAACGGCCGGACGACCAGCCTCAAATATTCGGCGGTCAGTTCGATCCGCAATGCGTTGTTCCAGAAATATGGTTGCAGCGAATAGGAGCCGCCGCGACCGTGGGTGAGGGCGAACACCGGCACGATTTCCTGGGCGCGTCGCATGACGCCAATGCCCGGCGCACGCTGTGGGTGGTGTTGCTGACCGCGGTGATGATGGTCGGCGAGATCGTCGCCGGTTATCTGACCGGATCGATGGCGCTGCTCGCCGATGGCTTTCACATGGCGACGCACGCGGGCGCGCTGGGGTTGGCGGCGATCGCCTATCGCTATGCGCGGACGCACCGGCACGACCCGCGCTTCAGCTTCGGGACGGGCAAGGTCGGCGATCTGACGGGCTTTGCCTCGGCGCTGATCCTCGGCATCTTCGCGCTGGGCATCGCGGTCGAATCGACGATGCGGCTGATCGATCCAGTGGCGGTCGATTTTTCGGCCGCCGCGCTCGTCGCGGTGATCGGGCTGATCGTCAATATCGTCAGCGCGCTGCTTCTGATGGGCGGGCATCACCATCATCACGATCATCATCATGGCCATGACGACCATGCGCACGGCCATCATGCGCACCATGGCGCCGACAATAATCTGAAGTCGGCCTATTTCCATGTGCTCGCCGATGCGCTGACCTCGGTACTGGCGATTGCGGCGCTGCTGGCCGGGCGCTATCTGGGGCTGGGGTGGATGGACCCGATGATGGGGATCGTCGGCGCGCTGGTGATCGCGCGCTGGTCCTGGTCGCTGATGCGCGATACCGCCGAGGTGCTGCTCGATACGACCGATGCGACGATTGCGGCCACGCTGCGCAGCCGGATCGACACAGCCGCGGGCGTGCGGCTGACCGACCTGCACGTCTGGCGCGTCGGCCCCGATGCCTGCGCGGCGATCGTCGAGGTCGAAGGGGCGATGAGCGCGGCGGACCTGCGCGCGCGGCTGGCCGATATCCGCCAGCTCGCCCATCTGACCGTGGCGGTGCGCTGACGGGGGTGTGGCAGGGTTAATGCGGCGGCAATTCGGCGCTTGCCATCGCCGGGTTTTGGCGGATGATCCGGGGCGGCTGAAGCGGGGGACGGGCGATGTCGGCACCTTTCAATTTCGGGCAACTCAAATTTCTGAAGGCGCTGACCGAGGCGCTGTTCCACGGCGCGCCGATGGTCATCTCCGCCGATCAGGTGGTGGCGAACATTACCGAATTGTTCGCGAAGGTCGGCGGCACCAAGCTCGACGAAATTCGCCTGTCGCTGACCGCGACCGAACTGGTGCTCGGCCCGCTGTTCGCGGCGGTCGATGTCGAGACGCGCGCCCACCGCATCCGCAACCGGCTGCAGAACAGTCAGATCGACCTGTTTCAGGACATGGCCCGGCTGCGCGGTATCGTTTACGCCTGCTATTACGGGCATTGGCAGCCGGGGGTCGAGGCAGGCGACCAGCAGGCGAACGCCGCCAATCCGGTGCACCAGCAGATCGGCTTCACGCTGCCCAAATTCCGCGTGCGCGGCCCCGCCGACATGGCGATCACTCGCGTCGAGGGGCGCGAGATCGATCCCGCGCATATATTGGATGCGGATACGCTGGGCGACGAATATGACGTCGTCGTCGTCGGATCGGGCGCAGGCGGCGGGGTCGCTGCGCACAATGTCGCCGCGCGCGGCTACAAGGTGCTGATCGTCGAGGCGGGGCCCTTCTATCCCTCGCCGCGCATCACGCACCACGAACTCGACATGGTGGCGCAGCTTTACAAGCATGGCGCGCTGCAAACCTCGACCAACCGCGACTTCATCGTCTTTCAGGGGCGCTGCGTCGGCGGATCGTCGACGATCAACAACGGCATCTGCCTGCGCGTCAACGAGGCGGGGCGGACACACCCCGATGCGGTTGATGTGCTGGCCCGATGGGCGAGCATCGGCGCGCCGATTGATGCCGACGCCTTTCACGCGAGCTATGACGCGATCCGCGACCGGCTGCATATCGGGACAATCGAGGCGCGCGCCGGGCGGCATAATGGCCCCCATCTGATAAACGGCTGGCACGCCTATGCCGCCGGATCGTCGGACCCCAAGGAACAGCGCGCGGTCGCCGACTGGTTCGCGAAGAATTTCGGGCCGCCGCACACGCCGGAAGCCTGCGCCTATTGCGGCTATTGCAATTCGGGCTGCGCCTATGGCCGGCGGCTCGGCATGGCGCAGACCTATCTGCCCGATGCGTGCCGCGACCATGGCGCGCGCATCGTGCCGGAAACGAAGGTCGACCGGATCGTCTGGCAGACGAGCATCGACGGACGGCGCGAGGCCGAGGGGGTGAAGCTGATCCTGCCCGACGGCAGCCGCCGCACGGTGCGCGCGCGGGTCGGCGTCGTCGTCGCGGCGGGCACCATCGCCTCGTCGAAGCTGCTCGACCGCAGCGACATCGACGGCACCGGGCATAATGTGTCGCTCAACATCGCCTCGCCGGTCGTGGCGCTGATGCCCGAGGGCGTCGGCTGCAATGCCTGGGACGAGGACCAGATGTCGAGCTACGTCGATTGCGGCGATTTCCTGCTCGAAAGCCATTTCCAGCCGCCGATGGCGATGGCGTCGCTGATGCCGGGCTGGTTCACCGACCATAGCGAGCGGATGCGCAACTATGGCCGCGCCCATTCGGCGGGCATCCTGTTCCCCGCCGACCGGCGCGGACGGGTCAAGGACGGCAAGCTGAAATTCGAGCTCGACCGCGATACCGACCTGCCGCTGCTGCGCCGCGCGATGGCGACGCTGACCAAGGTGCATTTCGCCGCCGGAGCGATCGAATGCTATCCGGCGCTGACCAAGGGGCAGCGGCTGACCCCCGACATGGACATCGACGGCTTCTTCGAAACGGCGATCCGCGAATCGGACGATGTGACGCTGTCGAGCAGCCACCCGCACGGTGGCAATGCGATCAACGTCGATCCCGACGCAGGCGTGGTCGATCCCGATTGCCGCGTCCACGGCACGACCAATGTCATCGTCACCGACGCCAGCGTCTTTCCGACCTGCATCCGCGTCAATGCGCAGTGGACGACGATGGCGATGGCGCATTACGCGACCGCGCGGCACGATCCGTTCGGTTAAGGTCTCCTCGCAATGACGGCGGCTTTTGTTTATGGGGCGCGCCGATGACCTTCACTGTTGCCGCTCTCTATCGTTTCGCGCCGTTCGACGACCCCGCCGCGCTGCGCGCGCCCTTGCTTGATCTCTGCGCGGCCCAGGGGGTGAAGGGCACGCTGCTGCTCGCGCGGGAAGGGGTGAACGGGACGATCGCGGGGAGCGCCGAAGGTATCGCTGCAGTCATCGCGCATATCCGCGCGCTGCCCGGCTGCGCCGAGCTCGACGTCAAATATTCATCCGCCGCAGCCATGCCCTTTCAGCGGCTGAAGGTGCGGCTGAAAAAGGAAATCGTGACGATGAAGGTGCCGGGGGTCGACCCGGCGCGCGAGGTGGGTGCCTATGTCGCGCCGGCCGACTGGAATGCGGTGATCGACGATCCCGACACGATCGTCATCGACACGCGCAACGATTTCGAGGTCGGCTATGGCAGCTTCGCGGGCGCGGTGAACCCGCAGACGAAAAGCTTCGGCGATTTTCCCGGCTGGTGGCGCGACCATGCCGCCGATTTCGCCGGGAAGCGCGTCGCGATGTTCTGCACCGGCGGCATTCGCTGCGAAAAATCGACCGCCTTCCTGAAAAGCGAAGGCGTCGCCGATGTCGTTCACCTGAAAGGCGGCATCCTCGCCTATCTGGAGCAGATACCGGAGGCCGACAGCCGCTGGCAGGGCAGCTGTTTCGTCTTCGACGAACGCGTCAGCGTCGGCCACGGCTTGGTCGAGGTCGGCGACAAGGACTGACCGGCCCGGCCGCCGAAGCCTCCCCTGCGGGCCGCAATCAGTCGGCGTCGAGGCCGTAGGCGGTGTGGAGCACGCGCACCGCGAGTTCGGTTTCATCCTCGTCGATCAGCACGCTGACCTTGATCTCGCTGGTCGAGATCGCCTGGATGTTGATGCCGCGATCGGCGAGCGCGCGGAACATCGTGCTGGCGACGCCCGCGTGGCTCTTCATGCCGACGCCGACGACGCTGATCTTTGCGACCTTGTCGTCCGACAGGATGCGGTTGAAGCCGATCTTGTCCTTCGCGGCTTCGAGCAGGTCGATCGACCGCAAGAGGTCGGCGGCGGGAACGGTGAAGGTCACGTCGGTCTCGCCCTTGTCGCGGCCGACGTTCTGGATGATCATGTCGACGTTGATCCCCGCGGCGGCGAGCGGGCCGAAGATGTTGGCGACGCCGCCCGGACGGTCGGGGACGCGCGTCACGATGATCTTCGCTTCATTCTTGTCGTGGGCGATGCCGGTGATCAGCTGCCGTTCCATCTGATGTTCCTCTATTTCCTCGTCGCTGACGATCATCGTGCCTCTTTTGGGTGCCTCGTCGCCCTCGACGAAGCTGGAAAGCACCTGCAAGCGCACGCCCATCTTCATCGCGAGGCCGACCGAGCGCGTCTGGAGCACCTTGGCGCCGACGCTCGCGAGTTCGAGCATTTCTTCATAGGTGACATAATCGAGCTTCCGGGCGCGCGCGACGATGCGCGGGTCGGTGGTATAGACGCCGTCGACATCGGTGTAGATGTCACAGCGATCGGCCTCGACCGCCGCGGCGACCGCGACAGCGCTGGTGTCCGATCCGCCGCGCCCCAGGGTCGAGATGCGACCATCGTCCATCATCCCCTGAAAGCCCGGGATCACCGCGACTTCGCCGCGGCCCATCGCGGCGAGCAGCGCGCCCGTTTCGATATCGAGGATGCGGGCGCGGGCATGCGCCTCTTCGGTGCGGATGGGGAGCTGCCAGCCGAGCCAGCTGCGCGCGGGAACGCCCATCGCCTGCAGCGTGAGCGCGAGCAGACCCGACGTGATCTGTTCGCCCGCCGCTACCACGACATCATATTCCGCCGGGTCGTAACGCGGGTTCGCCTCGCGGCAGAAATTGACGAGCCGGTCGGTCTCGCCAGCCATCGCCGAGACGACGACGGCCACCTCGTTGCCCTGTGCCACTTCGCGCGCGACCAGTTTCGCGACGGTGCGAATCCGCTCGGTGCCCGCCATCGACGTGCCTCCGAATTTCATCACGATCCGTGCCATCTCGTCCCGCCTTTTCGCAAACTGGTTTCGGCCGCAACTTCCAAGGATTTCCGCGGCGACCGCGCTGTTAGGGAAGGGGGAGCGCGATGGCAAGGCCGACAGATTATACCATCAGGATATTTTTTCTTGTCCGTTCGCAACAGGAGCGCCGGTATCCGCCGAACGATTATTCTATCCCGATAAGTCTTGTGCCGCGCCGGACGGGGTGCCAAATCGCGCTCTATGAGCGCTACGACAATCAATCCGCACGAAGCCGCCCATTTCGGCGCGCTCGCCGCCGACTGGTGGGATCCGCACGGCTCGTCCGCCATGCTGCACAAGCTCAACCCGGTGCGCCTGTCCTATATTCGCGACCGGATCGACGCGCATTGGCTGACCGACAGCCGCGATCTGAAGCCGCTCGCCGGCAAGCGCGCGCTCGACGTCGGATGCGGTGCGGGCCTGCTTGCAGAACCGCTTGCGCGGATGGGGGCGGCGGTGACGGGGGTTGATGCCGCACCCGAAAATATCGCCGCGGCGCGCGCGCATGCGGCCGGGCAGGGGCTGGGAATCGACTATCATGCGGGCGAACTGGCGGCACTGCCGCCCGCGACCTTCGACCTCGTCACCTCGATGGAGGTGGTCGAGCATGTGGCCGATCCGGCGGCCTTCATCGCCGAACTTGCCGCGCGCCTGGCGCCCGGCGGACTGATGATCCTGTCGACCCCCAATCGCACCGCCCTGTCGAAGCTGCTGCTCGTCGAGGCGGCCGAGCGGATCGGCGCCGTGCCGCGCGGCACGCACGACTGGGACCAGTTTCTGAAGCCCGAAGAATTGACCGCGCTCCTCGCGGCGGCGGGGCTTGAAGTCGTCGATCGCACCGGCCTCGCGCCATCGGCAGCGCGCGGGTTCAAGCTCGGCGGCAGCGAAGCGCTGAACTATCTGCTCGCGGCGCAGCGCGCGGGCTGATCGCGCGCTTGATCGCGGCGCCGGCGCCTGATAGGCACCGCTGCGATGACCAACGACCGATCCCTTCGATTCAAGGCGTATTGGCGCTCCTTTACCTAAGGAGCGGCATGGCATCATTCATCATGACCATGGCCGCCGTGTCGGAAGGCGAATGGTCATCATCATGAAACCGCACCCCCTCTGTCACGGCGCGCCTTTTAGAAGAGACGCTTGCGATGACAGAGACTTTGATCCGCCTCACCACCCCGCGATGCCGCATCGACCGGCTGGTCGCCGATGATGCCGCCGACCTCTGGGCGATCACCGATGCGTCGGTGACGTCGCAGGTCCATTTCCTGCCCGAACCCTTCACCAAGGACGAAGCCGCCGCGCTGATCGCGCGGTCGCGCGGCGACGATGTCTTCCACGCCGTGCGCGACGCGGCGGGGCTCGCCGGGGTCATCGGCGTCCACCGCCGCGGCGCGGGCGAATATGAGGTCGGATACTGGTTTGCGGCGCGCGCGCGCGGGCAAGGGCTGGCGCGCGAAGCGGTCGGTGCGACGGTGCGCGAGATTGCGGCGGCACGGCGCGGCGCGACGGTCGTCGCCGAATGCCGGCCGGGCAATGCGCGGTCCGAAGCTTTGCTGCGCGCGGTCGGCTTCGTACCGACGGGGACCGCGGGACGGCGCCCCGGGCGCGCGCTGTTCGTGTGGCGCGCGGCGCCGGGCGAGCGGATCGATGTTTGCTGAGGGTGCTGAGGGTGCTGAGGGTGCTGAGGGCCGGTTCGATCAGGATCCGAGCGCGGCAAGGCGGCGGCGGTCGACCCAGCCGGTAGCGCAGGTCGCCCCGCGCGCGGGAACGCAACTGTTGCGGCGGCTGGCATAGGCGACCCACGCCCAGCCGCCCTGTTCGCCGCACACCATGACGCGCGTTCCCGCGCGCAGCCGGTCGGTCTTGCGCGCGGCCAGGCTGGGCGAGCGATAAACGGCGACGCGGGCGCTCTGCGCGTTGCCCGTGACGACCGCGGGCGGACAGGCGGCGGGCGCGGCGGCGCCCTGCATCGCGAGCGCGAGTGTTGCAAAGATCGTCAGCATCGGTGCATTCCTTTGGCTAGCTCTGTCGCCGGCCTATCACACATCAGCCTATCTCTTCGGTTAACGCCTTGGCAATTGCGGCGACCGAGGTCGGGGCATAGGCAAAGCCCATATGTGCGCATTCGACCTCGATCTGCCGGTCGCTTTCGTGCGGCAGGCCGCGCGCGCTGTTCACCGCGACGACGCCGTCATGCTTGGACCATAAGGCAAAGGTCGGCATTTCCGGGCGCGGCGCCGGGTGGAAGTCGATGGGGGGATTGTCGACCGGGTGGCGCGCGATCAGATGATAGAGCCGCCAGGCGCGATTGGCGCGGCGGCTGCCTGAAAAGGGCGAACCGAGCGTGACGACGCGCGCGACCTTGTGTGGGTGATGCTTGGCATATTCGCGCGCATAGATGCCGCCGAGGCTCCAGCCGACGAGTGCGGGCGGCCGCCCGGTGCGCGCGATGATCCATTCGACGCGCGCATCGATACGGTCGATGATGTCGGCGGTCGCGCCGCGGTTGAAGCCGAGGCCCCAGGCATAGCAGCGAAAGCCCGCGCGGCGCAGGTCGGCGCGCAGCGCCTTCGTCGACCAGTCGCCCGACAGAAAGCCCGGCAGCACCATCACCGGCGGGTGGGCACTGTCGGGATTGGGTTCGGGCGGCATCGGCCGGACGCGTCCGCCGAGCGCGCGCAGCAGCGATCCCGCCTCACGCCAGAGCAGCGCCAGCCGCGGCGGGGCGTCGGGGTCGGGCACGCGCGCCGGCCAAAGGGCGCGCCTCGAGAGATAGCTGCGGATCATCGTCGGCGCGGCAGTCAGGCCTTCGGGACCAGCTTCAGCAGCTTGCCGTCCTTGCCGTCGGTCAGCAGCCAGACGCTGCCGTCGTCGCGCACCTCGACCTCGCGGATACGGGCGCCGAAGTCCCAGCGATCGGACTTGTGCAGCGTGTCGCCGTCGATCGCCATACGGATCAGCCCCTCGCCCGACAGTGCGCCCATCAGCATGCTGTTCTTCCAGCCGGGATAGGCGTCGCCGCCGTACCAGACGAGCCCCGCGGGCGACACCGAGGGGTTCCACCACAGCTTCGGCGCGGCAAATTCGGGGCGGGTCGGATGATCGGGAATGTCGCGGCCGTCATAATGATCGCCGTTCGACACGATCGGATAGCCGTAATTGGCCTTTGCCGCGACCAGATTGACCTCGTCGCCGCCCTTCGGCCCCATTTCCTGGTTCCAGAGCCGGCCTGTCCCATCGAACGCGAGGCCCAGGATATTGCGATGACCAAGCGACCAGATTTGCGCGGTCACGCCGCCTGCGGAAGCAAAGGGGTTGTCGGCGGGGACGCTGCCGTCTGGGTTCAGGCGCAGGATCTTGCCGAGATTGGCCTGCATGTCCTGCGCCGGATCGAACTTCTGCCGCTCGCCCGAACCGATGAACAAATATCGGCCATCGGGCGAGAAGGCGAGGCGGTGCGAATAATGGCCGCGGCCGGGCACTTTGGGGTCCTGTTTCCAGATCACTTCCAGCCCGTCGAGGCGCGGCGCGGCGCCCTGGACCAGCTTCGCCCGGCCGACCACCGCGCCGGCGGTGTCGCCGGGGCCGGCTTCGGCCCAGCTCAAGTAAATGGTACCGCTCTGCGCGAAATCGGGGGCGACGATTACATCGCCGAGCCCGCCCTGACCGGCGTAGAGAACCGGGGGTGTCCCCGCGACATCGCGCGCGGCGCCGCCTTCTTCCCAGAGTTTGAGTTTGCCCGACTTTTCGGTGACGAGCGCGAGGCGCGTTCCGGGCAGGAAGGTCATCGCCCAGGGCTCGTTGAAGGCCGCTGCCTCCTGCACCGTGAAGGGCGCATCGGCGAGCGCGGTCGCGGGCTGCGCGCCCGAGGTGTCGAGCGCGGCGCTGTCGGTGGCCGCGTTGCTGGGCGTTCCGGTCGAACAGGCGGCGACGGCCAGTGCGGCCGATAGCGCAAGGGCGGGGATTTTCTGCATGAAAAGGCTCGCTTTGCTGGGGAGGTGGGCGGCCAGTCTGGCGCGCCCGCCCGGAAAAGTCGAGAGGATGCGTGGCGCGCTAGCGGTTCGCGGCTTCGCGGCGCGCGGTGATTTCCTCGACGCTGTCCATGATTGCATCCATCGCCTCGCTCGCCGGTACCGCGTCGGATCGGCGCTGCGAGAATTGACCGCGATCCATGATTTCTTCGAGCGCGGTGCGCGCGCGCGAGACGCGGCTTTTCATCGTGCCGAGCGCGCAGTCGCAAATCTGCGCCGCTTCCTCATAGGACAGACCGCCGGCACCGACGAGGATCAGCGCCTCGCGCTGGTCCTGCGGCAATTCCATCAGCGCGCGCTGGAGATCCGCCATCTCGCCCGAATCTTCCTGCGACGCCGGGGTCGACAGCGTGCGTTCGACGGTTGTTTCGTCATATTCGCCGTGAAATTTGTTGCGGCGCATCTGCGAAAGGAAGGTGTTGCGCAGGATGACGAAGGTCCACGCCTTGATCGAAGTGCCGCGTTCGAAGCGCGCACGCGACGCCCACGCCTTGACCATCGTGTCTTGCGTCAGATCGTCGGCCAAATCGGGATTGCCCGACAGGCTGCGCCCATAAGCGCGCAGATGCGGGATGACGCCAGCGAGAAGCGCCTTGAATTCGCCGTCCGACAGGCTGTGATTTTCCTGCGAACGCGGCGCAGCAGCAGGGCGGGTCATCAGAGTTTAGGGCTTTTCTGATCGAGTTGGGCCAAAAGATCGAGCATCTGGTCGGGAAGCTTTTCGGCGACGACGCTGCCATAGATCATGCGCAGCTTCGCACTCACCGGCTCGGGCGACTGCCGACCGGTCAGCGTGCGATGCCACTGGTCGCTGTCCGTCCCCGGAAAGCTGCCATTCGTGCGGCGCACGACTTCGGCTTCCTCCGCCGGGTGGGGCGGCTTGCCGTTGATCCTGTTGTCACCATGCGTAGCCATGCCGAAGCAACGAGGAAGATCGCCGCTGGTTCCCGGCAATTTCGATTTTGCGACGAATGCGTTGCCAAGGTGCCACACGCGCCCTAAGCAGGCAGGGCAGGCCCGCAGGGGTTTGCGGATGGGGTCACAACGCTCCTTGAATGGGGAAGCCGGGAGTCACGTGACTTGCGATCGATTATTTATGTCAGCGTTGCGGACCCGCTGATAACGCCCGACGACATTGCCGATATTCTGGGTACGGCACGCCGCAACAATGCTCGCGACGCGCTGACCGGCGCCCTGATCTTCAACGGGCATAATTTCATGCAATTGCTGGAAGGTCCGGGCGACAAGGTCGAGGCGTGCCTCGCCGCGATCCGCGACGACCGCCGTCACAGCGGCATGGTCGAGGTGCGGCGGCGCGACATCGACCACCGCGAATTCGGCGACTGGTCGATGCTCTACGAACCCAATTTCGACGGGCATGAGGACAGTCTGAGGCGGCTGGCCGCCAACGGCCGGCTCGACCCCGTCGACGAACAGATGATGGCCAATTTCATCGCGCTTGGACGTCGCCGGCCGGCGGCCGCGGTTCCCGCCTGAGCCATTGCGGCGGGGATCGCCGCTTTCCATCGACGTTTCAACGCGCTAAGCCCGGTGTCATACGCATCGAGAGATTGCCCAGATAAAGGCCCGATTATCAGCGACGACACGCCCCGACCGCTCGACGACGCCAGCTTCAAGCAGGAGCTGGCGGCGATGCTGCCGCATCTGCGCGCCTTCGGCCGCAGCCTGACCGGCAACGCCGACCTGGCCGACGATCTGGTGCAGGAGACGATGCTGAAGGCATGGAAGGCGCGCGCAAGCTATATTCCGGGGCCGTCGAGCATGAAGAGCTGGGCCTTCGTCATCCTGCGCAACTGTTTCCTGTCGCAGATGCGGCGCAAGAAATTCACCGCCGAATATGACGAACTCGCCGCCGAGCGCCTGCTCGTCGCGCCCGACGATCAGGACGACAGCCTGCACCTGTCGGACGTGCAGCGCGCGCTGATGATGCTGCCCGTCGACCAGCGCGAGGCGCTGATCCTTATCGGCGCAGGGCAATTATCCTATGAGGAAGGCGCCGACATCTGCGGCGTCGCGGTCGGCACGATGAAAAGCCGCGTCTCGCGCGCCCGGGCCGCCTTGCAGGCGATCCTCGACGGCGGCGAGATGCCGCTGCGCAGCGAAGACCCGCTGCCCCCGAGCGAAGCCTTCGCGACGATCATGGGCAGCGTCGACCAACTGACAGGCGGGGGACCCTCGCCGGATTGACGGCGCCTGCGTGGCGGTTTGGGAGTGGACGACGCACTTTACTCGCGAATTGCCCTCAATGTGGACGCGGTAGACCGAAAATGTCTCGTTCCAGTCCGTCGGGAAACTTTTCGCGCAAGATTTTTGTGCCACCAAGTTTTTGGACAAGCGCTCGCGCCGCGACGTTATCATCATTCATGTGGGTCTCGACCAAGTCCCAACCCAGCATATCATATCCAAATGCAATGGCTGCACGCGAAGCCTCCAGCGCATAGCCGTTTCGGCGGGCCGATGGAACAATCCACCACGTCAGCTCCGATCTCGGATAGCCTTCAGGCCACCAAAGTCCGCACCCGCCGATCATTAATCCACTCGCGCGCTCTACAACCGACCAGCGGCCATATCCACGCAGTGACCAATGGCCCAAGTCCGTTGCAAGCACACGCCAGGCGCGGTCCGCTTCCATCGGCCCTCCGTAGAAGTGCGATGCCGCGGCATCTGCAAAGAAATCACGATAAACCGGGAAATCCTCGCTTCTCGGACCTCGCAGATCGAGATGTTCTGTTTTCAGGGTGGGGATATGCTCGTGGATTGTCATAACGAGCTGCAGCTTATGACGAACCTCAACTTGCGGGTAAACTTCCGAGAATGGTCGTTTGCCGGATTGCCGGCACATCGGAAGCGAAGGGCTTAGAGGGCGGTTCGGTCTGGAGCGCCGCCCCTCGAGCCGTTCCTCCGACCCAGAGGCCAACGAAGCCTTATGCCGCGAGTTGGGGGGTGAAGAGCAGGCTCTGGCTGATCGCGGCGCGGACCATGTTCTGGCGGAAGGGCTTGGAGATCAGGAAGGTCGGCTCGACGCGGTTGCCGGTGAGCAGGCGTTCGGGAAAGGCGGTGATGAAGATCGCCGGGACGGGGGCGATCGCCAAAATGTCCTGTACCGCGTCGATCCCCGACGATCCGTCGGCAAGCTGGATGTCGGCGAGGACTAGGCCGGCCTCGGTGCGTTCGAACGCCGCGACCGCATCGTCGTGCGTTGTCGCGATTCCGGCGACCTCGTGGCCGAGTTCGCGGACGATCTGTTCAAGCTCCATCGCGATCAGCGGCTCGTCCTCGATAATCAGGACCGAGGTGCGCGATTCGCGGTCGAGGTCGCCGACCGCTTCGGCGAGCAGCGTTTCCACGGTGGGGATGTCGGTGCCGGTGATCGCCGCGGCCTCGTCGGCCGAGAAGCCTTCGAGCGCGGTAAGGAGGAGGATCTGACGGCCGAGAGGGGTGATCCGGCGCAGCCGGTCGTTCGCGGCGCGTAGCACCGGGTCGAGTTCGGCGTCGCTGCCTTCGCCATCGTCGATATAGGCGCTTTCCCAGATGCGGTGAAAGCTGCGGTAGAGGTCGATACGCGTATCGCGACAGGTGCGAAATTCCTGGGGCGCCGCGACGATGACTTCCAGCGTGGTGTGGACAAAATTGTCGCCATGTTGCTGACTGCCCGTGAGCGCGCGCGCATAGCGGCGCAGGAACGGCAGATGGCCACGGATTTCTTCGCCCAAGCTCATGCAGGAACCTCCCTCTTTGAACCGATCATACGCGCCCCGCGGAGGCAGGTTCCCGCATTGAGGCAAAAAAGCACCCCCATTTTCTGCAACCACCACGCGCCTGATGCGTAGAGTCTGCCGGGACGCTACCGGATCGCCGCGTAAGTAGCAGAAAGATGGTCTTTTTCTTGCGCGCTCATTCACAAGCTTTTGCAGGGACCAGATTCATGGCACAGCGCCCCACCACGGCAATCGATGCGACGGCATCGAGCGAGGGCGCTTCGGAGAAGAGCGCGGCGGGAAAAGACGGAGGGCGGGCTTTGGCCGACGGGGGCGACGAAGGGGGTTCGAGGGACATGCGCGAGCGCGAACGCCGCCGACTCGAAACGCTTCGCGAATACCGGATATTGGACACCGCGCCCGAACCGGCGTTCGACCGCGTCACCAAACTTGCCGCCGACTTGTTCGACACCCCGATCGCGCTCGTGTCGCTGGTCGACGATTGCCGGCAATGGTTCAAATCCTCCTATGGCCTCGACGTCCCCGAAACGCCGCGCGAGATCAGCTTTTGCGAAAAGGTGGTGAAGAGCGAGCGGCCGATGATTATCGCCGACACGCTGGAGGACACCCGATTTCGCAGCAATCCGCTCGTCACCGGCGAGCCGCTGATCCGGTTTTATGCCGGTGTGCCGCTGCGCGCCTATAATGGCGCGGTACTGGGGACTTTGTGCATCATCGACCGGCGGCCGCGCGTCGATTTTGCGGACCGCGAGCGCGAACGGCTCGAGGATCTGGCGGCGATCATCATGGCCGAGGCAGACCTGCGGCGCACCGTGATGGAGCGCGACGAGGCACGGCACATGCTGGAACGCGCGCTCGACTTTTCGTGCATTGCGACCTGGCAGTTCGACCCGCGCACCGACGAGCTCAAATGGCGCGGGGCCACCGCCGAGCTATGGGGCGCCGATTTCGAAACCGCATTGAGGAACGGCGAGGGGTTTTTCGCGCGCGTCCATCCCGAGGATCGCGACGCGGTGCGCCGCGTGCTCTATGCCTCTGTCGACAGCGGCGCGCCCTATTCGATGGAGTACCGCATCGACCATCCCGAACGCGGTGTGCGTTGGATCGCGGCGCGCGGGGACTGGGATGTGCGCCGCGACGATGCCATTCTGACCGGGATCAGCGCCGACATTACCGAACAGAAGAGCCGCCAGGAAAATGCGACGCTGCTGATGCGCGAGCTGCACCACCGGATGCGCAACCTGTTCGCGACGGTCGGCGCAATCATTTCGCTCACCAAAAATTCGGCGCGCGATGTTGACGATTATGTCGAGCGGATCAGCAGCCGGCTCGACGCGCTTAACCGTGCGCAGAACGTCCTGCTCGGCGCAAATTTCATGACCGGATCGATACACGCGCTGATGCGCGAGGTCGAAGCTGCCTTTCCGCGCGTGCGCTGGTCGGGCCCCGACCTGCTGCTTCCCGAAAATGCGTTGGTGGCGATGGCGCTGCTGTTCAACGAGCTGGCAACCAATGCGGTCAAGCATGGCGCGTTGACCGGCGCGCGCGGGCAGGTCGATGTCAGCTGGAGCCAGGACCCCGAAGGCAGCGAGCCGCGCCTGTTCCGGCTCGACTGGACCGAAAGCGGCGGCGATGCGCCGATCGGTCCGCCCGATCGCACCAGCTTTGGCACGCTGCTGATGGAACGCAGCGTCCGGAACAATTTGGGGGGCACGATTACGCGGCACTGGAACCCCGAGGGCCTGCGGGTCGAAATCGCGCTGCCCGCCAAATGGCGCGAAGCCTGAAACGCGACGAGGTGATTTGTTCCTTAAATGTTCTCGTGTTAAACGGGTGGCATGTCGGGAAAATCGATTCTGCAAAAGCTCGCGATCCTCGCCGATGCGGCGAAATATGATGCCTCCTGCGCCTCCTCGGGAACGGTGCGGCGCGATTCGACCGCGACCAAGGGCATCGGATCGACCGAAGGCATGGGCATATGCCACAGCTATGCGCCGGACGGCCGCTGCATTTCGCTACTCAAAATCCTGCTGACCAATTTCTGCGTTTATGACTGCCGCTTCTGCATCAACCGGGCGTCGAGCAATGTCGCGCGCGCGCGTTTCGATCCGCGGGAGGTCGTGCGGCTGACGCTCGATTTCTACAAGCGCAACTATATCGAGGGGCTGTTCCTGTCGTCGGGGATCATCCGGTCCGAAGATTATACGATGGAGCAGCTGGTCGAGGTCGCGCGGCTGCTGCGCGAGGAGCATCGCTTTCAGGGCTATATCCATTTGAAGACGATCGCGGGCGCCGATCCCGCGCTGATCGCGCTTGCCGGCATCTATGCCGACCGGCTGTCGACCAATGTCGAACTGCCGACCGAGGCAGGACTGGCGAGCTTTGCGCCTGAAAAGAAGCCCGGCGTCATCCGCAAGACGATGGCATCGGTGCGCACGCGCGAGGCCGACGTCCTCGACGCCGCGAAGGGGCGGCTGATCGGCAAGGCACCGCCGCCGCGCTTTGCGCCTGCCGGGCAGTCGACGCAGATGATCGTCGGCGCCGACGGCGCGCGCGACGACGACATTCTGCACGCGGCGACGAACCTCTATTCGGGCTATCGGCTGCGCCGCGTCTATTATTCGGCCTATAGCCCCATTCCCGACGCGAGCAGCGACCTGCCCCCCGTGCGCCCGCCGCTGCTGCGTGAGCACCGCCTGTATCAGGCGGACTGGCTGCTGCGCTTCTATGGCTTCGAGCGCGCCGAAATCATGGCGGGCGGGCGCTGCGGCATGCTCGACCTGGCGATCGATCCCAAGCTTGCGTGGGCGCTTCAGCAGCGCGAGAGCTTTCCCGTCGACATCAACCGGGCGCCGCGCGAACTGCTGCTCCGCGTGCCCGGTCTTGGCACGCGCGCGGTCGACCGCATCGTGGCGGCGCGGCGGCTGGGCAAGGTGCGGCTCGGCGACCTCGCCAAGCTGACGGCGTCGGTCAAAAAGCTGCTGCCCTTCATCGTCACGCCCGACTGGCGGCCGGGCAAGCTCACCGACAGCGCCGACCTGCGCGCCCGCTTCGCGCCGCCCGCGGAACAACTGACGCTGGCGCTGTGAGGGAGGTCGTCCTCGAAACGCCCGGCGATTTCGGCGAATGGCGCCGCGCCGCGCGCAGCCTGCTGGCGGACGGGATTGCGCCCGAGGACATCAGCTGGCGCGGCGGCGGCGAGGGCGCATCGCTGTTCGGCGAGGCCGCAGCGGTACCACCGCCGTCCGGCGCGCTCAGCCTGCCGCGCGAACTGGTTGCGATCGCCGAGCGGGTGATCTGTTACCGCGATGCTGCGGTGCCCGCACGTCTTTACCGTGTGCTTTGGCGCGCGTTGCAAGACCGTCGGCTGCTTGAACGGCGCACCGACGCCGATGTCGACTGGCTGATGAAGGCCGACAAGGCGATCCGCCGCGATGTTCACAAGATGCACGCCTTCGTGCGGTTCCGGCGGCTGGGCGAGGATGGCGAGCGCGAGCGCTTCGCCGCGTGGTTCGAGCCCGCGCACCGCATCCTGCGGCTGACCGCCCCCTTTTTCCAGCGCCGCTTCACCGGCATGGACTGGGCGATCGTAACCCCCGACGCGCGTGCGATCTGGGAGGACGAGGCGCTGCGTTACGGTCCCGGCGGGACGCGGGACGAAGTGCCGGAGAGCGATGTGGTCGAGGATCAGTGGCGCACCTATTATGGCGCGATCTTCAACCCCGCGCGCGTCAAGATCGCCGCGATGCGCGCCGAAATGCCGAAAAAATACTGGCACAACCTGCCCGAGGCGCAGGATATCGCGCCGTTGCTGGCAGGCGCCGAGGCGCGCGTGGAACGGATGCGCGCGGTGGCCGTTTCGGCTGCGAATGCGCGAACGGAGAAATGGCGCAAACGCGTGACCGACGACGACGCCTCGACCGAAGCCCTTGATACGCTCGACACGATCGCGCGTGCGCTCGATCGCTGCACGCGCTGTCCGCTCTATTGCGACGCGACGCAGGCGGTCGCGGGCGAGGGACCGGCGACGGCGCGGATCATGCTGGTCGGCGAACAGCCCGGCGATCAGGAGGATTTGCAGGGACGGCCCTTCGTCGGCCCGGCAGGGCAGGTGCTGAACGAAGCGCTCGACGAAGCGGGCATGGACCGGCGGCGGCTGTTTCTGACCAACGCGGTCAAACATTTCAAATTCGAACCGCGCGGCAAGCGAAGGCTGCACCAGAATCCGACGGCTGCCGAGATCGATATCTGCCGCTGGTGGCTCGACAAGGAGCGCGCGCTGGTCCGGCCCGACGTGATCGTGACGCTGGGCGGCAGCGCGCTGCGAGGGGTGACGGGGCGAAGCGCGACGATCGCGTCGATGCGCGGGTCGGTGCATGACCTGGAGGACGGCACGAAGCTGATCGCGACGGTCCATCCGTCGTTCCTGCTCCGCCTGCCCGACCGCGAACGCGCGGCGAAGGAGCGCGACATGTTCGTCGCCGACCTGATCCGCGCGCGAAAGCTGGCTGCCTGATGCCCGGCGCTAGCTGGATCGAGCCGCACCCGAGCGGTATCTATGTGAAGCCCGCTGACTTGTGGATCGATCCGTCGCGCCCCGTTGCGCGCGCAGCGGTCACCCACGGCCACGCCGATCATGCGCGCAGCGGGCATGGCGCGGTCTTCGCGACGCCGGAGACGCTCGCGATCATGGCGCTGCGCTATGGCGTCGATGCCGAGGCGAGCCACAATCAGGCCTTTGCCTATGGCGACGGGTTCGAGCGCGGCGGGGTGCGGTTCAGCTTCCATCCCGCCGGCCATGTGCTCGGCAGCGCGCAGATATTGATGGAGTATCGCGGCGAGCGGATCGTCGTCACCGGCGATTACAAGCGCCGCGCCGACCCGACCTGCGCACCGTTCGAGGTGGTTCCGTGCGATATCTTCGTGACCGAGGCGACCTTTGGCCTGCCGGTGTTCCGGCACCCGCCGACTGGGGACGAGATCGCCAAGCTGATCGGCGCGGTGCGTGCCGAGCCCGACCGCGCGATACTCGTCGGCGCCTATGCGCTCGGCAAGGCGCAGCGGGTGATCGCCGAACTGCGCGGCGCGGGCTGGGATGCGCCGATCTATATTCACGGCGCGCTCGAACGGATGTGCGCGCTCTATGCTGCGCACGGCGTCGATCTGGGCGAATTGCGGCTGGTATCCGAAACCGACAAGGCGGCGATGGCGGGGCAGATCGTCATTGCCCCGCCGTCTGCGCTCAACGACCGCTGGTCGCGGCGGCTCCCCGATCCCGTCACCGCGATGGCGTCGGGCTGGATGCGGGTGCGCCAGCGCGCGCGGCAACGGATGGTCGAACTGCCGCTCGTCATCTCCGACCATGCCGACTGGGACGAACTGACGGCCACGATCGCCGAAGTGAACCCCAAGGAGAGCTGGATCACCCACGGCAGCGAGGACGGCCTCTTGCGCTGGTGCGAACTCACCCAGCGCAAGGCGCGCGCGCTGCACCTCGTCGGCCGCGACCTGGAGGAGGAGGTGTGAAGCGCTTCGCCGCCCTGATCGACCGGCTGATCTACACGCGCTCGCGCAACAGCAAGCTGGCGTTGATCGTCGATTATCTGAAGCATACGCCCGATCCCGATCGCGGCTGGGCGCTCGCGGCGTTGACCGAGGCGCTCGACTTTTCGGCGGTGAAGGCGGGGACGGTGCGGACGCTGCTCGCGACGCGCGTGGATGAAGAGCTGTTCCGGCTGTCGCGACATTTTGTTGGCGATACGGCGGAGACGGCGGCGCTGTTGTGGCCCGATGCGCCCGGCAAGAGTGCGGATCTCAGCATATCCGAAGCCGTCGATGCGCTGGCCGCCGCAAGCCGCAGCGATGCGCCCGCGGTCGTCGCCGCACTGCTCGACCGGCTCGACGCCGACGGGCGTTATGCGCTGCTCAAACTGGCCTTGGGCGGAATGCGCGTCGGGGTGTCGGCGCGGCTCGCGAAGCAGGCGTTCGCGCAGGCGTTCGGGGTGCCGGTCGACGATGTCGAGGAGCTATGGCACGCGATCCCGCCGCCCTATGCGCCGCTGTTCGCCTGGGGTGAGGGACGGGCGCCGCGTCCCGACCTTGCCGACGTCGCCTTTTTCCGGCCCTTCATGCTCGCGCACCCGCTCGAGGAAGAGGTTGTCGACCTCGCCGACTTCGCCGCCGAATGGAAGTGGGACGGCATCCGCGTCCAGATCGTCCATGCCGCCGGCGCGACGCGTATTTACAGCCGCGGCGGCGAGGAGATCAGCAGTGCTTTCCCCGAACTGGTCGCGGCCTTCGATCGGGAGGCGGTGATCGACGGCGAGTTGCTGGTGCGGGGCGAGGTTCAGGGCGGCCCAGAAACACAGGGTGGGGCGGCGAGTTTCAATGCGCTGCAACAGCGGCTCGGGCGCAAGACCGTCTCGAAAAAGATGCTTGCCGATTATCCGGCTTTCGTGCGCGTCTATGACCTGCTGGCCGTTGCCGGCGACGATCTGCGCGGGCTGCCGTGGTCCGAACGGCGGCGCCAACTGGAGGCCTTCGTGCCGCGGCTGGCCGCCAGCCATTTCGACCTGTCGCCGCTGATCGCGGCGGCGGATTTCAATGCGCTCGCCGATCTGCGCGCCGGCGCGCGCGACGCCGCGATCGAAGGCGTGATGCTCAAGCGGCGCGATGCCCCCTATGTCGCCGGGCGGCGGGCGGGGCTGTGGTATAAATGGAAGCGCGATCCGCTGAGCGCCGATTGCGTGATGATGTATGCGCAGCGCGGCAACGGGCGCCGCGCCAGCTTCTATTCGGATTATACCTTCGGCTGCTGGACCGAGACGGGCGAATTGCTGCCGGTGGGCAAGGCCTATTCGGGCTTCACCGACGAGGAGCTGAAGTGGCTCGACAAGTTCGTGCGCGACAACACGGTCGATCGCTTCGGCCCGGTCCGCGAGGTCGAAAAGACGCTGGTGCTCGAGGTCGCCTTCGATTCGATCCACGCATCGAAGCGCCACAAATCGGGGCTGGCGATGCGTTTCCCGCGCATCGCGCGCATCCGGCGCGACAAGCCGGCGGAGGAAGCCGACCGGATCGCGACGCTGCGCGGCATGGTGACGTAAAAATAACGCCAGAATTCGTCGTCACGGGGTTGCAACTCGCGTCAAACATACCGAGTTACACCCCCGAACACCAAAAAAGGAGACTGCCATGACAATCGCTTTTCCGCCGCTGCCCTATGCCGAGGACGCGCTGGCGCCGCATATTTCGGCCGACACGCTCGCGACGCATCATGGCAAGCATCACAAGGCCTATGTCGACAAGACCAATGCCGCGATCGAAGGCACCGACCTCGCCGGCAAGAGCCTGGAAGAAATCATCCACCATGCCGAAGGGTCGGGCAACAAGGGGCTGTTCAACAACAGCGCCCAGTCGTGGAACCACGCTTTCTACTGGAACTGCCTGTCACCGACCAAGACCGCCCCGTCGGGCGATCTCGCCGCGGCGATCGACCGCGACTTTGGGTCGCTCGACGATCTCAAGAAGAAGCTGAAGGACACGGCGGTCAACCATTTCGCCTCGGGCTGGGCGTGGCTGGTCGCCAAGGACGGCAAGCTGTCGGTCACCGACACGCATGACGCCGGCACCGAAGTGACCGCGGGTATCAAGCCGCTGCTCGTCATCGACGTGTGGGAACATGCCTATTACATCGACCGCAAGAATCTGCGTCCGGCCTACGTCGACGCGGTGGTCGACGAGCTGCTCAACTGGGATTTCGCCGCTGAGAATCTGGCGCGCGACGGTGCTTGGACTTATCCGGCGTAATTTCCCGTCAAAGAAAAGGCCGTGCGTCCCCGCGAATGCGGGGACCCATCTCCGGTCGGTGCTATTTTTCGCCCACGGATGATGGACCCCCGCCTTCGCGGGGGGACACGGCTTTAGACGTCAAGGCATTGGCTTCTGTCATAAGGCTATTTCCTCGCCTATAGGCGCGGCATGACGATCAGCCTCTTCGAACTTTTCAAAATCGGTGTCGGGCCATCGAGCTCGCATACTGTCGGACCGATGGTTGCGGCGCGGCGCTTCACCGTCTGGCTCGACGAACGCGGCCTGCTCGGCAAGGCGGCGCATGTCGAGGCCGATCTCTATGGCTCGCTTGCGCTGACGGGGAAGGGGCACGCGGCCGATACCGCAGTGGTCGCCGGGCTGGCGGGCGAAATCCCGGCCGAAACCAGCCTCGCCGCGATCAAGGCGCATTGGGACCGCGCCGAGAATGAGGGCTTTCTTTATCTACTCGGCCGCCAGCGCGTCCGCTTTCAGCCGGCGCGCGACCTGCATTTCCAGATGAAGCAGCGCCAGCCTTTTCATAGCAACGCCTTGAGCTTCACCGCGCGCGATGGTGACGGAGAGATACTGGCCAAGCGCATGTATTTCTCGATCGGCGGCGGTTTCGTCGTCGACGAGGAGGAGGCGGGGCGCAACAGCCGCGGGGCCGAGGACGAAGTGGCGCTGCCTTTCGCCTTCACCTCGGGCGCCGACCTCCTCAACATGGGCGCGGCGTCGGGCAAGAGTTTCGCCGAAATGATGCTCGACAACGAGCTGGTGCACCGCAGCCCCGAACAGGTCGAGGCGGGGCTCGACCAGATCGCCGCGGCGATGGACGCCTCGATCGATGCGGGCTGTTGCAGCACCGGCACGCTGCCCGGCGGCCTCAAGGTCAAGCGCCGCGCGCCGCAGATCGCCGCCGACATCCGCGAACGGCACGAAGCCAATTTGTCGGACCCGATGGCGATGATGGACTGGATCAACCTGTGGGCGATGGCGGTGAACGAGGAAAATGCCGCGGGCGGCAAGGTCGTCACCGCGCCCACCAATGGCGCGGCGGGGATCATCCCGGCGGTGATCCGCTATTACCGGCGCAGCTATCGCGGCGACGCGGCGGGGGTGCGCACCTTCCTGCTCGCCGCGGGCGCGGTCGGCGCGCTCTACAAGCGCAACGCCAGCATCTCGGGCGCCGAGGTCGGCTGCCAAGGCGAGGTCGGCGTCGCCTGCTCGATGGCCGCCGCGGGGCTGACCGCGGCGCTCGGCGGCACCAACGCGCAGGTCGAAAATGCCGCGGAGATCGGCATGGAGCACAACCTCGGCCTCACCTGCGATCCGATAGGCGGGCTGGTCCAGATCCCGTGCATCGAGCGCAACGCGATGGGCGCGATCAAGGCGATCGACGCGAGCCGCATCGCGATGATCGGCGACGGCACCCATGTCGTCAGCCTCGATACGGTGATCGCGACGATGCTGCAGACCGGCCGCGACATGCGCGATAAATATAAGGAAACGTCGAAGGGCGGGCTGGCGGTCAGTGTGGTGGAGTGTTGAGCTTCAACTGTTGGCTGCTAGCGCACTGAACCTTTTTTGCTAAAAGGCGAGATGCTCGAAAGGTCAGACTGCCCATTCCTATTGGACGTGCTTGATTGCCTTAAACGCCGTGGAAAAGCGCTCAAGCATCGTAACGCAACTCCGATAATTGAGCGCTTCATCGAGCTTCGCGAGGGAAAGACCGAAGAGCGGGTGGAAGTTACATTCAAGGTGCGCAAACGGCAGATCGTGGCTCTGACGGTCTGGGGTGATCGGTGGATTTCGATCCGCGCCGCAGAGTCAATTCCGCAAGCTGGGTGGAAGTTTCAGTATACGCACTCCGGACGCTTTCTCGGCACCGAGGGCGGTCGCGATCTGGTCAAAGCGACGGAGGCTTCGCTTTCCGAGATGTACGAATTGACCGATACGACCGTCGAAAGGCTCGACCTCATCTGGAGACCATTGTTGGCCAACGGCCCGCAAGTCGCTTGATGGCGGCGGGCTGCCACCTCCCCACGGCTTCGCAGCAGGGAGGATCTGCAGTATCTTGCATTGCCGGGCGCTTTGCCTGATTGGAGCGGCGAGAAGGAGACCTGCCATGAAGACCCGCGCCGCCGTCGCATTCGAAGCGAAGAAGCCGCTCGAAATCGTCGAACTCGATTTGGAAGGCCCGAAGGCGGGCGAGGTGCTGGTCGAGATCATGGCGACGGGCATCTGCCACACCGATGCCTATACGCTCGACGGCTTCGACAGCGAGGGCATCTTCCCGAGCGTACTGGGACATGAGGGTGCGGGCGTGGTGCGTGAGGTCGGCGCGGGCGTGACGAGCGTGAAGCCCGGCGACCATGTCATCCCGCTCTACACCCCCGAATGCCGCCAGTGCAAAAGCTGCCTTTCGGGCAAGACCAACCTCTGCACCGCGATCCGCGCCACGCAGGGCAAGGGGCTGATGCCCGACGGCACGACGCGGTTCTCGTACAAGGGCCAGCCGATCTTCCATTATATGGGCTGCTCGACCTTCTCGAACTTCACCGTGCTGCCCGAGATCGCGGTTGCGAAGATCCGCGAGGACGCGCCGTTCCAGTCGAGCTGCTACATCGGCTGCGGCGTGACCACCGGCGTCGGCGCGGTGATCAACACCGCGAAGGTGCAGGTCGGCGACAATGTCGTCGTCTTCGGGCTCGGCGGCATCGGCCTCAACGTCATCCAGGGCGCGCGGCTGGCCGGTGCGAACAAGATCATCGGTGTCGACATCAACCCCGATCGCGAAGAATGGGGCCGCAAGTTCGGCATGACCGATTTCCTCAATTCGAAGGGCATGAGCCGCGAGGATGTCGTCGCGGCGATCGTCGCGATGACCGACGGCGGCGCCGATTACACCTTCGATGCCACCGGCAATACCGAGGTGATGCGCATCGCCTTGGAAGCCTGCCACCGCGGCTGGGGTACCTCGATCATCATCGGCGTCGCCGAGGCGGGCAAGGAGATTTCCACGCGGCCGTTCCAGCTCGTCACCGGCCGCAACTGGCGCGGCACGGCCTTCGGCGGCGCCAAGGGCCGCACCGACGTGCCCAAGATCGTCGACATGTATATGCAGGGCAAGATTGAGATCGACCCGATGATCACCCACGTCATGGGGCTGGAAGAGATTAACAAGGGCTTCGACCTGATGCATGCGGGGGAAAGCATCCGCAGCGTTGTCGTGTATTGACGCGGAAGGACGCGCAGCATGTTCAGCCATGTCACGCTCGGCGCCAACGATATTGCGGCGACCAAGCGCTTTTACGATGCGGCGCTTGGTGCGCTCGGCATCCCCGTCGGCCGCGTCGATGAGCGTGGCCGGTTGATCTACGCGCATGACGGCGGACGGCTCGTCATCACCAAGCCGGTGAATGGCGAAGCGGCGGCGTGCGGAAACGGCCATACGCTCGGCCTGCTCGCGGCCTCGCCCGAGGCGGTCGATGCGTGGCACGCCGCGGGCCTTGCCAATGGCGGGACGAGCGCCGAGGACCCGCCGGGCATTCGCAACGCGACCGAAGGCCGGGTGCTGTATCTGGCCTATCTGCGCGATCCGGCGGGCAACAAGCTGTGCGCATTCCACAAGATTTCGGGCTGACATGACGACCGAACGTCCGGCCGCTTTCGTCCTGACCTTCAGCTGCGTCGATGCGGTGGGCATCGTCGCGGCGGTGACGGGGCTGCTTGCCGAAACCGACGGCTTCATCCTCGACAGCCAGCAATATGCCGACCTCGATTCGGGGCGCTTTTTCATGCGCGTCGAATTTCGCGGCGCAGGTCCGCGCTTTCCGCAGACGCTGGACGCGGTGCGCGCGGCCTTCGCGCCGATCGTCGAGCGGTTCGCTTTGGAAGCGCGGATCAGCGACGCGGGGGCCAAGCCGCGCTTCGTGATTGCCGTGTCGCAGGGCAGCCATTGCCTCAACGACCTGTTGCACCGCTGGTCGACGGGCAATCTGGCGATCGACATCGTCGGCGTGGTGTCGAACCACGACCATTTGCGCCGCCTGACCGAATGGCACGGGGTGCCGTTCCACTACCTGCCCGTCAGCGCCGCGAACCGCGCCGAACAGGAAGCCGCGATGCTGGACGTCATGGCACGCGGCGGCGCCGATTATCTGGTGCTCGCACGCTATATGCAGGTGCTTTCGGCCGATCTGTCGGCGAAGCTCGTGGGGCGCTGCATCAACATCCATCACAGTTTCCTGCCCGGCTTCAAGGGCGCCAAGCCCTATCATCGCGCGCACGAACGCGGGGTGAAGCTGATCGGCGCGACGGCGCATTTCGTGACGAGCGACCTCGACGAAGGCCCGATCATCGAGCAGGCGGTCGAGCGTGTCGACCACCGCGACGGGATCGACGACCTGATCCGTATCGGCCGCGATGTCGAGGCGCAGGTGCTCGCGCGCGCGGTGCGCTGGGTCGCCGAACAGCGGGTGTTGATCGACGGACGCAAGACGGTGGTCTTCCGTTAGTCACGCGAACAGGATAAGTCCCGATTCGCAACCAAATCAGGAGGAGCCAAGGGCTATGTACAGTCACAATATGGTCGGATCGAACGACCTCGACGCATCGAAGAAATTCTACGACGCGACCTTTCAGGCGATCGGCGGCAAGCCGGGCATCGTCGATGACAAGGGGCGCCTTATCTACATGCACAATGGCGGACTGTTCCTGGTGACGGCACCGATCGACGGCCAGCCAGCGACTGCGGGCAATGGCTGCACCATCGGTTTCGCGATGGAAGGGCCCGAGCAGGCGAAGGCGTGGCATGACGCCGGCGTCGCCGCGGGCGGCACTTCGATCGAAGACCCGCCGGGCGTGCGCGAAGGCGGCTTCGGCAGCCTGTACCTCGCCTATCTGCGCGATCCGTCGGGCAACAAGCTGTGCGCGCTGCACCGCGTCGTCTGACTTTCTGAGGGCTTATGCGCGGTGAGGCGGGATTGCTGGCGGATCTGGATGCGCTCGCCATCCCCTTCACCGCGCACGAGCATGTCGCGGTGTTCACTGTCGCCGAAAGCGACACGGTGAATGCTGCGATTCCCGGCGCGCACACCAAAAATCTGTTTCTGAAGGACACGGGCGGGGCCTTCTGGCTCGTCACCGTGCCGGGCGAAGCGCGCGTCGACCTGAAAGCGCTGCCCGCCGCGATCGGATGCAAGCGCGTGAGCTTCGGCAAGGCCGACGACATGCAGCGGCTGCTCGGCATCGCCCCGGGATCGGTGACGCCGCTTGCCGCGATCAACGCCGCACCGGGAACCATCACGGTGGTACTCGATGCCGGGCTTGCGGCTGCGGAGCGCGTCAACGTCCATCCGCTGCGCAACACGGGAACCATCGGCCTTGCGGGCGCAACGATCCTCGACCTCTTGCGTCATTGGGGGCATGAGCCGTTGATCGCTTCCATACCCGTGCAGGACAATCCATGACCCTCGAAACGCTATCGACCAATCGCAGCCATGGCGGCACGCAGGGCGTCTATCGCCATGCCAGCGACACCACCGGCACCGACATGACCTTTGCGCTGTTCGTTCCCGATCATGCGCCGGGCGCGAAGCTGCCGGTGCTGTGGTATCTGTCGGGGCTGACCTGCACCCATGCCAATGTGATGGAAAAGGGCGAATATCGCGCCGCCTGCGCGCAGCATGGCATCATCTTCATAGCTCCCGACACGAGTCCGCGCGGTGAGGGCGTGCCCGACGATCCGGAGGGCGCATGGGATTTCGGACTCGGCGCCGGCTTCTATGTGGATGCGACCGAGGCGCCATGGGCAAAGAATTACCGCATGCGCTCCTATATCGAGGATGAGCTCCCGTCGGTGGTGCTGCGCAATTTCCCGATGGCCGACATGACGCGGCAGGGGATCAGCGGTCATTCGATGGGTGGCCATGGCGCGCTGACGGTGGCGCTGCGCACGCCCGACCGCTTCCGCTCGGTCTCGGCCTTTTCGCCGATCGTCGCGCCGCTGCAATGCCCGTGGGGCGAAAAGGCGCTGTCGAACTATCTCGGTGCCGACCGCGAGCCGTGGAGTCACTATGACGCCTGCGCGCTGATCGAAGGCGGCGCGCGCGTTGCCGACTTGCTCGTCGATCAGGGAGAGGCGGACAGCTTCCTGGAAGATCAGCTCAAGACGCATCTGCTGGTCGAGGCGTGCGAGAAGGCGGGGCAGAAAGCCGAAATCCGCATGCAGCCGGGCTATGACCACAGCTATTATTTCATCTCGACCTTCATGGCCGAGCATATCGGCTGGCACGCCGAACGGTTGAAGGCTTAGTCGCTCCCCTCCCGCCCGCAAGCGGTAAAGATCAGGGCATCAACAGCGTCGACCCCGTGGTCCGGCCCGCTTCCAGATCTTCGTGTGCGCGAGCCGCGTCGCGGAGCGGGTAGCGCTGACCGATGGTGACCGCGACTGCGCCGCTTTCGAGCATCTCGAACACGCGCGCGGCGCCGGCGGCGCGTTCGCCGGGATCGAGATAATAGTCGAACAAGGTCGGGCGCGTGACGAACTGCGACCCATGCTGCGCCAGGATGCCGAGATTGACGCCGGTCACCGGCCCGCCGGCATTGCCGTAGCTGACGATCAGCCCGCGGCGCGCGGTGGCCTCGAGCGAGGTCGCCCAGGTCGCCATGCCGATGCCGTCGAAAGTGACGGGAACGCCTTGGCCGTCGGTGATTTCGCGGACGTGCGCGGCGACATCTTCGTCCCGGTAGCGGATGACATGGTCGGCGCCGGCGTCGCGCGCGGCCTGTTCCTTGGCTGCGGTGCTGACGGTGCCGATCACGGTGGCGCCGACGGCTTTCAGCCATTGGACGAGGATCAGACCGACCCCGCCGGCGGCGGCGTGGACGAGCACCGGCCAGCCCGCCTCGACCTTGGCGCAGCGTTCGACGAGCGCTTCGACCGTGCAGGCCTTGAGCAGCGCGGCGGCGGCGGTCTCGTCGTCGATCGCCGCGGGCAGCTTGAACAGCGCGGCTACGGGGACGAGCCGCGCGGTCGCATACGCCGTGCGGCGGGGGCCGAAAGTCGCGACGCGGTCGCCGGGCTTTAGCCCGTGGACGTCGGTACCGATCGCCACGATCTCGCCCGCCGCCTCGAGCCCCAGACCGCCAGGAAGGTCGACCGGGTAGGTGCCGTCGCGATGATATGCATCGATATAATTGAGCCCGACCGCGGTCTGGCGGACCAGCACCTCGCCCGGGCCGGGCGCGCCGAGCGTGACGCTGCGCCACTGGATGACGTCGGGACCGCCCTGCTTCTCGATAAAGGCTTCAACCGCTTCCATGCGTCCTCTCCTGCTGCTCGCCCGATTTGGGGCGGCGGCGGAGAGGGCGCAAGGGCTCTACGCCTTAATATTTCCCGGTCTTGCGCGGGTTGCGCTGGCCGTAGGGTTTGGGCTTGTAACGGTCGGTGCCGCCGCCGGGGGCGCCGGGGCCGCGCGGTTTGCGCGGACCGTCGCCGCGGGGGCCGTCGTGGCGCGGGCCAGCGTCGCGGCGCCCACCCTTATGGGGGCGCGTGTCGCGGCGCGGCGGATAGGTGCTGCCTTCGGGCGCCGGGGTGATGGCGACGCCGCTATCGTCTTCGCCATCCTTGTTCGCGGTGCGCGAAACGGCTTCGGCGAAGCGATCGGCGATCGCGAGCGGGATGTTGAACAGCGTTTCGCTGGGGCCGATGCGGATCGCGCCGATTTCGTGCTTGGTCACATGGCCGCGGCGACAGAGCAGCGGCAGGATCCAGCGCGGATCGGCGTTCTGGCGGCGGCCGATGTTGAGCCGGAACCAGACGCTGTCGTCGAACTGTTCGCGGTCCGCCCCACGATCGGCGCGCTCGAGACGCTCACCGCGCTCGGGGCGCTCGCCGCGCGGGCGCGGGCCGTTATCGATCAGATCCTCGGGCGGCGGCATCGTCGCACGGTGCGCGCGGACGAGCGCGGCGGCGATGTCTTCGGCGCTGCGCTCGGCGAGCAGGCGCTGGCCGAGTTCGATGTCATCAGCCTCATGTTCGACCGGCGCGAGCAGCGCCTCGATCAGCCGTTCCTTGTCGCGCGCGCGCACGTCGGTCGCCGTCGGCGCGTTCATCCACTGCGCGTCGATCTTCGCACCGCGCAGCATACCGTCGACGCGGCGGCGGCGCGGATAGGGGACGATGAGCACGGCGGTGCCCTTTTTCCCCGCGCGACCGGTGCGGCCCGAGCGGTGCTGAAGCGTTTCGGCATCGCGCGGGATTTCAACGTGAATGACGAGGCTGAGGCTCGGCAGGTCGATACCGCGCGCGGCGACGTCGGTCGCGACGCAGACGCGTGCGCGGCGGTCGCGCAGCGCCTGCAGCGCGTGGTTGCGTTCGGACTGGCTGTGCTCGCCCGACAGCGCCACCGCCGCGAAGCCGCGCTCGAGGAGGCTGGCGTGGAGGCGGCGGACATTGTCGCGCGTGGCGCAGAACAGCATTGCCGTGTCGGCCTCGTGCAACCGCAGCAAATTGACGACCGCGCCCTCGATATCGGCGGGTGCGACGGTGACGACCTGATAGGCGATGTCGCCATGGCCGCGATCTTCGCCGACGGTCGAGATGCGCAGCGCGTCGCGTTGATAATGTTTGGCAAGCTGGGCGATCGGTTTAGGGATCGTCGCCGAAAAGAGCAAAGTGCGGCGCGCTTCGGGGGTCGCGTCGAGGATTTCCTCAAGGTCTTCGCGAAAGCCCATGTCGAGCATTTCGTCGGCCTCGTCGAGCACGGCGACGCGCAGCGATTCCAGGTCGAGCGCGCCGCGTTCGAGATGGTCGCGCAGGCGGCCGGGGGTGCCGACGACGATGTGCACGCCCTGGCTGAGCATCCGGCGCTCGCGGCTTGCATCCATGCCGCCGACACAGGTCGCGATGCGCGCGCCGGCCTTCGCGTAGAGCCAGCTGAGTTCGCGGCTGACCTGCAACGCGAGTTCGCGCGTCGGTGCAATGATCAGCGCCAGCGGCGCGGCCGCGAAGGGCAGGCGCCCATCCTCGAGCAATTCGCCGGCCATGGCGAGACCAAAGGCAACGGTCTTGCCCGAGCCGGTCTGCGCCGAGACGAGCAGGTCGCGGCCGATGGCTTCGGCCTCGACGACGTGGGTCTGAACGGGGGTAAGTCCTTCATAGCCGCGCGCGGCAAGGGCGTCCGCAAGGACGGGCGAGAGATTTTCAAAGGGCATTTTATTCTTCTATCCTGTGCAGCAAAGGCGCCGCGGTTTGGTCCTCGCTGCCCAGTCTGCGTCCCGGGGTCGGTCGCCCGCGATCGAAACACTGGTCATGGATGCCGAACCCCGTTCGGCATGACGAAGAAATATCTGGGTTTTTTTCCTAAAGGGCCTGACCCGCCGCGTATCCGCTGGCCCAGGCCCATTGAAAATTGTAGCCGCCCAGCCACCCGGTGACGTCCACGGCTTCGCCGACCGCATACAGTCCCGGCACGCTTTTGGCCATCATTGATTGCGACGAAAGATTCGCGGTCGAAATGCCGCCCACCGTCACCTCGGCCTTGGCAAAGCCTTCGGTGCCGTTCGGATGGAAGGTCCAGCGCGCGAGCCGCGCCTCCGCATCGGCAAGCCTGCGGTCGGTTTGCGCGCCGAGCTCGCCGGCCAACTCCAGCCGCTCGGCGAGCGTCTGCGCCAGCCGATCGGGCAGGGGCAGCGTTGCGGCGAGCGTGGCGCGTGGACGCGCGCGCTTTGCGTCGATCAGCCATCCGGGCGTGGCGGCGGGCAGGAAGTCGATCGTCACCGGATCGCCGGGACGCCAATAGCTGCTGATCTGGAGGATTGCCGGACCCGACAGACCCTTGTGGGTGAACAGCGCCGCTTCACGGAACGCCGCCTTGCCCGCGCGCGCCTCGACCGGGGTTGCGACGCCCGACAGTTCGCGGAACAACACATCGTCACCGCCGAGCGTCAGCGGGACGAGCGCGGGGCGCGGCTCGACGATTTTCAGGCCGAACTGGCGCGCCAGATCGTAAGCAAAGCCGGTCGCACCCATCTTCGGGATCGATGGGCCGCCGGTAGCGATGACGAGGTTGGGCGCGCGGACATGCCGGTCGCCGAAGGCGACGGAGAAGATGCCATCCGCATGCTTGACGGCGCGCACCGGCTGGCCGCAGCGGACTTCGACGCCGCCCTTTGCACATTCCTCGAGCAGCATCGCGACGATCTGTTTCGCCGACCCATCGCAGAACAGTTGGCCGAGCGTTTTTTCGTGATGCGCAATGCCATAGGCATCGACCAGCGCGATAAAATCGGCGGGCGTGTAGCGCGCGAGCGCCGATTTGGCGAAATGCGGATTCGCTGAAATATAGCGGTCGGGCGCTGTATGGATATTGGTGAAATTGCAGCGGCCGCCGCCCGAGATCAGGATTTTCTTGCCCACCTGCTCGGCATGGTCGAGCAAGAGAACGCGGCGACCCCTTTGCCCCGCGACCGCGGCGCACATCAGCCCGGCCGCGCCGGCACCCAGCACGATGGCATCATAATCGGTGGCGGTCATGCGGGGTGGTCAGCGCAGCTTTGCGATCGACAGGCCGTCGGCCTTGGCCCGGATTTTTACCGACTCTTCGCTCCGCGTCAGGGCCTTGGCGATGGCTTTGAGCGCCATGCCCTTTTTCGCCAGCGTGTGGAGCTTGTCGATTTCGGCGGCGGTCCACGGCTGCTTGTGGCGTTCGAACTTGTCCTTCATGCCATTTCCTCCGCATCGGGCGCGGCGGCAAGGACGGTGATGGCATCCTCGCGGCCCTGGAATTCGACGTTCTCGCCGACCTCGGCGCCCATCAGGGCGCGGCCGAGCGGCGCGGTGAAGGCAATCCGCCCTGCCGCCGGATCGGCTTCGTCATGCCCGACGATCGTCACGGCGCGCTCGGTACCTGCGAGCCGATAGCGTACCGCGCTGCCGACCCCGACGATCCCGTCCGCGGGCGCGGCCTGCACCTCCGCGGTCGCGTGGCGCGTGGCGACATAGCGCTGGCGGCGCTGCAATTTCTTGCGCGCATCGTCGGTTTCCGCCGCCGCGATGGCGGCTTCGATCTGCGCGAATTCTTCGCCGAGCAGACGGTGTCCGCGCGGGGTTACCAGATTGGCGCCCGGCGGGATCGGCCATTCGAAGACCGGTTCCATATGTTCGTCATCGCTTTCGCGGCGGAACGCTACGCTCACGTTTCTCTCTCGGTATCGGGGAGGGGAAAGGCTCCTTTGCCGTGCGAAGGTGGCGACAAGATGGCGCGCTGTAACCTTGCCGGGCGGCGCGGCGAATTTCCCTTCGATGCCATCCCCCCGCATCCCCCTTTGTTGTGAATGGAGTGAAGAATGAGCAATGTCGTGAAACTGTCGCTGGCCGCTTCGGCCGTTCTGGCCATGGCCGCCGGCGCGATGGCGCCGGGAACCGCTGCTGCGGCTGGAAAGACCGAAAAATGCTTCGGCGTCGCGCTGAAGGGCAAGAATGATTGCGCCGCCGGTCCGGGCACGAGCTGCGCGGGCACCTCGACGGTCAATTATCAGGGCAATGCCTGGAAGTCGGTTCCGGCGGGCACCTGCGTCAAGATGGGCGGCACGCTGACCGCGCATGAGGGCAATGCCAAGCCGGTGCCGCAAAAGAAGAGCTGAGCCCCCGCCGTGTCCGCCTCCACTACCCCCCGGCTGCCCCGACGCGCCGGCATAGGACTGAAATCTCAGCATTATGCCGCGCTTCTTGCCGCGGTGGAGGCGGGCACGGCACCCGCCTGGGCCGAAATCCACCCCCAGAATTATTTCGGCCCGGGCGGGCCCCCGCATCGCTGGCTGACCGCGATCGCCGAGCATATGCCGCTCAGCTTTCATTCGGTCGGCCTGTCGCTGGGGTCGTCGGGCGGCGTCGATCGCGGCGAGCTCGATGCGCTGGCGGCGCTGTGCGCGCGCTATATGCCTGCCATGGTGTCGGACCATCTGAGCTGGAGCAACGGCCCCGGCGACAAATTTCCCGACCTGTTGCCAATCCCCTATACCAGCGCCGCGCTCGCGCATTTTGCGGGTGAAGTGGCGCGCGTGCAGGACCGGCTCGGCCGCGCGATCCTGATCGAAAATCCGTCGCGCTATCTTGCCTTTGCGGCAAGCAATTGGTGCGAGGTCGATTTCCTGCACGAACTGTGCCGCCGGACCGGCTGCGGCCTGTTGCTCGACATCAATAACATTCTTGTTTCCGCCCATAATCTGGGCCGTGACCCCGAAGCCTGGCTCGACGCATTCGACCCGCGGCTGGTCGGCGAAGTTCATGTGGCGGGCCATGCGGTGAAGCCCGATGGCGAGGGCGGCATGGTCGCCATCGACGATCATGGATCGCCGGTCGGCGCGGCCTGCTGGACCTTGCTCGACCGCTTTCTGCGCCGGGCAGGGCCGACGCCGGTACTCGTCGAATGGGACAGCGACGTTCCGGACTATGCGGTGCTGCACGCCGAAGCCGCGCGCGCCGACACGCTCATCGCGGCCTGTTCACCCGTCACCGCCGATGCTTGAGCGCGATCAGGCCGTCATCGCCGCGGCGATCAACGGCGGGCCCGACCATTTGCCCGACTGGCTGTTCGCGGGCGATCCGGCGCAGATTCTGCGCGGGCTGCGCGTCCATGCCAATACGATCTCGCACGCGCGGCTCGTCGCGCTGGAGGAAACGTTTCCGCTGTTCCGCGATCTGCTGGGCGCCGAAACATTCAACCGGCTGTCGCGGCATTATGTCGAAACGAACGGCGCGCGGCGTCGGGCGTTGGCCGATATCGGCGCCGACTTCGCCGACTGGCTGCGCGAAAAAGCACCGCCGCCCGCGCAGGACCTCGCCCGGATCGAATGGGCGTGGCTCGAATGTTATCACGCCGCGGACGCGCCCGCGCTGACCTTGGCCGAACTGGCGGGGCAGAGCGAGGCGGCGCTGCTGTCGCTGGCGGTCCGGCGGCATCCCGCTGCGCGGATCGTCCGCTTGTCGAGCGATGCAGCGGCGGCGCTCGACCCCGCGCTCGCGGCGGCGCGGCTCGTGCTCCTCGCCCGGCCCGATGCGGAGGTGCGCGTTCACGCGCTTGCCCCGGCCGAAGCCGCGGCACTGGCGCTGGCCGATGATTTCGGCCCGCTGCGTAACCTGATCGCGCTTCTTGCCGAAAAGCATCCGGGCGGCGGCGCGGCGATCGCGTCGCTGATTGCCGCCGGGGCGCTCGAGATGGCGCGGGAAGAAGGATAGCATGAAGCAGATTGTCGCATTTTACGATCGCGGCGTGGCGATCGTTTCGGGCCGGTTCGTCGAAAGCGTCGCCCTGCTGCTGCTGCGCGTCGCGCTGGGCGGCGTCTTCTGGCGATCGGGGCAGACGAAGGTGGTCGAAGGGAGCTTCCTTGCCATCGATCCCAACACTTATGACATGTTCCGCAACGAATTTTCCGGCCTGCCGCTCGACGCATCGATCGCGGTGCCGCTGACGACCTGGGCCGAGCATCTCTTCCCCGCGCTGTTGATCATCGGCCTTGCTACCCGCTTTTCGGCGGGCGCGCTGCTGGTGATGACGCTCGTCATCCAGATATTCGTCTTTCCCGACGCGTGGTGGCCGGTCCATTCGCTGTGGACCGCGATGGCCGCGATCCTGATCGTGCGCGGCGGCGGTCTGTTTTCCCTCGACGCCTTGCTTGTTAGGATGCGCGGGAAATGAGCCTCGACGAACCTTCGCTCGCGCGCCTGATGGCCGCTTCGCAGCGGGGGGATCGTGCGGCCTATCGCGCGCTGCTCGGCGATTGCCGGACATGGCTCGCGCGCTATTTCGCGCGGCGGATCGCGCCGCATCAGGTCGATGATCTGATCCAGGAAACTTTGGTGTCGATGCATCGCAAGCTGGCGACCTGGGACAGCGATCGCGCTTTTCTGCCGTGGCTCGCCGCCATCGCGCGCTATCGCTGGATCGACATGTTGCGCCGCCAGCGTGACGAGGCCGAACTCGGCGACAATGACGCCGCCGTGGGCGCCGAGGACGAGGCGGTCCATGCGCGGCTCAGCCTCGATCATCTGCTCGCGCTGTTGCCGCCGAAACAGGCGCAGGCGATCACGCTGGTCAAGATCGAGGGCGCGTCGATCGCCGAGGCATCGCGGATTTGCGGGCAGAGCGAATCGCTGGTGAAGGTGAATATTCATCGCGGCTTGAAAAAGCTCAGCCAATATATTGAAAGCGAATGACATGACGGACGTATCGATCGACGATCTGATCGACGGCCTGGCCGATGATCTGAAGCCGATCCGGCCGCGCCGGCTGCTGCGCGGCGGGGCCTGGACCGCGGCGGCGTGGCTGATCGGCGGCGGCACCCTGCTGTGGCTGCTGGGTATGCGGCACGATCTGGCTCATGGTGCCTCTATGGCGCCGATGCCGATGTTCGCCTTCTGGCTGATCGTCGCGCTGGGATTGGCCGCAACCTGGAGCGCCTTGCGCATGGGGCTGCCCGGGGTCGGGCGCGACTATAGCGGTTGGCGCTGGGCCGGGCTCGCGGCGCTCGCGCTGCCGCTGACTGCGCTCGTCGTCGGGCTGGGCGATACCCATGCGGCGATGCACGGGATGGACCCGCACGGCGGGATGCGCTGCACGCTCGACGGGCTGCTTGCCGGGCTCGGCGTCGGAGCGGCGCTGTTCGCATGGCTGAAGGGTGGGGCGCCGACCTCGCTCGAACGCGCCGGCTGGGTTGTCGGGGTGGCGGCAGGTGCGGCGGGTGCGGCGGTGCTCGCGCTTCATTGTTCGTCGGACAATATGGTCCATATCGCGCTGTGGCACGGGCTTGTCGTCATCCTGTCGGCGATTGCCGGGCGCCTGATCCTGCCGCCGCTGCTGCGCTGGTAGGCCTGACTGGACAGTGTGCCTCCTCTGTGTTAGGCGACTAATACAGAGGAGATTGATGATGCGAAACCGGTTGATTGGCGTTTTGCCGCTGGCGCTTGTGATGGCGACCGCGGCCTGTGGCGGATCTTTCACGATCGACAGCGACAAGGACAGCAAGTCGGGTGCCCGCGATGCGGGTCCGGTTACCTCCCGCGGCTTCGAGCTGAACGGCTTCACCGGCGTCAAGGTCACCGGCCCCGACGACGTCACGATTCGCCAGGGCGACGCCTTCGCCATCACGGCCAAGGGGCCGCAAGGCGAGCTCGACCAGCTCGAGATCGTCACCGACGGTTCGACGCTGTCGATCGGCCGCAAGCGCGACGGTTTCAGCTTCGGCGGGCGCGACCATGAAGGCGTCGAAATCAGCATCACCATGCCGAAACTGTCGATGCTGCGTCTGACCGGATCGGGTTCGATCGACGCCGACAGTGTCGATGGCGACGCGCTGGAGGCGACGGTGACCGGATCGGGCGACCTCAAGGTCGCGAAGATGACCGGGCAGAGCGCGAAAATCGCGATTTCGGGATCGGGCGACGTCGATATCGGCGGCGGTACGATCAATTCGGGCGCGATCAGCGTGACCGGATCGGGCGATGTCGATGCCAAGGGGCTTGCGGCGCAGACGCTCGACGTGTCGGTCGCGGGATCGGGCAATGTCGAAGGACAGGCGAGCGGTACCGCGGCGATTAATATCCTGGGGTCGGGCGATGTGACGCTGACCGGCGGTGCGACCTGCACCTCGCGCGAGATGGGATCGGGCACCGCGACCTGCAAATGATCGCGCGCTGGTGCCGCCGCCGCGAACCGGTTAAGGCGGCGGCATGACCAGCATCATGCGATGGGCCGCGATCGCGGCGACCGCCCTCTTGTCCGCTGCGTCGGCGCACGCCGCCGAAAAGCGCTTCGGCCTCACCAGTTTCGCGGCGATCGAAGTCGGCGCCGATGTCGATGTCGAGGTGGTGACACGCGCGCCGGTGAGCGCGGTGGCAACGGGATCGCAGGATGCGCTCGACCGGCTGACCGTCGAAAATCGCGATGGACGGCTGGTGATCGGGATGCGCCAGTTCGCGGGTGACGACCGCCGCGGCAGTTCGCCGGGCGCGGTGCTGCTCCGCATCAACGCCGCGACACTGCAATCGGCAACGCTGGTCGGCGCGGGGTCGCTTCACATCGACGGGATGAAGGGCCAGCGCGTCGCACTCGGCCTGCGCGGTCCCGGCAAGCTGAGTGTCGATGCGGTCGATACCGACCGGTTGGCGGTTGCGATGATCGGCAACGGCACGCTGACGCTCGCTGGCAAGGCGAAGCAGGCGCAAATGACGCTGTCGGGTTCGGGAGTCGTCGATGCCGGCAAGCTGGCGGTCGACGGACTGATTTCGGACAGCGAAGGGACGGGCGACCATATCTTCAACGCGGTCAAATCGGCCGCGATCACCGCGCGCGGCAGCGGCAAGACCGTGGTGCTGGGGCGCCCGGTCTGCACCGTGCGCAACGTAGGCACCGGCACGGTGGCGTGCGGCAGGGCGCGCTAGGCCGCGCGGCGGAAAGCGGAAGGGAAGCTGGCGTGAGCGATGATTTTCTTCAGGGCACCGTGCATGAGGCGGCCGACGATATGCAGGCCGCGATATGCGCCGATCCGGCGGTCTTCGCGCTATGGCAGGGACTGACGCCGCTCGGGCGCAATGAATTCATCTGCTGGGTGGATGATGCGAAACAGGCGGCGACGCGCGCCCGGCGCATCGGCCGCACCGTCGAGGAGTTGCAGGAAGGCAAGAAGCGCCCCTGCTGCTGGGCCGGCTGCATCCACCGCACCGACAAGGCGCCAAGCCGGTGGCAACAGGCGGTGCTGATCGACGGCAAGGCGAAGGCGCGCTAGGCGGAGCCGCAAGCGACGCGCATTGCGCCGCCACTAGCCCGCCGCCGCGCTCCCTAGCTGGCGCTTTTGAAGCTTTCGGTGCCGGCCCAGCCGCGTTCGGACACGTCCACCATCACATTCTCCGGCCCCGTCATCTTATATTCGGCATTGTCCTTGGCGGGGTTTTTGCCGAGGCCTTGCGCCAGATTGACGTCGTGGCGCGGCGCGTAGCCCGAATTTTCGAAGCGTTCGACCACTTCGGCGATATCGTCGCACTGGAAACCGATGTGGTGCAGCCCGGTATAGCCTTCGGGAAATTCCATTCCCGCGGCGGGGCGGTTCTTGAAACACAGCAGCGCGATGTTGATGTGGCCGTCGGTGACATAATAGCCGCGCGCGTTGCGGCTATCGATCTTGCCCGCGACGGTCCAGCCGAGGACTTCGGTGAAGAAGCCGACCGAATTGTCGGGGTCGGCCGAGGCGATTGCCACATGGCGGAGGCGCGTGGTCATCGGGGAAACCTTTCTATGTTCCGATACGAATGGGGCTGACGAGATCGTGCAACGCCGCGACGATGCTCTGTGCGGTGATGCGGCCGGTGCCGGGATTTTCGTCGGTGGGGATATTCTCGATCGCGAGTTCGAAGCGCGCGCTATCCGAATCGACGACGATGCGGTGCGTGTTGCGCGTAAGGGCCGGGTCGGCCCAGATTTCGAGCCGCGTCTGGTCGGGGCCTGTCCCGGCTAGGCCCAATGCAGCGGCGACATTGACGTTGGCCGGAAAGGCGATGGCGCCCTCGCGCGCGCTGCCTTCGAATATCTTCAGCGGTTCGTCGATTTCAGTGAGATCGATGCCGTTGTGCACGACATGGTCGGCCTTGATGAGTGATTTGACCGGTTTGCGCGTCACCATTGTCACCGAATTGATATGGCCGATCGCCGCCGCGCGCACCGCATCAAGGCCCAGCAACGCGCCGGTCGCAAGGATGATGCGGCCGCCATGGTCGCGTGCGAACTCGGCCGCCCCGGGCCATTGCATCAACGCCGCGCCGCTGACCGTAACCAGCGTCTTGCCTGCGCATAGCGTCGCTTCGGCGATGTCGCGGAACGCCGCGGTCGGCGCGCTGTCGACGATGACATCGGACAAGGCGACGAGTTCAGCGGTATCGACGACGGGAACCGGCCGTGCGAGCTGTGCCATGGCGACTTCGGCGCGAGCGCGATCGCCTGCCGATACCGCGGCAAGCGCCAGCGGCAGATCGCTATTCTCTATATGGCGCGCGACGACGCGGCCGATGGTGCCGAACCCGGCGATGCCAATGCGTTTCATGATCCTGCGCTAAGGGGGCATTGCTATATACGATAATATCGATTTCCCGTTTCGCTATCTGCGAACGGCTATAAAGGTGCTTGCGCCACTGCTATCTATTTTTGATTATAGATAGGCGCATTTTCTATCTTTGACTGCATATCGTCTGCCCCGCACAAGCAGGATCGAACTGTTGGGGGAGGCCATGCAGGCGCTTTTGAATCCGGATATGGCGATGCTTGCGGCGATGATGCTGTTGACCGGCGCGGTCGGCGGCGTGATCGCGGGGATGCTGGGCGTCGGCGGCGGGATCGTGATCGTCCCGGTACTCGACCTCGTGCTCGCGGCGCTGGGCATAGATTCCTCCGTGCGCATGCATGTCGCCGTCGCGACCTCGCTTGCGACGATCATCCCCACCGCTATCTCCTCATCGCGCGCGCACGAAGCCAAGGGCGCGGTCGATCATGACCAGCTCAGGCGCTGGGGCGTCGCGATCTTCCTCGGAGCGATCGCGGGCGTGCTGCTCGCGAGCCGCGTCAGTGGCGACGTGCTGTCGGCGGTGTTCGGCATCGTCGCTTTGCTCGTCGCGGTGAAGATGCTGCTCCCGCTGGAGGGCAAGCATATTGCCGAGACGATGCCGGACGGCGTGGTCGGGCAGGCGATTCCCTTCGCGATCGGCGGCATTTCCAGCATGATGGGTATCGGCGGCGGTACGCTCAGCGTGCCTGTGATGACCTTGTTCAACGTGCCCATTCACCGTGCGGTGGGCACCGCGGCGCTGTTCGGGTTACTGATCAGCGCGCCCGCCGCGGTTGCCTTCGTCGTTACCGGCTGGCACGTCGAAGGCCTGCCGCCGGGCAGTCTCGGCTATGTCAACCTGATCGGCCTCGCCGTCATCGGCCCCGCCACCTTCCTCACCGCGCCGTGGGGCGCCCGCATCGCGCATGCGCTCTCCAAACGCCAGCTCAGCATCCTGTTCGGCCTCTTCCTCACCGTCGTTGCGGTGCGGATGCTGATCCGGGCGTTCGGGTGAGGGCGGCATGGCCTGCGCTCGAACGCCGCACCGTGCTGGCTGCAATCGGCTCCGTCCTGGCCCTCGGTCGCACCGCCCCCGGTTTTGCCCGCAATTTTACAAAGGATGATCGACGCATGACCCGCTTTGCTCTTGCCACCCGCGCCACACCGGACGGTGACCGCCCGACGATCCGGGTCGGCAACGCTTTTCATGATCTGCACGATGCGGCGTCAATGCACGGCTTTGCCGCGGTGGCGGGCGATATGACCACGATCATCCGCGACTGGGATGCCCGCCGCGAAGGGCTGTTCGCGCTCGCCCGCGCTTTGGAAGGTGCAGCGGCTTCCGTAGAAACGCCCGCGCTTGCAGCACCGTTCGAACCGCGGCGCATCTTCGCCGCCGCCTCGAACTTCATCGAACATGCCCAAGAAATGCAGACCAAGCTCGCCGCCAAGGCCGAGAGCGAACCCTATATCTTCCTGAAGACCGTCGAAAGCGTCGTCGGCCCGAACGAAACGGTCGTCGTCCCGCCGCAGGTTTCGCGCCCCGACTGGGAGGTCGAACTCGGCGTCGTACTCGGCCGCGCAGGCAAGAATGTCGCCGCCGCCGATGCGCATGACCTGATCGCGGGCTATACGATCGTCAACGACGTTTCGGCGCGCGACCGCACCCGGCGCAGCGACTTTCCCTTCTCGCACGACTGGTTCCGCGGCAAGAGCTTCGACAGCTTCACGCCGCTCGGCCCGGTCTTCGTGCCGCGCGACTGCCTCGGTGATCCGCACGACATCCGCTTGGGCCTCAAGATCAATGGCGAGGCGATGCAGGACGGCAACACGTCGGAGATGATCTTCAACATCTACGAACAGATCGCCTATCTCTCGACGATCCTTGAACTCAAGGCCGGCGACCTGATCGCCTCGGGAACCCCCGCCGGGGTCGGCATGGGGCGCGGCGTCTTCCTGAAGGACGGCGATGTCATGGACGCTTGGGTCGAAGGGATCGGCGATCTCCGTAATCCCGTCTCGGCACCGCATTTGCCGCGCGCATGACGCAAAGCACCGCCTTTTCGCGCCGCGCGCTGATTGCGCCGCTGCTCGTCGTCGCAGCGATCGCCGCGTTGACCTTGTGGAGCGCGTTCGGCGGCAACGCGCCGCAGGCCGCGAAGCAGGCGGACGGCGCGCGAACCGTGCGCTTCAACATGGCGTGGCTGCCGCAGGGCAGCATGGCGGGCATTTTCGTCGCAATCGACAAAGGCTATTTCGCCGATGCCGGACTCAACGTCGAACCGGTGCGCGGTTTCGGCGGCATGCGAACCGCGAACGAGCTCGACCAGGGCATGTTCGAATTCGCCTATATCGACCCGCTGTCGGTCGCGCTCAGCCGCGCCAAGGGCGGCAAGGTCCGGATGATCGGCGGCATCAACATGCGGCTTCCTGCCGGCGCTTGTTTCGTCAAGGAACGCCATCGCATCTCTGCCCCCGCCGACCTTGCCGGTCTGCGTTTCGGCGCCGGGCAAAGCTCGATGATACAGGCGCTGCTCCCGGCGTGGCTCAAGGATAATGGCGTCGACCCGGCGCGCGTCGAGCAGATCCAGCTCGACCCGGCGATCGTCGTCTCTTCGCTCGTCGAGGGGCGGATCGATGCCGCCGAATGCTGGCTCGGCAATTCGATGGCACTGTTCGACAAGGCGGCGAAGGCGAAGGCGGTGACGATCGGGCGCATCGCCTATGCCGACTTCGGGCTCGACGTTTACGGCAGCGGTTTCGCGACGCAGGACGCGCTGATCGAAAAGCAGCCCGATCTCGTGCGCGCCTTCCTGAAGGCCGCCTATCGCGGCTATGCCGACGCCGCGCGCGATCCGAAGGGCGCGCTCGCGATCATCCGCAAATCCTATCCCTTGCTCGACGAGGCGGTGACCAAACGCCAGATCCGCGAGACTGCCGACCTGATGGCGGCCGAGGGCGGTTCGCATCGCCTGACGCCCGAAAAGGTCGCGCGCACCGTCACCTATCTGCAGGCGAGCGGCCAGCTTCGGGGCTTTGACCAGACGCCGCAGCTCTTCACCAACGTCTTCGTTCCGATGGGGAATCAGCCATGACCGATCCCGCTTCCTACCGCCCGCGCCCGACGCGGCTCGGCCACCTCGTGCTCAAGGTGCGCGACATCGACCGGAGCCTCGCTTTCTATACCGAGGTCGTCGGGCTCAGCGTGTCCGACTGGATCGACCATCATATGGTATTCCTGCGCGCGGGCGAGGATCATCACGACCTCGCGCTGCTCCAACTGCCGCCGGGGCACAGCGCGATCCCCGAAGGCCATTATCCCGCGGTCGAGCATTTCTCCTACCGCCTCGAAACGATCGAGGAGATGGAACAGGTCGCCGAGATGCTCGTCGCGCGCGCCATCCCGATCGACCGCGGCATCGGCAAGCATGGCCCGGGGGCGAACAGCTTCCTCGTCTTCCGCGACCCCGACGGCAACAATGTCGAATTCTACACCGACATGACGCAGATCACCGCCGACAGCCCCTATGAACCCTCGGTTTGGGACGGGAAGGACCTCGAAACCTTCGACCGCTGGCACCTTGATCGCTTCCTCGTACCGCCACCAGCGCGCATCGTCGCCTTGCTGGGCAAGGACGGCGACGCGTGAGCAGGTGGTTCAATCGCGACGCCGCGATCAGCATCGCCTTCTTTGCGGCGCTCGGCCTCGCATGGGAATATGGCGTCCGCTGGTCGGGGGTACAGTCCTACCTGCTGCCGCCGCCGACCGCGATCCTCGGCGAGCTTTGGCAGTCGCGCGGGCCGATCCTGTCGCAGAGCCTCGTCACGCTGACCGAGGTGTTCTGGGGCTTCATCATCGCGGTCGCGCTCGGCGTCCCAATCGCGGCGCTAATCTATTTCTCGCGTACCGCGAAAAGCACGGTCTATCCGCTGTTCGTTGCGTTGCAGAGCATTCCCAAGATCGGGCTCGCGCCGCTGATCGTCGTCTGGTTCGGCTACGGCCTCGCGTCGAAGCTGATCATGGCGTTCCTCTTCGCCTTCTTCCCGATCATCATCGCGACGCTCGGCGGACTGGCGAGCACGCCCGCGCATCTCGAAGAGCATTTCCGCGCACTCCGTGCCTCGCCGATCCAAAGCTTCTGGCGGCTGCGCGTGCCCGCCGCCTTGCCGAGCTTCCTCGACGGCTGCAAGGTCGCGATGCCGCTTGCGGTGATCGGCGCCGTGGTGGGCGAGTTCGTCGGATCGAACGACGGCCTCGGCAACCTCATCCTCACTGCCTCGGGTTCGGGGCATACGACATTGACCTTCGCGGCGCTGATCGCCGTGACGATCCTGTCGCTCCTCCTATTCTACGGCGTCGCCTATTGGGAACGCTTCATCTGGTGGCGCGCGGCATGAGCGCGGTGATCTCCATGGCCGGCGCCGGCAAGGCATTCGATGGCCGCAACGTGCTGACCAATGTCAGCGCCGAAATCGGCACGGCCGAATTCGTCTCGGTGCTCGGGCCTTCGGGCTGCGGCAAGAGCACACTTCTGCGCCTGATCGCCGGGCTCGAGCCCTTCGACGACGGCGGTATATTGTTCAACGGCGCGGTGGTGCAGGCCCCGTCGCCCGATATGGGCTTCGTCTTCCAGACCTCGAACCTGCTGCCCTGGCTCAATGTCCGCGACAATCTGCTGCTCGGGGTCGATCTCGACCCGGCGGCGAAACGTCCCGACGCGGCGGCGCTGGCCGAACTGGTGGAGACGCTGGGGCTGACAGGCTTCGAGGACAGCCATCCGCACCAGCTTTCGGGCGGGATGCGCCACCGCGTCGCGATCGGTCAGGCGCTCGCCCGCGGACCGCAGGTGCTGCTGATGGACGAGCCCTTCGGCGCGCTCGACGCGTTGACCCGCGACCGGCTCAATATGGAGCTGCTGCGCATCTGGCAGCGCGACCGCAAGACGGTGCTGCTCGTCACTCACAGCATTTCGGAAGCCGTACTGCTCTCCGACCGCGTGCTGGTGATGTCGGAGCGGCCGGGGACGATTATCGAGGATGTCCGCATCGACCTGCCGCGTCCGCGCGATCCGAGCATGACGCGCGAGGATCCGGCGTTCGGCGATTATGTCGTGCGGCTCAGCAAATTGATGGGAGTATCGTGATGGACAGCGGTATGCTGGCGACGGCGGGTGCCGAAATATACTGGCAGGCGCTTGGGGAGGGTCCCGCGGTCGTACTTGCGCACGGCATCGGCGGCAATCATGCGATCTGGTATCGCCAGATCGATGCGCTCTCGCGCTCGAACCGCGTTATCACCTTCGATCACCGCGGTTTCGGCCTGTCGCGCGACCTCGACGGGCGCGGACGCGATGCTTTCGTCGAAGACCTGACCGCGCTGCTCGACCATCTGGGGGAAACGAAGGTGGCGCTCGTCGGTCAGTCGATGGGCGCCGGCACCTGCATCGGTTTCGCGCACCGCGCGCCCGAGCGTGTTGCCGCGCTTGCCATCTGCGACAGCCTGCACGGGATCGCCGAAAGCGCCGAGATCAGGACGATCATGGACGCCGCGCGCGCGAACACCGCCGACCTCGCGCAGATCGAGCGCGTGCTTGGTGCCAATGCGCCGCGCGAGCTGGCGGCGCTCTATCGCCAGATCGCAAGCTTCAACATCGCCGATCGCCACAATCTGGCGGGCCGCTTCGACGCGCGTCCCGCGGCCGATCTCGGGGGTAAGGGGTTCCCGATTCTCTTCCTTTGCGGGGTCGAGGATCGGCTTTTTCCGATCGAGGCGGTGCGCGTCGCGCAGGCCGAGGTTGCGGGTTCCTTCCTCGTCGAGATCAACGACGCGGGCCATTCGGCCTTTCTCGAAGCACCAACACAGTTCAACGACACGATCCTGTCGCTGCTCCAGATGGCAGGCCATGTCGGCAAGGCTGGTGCGGCGCACAGCAATGCGGCGGGCTATGTTGCGGTCGGAGGGGCGGCATGAGCGCCTATCCTTTTGCTGAACGCCCAGTGCTGAATTATGTCGATGGCGCTTTCGTCGAGGGCGAAGGCTGGTTCGACAATGTGAACCCGGTCGATGGCAGCGTCGCGGCGCGCGTCTCGCAGGCGAGCCGCGATCTGGTCGATCGCGCCGTCGCAGCCGGGCGCGCCGCGCTCAAGGGACCGTGGGGCAAGATGTCGCAGGCCGAGCGTTGCAAGCTGCTCGTCCGCATCGCCGAGGGGATCGAAGCACGCTTCGAAGAATTCGCGGCCGCTGAGATCGCCGACACGGGCAAGTCGCTGCATCAGGCGCGGACGATCGACATTCCGCGCGGCGCCGCCAATTTTCGCGCCTTCGCCGCACTCGCCGAGGCGCGCGCGATGCCGAGTTTTCGTACCGACCTCGCCGACGGGCGCAGTGCAATCAACTATGCGATCGCGCGGCCGTTGGGGGTCGTCGCGATCGTTTCGCCGTGGAACCTGCCGCTGCTGCTGATGACGTGGAAGGTCGCGCCCGCGCTCGCCTGCGGCAACGTCGTCGTCGTCAAGCCGAGCGAGGAAACGCCCTCGACCGCGACCCTGCTCGCCGAGGTAATGGATGCGGCGGGAGTGCCGCCGGGGGTGTTCAACCTCGTCCACGGCTTCGGCGCCGACTCCACCGGCGAATGGCTGACCGCCAACCCCGATATCGACGCGATCACCTTCACCGGCGAATCGGCGACCGGCGGCGCGATCATGCGCGTTGCCGCGGCCGGGGTGAAACCCGTGTCGTTCGAGCTCGGCGGCAAGAATGCTGCGATCGTCTTCGCCGACTGCGATTTCGACGAGGCGGTCGCGGGGACGGTGCGCTCGGTCTTCTCGAACTGCGGACAGGTGTGCCTGTGCACCGAGCGCATCTATGTAGAGCGGCCGATCTTCGACCGCTTCGTCGCCGCGCTCGCCGAACGCGCGAAGGCGCTGACCGTCGGCGATCCGTGGTCGGGTGCCGACATGGGGCCGCTGATCTCGCATGGCCACCGCGAGAAGGTGCTGTCCTATTATGCGCTCGCGCGCGAAGAAGGCGCGACGGTCGTGACAGGCGGCGGCGTTCCCGAACTCGATGGTGCACTCGCGGGCGGCGCCTTCGTGCAGCCGACGATCCTGACCGGTCTCGCCGACGATGCGCGCTGCGTGCGCGAGGAGATTTTCGGCCCCGTCTGCCACATCGCGCCTTTCGACAGCGAGGAAGAGGCGATCGAACGCGCCAACGATACCGATTATGGCCTTGCCGCGGCGATCTGGACGCGCGACGTCGGTCGTGCGCACCGCGTTGCGGCACAGATGGAAGCGGGCATCGTCTGGGTCAACGAATGGTTCCTGCGCGACCTTCGTACGCCCTTCGGCGGTATGAAGCTGTCGGGCATCGGCCGCGAAGGCGGCGAACATTCGCTGAATTTCTATTCCGAACCGACCAATATCTGCGTGAAGCTGTAAGAGGATCTCATGGCCGACATTGCCGCCATCGCCGCAAGGCTCGACACCGCCGCCCGCGAGGCCAAGGCGATCCCGCAGATCACGGGGGAGGCGGGCGATCTGCCGCTCGCCGACGCCTATGCCATCCAGCGCGCCGCGATCGATCATCGCCTCGCGCGCGGCGCGACGCTGGTTGGCGTCAAGATGGGCTTCACCAGCGAAGCCAAGATGGCGCAGATGGGGCTCAAGGACCAGATCTGGGGCCGGCTGACCTCCGACATGGTCGTCGTCAACGGCTCCACGATCGAGCGCGCACGCTTCATCCACCCGCGCGTCGAGCCCGAGGTCGCTGTGCTACTGAAGGCGCCGCTCGCGGGCGAGGTCACGCGTGCGGAAGCGCTCGCGGCGGTCGATGCGGTCGCCGCAGCGCTCGAGATCATCGACAGCCGCTACGAGAATTTCCGCTTCGCGCTCGGCGACGTGATCGCCGACAATGCGTCGTCGTCGGCCTTCGTCACCGGGCCGTGGCTTGCCGCCCATACCGACGTGTCGGACGTCGCGATGACGATGCGCGTCGATGGCGAGGTTGTGGAGACGGGGACGAGCGCGGCGATCCTCGGCGATCCGATCCGCTCGCTCGTCGCCGCGGCGCGGCTTGCGGGGGCGGCGGGGCTGGTGCTTAAGCCGGGCTGGACCATAATGCTCGGCGGCGCGACCGCCGCGGCCGCGATTGGCGTTGCGCGCAGCGTGTCGCTCGACGCCGGTCATCTCGGCCGCGTCGGCTTCACGATCAAGGGAGGGGCGGCATGAGCGAGAACGCCGAAAATAGAGGGGGCAGGGTGATCCCTGGCAAGGCGCGCCCGCGTGGCCGCTTTCCGCATTATCGCCGCGCCGGCGATTTCGTCTTCGTCTCGGGCACCAGTTCGCGCCGCGCCGACAACAGCTTTGCAGGCGCTTCGGCTGACGAATATGGCACGGTCACCCTCGACATCGCGCAGCAGACGCGCGCGGTGATCGAGAATATCGGCGCGATCCTTGCCGACGCGGGCGGCTCGCTAGCCGACGTCGTCGACGTAACGAGTTTCCTCGTCAGCATGAACGATTTCGGCGGCTATAACGCTGTCTATGCCGAATATTTCGACGAAGCCGGTCCCGCGCGGACGACCGTCGCGGTCCACCAGCTTCCCCACCCGCATCTGCTGATCGAGATCAAGGCTACCGCCTTCATCCCGCGCGCGCCCAAAGGATGACGCCATGCTGACCTATGGACTGCCCTTCAACTTTCGCGAATGGATCGAAGATCATCGCGAGGTGCTGCAACCTCCGGTCGGCAATGCGCAGATCTGGGAGGATGCCGACTTCATCGTCACCGTCGTCGGCGGTCCGAACCAGCGCACGGACTATCACGTCGATCCACTCGAGGAGTTTTTCTACCAGATCGAGGGCGACATGAACCTGCGCCTGTGGACCGATGACGGACCGAAGGACATGCCGATCCGCGAAGGCGACATTTTCCTGTTGCCGCCGAACGTCCCGCACTCGCCGCAGCGCCCCGTCGCGGCCAGCGTCGGCCTCGTTATCGAACGCAAGCGCCCCGACGGGTTGATCGACGCCTTCCAATGGTATTGCGACGATTGCGGCCATATCGTCCATCGCGTCGAGGTGCAGCTCCAGAGCATCGTCCGCGATCTGCCGCCCTTGTTCGAAGCCTTCTACGCCAGCGAGGAACTGCGCACCTGCGGCCACTGCGGCGCCGTCCATCCGGGCAAGGCGCGATGACGGCAACCCACGAAGCCGTCGCCCGTCGCCTGCGCGATGCTTATGGGGGCGGGGTTGTTCCGCCGCTCCGCGATGCGCTGGAACCGATCGATGTCCAGGGCGCCTATGCGGTGCAGACGATCAACACGCGCTTCTGGGAAGCGCAGGGCCGGCGGATTGTCGGGCGCAAGGCGGGGCTGACCGCGAAGGCGGTGCAGGCGCAACTCGGCGTCGACCAGCCCGACTTCGGCGTCCTGTTCGACGACATGCGCGTCGCCGATGGCGGACGCCTCGATCCGGCACGGACGATCCAGCCGAAGGCCGAGGCCGAGATCGCCTTCATCCTTGGCGGCGACCTGTCCGATCCCGATACGACCACCGAACAGGTCGCGGCGGCGGTCGCGAGCGTTCACGCGGCGATCGAGATCGTCGACAGCCGAATCGCCGACTGGAAAATCACCTTCGCCGACACCGTTGCCGACAATGGCTCCTCGGCCTTCTTCGTGCTGGCCGACGAGGGATCGCCGCTCGCCGGACTCGACCTCGAAGGCGCCGCAATGGAGATGACCGTCAATGGCGCGGTCGCATCGACCGGCGTCGGCGCGGCCGCGCTCGGCAACCCGCTCAACGCCGCCGCCTGGCTCGCGCAGACGCTCGCGAGTCGCGGCGAGCCGCTGAAGGCGGGCGATATCCTGCTCGCGGGTGCGCTCGGGCCGATGGTCGCGCTGACCTCCGGCGATCAGGTCGAGGCGCGCATCGCCGGCATCGGCACTTGCAGCTTCACCTATGGAGCCGGACAATGACGAAGACCAAAGTCGCGATCATCGGGTCGGGCAACATCGGCACCGATCTGATGATCAAGATCATGCGCCTGTCGGACGTGCTCGAAATGGGCGCTTTCGTCGGCATCGACCCCGAATCTGATGGTCTCAAGCGCGCAGAACGCCTCGGCATTCCGGTCACCGCCGAAGGACTCGATGGCCTGATCGCGCTGCCGGGATTCGCCGATATCGCAATCGTTTTCGATGCAACCTCGGCGGGCGCCCATAAGCACCATAGCGAGGCACTGATCGCCCACGGCAAGCGCGTCGTTGACCTGACACCGGCGGCGATCGGTCCCTATACGATCCCGCCGGTCAACGGGGTCGCGCACCTCGATGCCGATAACGTCAACATGGTAACCTGCGGCGGGCAGGCGACGATCCCGATCGTCGCGGCCGTGAACCGCGTCGCCAAGGTGCATTATGGCGAGATTGTCGCCTCGATCGCGTCGAAAAGCGCCGGCCCCGGCACGCGCGCCAATATCGACGAGTTCACCGAAACGACGAGCGAGGCGATCGTAAAGGTTGGCGGTGCGACGCGCGGCAAGGCGATCATCGTCCTCAACCCCGCCGAGCCGCCGCTGATCATGCGCGATACCGTCTATTGCCTGTGCGACGACGGCGACCGTGCGGCGATCCGCCAGTCGGTCGAGGACATGGTCGCCGAAGTACAGACCTATGTCCCCGGCTATCGCCTCAAGCAGGCGGTCCAGTTCGAAAGCATCGGCGGCAATGCGCCCTTACGCATTCCCGAAATGGGCGGCAGCTTCACCGGCCTGAAGGTCAGCGTCTTCCTCGAGGTCGAAGGCGCGGCGCATTATCTGCCGGCCTATGCGGGCAATCTCGACATCATGACCTCGGCGGCACTCAAGACCGCCGAGAAGATCGCGCTCCGCATGAACGAAGGAGTGGCCGCATGAGCTTCGACCCGACCACGACCAAACTCTATATCCAGGACGTCACCCTTCGCGACGGAATGCACGCGATCCGCCACCAATATGGGCTCGACCATGTCGGCGCGATCGCGAAAGCGCTCGACGCCGCAAAGGTCGATGCGATCGAAGTGTCGCACGGCGATGGTCTGCAGGGATCGAGCTTCAACTATGGCTTCGGCGCCCACACCGACTGGGACTGGATCGGCGCAGTTGCCGAGGTGCTCGAGCATAGTGTGCTGACGACGCTGCTGCTGCCGGGCATCGGCACGGTTCACGACCTCAAGCGTGCATACGACCTTGGCGTTCGCTCGGTGCGGATCGCGACCCACTGCACCGAGGCCGACGTCGCGAAACAGCATATCGAGGCGGCGCGGGGGCTGGGTATGGACGTATCCGGCTTCCTGATGATGAGCCACATGTCGGAGCCCGACGCGCTCGCGAACCAGGCGAAGCTGATGGAGGATTATGGCGCACATTGCGTCTATGTCACCGACAGCGGCGGCGCGCTGACGATGGACGGTTATGCAGCGCGCCTCGCCGCCTACGACCGCGTCCTCAAGCCCGAGACGCAGCGCGGGGTCCACGCGCACCACAATCTCAGCCTCGGCGTCGCGAACAGCATCGTCGCGGTGCAGAATGGTGCGATCCGCGTCGACGCCAGCCTCGCCGGCATGGGGGCAGGGGCGGGCAATGCGCCGCTCGAAGTCTTCATCGCCGCCGCCGATGTATATGGCTGGAACCATGGCTGCGACCTGTTCGCACTGATGGATGCGGCCGAGGAACTGGTGCGCCCGCTGCAGGACCGCCCGGTGCGCGTCGATCGCGAGACACTGACGCTCGGCTATGCGGGGGTTTACTCCAGCTTCCTCCGACATGCCGAAAAAGCGGCGGCCGAGCACGGCCTCGATACGCGCGCGATCCTCGTCGAACTCGGCCGCCGCAAGATGGTCGGCGGACAGGAAGACATGATCGTCGATGTCGCGCTCGACATGGCGAAGCAATAGGCGCCGGTCGCCGAACTGCGCAGCCGACCTAGGGGCGGGGAGACAGCGCGTCGATCAGCGACGCCGTGCCGCTGCCGCGGCGGGCGGGACGGGGCTGGTCGGGGTGCGGCGCCCAGCCGCTGAAATGGATGATACGGAATTGCTCGGCAATGCGGCCGTCGGGGTCGGCGCCTTCGGCAAAGGCGGCCGCGATGCGCGCGGCTTCGGCGCGTGTGAGCGGCAGCGGCGTCGGCGTGAGGCGGCTCGTGAGGCCCGCCGCGCGCAGATCGCGCACGAGCCCCGGCAGCGCCGCATAGCGCACGGTCAGCGCCTCGACATCGACGACGGGCAACGCAAAGCCGGTGCGCTGGAGCAGATTGCCCATCGCGGCGAGGTCGATCTGCGGATGCATCCGCGCGATGGTGCGCACCCCCTCTGCCATCGTCGCACGGCGCAGGCGCGGCAGGCTGCCGTCGCCGACAAAGGCGCCGAGCAGCAGGCCATCGGGCGCCAGCAGCGCGCGCAGCCGTACAAGCGCACCCGGAACGTCGTTCACGGCGTCGAGACCGCCGGGCCAGAAGATCAGATCATATTGGCCGAGCGGCAGGTCGATTGCATCCACCTCACCCACCATCGCGCCGGTCGCCGCGGCGAGCCGCGGTCCGGCCTCGAAGAGGTCGAGCGCCCGCCCGCGTGCGCGCAACGCGTCGGCAAGTGCGGCATCATGGGCGCCGATCAGCAAGATGCGGTCGAAGTCGCGTGTGACCATTTCCAGCCGGTCGAGCAGCGTTTCGGCCAGGATCGGCGCAAGGAAATTGGCGTCGGGGGGCAGGCGCGCCAGCCGGTCGCGCTGGGCGCGGTGGCGGGCGGCGGAAAAGAGCGGCGGCGGCTGCGACATGGGCGCGCTTGTGCCGCCGGGCGCGATGTTTCACAAGAGGCCGCTGGCGACGATGGCCGAAGACAGCGAGGATGATGCGCCGGCGCCGGCGGCGCCCGTCCTGTCGCGCGGCATTCGGCGACTGGGCACGGCGCTGCTCGATTATGCGCTGCCGCCGCGTTGTCCGGGGTGCGGCCTGGTAGTGGGTGAGGTCGGGCAGTTCTGCCTCGATTGCTGGAATTCGCTGCATTTTCTGGATGGCCCTGCATGCGCCTGCTGTTCGGTGCCGCTGCCGACGGCGCTCCCCGGTGTCGCGAGCGAATGCGGCGCGTGCCTGGCCGATCCGCCCCCGTTCGACGGCGCGCCAGCGGCTTTGGCCTATGGGCCCGTCGCGCGGACGGTGGCGCTACGGCTCAAATATGGACGGCGCTTCGGCCATGCCCGGCTGATGGCGCGCCTGATGGCGCGGCCTTTCGAGGCGCTGGCGGGCGAAGCCGAACCGCTGCTCGTGCCCGTTCCGTTGCACCGCTGGCGGCTCTGGTCGCGCGGCTTCAATCAGGCCGCTGATCGCCGACGAACTGGCGCGGCTGACCGGCGCGGCGCATGATCCGCATCTGCTGGTCCGGCGCAGGGCGACCGCGGCGCTGCGCGGCAAGGGGCGCCGCGAGCGTGAGAAGATCGTCGCGGGGGCCTTCGCGCTGGCGCCCGATGCCAAGGCGCGCGCGGCGGGTCGGCACCTCGTCCTCATCGATGATGTGCATGCGAGCGGGGCAACGCTGCGTGCTGCGGCGCGGGCGCTGCGCCGTAGCGGTGCCGCGCGCGTGTCGGCGCTCTGCTGGGCGCGCGTCGTCCACGATGTGCCGGACAATGCCGCGCCATTTGACTTTGCGGCGCTCGATTCCGATATGCAGCGGTGAAAGGATGAAATCAGTCCCATGGCCAGGATCGAAGTCTATACCAAATTCCTCTGCCCCTATTGCACGCGGGCGAAGGCGCTGCTCGAGAACAAGGGCGCCGCGTTCGAGGAGATCGACGTGACGATGGACCGCGCCGGGTTCGACGCGATGGTCGCACGGGCTGGCGGTCGCCGCACGGTGCCGCAGGTGTTCATCGATGGCCAGCATATCGGCGGCAGCGACGATCTGGCGGCGCTCGATGCACGGGGCGGGCTCGACCCGCTGCTCGGCGCGGGCTGACTCTTGATCGTCTTCGATCTCTGCTGCGACGCCGGGGATCACCGGTTCGAGGCCTGGTTTGCGAGCAGCGACAGCTTCGCCGACCAGCAGGCGCGCGGCCTGATCGCCTGCCCGATATGCGGCGACAGCAGGGTGAAGAAGGCGGTGATGGCGCCGCGCATCGGCGCCAAGTCGAACCAGCAGGCTGTCGCCGCGCCGACACCCGCACCGGCACCCGATGCGCCGCCGTCCGCCGAAATGATCCGCACCGTCCTGGCCGCGATTGCCGCGAAGCAGGCCGAGATGTTGCCGCAATCGCGCTGGGTCGGACGCGATTTTGCCGATGCTGCGCGTGCGATGCACGAAGGCCGCGCGCCCGAAGACCTGATCCACGGGCAGACCTCGCCCGAAGAGGCGCAGGCGCTGCATGACGACGGGATCGCCGCCATGCCACTGCTCGTCCCGATCGCGCCGCCCGACGCCATCAACTGACCGCGCCGATTGACGCTGCGCGCCTTGCCCCGCTAAACGAGCGCCGACGCGCCCGTAGCTCAGCAGGATAGAGCATCAGATTCCTAATCTGGGGGCCACAGGTTCGAATCCTGTCGGGCGCACCACTTCGGAACAAGGCTGGGCACAGTGCGCGCCTTTTTTTGGCGGCTCCCGCGACCAGCGCTTGGAGCAGATTGCTTTTCAATCCGAGATCCGAACCTCGCCGGTATCGACCCACACGCGCTGTGCAAGCGCGCGCGTGTTTATCGACTTTTTGATCGAGAACATGCGTTAATCCGTGCCAGCCAGTGATCGTGAACGAAGCAAGAGCCCGGGGCTGTTTTCGACGAGCCGATCTGGGTCGCTTAACGCTCGCCGTGTCGGCGATGGCCGGTCTGCCAAAATCGAGAGAGGGCCCGCGCCATACCGCCGCGCTGGGAAGGGCGATGCAAATCGGGCGCAGCATGACGCGCCGGCGGGATGGATGGCATCATAATTCGTCAACAAAGTGGTATGACAAAAAGAAGGATATTTTCGCTGCCTTGTTGACAATATAGGTATGAAGATTATGCCTAGCCGAAATACCAAGCCAATTGGGGAGAGGCATGATGCGGGATTATGTTGGGCTGCGCCGCAAGGCGCGGGCGTCGCGGCTGGTGACGGCATGGGTTTCCGGGGTCGCGCTCTGCGCGCTGCTCGCGCCCGCCAGCGCCCTGGCTCAGGAGCAGGTGCAGTCGGACGATGCTGCGGACGACAATGCGATCGTCGTGACCGGCATCCGTAGTTCGCTGCAGAGTGCGCTCACTGAAAAACGTAACGCCGACAATCTGATCGAAGTCATCCAGGCCGAAGACATCGGGAAATTGCCTGACCAGAATCTCGCCGAGGTGCTCGAGAACATCACCGGGGTGCAAATCACGCGCGAAGCCGGGGTCGGTACTGGCGTGCAGATTCGCGGCACCAACGACAATCGCGTCGAGATCAACGGCGTTTCGACCGTCGGCTCCGGGTCGGGGCGGGGCGGCATCAGCTTCGAGGATGTCAGCGCGTCGATCATCGCGTCGGTCGAAGTGACCAAGGCTCCCGAGGCAAAGACGATCGAGGGATCAGTGGGCGGCACCATCAACCTGCGCACCATTCGCCCGCTCGACCTGAAGGAAATGCTGCTCGCGGCGCGCGTTCAGGGCGAGCATAGCGAACTGTCGAAGAGCGTCCGCCCGCGTATCTCGGCAACGTTCGGCGACAAATGGTCGACGGGTATCGGCCAGATCGGACTGGTGGTAAGCGGCAGCTACACCCAGCAGGAGGCGACGTCCTTCCGTCCGCGCGTCGATCGCGACGGCGGGCTCGTCGAAAATGTCAACGCGACCGTCGTCCGCAGCGGCGTCGCTGAAAATCAGCCGACGCGCCGCCCGGCCGCCCAGGACTTCGACTTCGTCGGCATCCAGTTCCTCAACCAGGAGCTCGAAAATTTCGAATATGAGACGAAGAATTTCGCCGGAACGCTCGAATGGGCGCCGAGCGATCATGTGAAATTCTATTTCGATACCATCTATAACGACCAGCAGCGGCGGCAGGACAGCTCGCGCGTTCAGGGGTCGGGGGTCAACGCGCTGCTCGACTACAGCGTTCCGACATCCTTCCAGACCGTGGATTTCGGCTCGCTCGACGGCGTGAAGCTCGGCAGTATCCGGGTCGCCGAGACGGGCACGATCGAGCCCAATATCGCGGTCGATCGCGACGACCCCAATCTGCGCTTCTCGAGCGATGTCGGGGCCCGCCTGACCAAGAGCGAAATCTACCGGCTCGGCTCCGAGTTCGACGCCGGGCGGCTGACCGGACGCGTCGAGGCATCGCGTTCGATTTCGAACACGCGAAATCCCGATCTCAGCACGACGCTGAATTTCCTCAACCCTAATGCTCCGGTCTTTACCGGGAACGACAATGCGGTCCCCTTCATCTACGACCTGTCGGGCGGATCGCTTGCCTTCGGGATCAATTTTGACTCGCCCTTTGCGCCGACGGTCGAACAATTGCTCGACCCCGCCAATGTCGTGTTGCAGCAGGTGTCGATCGGCAATGACAGCACGCGCAACAAGGAAGACGCGGCGCGCATCGATCTGTCGCTCGATGTCGCGGACCTGACGCCCTTCTTCACCTCATTCGACGTCGGCTATCGCTTCAACCGGTCGTCCAGCACCTTCAACGATGTCGGCTCGACGCTCACGCTCAGCAGCCTCAACGACAGTCCGCGCGGCACCTTGTTTGCCGATCTGCTGGTTCGCGGTCCGAACAATTTCGGCGACGCCGACGGCCGGACGCTTTTCTTCAAGGACTTTCTGCTTATCGACCCCAACCGCGCCTTCAGCGATCGCGAGGGTACACTCGACATCCTGCGCGCCGCCTTGCTGGCGGCGCCCGGCCAGCGCGCACTCAACGACGCATCGGCCAATTCGGCGGGCTATTTCTCGATCAACGAGACGACCAACGCGGTCTATGGTCAGGCCAATTTCGAGATCGGCCCGGTACGCGGCAATTTCGGTCTTCGCTGGCTCGACACCAGCCTCGATTCGATCGGCAATTCGATCACCGGCGCCAATGTGACGCAGGTCGTCACCCGGGGCGGCTACAGCAAGCTGTTGCCGCGGCTCAACCTCGTCGCCGATGTTGCGGACAATATCCTGCTGCGCGCCAGCTGGGGCCGCGACATCAACCGCCCCGATTTCGACCTGTTGTCGACCTCGGTATCGTTCGTCACGAGCGAAAACGCGGCGGTCTCGATCGGCAATCCGAATCTGCGCCCCGAAACCGTCACCTCCTATGACGCCTCGATCGACTGGTACTTCGCGCCTTCGTCGGTGCTTAGCGTCGGGGTGTTTCACAAGAAGCGTACTGACCTTTTCGTCACCCAGCTCGAAGATGCGCCGCTTGACGCCAATGGCTATCGCGACATCACCGCGCCGTGCGAGGGCGGCGGCATCTATAATCCGATCGGGTTTCGCAACCAGCTATCGCCGATCGGCGGATCGGGCATGTGCGTCCCGATCCTGACGACGATCAACGACAGCGGCAGTACGACGCAGACCGGCGTCGAAGTCGCGCTGCAATATGATCTGTCGCAGTTCGAGGAAACATTGGGCTTCGCATCGGGCTTCGGGATCGTCGCCAACTACACCTATCAGAAATTCGGCGGCGGCCAGGCGGTCAACAGCTCGGCGACGCGCGGCACGGATATCTTCAATGCTATCAACGGCATCTACGATGATGCCGATTTCGTGCCGGTAACCGCGAAGCAAGGGCTGCTCGACTTTTCCAAGCACGCCTATAATCTGACGCTCTATTACGAAAAATACGGGCTGTCGGCCCGTGCGCGCTACACATGGCGGAGCGCATTCCGGACGCTGGACACCGTCGGCGGCGCGACGCTTGCGAGCACCTTCGGCTTTCCGGTCGTGACCGCGGCGCGGGGACAGCTCAATGCGAGCATTTCGTACGACATCAACAGCTTCCTCAGTGTCGGGGTCGAAGGGGTCAACCTCTCCAAGTCGAAAATCTCGCAATATTGCGTCAATGACGGGGCACTGCTGTGCTTCGAGGGGCTGCCCGATCGCCGGATCACCTTCGGCGCGTCGGTGCGTTTCTAGGGCGCTCGGGGTGACGGCGCAGGGCAAGATAAAAGGATGAGGCATTGAAAATCGGTTCGGTTCTGATCCTAGCGCTTCTCGCGTCCGCCGCGGCGCCGGCGAACGCACGCGACCTGCTCGTGTCCGATCCCGCGCAGTTCCGCGCGGCAGTCAAGGCGGCGAAACCCGGCGACGCCATCCTGCTTGCCGACGGCGAATGGCGCGATTTTCAGGCGCTGTTCGTCGGCACCGGTACCGCGACGAAGCCGATCACCCTCGCGGCGCAAACCAAGGGCAAGGTCGTTCTCACCGGTCAGTCGAACCTGCGACTGGCGGGTCGCCACCTCGTCGTGTCGGGCCTCGTCTTCAAGGACGGCGCGAGCCCGACCGCCGAGGTCATCTCCTTCCGGCGCAATTCGTCCGACCTGGCGCGCGATTCGCGCGTCACCGAGGTGGTGATCGACGGTTTCAGCAAGGCCGACCGCCGTGCAGAAGATATTTGGGTCGCGCTCTATGGGACCGGGAACCGCGTCGATCATTCGCATTTCGAGGGCAAGACAAACAGCGGCGTTACCTTGGCGGTTATCCGCAAGGCGGGCGATCCGCTCGATAACCGGCACCGCATCGATCATAATTATTTCGGACCGCGCCCGCCGCTCGGATCGAATGGAGGCGAGACGATCCGCATCGGGACGAGCGAGGAATCGCTGTCGGACAGTCACACGCTCGTCGAGCGCAACATCTTCGATCGCTGCAGCGGCGAAGTCGAGATCGTGTCGGTCAAATCGGGCGGCAATATCATTCGCGAGAATCTTGTGCTCGCCTCGCAGGGCGCTTTCGTGCTGCGGCACGGCAACGGCAACATTGTCGAACGCAACATCTTCTTCGGCCAGGGGGTTCCCGACACCGGCGGCGTGCGCGTCATCAATCGCGATCAGGTCGTGCGCGACAATTATCTGGAGGGGCTTGCGGGCACCTCGTTCAAGAGCGCGATCAGTGTGATGAACGGCGTCCCCAATTCGGTGATCAATCGCTATCATCAGGTCGCCAATGCGCGGATCGAGGGCAACAGTATCATCGACGCCGCGCGCATCACATTTGCCGCCGGTGCCGATGCCGAACGCTCGGCCCCGCCCGTCGACAGCCGGTTCGATCGCAACCTGCTCGTCGGGGCTAAGGGACAGGACCCCTTCCGGGCGGAAGGCGCAATCGACGGCATTGCGTTCGCCGACAATGTCGAGGCGCGCGTGGCGACGCCGCTGCTTGGCGCAGGGGTCGAGCAGCGCGAGGTCACGCTCGAACGCGGCGCGAACGGCCTGCTGTATCCGACCGACCCGGCGCTCGCCGCCATTGGCGCACCGCGCGATCTTCGTCCGGTGACGCGCGACGAAGTGGGTGCCAGCTGGTATCGAAGCACAGCGCCCGAAGCGGCGTTCGGCGCTGGCGTCACGCGCCGCGTTGCCGCGGGCGCGTCGCTCGCCGCGGCGGTCGCAGGCGCGCAGCCCGGCGACACGCTGACACTTGCGACTGGCACCTATGATATTCCAGCGCCGCTGACGGTGCGCCACCGGCTGACCATCGCCGGCGCCAAAGACGCAAAGCCCGTGCTCCACATCGTCTCGCAGCTTGCGCGGATCGTCGGCGGCGGTGGTTTGCGGGTAGAAAATCTGGCGATCGACGCGCACGCCGCCGAAGGCGCCGGGCCGTTGATCGCGATCGAAGCGGGCGCTGCCCCCAATTATGCGGTCGCCCTCGACGGCGTGTCAGTGCGGGGACCGGCCAAGGGGCGCCTCACCGGGGTCTCGATGGCGCCGGGAACCTTCGCTGACGACATCATCATTGCGAACAGCAGCTTCGCCGACATGGGTGTCATTATCGACGGGACCGGCGAACAGGAGCCGAAAGGCTGGTATCCGATGGAGCGGCTGACGATCGCGGACAGCAGTTTTGCCGCCGTCGGCATGATTGCCGATCTGCTGCGCAAGGGGACGGACGAAAGCACCTTCGGTCCGTGGTTTGCGATGACCGGGTCGAATGTGGTCGACAGCGGCACTGACGGCGTGGCGCTGCGCATTTCGGGTGCGCAGCATGTCCGTATTGCGGCCAATGCGTTCGCGAAATCGGGCGCGATTGCGATCATTCATTCGGTCGGCGCGCCCGACACACGGATCAGCGGCAACAGCTTTGCCGCCACCCCGGCGCCGCGGGTGGAAGAACTTGTTTATAAAGGCCCGCTGCGCGCAGATCTGTCGAACAATGCCATGGAGGCGCGGCCATGATGCGATCCCTTGCGCTTCTGCTCGCCGCTGCCGTCCCAGCCACGGCTGCCGTCGCCGCGCCGCCGCCTTCCGCAGAGCACACCCGATCCTATGCGCCGTTGTTCGCGGCCGAAGTCGAAGCGGCGAAACGCGATGTCGAGGCGTCGATCCGGGCGGGGATCAATGTGCCCGTGCCGAAGGATCCGGGCGGCGGCTTCACCCACGAACAGCATAAGCGCAATTACCGGATCATCTTCGAGGGCGGTCAGCTCTACCGGCATACGGGCGACGTCCGCTACCGCGACCATGTTCGCGACCTGCTGCTCGCCTATGCCAAGCTTTATCCGACGCTCGGGCCGCACCCGGCGGCTGCGAACCAGGCGGCCGGCCGGCTGTTCTGGCAGAGCCTCAACGACAGCGTCTTCCTCGTCAATGCGGTGCAGGGCTATGCGCAGATCCGCGATGCGCTGACCCCCGCCGAGCGCGCGCGCATCGACGATGGCGCGATCCGTCCGATGGCGAAATTCCTGTCCGATGGGTCGCCTGAGGTGATCGGCCGGATCCATAATCATGCGACCTGGGCCTGCGCCGGCGTCGGGCTCGCGGGCTATTTGCTGGGCGACCGTGATCTGGTCGACAAGGCTTTGCTGGGGCTCGACAAGAGCGGCAAGACGGGCTTCCTGCGCCAGCTCGACCTGCTCTTCTCGCCGGACGGCTATTACGCCGAAGGCCCCTATTATCAGCGCTATGCCTTGATGCCCTTCGTGGTCTTCGCTGCCGCGATCGACGCCAACGAACCGCAGCGCAAGATCTTCGACTATCGCGGCGGCATCGTCCTGAAAGCCGTGCGAACCGCCATCGACGTCACCCACGACGGCTATTTCCTTCCGATCAACGATGCGATGCCCGACAAGAGCTTGCGCACCGATGAGCTCTATCAGGCGGTTGCAATAGCCTATGCCGCGACGCGCGATCCCGTCTTTCTGTCGATCGCCGAGCGGCAGGGGCATACGGTGCTGACACCCGCGGGCGAAGCGCTGGCGGTGGACGTTGCGGCAGGCAAGGCAAAGCCGTGGCCCTTTGCCTCGCGGCTGCTGTCGGACGGGCCCGACGGCAAGGGCGGGGCGCTTGTCCTGCTGCGCGATCGGCCGACGGCGACCGGCCCGCTGCTCGTCGTCAAAAATACCGTGCAGGGCATGGGGCACGGACATTTCGACCGCCTGAACTGGCTCTATTATGACGAGACCGGCGCGGTCGTCACCGATTATGGCGCGGCACGCTTCCTGAATGTCGAGGCGAAGCGCGGCGGACGTTACCTCCCCGAAAACGACAGCTGGGCGAGTGCGACGGTGGCGCACAATACGCTCGTCGTCGACGAACAAAGCCATTTTGCGGGCGACTGGAAGGTGGGAGAGAAAGTTCCCACCCAGCAGCTCGCGAGCCGCCTCGATGGTCCCACGCGCTATTCGATCGCGGCGATCGACGGCGCATACAAGGGTGTCGCGATCCGCCGCGCGCTGTTGCTGCTCGACATCGACGGGCTCGGCAATCCGCTTATTCTCGATATCCTCCGTGGAACTGGCGGCGGCAGGCATCGCTTTGACCTGCCGCTGCACTTTTCCGGACAGATTATCGACAGTGATATCGTTTTCGATCGCAAGCTGGCCGAGCGGCCGGTGCTGGGCACCGCAAACGGCTACCAGCATCTGTGGATCGATGGCGTGGGCAGCGCGGCGGACAAGGTGGCGGGCAAGGCAGCGCGGCTCACCTTCATGCAGGGCAACCGCTTCTACAGCTACCATATGGCGCCGCCCGCGGGCGCCCGCTTCATCCTCGCGGAAAGCGGCGCAAACGACCCCGAGTTCAACCTGCGCCGGCAGCCTGTGCTGATCCAGCGTATCGACGGCGCCGATAGCGCGACCTTCGTCAGCCTGCTCGAACCGCATGGGTCCTATGACGCATCGGCCGAGACAGTCGTCGGCAGCCGCGCGCGGGTTGTGGAACTCGACCACCGCCGCCTCGGCAATGTCGACCTCGTGGCCATCACGCTGGCCGGCGGCCGCCGTCTGGCGGTCGCGGTGGCCGATAATGTCGCGGCGGACGCACTGCACAGCGTCACGATCGACGGTGCCGCGCATTCATGGACCGGCCCCGTCGGCCGCTTCGATCTTGCCAAGGGAGGCGCAAAATGAAGGGCGGCCTGCGCTGGTGCGTGATCGGCCTCATCGGCCTCGCCACCGTCATCAACTATATCGACCGTAACGCGCTCGCGGTGATGTGGCCCGAAGTGTCGAAAGACATTGGCGCCACCAAGGAAGATTATGCGCTGCTCGTAACAATCTTCATGATCGCCTATGCCTTCGGTCAGTCGCTGTTCGGGCGCGTGTTCGACGCGATCGGGACACGGATGGGCTTCACCATCTCGATCCTTTTCTGGTCGCTGTCGATCGCGGCGCACGCGCTTGTCCGATCGATGCCGCTGCTCGGCGTGCTGCGCGCGACCTTGGGGCTCAGCGAAGCGGGGAACTGGCCAGGCGCGGCCAAGGCCAATGCGCTCTGGTTTCCCTCGCGCGAACGCGCGCTCGCCCAGGGCATATTCAACGCCGGTGCGTCGCTGGGCGGGATCGTCTCGGCCCCTCTCGTCGCATTGCTTTTCGTCCAGTTCGGCTGGCACGGCACCTTCCTGATCGTCGGTATCTTGGGCTTCGTCTGGCTGGTTCCGTGGCTATGGTTCTACAAAGGCGACCCTGAAAATCATCCCTGGCTCAGCGAAGCGGAGCGTCAGCATATTCTGACCGGCCGTGCCGAGGCCGGGCCGGGCGATGATCGCCGCGTGCCGCTCGGCGAACTTCTCCGCCATCGGCAGAGCTGGGGCGTCATCCTGTCACGCTTCTTCCTCGATCCGGTGTGGTGGTTGTTCGTATCGTGGCTGCCGATCTACCTTGCGGAGACCTTCGGCTTCGACGTGAAGCAGATCGGGCTATTCGCCTGGGTTCCCTTCGTCGGCGCCATGCTGGGCAGCCTGTTCGGCGGTTGGCTGGCGGGGCGGATCATCGCTTCCGGCGGGAGCGTCCACAAGGCGCGCACGCTGACGATCGGCATTGGTTGCGCGATCATGCTCCCCACGCTGCTTGCGACGATCGGTGCGGACGATCCGCTCAGCGCAGTCCTGCTGATCGCGGGGATATTGTTCGGTTTCCAGATGGCGATCGGCAATATCCAGACGCTGCCGAGCGATTATTTCGGCGGCGGGGCGGTCGGTAGCCTTGCCGGGATAAGCGGCACCGCCGCGGTCGCCGGGACGCTGATCACCACCTGGCTCGTGCCGGTCCTCACAAAGAATGGCTATGCGCCGATCTTCGCGCTGTCGGCGGCGATCGTTCCGCTCTCCTTCCTCGCATTTCGACTGATCGGCGGCCGCGTCGAACCCGTCGCGACTGCGCCCCGCAACACCCAAGAATAAGGAAAAGAATTCGATGAATCTCCAAGGGAAAACTGCGCTCGTCACCGGCGGTGGCCGCGATATCGGCCGGTCGGTGTCGATCGCGCTCGCGCGCGCCGGAGCGCGCGTTGCGATCAATTACAACAGCGGCCGCGAAGCCGCGGAAGCAACGCTGCAGGCGATCCGTGACGCGGGCGGCGACGCCTTTCTGGTCCAGGCCGACGTGACCGACAGCGGCGCGGTGCGCGCAATGCTCGACGAGGTCGGCGTCGCGTTCAGCGGCCGCCTCGACATTCTCGTCAACCTTGCCGGCGGCATGGTCGCGCGCAAGACGCTGGGCGAGATGGACGAAGCCTTCTTCGACCATGTCATGACGCTCAACCTCAAATCGGCTTTCCTCGTCCTCCAGGCTGCCCTGCCTTTCCTCGGCGAGGGATCGGCGGTGGTCAATGTCTCGAGCCAGGCGGGACGCGACGGCGGCGGCCCCGGCGCATCGGTTTATGCCACCGCGAAGGGCGCCTTGATGACCTACACGCGGTCGATGGCAAAGGAATTGGGGCCGCAGGGTATCCGCGTCAATGCGGTTTGCCCCGGACTGATCGGTACAAGCTTTCACGACATTTTCTCGAAGCCGGAGGGCCGCGCGGCGACCGCCGGAAACACACCGCTGCGCCGGGAAGGCCATCCCGACGAGGTCGCGGATACCATCGCCTATCTTGCATCGCCTGCGGCGAGCTTTCTTGCCGGCGTCTGCCTCGACGTCAACGGCGGGCTCTATTTTTCGTGACGATGTAATCCATAGCAGAAGGGACAGGATATGCGCTGGTTAGCCATTCCGCTGTTCGCCGCCGCGCTTGCCGGCGGCGCGCAGGCCAAGGAGCGCGAGCGGACCGATGCCGAGCCGCTTTCGCCCTACAAGATCATCCTCGTCGGCGATTCGACGATGGCGCCGCACAGCGGCTGGGGCGGCGCCTTCTGTGCCGGCCATGTCAAATCGTCGGTGGCGTGCGTCAACGCCGGGCGCGGCGGTCGCAGCACGCGCAGCTACCGCCAGGAGGGAAGCTGGGACATCGCGCTCGGCGAAGCGAAGGTGCCGGGTTATCGCGCAACCTATGTGCTCATCCAGTTCGCGCACAATGATCAGTCGAGCAAGGCCGAACGCTGGACAGACGAGACGACCGAATTTCCTGCAAATTTACGGCGCTTCGTCGATGACGTGCGCGCGGCGGGGGCGGTCCCGGTGCTCGTGACGCCGCTGACGCGCCGCGAGTTTCGCGATGGCGAGCTTCGCAACACGCTTGCAAGCTGGTCGGATCAGGTTCGCAACGTCGCCAAGGCGATGGACGTGCCGCTGGTCGATCTCAATGCGTTGAGCGCGGCGCAGGTGCAGAAGATGGGCGCCGAGACGGCGACGCAGCTGGCACAGGAGCCGCCGAGCGACGAGGAGCTTGCCGCAGCCAGAGCGGGGACCACGCTCGCGGCGCGTCCCGCGCCGCCACCGCCGCCGCCGATTACCGGCAAGGGCGCGCGGGGGCAGGTGACGCGCAAGTTCGATTATACGCATCTGGGCGCCGTTGGCGCTGAAGTCACGGCGCGCCTTGTGACGCAGGCCCTCGCTGTCGCGGTGCCGGGGCTGGCGAGCCAGCTCGTCCCCTGACAGGGGTTCGATTGCGGGGCGTAAAATTGGTCATACCAATTTAGCTTACACAATGGTTGACAAAATATATGTAATGTTCGACCATATTGGTCAGAACAGAATCAAGATATTCGAGGGAGAGACGGCGTGAAGGTTCAGCACCAGGTCGATAATCGTGCGCTTCGCGCGGCTTTGCTGGCGGGGGTCGGGCCGCTGCTGCTGCTTGCGGCCCCAGCGGCGGCGCAGGATGCGACCGGTTCTGCTGAAGGCGCGGCGACTGATGATGATGCGATCGTCGTCACCGGCATCCGCGAGACGATCCAGAATTCGATCAGCGTAAAGCGCCGCGAGACGGCGATCGTCGACGCGCTGTCGGCGGACGATATCGGCGACTTGCCGGCGCTGTCGGTGGGGCAGGCGATCCAGACGATCACCGGCGCCACGACGCACCGCGAAAAGGGCGATGCGTCCGAAATCGCGCTTCGCGGCCTTGGCCCTTTCCTGTCCAACGCAACCTTCAACGGCCGCGATGCGACCAATGGCAGCGGTGACCGTTCGGTGAACTTCAATCAGTTTCCGTCGGAACTCGTCAACAATATCAAGATCTACAAGACCCAGCAGGCCAATCTGGTCGAAGGCGGCGTTGCGGGCACGATCGAGATCGGTACGCTGCGTCCGCTCGATTTCGGCAAGCGTCGCATCCAAGGGGAAATCAAGGGGCAATATAATCCCTATGGCAACCGGATCGTCGGATCGGGTGGGACCGGCTGGCGCGGCACGCTTAGCTATGTCGATCAGTTCGCGAACGATACGATCGGCATCTCGATCGGCTTTCAGCGCAACGACACGAACAACCCCGAAGAAACCTATGCTGCGAGCACCACGTGGAGCGCATGCCGCGCCGACATCGTGGTGACGAACAACAACTGCACCGAACTCGCTCGCGAGGATTATGGCAGCGACATCCCCTATTATCTGGTCCCGAACAGCTATATTTTCCGCCAGATCAGCGAGACCGACCAGCGCGACGCCGCTTTCGGTGCGATCCAGTGGCGCCCGTCGGAACGGATCAACGTCAATCTCGACGTCCAATATTCGGACCGCACCTATGTCGAGAGCCGGCGCGATCTGACGCTGTCCGAAGCGCGGCGCAGTCTCGTCAACGTCGAATATGACGCCAACGGTATCGTTCGCTATCTGGAGGGCCAGAGTTCGCTCGAATCCAATGGGTCCGAACTTTCGCGGTCGGAAGAATATCTGGGCGGCGGCCTGTCGGTCGAGTGGAAGCCGAACGACCGGCTGACGCTGACGGCCGACGGCAGCTATTCGCGAACGATCCGCAAGGAAATCGAGCGCAACTTCCGCCTCCGCACCGATCCGACCGACGTCAACGGCGTGCGCACCGTCTTCAACAATATGCGCATTCCCTACACTTATGATCTTGCGCCGGGCAGCTTCGTCCCGACGATCACGATCGATCCGCGCTTCGATCTCGACAACCACGACCTCTTCTGGGACGATGCCCGCTTCCGCCGCGACGAGGCCAAGCGCCGCAACGAGATTGTCGCAGGGCGCGTCGACGCGATTTATGAAATGGACGGCTTTTTGCGGAGCATTTCGGCGGGTGCGCGCTGGGCGCGGCTGACCTACCGGGACTATGATGTCCGCAACGGCGACTTCAACCAGAATCCGGCCCGGACCGAGGATCAGCGGATCAACAATCTCTGCCGTCAGGCCTTTCCGCAGCGCGATTATCTCACCGCCGCCGACGGCAATGACATTCATAGCTGGGCGACCTTCGATGTCGACTGCCTGTTCCGCGAATATCTCGGCACCGAAGATCCCGGGCTTCCCGACGATATCCGTTCGGTCGCGAACCGCGACGTCACCGAACGCACGCTCGCGGGCTATGTGATGGCCGAATATGAAGGCGATCTCGGTAATCTTCCGGTTCGGGGCAATTTCGGCGTTCGCGTGGTCAAAACCGATGTGACCTCGAACGGGCTGCGCAGCGACCTGGTTATCGTCGACAATGGCGACGGCACCATTCGCCTCGACGACAGCGGCGAGTTCGACACGGTCACGATCAAGAGCGGGACGACGCGCATCCTGCCCAGCGTCAACGCGATTTTCGAGGTCGCGCCAAACATGCTGCTGCGTCTCGCCGGCTACCGCGCGATGTCGCGCCCCGCACCCAGTGCACTTGGCGCCGGGCGGACCTTCACGCTCGAGGATGGCGGTAGCTTTACCTCGGTCCAGGATGCGATCGAAAATGCGCGCGCAAACGGCAGCCCGCGCCTCAAGCCGCTGATGTCCTGGAATGCCGATGCGGCGATCGAATGGTATCCGAACAAGGATAGCCTGTTATCGGCGACCGTCTACTACAAGCAGTTCACCGGCGGCTTTCAGCCGGTGGTTTATGACGAAAGCTTCACCGTCGACGGGCAGGACGTGACCGTTCCGGTGATCCAGACGCGCAACAGCCCCGACAAGTCGCGCATCTACGGCATCGAACTGACCGCTGCGACGCGCTTCAGCTTCCTGCCCAAGCCGCTCGACGGTCTGGGGGCAAAGGTCAGCTATAATTATGCCGACGCCAATTTCGAAAATCAGGATGTTCGCCTCGGCGACGTCTATGATCCCGAATCCGAAACGGTATCGCCGGGGTTGATCGCGCCAGCCGGTCTGTCAGGCTATTCGAAGCACGTACTTTCGGCGCAGGCCTATTATGAAATCGGCCCCGTATCGCTTCAGGCAATCTATAATTACCGGTCGAAATATTATCAGGACTTCGTCGGCGGCAACAGCCAGCTGCGCTACGTCGGGCCCAGCGAAACCCTCGATTTCCGCGCTTCGCTGGCGCTGATGCGGGGTGTTTCGCTGCGCTTCGAGGCGATCAATATCTTCAACGAACCGAAGGCGACCTACATGCCGGTCTATGGCAGCAGCCGCCAATATCATTATTACGGGTCGAAATATTTCATCGGCATCCGGGCGCGGATCTAGCTTGTCCCGCCGGCTTGTCCTCTCCGGCGTTGCCGCGATGGCGGCGCTCCTGGCACCGGGAGCGTCGGCCACGGATGAAATCGCGCCCGGTCGCGTCGTCAAGGACGCCGTTTACCGCACGGTGGGTGGCAGGCCGCTGCGTCTCGACCTCTATGTTCATCCAGCCGTCCGCAAGAAGCCGGGCCCTGTCCTCATCTATTTCCACGGCGGCGGCTGGGCCCGCGGCGCGCGCCCCGAAAGCTGGACCGGCTTTCGTCCCTATATCGCCGCCGGCTTTTCGGTGGTTACGGTTGAATATCGCCTCGCCGGCGCGGCGCGGGCACCGGCGGCGGTCGAGGACGCGCGCTGCGCGCTCCACTGGGTCGACGCCAACGCCGAGCGCTATGGCTTCGACCGCGCCCGGATCGTCGTCTCGGGCACGTCGGCGGGTGCGCATCTGGCTTTGATGGCCGGGCTGCTGCCTGACGGAAATGCCATCGATCCTGCCGAATGTCGCGGCGCGGGCCGCGCTGCGGCGGTCGTTGATTTCTACGGCCCGACCGATCTGACAGCGACGAAGGACGCTTCGGGCGCGCGCCACGCCACGGTTGCAAACTGGATCGGGGAGGGGGATGGGGCCGATAAAATGGCGCGTCGCATGTCGCCGATTGCCTGGCTTCGCAGCGATGTTCCACCGGTCTTTATCGGCCATGGCGATGCCGACCCTGTGGTTCCGGTTACACAGTCGATCGACCTCAAGCGGCGGCTCGATGAACTCGCGGTTCCGGCCGACCTCTTCATCGTACCTGGCGGCGGGCACGGAAAATTCGATGCGGGCAGCCAGTGGATGATGACGGCGCGCGTCCTGGCCTTCCTCTGCGGCCGCCGGATTCCCGACCTGCGCGCGTGCGCCGAGAAAAACTGAAACGGCGGACGGTGATGGGCTTCAAACTTGTCCTACCTGATTGTATAGACTTCCTGACATTGGAGCGGGGAGTATTTTGACGATGGCCGAACGCCGCCTTTTCGAAGAGATTGCCGATACGATCCGCCGCCTCATTCACGACGGAACCTATCCGCCGGGAACCCGCCTCCCCGGCGAACGCGAATTGTCCGAACAGTTCGAGGTCAGCCGCGTGACGATCCGCGAAGCCGAGATTGCGCTGCAGGCAACGGGGTGGATTCACATCCGGACGGGCGCGGGGGCCTATGTCGCGACGCCGCTTCCCGACGACAATTCGATCCTGCCCAAGGTCAGCGCGTTCGAACTGACCGAAGCACGCTCGCTGTTCGAAGCGGAGGCGGCGGCGCTGGCCGCCCCGACGATCTCGGCCGAAACGCTGGCGAAGCTCGACGAACTGCTCGCGGCAATGGCCGACGATGGCAAGAGTGAAGAGGAAGTGAGCGCGATCGACCGCGAATTTCACATGACGATTGCCGCGGCGTCGAACAACAAGGCGATCATCCACGTCATCGAACGACTGTGGCGGATGCGTCTGGAACTGCCCGAGGTCAAACAGAGTCACTCGCTCGTCTGCCGCAAGGATGGCAGCGCGCGGCAGGCCGAACATGCCGATGTGGTCGAGGCCTTGCGCCGCCGTGACGCCGCGGGCGCGCGGCTCGCGATGCGCCGGCACTTCAATCGCCTGCTCGAATCGATGCTCGACGAAACCGAAGAGCGCGCGCTCGACGAACTGCGCCGCCGGGCAGCCGAAAGCCGCGAGCGCTATCTGCTGAGCGCGAAGCTCGCCTGACGATGGGACGCCCGCCCGGATGACCGTTCAACTTCGCGCCGACGATGGGACGGCTTCCCTTGCAAACGCCCGCCGGCGCGGGACGGCGCTGCCAGCTTTTCCCCAGCCGCTCCCCGCGTCACTCGACGAAGCCTATGCCATGCAGAACCGGATCCTGATGTCTTTGGAGATGCCGGTGCTGGGCTGGAAAGTCGGTCGTATCCCTGCGCCTATGGTAGCCACGCTGGGCGCCGAGCGTCTCGCTGGGCCGGTTCTGCGCTGCACTACGCTCACAGTATCGCCGGGGGAGGCCCGGGTCTTTCGCGGCGGTGCGGGGGCGATCGAAGCCGAGGTGATATTGCGGCTCGACGCGGTGCCCGGCCATATACCGCCCGCCGATCGCGTGCTCGACTATATCGGCGAGATTCGCGCAGGGTTCGAAGTGGCCAGTTCGCCCGCGCCCGACGTGCATGATCATGCGCCCTGGTCGATCATCGCCGACCTCGGCATCAACAATGGACTGTTGCTGGGGCCATTGCTCGACCGGGGCATATTCGACCAGCTCGACGTCGAAACGATGGTCGCAGGAACGGTGGTCGGCCGCGGGCGCGCGCGCGATGTCCTCGACGGGCCGCTGGGATCGGTGCGCTTCCTGATCGAGCAGCATCTGAAGGGGCGTATCGCACTCGAGCCGGGGCAATGGCTGTCGGCGGGCGCGATAACGGGCGTACACCCGATCCGCGTCGGCGAAACCGCACATGCGACCTTCGGCTGGGCGATTGCCATTGGCTGCACCGCGATAGCCGAAACCGGACTGGAATAATGACAGCAAAACCCTTTACCGTCGCCTGCTTCGGCGAAATCGTGATGCGCGTGTCGGTGCCGGATGGTGAAATGCCGCTGCAATCCCCGCGCTTCGATGCCTTTGTCGGCGGGGCCGAGGCCAATGTTGCCGTGGCGCTTGCATCGCACGGCTTGGCAGTCCGCATGATCAGCGCTTTGCCCCGGGGCCCCATCGGCGACGCGGCAATCCACGCGGTTCGCGCGCACGGGGTCGACACGACCCGCGTCGAACGGCGCGAGGGACGGATGGGCCTTTATTATCATATCCCCGGCGGACCCGTACGGCCGGCAGAGGTGCTGTATGACCGCGCAGATTCCGCCTTCGCGGCGATGGCGGCAAGCGACTGGAATTGGGCCGAACTGCTCGCCGGCGCCGACTGGCTGCACCTTTCCGGCGTGACCCCCGCGCTGGGCCCGCAATCGGCGGAGGCCGCCCTGGCGGCGGTGGAGGCGGCCAGTGCGGCGGGCATCGGCGTCTCTTTCGACGGCAATTGGCGCGGCCGCCTGTGGGAGAAATGGAACGACGATCCGGGCGCGATCCTCCGCCGGATTGTGTGCAGAGCGAGCATCCTGTTCGGCAACCATCGCGACGCATCCCTGCTTCTGGGCCGCGCGTTTTCGGGCGACGGCGAAAGCCGGCGCCGGGCCGCCGCGCTGGCGCTTCTCGAAGAATATCCGTCGCTTCAATATGTCGCATCGACGGCGCGGCGTATCGTCGGCGCGACCGATCACCGCATCGCGGCCCGGGTGGACGCCCGCGACTGTTTCGCAGCGACCCCTGAAATCCGGATCGAACCCATCCGGGACCGCGTCGGCACGGGCGATGCGTTTGCCGCAGGTGTTCTCGATGCGATCTGGCAAGGCAGCGGGGCAGAAGGCGCGGCGCGGTCGGGCCTCATTCTGTCGGCGCTGAAACATGGCGTGCGGGGCGATTTTGCGCCTTTTCCCCGCGCCGTGACGGACGCGACGTTTTTCGAAGCATCCGATGTGGTGCGCTAAAATCGCTAGGTGCCCGCTTTACCGCCTGCTTCGGGCATCTAAAATGCGGATCGAGGCAGTAGCCAACTGACATCCGCTTCCGGATCACCCTCGATCTAGATGCGACGGCAGGAAACGACTGATTGCGGACCTCTGGATATTAAGTAAAGCTCAGGACCTGTGACAGACTTTTGGCCTTTGGGACTGGCAGCCCTTGAGGCGATCGGGACAGAGTCTGCCGAATGGGCAGCGATTGTCGATCAGCTTTCCAAGCGCGGTAAGGTGCGTTCACGGGACAACACAGGTGGCGGGATCTTCGTGGAGATAGAGCCTGGGCCCGGTGGTACTGAGATTGTCCGGAAACTTCAGGCTTCTCAGAAAGATGTGTGGCTCAGCGTCGAGCGGCTGGATCACGGCCTCGGGATTATCCTTCATCTGAAGGGTGATGGCATAGCACTCCTGGAGGGGTATGCGGTCGGTCTCGAGGACACATTGAAGATCGATTTTGAGCGCGCCCGCTTCGAAGTCACTAACAAGCCCGGACCGCTAGCAACGAACGACAGCTAACCACCCCATTTAAGACGCCAAGTAGCGGAGATGGGACGCGAGGCGCAATCGGCGAGCGATAGCGAAACGGCATGGCTCATCATTGCTACGCCGGGCGTGCCATGCCTCCATGCTCATTTCCACGCTGTCAGCCCGATCGAGCGCGTCCCGGCGCAAGGGGTTTGTGCCGCGTGACATGTTGCTTCGATGCGGGCGGGATGGCCGGCATCCGCATATGTCTTTCAAAAAATGGCATCTTCGGGCGCGGGCGGTCGTGTCGTCGGCGGCGGCTGGTGGTCTGCGCAACAAGCGACATCCCTGATATGGCCATTTTGGAATAGTGATGCGTGCATAATCTATTATATCGATATAATGTGGCGACCTATCCATACCCGGCGATCAACAAGGCCAGTGTCGACAGTGCCGCATTTGAAGGCAAAGGCGCATGGCTGCTCGGGAGGTAGAAAATGGGATCTAGGTGGAATCTGCGCTGGGCGCTTCTGGCAACCGCGGCGGCACAATTGACGCCGGCGACGGCATTTGCGCAATCGGCACCCGACGAGGCTGCGGCCGCGGCACCGGGCGACGAAATCGTGGTGACCGCGCGCAAGCGCGAGGAGAGCCTGCAGGATGTGCCCATCTCGGTTCAGGCGTTCAGCAGCGCGGCGCTCGAACGCGCCGGAATCAAGGATTTCTCCGAAGTCGCTTACCGCGTTCCGGGCCTGAAGCTCAGCGCCGAGCGCGCGGTCGATACCGAACTCTTCATTCGCGGCATCGGCTCCGATATCCAGGGCGCGGGCGCCGATGCGGCGGTCGGCATCTTCGTCGACGGCGCCTATCTGTCGCGCGGCACGGGATCGCTGCTCGACCTCTATGACCTTGAACGCGTCGAGGTGTTGAAGGGACCGCAGGCGTTGCGCTTCGGCAAGAGCGTCGTCGGCGGCCTGATCAATTATGTGACCAAGAAGCCCGGCGATACGTTCGAGGGGCGGTTCGAGGCGACCTATGGCAATTACAACCGCCTCGACGTCGCCGGATCGGTGCGCGGGCCGGTGTCCGACACGTTGAGCCTGGGCCTTGTCGGCAGTTCGCGCAGCCATGACGGTTATGCGAAGAATCTGCGCGGCGGCGACGAGGAAGACCAGAATATGCAGTCGGTGCGTGCCCAGCTCCGCTGGCGACCGACGCCATCGCTCGACGTCAATCTGGCTGCCGACTACACCCGCCACCGCGACGGGGCGCGCTGGGTCGATATCCTCATTCCGGGCGACAGCGAGGAAGTGACCTATCTCAGCTATTATGCGCCGACGATCGACAGCCTGCCGGGCTTCGTGCTGCCGGACCGCAACGCGCCCTTCAAGAGCGCCGATCCGCGGTCGGGAAATCATAATTTCACGGGTTTCCAGAACAGCGACATGTACGGGGCCAGCGGCACGATCGACTGGCAGGCCGGCGGAGGGCTCAGCGTCACCTCGCAGACCGTCTATCGCGACAGCTCGCTGAAGGCGCGCGAAGACGGGTCGGGGATGCTTTTCAACTTCCCGATCGATCCCGCGACCAATGCGCCCGACATCACCTCGGCGATGGTCGCCGGGCTCGATACTTATCTCGCCACCGTTCCCGACAGCTATTTCGACAGTGGCAAGGGCGAGGATGTGACGCAATTCTCGCAGGAGCTGCGCCTGCGCTGGGACAATGGCGGTCCACTGCGCGTCGAGGGCGGCGCCTATTATCTGCACGAGAATATCCGCCGCGCCGAGGATGTGAACTTCCTCTTCCCCGACTATCAGGCGATCGAGGAATTCGCCTTCGCCATGGCCTATGGCGGAACGCCCGCGACGCCATCACCGGGATCGAACCACACCGTCACCACCTCGCGCAACGATAATGTCGGCGTCTTCGGCGAGCTCAGCTACAGCATCACCGACAAGCTGACCTTCGAGGCCGGGCTGCGCTATGCCTATGACCACAAGCGCTATTCGAACAACCGCTCCGGCGTGTCGTTCGAGGGTGAGGCGGTCAATTTCGTGGTCGGCGAAACGCGCAGCTGGGATGCATGGTTGCCGAGTGCGACGCTGCGTTTCGAACCGAGCAACGATGTCACGCTCTACGCCCGCTATGCCAAGGGCTACAAGCCCGGCGGCTGGACCGGCGAGGATGCAAACACGCCCGCAGAGGCGCTGGTATCGTTCGACCCGGAAACCGCCAACAGCTTCGAGGTCGGCGCAAAGCTCGCGCTGGCAGGCCGGCGCCTGTTCATCAATGCGGCGGCCTATTACACCAACTATGACAATCTGCAGACCAACCAGTTCCTGTCACCGGGGCCGGGAATGCCGCCTGACAATTTCGTCTTCAATGCGAAGAATGGTACGCGCGCCTATGGCCTGGAACTCGATTTCCAGGCCCGTATCACCGACGCCTTCACCCTGTCGGGCAATTATGCCTATTCGCGCTGCAACTTCACCGGCGAACTGATCATCGACGACGAGGGAACCGATCTCGACGGCAACACCTGCCGCCGGACGCCCAAACATGCCTTCAATGTCGCCGCCAATCTCGACCAGCCGATCGCCGATAATCTGGTGCTCGTTCTAGGTAGCGATTTCCAATACACCGGCGCGAATTTCTTCGACAATCCGAACACGCCAATCCTGAAGTTCGACTCCGAAATCCTGCTCAATGCACGGATCGGCCTGCGCGATGCCGACGACAAATGGGAAGTGACGGCGTGGGCGAAGAATCTCACGAACGAGCTCAATTTCACCAGCAAGCTCGAACTGTTCGGAACGATCTATTCGACCTACATCCCGCCGCGCACCTATGGCGTGACGGCCCGGTTCCGCTTCTAGGGTCGATGCGGACAACAACGATCGTCATTGCGAGGAGCGAAGCGACGCGACAATCCAGAGCTCGCGTAAGCCGCCTTGGATTGCTTCGCTTCGCTCGCAATGACGATGTGGGTCAACGAGAAGGAGGAATCATAATGAAGCGCGGTATCAAGATCATGGCGGGGACCAGTCTGGCAGTCGCCGCTCTGCTCAGCGCGACCGCGCCTATGGCGGCGGATTGGAGCGGCAGTCATGCCGACGCGCCGATCGACGTTCGCGATCCCTGGCTGAAAGCCTGGATCGCGGCGACGCCCGACAATCCTCCCAAGGATCCGGTGCCGGGCGTCGATTATGGCATGAATCCCGACGGCAGCTTCCGGCATCCGGTCGCGACCCGATTGACTAACGATCCGCCGTCCTTTCCGGGGCAGCTCGATCATTGGGACCAGAACAGCTACGCCAAGAATGTGAATGTCATCGCCTTCTATCCTACGGTAACGTCGCCCTGGCATGCGTGGGCGAATGTCGTCGATTTTTCCGGCCGCCGCTATCTTTACACCCACGACCGCGACTATCTGCGCATCCTTGACGTCACCGATCCGCGCAAGGCGAAGATCGTCTGGTCGAAGGGCGGCGTATGGAGCGCCAAGGGATCGAGCGAGGCGTGGGATCCGTCGGCGGTCACCGATTATTTCGGCGGCGTCACGGTGGCTTGGAGCAAGAAGCTGCAACGAAATGTCCTGGTCGCCTCCTACGAGATCGGTCGTTTCGGCCTGATGGAGGACAAGCGCCGCGAGCCCGACAAGGTCGCCGCGCAGCGGCACTATAATTCGCTCAAGGGTTTCAAGGTCTTTGTTATGAACGGGCCGACGCCCGACAAATGGAACCTGATCGCGACGCGCACCACCGACTACAAACATCCCGATGCGCCGGTGGGTGAACAGCAGGGATCGGGCGCGCTCGACGCGGCGACATGGTTCGGGGGAAAATATATGCTTCTCTCGTCGGCGCCCGACGACAGCTATTCGCTCACCGAATATCCCGACTATCTCTATTCGCCCGGCTATCAGGTCTGGGACATGGAGGACCCCGCCGATCCGAAGTTCGTTTCGCAGATCACCGTCCCTGGCCAGCGCCTCGGCGATCCCGAGAGCGAGGCTGCGTACCGCGCCAATCCGCGCGCGGGCAACCGGGCGAGCTGGATGGGCTCGCGCTATCCGATCGTGACGTCGAAGCCGGTCGAGGCGGGTGGCAAGATCGGCTTCGGCGGCATGGGCGGCCTCGGCTTCTACAGCTTCGACCTCAGCGATCCGGCGAACCCGAAGACGCTCGGCCATCTTTCGGTGCCGCCGAGCTACGCGGGGACCGAGTTCGACAATGTCGATGTCAGCCAATATGACCGCACCGGCTTCGTTTTTTCCAACGGCTATCCGATGAACGAAAGCTGTTACGAGCCGTTCAAGCCGATCTATTCGATCGACGTGCGCGATCCCGCGCATCCTAAGATCGCGGCGACTTTCCCGCGCCCGACGCCGCCGCCCGAGGCCTCTTTTACCGATTTTTGCCAGCGGCGCGGCAGTTTCGGACCGAAACGGTCGGGCGGGCTGACCCAGCCCCAGCGCGGCCGGCAGGGCCTTGCCATCTATGCCTTTTACAACGCCGGCATCCAGATTTTCGACGTCAAGGATCCGGCAAAGCCGGCGATCGCAGGCTATTTCGTTCCGCGCTTCGCCAATGAAAAAGAAATGCCAGACTATACGTTCGGCAATTCGACGTTTGCGGTCTACACCGAATATGACCGCAACATCATCTGGGCCTTTTCGGTGAACGGCGTCTACGCGCTGTCGAGCCCGCTGCTCGGCAAGCCGAACCTCGGCGCGCCAAAGAATATCTGGCCCGTGCGGAAATAGAGAGTTGTTCGTCACCCCGGCGAAGGCCGGGGTCTCGCCGGGGCGGTGAGACGCGAGGTCGGGATCCCGGCCTTCGCCGGGATGACGGAAGAAATGTTTTAGAAGGACAAACCGATGCGCACAGCCACGATGGGGCTGGCGGGGGCCTTGCTCCTTGCCGGATGCTCGAACACGCCCGGTGAACAGGCACCGGAGGCTCCCGCCGAACCCGCGGGCGACAATATCCTGCATATCAGTTGGGGCGGCATCGCCGAAGCCGACGGGAATGAGGCGAAGCGCCACTGGTCGACCTGGGCGATCAACCTTGTCGACGGCGGGCCTGCCTATGGCTGGCTGTCGGACAAGGGCGTCACGCTTCCGCACGCGCTGAATTTCGAGCTGGCTGGCACCGCAAAGATCGATGCCGTCGCCCTCGACAACCGGTTCGAGCCGGTGGTGCGCGAGGACGGATCGATGTCGCAGACCGCCGAAGGATCGCCGGTCCGGCGTTTCGCGCTGCTCGGCTCGAACAAGGGGCCGGAGGGACCCTATGAAATGCTGGTCGAGGGGGAAGCGAAAGCGGACGCACGAACCGTCGTGAAATTGCCGACGCCAGCATCGGCGCGCTGGCTCCGACTGCGCATCGACAGCAATTGGAAGGGCCGCGGGCCGACGCGGCTTTCCGATCTTGCCGTGCTCGGCGCGCTCGATCGCCGCGGCGACGCGGCGGTTGCCGATGCCGATGCGAGCGGGGTCTATTCGCACGAATATGGCCCGATCCTGTTGCGGCAGCAGGGCAATGAGATATTCGGTTGCTACAACGACGGGCTCGGCACCCTGCGCGGGACGGTATTCGGGCGCATCATGCGGCTTGCCTGGTATTCGAAGGAAGAGGGCAGCATCGGCGCGGCGACGCTGGTCGCGGCGAACGGCAAGCTCTATGGCTTCTGGTATCGCCCCGAAGACAAGATGGGCAGCCCGTGGAATGCGGTGAGGGAAGGCGGCCTTGCGGGCGCCGACCTCGGCAAGTGTCGCGCGGCGCTCTATCCGTCTTCCTGATATCGAGGACGCCCTTTTCATGACCCTGCCATTTGCCGTTGCAGCACCTACTGCCGAGATTGCCGGCAGCGCCGATCGCTTTCCCGTTCGCCGTATTTTTTGCGTGGGCAAGAATTACGCCGATCATGCGCGCGAAATGGGCGGCGATCCGACGCGTGAGCCGCCCTTCTTCTTTTCGAAGCCCGCCGACGCGCTGGTCGGAGCGACCGCCGACATCGCGATGCCGCCGCGCACCGACAATCTGCATCACGAGATCGAGCTGGTGGTGGCGCTGGGCAAAGGCGGTGCGAATATCGCGGCGGCCGACGCTCTGTCGCACGTCTTCGGCTATGCCGTCGGCAACGACCTGACGCGCCGCGATCTTCAGGCCGAGGCCAAGGCGGACGGGCGGCCGTGGGACATGGCGAAGGGTTTCGACCACAGCGCCGTGCTGTCGCCGATCCGTCCCGCGGCCGCGGTCGGCCATCCGGCAAGCGCGCGTATCTGGCTGTCGGTCAATGGCGAGCCGCGGCAGGAGGGCGACATCGCCGACATGATCTGGCCGGTGGCCGACATCATTGCCGAACTGTCGGCCTATGTCGAACTGCGGCCCGGCGACCTGATCTACACCGGCACGCCCGCGGGGGTGGGCCGTATCGTCGCGGGCGATGTCGTCGAAGGCGGTGTCGACGGCATCGGGACCATCGCCAACCGCTTTCTATAACCGCATCGATATATCATGACGGCCATTCGGTATTTTTTGTGTATGGCTTCGGCGCCTAGGCCGGTCGCGAAACTGGCTCTCGGATGAAGGATCGCACATGACATCGACCACAGTCGCCCGCAACGTCGTAACGGGGCTGCGCGATCTGGGCGTCCGCCATATCTTCGGCGTGCCGAGCGGCGGCTGGGTCGATTATATGGAAGCGATCCGCACGACCGACGGTATCGATTTCGTGCTGGCCAGCCACGAAGGCGGGGCGGGCTTCATGGCCGACGTCTGCGGGCGACTGACCGGCGTCCCGGGAGTGTGTTTCGGCACCTTCGGTCCCGGCGCGACCAATCTTGCGACCGGCGTCGGCGGCGCGACGCTCGACCGATCGCCGATGATCGCGCTGACCGACGAGATGCCGGCGCCGCTGCGCGGCCGCACGGTCCAGATGGGGATCGACCATCAGGCGCTGTTCGCGCCGCTGACCAAGGCGACGATGCGGATCGCGGCGGACAGCGCGGCCGACACGCTGGCCGAAGCGGCGCGTATCGCGCTGTCGGGGCGCCCCGGCGCAGTGCATGTCGGCCTGCCGCAGGGAATGAGCGCGCAAGCGGTCGAAGCGCAGGCGATCGGAACGGTCGAGGCCGACCCGCTGCCGATGCCCGACCCCGCCGCGACCGACGCGCTGGTCGCCGCCTTTGCCGCCGCCGAAAAGCCGGTCCTCGCGATCGGTCTCGGTGCCGTTCATGCCGGGGTGCAGGATCGCATCGCCGCGCTCGCCGAGCGCTTCGGCCTGCCGGTGCTGCTCACCCCGATGGCGAAGGGCATGATCGCCGAGGATCATCCGAATTACGCCGGGGTGCTCTTCCATGCGCTCTCCGATATGGTCGGCCAGACGCATGCCGAGGCTGATCTGGTCGTCGCGATCGGTTACGACCCGATCGAGTTCAATTACGAAAGCTGGATGAAGGACGGGCTGGCGCTCGCCAGCGTCGACGTCGCGCCCGTCGATATCGACCGCGACAAGCATCCGGTCGCCGCCGAGGTCGTCGGAGCGATCGCGCCGGCGCTCGACGCGCTGCTGGCGCTGCCCGCTGCCAGCAAGGACTGGGATCTCGCCGGGCTCGCGGCACGCAAGGCGGAGATGTTCGCGAAGCTTGCGGGGCGGGACGGCGCCTTCGGGCCTTGCGCGGCCCTCGACGTGCTGCGCGACGTGCTGCCTGACAACGGCATCATGACGTGCGATGTCGGCGCGCACACGCATCTGATCGGCCAGCACTGGCGCACGCCGAAGCCCGGCACGCAGATCATGACCAACGGCTGGTCGGCGATGGGATTCGGCCTTCCCGCAGCAATTGCTGCGAAGCTCTGTCGCCCCGATACGCCGGTATGCTGCGTGCTCGGTGACGGCGGTTTCCTGATGACCGCGGGCGAACTGGCGACCGCGGTGCGCGAAAAGCTGCCGCTGGTGATCGTGATCTTCACCGACAACGACCTTGCGCTGATCCGCATCAAGCAGGAAAAGAAATCCAATCCCATCTATGGCACCCCGGTGCGCGCCGAGGGAACGATCGGCGGCCCGTCGCTGTTCGGTGTGCCGGTAACGGTCGCGCGCGATCCGGCGGAATTTCGGGCGGCACTCGACGCGGGCTTTGCCGCGGACGGGCCGGTGATCGTCGAGGCCCTGCTCGACAGCCGCGAATATGACGATCTGGTGCTGCGCAAGGATAAGCCATGATGCACGCCGCCTTGGGCAGCGAACGGTCGCTGCTGATCGGCGGCCGCTGGGAAACGGCGGAGCAGGTGATGCCGGTGTTCGCCCCTTGGTCGGGCGAAGCGCTCGGCGCGGTCGCTTGCGCCGATCCGTCGCACGTCGCGCGCGCGGTGGCGAGCGCGCTGCGCGGCGCCGAGGCGATGCGCGATCTGTCGAGTGGTGCGCGGTCGCGCATCCTCCACGTCGCTGCGACCGCGCTGGAGGCGGAAGCCGAAAGCTTCGCCGCCGCGATCACTGCGGAAACGGGCAAGCCGATCCGTGCCGCGCGGCGCGAAGTGGCGCGCGCGGTCAACACGCTGCGATTGTCGGGCGAGGAGGCGGTGCGGCTCGCTGGCGAGACGCTTGCCTTTGACAGCTTTCCCGGCGGCGAAGCGCGGTCGGGCCATTATGTCCTGGAACCGGTCGGGGTGATCGCGGCGATCACGCCGTTCAACGATCCGCTCAATCTTGTCTGTCACAAGCTCGGTCCCGCCTTCGCCGCGGGCAACGCGGTTGTGCTCAAGCCCGCGGAGCAGGCGCCACTCGTCGCTATCCGGCTCGCGCGCCTGCTGCTCGCCGCCGGCCTGCCCGGCGAAGCGCTCAACCTGCTCACCGGGCGCGGCGGCGATTTTGGCGACGCGCTGACCGGCCATCCGGACGTCGCGATGGTTAGCTTTACCGGCGGGGCAAAGGTGGCGCAGGCGATCTGCCGCGCGGCCGGAATCAAGCGGCTGGCGATGGAGCTTGGCGGCAACGGTCCGGTGATCGTGATGGACGATGCCGATGTCGGGAGGGCTGCGGCCGCCTGCGCGGCGGGCGCATTCGGCGCGGCGGGGCAGAATTGCGTCGGGGTGCAGCGAATCTATGTCCATGATGCGATCCATGACGTCTTTCAGGCCGCGCTCGTCGCCGCGACCGAAGCGTTGCGCGTCGGCGATCCGCTGGACCCGGCAACCGACATCGGGCCGATGATCGGCGGTGACGAGGCGGCGCGCATCATCGCCTGGGTCGACGAAGCGGTCGCGCGCGGCGCCACCCTGCTTACGGGCGGCGAGCGGGCCGGGGCGCTGGTGCGGCCGACGCTGCTTGCCGATGTTCCGGGCGACGCGCCGGTGGTCTGTCACGAAGCCTTCGGTCCCATCGCGAGCCTGTTTCGCTTCACCGATCTGGACGAAGCCATCGACGCCGCGAACGGCGCCGACAACGCGATACACGCGGCGATCTTCACCGAATCGCACCGAACCGCCCGCCATGCGGCGCGGCGCCTGCGTGCGGCGGGGGTGATGATCAACGATTCGACCGACTACCGCCTCGATGCCATGCCGTTCGGCGGTGCCGGACGCGGGAATATGGGGCGCGAGGGGGTGCGCTTTGCGGCGCGCGAAATGTCGCAGACGAAGGTGATTTGCTACCATGACGCTTGATAGTCTCGATCGCGCCGCCTGTGCGGCCATGGATGCCGCCGATCCGCTCGCTCCCTTGCGCGATCGCTTCGATATCCCGACGGGGATGATCTATCTCGACGGCAATTCGCTGGGCGCGATGCCGAAGGGCGCGGCGGCGCGCGCGCACGAATTGGTGACCCGCGAATGGGGCGCTGACCTGATCAAGAGCTGGAACAGCGCGGGCTGGTTCGACCTGCCGGTGCGCCTCGGCGACAAGCTTGCCCCGCTGATCGGTGCGGGGGACGGCGAGGTAATCGTCTGCGATTCGACAAGCCAGAATCTGTTCAAGGTGCTGTCGGCGGCGGTTGCGCTACGCGCCGAGCGACGGGTGCTGATCCTCGAAGGCAGCAATTTCCCGACCAATAATTACATTGCCCAGGGCGTCGCAGCCGCGACCGGCGGGCGCGTGGAGGTGCGGCTCTGCGAAAAGGACGAGATTGCGGGGGCGATCGACGAGGACACGATCGCGGTCGCGATCACCCACGTCCATTACAAGACCGGGCATATCCACGACATGGCAGCGATCACCGCGTCCGCGCAGGCGGCGGGGGCGCTCGCGATCTGGGATTTGTGCCACAGCGCGGGCGCGATGCCGGTCGACCTGGATGGCGCGGGCGTCGATTTCGCGGTCGGCTGTACCTATAAATATCTGAACGGCGGTCCGGGCTCACCCGCCTTCCTGTTCGCGGCAAAGCGGCACCAGGGTCAGGCGCTGCAGCCCGTGACCGGCTGGTGGGGTCATGCCGCGCCCTTCGCTTTCGAGCCCGGCTATCGGCCGCAGCGCGACATTCGCCAGTTCCTGATCGGCACGCAGCCGATCCTGTCGATGGCGCTGGTCGAGGTCGGTCTGGACATCCATCGCGCCGCTGACATGAACGCGATCCGCGCCAAGTCGATGGCGCTGACCGACCTGTTCATCCGGCTCGTCGAGGAGCGTTGCGCCGGCCATGGCTTCACCCTTGCGTCGCCGCGCGAAGCGGCGGCGCGCGGCAGTCAGGTGTCCTTTGCGCACGCCGATGGTTATCCGATCATGCGCGCGCTGATCGCAGCGGGCGTGATCGGCGATTTCCGCGCGCCCGATACGGTGCGTTTCGGCTTCACGCCGCTCTATGTCGGCTATGCCGATGTCTGGGATGCGGTCGACCGGCTGGTGACGATCATGGATGACGGGATATGGAAACGACCCGAGCATCAAATCCGCGACGCGGTGACCTGAGCGCGGGGGCAGGGGGAATGACGATGGACGAACAGGCCTATCTCGACCGTGAGGCGGGGCTCGAGCGCGGACTCAGCAAGGCGCAGATCATCATGATCGGCCTTGGCGGGGCGATCGGCACCGGCCTGTTCATGGGATCGGGCATCGCGATCGGCTACGCCGGGCCGGGCGTCCTGATCAGCTATCTGATCGCGGCACTGGTCGCGGTCATCATGGTCTTCAGCCTGTCGGAAATGGCGGTCGTCCATCCCACCGCGGGTTCGTTCGGCACCTATGCCGAAATCTACCTTGGCCCGATGATGGGATTCATCGTGCGCTATACCTACTGGATCCAGCAGGTGCTGTTGATCGGCAGCGAGGCGGTTGCGGTCGGCATCTATATGGGATGGTGGTTGCCCGACACGCCGGTGTGGATGTGGGCGCTGGGCAGCGCGGCGACGGTCGTCTGGGTCAATACGCGCGCGGTGCATAATTTCGGGTCGGTCGAATATTGGCTGACCGTCATCAAGGTGTCGGCGATCGTCGGCTTCATCATCGTGGGCCTGAGCCGCATCTTCGGTATCGTCGGCGATCCGGTCGGGCTGCACAATGTCACGGGACTCGCTGGCGGTTTCCTGCCCAACGGCTTTTCGGGCGTGTGGATGGCGGTGCTGATGGCGCTGTTTTCGTTCATGGGGCTGGAGTTCGTCGTCGGCACCGCGAGCGAGGCGAAAGACCCGAAAGAGGCGATACCGGCGGCGCTGCGCACGATGGCGGCGCGGCTGTTCCTCTTCTACATCCTCGCGCTGTTCATCATCGTCGCCTTCCTGCCGTGGACGGAGTCGGGGGCGAAGGTCGTTACCGAAAGCCCGTTCGTGAAGATGTTTGCCAGCGCGGGGATCCCCTATGCCGCCGGCATGATGAACTTCGTTGTCGCGACCGCGGCGCTGTCGGCGATGAACACCAGCATCTATCTGGGATCGCGCATGCTCTTTTCGCTCGCGCGCGGCGGCTATGCACCGCGAAAGCTGGGTGAGCTGAATGCCCAGCATGTCCCGATGCGCGCAACGATCGTCACCGGCGTCGGCATCCTCCTCGCCGCCTCGCTGTCGATCCTCACCCCGCTCGCCTATAATTATCTTTTCGGGATCGTGCTGTTCGGTGGTTTGCTCGTCTGGGGTGCGATCCTCGTCAGTCACCTGCGTTTTCGGCGGCGCCATCGCGGCGCCGATTTGCCGGTGCAGACGCCCTTCTTCCCTTATGCCCAGCTTCTGGGGCTGGCGCTGCTGGGGGCGATCGGTGTGACGATGGCGGTCGATGCCGACTGGCAGGTCGCCGTCTTTGCGGGTGGTCCCTGGCTGTTGCTAATCGCTGCTGCCTATTTCGTCTGGCGGCGTGTGTCGCCCTCGGCGGAAGCCGGCTGATCCTGCCCCAGTTCGCTGCGGATCTCCGCGGCGACCTCGTGTACGACGTCCATGAAATAGGCGGCGGCCGCCGACAGTTCGACATTGGCATGCGTCGTCGCGCCGATCCGCGAACTGGCGCCTTCGAGTGTCACGGGCAGCGCGACGAGACCCGCCTGACCGATCCCGACCTGATGCGGCATCGCCGCCACCATGTCGGTGCTCATCAGCAGGGCGTGATTGGTCAGGATCGACACCGATTCGATCACGTCGAGCGGCGGTTCCAGATCTTCGTGGCGAAAGGCCTGGTCGATCTGGCGGCGCAGCGATGTCTGCGTCGGCGGCATCACCCACGCCTGATCGACCAGGTCGGCGAGCGTCAGCGCGTCACGCTGCGTCAGCGGATGGCCCGCGCGCACCATGATCGATACGGTATCGAGGTACAGCACATCCTGCCTCAACCCCTCGCGCTCGCGATATTCGGGCAGGCGGCCGAGCACGACGTCGATGTCACCGGTGCGCAGGCCGGGCATCAAGCGGTCGATCGTGCCTTCGGCGACCGTCACCGCGATCCCGGGACGCCGCTCGCGCAGCCGCGCCAGCGCGCGCGGTAGCAGCGATGTCGATGCCGCAAGCAATGTGCCGACATGGACGCGCCCCGACAGACCTTCTTCCAGCGACTGCAGTTCCTCGCCGGCATGGCGAAGCTGCGCAAGGATCAGCTTGCCATGCTTGATCATGACCGCACCGAAATCGGTCGGGGTGACGCCGCGCGAAGAGCGCTCGAAGAGCTGGACGCCCAAGGCGTCCTCCAACTCCTTGATGCTCTTCGTGGCCGCGGGCTGGGCGATGTTGAGCGCCTGCGAGCCTTTCAGCACCGTGCCTTCGTCGGCGATGGCGGTCAGCAGCCGCAACTGACGCAGCTTCAGGCGTCCGAGCAGGAAATTCTCGTGAAATTTTGGCATGATGTATCTCCCACCCGGTTCGGACTGGATATAGCCATTTTGTAATAGCGAGGGCAAGTCTCGGGATTATTGTTGATAGCTACCCGTCGTTACTCAACCGCATGGCCCGCGCGCTTCGGCGACCCGCGGGGTGTTTGAAGGACAAGGGTGCGGCGACAATCATGATGGACAATCCAGCGCAACGGGCGGCCGTGATCGACATGCACAGCCACTTCTTTCCGGCGATGGATGCCGCCTATCGCGCCCGCGCCGAAGCCGACGGCCTGCCGTGGCTGCGCGATGACGGCGATGGCAGCGGCTTCATCATGTCGGGCGCCAAGATGTTCCGCCCGGTCGACGATATATTGTGGAATCCCGCGCGCCGCGTCGAAGCGCTCGACCAGCAGGGGATCGACCTGCAAATCATCTGCGCGACGCCGATCATGTTCGGCTATAGTCGGCCCGCCGGGCAGGCGCTCGAATGTGCGCAGCGCTTCAATGACGCGGCGCTCGAATTTTGCGGCCACGCGCCGCATCGGATGAAGGCTCTGGCGCAGGTGCCGTTGCAGGATATCGACCGCTCGTGCGGCGAGGTCAGCCGCGCGATGGAATGCGGCCATCTTGGCGTCCAGATCGGCAATCATATGGGGCTGCGCAACCTCGACGATGAAGGCATCCTGACCTTTCTCACCCACTGCGCCGAAGTGGGGGCGGCGGTACTCGTCCATCCGTGGGACATGATGGCGCGCGAACGCATGCCCAAATATATGCTGCCCTGGCTCGTCGCGATGCCCGCCGAGACGCAGCTTTCGATCCTGTCGCTGATCCTGTCGGGCGCGTTCGAGCGCCTGCCGAAAAGCCTGCGCATCTGTTTCGGTCACGGCGGCGGCAGTTTCGCCTTTCTGCTCGGCCGCGTCGAAAATGCCTGGAAATATCGCGACATCGTCCGTGTCGATTGCCCGAACCCGCCCTCGACCTATGTCGATCGCTTTTTCGTCGATTCAGCGGTGTTCGACCCGCGCGCGCTGACCCTGCTCGTCGAAGTGATGGGCGATGACCGTGTGTTGCTCGGTTCGGACCACCCGTTCCCACTCGGCGAACAGGACATCGGCCAGCTCGTTCGCGATCACAGCGGTCTGTCGGGCGCGCAGAAGGCCAAGATATTCAGCGGCAATTCGCGCAGGTTTCTGAATCTGTAGCGCACACCGTCTTTCGCACCCGACCGGCGCGTCAATGCGCCGCCGCGCCGCCGAGGCCGTCGATCTTTTTCGATTGCTTGGCGATCAGGCCGGGGAAGAAGCGCGCGAGGCGGCCGAGGCGGCGCGCCATCTTGCCGACGGGGACATGCACGCGGTCGCCGTGAACGGCATCCCACGCTGCCTTTGCGACATCCTGCACCGGCGAGATTTCGAAGCCGCTCGCCGACAGGCGGTCGCGGGCCGGCTCGTTGCTGTCGGCGCTGACCTGATCGAGCAAAGGCGTGTCGATGAAGCCGGGCATCAGCGAACGCACCTTGATCCCATATTTGGCGAACTCGATCTCCAGCCCCTCGGTCAGCCCGCGCACCGCGAACTTCGTCGCCGAATAGACGGCAAGACCGGCGACGCCATAGAAGCCCGACGCCGATCCGGTGTTGAGGATCGCCGATCCGGGGGTCGCGCGCAGCAACGGCATCGCCATGTAGATGCCGTTGACGACGCCGCCGAAATTGATCGCAATCAGCCGGTCCGCCTCTTCGGGCGGCATGTCGATGAACTGGCCGCCCGATCCGATACCGGCGTTGTTGAACAGGACGTCGAGGCGGCCGTCGCTCGCGGCTGCGAATTCGGCAAGGGCAGCTTTCCATTGGTCGCGGTCGCGTACGTCCATGACGTGGCGCGACGAGGCGCCGTCGGGAAGCAGCGCGGCGGTTTCGTCGATGCCCTGCTTGTTGACGTCGGCGATCCCGACGAACCAGCCCTGCGCCGCGAAATATTGCGCGGTGGCACGGCCGATGCCCGATCCGCCGCCGGTGATGAATATCGCCTTCCGTGCCATCCCGTCCTCCCTGACATGTTTGTCAGTAGAGAACAGGCGAAGTTGACGCGCCCGTCAAGCGCAATCGCGGCGCGCGGCGCAAACGGGCTTTGACAGCGATGCGCGCGGCGATATGGAGCAAGTGGGGTCGCAGGGGAGTATCAGACGATGAACAAGCTGTTTTTGGCCGCCGCACTGGCGGTCGTTTCGATGCCGGCGGCTGCAACCGCACAGGCTCCGAATGCGGCGCCGACGATCGGCGACTATGTCGCGGCCATGCGAACGACAATCGGAACGGTATTCGAGGGCGGTATCCAGATTCAGGCCGTGGATGCCGAGGACAATACGCTGGTGATCACCGTAACCGGTCCCGACGGATGGCGAGCCGACGCAACGCCGCAGCAGGTTTCTGATGCCCTCGTCATAGGCTTCTGCGAAACCTCGCCCGAATTCTTCCGGTCCAGCCACATCACGATGCGTGTCGATTCGATCGATACGAAGGCGAAGCAAAAGGGACCGCTGGTGTCCGACTGTCCTTCGGGCGGCGCGTGAAGGCGGCACGGGCCGTCACGCCGCCTCTGGACCTTCGCCCCTTTTCACCCTATGTTCATGGAGCAGCGCGTTATATGCAGCGCGTTGGATTGGAATAGGGGCGATTCTTGCGGTTATTGCTGACCCTTTTGGCGCTGCTCACCGGCTTCGCGACCGCGGACCGGGCGATGGCGGCGCCTGCCACGCCCGTGGCAATGGGGTCGCTGGTCCTGCTCGCCGAAAGCGCGAACAAGGCCGAGGCGAGCGACAGCGAACGCCGACCAACCACCGCTACCCCGACCCGCCGCACGACGAGCGGCGGCAGCGGCAAGCCGCGCAAGGCGGCTCCGCCGCATCTTCCCGGCCTCCTCACCGGCAGCGACCGCGCGCTCGAATAGCCTTTTGGCGATGCCCTGACGGGCCAGGCTCCGAATGATCGGGGCCTTTTTCTGCATATTCGTGCGGCGCGTCCGCCACCCTTTTCGATAATCCAAGGAAATCCGCCATGTTCGGCAGCATTGCCAAGAGCCTGTTCGGCTCGTCCAACGACCGCTACGTCAATTCGATCCGCAAGACCGTCGCCAAGATCAACGCCTTCGAGCCCGAAATGGAGGCGAAGAGCGACGAGGAATTGAAGACGCAGACTCCGAAGTTCCGCGCCCGGCTCAATGCCGGCGAAACGCTCGACGACATCCTGCCCGAAGCCTTTGCGACGGTTCGCGAAGCGGCAAAGCGCACGCTTGGCATGCGCCATTTCGACGTGCAGATGATTGGCGGCATCGTCCTCCACCGCGGCGAAATCGCCGAAATGGCGACGGGCGAAGGCAAGACGCTGATGGCCACTTTGCCCTGCTATCTGAATGCGCTCGAGAGCAAGGGCGTTCACGTCGTCACCGTGAACGACTATCTCGCCCGCCGCGACGCCGAATGGATGGGCACCGTTTATGGCTTTCTGGGGCTGACGACCGGGATCATCGTTCCCAACCTCAACGAAACCGAACGCCGCGCCGCCTATAACAGCGACATCACCTATGCGACGAACAACGAGCTGGGTTTCGACTATCTGCGCGACAACATGAAATATGACCGCGGCCAGATGGTCCACCGCCCGTTCAATTTCGGCATCGTCGACGAAGTTGATTCGATCCTGATCGACGAAGCGCGTACGCCGCTGATCATCTCCGGCCCGACCGACGACAAATCCGAACTCTATATCCGCGTCAACGAAGTGGTCCTCCAGCTCGGCGAAGAGGATTATGAGAAGGATGAAAAGGCGAAGTCGATCAGCCTGACCGAAGAAGGCACCGAGCATGTCGAGCGATTGCTCGAAAACGCCGGGCTGCTCCAGGGCAGCAACCTCTACGATATCGAGAACACGCAGGTCGTCCATCACGTCAATCAGGCGCTGAAAGCCATCGTGATGTTCCGCCGCGACACCGACTATATCGTCAAGGACGGCAAGGTCGTCATCATCGACGAATTCACCGGCCGCATGATGGATGGCCGCCGCTGGTCCGACGGCCTGCACCAGGCGGTCGAGGCGAAGGAGGGCGTGAATATCGAGCCCGAAAACCAGACGCTCGCCTCGATCACTTTCCAGAATTATTTCCGCATGTATCCCAAGCTGAGCGGGATGACCGGCACCGCGGCGACCGAGGCGGCCGAATTCTTCGAAATCTACAAGATGAACGTCGTCACCATCCCGACGAACCGCCCGATCGCGCGCATCGATGAGGAAGATGAATTCTACAAGAATATCACCGACAAGTTCGGCGCGATCGCACGCACGATCCGCGATGCGAACGAGCGCGGCCAGCCGGTGCTGGTCGGCACGGTGTCGATCGAGAAGTCGGAGCTTCTGTCCTCCTATCTCGAAAAGGAAGGCGTGCCGCACAGCGTCCTCAACGCGCGCTTCCATGAAAGCGAAGCGCATATCGTCGCGCAGGCCGGCCGCGCCGGCGCGGTGACGATCGCGACGAACATGGCGGGCCGCGGCACCGACATCAAACTCGGCGGCAGCGAAGAATTCCGCATCGAGGACGAGCTGAAGGACATGCCCGAAGGCGCCGAACGCGACGCCGCCGAGGCGCGCATCCGCGAGGAAGTCGCCGCCGAGCGTGAGGCGGTGAAGGCCGCCGGCGGGTTGTTCGTGCTTGCTACCGAGCGCCACGAAAGCCGCCGCATCGACAACCAGCTGCGTGGCCGTTCGGGCCGTCAGGGCGACCCCGGCCTGTCGAAATTCTACCTCTGCCTCGACGACGATCTGCTGCGCATCTTCGGTCCCGACACGCTGTTCGCTAAGATGATGAACAAGAATCTCGAGGATGGCGAAGCGATCGGATCGAAGTGGCTGTCGAAGGCGATCGAGACCGCGCAGAAGAAGGTCGAGGCGCGCAACTACGACATCCGCAAGCAGGTGGTCGAATATGACAACGTCATGAACGACCAGCGCAAGGTGATCTACGAACAGCGCGGCGAGATCATCGACAGCGAAACGGTCGATGACGCGATGACGGCGATGCGTGCCGAAACGGTCAATGCGATCGTCGCCGATGCGTGCCCGCCGGGCAGCTATCCCGAGCAATGGGACATCGAGGCGATGAAGGAGCGGGTGGCGAACATCCTCGACCTCAGCCCGCCGTTCGATGAATGGATGCAGGAAGATGCGGTCGATGCCGAAATCTTCGAGGAGCGCATCCAGCAGATGGCCGACGCGGCTGCGGCCGAAAAGGCGGCGCAGGTCGACCAGGAAAGCTGGCGCGGTATCGAAAAGTCCATCCTGCTCCAGACGCTGGACCATCATTGGAAGGACCATCTCGCGACGCTCGACGCATTGCGGCAGGCGATCTTCCTGCGCGCCTATGCGCAAAAGCAGCCGATCAACGAATATAAGGCCGAGGCTTTCGGGCTGTTCGAACGGATGCTGCAGAATATCCGCGAGGATGTAACGCGCACCGTGGCGCGGATCGATTTCCAGTTCCAGGAACCCGAACCGATGCCGCTGCCCGACCTGCCGGACTTCCTGACCACGCACATCGATCCCTTCACGGGCGAGGACAACAGCGCCGATATCGACGGCGGCTCGCTGGGCGTGATCGCCGACACGCTGCCGCCGATGCAGGTGCCGCGCCCCGATCTTCCCGAAGGCGAAAATCCCTATGCCGCGCTGGAGATCAGCCGCAACGCGCCGTGCCCCTGTGGTTCGGGCCGCAAGTACAAGCACTGCCACGGGCAGCTTTGACGGCATAGGACGGCGGGGCCGCGCGCCGATGCGCGCGGCCCTTCGCGCCGTGATGAGGCCGCTTGCCATCGCGCGGCGGCGCGATTAGCATCTTTCCCATAAGCTTGGTGGCCGTGTAGCCGCCGGGCGACGTAGCAGGTCGGAACAGGGCGCCGCGTTTATCGTGCGCGGTTGGCGTGGCTGTTGCGTGGAAAGGGTCGGAGCATTTCCTTCTTCGACGAGATGATAACCGGGGATGGCGGGACCAGGCCGCCCTATCGCGAATATTGCGAATGGTTCGATGCCGAGGATGCCCAGCGCATCCAGCGCAAGACGCAGCAGGCCGAAGCCTTTTTTCGCACCACAGGCATTACCTTCAACGTCTATGGCGAGGCCGACGCCGACGAGCGGCTGATCCCGTTCGACGTCGTGCCGCGGATCATCGCGGCGGGCGAATGGCGGCGCCTGTCGCGCGGGATCGAGCAGCGGGTGCGCGCGCTCAACGCCTTTCTCTACGATATCTATCACCGGCAGGAGATTTTGCGCGCCGGCCGGGTGCCGACCGCGTTGATCGCGCGCAACGATGCCTTCCTGCCAATGATGATGGGCATGGATCCGCCCGGCGGCGTTTATACCCATATCAGCGGCATCGATATCGTCCGCACCGGCGCCGACGAATTCTATGTGCTGGAGGATAATGCCCGCACCCCGTCGGGGGTGTCCTACATGCTCGAGAATCGCGAAACGATGCTCCAGATGTTTCCGGAGCTGTTCGCGAAAGTACCGGTGCGCGAGGTCGGCGACTATCCGATCAACCTCCTGAAATCGCTGTCGGCCTGTGCGCCGCCGATGTGCGGCGGTACGCCGACCGTCGCGGTGCTGACGCCGGGCATCCACAACAGCGCCTATTTCGAGCACAGCTTCCTAGCCGATCAGATGGGCGCCGAACTGGTCGAAGGGCATGACCTGCGCGTCGTCGATGGCCGGGTCGCGATGCGCACGACGCAGGGCTATCGCGCGATCGACGTCCTTTACCGCCGCGTCGACGATGATTTCCTCGACCCGCTGAATTTCCGTCCCGATTCGATGCTGGGGGTGCCCGGGATATGGGACGTCTATCGCGCGGGCGGCATCACGATTGCCAATGCGCCGGGGACCGGGATCGCCGATGACAAGGCGCTCTATAGTTACATGCCCGACATCATCGAATTCTACACCGGCGAAAAGGCGCTGTTGCCCAACGTGCCGACGTGGCGATGCAGCGAGCCCGAACATCTGCGCGAGGTGCTCGACCGGCTTCCCGAACTGGTGGTGAAGGAAGTGCACGGGTCGGGCGGCTATGGAATGCTCGTCGGACCGACCGCAAGCCGGAAGGAAATCGCAGCGTTCCGCGCCAAGCTGGAGGCAAACCCCGGCAATTATATCGCCCAGCCGACCCTGTCGCTTTCGACGGTCCCGATCTTCACCAAAAAGGGCCTTGCGCCGCGGCATGTCGATCTGCGTCCCTTTGTCCTGATGTCGCCGCAGGGCATCACCATCACCCCCGGCGGCCTGACGCGCGTCGCGATGACCAGGGGATCGCTGGTCGTAAACAGCAGCCAGGGTGGCGGCACCAAGGACACCTGGGTGTTGGAGGACTGACGGCGATGCTAGGCAAAACCGCAGGCAGCCTCTTCTGGATGGCGCGCTATCTCGAACGAAGCGAGAATAATGCGCGGCTGATCGACGCGGGCTTTCGCATCGCGCTCACGCGGTCGCAGACGGCGCCCGCCGAATGGCGCTCGATATTGGAGACCGCGGGGGTCGATCAGGCATTCCTGGCGACGCACGATGATTACAGCTCGGCGCGCGTCGTCGATTTCCTGCTGCGCGACCCGGCCAACCCGTCGAGCATCCTGTCGATCGTCAAGCACGCGCGCGACAATGCGCGCACCGCGCGCACCGCGCTGACGCGCGAGGTGTGGGAGGCGGTGAATACGAGCTGGATGACGTTGACCGACCTGCTCAAGCGGCCGGTGCGCGAAGACGATCTGCCCGACGTGCTCGCCGCGATCCGCCAGCAGAGTGCGCAGGTGCGCGGTGCGCTGACCGGCACGATGCTGCGCAACGATGGTTATAATTTCGCGCGGCTGGGCACCTTCCTCGAACGCGCCGACAACACGGCGCGCATTCTCGACGTAAAATATTATCTGCTGCTGCCCTCGGTCGCGCATATCGGCACCTCGATCGACAATGTGCAGTGGGAAACGATCCTGCGGTCGGTCTCGGCGCACCGCGCCTATCGCTGGCTTTACGGGGCCGAGATCAGCGCGCTCAAGATCGCCGAATTCCTGATCCTCTATGGCCAGATGCCGCGCAGCCTCGCCTTTTGCTGCGCCAAGATGCAGGACAATCTTGCCTGGCTCCAGCGCGGCTATGGCGAAGAGACCGAGGCAGGGCGGATGGCCGATGCCCTGTGCCGGCAAAAGCTCGCGGGGCCGATCCAGGCGATCTTCGATGGTGGCCTGCACGAATATCTGACCGATTTCCTGTCCGCCAATTCGGCGCTCGCGATGCAGATCGAGCGCGATTACCGTTTCGTGGAGTGACGATGTTCCTGCGTGTCGATCATACCACCCATTATCGCTATGACGCTCCCGTCGGCTATGCGCTGCAACAACTGCGCCTGACCCCCAAGGACCGGCCGGGCCAGCAGCGGATCCACGACTGGACGATCGAGGTCGAGGGCGGGGAAAAACAGCTCCATTATGTCGATCATCACGGCAATGGCGTCGATCTGATCGCGGTGCACGGCGGCGATGCCGAACTTGTCATCCGGTGCCACGGCGCGGTCGAACTGCTCACCACCGACGGGGTGATCGGGGCGCATCGCGGGGCGATGCCGCTGTGGATATTCCTCCGCCCGACGCCGCTCACGCGTGCGGGACGGGGCGTGCGAGCGCTAACCGCCGGATTAGGCCGCGACTTCGCGAACGATATCGAACGCGCGCATGCGCTGTCGGCGGCGATCCTCGACCGGCTGGCCTATCGCATCGGCGTCACCGATGCCGAGACGACCGCCGAACAGGCGCTGGGGGGCGAGGGCGGGGTGTGCCAGGATCACGCCCATATCTTCATCGCCGCGATGCGCCATCTGGGCCACCCCGCGCGTTATGTTTCGGGCTATCTCAGCATGGACGACCGCACCCATCAGGATGCCACCCACGCCTGGGCCGAGGCGCATTTCGACCATATCGGCTGGATCGGCTTCGACGTCAGCAACGGCCATTCGCCCGACGAGCGCTATATCCGCGTCGCGACGGGGCTCGATTATCGCGATGCCGCCCCGGTTCGCGGCATGCGCTATGGTGCGGCGCAAGAAAATCTGGTTGTCCAATTGCAGGTGCAGCAATAATCGGGACATCACAGGGGCGGGACGGGGATTCGATGACCTATTGCGTGGGCATGCGTTTGAACAAGGGGCTGGTGTTCATGTCGGACACCCGCACCAACGCCGGCGTCGACGACATATCGCAGGTGCGCAAGATGCGCAGCTGGCACGTGCCGGGCGAGCGTGTGATCACGCTGATGTCGGCAGGCAATCTGGCGACCACGCAAGCGGTCGTCAGCCTGCTCGACGAGCGCACCAAGGCACCCGAGGAACGCCAGCCGTCGATCCTGCAGGCGCCGTCGATGTTCCAGGTTGCGACGATCGTCGGGGAAACGCTGCGCCAGATCGTGCTGCGCTACGGCGCCGAAGGGCCGGCCGCCGAATCGATCTTTCGCGCCTCGTTGATCGTCGGCGGGCAGATTGCCGGCGCCGAACCGCGCCTGTTCCTGATCTATCCCGAGGGCAATTTCATCGAAGCGGGGGAGGATAATCCCTTCTTTCAGATCGGCGAAACCAAATATGGCCGCCCGATTATCGTGCGGTCCTACGATCCCGCCATGTCGTTCGAGGATGCGGTCAAGCTGCTGTGCGTCTCGTTCGATTCGACGATCCGCGCCAACGCCGGGGTCGACCTGCCGATCGACCTGAAGGTCCACGAACGCGACGATTTCCACGGCGTCCACGAACGCCGCTTCGAACGCGACGATCCCTATTTCCACAATGTGTCGCACGGCTGGGCCGAAGCGCTGGGCATCGCACTAGCCGAACTGCCGGACTTCCATTTCTAAATCCCCCTCCCGCTTGCGGGAGGGGTTAGGGTTACCGGTTCTTCCGCCCTTCGATCAGCCCGTCGACCAGGCTCGGGTCCGCCAGCGTCGAGGTGTCGCCGAGCGAGCCGAAGTCATTTTCCGCGATCTTGCGCAGAATCCGCCGCATGATCTTGCCCGACCGGGTCTTGGGAAGGGCGGGGGTCAGGTGGATATGGTCGGGCGTCGCGATCGGGCCGATTTCCGTGCGCACCTGCTGCCGCAGCGCGGCGGCAATCTCTTCGGTCGGCTCGACCCCGGCGTTGAGTGTGACATAGGCGTAGATGCCCTGGCCCTTGATGTCGTGCGGAAAGCCGACGACCGCGGCTTCGGCGACCAGATCGTGCAGCACGAGCGCGCTTTCGACCTCGGCGGTGCCCATGCGGTGGCCCGAGACGTTGATGACATCGTCGACCCGCCCGGTGATCCGCCAATAGCCCTCGGCATCGCGGCGGCAGCCGTCGCCGGTGAAATATTTGCCCTTGTAGGTCGAAAAATAGGTCTGGATGAAGCGGTCATGGTCGCCATAGACCGTCCGCGCCTGCCCCGGCCAGCTGTGCGTGATGCACAGATTGCCCTCGGTCGCGCCGCCGACCTGTTCGTCGGCAAGCACCGCGCCATCCGCATCGACGAGCTGCGGCCGAACGCCGAAAAAGGGGCGCCCCGCGCTGCCCGGCTGCATCGGATGCGCGCCGGGAAGCGTCGTGATCATGATGCCGCCGGTCTCGGTCTGCCACCAGGTATCGACGACGGGGATGCGGCCCTTGCCGACGAGATGGTGATACCAACGCCATGCCTCGGGATTGATCGGTTCTCCGACGCTCCCGAGCAGCCGGAGCGTCGAGAGGTCGTGGCGTGTCACATAATCGTCGCCTTCGCGCATCAGCGCGCGGATCGCGGTCGGCGCGGTGTAGAGGATGTTGACCCGGTGTTTGTCGACGACCTGCCAGAAACGGTCGTGGTCCGGATAATTGGGTACGCCTTCGAACATCAGCGTCGTCGCGCCATTCTGAAGCGGGCCGTAGACGACATAGCTGTGCCCCGTGACCCAGCCGATGTCGGCGGTGCACCAGAAGATTTCGCCCGGCCGATAATCGAACCCGTACCAGAAGGTAGACGCGGTCCACACGCTGTAGCCGCCGACGGTGTGCAGCACGCCCTTGGGCTTACCCGTCGAGCCTGAGGTGTAGAGGATGAACAGCGGGTCCTCGGCGCCCATCGGCTCGCACGGGCAGTCCGCGCCGACATCGGCCGACAGCGCGTCGTACCAATGGTCGCGGCCTTCGCGCATCGCGACGTCGCCGCCGGTGTGCGCGATGACGAGCACGCCCTTTACCTCGACGCGCTCGAGCGCCTTGTCGACATTGGCCTTCAATGGGATCGTCTTGCCGCCGCGCAGTCCTTCGTCGGCACAGATCACCCAGTCGCTGCCGCAATCCTCGATCCGCCCGTGGATCGCCTCGGGCGAAAAGCCGCCGAAGATGACGCTGTGGATCGCGCCGATGCGCGCGCAGGCGAGCATCGCCATCGCGCCTTCGGGGATCATCGGCATATAGATGGTGACGCGGTCGCCCTTGCGGACGCCCATCTTCTTGAGCGTGTTCGCCATGCGGATCGTGTCGGCGAGCAGCGCGGCATAGCTGATGTGCCGCACCTCGCCATCGGGGGCGTCGGGTTCGAAGATGATCGCGGTGCGCATCCCATGGCCCGCGGCGACATGGCGGTCGAGCGCATTGTGGCAAAGGTTGAGAACGCCGTCCTCATACCATTTGATGCTGACGGGATCGTAGGACCAGCCCGCGATCTTCGTTGGCGGCGTCATCCAGTCGATGCGCTGTGCCTGATCGGCCCAGAAACCGTCGGGATCGTCAATGCTGGCGGCGTAGAGCCGGTCATAGTCGGCCGCGCTGCAATGCGTGTTCGCGGCGGCATCGGCGGGCACGGGGACGAAGGGTTCGGAGGGGGGTAGTTCGGACACTGCATCTCTCCTCTATTTGCTATCCCCTTAGCCGTTCGCATCGAGCGAAGTCGAGATGCCCTATCGTCCTTGCGCGCCGTCGTGGTGTCTCGACTTCGCTCGACACGAACGGGGGAGGAGTATTATGCGGCTGCCCGATGGCGTGGACGAAAGGACGAAGGATGGCCTGGATCGAGAAAATGACAGCAGGCCTGCTCGATACGCTCGGCGTGGAGCACGCGCTGTACACCCAGGGTTCGATGCCGTCCCATTCGCCGCTGACCGGTGAGCAGATCGCGGCGGTGCGGATCGCCGATGCCGCCGACACCGACGCCGCGCTCGCGGCCGCCGGTGCGGCGTTCCGCGCGTGGCGCGACGTGCCCGCCCCACGCCGCGGCGAGCTGGTGCGGCTGTTCGGCGAAGAACTGCGCGCCGCCAAGGATGATCTTGCGACGCTGGTGACGATCGAAGCCGGCAAGATTCCGTCCGAAGGCGCGGGCGAGGTGCAGGAGATGATCGACATCTGCGACTTTGCGGTCGGCCTGTCGCGCCAGCTTCACGGCCTCACCATCGCGACCGAGCGGCCGGGGCACCGGATGATGGAGATATGGCACCCGCTGGGCGTCGTCGGCGTCATTTCCGCCTTCAATTTTCCGGTCGCCGTCTGGGCATGGAATGCCGCGCTCGCGCTCGTCTGCGGCAACAGTGTGGTTTGGAAGCCTTCCGAAAAGACGCCGCTTACCGCCTTGGCGACGCAGGCGATTTTCGAGCGCGCGTTGCGGCGGTTCGGCGATGCGCCCGCGGGATTGTCGCAGGTTCTGATCGGCGGGCGCGAGACGGGCGAGGCGCTGGTCGACGATACCCGCGTCGCGCTCGTTTCGGCGACGGGGTCGACGCGCATGGGCCGCGCGGTGGCGCCGCGCCTCGCGCAGCGGTTCGCGCGCGCGATCCTCGAACTCGGCGGCAACAATGGCGTGATCGTTGCGCCATCGGCCGACCTCGACCTTGCGCTGCGCGGCGTCGCCTTCGGCGCGATGGGCACCGCGGGGCAGCGCTGCACGACGACGCGGCGGCTGTTCGTCCACGACAGCATCTATGACGGCTTCGTCGCACGGTTGAAGGCGGCCTATGCCAGCGTCGGCGTCGGCAATCCGCTGGAAAGCACGGCTCTGGTCGGCCCGCTGATCGACCGCGCTGCCTATGAGGCGATGCAGGCAGCGCTGTCGGCGGCCAAGGCCGCAGGCGGCGTCGTGCATGGCGGCGAGCGGGTCGGCGACGGCGCGAGCTATTATGTCCGCCCCGCGCTCGTGGAAATGCCCGGCCAGGTCGGCCCGGTGCTGGAGGAGACGTTCGCGCCGATCCTCTATGTCATGCGCTACGACGATCTCGACACCGCGATCCGCCTGCACAATGATGTGGGGGCGGGACTGTCATCGGCGATCTTCACCACCGACCTGCGCGAAGCCGAGCGCTTCCTGGCCGCGAGCGATTGCGGCATCGCCAACGTCAATCTCGGCACATCGGGCGCTGAGATCGGCGGAGCGTTCGGCGGCGAGAAGGAAACCGGCGGCGGACGCGAGAGCGGGTCGGATGCGTGGCGGCAATATATGCGCCGCGCGACGAACACGGTAAACTATTCCGACGCGCTGCCGCTCGCGCAGGGGGTGTCGTTCGACGTCGGCTAGCGCTGTGGAAGCGGCGCAGTCAGGTCGATCCGCGCGATCTCGCGGATCTTGTCGCCGTCGATCCGGGCTTCGACCAGGCTCGTGCCCATGAGGCCGAAGATGCGGCCGTTCAGAAACACCGGCCGTGAATTGCCGTACCAGTCGATGCACGAAACTTCGCATATATAGCTGGCGTCGGTTTCGACCTGATCGGCCGGCGTTGCGGCAAGCGCACCGGCGTCGGCAAGCTGTCCGGTTGGTGATTTGGTCAGGAAGCTGAGGTCGGAGGTATCCGAGCGCCACCACCATCGTCTCGACTCCGCGCTCAGCTTGACGGTCGGCAGGCCGATGATCCCATTGCCCGCTTCGTCGACAATGCTGTTGAAGGCATGGCTGCGGCCTTCGCTTTCGTATCGGTCCGGCAGGAAGGCAGACGAGAGGATATGCGCGTCCTTGCCGAGACCGATCAGCGTCAGATTCAGGCCGCGGTCGTCGCGATAGCCATTGACGATGACGTCATTGCCCACGCGTTCGGTGCGAACGATATTGTGGGGAACGTCGATCACCAGCGCGTCCTTCGGGCGCTTGACCGGCACGGCAACGACCTTGCTCGATTGCGGGGGCGTGTCGGGGTCGGGCGGATCGCCGCTCCAGCCATTGCGTCCGCCGAACACGAGCCAATCGTCGGCAAACCGATTTTCGACAATCGCCTTGCCCGTCGATGGAAGCGGCGTGAAGGCGCTGTCCGCTACGGGTTGGAAGATCGTGTCGAAGACGCTGGTACGGATTTTCAGAAAGGCGTTTTGCGCGGGCTCAGCATAGCCTGAACGGCAGCGGATGCTGCGCCAGTCGACCAAGGCGCGAAATTCCCCGTCGCGTTCATCCATCGAAAGATGATCGTAGGGCGCGCCCGAAACGCCGACGACGCCTGGCGCGCGGCTGCCGATCGGCAGGCGATAGAGCGCGCCCGGAGCAACGTCGCGGCGGTCGGCGCGCGGCCGATCTAGGGGGGCGCCATCCTCGGCCTGATCTTCGTCGCAACCGGGCAAATGCCACCACTCCCGATCGCCGAACGCCGATGTCCAAAGATAGACGGCTTGGGGCGACACGAACATTTCGGCCTTTCGAGGCCCCACAAATCCGGTCGTGCGGCATTCCAGGCTGCGCTTGCTGTCGAAGCCGCCAAGCGGACAGAGCGAGATTGCGTGGACGGTCGGGTCGTCCGTCCGCAACACCGGTTTGTAGATCGATCGCGCATCGAGCAACGGGGTGCCGCGCGCTTGGCGCGTCTTGCGCTCCGCTTCGGGCAGCCACCGCCTCAGTATCGGGCGTGCGTCGCGTTCCTCGAACTGGTCGAGCGCATAGGGCGTGTAGACGACGAGCGTGTCGCCGACGATGCGCGTGGCATAATTGTCGACGTCGTAATAATCGTCGGACGTGATGAGGAAGACGCCTTTGCTTGCCACCTTGCCGCTCGCCTGATCGAGCTTGAAGATCGACATTTCGGTCGCATCGTCCTTATAGCTGTAGGCAGTGACGATGATATGATCGTCCTGAACGAGCATCTCATCGTACCAATCGGCACCCTCGAAATCGTTATCCCACCGCTGTTTCCCGGGCCGGTCCGGCGGCAGGTGCCGATAGACGTCGGCCCGGTCGGTAAGCTGCATCGTCTTCACATTGATCGCAAAGATTCGACCGTCCTGCAAAACGAGCAGATAGTCTCCGATCTGCTTGACGATATCGCCCTCGTCAACGCCAGCGGTCTGGACGTTCGTGATCGACGTCGGCGCCGCGGCGCGCGACCCGGTCACGATAACGTCTCTCACGCCACCTTCGCCGGGGCAGTCCTCGGGCTTTTCGCATAAGGGGTCGCCGCCTTGCATCGCCGCCGCGACGACGATTTCCGAGGATCGCGCGGTATAGCGTTCACGTCGGTCGCGCAGCCGTTCGAGCGACCGGAGATACGCCCGGAATTCGCCTTCGCTCGCATAAGGGGCGAGCTCGGGCGAAGTTATCTGATCGAGCCGCTTGTCGTCGATCGCCGGGAGTGGCGCGGAGGCGGTTTGGGGCGTTGCGGGCGCCGAAGCGCAGGCCGCGAGCGATGCTGCCATGCCGATCGTCAACAGACCACGCACCATATCGCTTCCCCCTTGCCCGGATGAAGGATATCATCAACGCTGGCGAGGGTTTAGCGCAAATATGTACTAGTCAGAGGCTCTGCCAGCCGAAGCGGCCGTCGCCCAGCGCCACGACTTCGCCCGCCGTCCCCACCGGTTCCTTCGCGCCATCGGTCAGGAACGCCAGCATCGCGGTGTCGCCGACATCGACATGCGCCAATGTGCGCCGACCCTCGGGCGTGCGCGCGACCACGACGCCCGCCCTTGGCGCGCCATCGCGGCCGTAGAAGACGGTATAGCTCTCGATCGTTGCCGGCCCCGCATAATCTTCTACCAGATCCGGCACCGGTCCGCGCTTGGCCTCGGCTTCGGCCTGATAGTCGAAATCCTGCGGGAAGCTGGCGGCGGCGATTGGCTCCTTGCCCAGCACGATGCAATGATTGTCGGTGGCGAAGCCGCCATTGGCGAAGAGGAAGCCGTAGCGGCCTTCGCGGCGGAGTTTTTCCACCATCGAGACGATTGCGTGGCTCATATAATTGGCGATCGGGCCGCCGCCGAAGGTCAGCCCGCCGAACACCGTCGCGGGGCGGTCGACCGGCCAGCCGAGCGTGCGGCGTGCCATCTTCGGCACGCAGGGGAAGCAGCTGTAGAGCTCGACGAAATCGAAATCCTGCGCGGTCATGCCGTTGAGCGCTAGCGTGCGGTTGATCGAGGTTTCCATGCTGACGCTGCCGTTATAGCGGTCGCGGCGGAGGATACTCGGCGGCTCCTTCGCGGCGGCGCCCATGCCCACGTAAATCAGCCGGTCCTCGGATATGCCGCGGCGGCGCGCTTCGGCCAGGCTGGCGACGAGGAAACCCGCCCCCTGATTGACCGACGAATTGGCGACCATCAGCTTGGAATAAGGAAAGGCGATCGGCCGGTTGCGCTCGTCAACGCGCAGAATGTCGGCGGGGGTTGCGGGCTTGCGGATCCAGGCGCCTTCGTTTGCCGCCGCAACCTCCGAAAAGCGCGACCAGATTTCGGCGCTCTCGCCCTGCGCTTCGGCAAGGCTCTGGCCCCATGCGGCGCGCGTCGCATTTTCATAGAGCGGATAGACATCGACCGGCGCGGCGAGGCCGTGCTTTTGCGCATAATCGGGCTCGCGCCGCGTCGCGACCTTGCGGATCGCGTTATAGCTCTTGTCCTCGCCGCTCGCGGCCTTGGCGGCGCGGCCGGCGGCGGTGCGTAGCGCTTCGGCGCCGACGATGGCCGCGAGCTTTACCTCGCCTGCGCCGATGCGGTTCGCCGCTTCGTTGAGCAGGCGTACCGGCGTGTCGCCGTGCGGCGCCGCCGACTGGTAATTGATCGCCGGGCTGGCGCCGATGGCGGCGGCCAGCGGTTCGGGCAGTTTGCCGAGGCTGTGAAAGCTGATCTGGTCGACGATCGCGAGGCTGTCGATCTCGGCGAGCGGCACGCCGGCGTCTTCGGCGGCGACCCGCAGCGCCGCGACCATCAGCCCGAGCGAGTCGAGCCCTTCGTCGGGGTCGGCGGGGCGGTCGTTGACCTGGCCAACGCCGATGATGACGGGAATGCGCTCGGGATCGGTCATGGTCATATCAGCGTGCTTTCCATTCGGGCTTGCGCTTTTCGGCAAAGGCGCGCGGGCCTTCGCGCGCGTCTTCGCTGCGCATCAAGGCGCTGCGTTCCAGTGTGTTGTGCTCCCAATAGGGCGCGTCGGCGGCGATGCGGCCGTCCTGGATGCCAAGTGCGACGCGCTTCGATGCCTGCACCGATAGCGGCGCGTTGGCGGCAATCTTGTCGGCTAGCGCAAGCGCGGTCGGCATCAGTTCGGCGAGCGGGACGACATGGTTGACGAGGCCGAATTGCGCGGCGCGCGCGGCGGGGATCGGGTCGCCGGTCAGCATATGCTCCATCGCCAGCTTGCGCGGCATCTGCTGCGCAAGGCGGAAGGCACCGCCCGCAGCGGCGAACAGCCCGACCTTGACTTCGGGCAGGCCGAATTGCGCATGATCGGCGGCGACGATGATGTCGCTCATCAGCGCGATCTCGCAGCCGCCGCCGAAAGCGAAGCCGTTGACCGCGGCGATGATCGGCTTCGAGATCGGGTGCGACACCATGCCCGCGAAACCCCATGCAAGCTGATCGGGGTCCGACGGCGCGAGGCTCTCGCCGCGCGACAGGGCGACGAGGTCGGCACCGGCGCAAAAGCTCTTGTCGCCCGCGCCGGTGATGATGACGGCGCGGATTTCGGGATCGGCCTCGGCGGTTTCGAGTGCGGTGCCGATGCCGACATGGACCGCGGCATTGACCGCATTGCGCGCCTCGGGCCGGTTGATCGTGACGATCAACACATGGCCGCGGCGCTCGGTAAGAATGGTGGTGTCGGTCATCGCGAATCTCTCCCTTTCGGACGAGTATCGCGGGAGGTTGACGTTTACGTCAACTGGAAAGCAGAGCCAAATAACGGTGTGCTCCCGCGAAGGCGGGAGCCCATCTCCGGAAGGTGCCATTTTGAGCCGACGGGAGATGGATCCCCGCCTTCGCGGGGACACACGACTGTTTTGGGTTTTGTAGGGGTCAGATCGACTGCCCGGTCTTGGCCCAGTCGGCCAGGAAGCCTTCGATGCCCTTTTCGGTCAGGACATGCTTGAACAATCCCTTGATGACCGACGGCGGCGCAGTCATCACATCGGCGCCGATCTTGGCGGCTTCGAGCACGTGGATGCCGTGGCGCACGCTCGCGACGAGGATTTCGGTCTCGAAGGCATAATTGTCGTAGATCAGTCGGATGTCGGCGATCAACTGCATGCCGTCAAAGCCATTGTCGTCGTGGCGGCCCACGAAGGGCGAAACGAAGGTCGCGCCGGCCTTCGCCGCGAGCAGCGCCTGCGTCGCTGAGAAGCAGAGCGTGACATTGACCATCGTGCCGTCGCTGGTCAGCGCCTTGCAGGTCTTGAGTCCGTCGATCGTCAGCGGCACCTTGATGCAGACATTGTCGGCGATCTTGCGGAGGATTTCGGCCTCCTTCATCATCGTTTCATGATCGAGCGCAACGACCTCGGCCGAGACCGGGCCATCGACGAGTGCGCAGATTTCCTTCGTCACTTCCTTGAAGTCGCGGCCCGACTTGGCGATCAGCGACGGGTTGGTGGTCACGCCGTCGAGCAGCCCCGTTGCTGCCAGTTCCTTGATGTCGGCGATTTCGGCGGTGTCGGCGAAGAATTTCATGGCGCGGGGTTCCTTGCGGGCAGGGTGATTCGGGTTTGAAGCTGCCGTAAAGCGGTTTGATCGTCATTGCGAGCGAAGCGAAGCAATCTCCCGCCATCGGCCTTGCGCAAAGTCGGGAGCGGGAGATCGCCGCGTCGCTACGCTCCTCGCAATGACCGAGAGGAAAGCGCTGGCGTTCCATCTTTGTTCCGATTATGCGAGCCGCATGGCCAAAGCAAAGCGTCAATATGTCTGCCAGAATTGCGGATCGGTCTCGTATCGGTGGCAGGGGCAATGCGCCGATTGCGGCGAGTGGAATACCCTGGTCGAAGAGGCGAGCGAAACCGTCTTTTCGGCCAAGCACGATCTGTCGAAAGGCGGGCGGTCACTGGCGCTCGAGACGCTGGGCGAGCATAGCCCGATGCCGGAGCGGATGCTGTGCGGCATCGCCGAATTCGACCGGGCGCTCGGCGGCGGCTTCGTCGCCGGATCGGCGACGCTGATCGGCGGCGATCCGGGGATCGGCAAGTCGACCTTGTTGTTGCAAGCGGCCGGGCGGCTCGCGAAGGCGGGCAAGTCGGTCGTCTATATCAGCGGCGAGGAAGCGGCGGGTCAGGTGCGGCTGCGCGCGCAGCGGCTGGGGCTCGGCGACGCGCCGGTCGCGCTGGCGAGCGCGACGTCGGTGCGCGACATATTGGCGACGCTCGACAGCCGCGACGCCGATTTCGTGGTCATCGATTCGATCCAGACGATGCACAGCGACCTCATCGACAGCGCGCCGGGAACGGTGAGTCAGGTCCGCGCGAGCGCGCAGGAACTGATCCGCTATGCCAAGGACGGCGGCGCCGCGATCGTCCTCGTCGGGCATGTCACCAAGGATGGCACGATCGCAGGTCCGCGCGTCCTTGAACATATGGTCGATACGGTGCTGGCGTTCGAGGGCGAGCGCAGCCACCAATATCGCATCCTGCGCGCGGTGAAGAACCGCTTTGGCGGCACCGACGAAATCGGCGTCTTCGCGATGGGCGAGGAGGGGCTGGGCGAGGTCAGCAACCCGTCGAGCCTGTTCCTGACCGACCGCAGCCGCGACGTGCCGGGATCGGTCGTCTTCCCCGCGCTGGAGGGGACGCGCCCGGTGCTGGTGGAGGTGCAGGCGCTGACCGTGCGGCTGGCGAGCGGCGCGACGCCGCGGCGCGCCGTCGTCGGCTGGGACAGCGGGCGCCTGGCTATGGTGCTTGCGGTGCTCGAGGCGCGCTGCGGGCTCCAGATGGGCGGCGCGGAAGTCTATCTCAACATCGCGGGCGGCTATCGTCTGACCGATCCCGCCGCCGATCTGGCGGTCGCGGCGGCGCTGATTTCGGCGTTCAGCGAGCGGCCGGTTCCCGCCGATGCGATCGTTTTCGGCGAATTGTCGCTGTCGGGCGAAATTCGCCCTGTCGCGCACGACGCGCTGCGCCTGCGCGAAGCCGCGAAGCTCGGTTTTTCAAGGGGCTGGGGACCGAAGGGGATGAAGGCTGTGAACGGCATCGGCGTTACTGGCTTCACGCGGCTCGGCGAACTCGTTGACCTGATGCTCGGGCGCGACTAGCGACCGGCAGATGGGAAGTCTGACGGCTCTGGATGTCATCGTGCTGACGCTGGTCGGTGGCGGCGCAGTGCTCGGTTTTTCGCGCGGGCTGGTGCAGGAGGTGACGACGCTGCTCGCCTGGGTGCTGGCGATCGCGGCGGTGCGCTTCTTTCATCCGGCAGTGACCGAGTTCGTGTCGCGTTGGGTCGGGACGGCGGGTGGTGCGGCGATGCTCGCCTTCGTTCTTCTCTTCGGTATCGTCTTCGGCCTCGCCAAATGGGGTTCGCGGGCGATGGGGCAGCGCAGCCGCGCCTCGATCGTCGGCGGTATCGACCGTGGGCTCGGCGCGGGTTTCGGGGCGGTGAAGGGTCTGTTGATCGCCGCGATCGGCTTCATGCTCGTCACGCTTCTCTATGACATCGGCTATGGCAATGCGCAGCGTCCCGAATGGATGGAGCAGAGCCGCACCTATCCCGCACTCAACGCGACGAGCGCCGCGCTGAGCAAGGTGATCGCCGAGCGGCGGGCCGAAGCGCGCGCCGCCGAAAGCACGACCGTGAAGCAGGACGCGCCCGACGCGGCGGCGAAATGAGCGCGCCGCTGTATAACCGCGACATATTGGCACTCGCAGTCGCCAATGCCGATTACCCGCCGCTGCCCGAGGCGCGCCATCATATCTCGGCGCGCGCGCCGCTGTGCGGCAGCGCGATCATCCTCGACCTCGACACCGACGAGCGCGGACGGGTGACGAAGGTCGGCTTGCACGTCGAAGCCTGCGCGCTGGGGCAGGCGTCGGCGGCGCTGGTCGCTCGCCACGCGCCCGGCCGCGCGCTCGATGACATTCGCGCTGCGCGCGCCGCCATCGCCGCCTGGTTCGCGGGCGAGGGCGCGATGCCCGACTGGCCCGGCTTCGACCTGCTTGCGCCGGCGCGCGACTATCCGGCGCGGCAGGGCGCTATACTGCTGCCTTTCGATGCCGCCATCGCCGCGCTTGAGGATGACGAGGTGACGGCATGACTTTGCTCCTCGCGGCAACGGCGCCGGCCGTCACCGAGGTGGCGGCGCGCACCCCGACCGATACGCTGTTGTTCGAAGGCGCGGTGCTGCTGGGCGTCGCGACGTTGTTCGTGTTGATCTTCCGCCGTTTGGGGCTCGGCGCGGTGCTTGGCTATCTGATCGCCGGCGCGCTCGTCGGGCCGCACGGTCTGGGTCTCGTCGGCGGCGGCGAGTCGAAGCTGCAGATCGCCGAGATCGGCATCGCCTTCCTCTTGTTCCTCGTCGGCCTCGAACTGCATCCGCGGCGGCTTTGGCAGCTTCGCCGTGCCATCTTCGGGCTCGGCCTGGCGCAGGTTGTCGTCACCGGACTGATCCTGACCGGGCTGATCTTCGTTACGCTGGGCTTCAGCCCCGCGGCGGCGCTCGCGCTCGGCCTGCCGCTCGCGCTGTCGTCGACGGCGCAGGTGCTGCCGAGCCTCAAAAGCTCGGGCCGGATCAACTCGCCCTTCGGCGAGAAGGCCTTTTCGATCCTGCTCTTTCAGGATCTGGCGATCGTCCCGATGATCACGATCATCGCCGCGCTGTCGCGGGCGCCCGCCGATCCGTCGGCGCCGCCGGGCGCGCTGCTGGCGCTTTATACGCTGCTTGCCATCGCGGGGCTGGTCCTCGCCGGCCGGTTCGTCGTCAATCCGCTGCTGCGCCTCGTCGCGCGCTATGGCGAGCGCGAGCTGTTCGTCGTCGTCGGCCTGCTCGTGGTGCTGGCGAGTTCGGCGCTGATGCACAGCCTGCATGTTTCGACCGCGCTGGGGGCTTTCGTCGCGGGCGTGATGCTCGCCGATTCGCCGTATCGCCACGAGATAGAGGCCGATGTCGAACCCTTCCGCCTGATCCTGCTCGGCCTGTTCTTCCTGGCCGTCGGCATGGTGCTCGACGTCAACGTGATCCTCGCCGATCCGCTGCGCGTCCTGCTGCTCGCGGCGGGTCTGGTCGCGGTCAAGGTGGTGGTGCTGACGCTGCTAGTGCGCGCGTTCGGCAAATCGTGGAAAACCGCGCTCGGCCTCGCGCTGTTGCTCAGCCAGGGCGGCGAATTCGGCTTCCTGCTCTTTACCCAGGCCGCCGACGCGCTGCTTATCGCGCCCGAGGCGGCGAGCCTGTTCAGCGCGGTGGTAACACTTTCGATGGTATCGACGCCTTTCCTGATGCTGTTCGCCCGCAACCTCGAATTCTCGCCCGATCGCGATGGCGACGAACTCGAAGGACCCGACGATGCGCCGCGCGGCTCGGCGCTCGTCATCGGCTATGGCCGCTTCGGCCAGATCGTCGCGCAGATGCTCCACGCCGTCGATTGTTCGGTCACGCTGATCGACAAGAAGCCGAGCCAGATCGAATTGTCCGGCCGGTTCGACACCAAGGTCTATTTCGGCGACGGGCTGCGGCTCGACCTGCTCCGCCGCGCGGGCGCGGAGGAGGCGCGGGTCATCATCTATTGCATCGACGACGCCACGGTTGATGCCGAAGTATTGCGTCCGATCGTGGAAGCCTTCCCGCAGGCCAAGATACTGACGCGCGTTTTCGACCGGCGCCAGTTGATGGCGATCGAGGGCGCGGGAACGGCAGGCGCGGTGCGCGAGGTTTTCGAAAGCTCGATCGCGTTGGGGCTCATGGCGCTCGAAAAGCTCGACGTCGATCCGCGCCAGATGGAAGATGTCGAGGCGGCGCTGCGCCAGCTCGACGCGACGCGCCTCGCCGCGCAGATGGACGAAGGCGACCTCGCGGCGGGCAAGGATCACCGTTTCAAGCCCGGCGGCGGCCGCGAGTCGGCAAGCGTGCTGGAAAAATTACGCCAGCGGCGTCAGGAGGCAAAGGCCGCCGCGCGCGACGAGGAAGCGATGCAGGCGGCCGACCCCGAGTCGGCGTGACGCGTCCGCGGGCAGCGGCGTCTGGCGCCTAAGCCGCCTGCGCGTCGAGAAAGTCCGCCACGCTGTCGAGTCCATATTCGTCGGTGACGAAACTCTGCCCGATGCCGCGCGTCAGGATGAGCGGCAGTTTGCCGCCGCGTACCTTCTTGTCATGCGCCATATGCGCGGCAAGCGCGGCGCCGCCGGTGTTGATGCCCGCGCTGGCCAGGCTGTGCGGCAGGTCGACGCTCGCCAGATGCGCGCGCACGCGTTCGGCATCGGCGGCGGAGCACAGGCCCTTCGCCGCCGAAAAACGATGCGCGAGGACCATGCCCGCCGCAACCGCTTCTCCGTGCAGCAGCCGCGCTGAATAGCCCGTTTCGGCCTCAAGCGCGTGGCCGAAGCTGTGGCCCAGATTGAGCAGCGCGCGGATATCCTGCGTCTCGCGTTCGTCAGCGGCGACGATCCGGGCCTTCGCCGCGACGCTGTGCGCGATGGCATAGGCGCGCGCGGCGGTATCGCCGGCCAGCAGCGCGGCGCCGTTCGCCTCACACCAGGCAAAGAAGTCCGCATCGTCGATCAGGCCATATTTGACGACTTCGGCATAGCCCGCACCGAGTTCGCGGCGGGGGAGGGTGGTCAGCGTCGCGGGGTCGATCACGACCAGCGCCGGCTGATGAAAGGCGCCGATCAGATTCTTGCCGGCAGGGACGTTGATCGCGGTCTTGCCGCCGACGCTGCTATCGACCTGCGCGAGTAGCGTCGTCGGCACCTGGATGAAGGCGCAGCCGCGCTTGACGATGCTGCACGCAAAACCGACGAGATCGCCGATCACGCCGCCACCGAGTGCGATCACATGATCGCTGCGTTCGACGCCTTCGCCGATCAGCCATTCGGTCAGCCGCGCCAGTCCCTCCCAGCTTTTCGTTGCTTCGCCTGCGGGCAGGACGAGCGAGGAAAACGAGATGCCCTCTGCACCCAGCGCGGCACCGACCTTGGCCAGATAGGCATCGGCGACATGGGTATCGGTGACGATCATCGTGCGCGGACGCTTCAGTAGCGGGGCGACATGCGCGCCCAATTCGTCGAGCAGTCCCTCGCCGATCAGGATCGGATAGCTGCGCGCGCCAAGTTCGACGGTCAGTCTGGTCATTGCGGTTTCCATTGCGACAGCGCCTCCAGGATCGCGCGCACCGTATGTTCGTGCGGATTGCTTGCCGAGCTGACGCGGATATGCGCTTCGGCATAAACGGGATTGCGGATCGCGGCGAGTTCGCGCAGCACCTCGCCGGGATCGCGGTCCTTGAGCAGCGGGCGATGGCTGCGGCGTCCGACGCGCTCGACCAGGGTCGCGACGTCGGCATCGAGCCAGATGCACAGGCTTTTGTCCAGGATCAGCGCGCGCGTCTCGTCGTTCATGAAGGCGCCGCCGCCGGTTGCAAGCACCAGCGGCCGGCCGGTGAGCAGGCGCGCGATCACGCGGCGTTCGCCATCGCGGAAATGCGCCTCGCCGAAGCGCGCGAAAATGTCGGATATCGTCATGCCGGCGGCGCGTTCGATCTCGTCGTCGGCGTCGGCGAAGCGCATGCCGAGGCGCTGCGCCAGGCGGCGGCCGATCGTCGATTTGCCCGATCCCATCAACCCGACGAGCACGATCGGCCGCGCGCGAATTGCGGGCGCGATGTCCGGGGCCGGGCTTTTCGGGTTTCGCGACATGGTGCGCGCGGCTATACCGCAGGAACCGCGCGGAACAATGATTTTGCTGCGCCGCGCAAATTTGGGTCGAGCCGGCACGGGTGGCACAGGATATTGCGCGCAACGCAAGGATCGGGAAAAGGGCGCTGGGTCGCCGGGATTTTCGCCCTGGCGCTGCTGCTGGCGTTCGGTCTGTTCCTCTATTGGCTCGGACGACCGATCGAGGCGAAGATGATTGAGGTGGACGTGACCGACAAGATTGCCGAAAGCGCGGCACGATGACAAAGAAAATGCTCGCGCTGACCCTTGGATTGTCGGGAACCGCACTCGCGGCTGCGCTCGTCCTTCCGGCGGTCGCGCAGGAATCGCTCTTGCCCGAAGGCTTTGGCAAGCCCGCCGACACGCCGGCACCGCGTCCAGCACCGACGCCATCGCCGACCCCGGCGCCCTCTTCGACCGCAGCGCCGAAGGGCGGACCCGCTGGTGCGACCACCCTTGCGCCGCCGACCGTCGCGACGCTCGACGGCGGCGACACCGACGCGGGCGATGAGGCCAGCGATGGCGAAGAAGGCACCTCCGGCCAGCTCAAATACGACCTGCCGCCCGGCGCGCGCCGGCTGTTGACGCGGGTCGGGCCGCTGACGCCCGAAACCGGCGGGATGGCGCCCGATGCCTTTGGTGTGCGCGGCCAATATGCGGCGGCGATCATGCGCAGCATGCGCGGTCAGGTCGCCTCGCGCTGGGGTCAGATATTGCTGCGCCGCGCGCTCGCGTCTGCGATCGACACGCCCGATACGATCAGCGGCGCCGACCTTGCCGCCGACCGCGCGGGGCTGCTTTTGCGGCTCGGCGAATCGACCACCGCGCGGATGATCGTGCAGTCGGTCGATTATGACCGCGCGACCCCGCGGCTCGTCGCGACCGCCCAGCAGACCTATCTGGCGAACGCCGATCCGTCGGGGCTTTGTCCTTATGTCCCCGCAGGGCTTGCCCATGGCGACGAACAAAGCTGGCGGCTCGCCGCGGCGATGTGCGCCGGGATGTCGGGCGAGGCCGGACCCGCGGGCTGGGCGATCGGCCGGGTACGGTCAAGCGGCAAGATCAGCAATTTTGACATTCTGCTCGCCGAACGTGTGCTCGGCGCAACGGGCGCCGGCCGCCGTTCGACAACGATCGAATGGGACAAGGTCGCGCGCCTGACGAGCTGGCGCTTTGGTCTGGCGACCGCGACGGGAATCGACATTCCGGCACCGCTGCGCGCCACGGAGGCCGGTTCGATCCGAAGCTGGACGGTACTCGCGCCGATGACGCCGATGGGCGACCGCATCGCTGCCGCTCCCTATGCCGCATCGCGCGGCGTGCTATCGAGCGAAGCCTATGTCTCGCTGCTCAGCGCCGCGTCGAGCGAGGAGGAGCCCCCTGAAGCGCTCGCGGCGCAGACCGATCTGCTGCGCAGCGCGTTCAGCGGCGCCAATGCCGCCGATCGCTATACCGCGATGGCGGAATATTGGTCCGCGGGCACCGGCGCGACGGCGCGCTATGCCGCGCTTGTCGCCACCGCGCGAGCCGCCGCCGCGCTGCCCACCGGCGCCGATGTCGGCGCCGATCCGTGGCAGTTGCTGGGATCGATGCTGACCGCGGGATATGACAATCGCGCGGTGCAATGGGTGTCGAAACTGTCGGTCGGCGGCCACGGGTGGGGCATCATGGCGGTCGGGTCGCCGCGCCCGCTGACCGGTGTCGGCGCCGGGTCGATCGGCAGCTTCGCCAGCGACGACGACAGCGCCGAAACCTTGCGGTCGAAATTCCTGCTCGCGGGTCTCGCGGGCCTCGGCCGCATCGACGCCGGGCAGGCGTCATCGGCGGCCAGCGATTTGGGGGTCGATCTGGGCAAGCAGACGCGATGGACGCGTGCGATTTCCGAAGCCGCCCAGCGGCGCGAACCCGGCATGGTTGCGCTGCTTGCCGCGGCCGGGATGCAGGGCGAATGGGACAAGATACCGCCCTATCACCTCTATCATATCGTCCGGGCGCTCCACGACGTCGGGCTCGACGCCGAAGCCCGGATGATCGCGGCCGAAGCGCTGGTGCGTGTCTGACGCGCGCCTGATCGACCGCTTTCTGGAGATGATGTCCGCCGAACGGGGGGCATCGCGAAACACCATCCTCGCTTATCGCCGCGACCTCGAACAGGCGGCAGAACTGGTGCGCGGTTCGCTCGGCGATGCCGACGCCGCCGCGCTGCGCGCATTGATGGCCGCATATCGGACGCTGGCGGCGAGCAGCGCCGCACGCAAATTGTCGGCGCTGCGGCAGTTCTTCGCGTTTCTGGAGGATGAGGGCGAGCGCACCGACAATCCGGCGCTCGACATCGCGCGTCCCGCCACGCGCCGTCCGCTGCCGCGCATTTTGTCGCACGATGATGTCGACCGGCTGTTCGCGCAGGCTAGCGAGGAGGCAGCGGGGGAGGCAGCGCCCGCGAACGCCATGCGCATGCTGCTGCTGCTCGAACTGCTCTACGGCTCCGGACTGCGCGCGAGCGAGCTGGTGTCGCTGCCGCGCCGTGCGGTTGCGGGCGAGCGGCAATTTCTGATCGTGCGCGGCAAGGGCGACAAGGAACGGCTGGTGCCGCTGTCCGACCGGGCGCGCGAAGCGCTCGATCGCTGGCTGCCGCTGCTCGCCGATGGAACACCCTGGCTGTTCCCGTCGGGCAAGGCGCATGTGTCGCGCATACGGCTGTTCCAGATGCTGCGCGAACTGGCGGCGCGCGCCGGGGTCGATCCCGCGGGGGTCAGTCCGCACGTCCTGCGCCACGCCTTCGCCACCCATCTGCTGGAGGGCGGGGCCGACCTGCGCGCGTTGCAGATGATGCTGGGCCATGCCGACATCGCGACGACCGAAATTTACACCCATGTCGATAGCCGGCGGCTGGTCGAGCTGGTCAACCGGCGCCATCCGCTGGCGCAGATGCGGGCCGTTGACGTTGCGGCGCCTTCGGCCTAGCGCTCCCCTATGACAGCCTTTCTCGATTTCGAAAAACAGGTCGCCGCGCTCGATCGCCAGATTGCCGAATTGCGTGAAATGGGGGACGATCCGTCGCTCAATATCGACGGCGATATTGCCCGGCTGGAGGACAAGTCCTCGAAGATGCTGCGCGATATCTATGCCAAGCTGACGCCCTGGCAAAAGACGCAGGTCGCGCGTCACCCCGACCGGCCGCATTTCAAACATTATGTCGCGGGTCTGTTCGACGACTGGATGCCGCTCGCGGGCGATCGCAACTTCGGCGACGATCAGGCGATTCTGGGCGGCCTCGCTCGCTTTCGCGGTCGGCGCGTGATGGTGATCGGGCATGAGAAGGGCGACGATATTCCGTCGCGCATGAAGCATAATTTCGGCATGGCGAAGCCCGAGGGCTATCGCAAGGCGATCCGCCTGATGCAGCTTGCCGATCGTTTCGGTTTGCCGGTGGTGACGCTGGTCGACACGTCGGGGGCCTTTCCCGGTATCCAGGCCGAAGAGCGCGGCCAGGCGGAAGCGATCGCGCGGTCGACCGAACAATGCCTTGCGCTCGGCGTGCCGATGGTCGCGGCGATCGTCGGCGAAGGCGGTTCGGGCGGCGCCATCGCGCTTGCCGCCGCTAACCGTGTCCTGATGTTCGAACATGCCGTCTATTCGGTGATCTCGCCCGAAGGCTGTGCGTCGATCCTGTGGCGCACCGCCGACAAGGCGCCCGACGCGGCAACCGCGATGAAGATGTCGGCGCAGGATCTGCTCGGGTTGAAGGTCATCGATCGTATCGTGACCGAGCCCGTCGGCGGCGCGCACCGGGTGCCCGAAGTTGCCATCCAGTCGCTCGGCGATGCGCTCGCGCAGGAACTCGACGGCTTGCAGGGCCAGTCGCGTGAGCGGCTGCGCACCGACCGCGAAGACAAGTTCCTTGCGATGGGGCGGGCCTGAACGGAACCGCCCGCGCCTGCTTCGCGTTCGACTCCCGACCGGCGGGCGTCCCATGACCGCTTGTCTTGATCCCGCGACGGGATAAGCCGGCGAGAACGGACCAAAGGGAGGCAAATCGATGACGAAACGGATCACGGCGCGGCTGGCGATGCTGCTGGCGGCAACGGCGCTGGTCGGTGGCGGGGTGGCCGAAGCACAGCTCAAGGCAATCCGCACTGCGACCAGCATTTCGCCCGCCGAGCGCAAGCAGGGCGATGAGGCGCATCCGCAGCTGCTCGCCGAATTCGGCGGTGCCTATGCCGGGCCGCAGGCCGCCTATGTGAACCGCATCGGTCAGAATATCGCCGTGCAGTCGGGCCTGTCGCGCAGCCCGAGCGACTTCACCGTGACGCTGCTCAATTCGCCGGTGAACAACGCCTTCGCGATCCCCGGTGGCTATGTTTACGTCACGCGCCAGTTGATGGCGCTGATGAACGACGAGGCCGAACTCGCCGGCGTGCTCGGCCACGAAGTCGGCCATGTCGCTGCGCAGCACAGCAAGAAGCGCCAGTCGGCGGCGACGCGCAACACCATCCTCGGCGTCCTCGCGTCGGTGCTCGGCGGCGCGATCGGCGACAATGGCGGGCTGCTCGGCGGGCTCGGCGGCCTGTTGCAGAATAATGCAATGCAGGTGGCGCAGCTTGCGACGCTGGGCTTTTCGCGCTCGCAGGAACTCGAGGCCGATCAACTCGGCGTCCAATATCTGAAGCGCGCGGGCTATGATCCGATGGCGCTGTCAACGATGCTGGCGAGCCTTGCGAACCAGACCAACCTCGAGGCGCGACTGTCGGGCGGCGACGCGCGATCATTGCCCGAATGGGCGAGCACCCATCCCGATCCGGCGTCGCGCGTGCGCAATGCGCAAACGCTCGCCTCGCGGGTGGGCACCGGCGGCGTGCGCAACGCCGACGCTTTCCTCGCGTCGGTTGATGGCGTGCTCTATGGCGACGACCCGGCGCAGGGCGTAGTCGAGGGCAGGGACTTTCTGCATCCCGACCTGCGTCTGCGCTTCACCGTCCCGAACGGCTTTGCAATGCAGAACGGCACCAGCGCGGTGTCGATCAGCGGCAACGGTGGGCAGGCGCAATTTTCGACCGCGGCGTATAGCGGTGACATGACCGCCTATATTGCCAATGTGTTCAAGGCGGTTGCGGGCGACGCCAAGATCACGCCCGGCACCGTTCAGCGCACGACGGTGAACGGCATCCCCGCCTATTTTTCGTCGGCGCGCGCCAATAGCCAGTCGGGACAGGTCGATGTGACCGTCTTTGCCTATGAATTTGCACCCAACAGCGCCTTTCACTTCGTGACCTTGGCCAAGGCCGGCGGGTCGGGCGTCTTCAACCCGATGTTCGTAAGCGTCCGGCGGTTGAGCGCAAGCGAGGCTGCTGCGATCCGGCCGCGACGCGTCGATGTGGTGACGGTGAAAAGCGGCGACAGCGTCGCGGCGCTGGCGAAGCGCATGGCCTACAGCAATTATCAATCGGAGCGGTTCCAGGTGCTCAACCGCCTGCCGGCCACGAGCCGGCTCGCTCCGGGGCAAAAGGTAAAGCTGGTCGTCTACGCCAATCGCTGACGATCCGACGCAAAAAAGGGCGGTGGCTTGGCCACCGCCCTTTCCTGTTTGATCTCCATCGCCGAAGCGGTGGATGTCGGCTCGATTAGGTGCCGGCGTTCTTCAGACCGCTGTCGACCTTTTCGAACGTGCCCTTGACGCTCGTGCCGACGTTGCCCATCACGGTGATGCCCGCGACGGCGATGAGAGCGGCGATCAGGCCGTATTCGATGGCGGTCGCAGCCTGATTGTTGCGAACGAGCTTCTTGAAGAATTTCATGTCTGGTCTCCTGACAAGTCACTTACCCTGTTGACGGTCTGGTCGTGGTCAACGGAGCAAGATTAGGATCAATTGGTTTTGAATTTCTTAATGCCGACGCGCCGAAATGCTGTTTCGGGAGTCCCGTTTCAGCACATCAGGCTCCATCCATCGCTGCGACGGATTTTTCCGACACGTTGGTCCACATCGCGTTGGTCGATTTGCCGACGGCGGTGATGGTGACGATCGCGGCCAGAAAGATCAGCGCAAGGATAAGGCCATATTCTACGGCTGTGGCGGCCCTGGTCGACCGCAGCAGCCCATGAAACTTGTTCATTGTTCCGCCCCTGACTGAAGTTATAGTTCCCGAGGATCGGGAAAGTGTCACAGGAAGGTTAACAATTTGGCCGCATCGCATGGCGGAAATACCGCGTCCGACAGCCTCGTGGTGGTCGCCGCGGCGCTGGTGGATCGCGACGGACGCTTGCTGGTTCAGCAGCGCCCCGAAGGCACGTCGATGGCGGGGTTGTGGGAGTTTCCCGGCGGCAAGCGCGAGGTCGGCGAAACGCCCGAGCAGGCGCTTGTTCGCGAGCTGGCGGAGGAACTGGCGATCGACGTCGATCATAGCTGCCTCGCGCCCGCCTGCTTTGCGAGCGACATGCTCGGCGATCGGCATCTGCTGCTGCTGCTCTATGTCTGCCGCAAATGGCGCGGTGCCCCGGTGGCACGGCATGCGACCGCGCTGCGCTGGGTGCGGCCGGTCGAGCTTTACGCGCTCGATATGCCGCCTGCCGACAAGCCGCTTATCGGCCTCCTCGAAGCGCTGATCTAGCGGCTATAGGAGCGGCCGGGCGCCGGCAGTTCGCCGTTTGCCGGTTCGTCCCATGCGACGAAGGCGATATCGTCGATCTGGACCGGCTTTCCATCGATTTGCAGCAGCGGACGCAGGGGCAGTTCCTCGTCACCGGGCGCAAGGTCGACGTCGAAGCGGAAATCGGTCCATGCGCCGCCGGTCAGCGCGGCCGTGCCGATCGGCTGCCGCGGTGCGCTTTCGATCGCCTTGGTCATGCCGCTGCCCTTCGGTTGCAACTGGACGAACGCCGCTAGCGTCGCGGCGCTATCGCTGCGCGCGCGGCCGACCAGCGTGTAGCGGCGCGCATTCCCGTTGCGGAAGAAGGTCGTCGGCGCGACGGTGGCCGATGACGCCGCCGCGTCGGGACGCAGCGCGAGCGCATGTCCGCCGCCAAAGCCGCCGGCGACGAAATCGATGCTGCCATTCTCGCTTGTCCAGCTCCGGTCGGTGGCGTCGTCGTACCGCGCTGCCTCGAAATCGCCGCGCAGGATCAGGTCGCCGCCGGTCATTGCGCCGGTGGCGGCGGCGCATGGAGCGGCCGGGTCGAGCGCATAGCGGTAGGCGATGACCCCGGAAATCGACGTCGCGGCGCATTCGCGCGGCGGCGCGGGCTGCCGCTGCGGGTTGATTACGCCATGTCCGCCGGACAGGGCAATCCGCGTACCGCGCTCTGCCGACAGGTGGATGATGCGGTGAAGCGCTGCTTGGCGGATCGCGCCCGTCGCCGGAACGGGACGATAGTCGAGGAGCTGGATCGGCAGAATTTCGACGCGAAACAAGGTGCCGCCGTCCATCCAGACTTTCAGCGCAAAGGTCGCCTGCGTTTCGGGGAAATATTGGTCGAAGACGAAATTGCCGAGCGAATAGGCGATCAGCCGCCCCTTATAGAGTTCGAGCCCGTGCGAAACATGCGGGTGATGCGATACGACCAGCACCGCGCCCTTGTCGATCGCCAGCTTCATCCGCCGCTCGCTGATGTCGGTGGGGCGGTCGCTATATTCGCTGCTGCCGTGGTACTGGACGATGGGAATGCGCCCGGCTGCGACTTCGCAGGTGACGGCGGTCTCGATATTCTCGTCGCTGCCGAAGGCGGCCCCGCCCTTGGCGCTTTCGGCGACCTGATTGGGTTCGACGCGTCCCTTCCAGCCGACGAAACCGAGCATCGCATAGGGTTGTCCGCCAACCTCGATCCGGGCAGCCTTCAGTGCTTCCGCTTCGTTTCGGCCGGCACCCGACCAGGGGAGTTCCGCCTTGTCGAGCGCCGCCAGTGTCGAGGCAAGGCCCGGTTCGACATAGTCGTAGACATGATTGTTGCCGAGCGTGACATAATCGATCCCGGCATCGGCGAGCACCTGCGCCGCATCGCGGTGGGTATAGAAGACCACCGTCTTGTCGGGTGCGTCGCCCAGATCCTCGGCTGCGAGCACCGTTTCAAGATTGACCGAGGCAAGGTCGGCGCCTGCGAAATAAGGACGCATCGGCGCGAGCAGCCGCGCCATGTCGGCGGCGCGGGTCGCGGGATGGATCAAGGTGCGCTCGCCCCAGATCGGCTTTTCATAGCGGCGCGCCATCATGACATCGCCGCCGAAGAAAAATTCGACACGGCCCGGCGCGCGCGCCACGACTTCGACTTGCGGCAGCACGCGCTTGCCGTCCTTCGTGCCCAGTTCGGCGGCGGCGAAAGCGAAATCGGCATCGAAGATCGCCGGGCCACGCAGGCTGATCCGATAATCGGCGGCGTCGGGCAGCGATGCCGCGAGGCTGCCGTCGCGCGCAATCGGTACCGGCTGGCCATTGATGCGCGCTTCTATCGCCTGGACATCGACCGTGCCCCCGACGACCGCGACCGTTCCGTCGATGCCGCGGATCGACGCGGGCGCTTCGGCGGCTGCAGCGAGAGGTGCGGTGAGCGGCACGCCCGCGGCGAGCGCGGCGGCGGCGCCCAAATGTCCCCAGAAACGCATCGGTCGCGCCATCACAAATCCTTATTTGGCGAAGAGTTGGTCGAGATCGGCAAAGGCCTTGAACTCGAGGGCATTGCCCGCCGGATCATGGAAGAACATCGTCGACTGTTCGCCCGGCTGGCCGGGAAAGCGCGTGTGCGGTTCGATGACGAAGCGGACGCCCTGATCCTGGAGCCGCGCCGCGAGCGCGCGCCATTCGTCGGGCGGCAGGACGACGCCGAAATGCGGGACCGGCACATCATGGCCGTCGACCGGATTATGGCCCGCCACCGCATCGCGCTGCGCGACCCGGTGCGCGACGATCTGGTGCCCATAGAGGTTGAAGTCGATCCAGTCGCTGTCGCTGCGCCCCTCGGGGCAACCGAGGACGGTGCCATAGAAATGCCGCGCCGCGTCGAGATCATCGACGGGAAAGGCAAAATGAAAGGGCGTAAGCTGAGCCATATCACTCATCCTTCAAATTTTTCGCCAGAAAGGCGAGGACGTCGCTTTCCGTCGCCGACTTGGCTGCGGCATTGGCGGCAACCGACTGACGCGATTCGGTGGGGGTGTCATAGCCGTGCGTCGCGCCCTTGAAACTGGTCAGCGTGATGTCGCCGCCCTTGTCGCGGCTGCGCGCGACCAGCTTTTCGCAGGAAGCGGGCGACACCTCCTCGTCGGCGGTGCCGATGAAGACGCGCACCGGCGCGTAGGGGCGATAGCCCTGCTTGTCGAAACGGCGCTTGAGCCCGCAGCCGGGGTAAAGCGCGATGCCGACGCGAAAGCCGATCCTGCGCATGTCGCCCGGCTTGTCGTCGGCCATGGCGGCGAGCGTCGCGCTCGCGCCGTTCGACCAGCCGAGGAGCGCGACGCGCGTACCCGCCACATCGGCGCGCTGCTGAAGATAGCGCAGGGCGCCATAGGCGTGGAGGGGGCGGTAGGTTACCTCGTTCACTTCGGCGGGGCGATCCTTGTAGGTGCCGGCCCGGAAGCCCGTCGGATAACCGAGCGGGCCGAAGTCATCGACCATCAGCGCCACATAGCCGCTACGCGCGAGCAGGCGCCCCCATGCCCGATGCCGCGATGCGAGGGTCGCCGCATCATATTTCCCCTTGGCAAGCGACGAATAGGCGCCGGCGCGTCCGTGCATCATCACGACGGCGGGCGATTGCGCGGGGGCATTGTCCGCCTTGAAGACATAACCCTTGATCATCGTCTTGCCGTCGCGGCTGGGGAATTCGACCGCCTCGACCGACACGCGCTGCGCAGCCGCGGGAACGGCGAGGGTCATGCTGGCGGCAAGCGCCGCGAGCGGGATGAAACGCATCATCGTCATTTCCTTTCGAGCGTGATCGTTCGCGCGACGCCGTCGCGGCGCGGGTCGGCGGCGCCATCGAAGCGGCCATCCCAGATCATGACGCCGTGGAGTCCCGAATCCTCACCCGATCCGGCACGGACTTCGACGCCGCGCCGCGCCATTTCGGCGCGCATTGCGGGCGGAAAGCGGCTTTCCTCACCCGCGAAGGTTGCGCCGCGCGCGACCAGATTGGGGAGCGCGACCGCCTTTTGCAGCGGTAGTCCCCAATCGATTACGCCGACCAGCGCCTTCGATACATAGGCGAGGATCGCGTTGCCGCCCGGCGACCCGATCGCGCCGGCAAGGCTAAGGTCACGGTGCAATATCACGAGCGGGGTCATCGAAGACCGCGGCCGCTTGCCCGGCGCGATGGCATTGGGACCAGTGGGGACGAACGAAAAGTCGGTCATCTGGTTGTTCAGGAAAAAGCCGTCGACCATGCGCCCCGACCCGAAATAGCTTTCGACCGTGGTGGTCATCGACACCGCATTGCCGTCGCCGTCGATGATCACGAAGTGCGAGGTGCCCGGGACTTCATCGGTGGCGTCCGCCGCCGCGACGATTGCACCGGGCGGGGTTCCGGCAGACGGCGGCGGCCCGGCCCGGTCCTTGATGAGCGCGGCGCGGGCAGCGACATAGGCGGGATCGAGCAGCCCCTTGACCGGGACGTTCGGCACATCGCCGACATAGGCGTCGCGGTCGGCATACATCAGCCGGCTCGCTTCGGCATATTCGACCCAGGCGACCGCGTCGTCGGGGCCGCGCGCCGCGATATCGCTATGTTCGATCATCGCCATAAGCTGCAGCAAGCCCACCCCGCTCGACGGCGGCGGCGGCGCGCAGAGCAGATAGACGCGATAGCCATTGCACAGCGCCTGCCGGACCACGGGGCGATAGCCGGCAAGATCGGCTGCGGTCATGCTGCCCGGCAAGGCGCCATCGTGCAGACGCGCGACAATGCGCGCGGCAGTGGCGCCGCGATAGAGGGCGTCGGCGCCCTCGGCGGCAAGGCGCTGGACGAAGGCGGCATAGGCGGGATTGCGCAGCGTGTCGCCGGCGCGAACCTTGCCGCCATGTCCGTCGCTGAAATACCGCACCACATCGGGCGCGCTCGCCTGCGGATAGGGGCCATGAACGAAGCGTTCGAGGCGAGCGGTGACGGTGAAGCCTTCGCGTGCCGTCCGCTCGGCACTGCCGAAGAGGTCGCGCCAAGCCAGTTTTCCGCGGTCGTGCTGCGCCATTGCCAGCATCGCCACCGCGCCCGGCACCCCCGTCGCGCGGCCGCTGAGCACCGCGGTCCGGAAGGGCAGCGGTTTGCCGTCCGCATCGAGGAACATGTCCGAGGTCGCACCGGCGGGTGCGGTTTCGCGCCCGTCATAGACGGTGACGCCGCGTGTGGCGGCGTCATAATAGACCATGAAGGCCCCGCCACCGAGCCCCGAGCTTTGCGGTTCGACCAGCCCGAGCATCGCCTGGACTGCGACGGCTGCGTCGACGGCGTTGCCGCCGCGACGCAGCACGTCGAGTCCCGCTTCGACCGCGAGTGGATGCGCGGCCGCGACGAACGCCTGTTCGTCGGCGGAAGAGGGAGCGGGCGGTGGAGCGACCGTTTGCGGCGGCGCGACCGGCGCGCAGGCCGCGAGCAGGCCGGCGGCGAGCAGGATCAGGCGGCGGCGCATCATGGTTCCACTGCCAGCGCGCCGGGGCGCCGCGGATCGGCGGCGCCGAGGAACAGGCCCTTGTCGATCATGATCGATTGTTCGCTGCCCATTGTCTCATCGCTGGTGATCGGATGGCCCATCGCCTTCAGCGCGGCGACGGTGTCCGGGTTGAAATTGGGTTCGACGCGCAGCGTGTCGCTCGCACCCTGATAGATGCGCGGTTGGTGCGTCGCTTCGGCGATGTTCATGCCATGATCGATGACGTTGACGAGAACCTGCACGACCGAGGTGATGATCGTGCTGCCGCCGGGGGTTCCGGTGACGATCCACGGCTTGCCGTCCTTCATCACGATCGTCGGCATCTGCGTCGACAACATTCGCTTGCCCGGCTCCATTGCGTTGAGCGGTGGCGGTGTGCCGGTTCGCTGTGCCTCCCAGGCCTGTTCGTGGCTGAAATTGTTCATCTCGTTGTTGAGGAGGATGCCCGTTCCCGCGATCATTACCCCCGATCCGAAGTCCGAACCGAGCGTGAAGGTCGTCGAGACGACATTGCCGTCCTTGTCGGCGACCGAGAAATGCGTCGTCGAGGGGCTTTCGTAGCGGAGCGGGTCGCCGAAAGGCATGGCGTCGATCGGCTTGGCGCGCGCAGGGTCGATCAGTTTCGCGCGCTCGGCGGCATAGGCTTTCGAAATGAAACCGCCGACCGGCGCGGTGACGAAGGCGGGATCGCCCAGCGCGCGGTAGCGGTCAACATAGCCGAGCTTCATCGCCTCGGCCATCACATGCAGCGACGCCGCCGAATTGGCGCCCATCGCCTTGATGTCGAAATGTTCGAGCTGGTTGAGGATATTGAGCAGCGTTGCCCCGCCCGCGCTCGACGGCGGCGCGGTGTAGATGGTGTAACCGCGGTAGCTGCCGACCAGCGGGGCGCGCTCCTGCGGGCGATAGGCGGCGAGGTCGTCGAGCGTGATAAGCCCGCCATGCGCCTTCATGTCGGCGGCGATCCGGCGCGCGACTTCGCCCTTGTAAAAGCCGTCGGCGCCATGCTGCGCGATCTCGCCCAGCGTCCAGGCGAGGTCGGGGCGCTTCATAACCTCGTCCTTTTGATACAGACTGCCGTCGGGCTTGTAGAAGGCGGCCTTGCCCGCCGCGCTCTTCGACAGCCGCTCCTTGCCCCAGCTGAAAACGAAAGCCTCGTCGGCGCTCAGCCGCACGCCGTCGGCGGCCAGCGCGATGGCGGGAGCGACAATCTTGTCCCACGACAGCTTGCCCCATTTGCGATGGGCATAGTCGAAACCCGCGACCGTTCCCGGCACCGCGGGCGCCAGATAGCCGTAGCTGGTGACCGCGCGCTCCTTGCCGCGATTGTCGACGAACATGGCGGGGGTCGCGGCGCGTGGGGCGACCGAGCGGAAATCGATCACGCGCACCTCGCCCGAGGCGGCGTCGTAGACGCTCATATAGCCGTCGCCGCCGATATTGCCCGCGCGCGGCAGCGTAACCGACAGGGCGAAGCCGACCGCGATCGCGGCATCGACGGCATTGCCGCCTTCGCGCAGGATCTTCGCGCCGACCTCGCTGGCGATGGCGTTCTGGCTGACCACCATGCCGCGCGTCCCCACCGTCGGCGAATGGATCGACGGATATTCGAGGAGGTGGCGGCTCTGCGCGACGAGCGGCGCCGGAAGCGTCAGCGTCAGCGCGAGCGAAGCGGCGATCAGGCGGCGGAAGATCATCGGCGGACCCTTTTCTTATTCTCTGACGGCCGGTCGGGAAGACGGCGCGGGAGGGGGAGCCCCCACGCCGCCTGTCCCGGCGACCCGGCGGCGGTCAGAAACGCTTGCTGATCGAAGCGTAGAACTGACGGCCGCGGTTGCTGTACAAATCGCCGATATAGCCGAAGCTCTGATCGGCGAGCGGCGCGAGCTCGTTGAACAGGTTGCGCACCCCGATGCGGAAGCGCGTATCCTTGAGCGGGCCCTTCTCGGCCTCATATTGCACATAAACGCTGTGCGACATGTAATCCTTGACGCGGAACAGCGTCCCGTCGGCCAGCGCCGCCGAGGTGTCGTTCACCGGTCCGACATAGCTGCCGTACCAGCCCGCGCCCCAGCCCTTGTAGCGCCAGGTCAGGCTGGCCGATCCGCGCCACTTCGGACGGCCATTCTGTTCGACGAGGCTTTCGGCGCCCGAGATGATGATTGTCGGATCAATGTCGCCCGACGTCTGGGCATCGAGCAGCATCTGCTGCATGTCGCCCGGCACCTGATAGAATTCGAGCAGGCGCGCCGCGTTGACGCGCAGGCTGATGTCTCCGATGCCGGTGTTGCGCACCTGATAATAGAGGCCGAAGTCGATACCGCGGACGCGGCGCGGGCTGAGGTTGGTGTAATTGTCGATCACCTGGATCACGTCGCCGACTGGCGCGATGCCGGTGCCGTCGAAGTCGTCGACATCGGCGGGGGTCGGGTCGGCCCGCTGAACATTGGGGTTCGACGAACCCTGCAAACGGAGCAAATAGTCGAGGATGAGTGCATTGGAGTCGCCAAACAGGCCGATCACTTGCTTTTGCCGGATTTCCCAATAGTCGGTGGTCAGCGTCAAACGACCCGCCGCGCCGAAATTCATCTGGAAAGTTCCGCCGACCGACAGGTTTTGAGCCGTTTCGGGTTTCAGCTCCTTGCTGCCCGACCGGTTGCTGACGATGCCCTGTGCCTGACCGCACTCGTCGAAATTGGCGATGCGCGCCGCGCGCAGGTCTGCCTCGCAGCGGATCCAGTCGGTGCGCGTGTTTGACCGCTGGATACCATTTTCGAACAATTGCGGCAGGTTCGGCGCGCGGAAGCTTTCGGACCAGCTGCCGCGCAGCTGGAAGTTGCGCACCGGATACCAGGACAAGGCGATCTTCGGCTTCGCAACCGATCCGAAGCCCTGATAGGATTCGGCGCGGCCCGCAAGTTGCAGGTCGAGTGCATGGACCAGCGGCACATTCATCTCGGGCGAGACCAGCGGCACCGCAAATTCGAGGAAGGCCGACAGCACATCGCGCGACCCGCTGCTGTCGGGGGTCGGGCTCGCGCCCATCGCGTCGCTGCCGTTCGACGAGCCGTCGGGCGCGACATAGAAGATCGTGCCGTCGAGCCGGTCGTCGCGATCGTCCGCAAAGGTTTCGTGACGGAATTCGACGCCGGTCGCCATCCCGACCCGGCCGCCCGGCAGTTCGAACAGGTCGTTCTTGCTGAGCTTGAAGTCGGCGAGGTAAAGCTCGGTCGTGCTGATGCGGCCGATATCGACCATGAAGCTGTCGATCACCTCCTGCGGATTGGGCGAGGAATCGAGCGTGCCGGGATTGAGCGGATCGCCGCCGTTGAACGGGTTATAGGCGGTCGCATCGGTACGGCTCAGCGCTTCTTCGAACAGCGTCATCGAAATCGTGTGCATGCTGTCCTTGGTCCGGGCGCGCGAGTAAAGCGCCGCGGTGTCGAAATCGAAGCCGAGCAGCTTGCCGCGCAGCCCGCCGAGGAAGCGGGTGGTGTCGTTCTTGACGTTGACGATCGTCGGGCCAGCATCGACGGGGCGATAGTCGATCAGTTCGATCGGCACCCCGGCATCGGACACGCCGGTCAGACCCGGAATCCGGTTCGGGCTGCCGACCGGACCGAAGGGGTTCCAATAGCCGTTGGCGGGGATGATGAGCCGCTGGCTCGACAGGTTGGTTTCGGTATCGCGGTAGGCGCGATAATCCGAATGATACCAGCCTGCCTCGGCGTAGAATTCCAGCCCCGAATCAAATTCATGATTCAGGAAGCCGAACAGGTTGAAGCGATTGTTGCGTCCCAGGATCGTGCGCAGATAGTTGGTGTCGTACCGCAGATTTTCGTCGCTCGAGACGGTCGAGAGCGAGCTGTTGTCCCAGCAGGTGCCGGCATATTGGGTCGGTGCGATGCAGCCGTCGTTGGTGTCGGGCTGGACATGGAAGATGCCGCTGGTGGTCAGCGCGACGCCGTCGATGCGCGCCGTCGTGGTCGAGGGGGCGTAGCTGTTCGTCAGACGCTGGAATTCGCCCCAGATCGTATCGACCGATGTGTTGCGGAAATCGGTATCGCCCTCGAACGCCGTCCCGACGAGCAGCGGCCGCAGATCCGACGAGCGCGAGTTGTAGCGTTCGCGCGCATAAAGCGGGTCGCGGTGGTTGAACGACCCGAACAGCGAAATGTTGGTGCGGCCGTCATTGAACGTGTGGCCCGCTTCGAACGACAGTTCATATTCGCGCTGGTCGCTGTCATCGGTCAGGCTATATTCGCCGGTGACGCGCAGCCCCTTGAAATTGTCCTTGAGCACGGTGTTGATGACGCCGGCAACCGCATCCGATCCATAGATGGCGGCGGCGCCGTCGAGCAGAACCTCGACGCGGCGGACCCCCGTCACCGGGATGGTGTTGGTGTTGACGCTTTGCACCGGCACCAGATTTTCGGACTGGGTGCCGGGGTGCAGCACCATGCGGCGCCCGTTGAGGAGGACGAGCGTGTTGCCCGTGCCCAGCGCGCGCAGGTTGATCGACGCGACGTCGCCGCGCGCGTCGTTGATGCCGCCGGCCTCGCGGCTTTCGTTGAAGGCGACATCGCCCGCCTGCGGAATGGCGCGGAACAGATCGTCACCGCTCGTCGCGGCAATGGCGTCGATATCCTGTTCGTTGAGCAACGTCAGCGGCAGCGCCCCGGCGACGTCGGCGCCCTTGATCTGTGATCCGGTGACGACGATCGCTTCGCCCGAATCCTGTTCGATATCCTCGGCGATTTGCGGTTCGGGTTCGGCGCGGTCCTGCGCCATGGCGGCGGTTGCACTGGCGAGCAGCGAAATGCCGCCCATCAGGCTGATGAATTTTTGACCCCTGTTCATGCTATTGGCCCTTCCCTGAGATTTGGCAGATAAGCGATTGTATTTTTGTATTAATCCTCTCGATCGATAAGCGCGGCGACGCGCGCGGCCGACCCGGCGGCATAGGTCCAGCCCAAGGCCCCATGTCCCGTGTTTGCGATCACCCCCGGCGCGATCGGCCGCGTGATCGGCAGCGAATCGGGGGTCATGGGCCGCAGCCCCGCCCAGCTCGATTCGATCGCGTCATAGGTCGCCGCTTCGGGCAGCGCGGCGCGGGCGCTGGCGATCAACGTGGCGAGCCGCCGCGGATCGACCGCGGCGTCGCGCTGCGCCAAGTCGGCGAGGCCGGCAATCCGCATGCGATTGCCCAGCCGGGCGAAAACGACGCGGTTCGCAGCGTCGGTGATGCTGACCGTCGGCGCCGCGTCGCCCGGCGCGGCGGTGATCGAATAGCCCTTCATCGGCACGATCGGCAGGCGGACGCCGAAACTCTGCGCCAGCGCGAGCGATCCCGTGCCTGAACATAATAGGATCCGGTCGGCGGCGAACCGCCGACCGTCCCGCGCGACGATCGCGGGGCGCCGCGCGTCGGGCTCGATCGCGGCAATGTCGGTGCGGAACCAGCTCGCGCTTCGTCCATGCGCCGCCAAGGCAGCCCGTGCGCCGTTGCAGAAGCGATAGGGGTCGCCCACTTCCTCGCCGCGGTCGAACACCGCGCCGGCGATTTCCGGCCGGATCGCGCCCAGCGCGGGTTCGATCGCCACCGCTTGGCTGGCGTCGATCAGGCTTTGCCGAGCACCATGTTCGGCCTTCATCGCGGCGACACGCGCGGCCGCCGCAAAGCTTTTGGCGCTGCGATAGAGGATGAGCTTGCCGGGGGCGCTGCGCGCGAATTCGATGCCGTGCCGCTGCGTCAGCTGATCGAGCGCCGCGCGCGATTCGATGGCGAGCATCATGCCGGCCAGCGTGTTGCGGCGGAACCGCCCCGCCGAGGCGTTGCGCAGAAAGGCGATACCCCAGCGCAGGAAATCGGGATCGAGCGACGGTGAGAGGCGAAAGGCCGGATCGAGTCCCATCAGCAGCCGTGGCAATTGCGCGACGGTCGACGGGCTCGCGAATGCGTCGGTATAGGCGTAGCTCAACTGCGCGCCATTGGCGAAGGAGGTGCCGAGGCCCGGGCCCTCGGCCGCGTCGACGAGCGTGACCCGGTGCCCGCGGTCGGAAAGGGTCAGCGCGGTCGCCATGCCGACGACGCCGGCGCCGATCACGATCAGCTCCTGCGGCCGCCTTGTCTGCGGCGGTTCGTCCAGTCCGAACGTGGCCCGCATCGATCAACCCGATCCCCCTGTGGCAGGGCGAAAGGGAAAATTTCGCCGCCTGCTCTCGGGGCAGAATATCGAAGGGTCACGCCGCGCAAATATGCAATATTTGTGACATCCATAGCCAAAGGCTATGGGTGGTCGGCACGGATCCCCTCGAGCGTGTCTTCGAGCGTGCGCAGGAACTGGCGCGCGATCTTCGACGGCGGCCGGTCCTCCAGCGTGACGTAGGAGACGGTGAACCCCAGTGGCGGGTCGGTCGGTAGCCAGCGATAGCCGGGCGATTGCCAGGCGCGCGCGGTGAATTCGTCGATCACCGTGACGCCGCCCTCGAGCTGGGCCAGACGCGCCGCGATGAAGAAGGTCTGGACCGACACCGATTCGCGATAGGTAATGCCGCGATCGCGCGCCGCGCGGGTGAGGACGTCGCCGATCGGCCCCGTTGCCGCCACGCCAATGACGTCGCGATCGGCCAGCTGGTCGAGTGCAAGGCGCGGGCCGGCATCGGCGAAGGCGCCGTCGGGGAAGAAGACGACCAGCTCGCCTTCCGCCAGCAGCGAGCGCGTCAGGCGCGGATGGCGCGGCGGCGTATAGGCGATCGCGATATCGGTTTCGCGCTCGATCAGCGATTGCACCAGATCGTCATGATGATGCGTATGCACCTCGAAGGTCACGCGCGGCCATTCGCGGCGGAACTGGGCCATCGCCTGCGGTACGACGTCGAGCGCCAGGCTGGGCACGATGCCGAGCCGGATATGCCCGCCGCCCGCTTGCGACAGATTGCGCGCGGTATGCTGGAGCGAGGTGATGCGGTCGAAAATATCGCCCGCCTCGTGCATGAGCGCATGCGCCTCGTCGGTCGGGACGAGGCGGCCGCGGGCGAGCTGGAACAGCGCAAAGCCCAGGCCGTCCTCGGCGTGACGCAGCGTCTTCGATACCGAAGGCTGCGACACGCCAAGCGCGCGCGCGGCGGCGCTGATCGACCCGTGCGTATAGACGGCGTGAAAGACTTCGATCTGGCGAAAGCGCATGCCGCGACTGTACTCCCGCAAAAGCTGGGGTCCAGTGCCCTTTACGCTCATGCGCGCTGCGCGATCGCCTCGACCTCGATGAGGGCACCGTCGGCGAGCAGTGCCGAGACCACCGTGGAGCGCGCGGGGAAGGGCGCGCCGAAATGGCGGCGATAGGCCGCGTTGAACGCGGCGCCGAACCGCGCGTCGGTCAGCCAAGCCGTCACCTTGACGACATCGGCGGCGGTGCAGCCTTCGGCGGCGAGCACGGCGATCAGATTGGCGAGCGCCTGCTCGGCCTGCGCTTCGATTCCTCCGGCGACGATCTTGCCGTCGTCGCCGCGCGCGAGCTGTCCGGATGTGAAAACGAGCGACCCAGCGCAGCGGGCAGGGGAAAGCGGCGGTCCCGACATGATGATCCTCTCCTGTTTGGTTGCGACAGGTTCCTAGGCGCAGACCATTGAGCAAAATATCGCCGATCGGCGGGTGATCCATAGCTATGGGTTATGGCGTGCAACTTTCGGCGGGAGCGCGGCGCCGATGGCGCAACCGGAAGATTTTGCTGGCGGCTTGTCCGGTCTCGCGAGCGCCCAAACGGTCGCCGTAGCGTAAACTGTTGCTTTTTGGTCACGAATTTCGGGAAAATCCGCCATTGTCACCGCGATGGCGTTGACGCGGCCCGCCGCCGTATTACAGCGACCAGTCACCGCCAGTGCATCCCCTCCTTAGGCCCGATGGGTCACCTCTGGCGGTATGGAGAGAGAGACTATAATGACTTTGCGCAACATTTTGTTGGGCGCCACGATGCTGTGCGCCGCGACCACCCCCGCCATCGCTTTCGCTCAGGACACCGCTGAGGCGCCCGCAAGCGACACCGACTATGGCAATGACATCATCGTCACCGCGACCAAGCGCTCGCAGACGCTTCAGGATACGCCGATCGCCGTTTCGGTGACCTCGGCCGCCGATATCCAGAACGCGCAGATCCGCGACCTTATCGACCTGCAGTCGGCGGTCCCCAGCCTTCGCGTGTCGCAGCTCCAGTCGAGCGCGAACACCAACTTCATCATCCGCGGCTTCGGCAACGGCGCGAACAATCCGGGCATCGAGCCCTCGGTCGGCGTCTTCATCGATGGCGTCTATCGTTCGCGTTCGGCCGCCCAGATCGGCGACCTTCCGAATGTCGAGCGCATTGAAGTGCTGCGCGGTCCGCAGTCGACTTTGTTCGGCAAGAATGCGTCGGCGGGCGTAATCAGCATCGTCACGCAGAAGCCGCAGTATGAATTCGGCGGTTCGGTCGAGGCGAGCTACGGCAATTACGACGCCTTCGTCATCAAGGGCGACATCACCGGCCCGATTAGCGACAAGATCGCCTTCTCGCTCGGGGGCAACTACAACCGCCGCGACGGCTATGCCCGTGACGTCAACCTCGACACCGACGTCAACGATCGCAACCGCTGGGGCGTGCGCGGCCAGCTGCTGTTCGAACCGACCGAGGCGCTGACGATCCGCCTGATCGGCGATTATGACAAGATCGACGAGAATTGCTGCATCGCCGGCAACGTCATCGCCGGCCCGACGGTCGCGATCACCAATGCCCTCGCGGGCGGCCCCAGCGTCGATGCGAACAATCCCTTCTCGTATCGCGTCTACAACAACTTCCTGTCGTCGAACCTGATCAAGAATTACGGTGGTTCGGGCCAGATCGACTATGATCTCGGCAACATGTCGCTGACCTCGATCAGCGCCTATCGCGAGGTTCGCTCCAACACCAACCAGGATTCGGACTTCACCAGCGCCGACCTGATCGGTCAGAAGTCGGACGATACCGCGATCAACACCTTCACGCAGGAACTGCGTCTGGCCTCGGATTTCGACGGTCCGATCAACTTCCTGATCGGCGGCTATTATTTCAACGAGAAGATCAAGCAGCACAGCCAGATCTATTTCGGCGACGATTTCCGCGCCTATGGCAACGCGCTGATCCAGGCGGCAAGCGGCGGGGCGCTGAGCGTTCCGGTGCTTGAAGGTACGCTTGGCACGCTCGAAGGCGACCCGGCCAAATATGTGGGCACCTTCTTCCGCGCCGGTGACGGCATGGACGAATATTACGGCATGAAAAACACGGCTTGGTCGATCTTCGGCACGGTGGATTTCGACGTGACCGATCGCCTGACGCTGACCCTCGGTGGCAACTACACCAAGGACAAGAAGCGCTTCACGACCGACGTGACGAGCACTGACGTCTTTTCGGGCATCAACCTCGATGCGCCGGCCTATGCGCCGTTCCGCAACCAGCTGATCCTCGGCGGCGCGCTGCAACAGGCGGGCGTCAATCCGAACGATCCGGCGGCGGTCCTCGCATTTGCGACCAACCCCGCAACTGCGGCGACCTTCCAGCAGTTCCAGGCCTTCGCGACCGCGAACCAGAACAACCCGGCGGCGAACCCGCTGAACCCGCTGAAGGCGTTCCAGTTCCTGCCGCCCTTCCTGAACGTTCCGAACAGCGTCGAGCCCGGCAAGACCAACGACGGCGACTTCAGCTACAGCGCGCGTCTGGCCTATAAGCTGACCGACACGGTCAACGTCTATGCGACCTATGCGACGGGCTTCAAGGCAAGCTCGGTCAACCTGTCGCGCGACAGCCGTCCGCTCGCCAGCGACCTGCCGGCGATCATCGCAGGCGGTCTCGGCACCGCGAACCTGGTGTCGGGCACCCGCTTTGCGGCGCCCGAGGAATCGACGGTGTACGAAGCCGGGCTGAAGGCGCAGTGGTCGGTCGCGGCCTTGAACCTTGCGGTGTTCAAGCAATCGATCAAGGGCTTCCAGTCGAACGTCTTCACGGGCACCGGCTTCGCGCTCGCCAACGCGGGCAAGCAGTCGACCTGGGGTCTCGAATTCGACGGTTCGGTCCGTCCGGTGCAGGGGCTGAACCTGTCGCTGGCGGTGACTTGGCTCGATCCGAAGTACGACAGCTTCGTCGCCTCGGCGTTCGGCGACCTGTCGGGCAAGAAGCCCGCGGGCATCCCCGATCTGTCGGTTTCGATGGGCGGTACCTATACCTATGAATTCGCGGGCGGGACGAAGGCGATCGCGCACGTCGACTATCAGTATGAAAGCCCGACGCAGATCGTCGACGGCCTGTCGGGCTTCCCCGCCAGCGTCGCGCAGAATCTGAAGCGTGAAGTCAACCAGCTCAACGCGTCGTTCACCGTCGCGCTGACCAACGGCTTCGAACTGGGCGTGTGGGGCCGCAACCTGACCAATGCGCAATATCTGACGACGATCTTCAACGCCGTCGCGCAGGCGGGCAGCGTGTCGGGCTATCCCAGCCAGCCGCGCACCTATGGCGTCACCGGCCGCTTCAAATTCTGATCGGTCCCGGCGGCGCCAAGCGCCGCCGGATCGGCCATTCGGGCAAAAGAAAACCCCGGCCTCTCATGCGAGAGGCCGGGGTCTTTTTTTCAGGCGTTGCCGCCCGCCGGGTTCAGAATTTCACGCCGGCCGCGATGCCGTAGCGACGCGGTTCGAGCGTGAAGATATTGGTGTAGTTACCCGACGACTGGTCGGTCACATACAGGCCGGTCACGCTGTTCGCGTTGAACAGGTTCTGGATGAAGCCCTTGATGAACCATTTGTCGTCGGCGCCGTTGAGCTGAAGCTGGGCATTCACCTGGGCATAGCCTTTGATCTTGTTGACATTGCCGTTGAAGATGTTGCCGTAGCTGTCGCCGGTGTAGGACAGGTCGAAACGCGGGACGAGCGTCATGTCGCCACCCAGATGCACCGTGTGCTGCGCGCCGACGCTGAACTTGACGTTCGGCGCCTGCGGCAGGGCGTTGCCCTTGATGTTGACGGGGATGCCCGCCGAAAAGACCTGGATGCCCGCGGGATCGAAGTTGGTTCCCGCTGCCGAAGCATAGGCCTGGAGCGCCGCGCAAACGCTGAACGCACCGGTCGATGCGATGCCGCCGTCGGCCGGGAAGGCCGTCGTAGGCTGGAGTCCGGCGCCCGCAGCCAGACCCGGAACCGCGCCGGCATTGATCTGACTGTTGACGAAGTTGACGAAGGCATTGCTGCCTGCGGCATTGCCGGCGGTTCCCGGTGCAACAGCGCAGTTGGCCGCATTGGTGATATCTTTGATGATCACCGCGTCCGCCCGTCCGCCGCCGAAGTCGCGCGGATTGCTGAAGAAGGAGTCGCCGGCCACCTTGGTCTTCAGATAGCTGAAGCCCAGGTTGATCATCCAATCCGGATCGGGACGAACGATGCCTTCAACTTCGACGCCGTAGATATTTGCATCGACGTTGTCGTTGACCGAGGTACGGGCAACGATGCGGCTGAGCTGCAGATCCTTGTATTTGTAGTAGAAGCCGGTCACGTTGAGCTGAAGCGCGCCGTTGGCGAAGGTGTTCTTCGAACCGATTTCGAACGCGTCGACCTGTTCGGGCTTGAACGATTCCGGCACCGAGAAGATCGGCGAAAGCGGCGGGTTGATGCCGCCCGACTTGTAACCGCGCGAATAGCTCGCATAGACCAGATTGTCCGGCGTGATCTTGAAATCGAGAACCGCGCGGCCGGTTAGCTTGTTGAAGCTGACCGAACGAGTCTGGAACAGCTGGTTCCCGGCCGTGCCCGGATCGGCGTCATAGGTGACGACGAACGGCGAATCGAAAGCCGTTCCGGTCTGTCCGAACGGCGTCAGGAAGCTGGCCAGCGAGGTGCGGGCGATCACGTCCTTTTCGTCGTGGTTGTACCGCAGGCCGAGAGTCAGCTTCACCCGGTCGTTGAACTCGAAATAGGTTTCGCCGAAGATCCCGTAGGACTTGATCTTCAGATCGTCGGTATTGTTGCGGTAGAAGGGCGTCGCGAGGAACGACGGCGGCAGTCCGTTCGCGTAGGAATTGAACGCACCCAACACGCCCGACAGATAGTCGATCGGGAAGGCGTTCACATAATAGCTGTTCTCGGTCAGGTGATATTTGGCGAAAATGCCGCCGAGCAGGAAGTTGAACGGCCCGTCGAGGTCGCTCGACAGAATGCTTTCGACCGACCAGCTGCTGTTATACTGGTTCGAGCGGTCGAACTGCAGCGACTGGTCGTTGCAGAATTTATTGCCGCCATAAGAGCCGAAGCCCGTATCGTCGGCCATCGAGGTGCAGAGCTGGCCGGTGGGGCCGTTGGGGATGATGGCCGCGGCGACCGGCGCGAGATAATCCGAAAAGCCGGGAAGAACGCCGTCGAAAGCGCCGCCGGCACCCGCCTGCAACGTCGCGAGACCGCCTGCATACAGCGCACGGTTGCCGATATTGCTGTTGTAGTCCTGCATCGAGTCCAGCTTGACCCTCTGGTACTGGCCCGAAATCTGCAGCGATACGGGGCCGAAATTATGCTGGATTTCGCCCTGCAGCGTCAGTTCGCTGGTGAAATATTGCGGCGTGAACGCCGTATTCACCGTCCGCGGGTCCGACGGGATAGTCGTGTTCGCATAGACATCCGGCCCATAGAGGCTGCCGAGCGCGAAAGCGGTCGGGATGCCTTGCGTTGCCAGGAATTCCTTCGACGTCAATGCGGCGGTGAAGGTCGCGTTGCCGTTGAAAGGCGAATTGTCGAGGCGGTTGTTGAGGCAGCCGAGGATGCCGGTCGGATCGCGCTGGCAGAGCTGCTTCTGGATACGCGCGCGATTGTCCTTTTCATGGAAATAGGACGCCATCAGGTCGATGGTGGTGTCGGGCGTCGGTTCCCAGCGCAGCGAGCCGCGGACCGAGTAGAGGTCGCGGTCGTCGATGCGATTGCCGAGATAGAGGTTCTTCGTATAACCGTCGCGATTCAGATAGATGCCCGCGACGCGGATCGCGGCGGTATCGCCGAGCGGGATGTTGACCATCCCTTTGCCCTTGATCGAATTATAATTGCCATATTCGCCTTCGGCCGAGGCTTCGAACGTGTCGAGCTTGGGCTTGGCGGTAATGACGTTGACCACGCCCGATGTCGCGTTGCGGCCGAACAGCGTTCCCTGCGGGCCGCGCAGCACTTCGATGCGTTCGAGGTCGAAAAATTCCGTTTCAAAAAGGCGGGTCGAAAAGAGGGGGTCGCCGTTGAGGTGGATCGCGGTCGCGCTGTCGCAGGTCGTGCCGACGCAAAGATCGCCGATGCCGCGAATCGTAAAGCTGGCGCTGGTGAAGTTCGTCTTGGTGAAGGTGACGTTCGGCAGCGTGAGCTGAAGGTCCGACGGCGTCTTGATCTGCTGCGCTTCCAGCGCTTCGGACGAAAAGGCGCTGACGGCGATCGGAACGTCCTGCAGACGTTCGGACTGGCGCTGCGCGGTGACGACGATTTCGCCATAGGGGTCGGAGCTGGAGCCGCCGCTCTGCGCATGGGCGGGCGTTGCCACCGCCATGGCCAGGACGGACGTTCCAATCAGTGCCTTGAACTTCATCTATTCCTCCCTTTTTCGACCCCGCAATCCACGGGTTCGCCCAAATTCAATTTGTGGTCAGGGGAGGGGATTCGACCGGGCACGCCAGAAGGCGCCGGGCCGCGGGGGCCAAGCGCCAGTGAGTATCCCACCTGCCAGCGATGCTGGTCATCGTCCTCTCCCACCGGCGTCGGGGAAAACGCCGGCCTCTCCGGATTACGGTCCGCTTGAGCGAACTCTGTAATGTTTGAAAACTGCGCTGACTTTACCAAAGCGTCAAGTGGCTTGTTGGCAGGAAAATTCGAAAGGAAATTGCGGCTCTGCACAATCGGAAAAGGGTTGGATTCCGCAACGTAAAGCATCGGCGACCGAACAAAAACTTGCGTGCGCGCTCTTGCTTATCCGGGCAATCGTCCCGAAATGTGCGGCAAGAAAGCAACAGTGAAAGCGGGGATATGACGAGCAGCACGACCGAAATCGGACCCGACGGCAAGGTCGTGGTCCCCGATCATGTCGCCGCGGCGGTGCGGACGCTGATCGAATGGGCGGGCGACGATCCGGCGCGTGAGGGCCTGCTCGACACGCCCAAGCGGGTCGCGCGGGCGTGGAAGGAATATTGCAGCGGCTATGGCGAGGATCCAGCGGTCCATCTGTCGCGCACCTTCGAAGAGGTCGGCGGCTATGACGAGATCGTCCTGCTGCGCGACATCCCCTTTCAGTCGCACTGCGAGCATCATATGGCGCCGATCACCGGCAAGGCGTCGATCGCCTACCTGCCGCGCGAGCGCGTGGTCGGCATTTCCAAGCTGGCACGCGTCCTGAACGGCTATGCCCGCCGCCTGCAGGTGCAGGAACGGCTGACCGCCGAGGTCGCCAAGTGCATCTGGGACAATCTGCACCCGCATGGCGTTGCGGTGGTGATCGACGCGCAGCACGGCTGCATGACCGGCCGCGGCGTGCGTACCCCCGGCGTCGGCATGGTCACCAGCCGCGTCCTCGGCTGCTTCCTCGAAGATCAGCGCAGCCGCAAGGAAGTGCTCAGCCTGATGGGCTATTGATGCGCGTCGCGATCGTCAGCGTGATTGGGAAGGCGGCCGATTAGGACCGATTGCGGACGTTGTTGCACTTTTTCACATCGTCATTCCCGCGAAAGCGGGAACCCAGTGTGGAGTTAGCTGACGCGAGCTTTGGGTTCCCGCTTTCGCGGGAATGACGAAAGAAGGTGAGGACCGCTCCCGACCCCAAAACCGTCGTCCCGTCAGCGGAGCAGCGCTTCCTCGACTTGTCCGAGCCGGTCCTTGCCGAAGAATATCTCGTCGCCGACGAAGAAGGTCGGGATACCAAAGGCGCCGCGCGCGACCGCGGCTTCGGTGTTGGCGGCGAGCTTGGCCTTGATCGCATCCTCCTGCGTGCGCGCCAGCAGCGCGGGACCATCGAAGCCGTTTGCGGTCAGGAAGGCGGCGGCGACCGCGGGATCATCCATCTTCAGCCCGTCTTCCCACATCGCGCGGTTCACCGCATCGATATAGTCGTCGAGCACGCCTTCGTCTTCGGCGACGACCGCGCCGCGCATGATGAGCAGCGTGTTCACCGGAAAATGCGGGTTGAGCCGGAATTTGGTGAGCCCGTGGCGCGCGATGAAGCGCCGCATCTCGAGATTTTCATACGCCATCTTCGCCGGCGCGTCGGCATATTGGATCATCGGCGCCTTGTTGCCGGTGGCCTTGAAAATGCCGCCGAGCAGGCAGGGGGTGATGATCAGATCGGCGCCTGTGCGGTCGAGCAGGTCGGGTAGTATCTTCATCGCCAGATAGGCGTTCGGACTGCCGAAATCGAAGATGAATTCGAGGGACTTTCCTGCGCTCTTGCTCACCATTTTTCTCCCCAGGGGCGAAGGTCGAGTTCGTGCGTCCACGCGCTTTTCGGCTGGCGGTGGAGCATCACATAATTGGCGGCGATGGCCTGCGGGTTGAGGATCAGATCCTGCGCCTTCGCATTGTCGAAATCGGGATGACGTCCCTTGATGAAATCGGTGTCGATCGCGCCGTCGATCACGACATGCGCAACATGGACGCCCTGCGGCCCCAGTTCGCGCGCCATCGATTGCGCCAGCATTCGCAGCGCCGCCTTGGCGCCCGAGAAGGCGGCATAGCCCGATCCGCCGCGCAGGGATGCGGTGGCGCCGGTGAAGATGATCGTGCCGCGGCCGCGCGGCGCCATGCGCTTTGCCGCCTCGCGCCCCATCAGGAAGCCGCCCAGGCACGCCATTTCCCAGACCTTGGTGTAAACGCGCAGCGTCGTCTCGGCGATCGGGAAGTTGACGTTCGCGCCGATATTGAAGACCGCGACCTCGATCGGTCCGACCTCGGCCTCGACTCGGTCGAACAGGGCGATCATCGCCTCTTCGCTACGCGCGTCGCCGGGAAAGGCGCGGGCATCATGGCCGTCTTCGCGGATCGACTGCGCCAGCGCCTCGAGCGCATCGGCGTTGCGCTCCCGGCGGTTGACGCAGGCGGTGAGGCCTTCGGCGGCCAAGGCGCGGGCAATCGCGCCGCCGGTGGCGTCGCCGGCTCCGATGATGACGGCTGCGGGGTTGGGCATGCGCGACTCTCCTCTTGCAGCAGATTGTAGCTATGATAAACATAGTGACAAGAGGTTTTTGTCGGTGGGATGAGAATGCCGATGAAGAGAATGACAAGGGTATAGGGACATCATGCCCAAACGCGCTGATCTTTCGGATACATTTTGCCCGGTCGGCCGCTCGGCCGAAATCCTGGGCGACCGCGCCGTGCTGCTGATCCTGCGCGACCTATTCTTCGGGCGCCGGCGGTTCGAGGCGATCGCCGCGAACACCGGCCTCGGGCCGCAGCTCGTGTCGGCGCGGCTCAAGCTGCTGGTGCACGAGGGTGTGGTCGAGCGTCATGCCTATCAGGATCGGCCCGTTCGCCACGAATATCGGCTGACCGCGAAGGGCAAGGATCTGTTCGACGTGCTGTACGCGATGCGCAATTGGGCCGAGCGCTGGGCTTATGCGCCGGGAGAGACGGGAGGCGGACCGGCGATGCGCTATATTCACCGCGCCTGCGGCGCCGATGTCGGCACCGCGGTCGTCTGTCCGGGGTGCGGCGAAGCGCTCCATTATGGCGATTTGAAGGGCGAGCCTTCGGCGCCGCTTCAGGCCGAGCAGGCGGCGCGGAGCAGTTAGATCAGGCCTTTTCCAGCGTGCATTGCAGCGGGTGCTGGTTCTGCCGCGCGGCGTCCATCACCTGATTGACCTTGGTTTCGGCGACTTCGTAACTGAACACGCCGCACACTCCGACGCCCTGCTGGTGCACATGCAGCATCACCTGCGTCGCGCGTTCGATGTCCATGTTGAAAAAGCGCTGCAGCACCATCACGACGAATTCCATCGGCGTATAGTCGTCGTTGAGCAGCAGCACCTTGTACATCGAGGGTTTTTTGGGTTTGGCGCGCGTGCGCGTTGCAATGCCGACACCGGGGGTACCGGACACGTCTTCGTCCTTGCCCGCCATGGCGCGGACGACGTGAGGGATCGAAGCGGGAAGCATCATGGTCCGGAATATCGCATGCCGCGGCCGATGCGCAAGAGGGCGGCCGCGATGATTTTAACCTGTCGTTCGCCACGAGCGGGCCGAAGCGGGCGTCCGTGAAAACAAGAGCCGCCCGTTTCGCGAAGGAAACGAGCGGCCCTGTATGTGTCGGCGCGGGGTCGGGAGGAGGGGAGAGAGAGCCCGCGCCAACGAGGGAAGAAAAAGGCCCTTAGGCTGCCTTCATCTTCGAGCTGATGACCGACACGCGGTTCGAGATCGGCGCGAAGCTGTCGTTGGCGAGCTTCACGACCATTTCGCTGGTCTTCGAGGTCTGCGCAACGGCGGCGTCGAACGCCTTCTTGCTGTTTTCGGCATAGAGCTTGAAGAACTCGGCCGGCGACTTGACGGCGGTGTAGCCCTTCAGCGCGGCGGTGGTGTCTTCGAAGCTCTTGCGAGCGAAGGCGACGCCTTCCTGGCCGAGCGTTTCGAAACCCTTGGCCGCGATCTTGCCCGATTCAACCATGGCTTCGATGTTCGCCTTGTTGAATTCGACGGCTTCCTCGGCGAGCTTGCTGCTCTTGCTCATGGCTTCCTTCGCCTTTTCGTTGAATTCGGCGGTCATCGCTTCGGCGCGGGTCTTGGCGTCTTCGGCGAACTTCTTGACGGTGTCGTTCATGGTCTTGAATCCTTTGGAGGCGGCGGCAACCGGCTTCGGCGCGGCCTTTGCTTTGGGGGTGATGGTCTTGGCGGCCGCCTTCTTGGGGGCGACCTTCTTGGCGGCCGGCTTTGCTGCCTTCTTTTGGACCGGCTTGGCCTTGGCCTTCACGGTCTTGGTCTTTTCGGGCGCCGGAGCGGCAACCGCAGGCGCCACGGGAGTCGCAACCGGCTTGGCGGCGGTTTCCAGCGTCGCGGCTTCGAAAGCCTTTTCGGCACTATCCATCTTGGTAGCCATCGGAACAACTCCTTTATGTTGCACTGCACAATATAGGAGTGGATCGGCGATTTCAAGGATATTTTTGTGCAGCGCACAAAAATTGTCGATGAACCGCCGCAGCCGATGGATAATCCCGCGATGTTACCGCTGTTTGACGTAGCGTCCGGGCGCGTCCTCGATCGCCTTTTTCTTGCCCTTTCCGGGCACGCGCGCGCCTTTGGCGGGCGTCTTGCCGCCGTCCTGATCGGCGATCCAGCCGATCCAGTGCGGCCACCAGCTTCCCTTGGTTTCGGTCGCGCTTGCCTCGAATTCGGCGAGCGAGGCGGCGTCATTGTCACCGGTCCAATATTGATATTTGCCCGCAGCGGGCGGGTTGACGACGCCGGCGATGTGGCCCGATCCCGCGAGCAGGAAGGTCTTTGGTCCCGACAGATGGTCCATCAGCCGCCAGACGCTGGCCAGCGGGGCGATATGATCTTCGCGTCCGGCCTGGATATAGGCGGGGGTGGTGATCTTCTTGAGGTCGATCGGGGTGCCCATCACCGTCAGGCTGTTCGGAATGACCATCCGGTTGTCGCGGTAGAGGTCGACCAGATATTGCCGGTGCCATTTCGCCGGCAGGTTGGTCGTGTCGCCGTTCCAGTAGAGCAGATCGAAAGGCGGATAGTCGTTGCCGAGCAGGTAATTGCTCACGACATAATTCCAGATCAGGTCGCGGCCGCGCAGGCTGTTGAAGGTTGCGGCCATATAGCGGCCGTCGAGAAAGCCGCCGGCCGACAATTGCTGGAGCAGCGCCAGATAGCCGTCGTCGACGAACAGCTTGAGTTCGCCCGCCAGTTCGAAATCGACCTGCGCGGTGAAGAAGGTGACCGACCTGACCTTGTCGGCATCGCCCTGCGCAGCGAGCATCGCGAGCGTGGCGGCGAGCGTCGTCCCGGCGACGCAGTAGCCGATCGCGTGGACATGCGGCACGTCGAGCAGGTCGCGCACCGTGTCGATCGCATCGACCTGCGCCGCGATATAATCGTCCCACACGACATCCTTCATCGACGCGTCGGCCGATTTCCACGACACCATGAAGACGGTCAGCCCCTGTTCGACCGCCCAGCGCACAAAGCTTTTCGCGGGATTGAGATCGAGGATGTAGAAGCGGTTGATCCACGGCGGGAAGATGACGAGCGGGACGGTGAAGACGTCTTTCGTCGTCGGCTCATATTGGATGAGTTGATAGAGATCGGTTTCGTGGATCACCTTGCCCGGGGTCGTCGCGATGTTCACGCCGACCTCGAACGCATTCTTGTCCACATGGCTCAACTGTCCGCGCGCAAGGTCGGCGAGCATGTGCCGTAGCCCCTTGAGCAGGCTTTCGCCGCGCGTTTCGACCGCGCGCTTGATGACTTCGGGATTGGTGACGGCAAGGTTCGTCGGCGACAGCGCGTCGGCCATCGACTTTGCGGCAAATTCCATCTTGGCCCGCGCATCAGCGTCGAGCCCCTGAAGCTGGCGCGTGGTCTCGAGCAACTGGTCCGACAACAGGCCATAGGTCTGCCGGATCAGCGCGAAGGCGGGGTTTGCGGTCCAGTCGGGGTCGGTGAAGCGGCGATCCTTGGGCGCATCGGCCGCCGCGGAGGGCATGAAGGACGGCTGGATCGCGGCGAGCGACGACCAGAAATGCACGCCCTGTTCCCACATCTTCGCGCCCTGTTCGGCCCAAAGCTGGGTCGCCGGATTGTCGATCCATCTGGCGGGATCGAACAGCGGCCGCGCATCCTTTTCCTCGTCGGCCTGACCCAGCGCGAATTCGAGCATCATCTGCTGCGCGCGCGCCATCACGCTGGCCCAATGCTGCATATCGTGGGGGGACGGGAGAAAGGGATTCGGCGCCTCGACCGCGGCGCCGCCATTCTTGTCTTTTTCGCCCGCGTCGCTCATGCCGGTTCCCGCTGGTCAGCCTCTCGTCCGATGCGTATAACAGCCGCCGACGCGGCTGGCGAGGTGCCGATCGCGTTTCGACCGACTAAACGCTTACGAAAAGGAGTTGTTCTAGTTCCCCATGTCCGACGATGAATTCTACCGCATCAAGCGCCTGCCGCCCTATGTCATCGCCGAAGTGAATGCGATGCGAGCGGCCGCGCGTGCCGCGGGCGAGGACATTATCGACCTGGGAATGGGCAACCCCGACCTGCCGCCGCCGCAGCATGTGATCGACAAGCTGTGCGAAGTTGCGCAGAAACCCGACGCGCACGGCTATTCGCAGTCGAAGGGCATTCCGGGGCTGCGCCGGGCGCAGGCCAATTATTATGCCCGCCGCTTCAACGTCGAACTCGATCCCGAAAGCGAAGTTGTGGTGACGATGGGGTCGAAGGAAGGGCTTGCCAGCCTCGCGACCGCGATCACCGGCCCGGGCGACGTCGTGCTGGCACCGAATCCCAGCTATCCCATCCACACCTTCGGCTTCATCATCGCCGGTGCGACGATCCGCAGCGTGCCGACGACGCCGGACGAAAATTACTGGCGCGCGCTCGACCGCGCGATGGCGTTCACCGTGCCGCGTCCGTCGATCCTGGTCGTCAACTACCCGTCGAACCCGACCGCCGAAGCCGTCGACCTCGCCTTTTACGAGCGGCTCGTCGCCTGGGCGAAGGAAAACAAGGTCTGGGTCCTCAGCGACCTTGCCTATTCGGAGCTTTATTACGACGGCAATCCGACGCCCTCGATCCTGCAGGTGCCGGGCGCGAAGGATGTGGCGATCGAATTCACCTCCATGTCGAAAACCTATTCGATGGCCGGGTGGCGCATGGGTTTCGCGGTCGGCAACAAGCGGCTGATCGCGGCGATGACGCGCGTCAAATCCTATCTCGACTACGGCGCCTTCACCCCGATCCAGGCGGCGGCCTGCGCCGCGCTCAACGGGCCGCAGGACATCGTCGCGAAGAACCGCGAGCTGTACCAGAAGCGCCGCGACGTGATGGTCGAAAGCTTCGCGCGCGCCGGCTGGGATATTCCGAGCCCGCCCGCCTCGATGTTCGCCTGGGCGCCGCTGCCACCCGCGCTGAAAGAGATGGGCAGCCTCGAATTTTCCAAGCAGCTTCTGACCCATGCCAAGGTCGCGGTTGCGCCCGGCGTCGGCTATGGCGAGGATGGCGAGGGCTATGTCCGCATTGCGATGGTCGAAAACGAACAGCGCATCCGTCAGGCGGCGCGCAACGTCCGCAAATTCCTCCAGATGCATGGTGTGAACACGCCGTCGGTCGCGGCAGGATAGACGCGATGTTCGAAGGGGCGCCGACAATCGCCCAGACGATCCAATTGTCCGTCGCGCCGGTGTTCCTGCTGGTCGCGATGGGCAATTTGCTCAACGTCTTCACTGGCCGCCTCGCGCGCGTCATCGACCGGTCGCGCAAGCTGACCGAACGTCACGCGACGACGACGGGCGTCGAACATAGCCGGCTGGTCGAGGAACTGCGCGTGATCGCGCGCCGGATGCGCGTCATCAACACCGCCATCCTGTTCGCCGTATGCGGCGGGCTGGTGGTGTGCATCCTCGTGTCGCTGCTGTTCCTGCAATATGCGGCGGGCTTCCATCTCGGCGTCGCGGTATCGCTGGTCTTTGTGCTGGCGATGCTGTTCCTGCTGCTCTCGCTCGGCATGTTCCTCTACGAAGTGCGCCTCGCGACGCACGCCATATTGATCCCGACCGAATATCTCGAGCGCAACTAGCGTCAGGGCGTAACGCTGGCGCGATAGGTTGGCGCTACGCGTTTGCGGCTTGCCTGTTCATAGGCATATCCGGCCGCCAGAATATCGCCGTCGCTCCATTTGGTGCCGATGAAGGAGAGGCCGACGGGCAGCCCTTCGACCGCGCCCATCGGGACGGTGAGGTGCGGATAGCCGGCGACGGCGGGAAGCTGGCTGACGCCGGGGCCGGTATAATGGTCGCCGTTGACAAGATCGGTGGTCCAGGCGGGGCCATTGGTCACGCCAACCAGCAGGTCGGCGCCGCTTTCGCGCAGCAGCCGGTCGATGCCCTCCGGCCCCGCTAGCCGCGCCGCCTTGGCCTTGGCGTCACGATAGGGCTCGCTGTCGAGGCCGCCCTTGCTTTCGGCAAGTTCGAACAGCGACTGGTCGAACCAGCGCATCTCGGCGGGCGTCGCCTTGTTGAAGGCGATCAGGTCGGCGAGCGAGCGCGGCGCGCCCTTCCCGGGTAGCCCGGCCAGATAGGCGGCCATGTCGGCCTTGAGTTCGGTCATCAATATCTCGAACTCGGCATCGCCCAGGCCGTCGAGGCCGCTACGGCTATCCTTGATCTCGACGATCGTCGCACCGGCGGCGCGCATCGTGTCGAGCGCGGCATCGAACAGCGCGCCGATGTCGGCGCGGCCGCCGATGCGATCGCGCAGCACGCCAATCGTCTTGCCGCGCAGTGCGTCCGGCGACAGCGCGGCGGCAAAGTCACGGCGGTGCGCGTCGGCCTCTGCCGTGGCCGGATCGGTGGGATCGCTGCCCGCCAGCACCGACAACAGCGTGGCCGCGTCGCGCACCGTCAACGTCATCGGTCCCGCCGTATCCTGACTGTGGCTGATCGGGACGACAAAACTGCGGCTTACCAGGCCGACGGTCGGTTTGAAGCCGACCACGCCGTTCATGCCTGAAGGGCAGGTGATCGATCCGTCGGTCTCGGTCCCGATCGTCAGCGGCGCAAGGCTGGCCGCCGTCGCTGCACCGCTACCCGCCGACGAGCCGCATGTGTTGCGGTCGAGCGCGTGCGGATTGCGCGTCAGCCCGCCGACGGCGCTCCAGCCGCTGGTCGCGTCGTTCGAGCGGATATTGGCCCATTCGCTGAGGTTGGTCTTGCCCAGGATCACCGCGCCGCCTTCGCGCAGCCGCGCGACCAGCGGCGCATCGCGGCCGGTGATATTGCCTTTCAGGGCCAGCGAACCGGCGGTCGTCGCAACCGGCCCCGCCGCCTCGATATTGTCCTTCAGCAGCACCGGAATCCCGTGGAGAGGGCCGCGCACATGCCCCGCCTTGCGCTCCTGATCGAGCCGATAGGCCTCGCTCATCGCGCCGGGAAACACCGCGATCACCGCGTTGAGTGTCGGGCCCGCCTTATCGATATTCCGGATGCGCTCCAGATAGGCGGCGGTGATGACCTCGCTGCTCGTTTCGCCCGCGGTCATCTCCGCCTGCAGAGTCGCGGCATCCTTGCCGGCGACATCGGGAAGCGGCGGCGGCATGGCGGCGGCGGGGACGGAGGCGAGCAGAGCGGCTGTCAGCAGCGAAATTTTTTGCATGGCGCGAATGCTGGCAGCCGTAACGGCAATTGCAAGTGCCATTTTACGCTGTGCCGCCCCGGCGTTGACAGGGTGCGGCCGGGTCTGCACCTTCGCCCCCATCGGGAGAGAAAAATGTCGGAAAAGCCAGCTCTTGCCCTTGGTGCAGGGTCGCAAGCATCAACCAGCGTCGCCGCGAAAACGCGCACGATGCTGTGGGTGCTCTTGATCGTCTATATCCTCAATTTCCTCGATCGGCAGATCGTCAACATATTGGCCGAGCCGATCGCACGCGATCTCAAGCTGTCCGATTCCGACATCGGCCTGATGACGGGATTGGCCTTCGCGCTCTTTTACACCTTCCTGGGTTTGCCGATCGCGCGTTATGCGGACCGTCCCTCAACCAATCGCGTCGGGCTGATTTCGGTGTCGCTGGCGATCTGGTCGGGGATGACCGTGCTGTGCGGCATGGCGCAGAATTTCGTCCAATTGCTGCTTGCCCGCATCGGCGTCGGCGTGGGCGAGGCCGGGTGCACACCCGCGGCACACTCGCTCATCACCGATGCCGTCGAACCCGCCAAACGATCGTCCGCCATTGCCTTTTACGGGCTCGGGATTCCGATCGGCAGCCTCCTCGGTCTGATCGTCGGCGGCATCGTCAACGATCTCTGGGGCTGGCGTGTCGCCTTCATGGTCGTCGGCGTGCCGGGATTGCTGCTTGCCTTCATGGTCCCGATGTTCATCAAGGAGGTTCGCGCACGCGGCGCCGATACTCCTGTGACGACGGGCGCGAGCGGCGCCCTGTCGATCGGGCAGGCGCTGCGTGAAGTGTTCAGCACCCGGGCCTTCGTCTACATCGCGATCGCGGCGTCCTTCACCGCCTTCCTGGGTTATGGCAAAGGCGTCTGGGCGCTGATCCTGTTTCAGCGATCGCACGGGCTGAGCGCGGGCGAAACCGGACTGTTGCTGGGCGTAGCGCTGGGCATCGCGGGTATTTTGGGAACCTGGCTCGGCGGCTATTTCGCCGACCGGTTCGGCAAGACCGACCGTCGGCACATGCTCACCACGCCGGCGATCGGCATGGCGGTCGCGGCGCCGATCCTGTTTCTGGGCTACGCCGTCACCGAATGGCACGTCGCGATCGCGTTGCTGTTCGTGCCGACCGTGCTCAACGCCGCTTATTACGGCCCGACCTTTGCCTGCGTCCACGGGCTGGTGCAGCCGGAGGCGCGCGCGATGGCCAGCGCGGTGATGCTGTTCCTGCAGAATCTGATCGGCCTCGGACTTGGGCCGCTCCTTTTCGGCATGGCGTCGGAAGAGCTCAAGCCCACCCTCGGCACCGAAAGCGTCCGCTATGTCCTTTATGGGGCGGCGTGGCTCGGGCTGATCCCGGCCTTCTTCTTCTGGCGCGCCAGCCTGCGGCTCGGGAAGGAGCTCAAATCGGGTTAGAAGGGCGGCGGCGCTTGTTCGCGCTGCGCCTTCGCGGCGTCGGTCCACCAGGCAAGGTCGTCGGCGAAGCGCGGAAAGGCCCGTGCCAGCCGCTCGCCGTCCTCGCCCGCAGGCCCGCCGTCGGCATCGAAAGCACCGCCGATGCGCGCGAGGCTGAGCGGGGTCGCGGTGACCACCATGCCCATCGCGCCAAGCGTCGTGCGCCACGCGGTCGCGGCGCGGATGCCGGCGAAGGGGCCAGCCGAATAAGAGGCGATGGCGGCGGGGCGCCACGCAAATTGGGGAAGATAATGGTCGACCAGATTCTTGAGGCCCGGTTGCAGCCCGCCATTATATTCGCCGGTCACGAAGACGAAGCCGTCCGCCGCGGCGATCCGGTCGGCGAGCGCGTCCATCGCGGCGGGGGCCCCGCCCGCTGCGAAATCGCTGTGCCGCCGGTCGAGCATCGGCAGGTCCACCGCCATCGCATCGACCAGTTCGGCGTGGTCGCCGCGCGCAGCAAGAGAATCGATGATCCAGCGGGCAAGCTTGATGCCCTGCCGATCGCGGCGATAGCTTCCGTAGAAGACCAGGATAGTGCGGCTCATCGGCCGACCGTGCCACGCCGCGCCGCCGAACGAAAGCGCGTCTTGCGCCGCACCGCGCGGCAATTCTAGAGTGATCGGGACCAAGGGGGGGATTATGCGGGTTTATCGTACACCGGACGAATGTTTTGCGGGCCTGACCGACTGGCCTTTCGCGCCGCGATATGCCGAGATCGCGGGCGGCCTGCGCGTCCATTATGTCAACGAGGGCGCCGCCGATGCACAGCCGGTGCTGATGCTGCACGGCGAGCCGACGTGGAGCTATCTCTACCGCCACATGATCGGCCCCGCGGTGCGCGCGGGCTTCCGGGCTGTTGCGCCCGACCTCATCGGCTTCGGTCGCTCCGACAAGCCGCTCGACCGGTCGGCGTACAGCTATGCGCAGCAGGTCGCGTGGATGCGCGCCTGGATCGAGACGCTCGACCTTCGGAACATGATCCTCGTCTGCCAGGATTGGGGTTCGCTGATCGGGCTGCGTCTCGTTGCCGAAATGCCCGAACGGTTCGCGGGTGTCGCACTGTCGAACGGCGGACTGCCCGAGGGGCAGGCGGCGCCGCGTGCCTTTGCGATATGGCGCGCCTTTTCGCGCTACAGCCCGCTGTTCCCGATCGGCCGGATCGTCAAGGCGGGAACGAAGCGCCCGCTCAGCGCCGAAGAAATCGCGGCCTATGACGCACCCTTTCCGACGCGCGCGTCGAAGGTCGCGGCGCGCATCTATCCGTCGTTCGTGCCGCTGGGCGACAATGTCGCGGTGCCCGATCAGAAGCGCGCATGGGCCGCGCTCGAACGCTTCGACAAGCCCTTCCTCTGCTGCTTTTCGGACGGCGACCCGATCACGCGCGGCGGCGATGCCCTGTTCCTCGGCCGCGTGCCTGGAACCGCCGGCATGCCGCACCGCACGCTGAAAGGCGGGCATTTCATCCAGGAGGATGACCCGGCGGGCTTCGTTTCTGCAATCGAAGCCGTCGCCGCGGCGGGGCGCGGGGCGTCAGCCGGGTAGCGGCAACACGCGGCTCTGCTTGACGACGCCGTAGGCGAGGCTGGTGTCGATCGACGCGATGCCGTCGATTGCGTGCAGCCGTTCGCGCACGAAGCGTTCGTAGCCGTCGAGGTCGGGTGCGACGACACGCAACAGATAGTCGATATCGCCCGTCATCAGGAAGCAGTCGAGAATATCGTCGATAGCGCCGATCGCCCGCTCGAACGCCTGCACGGTCGCCTGATCATGCTTGCTCAGCCGGATGCCGACGAAGACGGTGATCGGATAGCCCATCGCCTTTTGATCGACGAGCGCGGCATAGCCGGTGATCACGCCGCGCTCTTCGAGCAGACGAACCCGGCGCAGACAGGGCGACGGCGACAGGTTCACCGCCGCGGCCAGATCCTGATTGCTCAGCCGGCCGTCGTGCATCAAGGCGCGGACGATCTGGTGATCCTTGCGATCCATGGGGCAGTCCTTGGCAGAATATTCCAATATTCGTTCTGCTAGTGGCATATATTGGAAGCACCTGCCACCGGCCATTTGATACAAGCGGCGCTCGTTCACCGCAGGAGTCGCGCCCGTCATGTCGTCCTTTCCGCTTTCGGGTTTTGCGACCCGCGCCATTCATGCCGGCTATGACGCAAAGGCCAATGACGGCGCGCTGGTGCCGCCGCTGCATCTGTCGTCGACCTTCGTGTTCGAAACCGCCGAGGCGGGCGCCGAGATTTTCGCGGGCGAGCGCGAAGGATATTTCTACAGCCGCATCGCCAATCCGACGGTCGACCTGCTCGAACGGCGCATGGCCGCGCTCGAAGGCGCGGAAGCCGCTGTCGCGACGGCGTCGGGCATGGGCGCGATAACGGCGGTTTTCTGGTCCTTTCTGAAGCCCGGCGACGAAATTATCGTCGATCAGACGCTGTACGGATGCACCTTCGCCTTCATGCGCCACGGCCTTGCGCGCTTTGGCGTCCGCGTCACCCATGTCGATCTGACCGATCCGGCCAATCTCGAAGCCTGCATCTCCGCCGCGACGAAGATCGTCTATTTCGAAACCCCCGCCAATCCGAACATGCGGCTGGTCGATATCGCCGCGGTGTCGGCGATCGCGCGCGACCATGGCGCGCGCACCGTCGTCGACAACACCTATGCGACCCCGGTGCTGACGCAGCCGATCACGCTCGGCGCGGATATCGTGGTGCATTCGGCGACCAAATATCTGGGCGGGCATGGCGATCTGGTCGGCGGCATCGCGCTCGGCACCGGCGCCGATATGCAGCAGGTGCGTCTGGTCGGGGTCAAGGACATGACCGGCGCGGTGATGGCGCCCTTCAACGCCATGCTGGTGCTGCGCGGGCTGAAGACGCTGAAGCTGCGCATGGCGGAACATTGCCGGTCGGCCGCCGCGATTGCGACGACGCTGAACGATCATCCCGCGGTCGCCGCGGTCCATTATCCGGGGCTGGCATGTTTCCCCCAGCATGATCTGGCGCGGCGGCAGATGCCGGGGTTCGGGGGCATGATCGCATTCGAACTGAAGGGCGGCTATGCCGCGGGCGTGGCGATGATGAACCGGCTGACGCTTGTCCAGCGCGCGGTGTCGCTCGGCGATGCCGAAAGCCTGATCCAGCATCCGGCGAGCATGACCCATTCGACCTACACTGCAGAAGAACGGCGCGCGCACGGCATCGCCGACGGGCTCGTGCGGCTGTCGGTGGGACTCGAGGAGGCCGACGAAATCGCCGCCGATCTGACGCAGGCGCTCGATGCAGAGGTCAGGGCGTCCGTCGACGCCTGATCGCTTCGCGGGGTCAGTCGCTGAACGGATCGCGGATCAGGATCGTGTCCTCGCGCTCGGGGCTCGTCGACACGAGCGCGATGGGGGTTTCGATCAGTTCCTGAACGCGCTGGATATATTTGATCGCCTGCGCCGGCAGGTCGGCATAGCTGCGCGCCCCTGCGGTCGATTCGCTCCAGCCGTCCATTTCCTCGTAGATCGGTTCGACCTCGGCCTGATCGGCGGCGTGCGCCGGGAAATAGTCGAGGATCTTGCCGCGCAAACGATAACCGGTGCAGATGCGCACCTTGTCGAAGCCGTCGAGCACGTCGAGCTTGGTCAGCGCGATGCCGGTGACGCCCGACACCGCGCAGCTCTGACGCACCAGCACCGCGTCGAACCAGCCGCAGCGGCGCTTGCGTCCGGTGACGGTGCCGAATTCATGCCCGCGTTCGCCGAGTCGCTGGCCCGTTTCGTCCTCGAGTTCGGTGGGGAAGGGGCCGCTGCCGACGCGCGTCGTATAGGCCTTGGCGATACCGAGCACGAAGCCGACCGCCGACGGGCCGAGGCCAGAGCCGCTGGCGGCGGTGCCGCTGACCGTGTTCGAGCTGGTGACGAAGGGATAGGTGCCGTGATCGACGTCGAGCAGCACGCCCTGTGCGCCTTCGAACAGGATGCGTGCGCCCGCCTTGCGGACCTTCTTCAGCCGCTTCCACACCGGCTGGGCATATTCGAGCACGAAATCCGCAATCTCGGCGAGGTCGGCCTTCAGTCGCTCGCGATCGATCGGCGGCTCGCCGAAGCCGGCACGCAGCGCGTCGTGATGCGCGGTCAGGCGGTCGATCTGCGGATCGAGCTTGTCGAGATGCGCAAGGTCGCACACGCGCAGCGCGCGGCGGCCGACCTTGTCCTCATAAGCCGGGCCGATGCCGCGACCCGTCGTGCCGATCTTGCCCGCGCCCGCGGCGGTTTCGCGCAAGCCGTCGAGGTCGCGGTGAAAGGGCAGGATCAGCGCGCAATTGTCGGCGATCGCGAAATTCTCTGCGTTGATCTCGACGCCCTGGCCGCGCAGCTTGGCAATTTCGTCTTTCAGCGCCCAGGGATCGAGCACGACGCCGTTGCCGATGATCGACAGCGTGCCGGTGACGATGCCCGACGGAAGCAGCGACAGCTTGTAGACCTGTTCGCCGACGACCAGCGTGTGACCGGCGTTATGGCCGCCCTGAAAGCGGACGACCGCATCGGCGCGGCTGGCGAGCCAGTCGACGATCTTGCCCTTGCCCTCGTCGCCCCACTGCGACCCGATGACGGTAACATTTGCCATGACGCTGTCCTGCTGAACGGGGCCCTTTCGACCCGGCGCGGCCTTAGCGGATTTGGCTGTCGAGGCAAGGGCGAAGGCCGTAAAATCGTGCCGCGCCGCGCCGATCGCGGCTGTTACATCTTGTCATAACATCGCGGTGCGCGGTCACATCCTCGCGACAATTGCAGGCTAGTGACCCGACGGACAGCATGATGACGGAGGCGATGATGACGCGGCGATTTTCGACCGGATGGGCCGCCATGGCGGCGTTTGTCGCGGCGAGCCTGATGGTGCCGGGCCCCCTCGCCGAGGCGCGGGAACGGCTGCGCGAGCGGATTGCCGAACGCATGGCGGAGCGCATGGGCGCCGATGCCGGGGCAAAGGTCGCGGGCAGCGAAACGATCGCCTATGGCCGCGATCCGCTCCAGACGCTCGACATATGGCGCGCAAAGGGCGCGGCCGGTCCGGCGCCGCTGATCGTCTTCGTGCATGGCGGCGGCTGGAAGCGCGGCGACAAGGACAATGCGACCGGTCAGTTCAAACCCGAACATTATCCTGCCGAGGGCTATGCCTTTGCGTCGATCAACTACCGCCTTGTCCCCGCCGCGACGGTCGAGGAGCAGGCGGCCGATGTTGCAGCAGCGGTGCGGGCGATCGTCGAGCGTGCCGACGCACTGGGCGTCGACCGGCATCGCATCGTGCTGATGGGGCATAGCGCGGGCGCGCATCTGGTCGCGCTGGCCGGCACCGACCCGCGCTATCTGAAAGGCGCCGGCCTGTCCTTTGCCGATATTGCGGGTGTCATACCGATCGACGGGGCGGCCTATGACGTGGCGGCGCAGATGAAGGACGGGCCGCAAATCATGCAGTCGACCTATACGCAGGCCTTCGGCACCGATCCGGCGCGCCAGCGCGCGCTGTCGCCAACGGCGCAGGCGGCCGCGCCCAACGCCCCCGCCTTTTTGCTGCTGCACGTCCAGCGGCCCGACGGCGTGCGCCAGGCCAGGGCGCTCGGCGCCGCGCTCGAGGCCGGCGGCAGCCGCGTCGCGTTCGGCAGCTTTCCGGGCGAAGGATTGAAGGGCCATGCTGAGATCAACCGCCGCCTCGGCGATCCGTCCTACGCGGCGACCGCGACGGTCGACGCGTGGCTGAAGCGGGTATTCGGGCGATAGCTTCTGGGAGGCGACCAACCGCTCACGCCTTCCAACATTTCGTCATCCCGGACTTGATCCGGGATCCACTATTCCGGCGCTGCGTGAATGGATCCCGGATCAAGTCCGGGATGACGAGGGGAGAAGGGGCCGCTATCGGTCGTGGGTTGACTCTGCGCGGAGCCGTTTGTCGCAGGGCCAATGAGGCGGGTCAGCTGATGCCCGCCAAAGAGGCGCCAATGACCGATCCCGACGCACCCTATCACGCGCATATCTATTATGACCCTGCCGAGCGACCGGCAGCGGCGACCTTGCGCGACGCCTTCGGTGCCGATCCTGCAATCCTGTTTGTCGGGGCCATGACCGATGGCGCGGCCGGGCCGCATCCGATCGCGCAATATGAGGTGCATTTCCTCGCGCGCCATCGCGCCGCCGTCGTGGAGGCGATCGAGGCGACGGGGCTGCGCGCGCTCGTTCACCCGCTCACTGACGACGATCTCGCCGATCACACCCGCCTTGCGCACTGGATCGGCGAGCCGATCGAGCTCGACGTGACCGTGCTCGACCCGCCGGGCGTCAACCAGGGGATTCCGCGTTTCGGCGTTTCGGATTTTTAAGCGGCAACCGGCCCTTCGGGGCCGAGCGTGAAGCCGCACCCGAGCCGCACCGCTTCGTCGGCATCGGTGAGCGCCGCGACCGTTTGCCATCCAACCGCGCGCAGGCTGGCGGCGAGCGCCGGATCGTGGCCGAGCGGCAGGAATATCCGCCGATCGCTGTCGCGCTCGACGCCCAATCCTTCGTCGATCAACGGGTCGGGGTAGAGCGAAAAGCCTACCGCTGGTTCTTCCTGATCGTCGCCGACCGGGATCGCATAACCGCCGCCGCGGCCGATTGCGTCGCCCTGGCCGGGAACGAAGATCTGGAAGCCGAACCAGCTTTGATAGGCAAAGCCGTGACGTTCGGTCGGATCGAGGGTCAGATCGGCGCGGCCGCGAATCGGCGCCGCGATTTCTTCCAGCGCATTGATACGACTGGTGAGTACGCCCGCGGTGTCGAACGCGCGCAGATCGGCGATCGCGCGGTCGAAAGGCCCCGTCGCGCGCAGCAACGGCAGGTAGGCTTCGGCTCCGATGCGCGCGAGCGCGCCGGCATCCTTTGCGTCGAGTTCGTCACGCAGCATCTGCAGATCGGCCGTAATGGGCAGCGGACCGGCGGCGAGCAGGTCGACGACATCGGGCAGGGTGAAGTCGATCGTAACCCGGCCGATGCCCGCCGCGTCGAGCGCGTCGATCGCGACCGAGACAATCTCGCGCGCGGCTGCGACGCTGTCGCTGCCGATCAGTTCGGCGCCGACCTGCAGCATTTCGCGCGCCGGGCGGAGCTGGCTCGCGCGCAGCTTGACCACCTGGCCAGCATAGCACAGGCGCAGCGGCCGCGGCGCATGCGCGAGCAGCGAGGTTGCGATGCGACCGACCTGCCGCGTGATGTCGGGTCGCAGCGCGAGCGTGCGCTGCGACACCGGGTCGGTGAAGCGGAGCAGATCGCGCGCGGCGCGTTCGTCATTGCCGCCCAGCGTTTCGCGAAATTCGGCGAGCGGCGGCGAAACGCGGCCATAGCCGTGCGCGCGCATCGCATCGACGAGCGCGCGGGTCACGCGCGACGCGGCTTCGGCCTGCGCGGGCAGGCGGTCGCGGAGGCCTTCGGGCAGCAGGGCAGGGGCCTTGGTCATGGGGGTGGCCTTAGAGCGGGAAAAGCGAGGTTTCAATCAACGCCGTATCCCCGAGCGGAGACGAGGGGCTTTGCCGAGCGAAGTCGAGGCAGCTACCTCGCTGGTTCTCGCGACGCTCGAACGGGTCCCTCGTCTTCGCTAGGGAACACGGATTTCCTTGGAGCGATCAGAACTTCAGTCCCTTCACCATCTTGACGCCGGGCAGCTGGCAGACCTGCCACAACAACGGTTCGGGCATGGCCGAGTCGAGGCTGAGCAGCAGCACCGCCTCGCCCCCGGCGGCGCGGCGGCCGAGGTGGAAGGTGCCGATGTTCAGCCCCGCATCGCCCAGCGTGCTGCCGATACGACCGATGAAGCCGGGCGCGTCCTCGTTGACGATATAGAGCATGTCGCCGTCGAGATCGGCCTCGACCTTGATGCCGAACATTTCGACGAGGCGCGGTTCGTTGTTGCCGAACAGCGTCCCCGCGACCGAACGGTCGCCGGCTTCGGTGGCGACGGTGACGCGGACGAGGGTGTGATAATCGCCCTCGCGATCATGGCGCACCTCGCGCACGTCGAGGCCGCGTTCGCGGGCGAGATGCGGCGCGTTGACCATGTTCACGCTGTCCGAATAACGGCGCATCAGCCCGGTCAGGACCGCGGCGGTGATCGGCTTCAGGTTAAGCTCGGCCGCCGCCCCCTCGACCTCGATCGAGATGGTGGTGAGGTTGTCGTGGGCGAGCTGACCCACCAGACTGCCCAGCTTTTCGGCGAGGCTCATATAGGGGCGCAGCTTCGGCGCCTCTTCGGCCGACAGGCTGGGCACATTGAGCGCGTTGGTAATGCCGCCGGTGAGCAGATAATCGGAAAGCTGTTCGGCCACCTGGATGGCGACATTGACCTGCGCTTCGTCGGTCGATGCGCCGAGGTGCGGCGTGCAGATGAAGTTCGGCGTGCCGAACAGCGGATGATCGGCGGCCGGCGGTTCGGTCTGGAACACGTCGAGCGCCGCGCCCGCGACATGGCCGCTGTCGAGCGCGTCCTTCAGCGCCGCCTCGTCGATCAGGCCGCCGCGCGCGCAGTTGATGATGCGCACGCCCCGCTTGGTCTTCGCAAGATTTTCCTTCGACAGGATGTTGCGCGTCTGGTCGGTCAGCGGCGTGTGCAGCGTGATGAAATCGGCCTTGGCGAGCAGCGTGTCGAGATCGGCCTTTTCGACGCCGAGCTCGATCGCGCGTTCGGGGGTCAGGAACGGGTCGAAAGCAACGACCTTCATGCGCAGCCCCAGCGCGCGTTCGGCGACGATGCTGCCGATATTGCCGCAGCCGATCAGGCCCAGCGTCTTCGACGTCAGCTCGACGCCCATGAAGTCGTTCTTCGGCCATTTGCCTGCTTGCGTCAGCGCATTGGCCTCGGGAATCTGGCGCGCGAGGGCGAACATCATCGCGATCGCATGTTCGGCCGTGGTGATGCTGTTGCCAAAGGGCGTGTTCATCACGACGACGCCCTTCTTCGACGCCTCGGGAATGTCGACATTGTCGACGCCGATCCCGGCGCGGCCGACGACCTTCAGATTGGTTGCGGCGGCGAGGACGTCGGCGGTGACCTTGGTGGCCGAGCGGATCGCAAGGCCGTCATAGGCGCCGATCATCGCGATCAGCTCGTCCTTGGTCTTGCCGGTGATGACATCGACGTCGATGCCGCGTTCCTTAAAGATCGCGGCGGCTTTGGGATCCATCTTGTCGGAAATCAGAACTTTGGGTGCGGTCATTTCGGTAGCTTTCAAAACTCCGTTCGTCCTGAGCTTGTCGAAGGACAGTTCTTCTCTTGGGCGCCGGAAAATAAGAGCGGCCCTTCGACAAGCTCAGGGCAAACGGAAGAGGGGAGGCGTCAGGCCTTGAGCGAGGCGTAAGCCCAGTCGAGCCAGGGCCCGAGCGATTCGATATCGGCGGTGTCGACCGTCGCGCCGCACCAGATGCGCAGCCCCGGCGGGGCATCGCGATAGCCGGCGATGTCATAGGCCGCACCCTCGGCTTCGAGCAGCCCGGCGAATTTCTTGATGAAATCCGCGTCGGCCCCAGCGACCGACAGGCACACCGACGTCTTCGATCGGCTGGCGGGATCGGCGGCGAGATGGCTCAGCCATTCGCGTTCGGCGACGATCTTGTCGAGCGCCGCGGCGTTCACATCGCTGCGCGCCTTCAGCCCGTCGAGGCCGCCCAGCGACTTCGCCCATTCGAGCGCAAAGATCGCGTCTTCGACCGCGAGCATCGAGGGGGTGTTGATCGTCTCGCCCTTGAACACGCCTTCGGCAAGCGTGCCCTTCGACATCAGGCGGAACACCTTGGGCAGCGGCCAGGCCGGCGTATGGCTTTCGAGCCGTTCGACCGCGCGCGGACCCAGGATCAGCACGCCATGCCCGCCTTCGCCGCCGAGCACTTTCTGCCAGCTGAAGGTCGCAACGTCGATCTTGTCCCACGGCAGGTCATAGGCGAACACCGCGCTGGTCGCGTCGGCGAAGCTCAGCCCCTCGCGGTCTGCCGGAATCCAGTCGCCGTCGGGAACACGGACGCCGCTGGTGGTGCCGTTCCAGGTGAAGAGCACGTCGTTCGACCAGTCGACCTGGCCCAAATCGGGAAGCTGGCCGTAATCGGCGCGGATCACCGTGGGATCGAGCTTGAGCTGCTTGGCGACATCGGTGACCCAACCTTCACCGAAGCTCTCCCAGGCCAGCGCCGTCACGGGGCGGGCGCCCAGCATCGTCCACATCGCCATTTCAAAGGCGCCGGTGTCCGATCCCGGCACGATGCCGATGCGGTGCGTATCGGGCAGGCGCAGCATCTCGCGCATCAGGTCGATGCAATATTGGAGGCGCGTCTTGCCGATCTTCGCGCGATGCGAACGGCCGAGCGATTCGGTGTTGAGCTTTTCGGGGGACCAGACCGGCGGCTTCGCGCACGGACCGGAGGAAAAATAAGGACGCGCAGGCCGTGCCTGCGGTTTACGCACTTCAGTCATGTCAGACTCTCCTTGCAGAGAGCTCGCGCGGCGTTGGGACCGCGTGGCCCGGCGCCGCGTTTAAGGCGGTGCGCGCAACTGTCAAACAAAATGCGCGGGACGTGCGAAATTTCCGGCAAGCCGCGCCAAAGCTTTACGCCCTGTTAACCAAGATGTCGGTAAATTGACGCCATGCCGATCCCGCCGTTCCTGAAGCCCCGGATCCTGGTCGCCGCAACCGCGGCGCTGGCGCTCTCGGCCTGTTTCAGCACCCCCGACGTGATGAAACGGAGTGATGCCAAACGCCCCGCCGCGACCAAGCAGCAGCGGCCGCAGCCGATCGGCGCCGCGTCCTTCAGCAGCCCAGAGGCGCAGCAATGCGCCTTCGATCTCAAACAGGCGGGGGTGCGCTTCACGCCGCTGCCCGATCAGGATCATGGCGGCGGCTGTACCTCGATCGATTCGGTCAAGCTGCTCGACATCGGCACCCCGGTGTCGAACCTTGGTCCCATGACCTGTCCGCTGGCGAAGAATTTCGCCGCCTGGGCGCAATATGCTGTCCGGCCCGCGGCGCGGAAATTCTTCGGGCAAGAGGTGGTGAAAATCGAAACCTTCGGCACCTACAGCTGCCGCAACATCTATGGCGGCCGGTCGGGCCGTCTGTCGCAGCACGCCTATTCCAACGCGATCGACGTGTCGGGTTTCGTCCTTGCCGACGGACGCCGGATCATGCTCGATGGCGGATGGAAGGGCGACCGGGCGTCGCAGGACTTCCTGCGTGCGCTGCACAGCTCGGCATGCCGCCGCTTCGGCACGGTGCTCAGCCCCGATTATAACGCCGCGCATTACAATCATTTCCACATGGACATGAGCGGCAACGGCTTCTGCCGCTGACCAAGCCCGCGCGCGGGCGTCTTGGCAAAGTCAACCGAAGCGGCTAGCCGTCCGCTAATGACAAAAGATAAACAGACCCATCGTTCGCGTTTTCACAAAGCCAAAGACGACGCCCAATTCGCCCAGCAGGCGACCTCGACCCCGCAGACCGCAAGCGAAGCCTATAAGCTCGCATTTCAGGATACCGACTTCCTGTTGCGCGAAGACCTGCGTCCGGTGCGCTTCCAGCTTGAACTGCTCAAGCCCGAACTGCTCCTCGACGAAGCGAAGATCGAATCGACGCTCGTCATCTACGGCTCGGCGCGTATTCCCGAACCCGATCAGGCCGACGGCCTCGAAGCAGCGGCGACCGACGATGCGTCGCGCAATATCGCGCGGCGACTGAAGGCCAAGGCGCGCTATTATGACGAGGCGCGCAAGCTGGCGCGGCTGGCGAGCCAGGTTCCCGTCGATGCCAATGGCGACCGCAATTTCGTCGTTTGTTCGGGTGGCGGCCCGTCGATCATGGAAGCCGCCAACCGCGGCGCGGCCGACGAGGGGCGCGAATCGATCGGCCTCAACATCGTGCTGCCGCACGAACAGGCGCCGAACCGTTACGTCACCCCGTCGCTGAGCTTCCAGTTCCACTATTTCGCGCTGCGCAAGATGCACTTCCTGCTGCGCGCGCGCGCCGTCGCGGTCTTTCCCGGCGGTTTCGGGACCTTCGACGAAATGTTCGAGCTGCTGACGTTGATCCAGACCGGCAAGATCAAGCCGATCCCGATCGTGCTGTTCGGCAAGCAGTTCTGGAACCGCGTCGTCGATTTCGAGGCGCTGGTCGAAGAGGGCGTGATCAGCGCCCGCGACCTCAAGCTCTTCACCTTCGTCGAACATGCCGAAGAGGCCTGGGACGTCATCCAGAGCTTCTACGCCAACGCCGATCATCACTAGGACCAGGAACCCCGAGGGCTTGGCCCTCGGGAAGCGAACGCCGAACGGATCGGGCTATTTCGACTGGTCTTCGAGGTAGAGGATCAGCGCCTGGCGATCGGCGGCGTCGATGACCCCGGCAAAGGCCATGCGTGTGCCGGGGACGGTCTTCATCGGATCGGCAAGATAGATATCGAGTGCGGCGGCGTCCCAGACGCCGCCCTTTGCCTTCATCGCGCCCGAATAGGCAAAGCCCGGATGCGACGCGACCGGGCGGCCGACGATACCGTGCAGGTTCGGGCCGATACCGTTCGGGCCATCCTTGTCGATCGTGTGGCAGGCGGCGCAGCGCTTGAAAATCTGTTCGCCCATCGCCGCGGTCGGCGCGACGGCGGGCGTAGCCTGAGCCGCGGTTTCAGCCGCTCGCGCATCGCTCGCCGCCGTGTCCGCCGGCGGTGCGGCCTTGCCGCAACCGGCAAGGGCCAAAACGCCCGCCAGAAGGACGGGCGCGCGGCGCATTATTTCTTGGCTTCGGCGGGCGCGGGAGCCGCGCCTTCGGCCGGGGCGGCGGCCTTGTCGCCTTCGGCGGCCGGTGCCGCGCCATCCTTGCCCTCCGCCGGAGCGGCGGCATCGGCAGCCGGTGCCGCTTCGGGCGCGGGCAGCGGCAGGTTCGAACCTTGCGCGTTCAGATAGACGATCAGGTTGGCGCGATCCTCGGGGCTCGACAGGCCGGCGAACGACATTTTCGTGCCTGCCGCGAACTTGCGCGGGCTGGTCAGCCAATGGTCCATCTTTTCGAAGTCCCAGTTGCCGCCGACGCTCTTGAGCGCGTCGGAGAAGGCGAAGCCGCCCTTGCCCTGACCGATGGCTTCACCCATCGTGCCGTAAAGATTGGGGCCGATGCCATTGGCGCCGCCCTGATTGATCGTATGGCAGGCGGCGCATTTCGCGAACACCGCTTCGCCCTTTGCCGGATCGGCGGCTGCGAGCAGGTTGGGCAGCGGCACCGCCGCCGCGCCGCCGCCGCCACCGGCTTCGGCATCTTCGATAGGAAATCCGGGCTTTTCAGGGGCATGGCTCGCACCCAGCATGCCGGTGCCGATCGTCAGGCCCAGCGCGCAGATACCGGCGAAGAGAGCCCAGCCGGCGATAGTATTGTTGCGGTCGTCCATGTCAGGCCCCGTTCGCTGGCGCCCACCCCGGGCGCATCGATTGATTTGGACGCTCCCTTACTTGGGCATGGGCGGGGGCGCAAGGGGATGAAATGTCCCGGCGGCATGCGCACGTTCGGTTGCCTCCGCATCGCGGGGCCGCTATGCGCCGCGGCGCGGTTTTCTGGAAGGCGTTCATGGGCAGCTATTCGGCTTCGGCACAAAGACTGGTTGACACGATGACGGCGGCGGCGCTCGCCGATCCCGCGCGAGGGCTGGCCTTTCAGGGCGCGCCCGGCGCGAACAGCGACCTTGCGGCGCGCGAATTCGACCCGCAGGCGCTGCCGCTGCCCTGCTACAGCTTCGAAGATGCGATCGAGGCGGTGCGCGACGGGCGCGTCGACCGCGCGATCATTCCGATCGAAAACAGCCTGCATGGCCGCGTCGCCGACATTCATTTCCTGTTGCCCGAATCCGGCCTGTCGATCGTCGGCGAACATTTTCTGCGCATCCGCCACGGATTGATGAGTCGCAATCTTGGCCCCGTCACGCGCGCGATGAGTCACGAACAGGCGCTGGGACAGTGCCGCCACTGGCTGCGCGCGCACCATATCTCGCCGATCGCGCATAGCGACACCGCGGGCGCGGCAGCCTGGGTCGCCGACAGCGACGAGGTCGGGCTGGCCGCCGTCGCGCCGCCGCACGCCGCCGATCTTTACGGGCTGACGCTGCACGAATCGGGCATCGAGGATGCCGATCACAATATGACGCGCTTCGTCGTGCTGGCGCGCGAACCGCTTGCCGACATGCCTGCCGATGTGCCTCGGATGACGACCTTCATCTTCGAGGTGAAGAATATTCCGGCTGCGCTCTACAAGGCGCTGGGCGGCTTTGCGACCAATGGCGTCAACATGACGAAGCTCGAGAGCTATCAGGACGGCGGCAGCTTTGCCGCGACCAAATTCTATGCCGATATCGTCGGCGCGCCGGGCGAGGAAAATATCGACCGCGCGCTGGAGGAACTGGATTTCCAGACCAAGACGCTGCGTCTGCTCGGTACTTACCCACAGGCGCGCGTCCGCGGCTGATCGGCCTCAGGGTTCGCGGCGCGACAGGGTGCGCGCCAGCGTCAGGCTCTGGATCACGAACAGCGTCACCAGAATGCTCGCCACGCCGAGACCAAAGAGGTCGAGCGGCGAGAAATGGCTGCCGAGAACGCGCTCGTCGCCGAGCGCAGGCATCGCGAGCGTCAACGCCATCAGCATCAGCCGCAATTCGGTCGGCCCGCCCGCAAGGTAGGAAAGGCGAAATTCGCCGACGACCTTCGCCGCAAGGAAAGTGTGGATCGACAGCAGGAAATAGCCAACAACCCCAAGCAGCGCGACATCGAAGCGCATGAAAGGGCTCATCCCCATGCTCGCGACCATCAGGAAGGTCGCGATCGCATCGACGCTATGGTCGACGAAATAGCCATAGGTCGGCCGCTCGATCTTGCGCCACCGTGCAAGGCTGCCGTCGAGCGAGTCGCCGAACCAGTTGACGACATAGCCGGCGAGCGACAGCGCCAGCCAGCCGCTGCCGAGCCAGCTCAACAGATAGCCGCCCGCGACCATCAGGGCCCCCGCAAAGCCGAGCGCCGTGAGCTGGTCGGGCGCTACCCAGGCGGGCAAACGCGCGCATAGCCAGTTGAGCAGGCGGCGCTCGCCACGCGCGAGGATATTCTGCTGGATACGCGTTGCCACCGGCGCGCGCTTGTCCGCATTGCTCATTGGATGTCCGCCTTTTCCGGCCCCATCACATATCTGCGCCCTGTCATCAAATTGTCATAGGCTCCGCGCCGCTACGCGCAAGCCTTAACCCGCGCGGCCGGGCGCAGGCGAAGCGCGTTTCGGCGCCCGTATCGCGCGGTCAGTGCAGTCTCAATCCTGCCAAGGGCCGATTTCGCCGACGTCGCCGACGGTGCGAAAGCGCACCGCGCCATCGACCCATGCCACTTCCCACATCGGTGCCGGGCGCGCCCATTCGCCGATCACGAACAGCGGCAGCCGGTTCGCGGCGACGAACGCCAGATCGTCCGCAGTCGGCCCGGGAATGATCGTTTCCATCCGTTGGTGCAGCCGCACCACCGCCAGCGTCCCCGCCGGCGGCGCGGGCAGCGACTGCCGCGCCGGAAAGGCAAGACTCGCCATGACCGCGGGATAGCCTTTGCCGTCGCGCGTAAGGAGCAGGATCTTGTCGGGATTGGCATAGGGCCCGCCGGTCGGCCGCCCTGCCACCTTGCGCCCGTCGATCGCCGCAAATTCGCGCAGATCCTGATCGGCGACGGGGGACGGGGCCGCCGTCTCGACGCCCGGGGCTGCGGCTGCAGGACCGGCTGCCTGCACCGCGAAAAACAGGAGCGCAGCGATCAATGCGCGTCGCCCCAGCTCTTGCCGGTTCCGACCTCCACCTCCAGCGGCACCGACAGCGTCAGGACCGGCTCGGCGGCGGCGGCCATCACGCGGCGGATCACGGCGCCGGCGGCTTCGGCCTTGTCCTCGGGTGCCTCGAAGACGAGTTCGTCATGGACCTGGAGCAGCATCTTCACCTCATCCAGCCCCGCCTCGGCGAGCGCTACGGGCATGCGCGTCATCGCGCGCTTGATGAGGTCGGCGCTGGTGCCCTGGATCGGCGCGTTGATCGCCGCGCGTTCGCTGCCCTGGCGTTCGTTCTGGTTCGCCGCCTTGATGCGCGGGAACCAGGTCTTCCGGCCGAACAAGGTCTCGGTATAGCCGCGCTCGCGCGCGCGCTCGAGCGTGCCCTGGATATAGTCGGAGATGCCGGGGAAGCGCTCGAAATAGCGGCTGATCAGCGCTTGCGCCTCGTCGGGCGTGATTTCGAGCCGGCCCGCAAGCCCCCAGCGCGAAATGCCGTAGAGGATCGAGAAGTTGACCGTCTTCGCCTTGGCGCGGGTGTCGCGATTGACCTCGCCGAACAATTCGATCGCGGTCGCGGCGTGAATGTCCTGCCCCTGCGCGAACGCCTCCTTGAGTTCGGGGACATCGGCCATATGCGCCGCGAGCCGCAGTTCGATCTGGCTATAGTCGGCGGCGATCAGCACATGGCCCGGCGCGGCGATGAAGGCGTCGCGGATCTGGCGGCCGATCTCGCTGCGGATCGGGATATTCTGCAAATTGGGATCGGTCGACGACAGCCGCCCGGTCTGCGCGCCGACGAGGCTGTAGCTGGTATGGACGCGCCCGGTCTTCGCATTGATCTGTTGCTGCAGCGCGTCGGTATAGGTCGATTTGAGCTTGGCGAGTTGCCGCCATTCGAGGATCATGCGCGCGATCGGCACGCCGTCGCGTTCGAGCCTTTCGAGTTCATTCTGGTCGGTCGACCAGTCGCCCGACTTGCCCTTGCGCCCGCCCTTGAGGCCGAGCTTGTCGAACAATATCTCGCCGAGCTGCTTGGGACTGCCGATGGTGAAGGGCTGTCCTGCCTCGGCATGGATCGCGGTTTCCATCCGCGCCATTTCCTGCGCGAATTCGCCCGACAGGCGCGCCAGATAGTCGCGGTCGACCATGATGCCCGCGCGCTCCATCGTCTCGACGACGCCGGCAAGTGGCCGGTCGACCATCTCGTAGACGCGGGTGCCGCCTTCGAGCGGCAGGCGCAGCTTGAGCAGCCGCCACAGTCGCAGCGCGACATCGGCATCCTCCGCGGCATATTCGGTCGCGCGGGCGAGCGGGACTTCGGCGAAACTGATCTGCGATTTGCCGGTGCCGCACACCTCCTTGAACGACAGGCAGACATGGTCGAGATGCAGCTTTGCCAACTCGTCGAGGCCGTGACCATGTTGGCCCGCATCAAGCGCGAAGCTCATCAGCAGCGTGTCGTCATAGGGCGCGACGCGGACGCCATGCTGGGCCAGCACGCCGATATCATATTTCAGATTATGGCCGACCTTCAGCACCGCATCGTCGGCGAACAGCGCGCCGATCCGCGCGACGGCGTCCGCCATCGCAATCTGGTGGGGCTTTTCGGCGAACATGTCGGTGCCGCCATGGCCGAGCGGGATGTAGCAGGCCTGCCCCGGCACGATCGCCATGCTGACGCCGACAAGCTCGCCGGTGACGCTGTCGAGGCTCGCCGTTTCGGTATCGATCGCAACGACATGCGCCGCCTTCGCCGCCGCGATCCAGCGGTCGAGCGCGTCGAGGTCGGTCACGCATTCATAGGCCGCGCGGTCGATCGCCGGCATGGCGGGCAGCACCGGCGTCGTCGGGCCGGTAGGCGCCGCCGCAGCGGGCACGGCGCCGGCGCGCGGCAGCGTGGGCGGCCCACCGGGGGCGACGCCATTGTCGAGCTTGGCGGAAAGCGAGCGAAAGCCATGTTCGTCGAGAAACAGCTTGAGCGGCGCCGGCGGAATCGCGTCGAGCTTCAGACTGTCGAGCGTGTCGGGCAGCGGGCAATCGCGCTTCAGATCGACCAGTACGCGCGACAGTTCGGCCATGGCGCGATGCTCGATCAGATTTTCGCGCAGCTTCGACGCCTTCATCGTCTCGGCCCCGTCGAGCGCCGCAGTCAGATTCCCATATTCCTGGATCAGCTTGGTCGCGGTCTTGGGTCCGACCCCGCGCACGCCGGGCACATTGTCGACGCTGTCGCCCATCAGCGCGAGCACGTCGCCGACAAGGTCGGGGCAGACGCCGAACTTCTCGTGCACCGCGTCGATCCCCAGCCGGACATTCTTCATCGTGTCGAGCATGTCGACATGCGGTCCGTCGGCGGGTTCGCGGATCAACTGCATCAGATCCTTGTCGCTGCTGACGATGGTCACGTCCCACCCTTCGCGCACCGCGGCCTCGGCATAGGAGGCGATCAGATCGTCGGCCTCGAATCCCTCCATTTCGATGCAGGGCAACGAAAAGGCGCGCGTCGCGTCGCGGATCAGCGGAAATTGCGGGCGCAGATCCTCGGGCGGCTCGGGACGGTTCGCCTTATACTGATCGTAAATCTCGTTACGGAACGACTGGCTCGAATGATCGAGGATGACCGCAAGGTGCGTCGGCCCGTCCGCGTCGTGCAGATCCTTCGCGAGCTTCCAGAGCATCGTGGTGTAGCCGTAGACCGCACCGACCGGCACCCCGTTCGGGTTCGTCAGCGGCGGCAGGCGATGATAGGCGCGGAAGATGTAGCTGGACCCATCGACCAGATAGAGATGATTCTTCTGTGACATGGCGCGGGGTGTAGCAGGGGGAAGGAAGGCGGCCTAGCTATGTCGGGGTGCCGGGTTGGGAAAGGTCTGCTTTGGGGTAGGAAGCGGACAAAACTGAAAGCCGGCTGCCTTTAAAAAGAAGCGTGCCGACGAAATGATCCCTCATAACTTTTAATCGCGGCCGATAGTTCGCGCTTCCTTCGCGCCAATGTGCGGCTCCTTAGGAATGCGATTGCGGCGAAAGTCAGCCCTACGCTGCCGAAGGTGCCGTCAAATCGGCCCAGTTTCGAGTAAGAATAGGCTTCGCCGACAATACCGACAAGCGCCGTTGCCCATGCGGCCCAAATCATGAAGCGCTCTCGATGCCACGAAATCGGCTCTTCTGGTCGGCCACTCCGAGGATTACTTACATAGCCCTCGAACCCGAACAATGATGTCACAATCTTGAACATGGCTTTGAATTAACCGGGACCACGCACGTCCGCAACCGGTCACAACCCGCGCCCCACTCACCCCGGATATCGGATCGCCAGCCTGTCCGCCGCCGCGACAGCGGCTGCCCGCGCGTCGTCAGTGGTGCCGCCCGCCACCTTTGCCAGTGCCACCCCCATGCGGCGATAGGGCCGCGTGACGGGTTTGCCGAAGAGGCGCGCGTCAACCGAGGTTTCGGCGTTCGGCGGCGTCAGGGCTTCGGCGAGGCCGGTGATCGCGAAATCACTTGCGTCGCGGTCGGCGAGCAGCACGGCGCTGGCGCTGGGGTGCGGCACGTCGACCGGCGGAATCGGCAATCCCAGTATCGCGCGCGCGTGAAGGTCGAATTCCGAATACTGCTGCGAGATCAGCGTCACCATGCCGGTGTCGTGCGGACGCGGGGAGAGTTCGGAGAAGATGACGTCGTCGCCCTTCACGAAAAATTCGACCCCGAAAATGCCATGGCCGCCGAGCGCATCGACGACCTTCGTCGCCATCGCCTGCGCGGCCTGCAGCGCCGCCGCCGACATGGCCGCGGGTTGCCAGCTTTCGCGATAGTCGCCGCGTTCCTGCCGATGTCCGATCGGCGGGCAGAAGGCGACACCGTCTTTGTGGCGCACGGTGAGCAGCGTGATCTCGTAATCGAAATCGATGAAGGCTTCGGCGATCACACGCAGCCGGTCGCCGCGCATCCCGGCGGCCGCATAATCCCATGCCGCGTCGACCCCGGCGGCGTCCTTCACCGTGCTCTGCCCTTTGCCTGAGGAGGACATCACCGGCTTCACGACAAGCGGAAAACCGATCCGCGCGGCGGCGGCGGCGAGCTCTTCGCGACTGGTCGCATATTCGAAGGTCGAGGTCGTCAGGCCCAGCTCGCTTGCGGCAAGGTCGCGGATCGCATCGCGGTTCATCGTGAGCTGGGCCGCGCGTGCCGACGGGACGATGTGAAACCCTTCGGTCTCGAGTTCGGCCAGCACCTCGGTCCGGATCGCTTCGATCTCGGGCACGACATGATCGGGGCGGTGCTTTTCGATCGCGGCACGCAGCGCGTCGCCATCGAGCATCGAGAAAACCTCGGCCTCGTCCGCGACCTGCATCGCGGGGGCGCCGGCGTAACTGTCGCACGCGATCACATGGCAGCCGAGCCGCTTTGCCGAAATGACAAACTCGCGGCCAAGCTCGCCGGAACCGAGCAGGAGAATCTTTGCGGTAGGGGTCATTCGGGCCAGCTTTCGGTATCGTGGTCGGGATGTTGATGATTGGTCGCCGCGATCGCCGCGACAAGATCGGCCATGGTTTCCTCGGTCGTGCCTTCGGCCTGGATCGGCAGATCGGCAAAGACCGGCAGGCGGGCCTCAAGCCCGAACTGGAACCGCGGCGCGAAACGGCGGGGGTCGTCGAACGACCCCGTGGTCAGATTGATATGCTTACTCTCGAAATAATCATAGAGCAGCGGCGTGCCGCAATCCGCGCAGAAGCCGCGCGCCGCCTTGTCCGAACTGTTGAAGGTCGCGGGCATCCCGCGCGTCCAGACGATGGCATCGCGCGGAACGCCGATCAGCGCGATAAAGAAATTGCCGGCGGCCTTCTGGCACATGCGGCAGTGGCAGATGTGCGACGTGTCGAGCACCGCGCTGACGCGATAGCGCACCGCACCGCACTGGCAGCCGCCGGAGGCATCGACCTCAAGTCGTTCAGGGCTACCCATGATGCGTCACTCCCATGCAAATATTTATCGCTCCGTGAGGCGCCGATAAATATTTGAAAAAAATTGGTCAGAGTTGACCGACAGGCGCCTCGTCAGATTCTTATGCTTTTGAAAATGAGCAAAAATTTGCCGATCTTTAAGTCTCGCTTTCAAGGGCGATCGGTAGAGCTAGATGATGAATCCGGCTTTTTTTTCCGGTCTCCGCCCTTCCAATCGAATCGCTGATGCCGGAGTTATTCTCTTACATCGACCAGTTCAATTGTTGCTTCACTGCCGGACTTGGGCAGCGATACCGCACATACCGTCAGTCGATCTGCCTTCCCCCAACTATTCTGGCATGCAACGTCCGCTTCGTGCCTCATGTCGGCCGTTCCGACATAGATTGGTGAGCGTCCGAAGGTGGACTTTGCACATGCGGCGGATTCAAAAGGTCCCTTCGGTCGGCCATATGAACGAACGAGCCGGTAGTATCTTAAAGCTCCAGCGGCGCCCTCTATGGATGTGCGGAAGGCGCGGCGTACGTTGTCGCAGGCCTGAATCGCAAGGAGATGAGGACGACTTTTGGGGCTGTTCGACCTCACAGGGAAGGTCGCGCTGGTGACCGGCGGCAATGGCTGTATCTGGCTCGGTGATCCACCGCATTGCCGAGGAGGGCTATCGCATCGTGCTGGGCGGAGGGCATGTCAAAACCATTTGAGCAGCTTGTGGCTATCCGGACGAAGACCGGGAGCTTCGCCAAAAGCAGCGGCAGCGCGGCCTTGACGGGGCCTAAGATCAGGGAACATTCGTTCGCCTCGATATTTGCCACGCAATTTTCCTACGTGCCAAGGGGTTGGCGCGCGGTTCGCTGCGACGATCCGCGTGCTCTGCCAATCCACCCGGTGGCGAGGCAAAATTGATCATAATCGCGTGCTGCCTGCCCGCCGATCCAGGTGCATGGCGACAACGTGGCGGGACGCGGTCATGTGGCGCAGCTCCTACCCTACCGATATTATATGGGGAGTCCGGCCTGACGTCTTGCGCGCTGCTGTCAGCCTTGGCGCCCTTGCTTGGTCGCCCCCGCGGCCAGTCCACCGGCAACGGCGCTGCGCAGGCAGCGCTCGATTGTCTCGAGCCCCGCCTCGGTCAGCGAGAGGAGAACGACGCGGGCATCGCTCGCAGCGCGTCGGCGTTCGATCAACCCCAGTTCGGTAAGCTTGCCGATCCATCGCAGCGCCGTCGTCGCGGGTACGGCTGCGGCAATGCACAGGCTGTGCACGCTGACCGCGCGCCGTTCGCCGCGCTGGATATAGAGATCGAGCAGCATGTCCCACGCCGGCTCGGCAAAAATGTCGAGACCGAATATCTGCTCGCGTCGCCGCCTGAAGGCATATTGCGCTTTGGCAAAGGCGAGTAGAGGGGCGTCGATGTCGCACTCGACGAGGCGCAAGGTCGGCGTCTCGCGCTGCCAGCTCATAGCAGCCCCCTTGCGCGCATGCTGACGACACGGCCCCCGCCGACGATCAGATGATCGTGCAAGCGGATGTCGACCGCGGCAAGTAGAGCGCCCATCTTGGAGGTGAACGCCTCGTCGGCAGCGCTCGGCTCGCTCGACCCCGACGGATGATTGTGCGCGAGGATCACCCCGTGCGCTCCGGCCTCGAAGGCATGCGCGAGAAGCGTCCGCAGCGACGGGGAGACATGCGTAATCGTCCCTTCGGCGATCTGTTTGTCAGCTATATAGTCGGAGGCGCTGTCGACAAAGATCGCATGAAGTCGCTCGGTCGGGGCGTTGGCCAGTTGGAGCAGCAAATAGTCGTGCAGTCGTGGATCGCCGGCCTTTACCGGGCTGCGCGCGATTTGTTCGCGCAGCCCGGCCATGACAAGGGCGCGCGCTGCGGCGATCGAGGCGGCAAGGTGCTCGTCACCATCAAGAACGCCTGACAGCTGTCGCGGCGAAGCAGCGAGGGCGCGGCCCAGACCCCCGAAATGCGTGATCAGCTGCTGGGCGGCCGTGGACGCGCGCTCGGCGGCGAAGGGGGCGAGGAGCTCCGCCAGGACGGATACGGCCCGTGGCGCCGCCGCCGCCGCGCGTGGCGCCAGATCCCGAACCCCAGGATCGGCAAGATGATATAAAAGGGGCCATAAATCATCAGACCGTAGGCGAGCTTTGGAAAGCTGCTCGTCAGTTCGCGTGAGAAATGCCCGATCACCGAGACGAGCTGGAAGGCGGCTAGCCATAAAGGATATATCCTATTCGCCCAGAGCGCGACGGCAATGAAGCCCGCCGCCATCATGAGGTCGAATGTCAGGTGACCGAGGTCGACCGATCCGTAGATCGCGCCATGGCCCGCCAGAAGGTGATAGACGGGGTCGGCAAGGGTCACGAAGCCAAGAATCGCCACGCAGATCCGTTCGGGTGCCGCTCCCCAGCGCAGTGCTGCTGCACCGAAGAGAAGCATCATCACCAGATTTGCTATTTGAAGCCGGTCCATCGGCACAGCGTGGCGCGGCGCGGCGGACGGGTCAACGCCCGGGCGGCTGTACGGCGCGCTGACGTCTCGTCGGCGGCGCGAACCTGGTGACGAGACCGCCCCATAAACTGAGTGTTGCGTTCATTGTCTTTCCCCTCGCATCGGCGCCCGCGGCCGATGCATTCCAATAGACAGGGGATCGGTCAGCCGTTCACGATATCCGCAAGCGCTCTGGCGACGCCAAGGCCGACCGCCAGACTGGCAAGGATCGCGAGCAGAATGATCGCGATCGCCGCACCGCGGGATAGCATGGCGTTGCTGCCATCGAGCATCCCCGGGACGACGCGCGGCTGCGGCATCTCCTCGGCCCAGGGCGCATCCACCCGAACGGCGATGCTGTCCCGAAGCCTGGCAGCCGTCTCGCCCGCATCGCTCCCGTCCCCGGTCTTCCCGAATGCAGCGCGTGCGCCTAGCTGTATAAATCCGTCATCATTTTCTACACATGGTACGGAGGCCTCCGCAACTGGCGCGATGCGATCGCGCCAGTTGCGATAGCGCCGCACAAGCTCGTGTCGCGTAATGCCGCCGAGGCGCAGACGCAGCACTTCGATGCGCCGGTTGATCGCGGGCTCGCTGACCGCGAGTGCACCCGCGATCTCCTTGCTGGTACGATTATTGGCGAGCAGTTCGAGCACGGCCCGCTGCTTTTCGGTCGCAAATGTAAAATCGTCTTCGCCGTCGCCCACGCTTTTCCCTCATCGGTGTTGAACCTAGCATAACCATCTGCGCAGATCGCAATCAATGGTCGGGAGTTTTTTGGTTAAATCGGGGCGTCGAAGGGCGGGGATGCCGATTATGAACCGCTGCACCTGTCAGGATATGAAACGCGTTGCGTGAAGGCGCTGGCTGCCTTCGGGTCACGCTTTTTTGTTGGGCGCTTGACGGATAGCCGCCGACGATCCACATTCCCCTTATCGTTCAACAACGGAAAGGAGGTGGTCTGATGTCTCATTGTCATATGCCGCATGCGGCAACGCTGGTGAGCTTGGCCTCCGCCATGGAGCGGCCGCTTATCTGAGCAAAGCCCCTGTTGGCTGACAATGGAAAGGCCGTCCCGCAAGGGGCGGCCTTTCACGTACCGCGATCAGCGAGCACGACCGAGATGGGAGATAGCGCGCGCGGCGCGCGCCGCGAGATCGGGCCCGCGGCCGATGTCGATGATCGCGAGACCGTCAACCGCCGCGACGATCATCGCGGCGACGGCCTGCCGATCGGCGGCCTCGTCAATCGCAAGATGCGCCTCGACCCATGCCAGGAAGCCGGCCAGCATCGCTTCGGCGATGGCGGGGAAAGGGGCTTCGCCGCGGCCCGCCGCTGCAATCATCTGAACCCATAGTCGCATATAGGGCCGGATTTCGGCGCGCGTGACGAGTGCCCCGGCGCGTTCGAGGAGGGCAAGCGGTGCGAGCCTCTCGCCTTCGCCGACCGCTTCGCCAATATGCTCGGCAAGGTCCGCGGCGATCCGCTGCGCGGCGCAGCCCAGCACCTCGGCCTTGTCGGCGAAATAATAAAGCAGCATCCGGTCGCTGACCGCCGCCGCGCGCGCGAGCTCGCGCAAACTCGTCTGCGCGAGCCCATGGTCGAGCAAATGCGCTGCCAGAGCGGCCTCGACCCGTGCACGCTGTTCTTCGCGGCTGACCATCTTCACCTCTTGCGCCCGCTGCTAGCGATCGATATGAATGTAGCAACTGCTACATGGATTCGCATCTGATGATGTACGGACCTGACCATAAGCTGTTCGAGCTTGCGCCCATTGGCGCGGCGCTGGTCTTTGTCGCCTTCATCTTTGTCAAAATCGCGCGCCCGGCCAGAGCGCGCGGTAGCTGGCTGCTGGCGGCGGCAGCGTCATCGCTCTTCGCGATCTGGAGCGGTTACGCTGGGTTTACCGGCGGCTGGGCCGGCTTCTGGCCGCTTCATCAGGCCGGCGTCTGGGGCAATCAGATCTGGTTCGATCTGCTGCTCGCGGTCGGCGCCGCCTGGTCGCTGCTCCTGCCGCGCGCGCGATCGGTCGGGATGCGGGTGGTTCCTTGGACCCTCTTCGTCCTTGCGACCGGCAGCATCGGCCTTTGTGCGATGCTCGCACGCTGCCTTTATCTGGAAGCATCGCCGCAGGGCGAATCGGGAGGGGATTTGGCATGACCTTGTTTCGGCTGTTTCTGGCGATCTGTTTGGTCGTCATCATCGCCTATACCGGCGTCACCATCGCGCATCACGGCTGGAATCTGCTGCCGGTCTTTTTCGGCGACATGGCGGCGATGAGTTGGCCCGGCCAGTTCAATCTCGACTTCTTCTGCTTCCTGCTGCTCTCCGGCCTCTGGACCGCGTGGCGGGGGCATTTCAGCGCGGCGTCGCTTCTGCTGGGCCTCGTCGCGGTTTTTGGCGGGATGCTGTTCCTGTCACTCTATCTCTTGTGGCTGAGCTACCGATGCCGCGGCGATGCGCGGGCGATGCTGCTCGGTCCGGTGCGCGCGCAAGGCTGAACCATGACGCTGATGCTTTACGTCTCGCTCCTGCTCAACGTCGCTGTCCTCATACCGGTTTGCCTGGGTCTTGCGCGCGGCGCCCGCTGGGCCGATGAGGCATGGGGGCCGCCGAGTCCGGCGCGGGGCATATTGCTAAGCATCTATGCCGCGATCCTGATCCTGTCGGTGCTGCTGCTGTTGCTCGGCCAGCCGTTGCTCGCCGCGCCACTGCTCGCAGTGCAGATACTTTACAAGCTGATGGCGCCCTTCATCGTGCGAGACTGGCGCAATCCTGTCATCCTGAGCAATCTCGCTATCGCGGCGGTTCATTGCGTAACGCTTGCCGGGCTTTGGTCTGGCTTGCGCCTCTGAACATCGCTTCACTGTAAAGAGCGCCCCCGCCGCGCGGCGCGCAGCGGGGGGCGCCTCGCTTCACGGCATCAGGACCGCGTCGATGACGTGGATGACGCCATTCGACTGCAGAACGTCCGCGGGACCGATCTTTGCCTTGCTGCCCTTGGCGTCGCTGACATACCAGCTTCCGTCCTTCTGCCAGACGGTAAGGGCTTCGCCCTCGACGGTCGTCAGAACGGCCTTGCCGCCGTTGGCCGCCGCCTTTGCCGCAATGTCGGCTGCAGTCAGGCGTCCGGGTACGACGTGATAAGTCAGGATCCCGGTAAGCTTTGCCTTGTTTTCCGGGAGAAGCAGCGTGTCGACCGTACCGGCGGGCAGCTTTGCAAACGCCGCATCGGTTGGCGCGAAGACCGTGAAAGGCCCTGGCGAGGCGAGCGTGTCGACGAGACCGGCGGCCTTCACCGCCGCCACCAGCGTCTTGTGATCGGCTGATGCCGCAGCATTTTCGACAATATTCTTGGTCTCGTACATCGCGGCGCCGCCGACCATGGGATTTTTGGCGTGGGCGCCGGTGGTCGCGAGCGCAGCAGCGGCAAGGGCAAGAGTGATGTGCGAAACCTTCATCGAACATTCCTTTCCTGAATTTTTCGCCCCGGATGGGGGAGGGGCAGTGAAGCTACGGAATGGCTCGGCGGGCGGATGCACCCGCTAGACAAAAATTATCGCGCCGCGCGCGAGTGGCGGTCCGCTGGGCCGGAGGTGCGGCGTCGTCGAAGGTGCCTCGATCGTGATCGCGAACTCGCTGCCGCTCTGAACGAGCGGCCTGAGCGCGCGCGGCATGATCATTTCCGAACGTCCTTGCGGTGCAAGCTGGCCGAGCGAAACCGGCGCCATGCCGGGCCGCAGGATCCAAAGTTCCGGGCGCCCCGGCCCCGGCAGTGCTCCCGCTATCTCGACGCGCATCCGGCCCGACTTGGCCGCATAGCGCGCTCCGACCACCAGGTCGGGACCGACCAACGTCGCGACCGCAAGGTTCGGTGCACGGCGCGCCTCGGGGGAAGGCCAGACCAGAACGGTCAGCATCAGCAGGGCGGCGGCCCCTACCATCGCCATCGAAGCGCGCGGCCAGCGGCTCTGCGAAGCTTTCCGCGCTTCAATCGCGGCGGCGATGCGGCCCCAGACCTCGCGCGGTGGTAATTGGTCTTCGACCTGCCAGGCAAGCGCGCCGAAATGCTCTTCCCAGGCCGCGACCTCGGCGGCAAAGCGCGCGTCGCTTGCAAGGCGGGCGGCGGCGATTGCCTGCTCATCCCGCGATAACAGGCCGAGCACCAGCTCCGCGGCGAGCACGTCGGTGGTGGCGGAACGATCGTCAGACATCGCCGAGGCAGGCGCGCAAGCGGACGAGCGAGCGCCGGATGATGCTCTTGATCGTGCCGAGTGGCAGCGCTTCGCGCGCCGCAAGTTCGCGGTAGGAAAGCCCCTCGAAAAAGGCAGTGCGCAGAAAGCCGGCCGCGCGCGCATCGAGCGCCGCGAGGCAGCGGTCGATGGTCGCGCGGCTGTCGCGCTGGTCGAGCAGCGCGTCCGGACCTGCGCCTTCGTCGGGGCGCAGGCTCAGCGCATCGTCGATCGGTTGCTGGCGCAGCAGGCCGCGTGCTTCGGCCGAGCGGCGCCAGTCTATCGCGGCATTGCGCGCTATCGCGGCGAGCCAGCTGATCGGGCTCGCGCGCCGCCGGTCGAAACGCGCCGCATTTTCCCAGATCTTCAGATAAGCGCTCTGCAGCACATCTTCCGCCTGCGCCCTTTCGCCGCAGATTCTGAGGCAGATGCCGAACAGCTTCGCCGAGGTCAGCCGGTAGAGCGTGCGCATCGCTTCCTCGTCGCCGCGGCCGACCGCCTCGATCGCACGCACCAGCCGCGCGCGCGCAATATCGACGAGCGTCTCGCGGTCAGCCTGCACCAAAGGGATCGCGGTTGCCACGGCGTCAATCCGCAACCGCGAGTGCGGCGGCATCGAGCATCAGCCCGGCGGTGGCCTTGGCGCTCGCGACGACGCCGGGAATCCCCGCACCGGGGTGGGTGCCCGCGCCGACAAAATAGAGATTGTCGATCGCGTCGTCGCGATTGTGCGTCCGGAACCACGCGCTTTGCGTGAGTGAGGGCAGCAGGCTGAAGGCGCTGCCGTGATGCGCGGCCAGATCGGCCGAAAAATCGCGCGGCGTATAGTGGAAGCGGGTGACGATCCGTTGAGAGAGATCGGGCAGCAGCCGTTCTTCGAGCTTGGCGATGATCTTGCGCGCGAGCGTCTCGCCTTCGCTGTTCCAGTCGATCGCGGCGTGGCCGAGATGGGGGGCCGGGACGAGCGCATAAAATGTGCTGCGCCCCGGCGGCGCGAGCGAGGGGTCCGTCGCGCTTGGGTGATGGAGGTAGATTGCGAAATCGTCGCTAAGCACGCCGCGGCGATAGATATCGTCCAGCAGTTCGCGGTAGCGCTGCGCGAACAGGATCATGTGATGGGGAACGCCGGGATAATGGCCCTCGACCCCGAAATGCAGAACGAACAGGCTCGGCGACCATTTCTTGCGGCCGAGCCGTCGCGCCATCTTTCGCCCCCGCCCGCCAGCGAGCAGGTCGCGATAGCTGTGCATGACGTCGGCGTTCGAGGCGATGGCGTCGGCGCGCAGCGAATGGCCGCTCGCGAGCGTCACCCCCGTGGCCCGGCGGCCTTCGCTGTGAATGCGCACCACCTTGTCGCCGAGACGAAGGCGGCCGCCCAGTCGCTCGAACTGGCGGACCAGTCCCGCGACGAGCGCGTTGGTCCCCCCTTGCGCGAACCAGACGCCGCCGTCTTTTTCGAGCTTGTGGATGAGCGCGTAGATGGCGCTTGTCGCCATCGGATTGCCGCCGACAAGCAGCGTATGAAACGAAAAGGCCTCGCGCAGCCGCGCATCCTTTATATGCGAGGCGACGGTTGCATAGACCGATCGCCAGGCGCGCTGTCTGGCGAGCGCGGGCGCCGCCTTGAGCATCGAGGCGAAATCGAGAAACGGCACCGCGCCCAGCTTCACATAGCCTTCGGCATGAACCGCTTCGGAATAGCGCAAGAAGCGCTCGTAGCCTGCGACGTCGGGAGGGTTGAAGGCGGCAATCTCGCGGCGCAGCGCGGGTTCGTCATTGCCATAATCGAAATGGCTGCCGTCGGGCCATTGCAGGCGGTAGAAGGGAGAAACGGGCAAGAGCGTGACATCGGCCGCCATATCGGCGCCGGTGAGCCGCCAAAGCTCCGCAAGGCAGGCGGGGTCGGTAATGACCGTCGGTCCCGCGTCGAAGGTGAAGCCGTCGCGCTCCCAAACATAGGCGCGGCCGCCCGGCCGGTCGCGCGCTTCGACAAGGTCGACGGCAACGCCGGCCGACTGGAGGCGAATGGCCAGCGCCAACCCGCCTATTCCGGCTCCGATCACGATTGCGCTGCGCACAGATAATCTCCTTGGATGGTCGAAGCCTAGGCCGCGATGGCGCGCCGGGCGACCTGTCCTTTGGGCGGTATGTGCCTCAAAGGGCAGCTTGCCGCCGCGCGCGTCCCATGCTGGACGGCGCGCATGAAGCTGACCGCAATCACTGTGTCGCCTGCTACGCGCCGTCTCGGCTTCGCCGGACTGCTTCCTGCCGCGGCATGCCTGGCGCTCATGCTCGCCGGCGGTGAGGCCTGGCGCTGGACCGCTCTCACCATCGGCTATCTCTATGCCGTGCTTATCTTCTCTTTCCTGGGCGGCGTCTGGTGGGGACTCGCCGTTCTGTTCGCGGACGCGCCGCGCTGGACTCCGCTCGCGGCGGTGATGCCGAGTCTCATCGGGCTCGCGAGCTTTGCCCCGTGGCTTTTCGGCTACCCTTGGCCGCAGCCTTCGCTGATTCTGGTCGGACTTCTGCTGCTGGTTTCGCCGCTGATCGATCGCGCCATCGTCGGCGCCGCGCCCGGCGGTGACGCGTGGATCATTTTGCGCGTCCAATTGTCGACCGGGCTTGGCGTACTCAGCCTGTTGATCGCGCTTCTCTGACCACCTCGGATGTCAACTCGCTGCGCTCGGCGAAGGACGCAGCGATATGGCATCCCAGCCGATCGCCGCGCTCCCACGCGGCTTCGACAAAGCCGTGCGCGAGCCAGTCGCCGCACGCACCGAGGCCGATCGCCGGATTCCACAGATCGACGGGATCGCGGCCGGACGGCTGGCCGAACAGCCAGCGATGCGCGTGGCTATGGATGGGCTGCGGGAGAATGAGGTCGTGCGCGCGCGCGAGGTCAACCAGCAGCGCTTGGCAGATTTGATCGGCCGGCCGCGTCAGATTGGCCTCGCTCCATTCCCAGCTGGCCTGAACCACCCAGCATTCGGCAGAGCTGCGCCCAGGGCGCGTGCCATTGCGCATCGCGAGCGTGATGGGACCGTCGCCGCGTATCAGATCGGTCGCCGCGCCGATCGGCCGCGCGAAAAGGAACATTGCCGACCATATGGGGTGCGAGCGGATCGCCATTGCCGCGCGGGCCATGGTGAAATCGTGCAGCGACAGAAGCGGAGCGGCCTGTTCTGCGGGAATGGCGACGACGGCGGCATCAAAAGGCGCGAAGCGCCTGGTCTCGCTGTGTACCGTCCAACCCGCAGGGCTGCGCGTCAGCGCCGTGACAGGGGTCGACCAATGAATGGCATGTGCGGCGCCATAGGCTTTGAGCGGCGCGTTCATCGTCGGCACCCCGATCCACGCATCGCGGCCGGCCGCCGGCCAGCGGGCGGCAAGCCCGGCGGCCTCCCACTGGCCGACAAGCGCCGAAAAGCCTGCCGACCGCGCAGTAAAATGCGTCGCGCCCTGATCGACCGCGATGGTGCCTTGATCCGTGTCGATGCGGCGCGTCGACATGCGCCCTCCGGCCCCGCGCGCCTTGTCGAACAGCACGGCTTCGTGGCCCGCCGCACGCAGCGCCGCGGCGCACGCCAGCCCGGATATTCCTGCCCCGACGATCGCGACGCGCATCAATAGCCCATCAGGCTGAGCACTTCCTTGCGGCTGCGCTGGTCTTCGAGGAAGCAGCCGAGGACGCGGCTGGTGACCATGCCGACGCCGGGGGTGCGCACGCCGCGGCCGGTCATGCAGCCGTGCTGCGCGTCGATCACCACCGCAACGCCATGCGGGTGCAGATTGTCCCAGATGCATTTGGCAACCTCGGCGGTCAGCCGCTCCTGCACCTGCAGGCGGCGGGCATAGCCATTGAGCACGCGCGCAAGCTTCGAAATGCCGACCACGCGCTCGCGCGGCAGATAGGCGATCGAGGCCTTGCCGGTGATCGGCGCCATATGATGCTCGCAGTGCGACTGAAAGGGGATGTCGCGCAGCAGCACGATCTCGTCATAGCCGCCGACCTCTTCGAACGTGCGCGACAGATGGACCGCCGGATCCTCGCCATAGCCGCTGCAATATTCCTTCCACGCCCGCGCGACCCGCTTGGGCGTGTCGAGCAGGCCCTCGCGCGCCGGATCGTCGCCGACCCAGCGGATCAGCGTTTCGATCGCGCGCGCGACGTCGGCGGGAACCGGAAGTTTGCCATCATCCGAAACCGGAGGCACGTCCGGCGTGTCGAGAAAGGGAGGACGGGCGACGAAGTTCATGATGCGGTACCTCGGGTGGCGGCCCGGAGGGGAGGTGAGGGAAGAGGGCCGCCGACTATGACTTGCATTGCGGCGCTGCTTTGTCGCAACATGTCCATTGGGGCAGGTCGCTCCCCGAAGATGAAAGTCCGAATTGCATGTCCCTCAAAGCGATGATCGCAACCAGCCCGATCGCGGCGGTCATCAGCGATCCTCGGCGCCCCGACAATCCGATCGTCGAATGCAACGATGCCTTTGTCGCGCTGACCGGCTATTCGGCCGCCGAGATCATCGGCCAGAACTGCCGGTTTCTGACCGGTCCGGGAACCGAAGCCGAGCTCAGCCAACAGTTGCGCCGCGCCATCCGCGAACGGCGTCCCGTGCTCGTTGAAATCCTCAATTACAAGAAGGACGGCACGCCTTTCCGCAACGCCGTTCTCGTCGCGCCGATCTTCGGAAGCGATGGCAGCCTCGAATATTTTCTGGGGTCGCAGATGGAAGTTGACGATGGTGTGCTTCTGCGCGGCGAGCGCCAGGCGGAGGCGCGCGCGCGCATCGACGCGCTTTCACCGCGGCAGCGCGAGGTGCTGCTGCTGATGGCCGAAGGCAATCTCAACAAGCAGATCGGCTACAGCCTCGGCCTTTCGGAGCGGACAGTGAAGATGCACCGCGCCGCGCTGCTGAAGGCGCTCGGCGTGGCGACCACGGCCGACGCGATTCGCGTTGCGGTCGAAGCCGGTTTTTGATGACCACAAGGGCAGACTGCACCAAAGGCGGTATCGCCTGAGCGCCGCCATCGTGCAAACCGCCGCGCGATGAACGAAAGAGGCGGGAGAGGGACGCCGCGCCGGGCCTGTGTGCTCGGCGCGAGCGGTGGTATCGGTTCGGCGCTGGTCGCGGCGCTTGAGCGTCGGGGTGTCGAGACAATCTATGCCGGTTCGCGGCGCGCGACCTTGGCGAGAAGCCCGGCGGTGACGTCCTTCACCTTCGACTTCGCCGATGAAGCGAGCCTTGAAGAGGCTGCAACGACAATCGCCGCCGAAGGGCCGCTCGACCTCATCCTGGTCGCGACCGGCCTGCTGCACCGCGCCAATGCCGTAAGGCCCGAAAAATCGATGCGGCAGCTCGACCCAGCATCGCTTGCTGAACTTTTCCACGTGAACAGTATCGGCCCGGCGATTGCGGCGAAGCATTTCCTGCCGCATCTCGCGCGCGATCGCCGCGCGGTCATGGCCTTTCTTTCGGCACGCGTCGGTTCGATCGGCGACAACCGGCTCGGCGGCTGGTACGGCTACCGCGCGTCGAAAGCGGCGCTCAATGCCTTCGTGCGCGGCTTTGCGATCGAGGCAAGCCGTATGAACCGCGAGAGCATCGTCGTGAGCCTGCACCCCGGCACCGTCGACACGCGGCTTTCGATGCCGTTTCAGCGCGGTTTGGCGGCGGGGCAATTGCAACGCGCCGAACAAAGCGCCGATCATCTGTTGCAGGTGATTGAGCGCCTGACCAGCGAAGATAGCGGCGGCTTCTTTGCGTGGGATGGACAGAGGATCGCCTACTGACCCTGATTGTCGTCCATTGCTGCTAGAAACCGGCTTGCCTGATTCCGGATTTGCGCCTGTTCAAATTCGGCAAAACGGCTCCAGCCGCGCAGAACAGGCTGCATGCGGGCATTGGCGCCAAGCCGATCCGCGTGCCGCGCGATGAAACTCCAATAGAGAAAATTGAAGGGGCAAGCTCCCGCACCGGTCCGCTTTTTGACATCGTAGTGGCAGCCGCGGCAATAGTCCGACATGCGGTTGATATAGGCGCCGCTCGCCGCATAAGGCTTGGAAGCCAGCAGTCCGCCGTCGGCGAACTGGCTCATGCCCAGCGTATTGGGCAGCTCGACCCATTCATAGGCATCGGCATAAACGGCGAGATACCAGCGATGGAGCTCGGCGGGATCGATCCCCGCCAGCAGCGCGAAATTGCCGGTGACCATGAGCCGCTGGATGTGGTGCGCATAGGCCTCATCGCGCGTCTGGCGCACGCAGGCGGCAACGCAGGCCATATCGGTATCGGCGGTCCAGTAGAATGCGGGGAGCGGCCGCGTAGCGCCGAGCCGGTTCTCATCGGCATAGCCGGGCATGAAATGCCAATATATGCCGCGTACATATTCGCGCCATCCAAGGATCTGGCGGATGAAGCCTTCGGCGGCGTTGATGGGTACGCGTCCCGCGCGGCAAGCCTCGTCAACGCGCGCGCAAACCCGGCGCGGATCGAGCAGCCCGCAATTGAGATATTGCGCGATCACCGCATGGTAGAGAAAAGGCTCACCTGAGAGCATGGCGTCCTGATTGTCGCCGAAGCGCGCGAGCCGATGCGCGACGAAATCGTCGAATGCCGCTTCCGCATCGGCACGGGTGACGGCAAATCCGAATGGCGATAGCGTACCGAAATTATCGGGGAATCGGGCTTCGACCATCACCATGACATCGCGTGTGATGACGTCGGGTGGGAAAGCGTGCGGGCGGGTCATCAGAAGATCGCGCTCGGCGGGTTTGCGGTTGTCGGCATCGAAATTCCAGCGGCCGCCGAGCGGGGCTTCGCCATCCATCAGGAGTCCCGTCTCGTGGCGCATCATGCGATAGAAATATTCCATCCGCAGTTTCTTGCGGCCTTCGGCCCACGCCGCGAATTGATCGGGCGTAGAGAAAAACCGATCGTCGGCGATGATGGTGCAATTGGTCCACGAACGCATCGTCTCGGCGAGGCGCCATTCGCCCGCTTCGGTCACGCGCAAGGGAAGGTCGCCATGGCGCTTGCGTGCACGCGCAACCTCGCCGCCGAGCGATCCGCTATTGTCCGGATCGTCGAGGCGGACATAGTCGACGCGCCATCCCTGCGCGCGCATCTCCTCGGCAAAATGGCGCATCGCGGAAAAGAGAAAGGCGAGCTTCTTGCGGTGGTGCGGAACGTAACCCGCTTCTTCGGCGACTTCGGCCATCAGCAGAATCGTTTCGGCAGGCGACGCATCGCGCAGCGACGAGATGGCGGGAGTTAACTGGTCCCCCAATATCAGGACGATCTCGCTGGCTCTGGTCATGGCACCGCGCGGCGGCCTTCGCTCGGCCCTCCGGGACGGAACAGGGCTGACGGATGTGGGTGATGGTCCATGAAACAGGCGATGCAGCGCGCTTCGGGCTCCGCCAATATGGACTTTCGGCCAGCCATTTTGGCAGAGCAGCGTGTCTGGTTAGAGGCATCCGGCTAGAGCGCACCAGCCGGTTCTATGACCGGGAAAGCCATCCATTATGCCGTTCGTCGACGGGTGTCAGCCTTCGTCGGCGGCGCTGGTTACGCATTTTTCCGTTCCAAAATGAGTGGATTCTAGCCGAAATCATTTGAGCGGACTGCCTCACCAATTTCCATTTTCCGTCGGGAACTCCGACCCGATAACCCGCGTATTGCCGCCGAGCTTCAAAACAACATTGGGTTGAATGCTTTTCACCGGGCTGCGCCGTCTGGCGCGGTCCGGACTATCTCGTCAGCCCTGCATCGTTATCGATTGCAAAAGGCCATTCCGCCGCGACGTCCAGAGCGACCAAATCGACGGCGGCGCGCGCGCTATGTCGCGGCTGCGATTCCCACCCGAAAACGGACAGACCGCGATCCGCCCCAGGCGGCAACGCCTGTTTCCCCCAGGCCGCCTCACTGCGATCTCGGCTATTTTTCCGAGCGGACTTCGTTGATCGTTTTGCCGGTCCACCTGCGGACGGCGCGGCGCAGGTTGGCGCTGTCGCTGAAACCGACCTTCCAGGCGACATCATCGACGCTCATGCGTGTTGTCTGCAGATATTCGATGGCGAGTTTCCGGCGGACATCGTCAACGATCTCGCCATAGCTCGTGTCTTCGGCGGCCAGGCGTCGGCGCAGCGTACGTTCCTGCAGCCCGATTTGCTCGGCGATCGCCGTCATCGAGGGGAAGTGGTTCGGAGCGAGGAGCAGGAGTTGATAGACTTCCCCCGACAGTCCCGATGATATTCGCGATTGGCCGATCAGCCGGTCGCATGTTTCTTCGAGCATCGTTCGCGTCAACCGATTGCCCAGCTCCGGTGTCTGTTCGAGGATGCCGATCGGATAATGCAGCTCATTGGCATCCGCGGCATAGAGGCAGGGGCAGGACAGTTCGCGTTCGTCCTCCGCCGAGCGCGCCTCTTCGGGCAGCGCGAACCGCGCGCGGACCGGGACATTGTCCGATCCCGCCGCATCGCGAATATGGGTATAGGTCATCTTCATCTGTTGGCGGATGAGGAAAGTGCGCACGTCGTTGCTCATCACGTCGCGATAGATTTCCTGAAATTGCCATACTGCGACCTCACCTTCCGTTCGCCAGCCCAGCCGTACAGTGGGGGTGGCGAGCGGCTGGTAGCGTACGGCGAAGTCGAAGAAATCGCGCATCGTCGGCGAGCACATCAACGCATAACCGTACATCCCATAGGCCGACAGATGCAGTCGCGACCCGATCGCGAAGGCATCCGCGAATCGTGCGCCCGCCGCGACGATATTCTCGCATGCGGTCAGATATTGGCCGATCGAGGTCAGCGTATGCGGATCGCGCACTTCGGCGAGCGTCAACCCCGTCCGGTCAAGTACGGTTGCCGGATCGATTCCGCGCCCGGCGACCGTATCGATGACGGTCGCTAACTTGAACGGGGCGAAGATGCGTTGATTGAGCGAAGGGAAGCCGGCGCGCGGATTGCGGCCAGTCAGCATGCTCTGATCCTCGTCGACGGTCATAGCAGCCCCTTCGTGCGATGCTGTCCTCCAGAGACATAGCGATGTCCGCCAATGCTCTTACCAACGGCTGTGGCAAACCATAAGCATCATGGCAAGCCGGCAACGTCCGGCGGCGGCGATGTCCGTGAGCAAGACAAGAGCAGCAGGGAAGAGGATCATCATGTCGACCAGATTCATTCTTACGGGGAGCCGCGCGCGCATGTTGTGCGGCTCGGCCATCTTCGCGGTCATGCTGGGTGCGGCTACCGCCGCTCAGGCGCAAAGCGCCGGCTCGAAAGATCCGGTGGAGGAAAGCGCGGCGGAGAGCGATTCCGAGATCATCGTCACGGGCTCGAGCATTCGCGGGGTCCCGCCCACCGGCTCCGGCCTTATCAGCGTGTCGCGCGATGATGCCAAGTTGATCGGCGCCGCGAGCACCCCCGAACTGCTCGCGACCGTGCCACAGCTCAACAGCTTCAACACCGCTCCGCGTACAAGCAACGGCGGGCTCGGTTCCTTTGCGCCCGGCCTGCGCGGCCTGCCGCCGGCGGCGACCTTGCCGCTGATGAACGGCCATCGCCTGATCTCGGGCAGCACTCAGCAGACAAATCCGGACTATCCGTTCCTGCCCGAACTCGCGATCGAGCGCGTCGAGATCGTCGCCGACGGCGCATCGGCAATCTACGGGTCGGATGCGGTGGCAGGGGTCGTCAATTTCATCACCCGCAAACGCGTGTCGGGCTTCGAGGCCAATGTTCGCTATGGCTTTGCGGACGATTATCATGCCTTCAACGCCGGCGCGATTTTCGGGCATGCCTGGGACAGCGGTTCCTTCGTCGCCGCGTATCAATATTCCGAAAACAGCAACGTCACCGGGGCCGACCGCCGGTATCGCTCGCTCGATTTTCGTGCTGCGGGCGGCATCGATACGCGCTCGACCGTCTGCCCGGACGCGAACGTCAATCTGTTCACCGGCACCATCTATGCTGCGCCGAGCCTGACGCCGGGGATCAACACTTGCGATCCGCGCGGACCCGTCGACCTGGTACCGCAGAACCGCACGCACAGCCTTTTCGTGTCGGCGCGGCAGGAGCTCTCCTCCGCGGTCACCGTGTGGGCCGATCTTCTCTATTCGGACCGCAAGGATATTGTCCAGGCGGCATTGCCTGGTCAGACGTTCGTTCTGCTGACGGCGGCCAACCCGTTTTTCCGCCCTCCACCGGGAACAGGAACGACCTATGAATATGTCGATTTCAGGCCCGACAAGCTGGTTGGCGACGATCATTTCGACCAAAGCTACCGAGTCCGGACGGGGAATGCGACGGCCGGCCTCGACGTCAAGCTGCCCGGCGATTTCAAGGCCAGCGTCTATGGCACCTTCAATTGGTCGCGGAACGACACGTTCCAGCCGGGCATCAACACCACGGCGCTGGCGGCGGCGGCCGCCGGAACGACGGCCGCGACTGCGCTCGACCCGTTCGGTACCGGAACGAGCCCCGCTGTCGTTGCGGCCATCCTGGATAATCCGACCGACTTCACCAATCACCAACGCACCCGGATCGGCGCGGTGAAAGTCGATGGCCCGCTGGCGGATTTGCCGGGCGGTGCGATCAAGGTCGCGCTCGGCGCCGAATATCGGCGCGAGACATATGATCAGCGCGGATCGAGCGGCGGTGTGGGCTTCCCCGAGGACCTGAAACGCAGCGTCCAGTCGCTTTATGGCGAGCTGTTTGTGCCGATCGTGGGCGAGGGCAATGCATCGCCGATGATGCGCAGCCTCACGCTGTCGCTTTCGGGGCGCTACGATCACTACAGCGATTTCGGTTCGACGACCAATCCCAAGGTCGGCCTGACTTGGGAACCGGTCGAAGGGCTGAATTTCCGGGGTAGCTATGGCCGCTCGTTCCGCGCGCCGGGGCTACGCGATCTGGGGTCCACCGTGGGGTCCTATTATGCCGCGGCGGCGCTGGTCGATGCGTTCGGTGCGCGCGACCCGTCGCGCGGGGCGACGCAAGTAAACACAATTCTCCTCTACGGCGGCAATCAGGCGCTCAAGCCCGAAAAGGCGCGGACCTTCTCCTTCGGCGTCGATCTGCGGCCGCGATTCGCGCCCGATTTCAGCGCGAGCGCGACCTTTTATGATATCAAATATGATGATGTCATCGGAACCCCTTCGGGACTGGGAGCCATCCTGTTCAGCGACCCAACCTTCGCATCGCGGGTCATCCGCAATCCGACTGCGGGACAACTGACCGACGCGATTACCGACACCGTGCCCTTTTTCTACACCTTCGCGGCCATCCCGACGATCGGCAACATCCTCGACCTGCGTCAGGGCAATTTCGGCATCCGCAAGACCAACGGGATCGATTTCGATCTGCGCTATCGGCACACGGCGGGTTTCGGCACCCTCTTCGGCGGCATCGCGGGCAATTATATCCTGAAGTATCGCAACCAGCTCTCGCCGACGTCGGCGGTCAGCAACTCGCTCGAGGCCGGGATACCGCGAACCACGCTGCGCACGACATTGGGTATCGCTGCGGGGCCGGTGACGCTTGCCAATTTCGTCAACCATCGCAGCGGCGTGACGGCCGCCTATGCGACGCCAACCGGGTCGAGCCTCTACAAGGCCAAAGGCTATACGACGGTCGATCTGCGACTCTCGCTGAAGCTTCCCGACCTGCCATTCGCCAAGGGAACCGAGGTCGCGCTGCAGATCAACGATCTGTTCGACAAGACGCCGCCCTTCTTCCCAGGCACCGACGGCATCGGCGGCGCCTATAATGCGATCGGGCGTTATGCCGCGATGAGCCTGCGCACATCCTTCTGATGCGGATGGCAGCGCGTCCGTGAGGTCGCGCTGCCGTTCCTTTTGGTCGATGTTCGTGAGCGCGCGCGAAACTCGGCTTCCTTCCGACATGAATAAGGTTCGCCATTCGATGCCAATTGCCAGCAACAGCGCGGCCATCGCGGCTCCCGTCCCGCAGATCCGCCTGTATCTCGAAGAGCTCAAGGCCACGCGCGACCTTGAGTTCGCGCATTATGACGATTTGCACCGCTGGTCGGTGACCGATCTCGAAGGCTTCTGGCGCAGTATCTGGGACTATGACCGGATCGAATCGCGGACGCCCTTCTCCGCGATGCTCGGCGCAGACACGATGCCGGGTGCGCGCTGGTGCGAGGGCGCCGAGGTCAGCTATGCGCGCCATGTTTTCCGCCACGCCGCGGCTGCGGATTCTGCCGGGCAGCCCGCCATCGTGGCGGTGAACGAACGGGGGGAGCAACGAACCCTCGGTTGGGCCGAGCTCAAGCGGCAGAGCGCCTCACTGGCCCTGGAACTGCGCCGGCGCGGGGTAGGGCGGGGCGATCGCGTTGCGGCCTACCTTCCCAATATAGCCGAGGCGGTGGTGGGCCTGCTCGCGTGCGCCAGCCTGGGGGCGATATGGAGCCTTTGCTCGCCCGACATGGGGACCAATGCGGTGCTTGATCGGCTGCGGCAAACCGAGCCCAAGGCGCTCATCGCTGTCGATGGCGTCTTCTACGCTGGCAAAGCCATGGATCGTAGCGCCTGCGTCGCCGAAATTTGCGCCGCACTTCCCTGTATCGAGGCATTGTTCGTCATCGAAAGCGGGTTCGGCGCTGGGGCGGTGTCGGGGGCGGTGGCGTTCGAAGCGGCCATCGCGCGCGACGATGCCGAGGTCGCCGGCTTTGAGCCCGAATGGCTACCCTTCGACCATCCACTGTGGATCCTCTATTCGAGCGGCACAACGGGACTTCCGAAGGCGATCGTGCACGGGCACGGCGGGGTGCTGCTGGCAACCGCCGCGGGGCGACTCCATTTCGATCTCGGACCGAGCTATGAGTCTAATAATTTCGGCGACCGCTTCCACTGGTTCAGCGCCACGGGCTGGGTGATGTGGAACATTCAGGTGGGCGGACTGCTCAGCGGAACGACGATTTGCCTGTTCGACGGATCGCCGAGCGGTACCAAGGCCGAGCCCGACTGGACCCGGCTCTGGCGCTTTGCGGCAGAGGGCGGAGTGACCTGGTTTGGCGCCGGCGCTGCCTTCTTCGCGAGTTGCCGCAAGGCCGGGCTCGACGTCGCCGGACTCGACGGGTTGCACCGGGTGCGCGCGCTCGGCAGCACCGGCTCGCCGCTACCGCCCGACGTCCAGCGCTGGGGTTCGGCGCAGTTCGCCGCCATCGGACGACCCGATATCTGGTGGTGCAATGTCAGCGGCGGTACCGAGATCGCCGCCGCCTTCCTGGCCGGAAATCCCGAGTTACCCGACACGCCGGGGCGGCTTCGGTGCCGCCACCTCGGCGCCGCCATCGAGGCCTGGGACGGGCGGGGACGGGCTGTGATCGGCGAGGTCGGCGAACTTGTCTGCACCCGTCCCTTCCCCAGCATGCCGCTCTATTTCTGGGGCGACGAAGACGGCAGCCGCTATCGCGACTCCTATTTCGCCGAATGGCCCGGCATATGGCGTCACGGCGACTGGCTCACGATCAGGGCCGACGGCAGTTGCACCATTTCCGGCCGCAGCGACGCAACGATCAACCGCCACGGCCTGCGCATGGGAACCGCCGAAATCTACGCTGCGGTCGAGTGTCTGCCTGAAATCGTCGACACGATGATCATCGACGTCGAGCGTGAAGACGGCGACAGCACGCTGATCATGTTCGTCGTGCCGGCGAAGGGGCGAGCCGTCGACCCTGCGATGGAGCAGGCGATTGCATCGGCCATACGCTCGAGTCTCTCGCCGCGCTTCGTTCCCGATCATCTGATCGAGGCACCCGGCATCCCGCACACGCTTTCTGGAAAGAAGCAGGAACTCCCGATCAAGCGGCTGTTCGCCGGATGGCCCGTCACCAAGGTCATCAGCGCCGACGCGACCGCGACGCCTGAGGTCTTGCCTTGGTACATCGATCGGGCACAGCGCTGGAACGGGGCGGGAGACAGGATGTGATAACGCAAATGGTCTGGGAGAGGACGCGATATGGACAATAGGACATTTGCGGACAGGTCTGACCTGGAACGATCGAAGCCGACCGGGCATCGCGGCCTTGTGCTCGGCATGCTGTGCTTCGTCTACGTGCTGAACTTCCTCGATCGCCAGCTTGTCTCGATCCTCGCCAAGCCGATTCAGGACGGCTTGCACATCACCGACAGCGAACTCGGCCGGATCACCGGTTTCTATTTTGCGCTCTTCTATTGTTTTATCGCGATTCCTGTTGGTTGGCTCGCCGACCGCACCAATCGCGTAAAGGTGCTTTCGATCGCTTGCGGCCTGTGGAGCGCCGCGACCGCGGCATGCGGCATGGCGGCGAACTATGGGCAACTTGTGGCGGCACGTATGGCGGTTGGTGTCGGCGAAGCCGGCGGCGTTCCGCCGTCCTACGCGATCATATCGGACACGTTTCCGCGCGAGCAGCGCGGCACCGCGATGGGCATCTTCAACCTCGGCCCGCCGATCGGTTCGGCGCTCGGGGTCGCGTTCGGCGCGTCGCTCGCGGCCGCCTATGACTGGCGCGCGCCTTTCCTCATCGTCGGCGCGATAGGCGTCGTTACCGCAGTCCTCGTCTATATCATCGTGCCCGAACCCGCGCGCGGTCGCTTCGACCCGCTTCCTGCGGCCGCGGCGGAACCGGCGCACAGCTTCGGGCAGGCGATCCGCGCCTTTTTCGGCAACAGGATATTGACGCTCGCGGCGCTAGCCAGCGGTGCCGCCAATTTCATCACCTATGGCCTCAGCAATTTCGCCACGCTTTTTCTCATGCGCGAAAAGGGCATGACGCTTGAGGAGGTGGCAATATGGTACGCGCTGGCGGTCGGCCTCGGAATGGGGGCGGGCATTTTCGTCTCAGGGCGGCTGATCGACCGGTTTGGCGTTACCAACAAGGCGGCCTATGCGAGCATCCCGGCCTGGTCGCTCGTTCTCGCCTTGCCCTTCTTTCTCGGCTTCGCTGCTGCCGACAGCTGGCAGGTCGCGCTCCCCCTCTTGTTCATGCCGCTCTTCCTCAATTCCTTTTTCCTCCCTGCCACGGTGACGTTCGTGCAGAGCGAGGTCGATCCGGGCGCGCGCGTGATATCGGGCGCGCTGCTGCTGCTGGTCATGAACCTGATCGGCCTCGGCCTCGGGCCAACTTTCGTCGGCATGGCCAGCGACTTTTTCCGGCCGCAATATGGCGAGCACGCACTCCGCATGGCCTTTTATGCGCTGGCGCCAATGTATCTCGTCGCCGCGCTGCTCTTCGCCTGGCTTGCGCGAATGATCAAACGGTCGTCGCCAGCATCCGGCGAGCCGCGGCAGGCCAGCGATTAGACGAAAAATGCGCTTGGCGCGCAGCGGGGGTCGCGCGGCGGACCCGGGCACCGACAAGAAGACGGGAGACAGATATGACGCGGAAATATGGCGCCGCCTTTCTGACGGCCTTGGCGGCCGGATCGCTGGCCCCTGCGACGGCAGCAACAGCGGCGGAAACACCAACGTCCGCCGACGCCGCACGGCGCTGCACCAGCCTCGCCGGATTGCGCCTTGCCGATACGACAATCGAAAGTGCGGCGCTTGTCCCGGCAAAGGCCGCCGAGCTTGGCATAGCGGGCGACAAGCCTGGCTATCGAAGCTTCTGCCGCGTGGTTGCGCGCGTGCGCTCGGCGCCGGATTCCGACATTGGCGTCGAGATATGGCTGCCGACCGAGCGATGGACCGGCGTCTTCCATGGCAATGGCAACGGCGGCTTTGCCGGTGACCTTGCCGGCGGCTATTCGGGAATGGTCGATGGTCTGCGCCGCGGATTTGCGACCGCGACGACCGATGCCGGAACCGCACCGGCGTCGCCGCTGGAAGGTGAGGCCCTCATCGATCACCCCCGCAAATGGAGGGACTGGGGCCGACTTTCGACGCATGTGATGACGATCACCGGGAAGGCGATCACCAAGGCTTTCTACGGCCGCAATGCAAGGCGTTCCTTTTATACCGGATGTTCGACGGGCGGGCAGCAGGGGCTCATCGAATCGCTCTACTATCCTGAAGACTATGACGGGATTCTGGTCGGAGCGCCGGTCATTAACCGCACATGGGGGCACGCCGCGGTGCTCTGGGACTATGCCGCTGCGCACCGCACGCCGGACAGCCTGTTATCTGATGCCAAGCTCAAGCTGCTCAACCGGGCGGCGGTCGCGGCGTGCTGGCGGCAGGGCCATGGCCTCGCGGGCGACCGGTTTGTTTCGGACCCGCTGAATTGCAAGTTCGACCCGGGGGTGCTGCAATGCAGGGGCGCGGCGGGCAACGCTTGCTTGACCGAAGCCGAGGTTGCAACCGCGCGGGCCTTTTATTCGGGGCCTACGAACCGCGCGGGCAAGGCCAATTACTTCGGCTGGTTGCCGGGAAGCGAAATGCCCGACACCTTCGGCTGGTCCTTCCTTCAAAAGCCGATCAGGGATCAGCCACCCTTCGGCGCGCTGTTCAAATGGGTGTTCGGCGCCGATTGGGACTGGAAGGGTTTCGATTTCGACCGCGACATGCCGGCGGTCGATGCGCGCCTCGACCCGATCGTCAACGACGCGACGCGCGGGAGCCTTGCCGATTTTGCCGCGCGCGGCGGCAAGCTGATCATATTCCACGGCCTTGCCGATACGCTCGTGGCGCCCGGCCAGTCGATCGCATTTTTTGATCGTCAGGCGGCCGAGGTCGGCGGCGATCACCGGCTTGCGGAGAGCGCGCGCCTGTTCCTCGCGCCCGGCATGATGCATTGCGGCGGCGGGACCGGGCCGGACAGCTTCAACGCCACGCTCGGGATCCCACCCCAGCCGCCCGGCTATGACGCAGAGCATGATCTATTTTCGGCGTTGATCGAATGGGCGGACGGGGGCGATGCGCCCAACCAGGTCATCGCTACGAAGTTCGCCAGCGACGACGCCGGCAGGATCGAAATGCAACGCCCGCTCTGCGCCTATCCGCGGAAGGCCGAATATCGCGGTTGGGGGTCGACGCTGTCGGCGAGCAGCTTTCGGTGCGTCGCGCCGGACGATCGCTGAGCTGCCCGTTTCCGCCGGGCGTATCGTCTGCCGACAGGAGGTACGGATGCTGAATCGCAGGGAGTTCGCGGGCCTTACCGCCGCAGGGGCGGCCACCTCGCTGGCCACGCTATCGGCTCCTGCACTGGCGGCAGGCACTATCACCTATCATTCGCGCGCATCGTCGCTCGTCCCGGGCGAGGCGCGTGTCGCCATCTACCTGCCGCCGGGCTATGACGCCGATCGAACCGACCCCTATCCGCTGCTGCTGCTGCTCCACGGCGGAAACGGTAGCGAGAAGGATCTCGCCTTCTTCAAGGACGTTTTCGACCGCGAGATTGCGGCGGGTCGGCTGCCGCCGCTCGTCATTGCCACGCCGACCGGGCGTCGCTCGCTCTATATGGATTTCCGGGACGGGTCGGAGCGATGGGAGAGTTTCGTTCTTTCGGACGTCCTGCCGTTCGTGCGCCGAAGCGCCCATGTCTCGCAAGGGCGCGAGCGCACCTTCATCGGCGGCTGGTCGATGGGCGGCCTCGGCTGCCTGCGCATCGCCTTCAAACATCCCCAGCTTTTCGCTGCGGTGGCAGCACTGGAGCCTGCGATCGAGCCTGCCCTTGCGTGGAAGGGTGTGGGGCCACACACGCGCTTCTGGCGGCCCGAAGAGGTTCTCCATCCGATATTCGGGAATCCGGTCGATGCCGAATATTGGGCGCAGAACAATCCCGCATCGCTTGCAAGCCGGGCGCCAGACCGCCTGCTCGGTCTTGGCGTTTATCTCGAGGTCGGCGACCAGGACATGCTCTATCTTTATGATGGTGCGGAGTTTCTGCACCGCGTCCTGTTCGACGCCCGGCTCGCACACGAATATCGGCTGGTTCATGGCGCCGAGCATATCGGCCCTTCGCTGCTACCGCGCATCGCGGATGCCCTGGGCTTCATTGCGCGCCAGATCGCACCGCCCGGCTGGATTGACCAAAATGTCCTGAACGTCCGCGCCATGCTCGATCGTAGCAAGCGATCGGCCGGGCTCCCCGTTGAGCCGATCGACCCTCGGCGCCTCAAGAACAGGTAGGCGGACGTCCGATCTGGGCGGATGACGAGACCTTCATGTCCTGACCGATTCTCTCAGTAGAAAGCCGAAAGCCGCGCGAGCCTGGCGGCCACAAGGCGACAGCGAAAGGCGGTGGCCATTCGCTGTCGCCTTCGATAACCCGGTTCAGAACCGGCGCTGGCCGTTGCCCCAGTTGCCGACGTCGCATCGCCCGGAAAAGTCGGTCATCGCCTTGACCGTGATGAGCCCGGTCCGGCGATCGACGGTGATCTTGGGCTTGTTCATTCCGTTGAGGCGATAGCTGGCGGTGATCTGGTCGCGGCCGACCACGAGATTTTCGAGGTTCCACCAGCCGTGATCGCCGCCCGAATGGATGGGCGGAACCAGCTTCGGGCCGAGGTGGATCCGGCCGTGATCGCCGTAGAGTTCGATCTGAACGTCGCTGTTGAACCCTTCGGTGCCGCTCGTCACCTGGTTGCGCCACTCCCATTTATGACTCGAATCGTTCCAGACGTAATTGGGCTGCGAGTTCACCATGGGGCGGTTGCCCGAGCCATAGCAGACCAGGACCAGCGATTGCGGATCGCTCGCCTCTGCGGCATGCGGCGCTGTACTGTGCTCGGCAGGTTCATTTATACCCGGACTGTCGGAACAATTGGCCTGCGGAACGCCGAGGATCGCGGCGTAACGGCCATCGACGGTCGAAACCGAGATGCAGCGCTGCATTCGCTCGTTCCAACAGAAGGTGAAGCGCTGGTCGCGAACAACGGTGGAGTGGCGCGAGACATAGCCTCGCGAGAGAAGCTGGGTTTCTCCGCCTGCGGCGCGGGCACCGACGAGATCCTCGACGTCGGGGGCGCTCTGCGCGACCGCTGAACTGCTGGCGAACGCTGCGGCGAAGGCGGCAGGGATGAGAGCATGACGCATGTTCGATTCCTCCTCTCGCGGCGCAACGCTCTCATCCCCCGGAGCGCCCGCAAGGTTAAACTATGGTCAACCAGACCCTTCACCTGCCGGCAGTATCAGTGACGAGAAGCGCCTCTTCGAACAGACTCCCGCGCCAAAAGGCTAAGGCAACTGCATAGGACAGGACTCATGAGCGGCGGGGATCGTTAATGGCGTATCGAACATGCCTTGTAAGAGCTTATGCGAGGGCCCATTTATAGATCATCGCTTGCTTACTTTGGCATGCCGGCGACTGAGAGACCAACGCGCTCCCGCTGAACGGGAGCTGGCCATGGATCTCAATCAACTTCTCTATCATCACCAGATGGCGCTGATGGCCGCGAACCGTGCCCACCGCGATGGGCACCCCGCCTCCAATTTCGACCTTCCGCGCTATTATGCGAAGCGGATCAGCGAGTATCGCGCGCGGCGCGGCATCGGCGTCGGTCCGGCACCTATGGCCGATCGAGAGGGCAGCAACCCGCGGTCAGATCCCCCGACCTCGGGACAGCGCAACTCTTATCCGCTCTTTCTTGGTGATACGCTGGTCGCCGAACTTCTCGTCAACAGGGCGCTGGCTATGACCGAGGCCGAGCGCAACGCATGCGCGCTGGACGGCATCGCCGAGCGCTTGGCCGATCTTCACGAAGCGCTGTGGGTCATCGGGCACGATATCTATCAGGCCCTCGATCTTGATGAAGAAAAACTCGCGGTGCTGGCTGCTGACCTGCCTTCGCCTACCTCCGACGCGCGGCAGGCGGTGCATTTGCGGCCGTTACCCTCGCAGTCGGACGAAGGCATCTCCCACAGCTATATCGAGCAGTTCAGCGTAGGCACATTTCGCTATACCAATATCGAGGATGCCCGCGCCGCTCTGCGCCGTCAGCACATTAGCAGTGCGACTTCCGGCAGGCAGATCAATGATGTCTGACAGACAAGAGATGCCGACGCGCGCGCGTACCAATCCGTTCAGGCGACGACGGTCCTTTGCGCCGCTTGCCCCGCAAGAAGCAAGGCGCCAGGGTGCGATCAGCACGCTCGCTTTCCAACTGCTCGGCGGGCGCGATCCAGCGTTGGCGTTCCTCAACGGCGAGTGCGCGGAACTGCTCGGGCGGCCGATCGCCATCGCGACGCTTAGCGACGCGGGCTATGCGATCGTCGAGCGCGAGATACGTTCGCGCGCGATGACTGTCGGAGCCAGGCATGCCGGCTGACCGCGAAGTCGAACGGCATATCATCCGAACCTGGTTCGAATGGGGGATCGACGGGCTGGCGCGCAAAGTCATCCTCATTGTCGAAACCGATCTGCCCATGCAGCCTACGAGCAGGGGTATGACCTGTTGACGCTCGATATGTTGCGGGCCGCGGCGATCGCCCGGTCGCGGGCCTCGCGGGGCGCGATCGACCGGATCCGTATCGTGCCGGTGCGTTACTGAAGCCCGGTGGGGGCAGGAGAAGCGGCGATGGCCGATTATGAAATCACGGGCATCCGGCAGGGCGGTGTCGATGGCCGGCTCCACCATATCGAAGCGGTGAAGGTGGGCGAAAGCCTGTTCCATGTCGATCAGATCATCGAATGGACACGGGACGGCGTCCATCGTTTCTGGATATGGTTTCAGGACGAAAAGATCGGCATTGTGGCGCTATCCCACGGCTCGTCGCGGCGCTTCTATCTCACTGTCGAGGGGGGAGGATTCCCGCCCGTAGCCTTGCTTTCGCTTCCGCGCGTTTAACAAGGAGAGCGTGACTGTCCCGACTTACGGACGGCACCGGAAATTCGCGCAAGGGCAGTCGCGCGGTTCAATAGAACCCCACCGCAAAAGAGCCTCGCATCTGTATGCGAGGCCCTTTCATCCTCTGCGGTCGTGACCAAAGGAAGCCCCATTGGCTTCCCGGGTCGCAGGGAAGCCTTTGTCATGGAGGCATAGGCCAATGCTATGTGATGTCGAGCGTTATCGCAGCCGATCCCGTCTAAATCGCTGTGACCTGCTGCTGTGCATGCGCGCTGCTATAGCCGACAAAATCAGGTTGGAGCCCGCGTTTTTCGCGAAACATATTGATCCGCTGCGCATAATGGTTCGGCAGATCGAAGTGGGCCGGTGCTTCGCCTTTGTGGTGTGCTCGGTCGGCAGCGATCACGGCAAGTTGGTGGTGGTAGAAGAGCTGGTTCATATCCATTGAAATTATCCGGGTTCGGGTTCGTCAGTAATCAGGCGCGAACATCGCGCCTCGATTTTTTGCATCGCGCGACATTATCCGAGGCATTGGGCGCGGACCGCATCTGCGAGCTGCTCTTTGACGGCACGGGCCTGTTCGGATTTGAACTGGCGGTTGGCCAGCGCGTGCCAGGCGGCAGCCGAACGAAGGTTGCGCTCTCGAACCAGCGTCAGGTCCGCTGCGGCCGCTTCGGCCTCGCATCGCTCGGCCTGCTCGCGATAATTGTCGCTGCTTGCTGCCACGGCGTTTTCCTCTCGTTCAATCGACCGCGCGGACGTCGCCGATCGCTGGAGGGACGCGAAAGCATCGCATCCGTCCAGCGGTATGGGCGGTCGGGCGATGCCCATTTTCCAGGGTGACGCGGAAACCGCCGGTCGGGCAGAATTATCGCGATCGAGCCCTCGAAGATGAGACCTTCCTCCATGCCATTGCGGAAGGTCCGGGTCAGGCCGCTTCTAGATTGACCGCGGAGATCTTGCCGTCGCGACCGGTTTCCAGCGCGTACGAGACCCGCTGGTCCTTGCCCAGCGTCGCCATTCCGGCGCGCTCGACCGCGGTCACATGGACGAAGCTGTCGCCCGAGCCGTCCTCGTTCGAGATGAAGCCGTAGCCCTTGTCGCTGTTGAAGAATTTGACTGTGCCGATCGGCATTAGATGTTTCCTTTCACGAAAACAGAGTGTCCGCCGGCACAAGCGCCGACAGAGCTGGAAGCGTGAGAAGGGAAGAATCGCCCCGATTGGGGTATCAAAATTCCGTCGCAGGCGACGTTAGCAACTGGAACATGGGGTATCATTTTTGAAAAGTCAAGGATTTTCAATATATTTCGACATGGACTCTCATAGTATCCGGAATTATCTTAATTTCGAAATAGTGGAAGAGACTTGTCGGATTGGGTTTGACAAATCATTTTATTGATATGTTTGTTCGCGTTATTTCCGATCCGGATAGATCATTCGACGCACATGAGCGCACGCCAGTATTCGCGGCTTATCGGCGAATGGATGAGGGCGAGCCGCCCTGGATCGATCACCGCATTGCGGATCGGAATGGGCGGCGCGGTCGGGCCTCATCCTGTCGGCGCTTAAACATGGTGGGCGAGGTGATTTCGCACCCTTTCCCCGTCCGGTTGCTGAAACGGCGCTTTTCGAAACGTCCGACGTCATGCGCTAAAGTCGCTGGGCACGCGCTTTTTCGTCGGCTGCCGTGCGCGGCGGTAGTTTGACAATCGTCTGCTGCGCGCTGATGTCGTCTAGAGCCGGCGTATTTTCGTGCCCGGAATCATTCCCACTCGATCGTGCCCGGCGGCTTCGAGGTATAATCGTACACCACGCGGTTGATACCCTGCACCTCGTTGATGATCCGCGTCGCGCAGCGGCTGAGGAAGCTTGCGTCGAAGGGGTAGATGTCGGCGGTCATGCCGTCGGTCGAGGTCACGGCGCGCAGCGCGCAGACATGGTCGTAGGTGCGCCCGTCACCCATCACGCCGACGGTCTTGACGGGCAGCAGCACCGCGAAAGCCTGCCAGATCGCATCGTAGAGACCGGCATTGCGGATCTCTTCCAGATAGACGGCATCGGCCTTGCGGAGGATGTCGCAGCGCTCCTTCGACACCTCACCGGGGATGCGGATTGCGAGGCCGGGGCCGGGGAAGGGGTGGCGGCCGACGAAGATGTCGGGGAGGCCGAGTTCCTTGCCGAGCAGGCGGACCTCGTCCTTGAACAGTTCGCGCAGCGGTTCGACGAGCTTCATGTTCATCCGCTCGGGAAGGCCGCCGACATTGTGATGGCTCTTGATCGTAACGCTCGGCCCGCCGGTGAAGCTGACGCTTTCGATGACGTCCGGATAGAGCGTGCCTTGGGCGAGGAAGTCGGCGCCGCCGATCTTCTTCGCTTCCTCCTCGAAGACGTTGATGAATTCGGCGCCGATGAATTTGCGCTTCTTTTCGGGGTCGGTGACCCCTGCGAGGCCCGCCATGAAGCGTTCCTCCGCATCGACGACGACAAGCGGGATGTTGTAATGGTCGCGGAACAGCCGTTCGACCTGCTCGCGCTCGTTCATGCGCAGCAGGCCATGGTCGACGAAGACGCAGGTGAGTTGCTCGCCGATCGCTTCGTGGATCAGCACCGCGGCGACCGCGCTGTCGACGCCGCCCGACAGGCCGCAGAGGACGCGCTGGTCACCGACCTGCGCCCGGATCTCGGCGATTTTCGTCGCACGGAATTCCGCCATCGTCCAGTCGCCGCTGCACCCGCAGACGTGGCGCACGAAATTGGCGATCAGCTTGGCGCCGTCGGGTGTATGGACGACCTCGGGGTGGAATTGGGTGCCGTAATAGCGCCGCTCGTCGTCCGCGATCAGCGCGAAAGGAGCGCCATCGCTGACCGCGACGATGCGGAAGCCGGGAGCGAAGCGGGTAACGCGGTCGCCGTGGCTCATCCACACCTGATGCCGTTCACCGACCTCCCACAGCCCGTCGAAGAGCACGCAGGGTTCGGTGACGGTCAGGAAGGCGCGGCCGAATTCGCCGTCGCGCTCGCCATCGGCGCCGCCCGGTTCGACCTGCCCGCCGAGCTGCTGGCTCATCACCTGCTGGCCGTAGCAGATGCCGAGGATGGGAAGGCCGCTTTCGAATACCGATTGCGGGGCGCGCGGGCTGCCCGCCGCAGGGACCGATGCCGGTGAGCCCGAGAGGATCACGCCCTTGGGCTTCATCCGTTCGAGCGCGGCCTCGGCGGCGTTGAACGGAACGATCTCGCTGTAGACGCCGGCTTCGCGGACACGGCGGGCGATGAGCTGGGTGACCTGGCTGCCGAAATCGACGATCAGGATCGATTCGGGGGCGGCGGAAGAGGCTGGAGTCGGCATGGCTGGCCGATACGGATGCCGGCGCCGACTGTCTAGGGTCAAGCCGGGCGCTCGGGCGCTTCGTCGGTCCAGAACGGGCGTTGGTGGAAGCGCCCTCGCGATGCCATAGTGTTGCGACAATTGGCGAATAGCTGCCCGGCAAGACCGAAATTCGTTTCATCGTCGGTTCAATCGGGTCCGGCATGATGACCAAAAGACAAGATAAAGGTTCTCCCCACCATGTATGTTCGACCGCTCCTTCCCATGCGCGCCCTGTTGCTGACCGGCGCCGCGATTGTGGCTGTCCCGGCCGCGATGGCGCAGGATCAGGCGACCGTCCCCGCTGTTTCGAGCTCGGGCACCCCGACCGACGACGATATCGACTATGCCGACGAGATCGTCGTGACCGCGCCGCGGATCGCGGGGCAGATCGACACCGATATCGCGGCCGAGGCCGAACTCGATGAAGCCGCGATCGCCAGCTACGGCGCCTCGTCGATCGAGGAATTGCTGACGGCGCTCGAACCGATCACGCGGTCGGGACGCGGGCGCGGTAGCGGGCGGCCGGTGATCCTGGTCAACGGGCGCCGGATCGGCGGCTTCGGCGCGGTGCGCAACCTTCCGCCCGAAGCGATCGCCAAGGTCGAGATTTTCCCCGAGGAAGTCGCGCTGCAATATGGCTATGCCGCAACCGACCGCGTGGTGAATTTCGTGCTCAAGCCCGATTTCAAACAGGTGTCGGTGGAGGGCGAGGCAGGCCTGCCGACGCAGGGCGGGCAGTTCAAGAGCGAGCTGGAACCCGCGGTCGTCGCGATCGGACAGAATGGCCGCTTCAACCTCAACGGGGGGTGGGAGCAGCAGACGATGCTGCTCGAGCGCGAGCGCGACCTTGGCGACACGGGGCGCAGCCTGTTGCCCGCCAGCGACACCTATATCATCGACGGCACGATCGTCCGCAATCTTGACAAGGTCACCGACCTGTCGGCAAGCCTGCGGTTCGACCAGACCGACAGCCTCAGCCTCCTTGGCCCTGGCGCGGGCGGTGTCAGCGATCCGCTGCGCCGCGACAGCCGGACGCAGAACTGGACGGGTTCGGCAAGCGCCAACGGCATGCTCGGCGCGTGGCGCTGGTCGGTTACGGGCAATTATGCCGACAGCGATCAGCGCATCTTTACCGAACGCCTGAGTGGCGGGCGCGACCGTTTCGACAGCAGCCAGCAGAGCTTCGGCGGCAATGCCAATATCTCGGGGAGCGTGGTCGAGGGATGGGCCGGCCCGATCCGCGCATCGATCACCGGCGCTTATACCGGCCTGCGTTATGATAGCCGCGCCGACCGCAGCGGCGGCATCACGACGAGCGACCTCGCGCGCGACACGCCGAGCGTTTTCGGATCGCTGACGGTGCCGATCCTCGATCCCGACTATGATGTCGGCAAGATCGGTCGCATTTCGCTGACGCTGAACGGCCAGGTCGAAAACCCCAGCGATTTCGCCGCGCTCAAAAGCTGGGGCGCGACGCTCAATTGGGGGCTGACCGACAATCTGTCGTTGCTCGCAAGCTTCAACCGCGACGAGGCGGCGCCTTCGGTGACGCAGCTCGGCGCGGCGCCGCTGGTTACCGACAATGTCACCTACTACGACTTCCGCACCGGCCAGACGGTGCAGATCCAGACGACGACCGGCGGCAATCCTTTCCTCCTCGCCGAACAGCGCCGCGATGTGAAGCTCGGGCTCAACTGGTCGCCGCCGATGGTCGAGGGGTTGAACCTTTCGATCAACTACAACAGCAACCGTAGCGACGACACCAGCAACGGCTTCCCGCTGTTGACGCCCGAGATCGAGGCCGCTTTCCCGGATCGCGCGACGCGCGTCGGCGGCGTGCTTGTCGCGCTCGACCAGCGCCCGGTGAATTTCGACCGCGCAACCAATTCACAAATTCGCTGGGGGATCAATTTCGGCCGCAGTTTCGGCCAGTCGCAAGCGGGTCCGGGTGCGGGCCGCTTCGGTGGCGGTCGTCCGGCTGGCGGCGCCGAGCGACGTCCGCAGCCGGCGCAGGGCGACGCCCCGCCGCCGCCCGACGGGCAGGCCGCTAAACCCGCCGGATCGGGCGATGCGCCCGCCGCAGCGCCTGCACGCCCGCGTGGCCCCGGCGGCGGCTTTCGCGGCGGGCGCGGTGGTCCGGGCGGCATGTTCGGCGGACCGCAGGGCGGCCGCTGGCAATTGTCGCTCTATCACACGATCAAGCTGACCGACCGCGTGCTGATCCGGCCCGGCGTCCCCGAACTCGATCTGCTGAACGGATCGGCGACCGGCAATGGTGGCGGCAGCAACCGCAATCTGGTCGAACTCGACGGCGGCGTCTTTTACAAGGGCATCGGCGCACGGGTCAGCGCCAAATATGACAGCGGCAGCCGCGTCGTCGGCGGCGCCAACGGCGATCTGACCTTCCACGATCTTGCAACTTTCAATCTGCGCTTTTTCGTCGATTTCAACCAGAAGCCCGAACTGACCAAGGCGCTGCCGATCCTGAAGGGGTCGCGCCTGCGCCTGTCGATCGACAATCTGTTCGATGCGCAGCGCAAGGTCACCGACGCCAGCGGCGTCGTGCCGCTCACCTATGCGCCGGGCTATATCGACCCGCTCGGCCGCTATATCGAGCTGGAGTGGCGCAAGGCCTTCTAGAGTCCTGGCTGACTCTAAACCAGGCGGGCCGAAACCGTGGCCGGCGTCGTCGCGGATTCGGCGGGTACGAAGGTCAGTGCGCGCAGAAACTGCCGCGTGCAGTTCGGCCAGCTGTAGCGTTGGCCCAAGGCCGCGGCGCGGGCCGGATCGCGTGTCAGTGCCAGCGCGATCGCACGATCGAGATTGGTATCGAGAGCGCCAGCGTCGTCGGTGACGATGTCGGCCGGGCCGGCAACGGGATAGGCCGCGACGGGCGTGCCGCACGACAGCGCTTCGATGACGACAAGGCCGAAGGTGTCGGTACGGCTGGGGAAGACGAAGACGTCAGCGCCGGCATAGGCGCTGGCAAGACGCTCGCCGCCGAGCTTGCCGAGGAAACGGACATCCGGGAAGCGGGCGCGCAGATCATCGAGCGCCGGACCGTCCCCTACGATCACCTTCGTTCCCGGATGTCGGGTTTCGAGAAATGCCTCGATGTTTTTTTCGACCGCGACGCGGCCGACATAGAGCTGGATCGGGCGGGCGAGGCCGGCGAAATCGGGATGGGACGTGCGATCGGGATGAAAGAGGGCGTGATCGACGCCGCGTTCCCACATCATCGTCTGCCCAAGACCCTGCTCCGCAAGCTCGCGTTTCAGCGAGCGCGTTGCGACCATGATGTGCTGCGCGGGGCGATGGAACCAGCGGATAAAGCGCCACACGAACTGCGGCGACACGGGGATGCGCGCCGCGACATATTCGGGAAAGCGCGTGTGATAGGCGGTGGTGAAGGGAAAGCCGGTATCGATGCACCAGCGCCGCGCCGCAAGGCCGAGCGGCCCCTCGGTCGAGATATGAATCGCCTCGGGTGCGAAGGCGCGTATGCGCCGTGCGACGGCGCGCTTGCCCGCGAAGGCCAGGCGGATCTCGCCATAGGTCGGGCAGGGGATTGACCGGAACAGATCGGGCGAGATCACCCCCACGACATGCCCCTGCGCGCGCAACTCGGCGATCGTCGCCTGCAGCGTGCGCACGACACCGTTGACCTGTGGCTCCCAGGCGTCGGTAACGATCAATATCCGCATGCGGCGCTCACGCGGCCTTTGCGGCAGCAGGAAGGCCGAGCGGGGCCGGCGCGTCGCGTGCGGCGACCTCTTCGGCCCAGTGCAGGATTTCCATGCGGCCGTCATGATGTTCGACCAGCGCGGTGCAACCCTCGACCCAGTCGCCGTCGTTGTAATAATCGACGCCGTCGATCGCGCGCATCTCTGCGCTGTGGATATGCCCGCACACCACCCCGTCGACCCCGCGTGAGCGCGCCGCATGGGCGACCACCTCTTCATAGTGGCCGATGAACTGGACGGCGTTCTTGACCTTGTGCTTGGCGACCATCGACAGCGACCAATAGGGGAGGCCGAGGCGGCTGCGGATCGCGTTGACGACCACATTGCACTTCATCAGCGCGGTGTAGGCTGCGTCGCCGACAAAGGCGAGCCAGCGGTGCGCGAGCATTACCGCGTCGAACTCGTCGCCATGGACGATCAGCAGCTTGCGGCCATCGGCGGTCTGATGAACCGCCTCGCGCCGGATTTCGACCCCGCCGAAATCGAAGCCGTCGAACGGCTTGACCATCTCGTCGTGATTGCCGGGGACATAGACGACGCGCGTGCCGCGCTTCGCGCGCTTCAGTACGCGCCAGACGACGTCATTATGCTCGGGCGGCCAGAAATGCCGCTTCTTCAGCCGCCAGCCGTCGATGATGTCGCCGACGAGATAGAGCGTCTCGCAATCGACATGGTCGAAAAAGTCGATCAGCAGCCCGGCGTTGCAGCCGCGCGTGCCGAGGTGGATGTCGCTGACCCACACGGTGCGGTAATTGCGCCGCTCGCCGATCACCCGCTCGGGCACATGCGGTTCGGTGGTGAAGGGATCGGGAAAGCGGTTCGGGATCGGCAGGGTCGAGATCGAGGCCATGTCTCACTCCGTAGGCAGCCTTGGCTGCCCACGGCCTAGACACGAGTTTTGTTACATGCGGCGAATCAAAGCCGCGACAGTTTGAAGAATGTTTTGCGGCGGTTCGGTGACTATTGGCCGTTTCCAGACGCAGTTTATCGAGGATCAGACGCGCCGGATCACCAAGTTGCGGATTTCGCTCATATCTTCCATCGCGAAACGGATGCCCTCGCGCCCGAGGCCCGAATCCTTGACCCCGCCATAGGGCATATTGTCGACGCGGTAGGAGGAGACGTCATTGACGACGATGCCGCCGACGTCGAGGTCGTCCCACGCTTCCAATATCTTGTGAATGTCGCGGGTGAAGATCCCGGCCTGCAAGCCGAATTTGCTGTCGTTGACCTCCGCCAGTGCGGCGTTCCAGTCGGTGAAGCGCGACAGGACGACCACCGGGCCGAAGGCTTCCTCGCGCACCACGTCCGTCCCCTCGGGTACATTTTCGAGCAGCGTCGCCTCGAGCATATTGCCCTCGCAGCCGCCACCGGCGAGCAACGTCGCCCCGGCCGCGACCGCGTCGTCGATCCAGCCCTTGAGCCGCTCTGCTTCCTTTGCCGAAATCATCGGGCCGATGAAGGTGTCGCGGTTTTTGGGATCGCCCGATTTGAGCGTCTTCACCTTGGCGGCAAGCATGTCGCGGAAACGGTCGTAGATGTCGGCGTGGATGATGACGCGCTGCACATGGATGCAGCTTTGCCCCGACTGGTAATAGCCACCGAAGATGATCCGCGCGAGCGCATGATCGAGGTCGGCGTCCTTGTCGACGATCACGGCGGCATTGCCGCCGAGTTCGAGCACGACCTTCTTCTTGCCGGCCTTTGCCTTGAGGTCCCAACCGACGCCGGGCGAGCCGGTGAAGCTCAGCAATTTCAGCCGTTCGTCGGTGGTGAACAGATCGGCGCCGTCGCGGCTCGCGGGCAGGATGCTGAACGCGCCTTCGGGCAATATGTCGCACTCGGCGAGGACCTCGCCCATGATAATCGCGCCCAGCGGCGTCATCGAGGCGGGCTTCATCACGAAGGGGCAGCCCATCGCGATCGCCGGCGCGATCTTGTGCGCCGCAAGGTTGAGCGGAAAATTGAACGGCGAGATAAAGCTGCACGGGCCGATCGGCACCCGCTTCCACATCCCCATATAGCCCTTGGCGCGCGCCGATATGTCGAGCGGCTGGATCTCGCCATAGTTGCGCGTCGCCTCTTCGGCGGCGATGCGGAAGGTGTCGATCAGGCGCCCGACCTCGCCCTCGCTGTCGGCGATCGGCTTCCCTGCTTCGACGCACAGCGCATAGGCAAGCTCGTCGAAGCGTTCCTTGAAGCGCGCGACGCAATGATTGAGGACATCCTGCTTCTCGTAACTCGCGAGCCGCGCCATCGGCTCGGCGGCGCGCACCGCGCCGGCGATGGCTTCATCGATGACGTCGGGGGTCGCAAGTGCGGTACGGAAAGCGATTTCGCCGGTGAATTTGTCGATCACCTTGAGGTCGGTGTTCGGCTGCACCGCCTTGTTGTTGAGATAGAGCGGGTAGACGTCCTTGAGTTTCACAATCATTCTCCACCATGCTGGCGCGCGCTCCGCCACCCACCATTGTCATCCCCGCGAAAGCGGGGACCCAGGGGCAGTATGCTCAGCCGTTAATCCGATCATATAGGTCGAGCCATTGCGGATTGCCGCGTTCGATGAGTTCCAGCTTCCATGCCCGGCGCCATTTCTTTACCGCTTTTTCGCGGGCGATCGCCGTGTCCACATCAGCAAATGCTTCGACGTGCACCAGACGAGTAACGCCGTATTTCGTTGTAAAATTTGAACCTTTGCCGTCGCGATGCTGTTCCATCCGCTGCGCCAGATCGCCCGTCACACCAGTATAGAGCGTGCCGTTGCGCCCGCTGGCGAGGATATAAACATGATAGGTTCGGCTCATCCAACTCCTGGGTCCCCGCTTTCGCGGGGATGACAAGAAAAGCGAGTGTTCGCGACCGTCAGAGTTCCTTCGACAGCTTCTTGATGTCGATGTTCAAAATCTGGTCATTCTCCGAATAGTCCACTGGGCAATCGATCAGGTGCACACCGGGAGTATCGCGCGTGTGGGCAAGAAGTTCCTTGAGGTGCGCGGCGCTTGTCACACGGTGGCCGTGCGCGCCATAGCTTTCGGCATATTTGACGAAATCGGGGTTGCCATAGGTCAGTCCCCAATCCTTGAACCCCATATTCGCCTGTTTCCAGCGGATCATGCCATAGCTTGAATCGTTGAGGATCAGCACGGTCAGGTTGAGCCCCAGGCGAACCGCGGTCTCCATTTCCTGACTGTTCATCATGAAGCCGCCGTCGCCGCAGATCGCCATCACCTTGCGGTCGGGGTAGACCATCGCCGACATCATCGCGCTGGGCAGGCCCGCCCCCATCGTCGCGAGCGCATTGTCGAGCAGCACGGTGTTCGGGCGGTAGGCGGTGTAGCCGCGCGCGAACCAGATCTTGTAGACGCCATTGTCGAGGCAGATGATGCCGTCGTCGGGCATCGCGTCGCGGACCTGCTGCACCAGATGCGGCGGAAAGATCGGGAAGCGCGTGTCGGCGGCGAGCGGGGCGGTATGCTCGACCTCGGCCTTGCGATAGGCGAGCATATGGTCGAACGACCAGCCGCCGTTCGGCACGATATCCTCCTTCATCTGCCAGATCGCATTGGCAATATCGCCAATGACCTCGATGCCGGGGAAATAGACCGGATCGACCTCGGCGGTCTTGGTCGATACATGGATAACGGTGGGCCCGCCGGGCTGCATGAAGAAGGGCGGCTTTTCAATCACATCGTGGCCGATGTTGACGATGCAGTCCGACGCCTCGACCGCGCGGTGCACGAAATCGCCGGCCGACAGCGCCGCGCACCCGAGGAATTTCGGATGCCGTTCGTCGATCACGCCCTTGCCGAGCTGGGTGGTCAGAAAGGGTATGCCGGTCTTTTCGATGAACTGCAGCAGCATCCGGCTGGTCATCGTGCGGTTCGCACCCGCGCCGATTACCAGTACCGGCGCCTTCGCATTTTCGAGCGCCTTCACCGCCTCGCGGATCGATTTGACGTCGGCGGTCGGGCGGCGCGAATGGCTGCGCTTCAGCGGCAGGCTTTCGGTATGTTCGTCGGCGATATCCTCGGGCAGTTCGATATGCACTGCGCCGGGCTTTTCTTCCTCGGCCAGGCGAAAGGCCTCGCGCACGCGGCTCGGGATATTGTCCGACGAGGCCATCTGGTGCGTATATTTGGTGATCGGCCCCATCATCGCGACGACGTCGAGGATCTGGAACCGGCCCTGTTTCGATTTCTTGATCGGTTTCTGCCCCGTGATCATCATCATCGGCATGCCGCCAAGCTGGGCATAGGCGGCGGCGGTCACGAAATTCGTCGCGCCGGGGCCCAGCGTGGCAAGGCACACGCCGGTCTTGCCGGTGTGACGGCCATAGGTCGCGGCCATGAAGCCCGCGCCCTGCTCGTGGCGGGTCAGGATCAGCTTGATCTTTTGCGACCGCGACAGACTGTCGAGAAAGTCGAGATTTTCCTCCCCCGGAACCCCGAAGATATATTCGACGCCTTCTTCTTCCAGACATTCGATGAACAGGTCAGATGCTTTTTTCACGGTCACTCGCCCCCTTCAGCAGCGCACCTCCTATCGGTGCGGCCCAAGCCCGTGCCGGCGACCATCGGCCCGTCAATCGGCGCAGCGAGTCCCGTCGTGGGGCTGCGAGTCCCTGCGGCGCCGGCGGCAATGTGTAACCGGCGGCGAAGGGGTTGTCACCTCCACGAAAAACGGCCCCGCAACATATGCGGGGCCGCGATATCGGATAGGGATGGGGCTATTCGGCTTTCGCCGCTTCACCTTCAGGATTCGGCAGGACCGTCGACCCTGCATCGTCGGCATCGACATATTTCAGCTTATGGCTGTCCTTGTCGAATTCGTCCTGCGTCGACGGCGCGATATTGGGTCGGCCGACCATGATCCCCATTTTGATCTTGCACTTCACAAAATATGTTTCGCCGGGTTCGACTTCCAGCGTCAGGAGGTCAGTGGCCTCGCTCTTGACCGTATAGCTGTGCGATCCGGGATCGACTGGCAGGATGAAATATTTTCCTGCGCCCAATGCGCTCAATCGCACGCCATTTTCATTTACTCCGCACCCAAGCGCAAAGCCCATGCCTCCGGGCCGGAAGAAGACGATCTGTCCCTTGCCCTCGGCCGGAGCGGGGATGACCTTCTTAGCGCCCTCGTCGGCCGCGCTCTTCGCTTCCTTGGCCGCCGCGGGTCCCATCGTTGCGGTGCAGGCTATTCCGGTTGCCGCAAGCAGCGCGGCTCCGATCAGCTTTTTCATTGTTTCGGTTCCCCCATTTCCCCTGTCGGGTTCGTGTCGATTGCGTCTCCGGGGGCAGCCGACACCGCCGCCGCCGGATCGACCGTCGCTTGCGCGGCGGTGGATGGCTCGCCGGTCAGGGCAACCGCTAGCTTGGCGGTTGCATACATGCCGGCCGGAATATTGGCATTTTTGCCGTTCAAGGCGAAAACCAGCGGCATCGCCACCAGTCCGCCAGCGATTGTGGCGCCAAAGGCAAGACCTTCATTATTACCGCCGACACCGCCCAACTTCATGCCGCGCAAGGGAATCTGCTGTCCCTGATATTCGAGGTACCGCGCGCCGAGGATCAACTCGCCAGCCTTGCCGCCCCAGCCGGACTTCGCGGCATGAACCACCTGGCCGCGTCCCGGCGTCCCAGCGGGAACGATTGTCCGCTCGCCCAGCATGATCGGCTCCAGCAGGGTGATGGCGTACCAGTCGCCGGTCTTGTGCGTCTTGCTGTTGACGTCCTCGTCGATGCGCAGATGCACGAGTGTCCCGGCCGGCACTTCGTCCGGCGTCGCTGTCGGCACATCTGGCACCCTGTCATCGGTCGCGAGGGCGTCGGGAGCAGGCAATGCCGGCTCGACCTCCTGCGCTGGCGTTATGCCTGCACTCAAGGCAAGCGCCATGGCCCCCGCGCTCGCTGCACGGCGCGCAAATTGCAATATCGACATTGATTGCGACCCTCCCCCAAGCGCGAGAGTTATCGCCGGAATTTTGCTTGGCAAGCAGGAATTTGCACCGGACTCGAGGAGAGTCGAAATCGCTCCGAAGTGCCTATTCTATGTCGAACAACCCCGCCAATTGTTCAACCATCGTGCCGCCCAGTTGCTCGGCATCCATGATCGTGACCGCGCGGCTGTAATAGCGCGTTACGTCGTGGCCGATGCCGATCGCGCACAGCTCGACCGGCGATTTCTTTTCGATCCACTCGATCACCTGGCGCAGATGCTGGTCGAGATAGGCGCCATGATTGACCGACAGCGTGCTGTCGTCGACCGGCGCGCCGTCGCTGATCACCATCAGGATGCGGCGTTCCTCGGGGCGATTGACGATGCGGGTGTGCGCCCACATCAGCGCTTCGCCGTCGATATTCTCTTTCAGCAGCCCCTCGCGCATCATCAGGCCGAGCGACTTGCGGGCGCGGCGATAGGGTTCGTCGGCGGGCTTGTAGATGATGTGCCGCAGGTCGTTGAGGCGGCCGGGGTGCGGCGGGCGTCCGGCGGCGAGCCAGTCCTCGCGGCTCTGCCCGCCCTTCCACGTCCGCGTCGTGAAGCCCAGAATCTCGGTCTTCACGCCGCAGCGTTCGAGCGTGCGGGCCAGAATGTCGGCGCTGATCGCCGCAATGCTGATCGGCCGCCCGCGCATCGACCCGCTATTGTCGAGGAGCAGCGTGACGACGGTATCGCGAAAATCGGTATCGCGCTCGATCTTGTAGGACAGTGAATGGCCCGGCGACACGACGACGCGGGCAAGGCGCGAGGCGTCGAGCTGGCCTTCCTCCTGATCGAAGTCCCAGGCGCGGTTCTGCTGCGCCATCAGGCGGCGTTGCAAACGGTTGGCGAGCTTCGTCACCGCGCCCTGCAGATGCGTCATCTGCTGGTCGAGATAGGCGCGCAGCCGCGTCAATTCCTCTTCGTCGCACAATTCGGTCGCGGCGACGATCTCGTCATGCTTCTCGGTGAAGCGGACATAGTTAAAATCGGGAACGTCGGTGGGCAGGCGGTTGGGCCGCACGGGCAACATGCCCTCGTCGCCTTCGCCGCCCATCTCGGGCTCGCCGTCGGCTTCCATTTCCTGCGCGTCGGGATCGCTTTCGCCATCGTCGGCCTGATCGCCCGACATTTCGGCGCGCGCGTCGACCTGACTCTCGCCGGTGCCGCCGTCCTCGCTTTCCTGTTCTTCCTGGCTCTCTTCGGCTTCGGTCTGATCGTCCTCGCCGCCGTCCTCGGCGCCTTCCTCGAGCGGATCGTCGGCCTGCATCAGGTCGAGGTGGCGTAGCGCAAGCCGCGCGGTTTCGGCAAAGGCGGCCTGATCGTCGATCAGCATCGCGAGCGCGGTCAGGTCGGCGCCGGCATCCTGGCTGATCCATTCGCGCACCAGCGACAGCCCGGTTTCGGTGCCCTGCGGCGCCTGTTCGCCGGTCAGCGCCTCGCGCAGCATCAGTTCGAGCGCGCTCGATATCGGGACTTCGCCGCGATCCTGCGCGCGGCTGATCGGGTCGCTGCGCATCCGCATCGCCAGGCTGGCGCGCAGATTGGCGCGCATTCCGGCCATGTTGCGGGCGCCCAGCGCCTCGACTCGCGCGCGTTCCATCGCATCGAAGGCCGCGGCGGCGAGCGGTTCGACCGGGCGCGCCGCGGCGTGCACCGTGTCGCTGTGATGCTTCATGCGCAGCGCATAGCTGTCGGCAAAGCCGCGCGCTTCGGCCACCTGATCGGCGGGCAGGGTACGCGACGGGGTCGGCACCTTGATCTGCTTGCCGATCTGTACCGGCGCGTCGGCAGTGAACCCCACCTCGACCTCGGCATCGCGCGTCACGGCGCGCGCCACGCTCGACAGCGCGGTCTTGAAATCGTCGAGGGGAGACTGGCCGGACATCGAATCGGCTCTAACGGGCTTTCACCGACGAAGGAAGAGTATCCCCGCTAATCCTTTTCACCATCGGGAATGCGGTTGCAGATCGTCTTGTCGAGGCTGCTTGGCACCTGCGGATCGGGCGGAAGGCGAAAGACATGGGCAAGATGCGTGGGCGTGCGTTCGGGCCGGCTGCGCTTGCCGCGGATCATGTCGACAAAATCCATGCAGGCGAGCGCGCTGCGCAGGAAATCGCTGTGCCCCGTCGATCCACGCGAAATGTCGGTGGTGTCGACGATCGTCAGGCCGGGAATGGCGGCGGCGTAGCAGCGTTCAGGCAGGCCCTTCGCCCGCAAATCGGCCGCCTCGAACGGATCGAAGCAATAGGGCGAGCCGAGCCGCGGATAACCGTGCAGCGCGCGCGACGCCGCCAGCGCCTTGTCGCTGCGCGACACATAGGCGGTGATCCGCCGGTCGCGCGCGACCCGCGCCGGGGACAGCACATCGTTCGCAATATCGCGCTCGAACGTCTCGCGGTCGAAATCGGGCGAGGCGAGGATGATGTTGGAAATGTTGCTGCTGTCCGCGCTCGGCGCCGTCCGGTCGACATAGGCGATTGCGGGTATCACCAGCCGCGCGCCGAGCGAGTGCGAGACGACGACGATTTCCTTCACCCACGGACGCTCCGCGAGCGCCTTCAGGAACAGGCGGAAATTGCGCACGTCATGATACATGTTGGTTTCGTCGACGGCATAGCTCAGCAGCTTGCCCTGCGATGGCCAGCTATATTCGACAATCGGCCCGTCGAATCCCGTCATCCGCGCGATCTGCGCCGCATCCTTCGACGTCGTTTCGAACGTCTCGCGATAACCATGGACATAAAGGAGGACGCGGCCTTGGCGGCGATCGGTTTCGGCCTGCAGACCCGCCCACCAGTCGCCTGCCTCCTGAAACGCAAGCGGGGTCAGAAAGCGCGTCTTGCCGTCGACCTTCCTGTCGTGCGGCGCTGCAAAGCGGCCATAGCGGATGCGGTCGCCGCGATGGTTGGTCAGCCGGATGTCGGGCATCCGGCAATCGGGAAGGCGGCTCGTGACGAAGAAGAGCGGCAGCGCCGCGGTATCGACCGCCGCCCCGGCCTGCGCGGTGCAGCGTGCGTCGGCGACATAGGCCGAATGCGGAACCTTGCCATAATCGACCGCGGTCGCGCACCCTGCAAGCGGGAGGGCGAGAGCGAAAGCGAGCAAGCGCTTGGGGGGGAGGGGCATGCGCGGGAATCGCCGGATCATGGCGGCGACGCTGGCAGAGCGCGGGGGGCTTTGGAAGTGCGAAGTGCGGCTTCAGGCTGTATTGATGAATTAATACACGTTGGTATAGTGGCTCCACTGCGCGCGGTCAGCCGTGCAGCGACAGGGAAGGAAAATGATGTTCGCACTTGCCGCGTTGATGCTTGCTGCAACCGCCGTGCCCGCGGCTCCCGCCTATGAGCCGAGCTTCGACCCCAGCCGGCTCAAGCAGACTGTCGCGGGAGAGGCCGGGCAGGCGCTCGTGCTCGGGTCGCCGCACCTGTCGGGCTTTCCCAAGGATTTCGATGCCAAAGCCCTCGACCCGCTGCTGACCAGGCTCGCCGCGTGGCAGCCGCAGATCGTCACCATCGAAGGGCTCTCGGGTCCCGATTGCGAGATGCTGTTGCGCTACAAGCCGATCTATCCCGGCGTGTATGACGATTATTGCTGGAACCCCGAACCGGCGCGCGCGGCGACGGGGCTCGACGTTCCGGCGGCGACGGTTGAGGCGGCGCGGCTCCTCGCCGACTGGCCCGCCGAGCCCACCGCGGCGCAGCGCCGGCATCTCGCCGCGGTTTTCCTGGCGGGCGGCGAGCAGGCATCGGCGCTGGTCCAATGGCTGCGCTTGCCTGCGACCGAACGGCGCGCGGGCGATGGGCTCGATGCGGTGCTGGTCGAGCGCCTGACGATGCTGACAACACGCCGCAACGAAAATTTCCTGATCGGCGCGGCGCTGGCCGCGCGGCTGGGACTCGACCGGGTCTATTCGGTCGACGATCACAGCGCCGATGCGACGACCAACCGCGTTGCGGGCGAAGCGGGTTATGGCGAAGCGATCCAGCGCGCTTGGGACAATCCGGTGGTCAAGCAGCGCGCAGCGAAGGATGAGGCATTGATGAAGCGGCTCGACGGCGACGGCGTGCTCGCCCTCTATCGCGCCTGCAACAGCCCGGAGGCGATGCGGATGGCGTTCGACAGCGATTTCGGCGCTGCGCTCGCCGAACCCTCGCCGCAGCATTACGGCCGCTACTACACCGGCTGGTGGGAAACGCGGAACCTGCGCATGGTCGCCAATATCCGCGCGGCGATGGCGGCGCAGCCCGGTGCGCGAGCGCTCGTCATCGTCGGCGCGTCGCACAAGGGCTATTTCGAAGCCTATCTGAACATGATGCACGATATCCGGCTCGTCGATGCCGAGGCGGTGCTGCGCTGAATGCGAAGGGAAGGGCGCGGCGCGCGCGCTCGCCTTATTTGCCGACGACGCCTTCGGGCAGGTCTTCGCCGAACACGCGCTGATAATATTCGGCGACGATCATCCGCTCGGCCTCGTCGCACTTGTTGAGGAACGACAGGCGGAAGGCGAAGCCCAGGCTGTGGAAGATCGCCGCATTCTGGGCCCAGCTGATGACGGTGCGCGGCGACATGACGGTCGAGATATCGCCGTTGACGAAGCCCTGACGCGTCAGATCCGCGACCTTCACCATATTGGCGACGGTGGCATCGTCGGTGCCCGGCACCTTCTTCAGGATGATCTCGCTCTCGATCGCCGCGGGCAGATAGTTCAGCGTCACGACGATGTTCCAGCGGTCCATCTGGCCCTGGTTGATCTGCTGCGTGCCGTGATAGAGCCCGCTCGTGTCGCCCAGCCCGACGGTGTTCGCGGTGGCGAACAGGCGGAAGTGCGGGTTCGGACGGATGACGCGGTTCTGATCGAGCAGCGTCAGCTTGCCTTCGGCTTCCAGCACGCGCTGGATCACGAACATCACGTCGGGCCGCCCCGCGTCATATTCGTCGAAGACGAGCGCGGTCGGCGTCTGCAGCGCCCAGGGAAGCAGGCCTTCGCGGAATTCAGTCACCTGCTTGCCGTCGCGCAGCACGATCGCATCGCGGCCGACAAGGTCGAGGCGGCTGATATGCGCGTCGAGGTTGATGCGGATGCACGGCCATTTCAGCCGCGCCGCCACCTGTTCGATATGCGTCGATTTGCCGGTGCCGTGATAGCCCTGCACCATGACGCGGCGGTTATATTTGAAGCCCGCGAGGATCGCGAGCGTGGTGTCGCCGTCGAAAACATAGGAGGGGTCGAGGTCGGGAACCCGCTCGTCGGATTCGCTGAACGCCGGCACCTTCATGTCGATGTCGACCCCGAACAGCTCGCGCGCATCGACCTCGGTATCGGGCGCTGCCAGGAGCGTCGAACCATGATGGTCGGGAAGGCTGTTCGGAATATCGGTCATGTCGCAAGGTCCAGCAAAACGCATCGGGAGAGAGTCGCCGGACGTGCCGACGCTTCGGCTAGCGCGGTATCGCGATGGGTTGCCCCTTGCAACGCCTTATTCAGAACAGATCAAGCGCCTTCATCACCGCCGACTGGTCGTAATAGGGACGCTCGCAGACGATCCGGTCGCTGCCTGGTGCGAATTCGAAACTCGCTGCCATACGGATACGAAAGGCCTTGCCCGTCGGCTCGACGGTGCGCAGCCCCAGCTTCAACGGGCCGAGGTGCGTGCCCGTCAGCCAGAATTCGACGAGCACCGTGTCGGTCGCCGCGTCGGCGGCGATCGCGATGATCTCGTTCGCCTGATCGGGGAAGGGTTCGCGCGACGCGGCGAAATAGGATCGCACCGCCGCCTCGCCGTCAAAGACCGTGCCGGGGCCGAGCAGTTCGTAACGTGGATGATCGAATGTCGCGATCACCCCGTCCCAGTCGTGGGTGATCTCCAGTGCCATATGGCGCTTCACCGTTTCGATCCGCGCCGCGTCGAGTTCGCTCATCCGTTCCTCTCCTATGCAAATGGCCTGGCCTTGCGCAGCAATTGATAGGCCGCGACGACTTCGCCCAGCCGCACCTCATGGCTGCGGTCGCCGCCGTTGCGGTCGGGGTGATATTTGCGCACCAGCTCGCTGTAGCGGCGGCGCAGCGCGGCGCGGTCGGCGTCGGTGGCGAGCCCCATCAGCTGCAGCGCGCGATGCTCCTCGCGGGTGAAGCGCGGGTCGGCGGCTTCGCGCCGCGCCTCGTCCATGCGCTGGCGAAAGCGCGCGCCGAGCGCATCCATCGGATCCTTGAAATCGGCCCAGCGCGGCGGCAGGTCGGCGCTGCCGGCGGCGCGAAAGGTGCGGCTTTCGGTCTCCCAGCCCGCGGTCGGCGACTGCGCGGCCATGATCTGGTCGGCGTTCATGCCCTCGAAATAATTATAGCCCGCGTTGAATTCGCGAACATGGTCGAGGCACAGCCAGCGATAGGGTGGCGGTCCGTCGGGCGAGCGGCGCGGCGAAGCGGGCGCGCGAAATTCGCCGGGCTCTTGGCAGCCGGGAACGGCGCAAGGGGCCTCACGCGGAACGCGGCCGTGGAATCGGGGGGAGCGGGGGCTTGTCATGCTGGGTATCTGCTCCCAACATGGGGGCATGACGCAAAAAGGTCCAGCCCAACGCGAAATGGAAGCGCTGCTCGCCGCGGCTTTCCCCGACGCCGATTTCACCCTGAATAACGACAGCGCCCAGCATCACGGCCACGCCGGCGATGACGGCAGCGGCGAATCGCATTTCAGCCTGACGATCCGATGGGCGGGCTTCGCGGGCCAGACCCGCGTCGCGCGCCAGCGGGCAGTGAACACGGCGCTCGGCGACATGCCGGGCAACCGCGTTCACGCGCTGGCAATCCGCGCGCTCGCGCCGGGCGAATAGGCCGTGCCGACCTGGCCCTGGAGAAAATCGCGTCCGGGGGTCGATAATTATGGGCGCAGCCCCCTATGGTATCAGGCCGCTGAAGGGGACGTCGCGGCGATACAAAAGAGCTTGAAAGCGGGGATGGATGCGACCGCTGCTGACAAGGACGGATTTTCTGCGCTTCATGTGGCGGCCGAATATGGGCATGGCCCGGCGATCAAGACGCTCATCGCGGCGGGCGCGGATGTGAACTGCATCGACCGATATGGCAACGGCCCGCTCTGGGTGGCCAGCCGGTGCGCCAACGCCCCGGGCTACGATCTGGGCATCGTGACGGCATTGATCGAGGCCGGCGCCGACATGAATCACCGTAACCACGTTGGCAAGACGCCGCCGGGTTGGGCAATGAAAGAGAATTTGCAGGCTATCTATCGCGGTGCAGGCTATACTGGAGACTTCGAGTTATGACGATCGGCAAGGTCAACCTCGCCGCAGCCTTTGCGACCTTCCACGATCACTGGAACCCGCGTGTCGCCGGCGACATCAATGATTTTCAGGTCAAGCTGGCGAAATTCGAAGGCAAGTTCGACTGGCATCACCATGAAACGGAAGATGAATTATTCCTGGTGGTACAGGGCCGGATGAAGATGGGCCTGCGCAGCGGCGATGTGATCGTCGGTCCGGGCGAATTCATCATCGTGCCGCACGGAACCGAACATTGTCCCGAGGCGCTGGACGGCGAGTGCCATGTGCTGCTGCTCGAACCAGGCACGACGCGCAACACCGGCACGGTCGAAACCGACAAGACGCGCCACAGGCTGGAAAGGATTGGCTGATGTTCACGGTCATTACCCCCTCGACCCACGATATCGGGGCCTTCGATGTGCGGCGTACGCTGCCGAACAAAGAACGGACGATGGTCGGCCCCTTCATCTTCGTCGATCAGTTCGGACCGGCGCATTTCGACATCGGGCAGGGGATGGACGTGCGCCCGCATCCGCACATCAACCTCGCCACCGTCACCTATTTGTTCGAAGGCGCGATCGACCATCGCGACAGCCTTGGCACTTGGGCGACGATCCGGCCGGGCGCGTGCAATCTGATGACCGCCGGGCGCGGCATCGTCCATTCGGAGCGCACGCCCGCGGCCGAACGCGCGACCGGATCGCCGATCTCGGGCATGCAGACGTGGCTGGCGCTGCCCGACGGCAAAGAAGAGATCGACCCGGCGTTCGAACATGTCGCCAAGGAAGATCTGCCGCTGATCGAGGACGGCAAGGTGTCGGCACGCGTCATCATGGGGACGCTGTGGGGCGCGACATCACCGATCACCCAGCATGCCGCGACCATCTATGCCGATATATTGATGGCGGCAGGGGCAAGCCTGCCGATCGAAGCGGAGGCCGACGAGCGCGCGGTGCTGGTCGCGATGGGCGATGCGACCCTCGATGGCGAAGCGCTCGACCGTTACAGCCTCTATATATTGAAGCCGGGGCAGGCGATGACGCTGCGCGCCGCCACCGACGCACGCGTGATGCTGCTCGGCGGCGAAGCCTTCCGCACCCCGCGGCACCTGTGGTGGAATTTCGTCAGCTCGTCGCGCGACCGGATCAATCAGGCGAAGCACGACTGGAAGAATGGCAATTTCCCGCTGGTCGCGGGCGACAGCGAAGAATTCATTCCGCTGCCCGACGCGCCCAAGACGCCGGGCTATCCGTGATCGATTGCGAGCTTGCAGGGCCTATCTTTCGCGAGTCGCGCCGAACGACTTTTTTCACCGTCATCCCGGACTTGATCCGGAATCCATTGTTCCGACGCTGCGTGAATGGATCCCGGATCAAGTCCGGGATGACGAAAGGCGAATAGGCTCGCCTACCCCACTCCGTTCACCCTTCTACAAGCTCAGGGTGAGCAAATGGGGAAGTGGCAATGTCCGCATTCGGTCCCAAAGCCGCCGTCAGCGCAGCCGTTCCAATATTCTTGCAAAAAGCCAATCCGCGTCGCCGCCAGCGAAGCTGTGCGATGCGCTGTCGAGATGTTCGACCGGGATGTTTGCGGGCCGGCAATGCGCGATGAATGCCTGCGCGGTGCGGTCGCCGGTCGCGAGCAGGATCGTCGCGGAGCAAGCCAGCGCGGTCATCGCCGCGTCGAGCCGCGCGGCGAGGCTGTCGGGTGCGGCGGCTTGCGGCGTCCGTTTCATCGCCGACAGGCCGCGGACCAATTTTCCGAGATCGATCTCGCCCTTCAGCAGGCGCAGCAGGCTTTTGGGATCCTTGAGCCGCGCCAGATAGCGTGCGCGGATCGCCGAGGCCAGGGGCAGTGCCGGCTGCTCGCCCGCATCCCATTCCGCGTCGTCATAAGTCCATGGATTGGCGAGGATCAGACCGTCGAGCGCGAGCGGCTGGTGCAGCAGCAGCGCGCTCGCCGCGTCGCAATTGCCGAAGGCAAGGATGCGGGTGACGTGCGGCGCAGCCGTGCGAAACGCGGCGATCGCGGCGGCGATGTCGGCGCCGCTGCGCGTATAGCCACCATTTTCGCCCTCGCTGTCACCGATCCCGCGGCGGTCGAAGCGAAAGACCGGATGGCCCGCCGCCGCGACCCGCTGCGCCAGCATCGCCATGCCGCGATGCGCGCCGCTGCGGATCTCGTTGCCGCCCGACACGATCAGCAGCCCGGTCGTGCCCGGAGCGTCGTCGAGGCTCGCGGCGAGCGCCGCGCCTTCGCAGGGGAAGCTTAGCTGATGCCGCATGCCCGGCTCCATGCGGCGATGTCGGCGGCCATCGCCTCAGCCATGGCGGCGTCTTCGCCCGGTTCGGCGCGCAGCCACAGCGGCGTACCCCCAATCGCTTCGTCGCCGCTGCCCAGCGCCACAGTGCGCAGCGGCGTCACCGCCTGCGGCTCGCTCGTCGCGAGGGACGCGATCATCGCCGGTGACAGACAATTTCCGGCGAGCAACAAGGGCTCGCTTTTCGCTTGCTCCTGAAGGCTGTCGAGCGAAGATGTCACGCCCGCCTCGCGATCGGCACTGACGCGCGCGCGCAGCAGGGTGCGGAGCAGCGAGCCGCCGCCGACGGGCGCCAGCCGCCACCATGCTGCGGCCGCGGCCTGATGGTCGATCAGCGCGCCGCCGCGCAGCGCGGCGATAATGATCGGCCCCTCTATTTCACCGGCCGTCTCGGCAAAGGCGCTCTGCCACCGGTTCAAATCGACATCGGCGAGCGCGACGGGGCTTTCATTCTGGCCCGGCAGGTCGGGAAGCACGGCGGCGAAACCTTGCGCGGCCAAGGCGCGCATCGCGCGTACGATAGTGCGGCGGCTGCGGTTCGCTTCCTCGAACAAGGGGGCCGCGAACAGGATCGTCGCGCGGGGCGTGCCGTCGGGCGCGATGCGAAGCCTATGCTCGTCCATCCGCCCCTCGCATGCCGGTCAGCCCTGAACCTTGCGTTCGGCGAAGCGCAGCAGATTGCCATAGGTTTCGAAGATTTCGCCGTCGACGTCGTCATCGTCGATCAGGATGCCGAGACGGTCCTCCATCTCGGTCAGCACAGTTGCGACCGCCATCGAATCGAATTCGGGCAGTTCGCCGAACAGGCCGCTGTCTTCGGTCAGCGCCGCCGCGCGTTCGGCGCCAAGGCCGAGGACGTCGGCGAGCAGGGCGCGAAGGGTGGCGTCGACGTTATGGACTTCGGTCATGGGTCTTTCCTGAGCAGCGAACGGGCAAAGGCCTTCAATGCCGGTCCCCATGCCGCGATGCGCCCGCGATTGAAAGCCTCCAATCGCCACAAGGGCTCGTGCCGGTTCATCCAGTCGCGCTTGTAGGCGTCGTTGCCCGTGCCGAAATCGATACGGCGCACGCCATCGACCGCGATGACATGGCGGAACAGAGCCGCCGAAAGCAGGGTGCCGGGCGATGCCTTCAGACTGTCCTCGACATGCGCGAGCTTGTGGATGAAGGCGGTGCCGTCCTCCACTGTCCAATATTGCGCCGCCACCGCTTCGCCGTCGATCCGCGCCAGCCCCATGCGAAAGGTGCCGCGCGCGCTTTCTTCTTCGGCAAAGGCGCGGAGCAGGGCGGGGTTGCCCTCTTCGGGCTTCCAGCTCGCGGCGTAGATATGCTCATAGGCCGCCCAGGCATCGGCGTCGAATGCGGTCAGAATCTCGATCGCGACAATATTCTTTTTCGCCTTGCGCTGGACCGTGCTGCGCAGCGCGCCGGGGCGGGTGGCCCACCAGCCGTCATGATCGAGCCCCGTCAGGTCGAGCCAGTGGCGATCGCCCGCCGGCACCGCGCGCACCCACCAGCCGGCGGCGCGCATCGCGGTTGCGATGCTGTCCTTTTCGGCATCGGGCACGGGATAGAGCGTCAGGCGTGCGGCCTCGGCGCGGGCGCGTGCGAACAGATCGCGCAGCGCCGCCATATGGTCGCCCTGGCCGGTATAAAGCGGGCGGATTGCAAAGCTGTACCAGTTGGCAAGCCCGGAAACCGCGCCCGATTTTTCACGCCGAAGCGGCAGCCACGCCGTGGTTTGGCCTTCGGAGCCCACCGCATCGATTCGGCCTTCTCCGGCAAATCCGTGCGCGGCGAGCAGGTCGAACCATTGGGGACGGTCGAACGGCGAAGCATGGCCCATGCCGCGCGCTGCGGCGGGCAGCTTGGCATCATTAGCGTGATGTTCACCGTTCCCATCCATGGTGCGGCGCTCTATCACCACTGTCCTAACAGCCGATGACCAAAGCCGAAAACCCGCCCTCATACCCCCTCGACCATCTCGCGCTGCGCGGCGCGGCCGATGCGCCTGCGCTGCTCATCGGCGACGCGCCGATGTCGTTTGCCGATCTCGATGCGGGTGTCGGCCGGCTAGCGGCATGGCTGCGCGCCGCGGGCGCCCGGCCCGGCGACCGGGTGGCGAGCTGGAGCGCAAAGACGCGCGCTGCCTGCCTGATGCCGCTCGCCGCGGCGCGCGCCGGGCTGATCCATGTGCCGGTCAATCCGCTGCTGAAGGCACCGCAGGTCGCGCATATTCTGGCCGACAGTGGCGCAGCGCTGTTGCTGACCAATCGCGCGCGGGCCGACATGCTGGGCGACGGCCTTCCCGGCGGCTGTGCGCTGCGCGATCTGACTGCGGTCGAGGCGGCGATCGACGGCCATCCGGAGCGCTTGCCCCCTTCGGCGGGCGATCCCGGCGATCTGGTCGCCATTCTCTATACCAGCGGATCGACCGGACGGCCCAAGGGCGTGATGCTCAGTCACGCCAATCTGTGGCTCGGTGCCGAGAGTGTCGCGACCTATCTGGCGCTTGGCGCCGATGATCGCGTGCTGGCGGTGCTGCCTTTCAGCTTCGATTATGGCCAGAACCAGCTTCTTTCGGCCTGGTATGCAGGTGCGGCGGCGGCGCCGCTCGATTATCTGGCGCCGCGCGATGTGGTGAAGGCGGTGGCGCGGCACGGCGCGACGACGCTCGCCGGGGTGCCGCCCTTATGGGTGCAACTGGTCGAGGTCGATTGGCCGGTGGATGTCGCCGCATCGCTGCGCCGCCTTACCAACAGCGGCGGCGCACTGACGCCGTCGCTGATCGACGCGATGCGCGCGACTTTTGTCGAGGCCGATATTTATCCGATGTACGGCCTGACCGAAGCGTTCCGGTCGACCTGGCTCGACCCGGAGTTGGTCGCGGCGCATCCGACCTCGATGGGCCGTGCCATTCCGCACGCCGAAATTCTCGTCTGCCGCCCCGATGGCAGCATCACCGCCGATGGCGAAGCGGGCGAGCTCGTCCATTGCGGACCCCTCGTCGCGCAGGGCTATTGGCGCGATGCCGAACGCACCGCCGAGCGGTTCCGCGCAGCGCCTGCGGCATCGACGTGGGGCGGCACCGCTGTCTGGTCGGGCGACACGGTGCGCCGCGATGGTGACGGCCTGCTCTATTTCGTCGGCCGCGACGATGCGATGATCAAGACCGCGGGCAACCGGGTCAGCCCGACCGAGATCGAGGATGCCGCCGTTGCCACCGGCATGGTCTATGAGGCCGTCGCCTTCGGCGTGCCCGACGCGCGGCTGGGCGCTGCGATCCAGTTGATCGTGCGCGGCAAGGCCGATGCGGACCGCGAGGCGTTCGCCGCCGAACTGCGCCGGAGGCTCCCCAACTTCATGCAGCCCAAGGCCGTGGAGTGGCGCGAGGCGCTGCCGCGCAACCCCAATGGCAAGCTCGACCGCGTCGCGATCGCGGCCGAATGGGGTGCAGGGGTGGCGGCATGAAGCCGCACGGCCCGATCCCGCCCGGCTTCGCGGCCGACGCCGACGGCATGCTGCGCATCGGGGGCCGGCGTGCCGATGCCCTCGCCGAGGCGGCGGGCGACACGCCGCTCTTTGTCTATGACCGCGCGATGCTGACCGCGCGCGCCGCCGAATGGCGCGCCGCAATGCCCCGTGAGGTGCAGCTCCATTATGCGATGAAGGCCAATCCCTTCGCGCCGCTGCTTGCGCATATGGCGACCATCGTCGACGGGTTCGACGTGGCATCCGGCGGGGAATTGGCGCTGGCGCTCGCGAGCGGCATGGCGGCCGAACACATCAGCTTCGCCGGCCCCGGCAAGCGCGACCGCGAACTGGAAGCGGCGATTGTGGCGGGCGCGACGCTCAATCTCGAATCGGCGGGGGAGGGGGCACGGGCGCTGGCCATTGCCGACCGTATCGGAACGCGGCCCCGGCTCGCAGTGCGCGTCAATCCCGACTTCGATCTCAAGGGATCGGGCATGAAAATGGGGGGCGGCGCCAAGCCGTTCGGGGTCGATGCCGACGCGGCTCCGGCGCTGGTCCGCACGCTGATCGATGCCGGCGCCGATTGGCGCGGTTTTCATATTTTCGCGGGATCGCAGGCACTTGATGCCGATGCGATCGCCGATACGCAGGCGCAGACGGTCGCGCTCGCGGCGCGGCTTGCGGAGGCGGTCGGCGCCACCCCGCCGCTCGTCAACCTGGGCGGCGGCATGGGGGTTCCCTATTTCCCCGGCGACCGCGCGGTCGACGCTGCGACGGTCGGCGCGCGGCTCGCCGAAACGCTCGGCGCGCGAGGCGCCGAGCTGGCTGAGAGCGGCTTTGCGATGGAACTCGGCCGCTGGCTCGTCGCCGAGGCCGGGGTCTATCTCATGCGCGTCGTCGACCGGAAAGTCAGCCACGGCGAAACTTTCCTCGTCACCGACGGAGGACTGCATCACCAGCTCGCCGCGAGCGGCAATTTCGGGACGGTGATCCGGCGTAACTATCCTATCGCGGTTGCCGGCCGGTTCGGCCGCGAGGCCGTCGAAACCGTGTCTGTCGTCGGCTGTCTGTGCACCCCGCTCGATCGGCTGGGCGATCAGGTTGGCTTGCCGCGCGCCGATGTCGGCGATCTGGTCGCGCTGTTCCAGGCGGGCGCCTATGGCGCCTCGGCGAGCCCCGCTGCGTTCCTCGGACAGGGGCCGGCGCGCGAGATGCTCGTCTGAACCTTACCGAACGCGGTTAAATTTTGTGCCGAAGCGGCACAATGTGCGACAAGCGCGGACACAACTTATCCCAATACTAACGGTATGTTCACCCTTTTCCAGCATGGCTGACCCTGACGCATTGGCTGTTGCTGCGGGGATTGGCGCCGCGGCGGCACCCGTCCGCTCGAAAGGTGAATTGAACATGACGTCCTTCCCCTCGCTTCGCGCCGCCCGCGCCGCGCTGATTTCCGGCATCGCCGCGACCGCGCTGACCGGGTGCATGGGGGCCGGCACTACCGCGCCGCAGCTTCCCAGCGCCAATTTCGTCGCGAACCAGGAAGGGCCGGGCGAGGAATATATCATCGGGCCGCTCGACGAGCTGCAGATCTTCGTGTGGCGCAACCCCGAACTTGGCGGCAAGGTCCAGGTGCGCCCCGACGGCCGGATCACCACGCCGCTGATCACCGACATGCCCGCGGTCGGCAAGACGCCGACGATGCTCCAGCAGGACATCAAGCTCGCGCTCAGCCAATATATCACCGACCCCATCGTCAGCGTGATCGTCACCAGCTTCAACAGCACCTTCTCGCAGCAGGTGCGCGTCGTCGGCGCCACCGAAAAGCCGGCGTCGATTCCGTATCGCGCGAACATGACCGTGCTCGACGCGATGATCGCGGTCGGCGGTCTCGGCGATTATGCCGCTGGCAACAAGGCGCGGCTCGTCCGCTTCGACAAGGGCAGCGGCAAGCAGCATGAATATGGGCTTCGCCTCAACGACCTGATCAAGCGCGGCGACATCAAGGCGAACGTCAAGCTTCAGCCGGGCGACGTCATCATCATCCCCGAAAGCATGTTCTGACGGCGTTTGCGCGCCCCCGACCGCCACTGCCCAGCAAGGACTGACGACAAGCGATGAACGGCCTTTACGACGAATTCCGGGTTGCGGTGCACAGCGTCTGGACGCGGCGCTGGCTCGTGCTCGCGGTCGCCTGGGGTATTTGCATCCTCGGCTGGCTGGCGATCGCGTCGATCCCGAACCGCTATGACAGCCGCGCGCGCCTGCTCGTCGATGTGAACCAGATCCTGCCCGACGATGCGCAGGGCGGATCGTTCGGCGGGCGCCAGCAGATCGACCAGATTCGCGAAACTCTGACCAGCGCGCGCAATCTGGAGAAGGTCGCGACGACCACCGGCCTGATCCCGGCGGGTGCGGGCGAGCGCGAGAAAGCGGGCGCGGTCGCGATGCTGCAAAAGAATATCAAGATCGTGCCGCAGCAGGACAATATCTTCGAAATCACGTCGAGCGTCGGCATCGGCAGCCTGTCGGACGCCGACAATGCCAAGCTGGCGAGCGGGGTGCTTGACAGCCTGATCACCGTCTTTCGCGACGATCAGCTGCGCGGGGGCCGCGTCGATGCGCGCGAGGGGCTGAAATTCCTCGATTCGCAGATCGCCGACCGCGAAAAATCGCTGCGCGAGATCGAGGCGCGGCGCGCCGCGTTCGAGGCGCAGAATATCGGTCTGATTCCGGGCGGCGCCGGATCGCCCGCCCAGCGCGTCGATGCGGCGCGCGCCGAACTCAGCCAGATCGAAACACAATTGGTTGCGGCGCAGGCGGCGCTGGCGGCCGCCAACGGCCAGCTCGCCTCGACCCCCGCGACGGTGCCGGGCGCAGGCGGTGTCGGCGGCGGCGTCGCGCGGCAGCAGCTTGCGGGCGCGCAGAACGAGCTTGCATCGATGCGCGCACGCGGGCTGACCGACGCGCACCCCGATGTGATCGCGCTCAAGAGTCAGATCGCCTCGCTCAAGGCGCAAGCCGACCGCGAAGGCAATGGCGGTGGCGGCGGGATGCAGAACCCCGCCTATTCGTCGCTGGCCGCGATGCGCGCCGAGCGGCAGGCCACCGTCAGCGCGCTGTCGGCGCGCAAGGCGCAGCTCACTGGCGACATCGCGCGCATCACCTCGCAGCAGATCCAGAACCCGGGCATTGCCGCGGAATATGACCGGATCAACGGCGAATATACGGCGCAAAAGGCACAGTATGACAAGCTGCTCGCGCAGCGCGAACAGGTCCGGCTGCGCGGCGACGTGCAGACCGAAACCGACGCGATCCGTATCGAGTTGCTCGATCCGCCGTCGAAGCCGACCAGCCCTGCGGCGCCCAATCGCCCGCTATTCCTGACGCTCGTCCTGCTCGCCGGCATTGGCGGCGGCATCGGCGCGGCTTTCGGCCTGGCGCAGGTGCGCACAAGCTATGCCACCGCCGCGAAGCTCGAGCGCGCGAGCGGACTTCCCGTCATCGGATCGATCACCGAGGTCGTGACGCCCGACCGGCACGTCGAGCGGCGCAAGCGGCTTGTCTGGCTTGCCAGCGGGGGGGCGGCGCTCGTCGGCCTCTATGCGCTGCTGCTGGTCGCCGAGTTCGTCCAGCGTGGCATGGTCGCGTGAGCGAGGAAAAGGACATGAACGACCAACGCCCCGTCAAGCGCCAGCCCTCGCTGCTCGAACGCGCGGCCGACATGTTCGGCCTCGATCCCGCGAAGCATGCACCGACGATCGACGTGTCGCAGCTTCCGCCCGAACCCGAGCGCAAGGCGAAGAAGGCGAAGCCCGCTGCCGAAGCGCCGCAGCCCGAAATTCTGCCGCCCGAAGCGCCGGCACCGGCGGTCGAAGCGATGCCCCCATCCACCTCCACGCCCGCGGCAAAGGCATCGCCGCGCAAGGAGGTGGCGCGCGCCGCCCCGGCGATCGTCGCGAACCGGCAGGGCAAGATCGATCGCGAGCGGCTCGCCGCGCGCGGGATGGTGGTACCTGGCGCGCCGGTCACCGGCATCGCGGAAGAATATCGTATCGTGAAGCGCGAGATCATTCGCAACTTCGCGGGCACCGCCAACCGTCCCGTCGTGCCGCGCGGTCACCGCGTGCTGATCGCATCGGCCAATCCGGGCGAGGGAAAGACCTTTACCGCGGTCAATCTGGCGCTCAGCCTTGCGGTCGAGGCCGATCACGACGTGTTGCTGATCGATGCCGACATCGCCAAACCCAGCGTCCTCGAAACGCTGGGGCTGCCCGATGGGCCGGGCCTGATGGACGCGCTCGCCGATCCGCACTTGCCGCTCGGCGACTGCCTGATCCAGACCGATATTCCGGGACTGAAGGTCATGCCTGCCGGTACGCAGCATATGCACGACACCGAACTGCTCGCATCGGCCCGAACCGAGACGCTGCTCGCGCAGCTCGAACAGGGTGCGCCGGGGCGGATCATCATCCTCGATTCACCGCCGGTTCTCGCCGCCTCGCCGGCCGCGGTGCTCGCGGGGCATGTCGGCCAGCTCATCATCGTGGTGCGCGCCGATCAGACGCTCGAATCCTCGCTGCGCGATGCGGTCGGGCTGATGGGCGGTTGCCCGCATATCCAGCTGCTCCTCAACGGAGTGAAATTCTCGCCGGGCGGCCGCCGCTTCGGCACCTATTACGGACAGGGAGGCGCGTCATGATGCGCGACCGGACTTATTTGCGCGGCGTGGCCGCGATCGCGGCGTTGTTGCTCGCCGGCACGGCGACGGGCGCGCAGGCCCAATGGTCGCAGGACAGCGGTTCCGGCTCGGGCTCGGGCGCAAGCGATGCTGCCCCGGCTTCGGGTGCGGCGTCCGGCGAAAGCGACCGCAAGGGCGGCAAGCGCGCCGAGAAGCAGAAGAAGCGCCGCCAGGTCGACGTCAGCCCCTATCTCGAGATCGGCCAGGTACTCACTGCCGAGCTCAAGAATGGCGGCGACGTGCTCACCTACACGACCGTAGCGGCCGGCGTCGATGCGGTGATCGCGACGCGCCGCGCCGAGGCGGCAGCCACGATTCGCTACGAACATCGCTTTGGCGAATCGGGCGGTCTTGGCGATGCCGACGTGCTCAGCGGTCTCGCGCGGGCGCGCCTCGAACTGATGCAGGGCTTCAATATCGAAGGCGGCGCGCTTGCGACCCGTGCGCGCGCCGACGGTCGGGGCGCCGACAGCGGCCTGTTCATCGGCGGCGCGAACAATGTCGCCAATCTCTATTCCATCTATGCCGGTCCGACGCTGACCAAGCGCATCGGCAACCTCGACTTCGGAGCCGGCTATCGTTTCGGTTATACGAAGGTCGACATCGATACGCCCGCGGTGCTCGCACCGGGCGTTCCGGTCGGCGATGCCTATGACAGCTCGACCAACCATGTCGCTTGGGCCAGCCTCGGCCAGCGTCCGGGCGATCTGCCCTTCGGCTGGCAGGTTTCGGGCGGCTATGAGCGCGAGGACAGCAATCAGCTCGACCAGCGGTTCGAGGGCAAATATGCCCGCGCGGACGTTACGGTGCCGATCAGCCCCAGCGTCGCCTTGCTGGGCGGCGTGGGCTATGAAAAGGTCCAGATAAGCCAGCGCGACCCGCTGCTCGACACCAATGGGGTGCCGGTGCGCGATTCGAACGGCCGCTTTGTCACCGACACGTCGCAGCCGCGACAGCTCTCTTTCGACACCGACGGACTGATCTGGGATGCCGGCGTGATGTGGCGCCCGAGCCCGCGCACCTCGCTGACCGCGCGCGTCGGTCGCCGCTATGGCGACACGGTCTATACGGGCAGCTTCGCTTATCGTCCCGACGACAGGACGCTGTTTCAGCTTGGCGTTTATGACGGGCTTTCCAGCTTCGGGCGCGGGCTGACCACCGGGCTGTCGGCGCTGCCGACGCAGTTCGATCCGACACGCAATCCGATCAGCGGCGATGTGAACGCCTGCGTCTTCGGGCAGCAGAGTGGTGGATGCCTCGCGCCGCAGCTTGCCAATACGACGACCGCGCAGTTCCGCAGCAGCGGCGTGCAGGCGATCCTGTCGTCGCGCTATGGCCGCTGGAGCTATGGTGTCGGTGCGGGATACGACCGCCGCAAGCTGCTGGTGCCGACCGGATCGGTACTCGGCGCGATCAACGGCACGGTGGACGAGGCCTATTATCTTTTCGTCTCCGCCGGGCGCCAGCTCGATTCCTCTTCGGACCTCAGCATTTCGGGCTACCTCAACTATTTCGACAATGGTTCGCCCGGTGCGTCCGACGTCCAGTCGGCCGGCATCTCGGCGGCCTATTCGCGGCGCTTCTGGCGCGGCCTGACGGGGACGGCGGCGGCAGGGCTCAATGCCTTCGACCAGGACGGCTTCAACAGCCAGCTTATCGGATCGGCGCTTGTCGGTCTGCGTTACAACTTCTGATCCAGCACAACGGGATTACTGCGATGTACGATCAATTTTACGGCTTCACCGGACGCCCGTTCCAGCTGACGCCCGATCCCGCTTTCTATTTCGAGAGCGGAACGCACCGCAAGGCGATGTCCTACCTTGGCTATGGGCTGGCGCAGGGTGAAGGCTTCATCGTCATCACCGGCGATGTCGGCGCGGGCAAGACGACGCTGGTCGGCCATCTGATGAACACGATCGATCCGAACCGGCTGACCGCCGTCAAGCTGGTGTCGACACAGGTCGAGGGCGACGATCTGCTGCGCCTTGTTGCCGAACAATTCGGCATCGAATGGGAAGGGCAGAGCAAGGCCGAACTGCTGCGCGCGATGGAGCAATATCTGCGCGAACAGGCGCGCGCCGGCCGCCGCACGCTGCTGATCGTCGACGAGGGGCAGAATCTTGCGATCTCGGCGCTCGAAGAGCTGCGGATGCTGTCGAACTTCCAGCTTGGCGGCCATTCGCTGCTGCAGATTTTTCTGCTCGGCCAGCCCGAATTCCGCCAGACGCTTTTCCATTCGCCGACGCTCGAACAATTGCGCCAGCGCGTGATCGCGACGCACCATCTCGATCCGATGGAACCCGAAGAGGTCGAACCCTATATCCTCCACCGCCTCGGCAAGGTGGGCTGGACGGGCAACCCGAGCTTCAGCCCCGACAGTTTCGAGCTGATGTATGATTATAGCGAAGGTGTACCGCGCAAGCTCAACGTCCTCGTCAGCCGCCTGCTGCTGTTCGGAGCGGTGGAGGAACTCAACCGCATCAACGCGCAGCATGTTCGCAACGTGATTGCCGAGATCGAATCGGACCGCGGCATCGACGAGGCGAGCCTTGCGCCGTTGCCCGTCGAGGAAGTGGTGGCGCATGCTGCATCGGCGCGCGCGCCGCACGCCGCCCCACCGCCCGAATGGCCGGTGGCAAGCGCAGAGCGCGCGCCCTTCGCGGCGCCGGCGACGGACGCCGCTGCGCCGGTAGTTGCGGCTCCGCAGGATACGGCGCAGTTCGATGCGCTGCGCGCGCAGATTTCGGCGCTCGAGACACGCATTGCCGAACAGGATGAAGCGCTGCGGCGGGTTCTCGACCTGCTGATCGAATGGGTCGAGCGCGATCCCGAAAACGCCCCCAACCCCGCAAAATCGCAGGTTTGGGCGGCCTGACGGCAGCGCCGATTTCGGCTATGCGACCGGCAGAGGTGATGGACGATGCAGAACGGCCTGTCGGTCGATGTCGAGGACTGGTTCCAGGTCGGCGCCTTTGAGCGCACGATCGATCGCGCCGACTGGCCGGCGCTCGAATGCCGGGTCGAGGCGAATTGCGATGCGGTTTTGCACCTGTTCGCCGAGGCCGGGGTTCGGGGCACCTTCTTCACGCTCGGCTGGGTCGCCGAACGCTATCCCGCGCTGATCCGACGGATCGTCGATGCGGGGCACGAGCTGGCGAGCCATGGTTATGACCACAAGCGCGTGTTCCAGATGACGGCGGGCGAATTTGCCGCCGACCTTGAAAAGACGCGGGCCATCTTGGAAAATCTGGGCGGCCAGCCCGTGCGCGGCTATCGCGCACCCAGCTTTTCGGTCGATATGCGCACGCCCTGGGCGCATGCCGTCCTTGCCGAACAAGGCTATGCCTATTCGAGCAGCGTCGCGCCGGTGGTGCATGATCATTATGGTTGGGCACAAAGCCCGCGCCATGCGTGGCAACCGCTTCCCGACAGCGCATTGATCGAATGGCCGGTGACGACTGCGCGCTTCGCGGGCCGCACGCTTGCTGCCGGCGGGGGCGGCTTCATGCGACTGCTTCCCTATGGTTTCACGCGCTGGGCGATCGAGCGGATGAATCGCGAGGGGCATCCCGCGATCCTGTATTTCCACCCTTGGGAGATCGATCCCGGTCAGCCGCGCGTCGCCGATGCGCCGCTACGGTCGAAGGTCCGGCATTATACTGGCCTCTCGGCGATGGCGGGTAAGTTGAAGAAGCTGCTCGACGATTTCGAATGGACGCGCGCCGATGCATTGCTCGCGGCGCAGCGGAATCGCGCCCGGCCGTGGCGCGCGGCGGCGTGAACGCACCGGTCAAAACGATGAGCGACGCCTTTGCCGGTGCGCCGCTTGCGGACACGGCGGCGTGGGACGCCTATGTCGCCGCGCACCCCGATGCGACGCCCTTTCATACGCGCGCCTGGTGCGAAGCGATCACCAAGGCGACGGGTCACCGCTGCCATCTCGTCACGGCGCGCGATGCGCGCGGCGCGCTGACCGGCCTCGTCCCGTTGCACCACGTCCGCTCGCCGCTGTTCGGACAGGCGCTGGTCGGCAGCGGCTTTGCTGTCGACGGCGGACTGCTGGCGGACGATGCAGCGGTTGCCGACACCCTGGCCAAGGGTGCCGCCGACTTGGCCCGCGCGCTCGGCGTTCCGTCGGTCGAACTGCGCGGCGGCCCGCTGCCCGCAGGCGAGGGCTGGCGCTGCGAAGGCGACGTCTACGCCGGCTTCACGCGCGACCTCGCCGCCGATGACGAAGCCGAATTGCTCGCCGTCCCGCGCAAGCAGCGCGCCGAGGTGCGCAAGGCGCTGGCGGGCGATCTGTCGGTGACGACGGGGCGCGATGCCGCCGAGCGGCGCGATCATTACCGCGTCTACGCGACGAGCGTTCGCAACCTCGGCACGCCGGTCTTTCCGAAGGCGCTGTTCGATGCGGTGCTCGACGCCTTTGGCGAGGATGCCGACATATTGACCGTGCGCGTCGACGGCCGGCCGGTGGCGAGCGTGCTCAGCCTCTATTGGCGCGGCACGGTGATGCCCTATTGGGGTGGCGGGACGGCGGCAGCGCGCGGGCTGCGCGCCAACGAGCTGATGTATTTCGCGCTGATGGGGCATGCCCGCGCGCGCGGCTGCACCCGTTTCGATTTCGGCCGCTCGAAGCTTGGCACCGGTCCCTTCGCCTATAAGAAGAATTGGGGTTTCGAACCCCGCCCGCTGACTTATGCGCGCTGGCTCGCGCCGGGCGAGGCGCCGCGCGACACCAACCCGAACAGCGCCAAATACCGGTTGCAGGTCGATCTGTGGAAGAAGCTACCGCTGTGGGCGGCCAACCGCATCGGGCCGATGATCGCCCGCGGATTGGGTTGACCCGCGCGATGGCCGAAATCCTGTTCCTGGTCCACCGCGCGCCCTGGCCGCCCGACCGCGGCGACCGGATAAGAAGCTGGCACATGTTCGAGGCGCTGCGCAAGTTGGCCCCCGTCCATGTCGCCGCGCTCGCCGACAATGCGGGCGAGGCGGAGACGGCGCGGAAGAAAATGGCGCCGCTTTGTAAAAGCCTGTGCATCGACGCGCGCCGCGCTGCGCGGCCCATCGCGCTCGCGCAGGCGGTGCTGCGCGGCGAGCCGGTGTCGAACCGGCTGTTCCGCAGCGGTGTGGTCGCCTCCTACGTCGATGCCTTGCTGGCGACCGGGCGCATTACCCATATCGTCGCCTTCTCGGGCCAGATGGCGCAATTTCTTCCGGCGCGTTTCGACGGACCGGTCATCATGGATTTCGTCGACGTCGATTCGGCCAAATTTGCGACCTATGCCGAACAGGACAGGCGCCAGCCCATGAACTGGGTTCACCGGCGCGAAGCGGCAAAGCTCGGCGCCTATGAAGCGAAAGTCGCACGTTCGGTCGATACCAGCCTGTTCGTCAGCGAGGCGGAGGCGGCGCTGTTCCGGACGCGCAGCGGCCTTGGCGGCGACATCGCCGTCGCGGTCGAAAATGGCATCGACACCGACCGTTTCGACCCGGCGCAGGATTTCGCGGCGGTGGATGAAGGCGATGGACCGCTGGCGGTGTTCACCGGACAGATGGACTATCGCCCCAATATTGACGCGGTGAGCTGGTTTGCGGCGGCGGTGCTGCCGCTGCTGCGCCAGCGCGAACCGCGCGCACGCTTTGCGATCGTCGGCCGCGCGCCGACCGAAGAGGTGCGGCTGCTCGCCCGGCTGCCCGGCGTCACCGTCACCGGCGAAGTCCCCGACGTGCGCCCGTGGCTCGCCGCCGCCGATGTCGTCGTGGCGCCGCTGCTGCTCGCGCGCGGGGTGCAGAACAAGCTGCTCGAGGCGATGGCGATGGCGCGGCCGGTCGTCGCGAGCGCCGCCGCCGCGACCGGGATCGACGCGGTCGACGGCGACCATCTGCTCGTCGCCGATGGGGCCGCGGCCATGGCGGACGCAATCGCGCGCCTGTTCGCCGATCCGGGACGGGCCGCGCAGATGGGTGCCAGCGCGCGTGACCGAATGATCGCGCGCTATGGGTGGGACGCGCGGCTGGAACCACTCGGCGACTTGCTGGGGCTTCCCGAATGACCGCCCGGCCGATCGCGGCGCTGCACGGCTGGTCGCCGTGGCAGCGGCATCTGGCTGCGCTCGGCGCGCTCGCGGCGGCGATCCTGCTGCTGTTCGCGCGCGATGCCGCCGACATGGCAGGCATCTGGTGGCACAGTTCGACATTCACCCATTGCCTGTTGATGGTGCCGATGATCGGCTGGCTGGTGCAGCAGCGCTGGCCGCAGCTTCGCACTCTGGCGCCGGTCTGGTGGTGGCCCGGCGCCGTATGGCTGGCGGGCGGCGGCTTCGTCTGGTTGGTGGGCGAAGCGGCGGGCGTCGGCCTGTTCAGGCAGTTGGGGCTTGTCCTGATGTTGCAGGGCGCGGTCGGTGCTGCGCTCGGCGAAAACCTCGTGCGCGCGCTTCTCTTCCCGCTTGGCTATGCGCTGCTGCTCGTTCCTTTCGGCGAGGAATTGGTGCCGCTGCTCCAGACGCTGACGGCGCGGATCAGCGTCGTACTGCTTCATCTCTCGGGGCTCGACGCGGCGATCGAGGGCGTGTTCATCACCACGCGCGCCGGCTTCTTCGAGGTGGCGGAGGCTTGTTCGGGGGTCAATTTCCTGATCGCGATGCTCGCCTATTCTGTGTTCGCCGCGAACCTCTGTTTCAAAAGCTGGACGCGGCGGATCGTCTTCGTCGCCGCGGCGCTCGCGACGACCGTCGCCGCCAATGCGCTGCGCGCCTATGGCACGATGGTCGCCGCCGAAATCTGGGGGATCGAGGCCGCGGGAGGCATCGACCATGTTTTCTACGGCTGGATATTCTTTGGGATCGTGATCCTGATCGTGATGCTGGTCGCAAAGCGATGGTTCGACCGGCCGGCGAACGATGTGGCGGTCGACATCACCGGGCTGGATGCGCCGCGGCGCTTTGTCGGTCCGGCGCCGGCGATATTGGCGCTCGCTTTCGCGCTCCCGCTCGCCTTTTCGGGGTGGGCCGCGCTGATTGGGGGCCGCGCAGCGCTGCTGCCCGCGACGATGGCGGTGGCGCCGCCGCCGGGCTGGCACGACGCAGCGAGCGAGGGCGCCGCGTGGCATCCGCGCTTCGACGGTGCCGACCGCCGGTTGGTCCGGCATTTCGTCGATGCCGCGGGACGCCGCGTCACGGTCGCGATCGGAGGCTATGAACGGCAGGCCGAAGGCCGCGAGGTCGTCGGCTTCGGGCAGGGCGCGATCGACCCCGACAGCAAATGGGCGTGGAGCGCGGCGCTGCCCGCTGTCGATGGCGGCAAGACCGAGCGGCTGCTTTATCCCGGTCCGGTGCTGCGCGACGCCGCAACCTGGTATGTCGTCGATGGCCGCGCGACGGGCAGCGCGCGCGCCGCGAAATTGGCCGAACTCAAGGCGCGGCTGCTCGGCGGGGATCCGCGCGCGCTGGCGCTGATTCTGACGGCGGAGGAGCGCGCGGGCGGCCGCGATGCGATCGCCGATTTCCTTTCCGCGTCGGGCGGAGCGCAGGCGATGGCTGACCGCGCGCTGAAACTGCGCTAGGGCTGCTTCCTATATGTGTGGGATCGCGGGCATTTATCATCTGGAGACGGCCAAGCCCGTCGATCCCGCGCGGCTGCGCGCGATGCTGCATCCCATGAGCCATCGCGGTCCCGACGGATCGGGCGAATGGACCGCGCCGGGTGTCGGGCTGGGGCATCTGCGGCTGTCGATCATCGATATCGAAGGCAGCCCGCAGCCGATGGCGAGCGACGACGAGGCGGTGACGATCAGCTTCAACGGCGAAATCTATAATTTCCGTCAGATGCGCGCCGAACTCGAAGACCGTGGCCACCGCTTTCGCACTAGCGGCGATACCGAGGTGATTCTGGCGGCGTGGCGACAGTGGGGTCCGGATTGCCTGTCGCGGCTCAATGGCATGTTCGCCTTTGCGATCCACGACCATCAGCGGGGCTGCCTGTTCCTGGCGCGCGACCGGTTGGGCGTGAAGCCGCTGCATTTCGCGCGGCTGTCGGACGGATCGATCGCCTTTGCGTCCGAACTCAAGGGCCTGCTGCGGCATCCGCTGCTGCGGCGCGAGGCCAATCTGTCGGCGGTCGAGGACTTTCTGGCGCTGGGCTATGTGCCCGACGACAATTGCATCATGGCGGGCGTCAGCAAATTGGGCGCGGGCCATTATCTGCTGCTCGAACGCGGCAAGCAGTTTCCGGCCCCGACCTGCTGGTGGTCGCCCGATTTTTCGAACCGCATCCGCGCCAGCGAAGGCGAGGCGGCCGAGCATCTCGTCCATCTGATGCGCGCCGCGGTCACCGACCGGATGGTCGCCGACGTGCCGCTCGGCGCCTTTCTGTCGGGCGGCGTCGATTCGAGCGCGGTGGTGGCGCTAATGGCCGAGGCGAGCGCGAAGGCGGTCAAGACCTGCACCATCGGTTTCGATCAGGCGGCGCTCGACGAAACGGCCTATGCGGCGACGATCGCGGACCGCTTCGCCACTGACCACCGCACCCGCACCGTCGCGGCCGCCGATTTCGCGCTGGTCGATCGCATCGCCGACATGTTCGACGAACCCTTCGCCGACGCGAGCGCGCTGCCGACCTACCGCGTCTGCGAACTGGCGCGCGAAGAGGTGACGGTCGCGCTGTCGGGAGACGGCGCCGATGAGGCGTTTGCGGGCTATCGCCGGCTGGTCTTCCATCATCAGGAGGAACGGTTGCGGTCGCTGATCCCCGCCGTGCTGCGGCGCAATCTTCTGGGGCCGCTCGCCCGCGTCTGGCCGCAGATGGACTGGGCGCCGCGCCCGCTGCGCGCCCGCGCGACATTAGCCAGCCTGTCGAAGAGTGGCGCCGAAGGCTACGCGGAAGCGGTCGGCGTCACCGGCCCCGACCAGCGCGCACGATTGTTCAACGATGCCGCGATCCGCGCGCTCGGCGATCATGTCGCGGAAACGCGCTATTGGCAGGCGATGGCCGAGGCGCCGGCGCGCGAACGGCTCGACCGCGCGCAATATGCCGATCTCAAGATCTGGCTGCCTGGCGACATTTTGACCAAGACCGACCGGATGAGCATGGCGGTCAGCCTCGAGGCTCGCGAGCCGCTGCTCGATTACCGGCTCGTCGAATTCGCCGCCTCGCTCCCCGCCGCGATGCGGGTGAAGGGCGGGACGGGGAAAGCGATCCTGAAACAGGCGATGGAGCGCTATCTGCCGCACGACATTTTGTACCGGCCCAAGATGGGGTTCGTGACGCCGGTGTCGCACTGGTTCCGCGGCGCGCTGACCGAACAGGCGCGCGCGCTTGCCCATTCGGGAACACTTGCGCGGACGGGATGGTTCGACATGGCGGAGATCGAACGCGTTGTCGCCGCGCACCAGTCGGGCCGCCGCGATCATGGGCGGCTGATCTGGCAATTTTTCATGCTGGAAAAGTCGCTGGCGAAGCTTTTTGGTATCTAGTTTCTCGGCAGGCGCGCGTGGTGCGAAGCCGCTGAATCGCCACCGCTTCTTAACAACTCGCTGCTAGGCTCGCCGCCGATGACGGTGCATCCCGCCTTTCCGACCCATGCCGCCGAAGCCGCGCCGCTGACCGTTCGCGTCGTCGATCCGCTCGCGCTGTCGGACGATCTTGCCGCGGCATGGGACGGCCTGGCCGCGGCGGCGAGCGAGCCCAATCCCTTCGTCGAACGCTGGTGCCTGCAATCGGCGCTGCACCTGCTCGATCCCGAGCGGCAGGCGCGGCTGGTGATGGTGATGACGGGCAGCGACGGGCCGCTGATCGGAGTGATGCCGCTGGCGCCCGCCGCGCGCTACGGCCCGTTGCCGCTCCGCCATGTTGTCGGCTGGGCGCATCCCAATCATTTTCACGGCGCCCCGCTGGTGCGCGCGGGCTGCGAAACGCTTTTCTGGTCGATCCTGCTTGGCTGGTGCGATGCTGCGCCGTGGGCGCAAACGCTGGTTCAGGTGCCGCGATTGACCGAAGACGGCCCGCTGCATCGCGCGCTGGCCGAAGTCGTGCGCGGGCGCGGCGACAAGGCCGAAGCGGTCCACCGCGAGGAGCGCGCGCTGCTCGAAAGCGACCTGTCGCCGGCCGCCTATTGGGAAGCCGCCATGCGCGGCAAGAAGCGCAAGGAATTGCGGCGTCAGGCCAACCGCCTTGCCGAACTGGGGCCGCTGACATTTCGCCAGTGGCGCAGCGGCGACGCGATCGAGGGCTGGATCGATGCTTTCCTCGACCTCGAAGCGCGCGGCTGGAAGGGGCGCGCGGGGTCGGCGCTCGCGAGCCAGAGCGAAACCGAGGCCTGGTTCCGCGCGATCCTTGCCGCAGCGGCCGAGGCGGGCCGGCTCGACATGCGTGCGCTCGATCTTGGCGAGCGGCCGATCGCGCTGCTGATCAATTTCGTGACGCCACCAGGCGCCTTTTCCTTCAAGACCGCCTTCGACGAGGAATATGCCCGCTTCTCGCCCGGGGTGCTGCTTCAGCAGGCGAATCTCGACATCCTCGCCGACGCGCGCGTCGCATGGGTCGACAGCTGCGCGGCGCCCGATCATCCGATGATCGACAGCGTCTGGCGCGAACGGCGCCGGCTGGTGTGGATCAACGCGCCCCTGTCGGGCGCCTCGGACCGCTGGCGCTTTCGCGCGCTGGCGCGTGCCGAGAAAATATGGCGCCGCCTGAAGCGCGCCGCCCCCAAACCGCCGATCGAACAGGATCCGTCATGACCGCGCAATCCACCGACCAAGTTCGTGTCTTTCCGCCCGAAACGCTGGAGCGCATGGCCGCGCTCTATCCGGCGCAGGCGGGGCTGCTGCACCACCACCTGCCCGACCATCCCTTGCTCTCGCTCGATGCGCTGGCGGCGCTCGCCGACACTTTGCCGGGGTCGCAGGTCGAATATAATCCGGGCGATCTGCCTGTCGGTATCCGGCCCGAGGATGTGCCATCGAACGGGCTGTCGATTGCCGAAACGATCCGCACCATCGATAGCAACCGCAGTTGGGCGGTGCTCAAGAATATCGAAACGGTCGATGCCTATCGCGCGCTGTTGATGGATCTGCTCGGCGAGCTGGAACCCGTTGTTTCGCCGCGGACCGGCGCGATGCTGACACCGCAGGGGTTCGTCTTCATCTCGTCGCCGGGATCGATCACGCCCTATCACTTCGATCCCGAGCACAACATCCTGCTCCAGCTTCGCGGCAGCAAGGTGATGCACGTCTGGCCTGCGGGCGACGAACGCTTTGCCCACCGGATTGAGCACGAACGCTACCACACCGGCGGTCACCGCAACCTGCCGTGGGAAGATGGCTTTGAAGGCGCCGAACAGGCGGTCCCGCTCGCGCCGGGCGATGCGGTGCTGATGCCGGTGATGGCGCCGCATTATGTCCGCAACGGCGACGCGCCCTCGATCTCGCTCTCGATCACCTGGCGCAGCGAATGGAGCTACCGCGAATCCGAAGCCCATGCCGCCAACGCCGCGCTGCGCCGGATGGGATTGAACCCCGCAATGCCGCCACGCTGGCCGAGCTATGCCCGGGCAAAGACCGTCGGCTGGCGCGTCGCGCGCAAACTGAAACTCGTGTCCTGACGCCGCCGCGACAGATGGCTTTCAATTGCGCGCATTTGGAGCTATGGGCGCGCATCCTTAAATTTCGAGCCCATAGAGGATAGATGGCGAAAGAAGAACTTCTCGAAATGCGCGGCCAGGTGGTCGAACTTCTGCCCAATGCGATGTTCCGCGTCCGGCTGGAAAACGACCATGAAATTCTGGGCCATACGGCCGGCAAGATGCGCAAGAACCGCATCCGCGTTCTGGTGGGCGACGAAGTGCTCGTCGAACTCACCCCCTATGACCTGACCAAGGGTCGGATCACCTATCGCTTCAAGTGAGCGGGGCGGCGATCTTGCCCGCACCGTCGCTCGTGCTCGCATCGACGTCGCCGCGTCGGCGCGAGCTGCTGGCGCGCATCGGTCTCGAGCCGGCGCGCATTGCGGCTCCCGACATCGATGAAACCCCGCTGAAGGGCGAACTGCCGCGCGCCTATGTCGCGCGCCTCGCCGAGAGCAAGGCCCGCGCCGTCGACCGCTCGGCGGACGAGGTGGTGCTGGCGGGCGACACGACCGTCGCGGTCGGGCGCCGCATTCTCGAAAAGCCAGCCGACGAGGCCGATCTGCGCCGGATGCTCGGCCTGTTGTCGGGACGGCGCCATCATGTCTATTCGGGGGTTTGTGTTGTCGGAGCGGATGGCCGCCCGCGCGTTCGCGTCGCCGATACCGTCGTCGCCTTCAAACGGCTGACGCCCGCCGAGATCGACTGGTATGTCGCGAGCGGCGAGGGGATGGGCAAGGCCGGCGGCTACGCCATCCAGGGCAAGGCCGAGATGTTTGTGCGCTTCCTTTCGGGCAGCCATTCCAACGTCGTCGGCCTGCCGATCTTCGAGACGTGCGCGCTGCTGACGAGTGCCGGAGTGCCACTTGGCTGAGTGGCTATACGAAGCCGGCATCGGCGAGGCGCGGGCCGCATTGATCGAAGACGGTCATATTATCGAGGCGCGGATCGAACGCGAGGGCGAGCGGCCGCGTGTCGGTGCTATTGTCGCCGGGCGGTTGATCGAACCGGGGGTGGTGCGGCTCGACCTGCCGGGCGATCCCGTCGCAACCGTGGCGGCGAAGGGCGTTCCGCTCGGCACGCGGCTGGCGGTCGAGATCATACGCATGGCGCTGCGCGAGCGCGGCCGCGACAAGCCCGCGCGCGGCCGGCTTAGCGACGCCGCGCCAGATGACGGCCCCGACCTGCGCGCGCGCATCGCCGCGAGCGGCCTGCCGGTGACCGACTTGGCGCCGACCGGCCCCGACCGGCTCGAGGACGCGGGCTGGTCCGATCTGATCGATCATGTCCGCACCGGCCACTGGCCGTTCGCCGGCGGCGCGCTGTGGGTCGATGCCACGCCCGCGATGCTGCTCATCGACATCGACGGCGATGGCGATCCGCTGGCGCTGGCACAAGACGGCGCCGCCGCTGCGGCGCATGTGGTGCGCTGCTGCGACATCGGCGGTTCGATCGGCATCGATTTTCCCTCGCTGCCCGGCCGCGCCGAGCGGCAGGCGGTCGATGGCTGGGTCGATGCGTATTTCCCGCAGCCGTTCGAGCGCACCGCGACCAACGGGTTCGGCTTTCTGCAGATCATCCGGCGCCGCGAGCGTCCGTCACTGATCGAGCAGGTTCGCTTCGATCCCGTGGCGACCGATGCCGCGCTGCTCTTGCGTCAGGCCGAGCGCGCGGTTGGTGCCGGACCGCTGCAACTCACGGCGCGACCGGCCGTTGCCCAATGGATCGGCGCGCACCCGCACTGGGTCGCGATGCTCGAACGGCGCGCCGGGCGCGCGGTCGCGATCGCCGCCGATGCGCAAGTGAAAGGAACGGGCCATGCCCAGTAATGCCGCCGCCCGATCGCGCCGCTGCCCCTTGTGCGGCAAGCCGCGCGACGAGACCTACAAGCCCTTTTGCAGCCGCGGTTGCCGCGACCGCGACCTCAATCGCTGGTTCGACGAAGGCTATCGCGTACCGGTCGATCAGGCGCCCGACGGGGGCCTCGACGGCGACCGTTTCGAGGATGAATGACAGGACAAAATTTGCGCAACAAAGGCTCTGGACAGGATCGAAACCCCTGCCTATAGCCGCCGCTCCCGAACAGGCCGCACGGCCTTGTGGAGCCCGTGCCCGGGTAGCTCAGTTGGTAGAGCATGCGACTGAAAATCGCAGTGTCGGTGGTTCGATCCCGCCCCCGGGCACCACGGTCCCTCGGCGACCGTTCCGGAACATCTTGAAACCGGGATAATATTCCTGCGATGGCTCGCGTGGCTCGTCGGCGCGGCGTGGCGCGCCATGCCGCTCGGTTCCGATCCGAAAATTCCCGGCCAGCTTTCTGTGGGCGCGTGCATGGCGCGATATCCCGGGCCGGGGCGGGGTGCCATGCGGCAATCGCTTGCCAAGGCTCTGGCGCGCGGCTAAAGGCCGCCCATTCGGACAGATGCGCCGTTTTCCTTCCGCCTTTCGCCGACATGCTCGGGGAGGGTGGGCGGACTATTGCCTGAAGCCGTGCTTGACGCGGCGGGGGCGGCAACCCATCTGGCCGTGAACTGAGACGCATGAAGGACGGGACGATCGATATGGCGAGGCCCAAAATTGGCGAATTCGTCAACCAGGTAAAGGCGGAAGCCGGCAAGATCGTGTGGCCGACGGGCCGCGAGACGATGCAGACGACGATCATGGTTCTGATCATGACGATCCTGCTGTCGCTGTTCTTCTTCGGCGTCGACACGGTATTCAAGCTGATCGTCGGCTGGCTGACGTCGCTCGCGGGCTGATCCGCGCTTCACACCCAATTTCAGGACAGGACACGCACAGATGGCGCGCTGGTACATCATTCACGCCTATTCGGGTTTCGAGAACAAGGTTCGCGATTCGGTCGTCACCGAAGCCGAGCGCCTTGGACTCAGCGATTTCGTCGAGGCGGTCGAAGTGCCCGTCGAAACGGTGACCGAGGTCAAGCGCGGCAAAAAGGTTCAGTCCGAACGCAAATTCTTCCCCGGCTATGTGCTCGCCAAGCTGACGATGACCGACGATGTCTATCACCTCGTCAAGAATACGCCGAAGGTTACGGGCTTCCTGGGGTCGTCGGGCAAGCCACAGCCGATCAGCGAAGCCGAAGCCGCGCGTATCCTGAACAGCAAGGAAGAAGCCGCTGCGCGCCCGAAGACCGAGATTCGCGTCGATTACGAAATCGGCGATCAGGTCAAGGTGCTCGAAGGCCCGTTCGCGAGCTTCAACGGCGTGGTCGAAGAACTCGATTTCGACAAGGCGCGCGTCAAGGTCAGCGTATCGATCTTCGGCCGTGCAACGCCGGTCGAGCTCGATTTCGAGCAGGTCGAACGGATGAAGTGATGGCCGTCGGCCGTCGCTCTTCGCAGCACGGGATAATCGCATGAGTCTGAGTCAGGACGAGATTCAGGCTCGCATTGCACGCGCACGCGAAATCAACGCTGGTGTTTCGGCCGAGAAGGTCGTCGCGGCGGTCGCGCGGCTGTTCGATCTCGACCCCGTGCCCGGCGTCGAGGACGAATTTACCTATCCCGCCCTTGCGACCACCGCGCGCGACCGGATTTTCGGCGGGCAAGTCATCGCGCAGGCGATGTTCGCGGCTTCGCGCACGGTCGAGACCGGAAAGCAGGTGCATTCGCTCCACGCCTATTTCCTGCGCGGCGGCGACGAAACCAAGCCGCTGCATTTCCGCATCCACCGCGATTTCGACGGGCGCAGCTTTTCGAACCGTCGTGTCGTCGTGCGCCAGGACGGCAAGGTGATCTTCAACCTGACCGCATCGTTCCAGATTCCGGCGAAAGGGCTGTCGCATCAGGTGCCGATGCCCGACCTGCTGCCGCCCGAGCAGTGCTGGGACTTCACCGATTTCATCGCTGCCGATCCCAATATTTCGGACCGCCATCTTGCCCATATGGCGCGGCGGCGGCCGTTTGAGGTGCGCAGCTATCGCCCGCCGGCGTCGGCCAAGGCGACGCAGCATTACCAGTGGTTCCGCGTCGCCGCGCCGATCGGCGACGATCCGCTGCTCCATCGCGGTTTCCTCGCTTTCGCATCCGACATGGGGCTTTTGTCGTCGGCGATGCTGCCGCACGGCGTCAACTTCTGGACGCCTGGCATGGTGTCGACCAGCCTCGATCATGCGATGTGGTTTCATGACGATATTCGTGTCGACGACTGGTTCGTGTTCGTGATGGACAGCCCGTGGACCGGCGGTGACCGCGGGCTGTGCCGCGGGTCGATCTATCGCCAGGACGGCACGCTGATCGCAACCGTGGTGCAGGAAGGCCTGGTGCGCTATCGCCCGGATGCCGTGCGATAGCGATTGCGCGCGCCGCAGAAGGGGGCTGCTTTTCGAATGGGAACGGACGGCACGGCCATCGGGCGACTGAAGCAGCTTGACGGGGTGCGTGGGCTTGCCGCCTGCGCCGTCGCCTTCGGATATCATTCCAAGATATTGTTCGAACGCGCTGTTTTCGAAGACGGCTGGGGCGGTCCGGTAGCAGCGTGGCTGCGTGACAATGGCTGGACTGCAGTCGATCTGTTCTTCCTGCTATCGGGTTTCGTGTTCGCGCATGTGTATCGTTTCGGCGAATCGCTGCAGTCGACGCGCGCTCTTGCCGATTTCACCGTGGCACGCATCGCGCGCCTATACCCGCTTCACCTGTTCATGCTCGTCTGCTGCGCTGCAACCTTCTGGTGGATGCCGTATAACAACGTCGGTACCTTCATTGCGCATCTGTTCATGCTGCAGGTGTTTACGGAGCCGGTCGCGCGCACCTTCGATGGCCCATCCTGGTCGATCTCGGTCGAGGTTTTTTGCTATATTCTTTTCGCGGCGGCGGCTTTCGCGGGGCGACGGGCGGTCCTTACGGTCGCCTGCACCGCGATTCTGGCGAGCGGTATAGTGCTTCTTTTCGACGGGCACGCTGGCCAGCCGCTCACCTCCGCCAACAGCATCGCGCGTGGCGGCTTCGGCTTTTTCATCGGTGTGCTGCTGTGGCGCTACCGCGGCCGGTTTGCGCGCGTTCCGGCGCTGGTGCTCGTGGCGATCGCCGTGGCGGGACTCCTGATCCCGACCGGCACAGCCAATCCGGTGCTGCCGCTCACCGCGCTGACCTGGCCGGCGGCGCTAATCCTGGCGCTGCGGACGCGCTTCATGGGAACAGCGCCGCTCGTGTGGCTCGGCGATCGCAGCTATTCAATCTATCTCGTCAATATTCCCGTCGCGGACGTGCTGTTGCGCGTCGCCGGCAAGTTCCGTGATTGGGACTACGGCCTGTTTTCGGCGCATATCCTCTTCGTCGCGATCGTCATGCTGCTGTCCGAATTCACCTATCGCTACATCGAACGTCCTGGCCAGCGGATGATCCGCGATCGCTGGAAGATCCGGCGCGGCCGGCAGGCGGCGGCCGCCGCCTGATCGCGCCGCGCGGCGCGTCTTTCCTTGCATTTCGGGCGAAAGCCCGCTAACGGCCGCGCTTCGCGATCGCCCTCCTTTGGAAAGGCGGCGTGATTCCGCGCGGGAGGAGGGCTGATAACCCTCTGCTTGACCGCTTATTTTGAGCCCCGGATCCGTCCGGGGCGACAGAAAGAAAGGAGGCCATCATGGCCAAGAAGATCAGCGGCTATATCAAGCTGCAGGTGCCCGCCGGCACTGCCAATCCCTCGCCGCCGCTCGGGCCGGCGCTGGGTCAGCGCGGCGTCAACATCATGGAATTCTGCAAGGCGTTCAACGCCGCGACCGACGGCATGGACAAGGGCACGCCGACCCCGACCATCATCACCGTCTTTGCGGACAAGAGCTTCTCGTTCGTCACCAAGACGCCCCCGGCAACCTACCTCATCAAGAAGGCCGCGAACCTGAAGTCGGGTTCGAAGGAGCCCGGCAAGATCAGCGGTGGCAAGATCGCGCGCTCGAAGCTCGCCGAAATCGCCGAGATCAAGATGAAGGATCTGAACGCCAACGACATCGAACAGGCGACCAAGATCATCGAAGGCAGCGCCCGCTCGATGGGCCTCGAAGTGACGGAGGGCTGAACCGATGGCAAAGCTGACCAAGAAGCAGAAGGCCCTCGAGGGCAAGGTCGACGCGACGAAGCTGCACAGCATCGAAGACGCGCTGAAGACCGTCCGTGAACTCGCTTCGGCGAAGTTCGACGAAACGCTCGAAATCGCGATGAACCTGGGCGTCGATCCGCGTCACGCCGACCAGATGGTCCGCGGCGTGGTCACGCTGCCCGCCGGTACCGGCAAGGACGTCAAGGTCGCGGTTTTCGCGCGCGGCGACAATGCCGAAAAGGCGCTCGCCGCCGGTGCCGACAAGGTCGGTGCCGAAGACCTGATGGAAGACATGCTCGCGGGTAACCTCGACTATGGCCGCGTCATCGCGACGCCGGACATGATGGGCATCGTCGGCCGCCTCGGCAAGACGCTGGGTCCGAAGGGCCTGATGCCGAACCCGAAGCTGGGCACCGTCACCCCGAACGTCGCCGAAGCCGTCAAGGCAGCCAAGGGCGGCCAGATCGAATTCCGCGTCGAAAAGGCCGGGATCATCCACGCCGGCCTCGGCAAGCTGTCGTTCGGCGAGGAAAAGCTCCGCCAGAATTTCGACGCGTTCGTCGACGCGATCGTCAAGGCCAAGCCGGCCGGTGCGAAGGGCAAATATGTCCGCAAGATCGCGCTGTCGTCGTCGATGGGCCCGGGCGTCAAGATCGACACCGCGGACGTCGCCGGCGCCTGATTTTCAGGCAAAGCAATTCAAGGAAAGGGCTGGGGGAAACTCCGGCCCTTTTCTTATGGGCTGAAGGGATGGATTGGGATGGGAAGCGGGCGTTGCCGCTAACCGCATGGTGTTCCCCGGCGAAAGCCGGGGCCCAGGGCTTTACAGTATCAACATCAGCGTTCGACACTCTGGACCCCGGCCTTCGCCGGGGAACACAATGACGACGTGGAGCTCTATTCGTTCGTCATCCCGGGCTTGATCCGGGATCCATTATTCCGACGCTGCGTGAATGGATCCCGGATCAAGTCCGGGATGACGATGAGGATCAGATGCCCCTTTCCGCTCGAAACCCGCTATTCCCGCAAGCCTCGCAATGCCGCCCCCGCCGCGAAGGGGCCTGTCACCGTCAGCAGCAGGCTGGCAGCGGCGAGCAGTTTCACTGCACCGCGGCCCGATGGATCGAGCATTCCGGCGCCGAAGATCAGTAATGGCACCGCGAGCGGCAGGACGAGCAGGCCGCCGATCGCATTGCCGCCCTTGAGGTTCGCCGTGAGCGCGGCGCTGAGCACCGCGAGCGAGGCGAGGGCCGGGATGGCGATGGCGAGGCCGAGGGCAATCGTCGCGACGCGTGCCGCATCCTGTGCAAGCAGCGCCGCGGCTGGCAGCAGTGCAATCAGCAACGGCAATCCGAAGCCGATCGCATGGGCGGCGATCTTGATCGCCGCGACGACTTCGTCGGCGATGCCGCGCACCGCAAGCTGATCGAGCACGCCCGCATCCTTGTCGGGGCGCACCAGCCGGTCGATCGGCAGCAGCGCCGCGAGCAACGCCGCGACCCACAGCATGCCGCCCCCCGTGCGCGCGAGCAGCGGCGCGTCGGGGCCCACCGCGAAGGGAAAGGCGGTCGCGACGAGCAGGAAGAAGACGACGGGCAGCCATAGCGCGCCGCTGCCCCAGGCACGGCGCAGGTCGCGCCAGAAGAGCGCGAGCAAAGCCGTCATGCGCGCGCTCCCATGTCCAGTTCGGCAAGGTCCGGGATGTCGAGCGCGAAGTGCGAGGCAAGCAGCACCGCGCCGCCGTTCGCGCGGTGCGCGGCGATGGCCGCGACGAGACGCGCCCGCGCAGCGTCGTCCATGCCATTGGCGGGTTCGTCGAGCATCCAGATCGGCGCCGCGCTGCCGATGATGCGTGCCATCGCGGCGCGTTTGCGCTGGCCCGTCGACAGCATAGCAACCGGTACTTCGGCAAGAGCGCCGAGCGCCATCGCCTCCATCGCGCGCTGCGTCATCGGGCCGTCGATGCCGTCGATGCGCGCCCAGACGTCGAGTGCCCGGCGCAGCGGCAGTTCGGCATCGAGCGCCGCGGCTTCGTCGATCAGCGCGCAGCGTTCGTGCCGCGTCACCGTGCCCGCGGCGGCGCGGAGCAGGCCCGCGGCAACGCGGATCAGGCTCGATTTGCCGGCACCGTTGGGACCACGAAGCCACAGCGCCTCGCCGCGCGCAAGCGCCAGCGACAGGCCTTCGAAGAGCAGCCGGTCGCCGCGGATGCAGGCAATGCGGTCGAGCTGAAGCAACAGCGTCACGCCATGTCTTCCAGCGCGTGCATATCGTCGTCCGAAAAGCCGAAATGATGTCCGATTTCGTGGATCAGGACGTGGCGCACCAGCCAGTCGAGCCGTTCGCCGCCTTCGATCCATTCGACCAGGATCGGTATGCGATAGAGCGTCACCCGGTCGGGCATGCCGCCGCTCATGTCGATGCTGCGCTCGGTCAGCGGCCGGCCTTCGTAGAGGCCGGTCAGATCATAGGGATGTTCGATACCGAGCGACGCGAGCGTTTCGTCGTCGGCAAATTCCTCGATCGCGACGACCACGCCGCGGATGTGCGGTTTGAAAATATCGGGCAACGCGGCCAGCGCCGCATCGGCCATTGCGTGAAAGGCATCGGCATCGGGGGCGCCGCCGGTCCAGCCGTCGGGCAATCGGGAAAGGGCGGCCTTGTCGCTCATCGCGCCCTTCCTTATGGCGGGGATACGGTCTTTACCAGCGGGAGAAAGCGGATGGTCCAGAAACTCGACGATGCGGCGCGTGCGGCGCTGCTCGCGCGCTTTCCCGAATGGACGCACGAGCCGCAGCGCGACGCGATTACGCGCCGGTTCCGGTTCGACGATTTCGCGCAGGCCTTCGGCTTCATGGCGAGCGTCGCGATTATTGCCGAAAAGATGGATCACCATCCCGAATGGTCGAACGTCTATAATCGCGTCGACATCCTGTTGACCACGCACGACGCCGACGGGCTGTCCGAGCGCGACGCGCGCTTGGCGGAAGCGATCGAAGCCTTGCTCTGATCCGCCAATGATCCGTTTCGATCAGGCTTATCGCACGCTCGCCGTAGGGATCGCGATTCTGGCGGGCTTCGTCGATGCGATCGGCTTCGTCGAATCGGCGGGCTTTTTCGTGTCGTTCATGACGGGCAATTCGACCCGCCTCGCGGTCGGGGTGGCGGAGGGTCATCGCGCCGCCCTGCTTGCGGGCAGCATCATCGCGATTTTCGTCACCGGCGTCGTCGCCGGATCGTTGATCGGCGCGCGCGCAGGGCGGCGGCGCACGCCGGCGGTGCTGCTGTGCGTGACGCTGCTGCTGGTCGTCGCGGCGCTGCTGCGCGTGGCCGATGCCGGCTGGGTCGCCATTCTCGGGCTCGCTTTTGCGATGGGCGTCGTCAATGCGGCGATCGAGGGCAGCGACGGCACTGTGGTCGGCGTCACCTATATGACGGGCACGCTCGTCCAGATGGGGCAGAAGATCGCCAACGCGCTTCGCGGCGAGGGCGACCGGCGGTGGCGTCATCATCTGGGGCTGTGGGCGGGACTGGCGGGCGGTGCCGTCTTGGGTGCGCGCGCCGTTCTGTGGTCGGCGCCGCTGGCTTACGGGCTCGCGATCGCGCTTGCCGCGGGGCTGGGGGGGCGCGCGATGTGGATGGCGCGCCAGGCGCCCTAAGGCGGCGCTTGCCTTCCCCGGCCGACCGTTCCAAAAGTCGGCAATAAAGTAACACGCCATATCGTGACACAGGGGAGTGTGCCGCATGTCCGACAGCCTATTTCGCCGCAAGGCGATCGTTCCCGACGCGCATGAGCACAAGCTCGCGCGCACGCTCGGCTGGCCGCATCTTGTCGCGCTCGGCGTCGGCGCGATCGTCGGCACCGGCATATTGACGCTGATCGGCGTCGGTGCCGACAAGGCTGGGCCCGCGGTTATCCTTTCGTTCGTCATCGCCGGACTGATCTGCGCCTGCGCGGCGCTCGCCTATGCCGAAATGGCGACGATGATCCCCGCGTCGGGCAGCGCCTATACCTACAGCTATGTGGTGATTGGCGAACTGATCGCGTGGATCGTCGGGTGGAGCCTGATCCTCGAATATTCGCTGGTCGTCAGCGCGGTCGCGGTCGGCTGGTCGGGCTATGCCGCGCCGCTGCTCCACGAATGGGCGCGGGTGCCGCAGGAATTGATGCAGGGCCCCGAACTCGGCGGGATCGTCAACCTGCCGGCGATCGCGATCATCGCGGTGGTCGCCGGCATGCTGCTCTATGGAACGCGCGAGAGTGCGACCGTCAACGCTATCCTCGTGCTCGTGAAGATCGTCGCCCTCGCGGTGTTCGTGGCGGTCGCGCTGCCCGCCTTCGACGCCGCCAATCTCGAACCGTTCAGCCCGTTCGGCTTTGCCAAGCATATGGGGCCTGACGGCGTCGAGCGCGGTGTAATGGCGGCGGCGGCGATCATCTTCTTTGCCTTCTATGGCTTCGACGCGATCGCGACGGCCGCCGAAGAGGCGAAGAATCCCGACCGCGACCTCAAGATCGGGATCGTCGGATCGATGATTGCCTGCGTCCTGATCTACATCGCCGTCGCGGTCGCCGCGGTCGGCGCAATTTCCTACAGCCGGTTCGCGAACAGCCCCGAGCCGCTGGCGCTGATCCTGCGTGAACTCGGCCAGCCGCTCGCTGCCCATTATCTGGCGATTTCCGCAGTCATCGCGTTGCCGACCGTGATCCTGGCCTTCTTCTACGGTCAAAGCCGTATCTTCTTCACCATGGCGCGCGACGGCCTGTTGCCCGCCAGCCTAGCGAAGCTGTCGGCGCGCGGGACGCCGGTGCGGATCACGATCTTCACCGCCGCGGTCGTCGCGGTGCTGGCGGGCTTCATCCCGCTCGGCGAGCTGGCGGCGCTGGCCAATGCGGGAACGCTCGCGGCCTTTACCGCGGTGTCGGTGTGCATGCTCATCATGCGTCGCCGCGCGCCCGACGCACCGCGGACCTTCCGCGCGCCGATGCCGTGGGTGGTCGGCGGCATCGCGGTGCTGGGGTGCATCTATCTTTTCTTCAGCCTGCCGGCAAAGACGCAGCTGTGGTTCCTCGTCTGGAACATCGGCGGTCTGGCCGTCTATTTCCTTTATGCGCGGGGCCGCGCCGTCGCCGGCTGACCAATAGATCCATGCTGGCATGGAATGGCGGTTGCATCGCGCCGTCAGCCCATGCAGGCTGGAATTTATTTTGGGGCATTTGATTAGGGGAAAAGGCCGATGGCCGGATGGGGACGTGTTGCTGGTGTAGTTTTACTGATTGGTCCGGCCGGGTCGGCGTTGGCGGGCGAGCAACCGCTCTATCAGCCTGCCCCCGACTGGGCGCAGGCCACGACCTTGCCCGACGCTGCACCGGGCGGTGGGTTGCAGGTGCTGGATATCGAACAGCGTGTCGATGGCGCGACGGTCTGGAACTACACCGACACCGTCATCAAGCTCAACACACCCGAAGAACTGGCGCAGAACAGCAATGTGACGGTCGGCTGGGCGCCGGACAAGGGCGATCTGATCGTCCACGAACTGTCGATCATCCGCGACGGGCAGGTGATCGACGCGCTGGCGGGCGGCCAGAAGTTTACCGTATTGCGCCGCGAAGAAGCGCTCGAACAGCGCGAGCTGACCGGCATCCTGTCGGCCAATCTGCCCGTCGAGGGACTGCGCGTGGGCGACATGTTGCGGCTGCGCATGTCGATTACCAACAAGGATGACGCGCTGGGCGGCCGCGCGCAGCTGGCGGTGCCGCTGATCGCCGAACCCGCGCGCATCGGATCGGGCAGCTACCGCCTGTCCTGGCGCGCCGACGACAAGCTGCAATGGAAATCCTTCGCCAATGGCGTCACGCTGAAGCCGGTGCGCAAGGGCGCCTATTACGAGCTGCCGGTCACCCTGCCGATCGCGAAACAGGCGGAAATGCCGTCGGACGCGCCGATGCGCTTTCGCAGCCCGCCGCTGATCGAGGCATCGACCTTTTCGGGCTGGTCCGACGTGTCGAAGGTGATGGCGCCGCTGTACGCGACGGCCGGCACCATCGCGGACGACAGCCCGCTCGCCGCCGAAGTGGCGGCGATCAAGGCGGCGACGACCGACCCGCTCGAACGCGCCGCCAAAGCCTTGCAACTCGTGCAGGACAAGGTCCGCTATCTGGCGGTGGGCATGGACGGCGGCAATTATGTGCCGCAGACGCCCGCGAAGACATGGGACGTCCGCTATGGCGACTGCAAGGCGAAGACGCTGCTGCTGCTCGCGATGCTGCACGCGATGGATATCGACGCCGAACCGGTGCTTGCGCATGCGCAGCTCGGCGATGCGGTGGCGAGCCGCCTGCCCACCGCGCTGGCTTTCAATCATGTCATCGTCAAGGCGACGATCGGCGGCGAGCCGCTGTGGCTCGACGGGACGGGCCTTGGCACGCGGCTCGCCGATATTCGCGATACGCCGGCCTTTGGCTATGTCCTGCCGGTGCGCGCCGAAGGGGCGGAGCTCGAGAAGATCGCGCTGCGCCGTCCGGCGCGTCCGACGATCGACCTCGCGCTCAATGCCGACGAAAGCACCAGCATCGACCTGCCGTCGGTTATCAAGGTCGACATGGTCGTGCGCGGCCAGCTCGCGAGCCTGCTTACCCTGTCGACCGCGCAGCTCGGTCCCAAGGAGCAGGAGGATATGCTGAACGGCCTGCTCCAGAATTTCGTCGGGCAGGCACAGTTCGACAAGCTGGAAGCCAAACCCGACGCCGCGGACGGCAGCGTGACGATCACCGCGCGCGGCGTGTTCGGATCGGGGTGGGAGCGCGAGGATAATCACAGCGAGCGCTGGCTATCGCGCGTCGGCAATCTGATCGAATTTTCGCCCGACCGCGCGCGCGCTTCCTGGGCGAATATCCCCGTTGCGACGGGCGCGCCCGACTATGCGCATTATCGTTTGCGCGTCCGGCTGCCCGACGGCGGCCGTGACTACAAGATCGAGGGCGAAGGTGCGCTCGACGCGCGGCTCGCCGGCGTCGATGTCAAACGCAGCGTGACGATGGCCGACGGCTATGTCGTCGTCGACGAGGTGCTGGCGAGCAGCGGCGTCGAAATCGCGCCGGCGGATGTCGCGGCCGAGCGCGACCGCGTTGCCACCGTCATCAGTCAGACCCCGCGACTGGTCGCGCCCGAGGATGCGCGGCGGCGCTGGAACCTGAAAGGCGCACCATCGACGTCGCAGCTCGACGCAGTGCGGTCGATTTATGCGGTCAACGCCGCCAAGGCCGATGAGGAAAATGTGTCGGCGCTAATCAGCGAAGCGTCGTTCCAGCGCGGCATCGGCGATTACAAGGCAGCCGAGCAGACGCTGACCCGCCAGATCGCGCTGCAGCCGTCGGAGGACGCCTATCTGTCCCGGTCTGGGGTGCGCAAGGAATTGGGGAATATTGCGGGCGCGCTTGCCGATGCCGAAGAGGCGCGCAAGCTTGACCCCTCGTCGCTGGGCGCGATCGGGGCTGTCGCGATGCTGACCGCCGAAAAGGGCGATGTCGCCGCGGCGACGCGGATGTTCGACGATCGCATCGCGCTTGGCGGCAAATCGAAAAGCGACCTCCGGCTCGCCAAGGCTGCGATGGTGGGCGAATTCGGCGATCCCAAGGCCGCGATCGACGAACTCGATGCGCTCGTTGCGACAAAGCCCGGGTCGCCCGACCTGCTCAACGCGCGCTGCTGGGTGAAGGCATCGCGCGAAGTCGCGGTCGACAGCGCCCTCAAGGACTGCACCTCGGCGATGGAGCTGGCGGACAGCACGGCGCATATTCTGGACAGCCGCGCGCTGGTGTGGCTGCGCCTCGGCCGCAACGACGATGCGCTGCGCGATCTCGACGCGGCGCTACTGCAGGTGCCGTCGCTCGCATCGAGCCGCTTCCTGCGTGCGATCGTCTACCAGCGGCTGGGCCGCGCCACCGATGCCGCGGCCGATCTTGCGATCGCGCGCCAGCTGTCGCCGTCGACCGAACGCGATTATGCGCGCTTCGGGCTGAAGCCGTAACAACAGCGAAATCGATGCGGGAAATGCATCCGGGGGGCGGGGCCTGAAGGCCGCTCCGCCCCCCGTCTGCGTCGGGGGCAAGTGGGGATGTCCCGGTGGGGGCAGGGGGCATCAGGGACCAGACCGATGCCCCCCACCGCTCCATTGAGCGGAACACTCGGGAACATATCTTACTATACAAGTGCCGTGCCATTTTCGGGCCGGCGCGCAAATCGGCGGGTTGCGCTGGTTAGCGATTTCTTACCGCGCCGCAGACTTGTCAAAAATCCCGACACCGGCCGTAAAAATCCCGTTCATCGACCGTTCAGTCAATTGACTACATTTGTAGTCGCATAGATTGTCGCAGCCGAAGGGAGGGGTTCACCGTGGCGGAACGACCAAGCGAATCCGAAATGCAGGTGCTGGCCGCACTGTGGGACGACGCCCCGCAGACCGCGGCCGATCTGACCGCGCGCGTCGGCCGGGCGAATGGCTGGACGCAGGCAACGGTCAAGACGCTGCTCGCGCGGCTCGTACAGAAAGGCGCCGTTGCGGCGGAGGCCGACGGCCGGCGTTATCTCTATCGTCCGGCGGTCGATCGCGACGCGGCGGTGGGCGACGAGTCGCAGCGTTTCGTCGACCGCCTCTTCGGCGGCCGCGTCAGCCCGCTCATCGCGCATCTCGCCGACCGCGAAGCCCTGACCGACACCGACATCGCCGAGATCGAGGCGCTGCTCCGGAAGCTCAAATCATGAGCGGCGCGACCATCCTCCAGATATGGGGCGACACGCTCGTCACCACCGCTCTGCTCGTCTTCGCGGTGCTGCTGGTGCGCAAGCCCTTCGCGCGCCAGTTCGGTCCGCGCCTGACCTATGCGCTCTGGCTCGTGCCGGCGCTGCGGCTGGTGCTGCCGCCATTGCCCTTGGCCGATCCGGTGGCAGCGCCGGCCGCGGCCAACGTCCCGGCCGATGTGATGCTGATCGAGGCGGCCGACGCGGCGCGGACAATCGGGACGCCGGCGGCGATGCCGCAGCCGAGCTGGGGGCTGGCCGACGCGCTGCCGCTGCTGTTCACCTTGTGGATGGCGGGCGCGCTGTTGCTGATCGCGACGGCGATCGTGCGGCATATGCGCTTCCGGCGGCTGGTACTGGAGCAGGCGGTCGCGCTCGAACCGATCGGATCGATCCGTCTCGTCATGAGCGGCGCCGTCGATGGTCCCGTCGCCTTTGGCCTTTTCAGCCGATATGTGGCGGTACCCCACGACTTTTTCGCCCGCTACGCCGCCGAAGAGCGCGCGCTGGCGATCGATCATGAACTTGCGCACCATCGCCACGGCGATCTGTGGGCAAACAGCGCCGCGCTGCTGCTGCTCGCCTCGCAATGGTTCAACCCGCTCGCGTGGCGCGCGATCCGGGCGTTTCGTTTCGACCAGGAGGCGGCGTGCGACGCGCGCGTGCTGACGATAGCCGATACCGCCGAACGCCGCGTGCGCACCGCCCATTATGCCGCCGCGATCGCCAAGGCGGCGGTCGGTGCGCGCCTGTCACTTGCCGCCCCGATGGCGGTTCACGATAATCTGCAGGAGAGGCTGACCATGTTGACGCAGCAGGATATTTCGAAAAAGCGACGCCTTGCCGGAAAGCTTCTCGTCGGCAGCGCGACGCTGGCCGTGCTCGGCGCGACCGCGACGCTCGTCCCCGCCGGGACCGCCACCGCGCATATCCAGGACGCCGGCGTGATCGCGCCGCCCGCGCCGCCGGCTCCGCCCGCCGCGCCCGAAGCGCCGCCGGCCCCTCCCGCACCTCTTGAACCGGTTGCGGACGGTCCGCACCATATCATGATCGTCACCACCAAGGGCGATGGCGAGAGCGAAACCGTGACGACCTCGGCCGACGGCACGCGGCGCGAAGTGAACCGCGTGGTCGTGCGCCAGATCGCGGATGGCGACGGCAAGGCGGCGCGTGTCACGCTGGCGCCCGGTACCGGAGAGGGACGGCGGTTCGAGCTTCACTTGCCGGGGAATCTGTCGCGCGAGGACATTCTGGCGACGCTGAAGGAACAGGGCATCAGCGGCGCGCGCGCCGAGGCCATAGCGGACAAGCTGGAAGCCAAGCGCACCGAGCGCTTCCGCACCGCGCTGGCACCGATGCCGCCGATGCCGCCACTCCCGCCGATGCCTCCGATGGGCGAAGGCGCCTGGCGCTCGAAGGATGGCAAGGCGATGGCGACGGCCACCTGCAAGGACGGGCAGAAATCGGTTCGGCTGTTTTCCAGCGACGAACAGGAACAGGGCGGCCGCAACCGCATGGTGATGATGGTGTGCGGCGATGCCGGGGCGAGCAAGGCCGATCGGGTCGCGGCGCTCAAAAAGGCGCGCGACCGGTTGGCGGCCGACAGCCGTAGCGCGATGTCCGGCGAAATGCGCGCCAAGGTGATCGCCGACATGGATCGCGCCATAGCCGAGGCCGAAAAGGGCCAATAACCGGATCAGCTTTGACGCCGGTCTTTGCTCCCCGGTTGGGATCGGCGGCAGGGGCGGGGAAAGGGAGCGCGGTTCTTCCCCGCTTCCTTTCTCCGCCCCCCCTTTGCCCTTCTTTCGGCGGGCGCGGGCTTTTCCTTTCGCCCGCGCGATGCCACATGGGAAGGGTGAGCGAAGAAAAACCCTGGCCCGACACGATCCGTGCCGGCGACTGCGAACAGCATGAGCCGCTGGTGCGCCGCGTGCTTGCGCCCAATCCGTCCCCCTATACCTTCACCGGCACCCAGACATGGATCGTCGGTGCCGGGCGCGATGTTGCGATCATCGACCCCGGCCCCACGGGATCGGGGATGAGCATCGGCGATCCGCCCGACGCGAATGGCGCGGGCCATGTCGATGCGATTTTGCGCGCTGTTGAAGGACAGCGCGTGGCGGCGATCCTCTGCACCCACACGCACCGCGACCACAGCCCGGCGGCAGCGCCGCTGAAAGAGGCGACGGGTGCGCCGATCATCGGCTGCGCACCGCTCGCGCTTTCGGACGATGGCCCGCGCGCCGATTCGGCCTTCGATCCCGATTATGCGCCCGACCGGGTGCTGACCGACGGTGAGCATATCGCGGGCGACGGCTGGACGATCGAGGCGGTGGCGACACCGGGCCATACGTCGAACCATTTATGCTATGCGCTTGTCGAAAGCGGCGCGCTGTTCACCGGCGACCATGTCATGGCCTGGTCGACGAGCGTCGTCAGCCCGCCCGACGGCGACATGGCCGCCTATATGGCGAGCCTTGCCAAGCTCTATGACCGCGACGACCGCGTCTATTATCCGGCGCACGGCCCGGCGGTCGCAAAGCCCAAACAGCTCGTCCGCGGCATGCTGGGGCATCGCAGGCAGCGCGAGCGCCAGATATTGCGGGAACTGGAAAAGGGGCCGCGCGTCGTCCCTGATATGGTGAAGCATATGTACAAGGGACTCGACCCCCGCCTGACCGGCGCCGCGGGCCGATCGGTCCTCGCCCATCTTCTCGACCTCGAAAGCCGCGGCCGGGTGGCGCGCGACGCGGACTGCTGGCGTCTGGTGGCATGACCAGGGGATCGTTCCGCGTCCTGATCGTCGCGCTGCTGGCGCTCGCCATCTTTCTGGGATGGCGCGCGTGGGATGGGTGGCAGAAGAGCTATGATCCGCAAACCGTGGTCGCGGCGAGCCTGCAGGGGCTTCAGGAGCAAAATGTCCTCGTGCCCTTCACCGCGCGCTATGTCGCGGTCGTGACCTCGACGCAGAACCGGCTGGGGCTGGAGGCCAAGAAGACGCTGATCATGCCGGGGACGGTGCGGTACGAGGTCGATCTTGCCAAACTGAAGCCCGCCGATCTCGACTGGGACGCGGCGACCAACGCGCTGACCGTCACCTTGCCGCCGCTGCGCCTAGCAGGGCCGGAAATCGACATCGATGCGATCAGCGAATATCGTGACGGGCTAATCCTTCTGACGCTCACCGATGCCGAACAGGCGCTCGATGCCGCCAATCGCAAGGCGGGGCAGGCCGAATTGATCAAGCAGGCGCGCGGCGACACGCCGATGCGGCTCGCCGAAAATGCTGCCCGGACGGCGATCGAACAAAGCTTTGCGATGCCGCTCAAAGCCGCGGGGATCGACGCCAAGGTCACGGCGCGCTTCGGGCGCTGAGCCTCACCGAAATTTCGGCTTTCGTCCGCGCGGGCTTCACGCTAGCTTCCGCCGCCTGTCCGGCCGGAGGGGGGTATGGCATGGCAACGACCGCAAATCGCGCGCTCGCCGGCGAGCGTTTCTGGCAGCGTATGGCAATCGGCCTCGCGCTTTTCATCTTCGTCGCATTCGCCCAGTTCGCATTTCGCGGGCTGGCCGATCCGGTAGCCGCACCGATTTGGGTGCATCTGCACGCGCTGGCGATGTTCGGCTGGCTCGGGCTTCTCGTCGTCCAGCCTCGCCTGGCGGCGGCGGGCAACCGGACGCTGCACCGCCAGCTCGGCTGGACCGGCGCCGCGCTGGCGACGATCATCGTCGGGCTTGGCATCTTCACCGGCTTTGCCGCGGTGATCCTGCACCGCCAGCCGCCCTTTTTCACCGCACCCTATTTTCTCGCGCTGACCGCAATCGAAGCGATCGCGTTCGGGTTGCTTGTCTATGCTGCGATCCGCCGCCGCCGTGCCACCGACTGGCACCGGCGCCTGATGCTGGGGGCGACGATCATCGTCCTCGAACCGGCGCTTGGGCGCGTCTTGCCGCTACCGCTGATGATCGGCTGGTCCGACATTCCGATCGGCCTCGTCGAACTCGCGGTCGTCGGCCTGATCGCGTTCCATGACCGCCGCACGATCGGGCGCGTGCACCCGGCGACGATCCGGGTCGCGCTCGCGGTGGTGCTAACCCGCATTGCGGTCTACTCGCTCGCATTGGCACCGCCGGTCGAGGAGCTTGCGCGGCGCCTTGGCGGCGGCTGACCAGCCGCGGCCGGCATAAGCCGCGGCGGGCGCGTTTGCCCTCGCGCTGACGGCGGTGTAGGGAGCGCCCGACAAGCACCGACAAGGAACCGCCATGACTGCTCCCGTCCGCGAAAATCTCTCCGGCCTCGACCTGCGCGCCGAGATCGATCGTCTGCGCAAGGAGCGCAATGCGGTGATTCTGGCGCATTATTACCAGAAGCCCGAAATTCAGGATCTTGCCGATTTCGTCGGCGATTCGCTCGAGCTTTCGCGCAAGGCGGCCGAGACCGATGCCGATGTCATCGCCTTTTGCGGGGTCAAGTTCATGGCCGAGACGGCGAAGATTCTCAGCCCCGAAAAGATCGTGATCCTGCCCGATCTCGACGCCGGGTGCAGCCTGGAGGACAGCTGCCCGCCCGAACAATTCGCGCGGTTCCGCGCCGCCCATCCCGACCATATCGCGCTGACCTACATCAACTGCTCGGCGGCGGTGAAGGCGCTCAGCGACGTTATTGTGACCTCGTCGAGCGCCGAGACGATCATCAGCCAGATCCCGCCCGAACAGAAGATCATCTTCGGCCCCGATCGCCACCTCGGCGGCTATCTGAACCGCAAGTTCGGGCGCGACATGCTGCTCTGGCCCGGCGTGTGCATCGTCCACGAAGCCTTCAGCGAAACCGAGCTGCTGAAGCTGAAGGCGCAGCATCCGGACGCGCCGGTCGCGGCGCACCCCGAATGTCCGCCCTATATCGTCGATCATGCCGATTATGTCGGATCGACCAGCGGCATCCTGCAATTCGCCAAGACCTTCGACGGCGATACGCTGATCGTCGCGACCGAACCGCATATCATCCACCAGATGCAGCTCGCGCTGCCCGGGAAGAATTTCATCGGTGCGCCGGGTGCGGACGGCAACTGCAACTGCAACATCTGCCCCTATATGGCGCTCAACACGATGGAAAAGCTCTACATCGCGCTGCGCGACCTGAAGCCGCAGATCGAACTCGACGAGGACCTGCGCCTTGCCGCGCGCAAGAGCCTCGACCGGATGCTCGAAATGGCGTCGGGAACCGTCGGCAAGGGCGATCTGGGCGCTCGCTGAGTCGCGAGTCGGCGTCGCGCGGGGCGAGTCGGATCGGCGAGTCGTCGCTCAAACCGCCTCTAGGCGAATCCGAAAATGCTGCAGCGCTGTTACAAAAATGCTGCCCCGAATCCGCTTGTTGCTAATGCCGGACTTATCCACAGAAGGCGGCGTGTGCTGCGCGCGAAAGCGCGTTTTTTATTTGGCGCTCCGCGGCCTTCATGTCAGCTTCAAATCATCGGACGACAGAGACGTCGGACCGCCGGGACACGAAGGGTGGTTGCAAGACTAGCCAGAAGAGAACGGGCCGGTTGACGAGGAAATTGACCGATAGCTCGATCACGGAACGCCGCGATTCCCACGAGTTGAGGCGAACCTGATCGGGTACGGGAAAGCAGACCGTCGCTTGGACGGCGACCGCTTCGGCGGACGCGCAGACCGGATGACGAAGGGCTTTCCGGGTGAGGCCGGCCCCCGAAAGGGGGCCGACCGAACCATCGCCGGATCGAGCCGGCGCGCGCCGCGACGCATCGTTTGGCGGGCTGCTGGTCGCCAGGCCAGCGGTTCGGGATGAAGCGGAACGGACGCGCAACGATCGAAACCGGATAGTGGGGGTTGGCAGCGATGTCGGCCCCCATTTCGTTTGCGCGGTGCGCATTTCGCTGCCGCTGCCTGCCTTCGGCACTTTTTTTGGCGCCTGTGATGTCTGTCACAACCGCGGCGCACCAATCCCCCTAAATCCCGTCCTGCGACCCGGAGCAGTTCCCCGACCGGAACTGATCCCACTGTCCCGGCCGTGACCTTTCGGGGAAGCGGCCGGGAACTTTTCGCCCTCCATCGACATTATGATCGCATCGTTGAAGCGATGTCGCACCGCGACCGGCCGAGCGTCGGAACGGGTGCCGCATCGATGTTCGACTGTGTCCAAGGAGGAGATTGCAACATGATCGGCATTATCATCTGGCTCGTTGTCGGCGGTGTGGTCGGCTGGCTGGCAAGCATCGTCATGCGCACCGACGCGCAGCAGGGCATCCTGCTCAATATCGTTGTAGGCATCATCGGCGCCTTCATCGGCGGCCTGCTGATCGGTGGCGGTTCGATCAACAACGCGATTACGCTGTACAGCTTCCTCGTGTCGCTGCTGGGTGCGATCATCCTGCTGGCGATCGTGAATCTGGTGCGCCGCGGCAGCGTCCGCTGATCCCTATGGCGGCGTCCTTCGGGCCGCCGCCAATTCGTTAGGCAATCGGGGCTGTTCGCGTTATCAAGCACATACCCGCAGACTGGCGGGCAACAATGATCGTAGGGGGTCAATGTCATGATCGATTTCATCATCGCTATCGTCGTGGGCGGCATCATCGGCTGGCTTGCCAGCATCGTAATGCGTACCGACGCACAACAAGGCATTTTCCTGAATATCATCGTGGGCTGCATCGGCTCTATTCTGGGTCGGTTTCTGCTCGGCGGTCTGATCGGCGGCGGCCATTTGCGTGGTGACGCGTTCGATCCGAAGACGTTGCTGACGGCCTTTCTGGGCGCCGTGATCCTGCTTGCCATCGTCAATCTGGTCCGGCGGGGCAGGGTGCGCTGAAGCGCTGAAACCGACATAGCTCCAAAGCGGAGCGAAGGCTCGAAAAAGGGTGGTCTGCGGCAGCAGGCCGCCCTTTTTCATGGGCATAAACGCTGGAAAAGACGGATGATTTCGCCTAGTCGCGCGCAGCTGTGTGCGGGGTGTGCACGGGCTCAATCGCCTCTTGTATGTGGTGATGTAATAGGGTAATACACCTTCGACATATTTGTCCTGCCGTTCGGAAGAGGGGGCGGTCGTCGTTGACGGCTGCGGCACACGCCGGCGCGGAGGGATGGGGAGTTCGATGTGAACTACGAGCGGAAAGTGGATTCGATGGATAGCCTGGCGGGTTCGACCCAAAGCTTTTACGAAGAGGCGGACAATCGCCGCAAGCGTACGATCCTGATCGTCGCGCTGGTGTTGACCGCGATCGTGCTTGCCGTCGCCTGGTTTGCGTTCGGTTCGGGCAAGGCCGGCGACGGCGCGGCCTCGGGCGGCGCCGCGGGCGCCGCTGCGGGCGCCAGCACGCCGACCGTGACGGTGATGATCCCGGGCCGACAGTCGGTCGAAGCGGTCATCGCCGCCAATGGCACCATCGCCGCACGGCGCGAGATGCCGGTCGGTGTCGCGGGCGAGGGCGGCCAGGTCGTCAGGGTTCTGGTCGAACCCGGTCAGTGGGTCGGCGCGGGCCAGACGCTCGCGGTGATCGACCGCTCGGTGCAGGCGCAGCAGGCCGCAAGCCTTTCCGCATCGATCCGCGTCGCCAGGGCGGACGCCGATCTGGCGCAATCCGAGCTCGATCGCGCCGAAGCGCTGATCAGCCGAGGCTTCATCTCCAAGGCGGATCTCGACCGCAAGCGCGCGACGCGCGACTCCGCGAATGCGCGGGTTCGCGTTGCCGAGGCGCAGTATAAGGAAGCCGTTGCGCGCAACGGCCGTCTGAACATCGTCGCGCCTGCGGCGGGTCTGGTGCTTACGCGCCAGGTCGAACCGGGTCAGGTCGTCGGCGCCGGCAGCGGCGTGCTGTTCCGCATGGCCAAGGGCGGCGAGATGGAAATGCTCGCGCAACTGGCCGAGGGCGATCTCCAGCGTGTCCGCTCCGGAACGCGCGCGACCGTGACCCCGGTCGGCACCAATCTGCAGATTGCCGGACAGGTGTGGCAGGTGTCGCCGGTCGTCAATCCCGACACGCGGCAGGGCACCGTGCGCATTGCCGTCCCCTACAGCGATGCTCTGCGTCCCGGCGGCTTCGCCGACGCCCGCCTGGTCTCGGGTTCGGCCGAGGCGCCTCTGCTTCCCGAAAGCGCGGTGCAGAGCGGTCCCGAGGGCAATTATGTCCTGATCGTCGGCAAGGACGACAAGATCGAACGGCGCCCGGTCAAGGTCGGCACCGTCACCGATGGCGGCGTGTCGATCGCGTCGGGTCTGACCGGCAACGAAAAGGTCGTCGTGCTGGCGGGCGCCTTCCTCAACGTCGGCGACAAGGTGAAGCCGACGATCCAGAAATCGTCGCAATAAGCCTCTCCCCGGACCGACTGCGCACAAGGGCGTTTGAATCATGAGCTTTCGCAACATCTCCGCCTGGTGCATCCGCAATCCGGTGCCGCCGATCGTCCTGTTCGCGCTGCTGCTGCTGGCGGGGATCGTCAGCTTCAACCGGATGGACGTCAACGACAATCCCGATATCGAATTCCCGGCGGTGCAGGTCATCGTCGCGCAGCCGGGCGCTGCGCCAGCGGAACTCGAAACGCAGGTGACGCAGCGCGTCGAAGCTGCGGTGCGCAGCGTCAGCGGCGTCGACGAATTGTCCTCCTATGTCAGCGAAGGCAGCAGCCGTACGATGGTGCAATTTGCGATCGGGACACCGATCGACCGCGCCTATAATGACGTCAATCAGGCGATTTCGCAGATTCGCAGCAATCTGCCCGACGGGATTCTCGAGCCGCAGGTGATCCGTGTCGATATCGCCGGCGGTCCGATCACCTATTTCTCGGTCGAGGCGACCGACATGACGCTCGAGCAATTGTCGTGGTTCGTCGACAATACCGTGGCTAAAGAGCTGCTGTCGGTCCCGGGCATGAGCCAGGTGCGCCGTTCGGGCGGGGTCGACCGCGAAATCCGCGTGATCCTCGATCCCGCGCGGATGCAGAGCTATGGCCTGACCGCGAGCCAGGTGAACCAGCAGCTCCGTCAGGTCAATCTGAACGCGGCGGGCGGGCGCACCGAAATTGCCGGGTCGGAACAGGCGGTCCGCGTCCTCGGCAACGCGCAGAATGCATTCCAGCTCGGCGAAACGCGCATTTCGATCGGCAACGGCCGGACGATCCAGCTTTCCGACGTGGCCAAGGTGACCGACGGTTATGCCGAACAGCGTAATCTGGCGAAGATCAACGGCCGTCAGGTGCTGTCCTTCTCGATCGAAAAGGCGAAGGGCTCGTCCGACGTCAGCGTCCATGACGAGGCGATGAAAAAGCTGGCGGAGATCGAGAAGAACAACCCCAAGGTGAAGTTCAAGATCCTCTTCACCCGCACCGAATATACGAAGGAACAATATCGCAGCTCGATGGCCGCGATGATCGAAGGCGCGGTGCTCGCCGTCGTCGTCGTCTTCCTGTTCCTGCGCGACTGGCGCGCCACGATGATCAGCGCGATGGCGATCCCGCTGTCGGCCATTCCGACCTTCTGGTTCATGGATCTGATGGGCTTTTCGCTCAACAGCCTGTCGCTGCTGGCGCTCAGCCTTGTCGCCGGGGTGCTGGTCGACGACGCGATCGTCGAGATCGAGAATATCGTCCGACATATGCGTATGGGCAAGACGGCCTATCAGGCTTCGATCGACGCCGCCGACGAAATCGGCCTCGCGGTTGTGGCGACGACGATGTCGATCGTCGCGGTCTTCCTGCCCGTCGCGTTGATGCCCGGCATCTCGGGCCAGTTCTTCATCCAGTTCGGGATGACCGTGGTGTTCGCGGTGCTGATGAGCCTTGCCGTCGCGCGTATGATAACGCCGATGATCGCGGCCTATTTCCTGGCCGCGCACGGCGAACAGGCGCACGCCGAAGGGCCGTGGATCGATCGTTACGAGCGCGTGCTGCGTTGGACGCTCGACAATGGCAAGCATCACGCGGTGCGCGCCCGCTACGAAGCGGTTCCGACCCGGCTCGCCTTCCTCGCTGTTCCCCTGATCCTGTCGGGCATCTTCGTCCTCTATTCGGCCTACGCCTATTTCCAGCCGGTGCCGGTCGGTCAGGATGCGCCGAATACCGCGCTCTATTTCCTGCTGCGCACGCCGGCGCTGACCGTGATCGTCTTCCTTGCGACCAGCTTGCTTGCGATCTTGCTCGGTGCGCTCGCCTGGTTTGTCGGTATGCGCCAATGGGCCTTTACCGGCTGGGCCAAGTTCATGCTGCAGCGCGCCTGGGCACGGCTGTTCGATCACCGCGTGTGGATCGTCGGCATCGGCGCCGCGGCCTTCGTGCTGAGCATCGTCCTGTTCGCCACGCTGCCGCAGCAGTTCCAGCCGACGATCAACAGCGATTACAGCCAGATCAAATATGAACTGCCGCCGGGATCGACGCTGGCGCAGAGCGAGCATATCGCGAACCAGGTTTCGTCGATCCTCAGCGCAAGCCCCGCCGTCGATACCGCCTTTTTCGACGTCAATGTCGGCGGCGGCAATGCCTTCCTGACGCTCAAGAAGGACCGCGATATCAGCAGCGTCGAATGGGAACGCAGCCTGCAGCCGAAGCTGACGGCGATTCCCGATGCGCGCGTGTCGTTCCAGAGCCAGTCGGGCGGCTTTTCGGGCCGCGACATCACGATGATAATCGGCGGCGACGATCCGGTCGCGCTGGAAAAGCACGCGCTCAAGATCGTCGACGAAATGAGCAAGCTCAAGGAACTGCGCGCGCCGCGGATCGAGGGCGACATTCCGCGGCCCGAGATCATCGTCAATCCGCGCATGGATCTGGCCGCCGAGCTCGGCGTGACCACCGCGGCGCTCAGCCAGACGATCCGCATCGCGACGCTGGGCGATATCGATCAGAATGCGGCGAAATTCTCGCTGTCCGATCGCCAGATTCCGATCCGCGTGCTGCTGTCAGAAGATTCGCGCCGCAGCCTCGCGACGATCGAGAATCTGCCGGTGCCGACCTCGCGCGGGACGACCGTGCCGCTGAAATCGGTGGCAGAAATCGGCTTCGGCGCCGGTCCGACCGAATTGCGTCGCTACAATCAGACGCGGCGTATCGTCATCGGGGCGGACCTTGCGCCCGGCCTTGTCACGGGCAATGCGCAGCAAAAGATCGATGCGCTGCCCGCGGTCAAGAACATGCCGCAGGGCATCCGCAAGGTCATCCAGGGCGACCAGAAGTGGCAGGCCGAGCTGATCAAGAACTTCCTGATCGCGGTCGTGTCGGGCCTGATGCTCGTGTTCTCGACGCTCGTGCTGCTCTATCGCCGCTTCCTGTCGCCGCTGGTCAACATGTCGTCGCTGCTGCTGGCACCGCTCGGCGGGTTGCTCGGCCTGCTCGTGACCGGGATGCCGATCTCGATGCCCGTCTATATCGGCCTGCTGATGCTGCTGGGGATCGTCGCCAAAAACTCGATCCTGCTCGTCGATTTCGCGATCGAGGAAATGGACAAGGGGATCGGCAAGGTCGAGGCCCTCGTCGATGCAGGGCGCAAGCGTGCGCAGCCGATCATCATGACGACCGTCGCGATGGTCGCGGGCATGGTGCCGACGGCGCTGTCGCTGTCGGGTGACGGTGCATGGCGCGCGCCGATGGGCGTCGTCGTCATCGGCGGCCTGATCCTGTCGACGATGCTGACGCTGCTGATCGTGCCCGCAGGCTTCAGTCTGGCCGACAGCATCGAAAAGCGCCTCGGCCGCTTCTTCTCGAGCAATCTGCTCACCTACAAGAAGGGCGACGATACGCGGCCGCACGGCGATGCCGCGCCGCAGCCCGCCGAGTAACCGGACGCGACCGGCGACCGCGCGCGCGGTCCGTCGGTTGCAACCTTTGGCGGGCTGCCCCATTTGAACGGCATGACCAGCGTATCGCCCCCGACCGAAAGCAGGCGCGCCCACCCCGCCGGAGTGGGCGTCGCCGTTCCGACCGGCGGCATCAATGTCCGCATTGTGGCAACCGGACTGCTGCTCTTCATGGCTGCGGTCTTCGTGACCGCGAAATATTATCAGGATGTGCATCCTGCGGTCGGCTTCGTCCGCGCCTTTGCCGAAGCGGCGATGGTCGGCGGGCTGGCCGACTGGTTTGCCGTGACCGCGCTGTTCCGTCACCCGATGGGGCTGCCGATTCCGCACACCGCGATCGTGCCGCGTAACAAGAATCGCATCGGCGACACGCTGGCGCGCTTTCTACTCACCAATTTCCTGTTGCCGCGCCTGATCGCGCGCAAGATGCAGACGGTCGATGTTGCGGGCGCGGTCGGCAAATTCCTCTCGCAGCCTGCCGAGGGCGGCGGGCGGCTGAGGCTCGGCGCGTCGCGAATTATCGCCGACGGGCTCGGCGCGCTCGATCAGCAGCGGCTCGGCGGCATGGTCAAATCGGCGATCGCGGACCGGCTGCGCGAACTCGACGTCGCGCCGCTGCTCGGGCAGGCGTTGCAGGCGGCGCTGGCCGAGGGGCGGCATCAACCGTTGCTCGATGCGATGGTCAAATGGGGGTCGAAGACGCTCGACCTCAACGAGCATCTGATCCACCAGATGGTCCACGACAATTCGGGGGCCATCGTCCGCTTCACCGGCCTCGACGAGAGCATTTCGAACCGCATCGTCGCCGGCCTGTCGAAGCTGCTCAGCGAAATGGCGGTCGATGAAACCCATCCGATCCGCATCCGCGTCGAAGAGGGGCTCGCAAAGCTGGCGCTCGATCTGCAGCATGACCCGGAAATGCAGGAAAAGGTTGCGCGGGTGCGCGACGAACTGCTCGATAACCCGGCGGTCAAGCGCTGGCTCGACGGATTGTGGGAACAGGGGCGGGGCGCCTTGCTGCGCGCGGCGCGCGATCCCGAGACGATGCTCGCGGGCCGGATCGGCGAGCTGGTGACGCAGTTCGGCGCGATGCTGGGCGAGGACCAGGCGATCAAACGCACGCTCAACCGCTACGCCCGCCGCGCCGTCGTCGGCGCGGTCGACAGCTATGGCGAGACGGCGCTGAAGCTGGTGTCGGACACGATCCGCGGCTGGGATGCGAAGACGATCACCGACAGGCTGGAGAATGCCGTGGGCGACGATCTGCAATATATCCGCATCAACGGCACGCTGGTCGGCGGACTGGTGGGCGTTTTGATCCACGCGATCGATATCTGGATTTGACCGTCGCCCCTCGAAGGGTGGAGCCGCTGGCTTAAAGACAGGCCGCCAGTCCCTCGCGAAAACTCGGGTAGCGCGGAATCCACCCCAGCTGCCGTTTCGCCTTGCCGTTCGCAACGCGGCGATTCTCGGCATAGAAGGCACGCGCCGCGGGCGACAGGCCGGCGGCGTCGAGCGACTGCAGCGGCGGCAGCGGCGCCCCCAGCAGCGCGCAGCCCCATTCGACGAGGCGGTTCTGGTGACAGGGCGCATCGTCGGCGAGGTTGTAGACGCCCGCCGGGCCGCGGAAGGCGGCGATCACGCCGCCCGCGATATCGTCGACATGGACGCGGCTGAAAACCTGGTCGGGTAAATCGATCCGGTGCGCGCGGCCTTCGCGGATACGATCGAGGATGCTGCGGCCGGGACCATAGATGCCCGGCAGCCGAAAGACGCACATGTCGCCGCGCAGCGCGGCCCACGCCGCATCGGCGGCGTTGCGGTCGGGACGGCGGCCCTTCACCGGTGCGCTTTCGTCGACCCACGCGCCGCCGGTATCGCCATAAACGCCTGTCGAGGAAAGATATCCGGTCCAGGCCGCCGGCGCGAGCGCCACCGCCTCGCCATAGCGGGCGAGCACCGGGTCGGTGCCGTCCGCCGGGGGAACCGACGACAGGATATGCGTCGCCGATCGCAGCGCGCCCAGCACCGCGGCCTCGTCGGCGAAGGCGATGCTGTCGCCGCGTCCGTCGCGCGTCGTCCCGCTCACCTCCCACCCGCGCGCGCGCAACCGGTCGGCGATATGGCCCGCCGCATAGCCCATTCCGAAAATCAGCATATGTCCCATCGCCGCCCTTATTGCGCGGCGCGCGGCGCAAGCCTAGACCCGCATTATGACCGACGCTTCTTCCTCCCCCGTTCCGCCCGTCACCATCCACCGCAGCGATTATCGCCCGCCCGAATGGCAGGTGCCCGACATCGCGCTCGATTTCGCACTCGGCCTTGACACGACGCGCGTCGGTGCGGCGCTGTCGGTCGTGCGCCATGCCGATGCGCCGGCGCCGCTGACGCTGCGCGGCGACGGCCTGACCCCGCTCGCGGTGCGCGTCGATGGCGAAAGCTGGAACGATTGGCATATGGAGGGCCCCGACCTGATCGTCGATCTCGGCGACCGGGCCCGCGCTATCGTCGAGGTCGATACCGCGATCGATCCCACGGCCAATACCCAGCTCATGGGCCTTTATGCCTCGAACGGCATGCTCTGCACCCAGTGCGAGGCCGAGGGGTTCCGGCGGATCACCTTCCATCCCGACCGTCCCGATGTCCTCAGCCGCTACAAGGTGCGGATGGCGGGCGACAAGACGGCCTTTCCCATCCTGCTGTCGAACGGCAATTGCGTTGCAAAGGGTGCGGGTGACGACGGCAGCCATTGGGCTTTGTGGGAAGATCCCTGGCCGAAACCTTCCTATCTTTTCGCGCTCGTCGCGGGCGATCTTGTCGTCAACCGCGACAGCTTTACCACCATGTCGGGGCGCAAGGTCGAACTGGGCATCTGGGTGCGCGCGGGCGACGAGGGCCGCACCGGCCACGCGATGCAGGCGCTCAAGGACAGCATGGCGTGGGACGAGCGCGTCTATGGCCGCGAATATGACCTCGACCTGTTCAACATCGTCGCGGTCAGCGATTTCAACATGGGGGCGATGGAGAACAAGGGCCTCAACATCTTCAACACCCGCTATATCCTGGCCGATCCCGACACCGCGACCGACCTCGACTATGACGGGGTACAGGGGGTGGTCGCGCACGAATATTTTCACAATTGGTCGGGCAATCGCGTCACCTGTCGCGACTGGTTCCAGCTCAGCCTGAAAGAAGGCTTCACCGTCTATCGCGACCAGAGCTTTTCGGCGGACATGGGATCTGCACCGGTCAAGCGGATCGAGGATGTCCGCCTGCTCCGCGCGGCGCAGTTTCCGGAGGATGCGGGGCCGCTTGCGCACCCGATCCGGCCCGACAGCTATCAGGAGATCAGCAACTTCTACACGGCGACCGTTTATAACAAGGGCGCAGAGATCATCCGGATGATGGCGACCCTGCTCGGTCCGCAGCGCTTCCGCGCCGGCACCGACCTCTATTTCGACCGCCACGATGGCGAGGCCGCGACGTGCGAGGATTTCGTGCGCGCGATGGAGGAGGGCGGGTCGATCGACCTGACCCAGTTCCGCCGCTGGTACGAACAGGCGGGGACGCCGCGGCTCAAGCTGACGCTTTCAGAGGATCAGGGGCAATGGGCGCTCGATGTGGTGCAGACCGTGCCGCCGACCCCCGGCCAGCCCGAAAAACTGCCGATGATGATGCCGCTGCGTATCGCGGCCTTCGATAGAAGCGGCGGTGCATCGCTGCCCGATACGCTGGTGACGCTCACCGGTGCGACGCAGCGGATCGCGCTCGGCGCCTTCGACGGGCGCCCTGCCTTGTCGGTCAACCGCGGCTTTTCGGCACCGGTCATCGTCGATTTCGATCGCGCGCAGGGGGAACTCGCCTGGCTTGCGGCGCATGATGACGACCCCTTCGCGCGCTACGAAGCCTTGCAGCAGCTCATGCTCGACACGCTTGTCGCGGCAGCGGCGGGGAATGAAGTCGATCATCGGGCGGTGGTCGATGCGGTGGCGCAGACGTTGCGTGGGCGCGGCGAAGATCCGGCCTTCGTTGCCGAGGCGGTGCTGCTGCCCAGCGAGGCGTTCATCGGCGACCAGATGCTCACCGTCGATCCCGACGCAATCCGCCGCGAACGGCTGGCGCTGCAGGCCGCGATCGGCCGCGCGCTCGAGGAGGAATGGCGCGCGATACTGGCGGGCAAGGCACCGCCGGCGACCGACCTGTCGCCGCACGCCAAGGGCGAACGGCGCCTGCGCGGCGTCGCGCTCGCCTATCTTGCCGCGACGGGGATCGCCGATATCCCGGCGCTTGTCTTCGGGGTGTTTTCGGATGCCGACGGCATGACCGAGCGTCAGGCGGCGCTGGCGACGCTCGCGAATGGCGACAGCGACGAACGCGCCCATGCGCTCGACATCTTCTATCAGCGCTACCGCGACAATCCGCTCGTGCTCGACAAATGGTTTCAGGTGCAGGCCTGGTCGATGCGCCCCGACACGGTGGAGGCGGTGCGCCAGCTGGCCGAGCATCCCGATTTCACCCTGTCCAATCCGAACCGGGTGCGATCGCTTTATGGGGCGTTCACGGGCAATCAGGCGGCCTTTCATCAGGCCGATGGCGCGGGCTATCGGCTGATCGCCGACCTTGTCATCGCGCTCGATCCGCGCAATCCGCAGACCGCGGCGCGAATGATCCCGCCGCTCGGGCGGTGGAAGCGCTTCGACGAGGCGCGCGCCGCGATGATGCGCGCCGAACTCGAACGCATCCTCGCCCAGCCTGGCCTGTCGCGCGACACGACCGAGCAGGCGTCGAAGAGCTTGCTGGGCTGAGCGATCAGGCCGGCGCCGACAGCTTCGTGCCGACGACGCCGATCACGATCAGCGCCATGAAGCCGATCTGCACGGTGCCGATTTTTTCGCCGAACAGGACGATACCGCCGATGATGACGCCGACCGCGCCGAGGCCGGTCCAGATTGCATAGGCGGTGCCGGCTGAAATCTCGCGCATCGCAAAGGCGAGCAGCGCCATGTTGAGGAAGCTGAGCGCGATCGGCACCGTCGAGGCCTGCCACGTGCCCAGCGTTGCAGCCCATTTCAGGCTGAGTGCCCAGCAAATTTCGGTGAAAACGGCGATTGCCAGGATGAACCATCCCATGCGCGAGTCCTTTCGTCAGGCGGGCTCGTGCGGGAGGCGCACGCCGGAAACCCGAAAGAGGCGATGCGCGAAAGAGGCGGCTATCGCGGCCGCGGCTCGCCCCTAAGGGGCAGGAGCGCAAAGCGCAAGAGCGGAGCGGCCGCGAGCCGGCGCGGCCCGCGTCAGCCGGCGAGCCAAGCGGCGACGTCGGTAGCGACCTTGTTGGCGGCGCGGGTCAGCGCCTCGCCGACCGGCTTTGCCTCGATCTTGCCGCCGATCGGTTCGCGCACCTCGAAGCGGCGCTGCGTCACCGTCTTGCCGCCCGCCGCGACGCGCATCGCCTGGAGCGAGACGACCGCTTCGTTGGTGCGCGCATCGACGCCGAATTCGAGCAGCTGGCTGGCAAGCTGTTCGCCCGGTGCGGTCAGATACTGACCTTCGTCGAGCACAACCAGCGGGGTTTTTGCCGCGACGGTTTCCGACAGGAGCCGCTGGAACAGGCGCTGCGGCGCCTCGACCCACTGGGCGTCCTTGACATAGGCGACGCTCGCATCGTCCTGCTGCACGGGGATGCGCGTGGTGCGCAGCTTTTGCGGCGCATTCGGGATCAGGATCGTCAGCGTCTGCGCTTCGCCCGCCGAGCGCGCCTCGCCGACGACCGGGGCGACATCGGAATCGAGCGTGAGCAGAAAGGGCGGCGCCTTGCCGCCGAAACTGACACAGGCCGAGAGCGACAGCGCGCCCAGCGCGAGCAGCGCGGGGGTGCGAAGACGGCGAAGCGGGTGGGGCATGGCGGTCGTCATCCTCATTTCTTGTAATCGGGCAGCTTGCTGCCGCCGAGCACCGCGCCCGCGCCTTGCTGATCGAGCTTGTCGGTCAGGCTCGAAAGCGAGGAGGAGGTGCGGCGCAGGTCGCGGATCAGCGCATTCGCTTCGGGGATCGTCGTTTCGCTGAAGGTCTTGAGGCCGGGCCGGGCGTCCGAAATCGCCGATTCGAGCGTCTGCATCGACTTGTTTGCGGAGGCGAGCGTGTCGCGCAGATTGCGCATCGCAGGATCGACATTGCGGTCGATCGTGCCCTGCGTCGCGGCGGCAAGATTGCCGATCTGTTCGGCCGCGGTCCCCGTCTGCTGGATCGCAACGCGCGTGTCGGCGAGCGCGGCTTCGATCGCCGGTCCGTTGCGCGCGAGGATCGCGGTCGATTGCTCGACATTCTTCAGGATCGCCGCGAAGCTCGCCTGATTCTTGTCGTCGGCCAGTTCGGCCAGCCGCTCGGTCAGCGTCGACAGGCGCTGGAGAAGCTGCGGCGCGGTGTTGAGCAGTTCACCGAGCCCACCGACGCGCGTCGGGATGACCGGTTTGCCGGCGGGGCCCTTGTCGGCGATCGGCGGCGCGCCCTTGACCGCGCCGTCTAGCGAGATTTGCGATACGCCGGTGAAGCCGACGCCTTCCAGCGCCGCGGTCGTCCCCTGCAGCACCGGCACATGCTCGTCGACTTCGATACGCACGCGGACGAATTGCGGATCGTCGGGCCACAGCGCGATCTGCCGCACCTGGCCGACGGGGACACCGGAGAATTGCACCTGTGCGCCTTTGTTCAATCCGTCGACAGACTGTTTGAAAAATATATCATATTCCTGACGCTTGCCGCCGCTGTCGTTCGCCAGCCAGACCACGAACAGCGCGAGCGCAACGGTGAACAGCAGGACGAAGGCCCCGACCAGAACATTGTTCGACCGCGTTTCCATCAGCTCTTCCTATCTGCCCGCGTCAGCGCGTCGTTGCTCCCAGAGGCGGCGCGTCCGCGCGGTCCGTTGAAATATTCCTGTATCCAAGGATGCTCGGTGGCAAGAAGTTCCGGAATCGTGCCGACCGCGATCACTTTTTTCTCGGCCAGCACCGCGACCCGGTCGCAGGTCGCGTAGAGCGAATCGAGGTCGTGGGTGATCAGGAACACGGTCAGCCCCATCGTGTCGGCCAGTTCGCGGATCAGCTCGTCGAACTTCGCGGCGCCGATCGGGTCGAGCCCCGCGGTCGGTTCGTCGAGGAACAGCAGCGCCGGATCGAGCGCCAGCGCCCGCGCCAGCCCCGCACGCTTGACCATGCCGCCCGACAGCTCGGCCGGATATTTGGGGCCGGCATCGTTTGGCAGGCCGACCATCGCGACCTTGTAGGCCGCGATTTCGTCGAGCAGCTCTGAGTCCATGCGCGGATAGAACTCGCGCAGCGGCACCTGGATATTCTCCGCAACGGTGAGGGTCGAGAACAGCGCGCCGCCCTGGAACATCACGCCCCAGCGACGGCGCAGGTCGCGCGATTCCTCTTCGTCGACGATCGTGTCGAGCGTCTTGCCATAGACTTCGACCTCGCCCGCGGTCGGGATCTGCAGCCCGATGATCGACCGCATCAGCACCGACTTGCCAGTGCCCGATCCGCCGACGACTCCCAATATCTCGCCCGACCGCACGTCGAGATCGAGGTCTTCGTGGATCACCGCATCGCCGAACTGGTTGCACAGCCCGCGCACCTTGATCGCAATGTCGAATTTTTCTGGTTCGATCAGCTCGGCCATCAGTTCCAGCCCAGCGAGGTGAAGAAAACGGCGAAAAAGGCGTCGAGAACGATGACGAGGAAGATGGCGGCGACAACCGCCGAGGTCGTCCGCTTGCCGACTTGCTCGGCATTCTGGCGCACCTGCATCCCTTCGTAACAGCCGGTGACGCCGATCAGGATGCCGAAAACCGGTGCCTTGATCAGCATGATCCAGAAATCGGTCATCGGGATGATTTCACGGATGCGCTGGACATAGGTCAGCGGCGGGATTTCCAGCCCGACCCAGCAGAAGATGCCGCCTCCGATGATCGCGCAGATGCTGGCATAAAAGCCGAGCAGCGGCATGGTGATCGTCGACGCCGCGACACGCGGCAGGACGATCGCCTCCATCGGCGACACGCCGATCGTGCGCATCGCATCGACTTCCTCGGTCAGCTTCATCGTTCCGATTTGCGCGGCGAAGGCCGAACCCGACCGGCCGGCGACCATGATCGCGGTCATCAGCAATCCCAGCTCGCGGATCGACGCACGGCCGACGAGGTTGATCGTGAACACTTCGAGCCCGAATTGCTTGAGCTGCACCGATCCCTGCTGCGCGATGACGATGCCGATCAGGAAGCTCATCAGCCCGATGATGGGCAGCGCGTCGACGCCGACGGTCTGGAACCGCGTGACGATCGCATTCCAGCGGATCGCGCGGCGGGCGCGGATCTGGTTGAACAGCGCGACGACCATCGCGCCGAAAAAGCCGATGATGCCAAGCAGTTCGTTCCAGATCGCCACACTTGCGGTGCCGAGCTGTTCGAGCATACGCACCCAGGCAGGGCGCCGGTCGCCATGGATGCGATACTCGCTGGTGTCGTTCGCCAGCGCGTCGAGCAGCCGCTGCGCATCCTGGCTCGCGCCGACGACCTTCGCGTCGTGGCGATGCATCGTGCGCGTCACGATCCACGCCCCGACGGTGTCGATGCGGGTAATATTTGAAAGATCGAGGAGCGAAATCGGTCCAAGCTCGTCGAGCCGCTGCGGCAGGTCGCCCATCCGGGCGAGCGTCAACCGGCCCGAGAAGCGGACCTCTGCGCCGTCAGCGCCATCGTTCGTTTCGAAGTCCGCCCAAACCGCCATGACGCGGGCGACATTGGATTATTTGCCAGGGCACGGCAAGCGAATTGGCCGCGCTTGCGGCAGGCTGCGCTCTTGGCCGGCGGTGGGCGCGCGGTTATAGCGGGAGTATGGAGGTTCCGACGCTCGATCCCGTCCGCGACTATGCGCATCGTGTTGCGATGTACGACATGGACCGCACGATCACGCGGTCGGGGACGTATAGCGGCTTTCTGATGCACGTTGCGCGGCGGCGCCAGCAATGGCGGCTGCTGTTGCTGCCGCTGGTGGCGCTTGCCGCCGCTGCCTATTCCTTGCGCCTGATCGACCGGTCGCGGCTGAAGGCGATCAATCTGCGGCTGCTGGTCGGAAAGAGTTTCAACCGCGCCGAGATCGCTCCGCTCGCTGAAAGCTATGCCGATCAGGTCATTGCGCGCGGCGTGCACGCGGCGGCGCTCGACCAGATCGCGGCCGACCGCGCGGCGGGTTACCGCGTCCTCCTCGCGACCGCGTCCTTCCATCTCTATGTCGATGCGATCGCGCGGCGGCTGGGCATCGACGATGTGCTGGCGACCCGCCTCGACGCACCCGACGGCGCCGATCATATCCACGCGCGGCTGGCGGGCGACAATTGCTATGGCGCGGCCAAGTTCGCGCGCATCGGCGAATGGCTCGCCGATAATGCCATCACCCGCGAAGACGCGCACATCCGCGCCTATTCGGATCACGTCTCCGATCATCCGATGCTGGGCTTCGCCGACGAGGCGGTGGCGACGACGCCGTCGCGCGCGCTGAAGAAGCTGGCGCCGCAGCGGGGATGGGCCGTCGTCGACTGGCGGCAGAAGACATAGCCCTCCCGGCGGTGCGGGAGGGCTTGCCTCGCTTCCGCTCAGACCGCGTCCAGTGCCTGCGCGAAGTCGGCGATCAGATCGTCGGCATCCTCGATCCCGATAGAGATGCGGACGAGATTGTCGGTGATGCCCAACGCTTTCTTGCGTTCGTCGGGGACCGACAGATGCGTCATCGCCGCCGGATGGCTCGCGAGCGTTTCGGTGCCGCCGAGGCTGACCGCGAGCTTCGCGATCTTGAGCGCGTCGAGAAAGCGGAAGCTCTCTTCCTCACCGCCCTTGATGAACAGCGAGAAGGTCGATCCCGCGCCGCTGCAGTGGCGGTCGAAGATGTCCTGCTGGCGCGGGTCGGCAATGAAGCCGAGATAGCCTAGTCCTTCGACCTTGGGATGATCGCGCAGGAAGGTGCAGACCTTCAGCGCATTCTCGCCCGCCCGGCTCATGCGCAGTTCGAGCGTCTCGAGGCTGCGCAGCAGCATCCACGCCGTGTTGGGATCGCAGATGGTGCCGATCGTGTTCCGCATCGGCCGGATGATGTCGATCAGCCGCTGATCGCCCGCCACGCCGCCCGCGACCAGGTCCGAATGACCGCCAGCATATTTGGTCAGGCTGTAGACGACGAGTTCGGCGCCCTGCTTGAGCGGCTGTTGCCAGAGCGGGCCGAGGAAGGTGTTGTCGATCGCGATCGCGGGCTTGTGGTCGCCGGGGAAGGCGGCATCGCGTGCGCCGCGCACCGCCTCGACATCGACGAGCGCGTTGGTCGGGTTGGCCGGGCTTTCGAGATAGACGAGCGCGACCTTGCCGCCCTTTTCGTCGGCGAGCGCCTGGGCGCGGGCGAGCACGTCGTCGATCTGCTCGCGCGTCGCGCCGGCCGGAAAATCGACGAAGCCGACGCCGAAGCGCGAGAGGATGCGCGCGATCAGCGTCTCGGTCGCGGCATAGAGCGGCCCCGAATGGACGACCACGTCATTCTGTCCGACGAGCGCCAGCATCAGCGTCGCGATCGCCGACATACCGCTTGAAAAGACGAGCGCATCGTCGGCGCCGTCCCACAGCGCCAGCCGGTCCTCGACGATTTCCTGATTGGGGCCGTTGAAGCGCGAATAGACAAGGCCATCGGCGGGCCCCTGTCGTTTGCCGGTGATATGTTCGAAGAAGCGCTTGCCCGCCGCTGCGCTTTCGAACGCGAAGGTCGAGGTCAGGAAGATCGGCGGCTTCAGCGCGCCTTCGGACAGAAAAGGGTCATAGCCGTGCCCCATCATCTGCGTCGCGGGGGTCAGCTTCTTGCCGCCGACTGCTTCGATATTCGCCTTGTTCTTGCCGCGCGTGGCCATGACATGCTCCTGAAAATGATCACGCAGCTATAGCAAGGCTGGTTACGATTGAAACCGGTTCGCGGTCAGCCGGGTCAGGCAAGCGCGGCGATGGCCCAGATAATGCCGATGAGCAGCGGTACGCCGAGCAGATCGAGCGCCAGCCCCGCCTTGAGCATACGCGGCAGAGCGATGTTGCCCGTCGCCCAGGCAAGCGCGTTGGGGCCCGTTCCCGATGGCAGCATGAAGCCCCAGCTTGCCGCCATCGCGACGGGCAGGGCAAGGAGGACGGGATCAGTGCCGGTGGCCGCGATCAGCGCGGCGAGCACGGGCATGATGCCGCTCGCCGTTGCGACATTGCTGGCGAATTCGGTGATCAGGATCGTCAGCGCGACAATCACCGCCGCAAGGAGGATTGTCGGGATCGAACCGAGCGGTGCGAGAACCGCGCCCAGCCAGGCAGCAAGTCCGCTCTCGGTGATTGCGGCAGCGAGGGCAAGCCCGCCACCGAACATCATGATGACGCCCCAGGGCGCGCGATCGGCTTCCTTCCAGACGAGCAGCGGTCGGCCGGTGCCGTCGGGCACGACGAACAGCAGCAGGCTGCCCGCCACCGCGACGGTGCCGTCGGTCAGCGCGCCCTTCGGGAACAGCGGTTCGAGCCAGGGCTGCATCACCCAGGCGATCAGCACGAGCAGAAACACGGGCACGACGCGCCGCTCGGCGGTCGACCAGATTGCCTGGTTGCCGAGCGCGGCCGCCGCCGCGCGCCCGTCGAACGGATGCTCGGCAAGCCGCTGCACCCGCGCAAGGACGATCATCGCAAAGGGCACCGACACAAGCACCACCGGCACGCCATAAATCGCCCAGTCGAGGAAGGATATGTGCAGCCCGAGCGTCCGCTCGATCAGGCCCGCGGCGATGGCGTTGGTCGGGCTGCCGACCAATGTGCCCAGTCCGCCGAGCGAAGCGGCGAAGGCAATCCCCATCATCACGGCGCCGGGGAAACCCTCGGTATCGCCCTCGCGGGCGCCGGCGGCTCCGACGACCGCCAGCGCGATCGGCACCATGATGAGCGCGGTCGACGTGTTGGAAATGAACATGCTGAGCAGCGCGGTCGCCGCCATGAAGGCGAAGAGCAGCCCGGTCGCGGTCGGCGACGCGCGCTTGAGCAGCGCCAGTGCGAGCCGGCGGTGCAGCCCGACGCGCTCGATCGCGAGTGCGAGGAAGGCACCGCCCAGGATCAGAAACAGGATCGGCGAATAATATTCCTTGGCGATGGCATTGGCGTCCATCACCCCGAAGGCCGGGACGGTCAGGAAGGGAAGGAGTGCGGTGACGGTCAGCGGCATCGCTTCGGTCATCCACCAGATTGCCATCAGGACGGTCAGCGCCGCAACGCGCCACGCCGTCGGTTCCATGCCCGCGGGGGCCGGCAGCGCCAGCATCGCGACGAAAGCCAGCAAGCCGCCGATCAGCCCGAGCAGGCGCGTGCGCGTCATCCGTCCCCCAATCCGATCACCGAAAGCTGCCGGCCATAGCTGTTCTCGCTTTTATGGCAGGCGCGGCGATAGCTGAAATATTCCTCTGCTTCGGCGTAGGTGTCCTGCCCGCCGATGGCAACCTTGGCGACGCCCGCGGCCGCGAGGCGCGCCGCGACATAGGCGGCGATGTCGAACATGGCGTGTCCCGGCTTGCCGGCCGCGAAGAAGCGTTCGTTGGCGGGATCGTCGGTGACGAAGCGCTGCACGAAACTGTCATCGACCTCATAGGACGCGCGGCCGATACAGGGGCCGATCGCGGCGACGACATTTCTGCGCCGCGCGCCGAGGCTTTCCATCGCGCCGAGCGCCGCGTCGGTGACCCCCGCGATTGCGCCTTTCCACCCGGCATGGGCCGCCGCGACGACGCCGGCCGAGCGATCGGCAAACAGCACCGGGACGCAATCGGCAGTGAGGATGCCGAGCAAGATGCCCGGCGTGCGCGTCGCCAGCGCGTCGGCTTCGGGTCGGGCGGCAAGGTCGCTGTCCGCATCGACGATATGGCAGCGATTGCCATGCACCTGATAAAGCCCTGTCAGAGTAGCGCCGGGCAGCACGGTGGCGCCGACGCGGCGGCGATTTTCCGCAATCAGCGCGGCATCGTCGCCCGATCCGACGCCGCAGTTGAGCGAGGCAAGGTCGCCGGTCGACATGCCGCCGCGCCGTCCGAAAAATCCGTGCGCGACCCCGGCGAGCGGGGCGGCGGTGGTGAAAGGCGGGGTCACAGGTCGAGCCTCCAGATCCGGTCTTCGTCGATATGATTGCCGACGCGGAATGCGTTGCGGCCGACATCGACGAAGCCATAGCGGCGGTAAAAAGCCTGCGCGCGCGGGTTCTCGGTGAAGACCGACAGATAGAGGATCGATGCCCTTTGGCGCGCCCAGTCGATGCCCCATTGCATCAGCGCCGCGGCAACGCCCGTCCCTTTGGCTTCGGCGGCGACATAAAGCTGGTGGAGTTCGGTCGCGCCCTCCGCCGGCTGCCCATCGGGCAGATCGAAATCGATGGGGCCAAGCTTGATATAGCCGAGGATCGCCTCGTCGGCGCCGCGGACGAGCGCGACTACCATCGCGGGATCGGCGATCTGCGCGCGCAGTTTCTCGGGCGGATTCCAGTCCGCGAGAAAGCTCGCCAGGTCGGCGGGATCGTAGATATGACCGAAGGTCTGCACGAAGGCGGCTTCGGCAAAGCGCGACAGCGCGTCGGCGTCGGCAGCGGTGGCGAGCGTGACGTCGGTCATGCAATCTCTCCCGAACTATCGAATCCGGCGGGCTGCGGCCAGCCGGCGCCGGTCAGCGCCATCGCCTGGAACAATGTTCCCATCTGATCACCCGCGACCAGCCGGTCGCGCTGTCTCTGCAAATCGCCCGCGCGTGCGGGCGAGGCAGCGACCAACGTCTGCAAGCGGGCGTCGATGCCCATCGCCTGCAACCACGCGCCCTGATCAACGGGGCCGAAGACGTTCGTGCCGGGGCGCCGCGCGGCATGGGCAAGCGCCGCGAAGTCGACATGGGCGGTCAGGTCGACCTCGCCCGGATCGGCGAAGGGATCGGCGAAACGATGCGCCTTTACCGCCTGCAGCGTGTCGCCGGTGGCGGGGCCGCAATAGCCATAGTCGATTGCGAGCAGCGCACCGCCCTGCCGTGCGAGCCTCGCGCTGCACCGATGGATCACCGCGGCGGCGGCGGGCGCGGTTTCGACGATCGTGCCTTCGGTGCGGTCGCGCAGCGCTGGCGGTATGGCCTCGTCGGCTGGAACCGTGTCCGGAGCAGCAGTTATGCTGTTGCCCCCACGCACGACGATGCGCTCGCGCCAGCCGTCCTTCGTTGCCACATATTGATGGACGGGCAGCGCGTCGAAAAATTCATTGGCGATGACGATCAGCGGCAGGTCGTCCGGCAGGCTGTCGATCTCGTCATGATGCTCTGCGTCCGGCAGGCGCGCCGATTGCGCCGCGCGCAGCGCGGGGCTCGTCTCGACGAGGTGGAGGCCCTGCGGCTTGCAGTCGAAGCGGGCGGCGGTGCGCAGCGCGTCGGCGGCGAGTGTGCCGCGCCCCGGCCCCAGTTCGACATAATGAAAGGCGGGGCCGCCCGCACGGGTCCACAGGTCGGCGATCCAGATGCCGACCATTTCGCCGAACATCTGGCTGATTTCGGGCGCCGTGGTGAAATCGCCCGCGGCGCCGAGCGGGTCGCGCGTCGCATAATAATGCGCGTTCGCCGCCGCCATATAATCGGCGACCGTCACCGTCCGCGCCGCGGCAATTTCCCTCATCAAATCGTCGGGGGTCGGCGGTCCGTCAGGCAATGCTGTCGGACCCCGCGACGGGTTCGACGCGCTGGCGCCGGCCCTTGGCGGTGGCAACGAGCCAGATGCCGGCGAGCAGCATCGGCACGGTCAACCACTGGCCCATCGACAGGCCGGTCATATCGACGACCCACTGGCGCTGGACATCGGGCTCGCGGAAATATTCGACGACGAAACGGCTGACGCCATAGAGGATCGCGGCCATGCCGAACAGGAATCCGGGCTTGTAGCGCGCATCGGTGCGCCAGAAGAACCAGGCGAGCACCGCCATCATGACGATGCCTTCCAGCCCGGCTTCGTAAAGCTGGCTGGGATGTCGCGGGTCCATCGTCCCGCTTTCGGGAAAGATGATCGCCCACGGCACCGTCGTGGCGCGACCCCACAGCTCTCCGTTCACGAAATTGGCGAGGCGGCCGAAGAAGAGGCCGAAGGGCACAACGCACGCAACATAGTCGCAAAAGCGCAGAAAGCTGAGCTTCTCCTTGCGCGTCACATACCAGATCGCGACCAGCACGCCGAGCACGCCGCCGTGCAGCGACATGCCGCCGTCCCAGAGGCGAAAGACCGCGGCGGGGTCGCGAATGTAGGATTCCAGATTGTAGAACAGGACATAGCCGATGCGTCCGCCCAGGATGATTCCCAGCATCGCATAGAAGATCATGTCGTCGGCGTGACGGGGCGCCATCGGCGAGCCCGGCTGGTCGATCAGCTTGGTAAGATACCAATAGCCGACGAAAATGCCCGCGAGATAGGCGAGGGCGTACCAACGGATCGGTAGCCCGAATACCGAAAAGGCAATCGCGCTATTGTCTCCCATCAGGTCATGGAAGTTCACATATTGCGTTGCTTCGGCTAGGGTTGCAAAAAGAAACATATATTCTCGGAACCTTCCCCAGGAGAGGGCTTCCCCATAAGGGGTAAGCGCCACGAGACCAAGAGGAGAGATACAGGATGCCATCCGCGCTCGATCTGCGCCTGGACGCCGCATATGAACTGATCACCGGCCCGGGCGGGCCGATCCAGGTCGGATCCATCGAAAAGGACGGGCGTTCGCTGCCCTTCATCACCAATGCGCCGACGAATCTGGGCGACTATGTTGCGTTTTTTTGTGCGCAGCATGGCGACGCCACCTTTCTGGTCGAAGGCGATGAAAGGCTGAGCTTCAAACAGGTCTATGCCGCCGCGCGGAAAGTTGCGGCGGGACTGATCGAAACGCACGGCGTCGCGCGCGGCGACCGTGTCGGGCTGGCGATGCGCAATGCCAATGTCTGGTGCGTCAGCTACCTCGGCATCCTGCTTGCGGGCGGCTGCGCGACCCTGCTCAACGGCTGGTGGCAGGGCGGCGAGCTGGCCGCGGGAATCGAGGATGCGGAGGCGAAGCTGGTGATCGCCGATCCGCAGCGCGCGGCGCGACTGGCCGAACCCGGCGTGACGCACAGTGCCAAGGTCGTGACGCTCGACATCACGCGCCCGATCGCCGAAGCGATCGCGCCGGTCAGCGGCAGCGCCGACACCGCCTTGCCCGCGCTGACGGGTGATGATCTGGCGACGATTCTCTTTACCTCCGGTTCGACGGGTCAGTCGAAGGGCGCCTATTCGCGTCACCGTTCGGTGGTCCAGGCGATCTTCAACTATGTCACCCAGACCGCGAGCATCGTCCATCTTCTGACCGAAGACGGGCAGATGTCCGATATTCAGCCCGCGACGCTGATCTGCACCCCGCTGTTCCACGTCACCGCCGAAATCCCGGTGTTCCTGCAAAGCTTCGCGCTCGGCCGGAAGCTTGTGCTGATGCCGAAGTGGAATGCCGAAGAGGCGATGCGGCTGATCCAGGACGAACAGGTCAATTATTTCGTCGGCGTGCCGCTGATGAGCTACGAGATTCTCGTCCATCCGAACCGCAAGAATTACGATCTGTCGACGTGCAAGAGCTACGCCGGCGGCGGGGCGCCGCGCCCGCCCGAACATGTGAAGCGCCTGGCGACCGAAATGGGCGAGGGCAAGCCGCTGCTCGGCTATGGCCTTACCGAAACCAACGCCGTGGGCTGCGGCATCATCAACGAAAATTACGTCGAAAAGCCGCTTTCGACCGGCCCGGCGTCGAAACCGCTCGTCGATCTTGCGATCCTCGACGACAATGGCGCGGCGCTCGCGCAGGGACAGGTCGGCGAAGTATGCATCCGGTCGATCTGCAATTTCGAAGGCTATTGGAACAATCCGGCGGCGACCAAGGCGGCCTTTTTCGACAATGGCTATTTCCGCACCGGCGACCTCGGCTATCTTGATGCCGACGGCTATCTGTTCATCGTCGATCGCAAGAAGGACATCATCATCCGCGGCGGCGAGAATATCAGCTGTCAGGAGGTCGAGGCGGCGATCTACGAACATGCCGACGTCAACGAATGCGCGGTGTTCGGCCTGCCCGACGAGCGGCTGGGCGAAGTAGTCGGCGCGGTCGTGTGGCTGAAACCCGAGAGCAGCGTCGATGCAAACGAACTGACGGCCTTCCTGCAGGAGCGGCTGGCGGCGTTCAAGGTGCCCTATCGCATCTGGATGGCAACCGATGCGCTGCCGAAGCTGGGCAGCGAAAAGATCGACAAGGTCAGCCTGCGCAACAAATATCGCGAGGAATTTGCGGCTCAGCCCGCGGCATGATCGCAACGACGGCGTAACCGGAGAGGGAGCGGGAGCGAATGAGGGATATGGAAGAGGACCAGTCCCCCGTCGCCCCCGCGGCCGCCCCGCCGCCGCGCGTCTATCGCCATCGGCTGCCGACGCGGCTTTGGCACTGGATCAACGCCGCGACGCTGCTCGTCATGCTGATGAGCGGGCTGATGATCTTCAACGCGCACCCGCGCCTCTATTGGGGGCAATATGGCGCGAACTACGACCAGCCGTGGCTGTCGATCGGGTCGAAGGCGAATCGCGGCTACCTCCGCATTGCCGCGGTCGAGATCGACACGACGGGTGTGCTTGGCCGCTGGACCGACGCCAATGGTGCGACGAAGACCTGGGCCTTTCCGGGCTGGGCGACGATTCCCACCAGCTACAGCCTTGCCGACGGGCGGCGCTGGCACCTCTTCTTCGCCTGGGTGCTGGCGATCAGCCTGACGCTCTATATGCTGTGGACCGCGATCGGCGGGCATTTGCGCAAGGATCTGCACGTCCGGCGCCCCGAATGGTCGCCGGGGCATATCTGGCAGGATATCAAGGATCACGCCCGGCTGCGCTTTCCGACGGGCGAAGCGGCGGCGCGGTACAATATCCTGCAAAAGCTCAGCTATATCGGCGTGATCTTCGTGCTGCTGCCGCTGATGATCGCAACCGGGCTGACGATGTCGCCGGGGATGAACGCCGCGGCGCCGTGGCTGCTCGACCTGTTCGGCGGGCGCCAGTCGGCGCGCTCGATCCATTTCATCCTGGCCTGGGCGCTCGTCGCCTTCTTCCTCGTCCATATCGCGATGGTGCTGCTCGCCGGGCCGGTCAACGAACTGCGCTCGATGCTTACGGGCTGGTTCCGTCTGCCGGCCGACAAGCCTCGCGTGGGAGAAAACGCATGACCGGCCTGATCCTGCCGCGACGCGAACTGATCGTCCGCGCGGGCGGTATGGCGGCCGCGCTGCCGCTGCTCGCTGCGTGCGATCGGGTCAACGAGGCGCCCGCAGTGCGCAAGATCCTGTCGATGGGCGAGGAGATGAACCGCGCCAGCCAGCGGGCGCTGACGGATCGCGACGCCCTCGCCCCCGAATATGGCCGCGCCGACCTGTCGCCCGTCTTTCGCGCCAACGGCACCCGCCTGCCCGAAGGGGCAGACTATGCCGCGCACGCCGCGAACGGCTTTGCCGACTGGCGTGTTCGCGTATCGGGGCTGGTCGCGCGGCCCTTGTCGCTGTCGCTCGCCGATTTGCGGGCGATGCCGCAACGTCGGCAGATCACCCGCCACGACTGCGTCGAGGGCTGGAGCGCGATCGCCGAATGGATGGGGCCGCAACTGCGCCAAGTGTTGGCAGCGGCAGGGGTGCGCGATGCGGCGCGCTATATCGTCTTTCATTGTGCCGACCGGATCGGAGGCGCGGCTTATTATGAAAGCTGCGACATGGTCGATGCGCTTCATCCGCAAACCATCCTTGCGTGGGCGCTCAACGGATCGGTATTGCCGATCGCCAACGGCGCGCCGTTGCGGCTGCGGATCGAGCGGCAGCTCGGTTACAAGCATGCCAAATATCTGACCGGCATCGAAGCGGTCGCCAGCCTCGAAAAGGTGGGGGCGGGGAAGGGCGGCTTCTGGGAAGACCGCATTGATTATGAATGGTATGCGGGTATTTAGGGGGCCGCAGGGGGCAGGCAAGACGCAAAAAAAGGTCGCACCCATGTCCATTCTCCGCCCGTTCCTGGCCCGCGTCATCCGTCACGGCCAGCTGACCGTCCTGTCGCCGGACGGGAGCAGCGAAAGCTTCGGCGCGCCAGCCGCCGGCTATCCCGAAGTGACGGTGCGTTTTACCACGCGAAAGGGGATGCGCCGCATCATCCTCGATCCGCGGCTCGGCGCCGCCGAAGCCTTCATGGACGGCGAGATGGAGATCGTTCAGGGCGATATCATGGAGCTGATCGGCCTGCTGCGCGCGAACACGCCGTGGGACCGCGGCGCAAAGCTCAAGGACAAGACCGCGCTCGGCGAATGGATCGAGGGGATGAAGACGCGGCTCAATTCGATCAACCGCCGGCGCTCGTCGCGCGCGAATGTCGCGCATCATTACGACATCGGCAACGACCTCTACCGCCTCTTCCTCGACAGCGACATGCAATATAGCTGCGCCTATTGGCCGCGCCCCGACATGACGCTGGAGGATGCTCAGGCGGCGAAAAAGGCGCATATCGCGGCCAAGCTGGCGCTCGCGCCGGGGCAGCGCGTGCTCGACATCGGCTGCGGATGGGGCGGCATGGCGATCGCCCTCGCGCAGCTCGAACGGGTCGAGGTGCTGGGGATCACCCTGTCCGAAGAACAGCTCGCGCTCGCCCGCGAACGCGCCACGGCGGCGGGTGTGGCCGACCGGGTGCGCTTCGAACTGATCGACTATCGCGACCTTGCCGAGCGCGAGGTCGGGGGTTTCGACCGGATCGTGTCGGTGGGCATGTTCGAACATGTCGGCGCCGCCAATTTCGAAACCTTCTTTCGCGCCTGCGCCAATCTGATGACCGCCGACGGCGTGATGCTGCTCCACACCATCGGCCGTTTCGGTAAACCCGGCGCGACCGACGCCTTCACGCGCAAATATATCTTCCCCGGCGGCTATATCCCCGCGCTCAGCGAAACGGTCGCGGCGAGCGAAAAGAGCCGGCTGATCGTCACCGACGTCGAAACGCTGCGGCTGCATTATGCGCTTACGCTGCGCCAATGGTATGCGCGCACGCTGGCGCATCGGGGCGAGATCGTCGCCATGATGGACGAACGCTTCTATCGCATGTGGACCTTCTACCTGGCCGGCGCCACCGCGGCCTTCGAAAGCGGCGGGATGGGCAATTACCAGATCCAGTTCGCCCGCAGCCGCCACGCCCTGCCGCTGACCCGCGACTATATGGCTGAAGCCGAGGGGCATTATCTTTAGCCTCGCGATGGGAAGGGCGACAGGGGTCTGCTTCGGGGTGGAAGGGGACTTCGCCGCTCACCGCTTCGTGTTCCCCGGCGAAAGCCGGGGTCTAGGGCGTCGAACGCTGACGTCGGTGCCGTAAAGCCCTAGGCCCCGGCCTTCGCCGGGGAACACATATAGATGCTGGGCTCCACCTCAGTCGTCATCCCGGACTTGATCAGGGATCCATTATTCCGACGCTGCGTGAATGGATCCCTGATCAAGTCCGGGATGACGAAGGAAAATAAGTCCGCAACCGGTCGGATGCCGCCATTTCATCCCAGAAAGTCGCTGTCCTACAAAACCGGGTCGCGCTAGCCTCCTGTTTATGCCGTTTATTTCCACCCATATTGATCGCTTCGCCGCTTCGCCGCTTCGCCGCTTCGACCCGATCGCCCCTAAAGCGAAGAGGGAGATAGTTTGACCCTGCGCCTCGGTTCTCTTGTCGCGTTTGGGCTGCCGTTGAGGCCGCCAGCGGCTGCGCGACTATGATTTGCGCGTGAAGTTTCGCAGTTTTCCGTCTCTTTTTCCGATCGGGCCGTTGCGCCGCGTCGGCAGTCCTGCTAGCCGCGCCCGCGTCATTTCCCGCCAGAAGGTGCTGCCATGTCCGAATCCATCAAGCGCGTCGTCCTTGCCTATTCAGGGGGACTCGACACCAGCGTCATCCTGAAATGGCTGCAGGTCACCTATGGGTGCGAGGTGGTGACCTTCACCGCCGATCTGGGACAGGGCGAGGAACTCGAACCGGCGCGGGCCAAGGCCGAGCTGATGGGGATCAAGCCCGAGCATATCTATATCGACGATGTGCGCGAGGAATTCGTGCGCGACTTCGTTTTCCCGATGATGCGCGCCAATGCGCGTTATGAAGGCGATTATCTGCTCGGCACGTCGATCGCGCGGCCGTTGATTTCGAAGCGGCTGGTCGAAATCGCGCGCGAAACGGGCGCCGACGCGGTGGCGCACGGCGCGACGGGCAAGGGCAATGACCAGGTGCGCTTCGAACTGTCCTGTTATGCGCTCAACCCCGACATCAAGGTGATCGCGCCGTGGCGCGAATGGGATCTGACGAGCCGCACCGCGCTGATCGACTTCGCCGAAAAGAACCAGATTCCGGTGCCGAAGGACAAGCGCGGCGAAAGCCCCTTCTCGACCGACGCGAACCTGCTGCACACGTCCTCGGAAGGCAAGGTGCTCGAGGATCCGTGGCAGGAAACGCCCGATTACGTCTATTCGCGCACCGTGAATCCCGAGGATGCACCCGACGCGCCCGAATATATCACGATCGATTTCGAACGCGGCGATGGCGTCGCGCTCAACGGTCAGGCGATGTCGCCCGCGACGCTGCTTGCGGCGCTCAACGACCTTGGCCGCAAGCATGGCATCGGCCGCCTCGACCTCGTCGAAAACCGCTTCGTCGGCATGAAGTCGCGCGGTATGTACGAAACGCCGGGCGGCGAAATCTATGCCCGGGCGCATCGCGGGATCGAAAGCATCACGCTCGATCGCGGCGCGGCGCACCTAAAGGACGAGCTGATGCCGAAATATGCCGAGCTCATCTACAATGGCTTCTGGTTCGCGCCCGAGCGCGAGATGCTGCAGGCCGCGATCGACCACAGTCAGGAAAAGGTGAGCGGCACCGTCCGCCTGAAGCTCTACAAGGGCAATGCCAGCGTCGTCGGCCGCAAGTCGCCGAACAGCCTCTACAGCGAAGCGCATGTAACGTTCGAGGATGATGCCGGCGCTTATGACCAGAAGGATGCGGCGGGCTTCATCAAGCTGAACGCGCTGCGTCTCAAGTTGCTCGCGAAGCGCGATCGGTGACGCAGACGGGCAAGACGGCGATCCGGCGGGCCCGGGTGCCGTGGCGCTTTGTGCTGTTCACCGTCCTGCTCGCCGACATACTGCTCTTTCATCTGCGCTTCGCTTGGCCCGAGGCGGCGCTGCTCGGCTTCGTCACCGCAGCACTGGTCTTCTTCGCAACGCTGGTGCCGCTGTTCCGCGACGGCAATGGCGCGATCCGCGAACAGGCCCAGCGCAACGATCCCGATCAGCTCATCTCGCTCGCGATCACCGTCGCGGTGCTGATGCTTGTGCTGTTCGGCGTCGGCTTCATTCTCCACGGCCGCGCCGACGCGCCGCTGCTCTGGCAGAAGATTTTGGTGCTCGGCACGCTGCTCGTCGCCTGGCTGTTCTTCAACATGGTGTTCGCGCTGCACTATGCGCATCTGTTCTACGCGCCCGATCGCAAGGGCGAGTATCGCGGCGGCATCGAATTTCCCGGCGAGCGCCAGCCCGGATATTGGGATTTCGCCTATTTCGCCTACACGCTGGGGATGACCTTTCAGACCAGCGATGTGGAGATCCACAGCCCGCATTGGCGCCGCATCGCGCTGGTCCAGAGCTTTGCCGCTTTCGTCTTCAACATCGGCGTCATCGCTTTCACGATAAACAGTCTCAGCGGCGGTTGAACCGGATTGCCGGGCCGATGGTCGCGCGACATGCCGTTTCCGGTCTTCATTTCCGGTCGCCTATGCTAATTTGCGGCATGGGGCGGACTCGGAGAACAGCATATGGATGCGCCGCCCGCCCATGATTCCGCCCGTCACGAATGGATGCCCTCCCTTGTCTGGCTGCCACGCTTTGCCCTGATCGTAACGACGCATGGCATCGCCACGCGCCTGCTACTGCCCGGCGCTTATTATGTGCGCTGGTCGCGCTCGCTGGGCCGGAAAATCTATCGCCGTCGCCATTAACTTCCTTTGGAAAGTATATTGTCTCGATTTCGCGAACGAATGGCACTGAATTTCACAAATAACGGCTTAGCATGACGTCACATCCTGCGCTAAGGGCGACGTCATGACCGCCATGCGCTTTTTTTCGGACAATGCCGCCGCCGTCCATCCCGCCGTAATGGAGGCGCTCGTCGCCGCCAATCATGTCGACACCGCCTATGACGGCGACGCGATCAGCCGGTCGCTCGACGCGGCCTTTTCAGACCTGTTCGAAACCTCTTGCGAGGTGGTGTGGATCGCGACCGGCACCGCGGCGAACAGCATCATCCTCGCCCATTTCGTGCGGCCGTGGCAGGGCATCCTCTGCTATGAAGAGGCGCATATCGAAGTCGACGAATGCGGCGCGCCGACCTTCTATTCGGGCGGCGCCAAGCTGATGACGCTGCCGGGCGCGGGCGCGAAGATCGACGCCGATGCGCTGAAGGCGCGGATCGCCGGTATCCGCAGGGATGTGCATCAGGTGCAGCCCGCCGCGATCAGCATCACCAACGCCACCGAATATGGCCTGGCGTGGCGGCCGGACGAAGTGCGCGAAATCAGTGAAATAGCGCGCGCCAATGGCATGAAGCTGCATATGGATGGCGCGCGTTTTGCCAATGCAGTCGCCTTCGCCGGCTGTTCGCCCGCCGATGTGACGTGGCGCGCGGGAGTCGATGCGCTGTCGTTCGGTTTCACCAAAAATGGTGCGATGATGGCCGAGGCACTGGTTTTCTTTGGTGGCAGCGGCGGGGCGGGGGTGCGCGAGCTCAAGAAGCGCGGCGGACATCTGCTCAGCAAGGGACGCTTCGTCGCAGCGCAGATTCGCGCGATGCTGAAGGACGATCTGTGGCTCGCCAATGCGCGCGCCGCCAACGCCGGCGCGCAGGCGCTCGCGCAGGCGTGCGGCGACCGGCTGATGCACCCCGTCGAGGCGAACGAACTCTTCGTGCGGCTGAGCGCCGAGGAAGCCGCCGACCTGCGCGCCCGGGGCTTCGACTTTTACGATTGGGGCGAGGGCGCCGCTCGTCTTGTCACGAGCTGGGACCAGGATGCCGCCGCAGTGGCGCCGCTCGCCGCCGCGATCGCGGCGCTATGACCGCACCGTCGGCGTCGCTGCTCAGCCCGCGCGTCCTGCTTCCCTTTGCGCTGGTAACGCTGATCTGGGGGTCGACCTGGATCGTCATCAAGGGACAGCTTGGCATCGTACCGCCGAGCTGGTCGGTCACCTATCGTTTTGCGGTTGCGGCGGCGGCAATGTTCGCCTTTGCCGTCGTCCGCCGTGAGCAATTGATGCCGGGTCCGCGCGCGCTGGCATTTGCCGCCATGCTCGGCGTCGCGCAATTCGCCTTCAACTTCAATTTCGTCTACCGCGCCGAACAGCATATCACGTCGGGGCTGGTGGCGGTGCTGTTCGCGTTGCTGATCGTTCCCAACACGTTGCTTGGCCGCCTGTTCCTCCGCACGCCGGTCGAGGGGCGCTTTCTGGCGGGGGCGGGGATTGCGATCGTCGGGGTGGCGATGATGATCCTGCACGAATATCGCGCCGCCGCGCTCGACGCGCACGCCGTGCTGATCGGAACCGCGCTCACCCTGTCGGGGGTGCTCAGCGCCTCGATTTCCAATGTGATGCAGGGGACGCATTTCGCGCGCGCGCAGTCGATGATCGTGATGATCGCGTGGGCCATGCTGTTCGGCGCGCTTGCCGACGGCGCCTTTGCGTGGATCACCACCGGTCAGCCGCAGATCGAGGCGACGCCGGCCTATATCGGCGGCGTCTTCTATCTCGGCGTCATTGCGAGCGCAGTGACCTTTCCGCTCTATTTCGGCGTCATCCGCGCGGTGGGGCCGGGCCAGGCGGCGTGGTCGAGCGTGCTCATACCGATCATCGCGATGGGCTTTTCGACCGCGCTCGAGGGGTATCACTGGGCGCCGCTGTCGATCGCGGGCGGCGCGGTCGCGCTTGTCGGACTGGTGATCGCGGTCGCGAAACGGCCTGCCAAACCCTCCGTCAGCGGCAATATGGTGTCGATGCCGGTCGAGAGCGACTAGCCCGCGCTGATCCGTTCGATATCGGCGCCGACCGCCTGCAGCTTTTCCTCCAGCCGCTCATAGCCGCGGTCGAGGTGATAGACGCGGTTGACCTCGGTCTGGCCCTGCGCCGCCAGCCCCGCGATGATCAGGCTCATCGATGCGCGCAGGTCGGTCGCCATCACCGGCGCGCCGACCAGATGATCGACGCCGCGGACGATCGCGGTGCGGCCCTTGACCTGGATGTCGCAGCCCATGCGCGCGAGTTCGGGGACGTGCATGTAGCGGTTTTCAAAGATCGTCTCGGTGAACAGCGAGGCGCCCGTACCGAGCGTCGCCATCGCCATGAACTGCGCCTGCATGTCGGTGGCAAAGCCGGGGTAGGGCGCGGTCGATAGCGTGACGGGCTCGGCGCGGCCGTCCATAGCGACGCGGATCCCGGCCTTGGTCGTCTCGACCGTCGCACCGGCTTCGCGCAGCGCGGCGAGCGTCGCTTCCATCTCGTCGGCCTTGGCACCGACCAGTTCGACATCGCCCTGGGTGATCACCGCGGCGCAGGCGTAGCTGCCCGCCTCGATGCGGTCGGCCATCACGCGATAGGTCGCGCCATGCAGGCGGTCGACGCCTTCGATCGTCAGCGTTTCGGTCCCGATGCCGTCGATATGCGCGCCCATCGCGACCAGGCAGTTGCACAGATCGACGATCTCGGGCTCGCGCGCGGCGTTTTCGAGAACGCAGGTGCCCTTGGCGAGAACTGCCGCCATCACCGCATTTTCGGTCGCGCCGACCGAGACGACGGGGAAGGTGAACTTGCCGCCGGCAAGGCGCCCGCCGGGGGCGACGGCCTTCACATAGCCCGACGCGAGCTCGATCTCGGCGCCGAACGCTTCCAGCGCCTTCAGATGCAGGTCGATCGGGCGATTGCCGATGGCGCAGCCGCCCGGCAGCGACACGGTGGCTTCGCCCGCGCGCGCGAGCAGCGGGCCGAGCACGAGGATCGACGCGCGCATCTTGCGGACGATGTCATAGGGTGCGACGGTCGAGGTCAGCGTCGTCGCGCGCGCGGTCATCACGCGGCCGAAATCCTCGGGCCGCGATCCTTCGATCGTCGTCGAACAGCCGAGCTGGTTGAGCAGATGCCCGAAGCCATCGACGTCGGCGAGCCGCGGCAGGTTGCGCAGGGTCAGCGGCTCGTCGGTCAGCAGCGCACAGGGTAGAAGGGTGAGCGCGGCGTTCTTGGCGCCCGAGATGGGGATACGGCCCTTGAGTCGCTGGCCGCCGCGAATGACGATCTGATCCATCGGGCGTCTTTAGCGGATGCGTGGGTGCGTGCAAGCGGATGCGGTGGTCGGGTTGCGACCGAAGTACGATATTTACGGCATCGTCATCCCGGACTTGCACCCCGGCTTGCGCCGGCGAACGCAAGGCGATTTGCCGCAACGTCCGCTCTCCAACCCAATGCCGCCAATCCGCCAAACGCCGCCGCAGTCGCCACCGACCCGCCATTTGTTGCAGCTTGCCAGCGGCGCCGCGCTCGGCCAGACGGTTTTGAAATGAAACCAGAGGAGCGATGCATGAGCGGCGATTTCGATCAGGTGCGGGTCAGGCTGGCGACGGGGGTCGAACTCGACGTTGTTGATATGGGGCCGCGCGATGCGCCGGTGCTGATATTCCTCCACGGCTTTCCCGAATCGCACCGCACCTGGCGCTTTCAGCTGCCGCATTTCGCGCAGCATTTCCGCTGCATCGCGCCCGATCAGCGCGGCTATCGCGGGTCGTCGAAGCCGCAGGACGCCGCCTCCTACACCCCCGACAAGCTGATCGCCGATATCTTTGCGCTCGCCGACGCGCTGGACGTCGGCGATTTTACGGTCGTCGGGCATGATTGGGGTGGGGCGATCGCGTGGGGCGTGGCGCTCGGCGGTCAGCCAGGAGGGCTGCATCCCGAATGGTCGGGCCGCGTCACGCGGGCGGTCATCGCCAATGCGCCGCACCCTGCGATCTTTCAGCGCCTGCTGCTGACCAATGCCGAGCAGCGCGCCGCGAGCCAGTATATCCGCACCTTCCGCGATCCTGCCAGCGATGCGATTATCGAGGAGCATGGCATCGCGGGCATCCTTGCCCATGCCTTTGCGGGCAGGGTGCCGAGCGGCGGGATCCAGCCGCCCGACGAGATCGCCCGGCTGCTCAAGGATTGGGAGGATCGCGACACCTGCCGCGCAATGATCAACTGGTATCGCGGTTCGCCCGCCAATGTGCCCGCAATGGACGACCCCTATGCCGAGCCGCCCGCGATGCCTTTTCCGAAGCTGACGATCCCGACGCTGGTCGTCTGGGCGCTCGACGATGTCGCGCTGCCCCCGTGCAATCTCGACGGGATCGAAGAACTGGTGCCCGATATCTCCATCGTGAAGGTGCCGGGCTGCGGCCATTTTGTGCCTTGGGAAGCGCCCGATGCGGTCAACGCCGCGATGGACGAATTTCTCGCCGCAAACTGACCCGCGTCGCCGTTTAGCGGAGCCCGAAAAACGGCGGACGACTATAACAGTCGCCCGCCGGAGGGGTCGGTTTTGGGGTGCACCTTCAGTCCGTCCACTGGTTTGCGACCCAAAAACTGAAGGTGCGATTTAACCATAGATTTGGCCTATATTGCAGGCTTTCAGATTCTCCCGCATTCGGCATATTCGCTGGATGAACGCGGGAGAAGTCAGGGCAATCGCCAAGGTCGACCGGATCGACGGCCCGAGCAGTTGGACGGTGTCTGGCGATTGTCACATGCTGATCCTTTACGAAGCGGGCAGCTACCACTGGCTCGAGACCTGGCTCGACGGACGGCGAACATCGCTTGGCGATCCGATCCCCGGCGAAATGTGGCTGGCGCCCTTCGGTCACGAATATCGTGCGACGGCGCAGGGCGGCGCGGTGCGTAGCATCGAGGTCGAAATTCCGCACCACCGGCTCGCCGTTTCGCCCCATGCGCGGGCGATCGCGGGGCATGACGATCCGGCGATGGCGGCGCTCGCCCGCGCGCTCGCGGCGGGCGATGCCCAGGCGGGCGACGCGCTCATCGCCGCGATCGCCGAACGGCTCGCAACCACGGCAACGCTTCCGGTACAGCCGGGCATCGCGCGGCGCATCGACGATCTGATGCGTTATATCCAGAAGGGCCTCGAAACCCAGCTGTCGGTGCACGAACTTGCCGAGGAAGCCGGCATGTCGGTCAATAATCTGATCGTCCAGTTCGCGCGCGCGACGGGGCGCACGCCGGCGCAATATGTGCTGCATCAGCGGCTGCGCCGCGCCTGCTGGTTTCTGCTTAACCGGCCGCTGAGCGTCGCCGAAATCGCCTTTGCAACCGGCTTTTCGAGTCACGCGCATCTTTGTTCTGTGTTTCGGCGCAGGCTTGCTATGTCTCCCGGCCAGTGGCGCAAACTTATGAAGGGGAGGGCGAGCGTCGATGGCGAGGACCAATCTGTTTCGGGCGCGTGACGCGCACGGCCATGCGCCAGTCACCTATATCGAGCTGTTCTTCGACCTCGTTTTCGTCTTCGCGATAACCCAGCTTTCGCACGGTCTGCTCGCGCATCTGTCGCTGATGGGGGCGTTGCAGGCGCTGATCCTGCTGTTCGCGGTCTGGTGGGTGTGGATTTACACGACCTGGGTTGCGAACTGGCTCAACCCCGACCGCGCCAATGTCCGCCTGATGCTGATCCTGCTGATGCTCGCGGGGCTCGCGCTGTCGAGTGCCATTCCCTACGCGTTCGGCAAGAATGGCTGGCTGTTCGCCGCCGCTTATTGTTCGATGCAATTGGGGCGGTCGCTTTATGTCGTCTGGGCAAGCTGGGGGATCCACGACGGGCGCGCACGCAATTTCGCGCGCATCGCCTTCTGGTCGCTGCTCACCCTGCCCCTGTGGATCGCGGGCTGCTTCGCCGATGCCGAGGTGCGGATGCTGTGCTGGGCGGCGGCGCTCGCCATCGAATATGCCGGTCCCTTCGCCTTTTTTGCGACGCCAGGGCTGGGCCGGTCGAACGCGGCTGACTGGGACATCGCCGGGGCGCATATGGCCGAACGCTGCGCGCTGTTCATCATCATTGCGCTGGGTGAGGGGGTGCTCGTCACCGGCGCGACCTTTGCGACGTTGCCACAGGACGCGCTCCACTGGACGGCTTTCGTGACCTGCTTCCTGGGCAGCGCGGCGCTGTGGTGGCTCTATTTCGACACCGGCGCGGTGCGCGGGAGCAAGCTGATCGAGGTGAGCGGCGACGCCGGCCTTCTCGCGCGCAACGCCTATACCTATTGGCATATCCCGATCGTCGCGGGGCTCGTCGTCTCGGCGGTCGCCGACGAAATGCTGCTCGCCCACCCCAAGGGGCATATCGAGCCGGCCTATCTCGCCGTTGCCGTCGGCGGCGCGCTGCTCTTCCTCGTCGGCAATATGGGGTTCAAGCGCGCGACGAACGATCGGCCGCTGCCGCCCTTTTCGCATATGCTCGGCTGCGCGCTGCTGCTCGCGATCGGCGCCGCGGCCTGGTTCGGCCATTGGCAGCCGCTGACGCTCGGCATGGGAATTTTCGGCGCGCTGTTGTTCACCGCGATCTGGGAATGGGGATCGCTCAACGGCGGCTGGCAGCGCTGGGCGCCCGGGCTCGGCCGCTTGTTCGGCGCCGATCCCGATGCCTAGCCGGATGTTTCAGGGGAGGAATCCATGTCGCACACCATGATCATGCTCATCGCCGCGCTGGCCCTGCTGGTCCTGCTACGCCTGTCCATTCGCGATGCCGCCCGCGCGACCCGGCTTTTTCTGGTCCTGTGGTTGGTCGTATCGGTCGCCAATCTGCTCTTCGGCGTGCTTTCCGCCGGCTATGGCTGGGACGAGGAGGCGACGGTGTGGCTGCTCGTCTTCGGCGTCCCCGCGGCTTTCGCGCTGATCACGAAGCGGTTCAGGGTGCGGGATTGATCAGGCAGCCATTGGCGCCGGCATAGCGCGCGCTGCGTGATGCGAGCAGCGGCACGCTGCCCGTCACCGTCTTCGTCGCCGGATCGTCGCTGAGCGACACCAGTTCCATGCCGGGTTCGAAGTCCGTCTGGCAACTGTCGAGGCTGCGTCCCTGGACATAGCGGCACGAACAACCGACGCGCGCGGCATAGGCCGAGCCGAGTTCGGCCTGCGCCTTGAACGACGGAAATTGCCAGATTAGGAAGATCAGCAACAGGGCGCCGAACCCCGCAGCCCACGGCAGGCAGCCGCCCCAACGGCTCGCCCGGCGCTTGCGGCCGCGCAGGCGGCGCGGCACGTCGGGGCGCTCGCCGGTCGGTGTCGGCGCCGCGGCAGGTTCGCCCGTTGCCGTTTCGGGTGGGTTGGTGTTACTCACGGGCGGCCATGATCACGAAAAAACTCTTGCTGGCAAGTGCCGCGCTCGCGCTTCTGGGTGGCTGGTCGCTGACGCACGCCGCCGGTCAGGGCAGCATGGCGCCGCCCGCACCAGCACCGCGGCTGGGCGCGTCGATCGACGATGTCGTGCCGGTCGCTGCGTCGCCCGCGCTCCCGGCGCTCGATCCGGTGGTGAAGGCGAAGGCCGATGCGCTGTTCGACGATGCCGGCGATGTCGGCGAGACGCGCGCGCTGTTGGTCCTGCGCGACGGCAAGCCAATCTACGAACGCTATGGCGCCGGCTTCGGCCCCGATACCAAGCTTATCAGCTGGTCGATGGCCAAGAGCATCACCGCGGTGCTGACCGGTTTTCTGGTCGCCGACGGCCAATTGTCGCTCGATGGCCCGGCGCCAGTCGCGGCGTGGCAACGCAGCGGCGATCCGCGCGGCACGATCGCGCTCAGGGATCTGTTGCACATGTCATCGGGCCTTGAGCATGTCGAGGAAGGCGACCCGGTGTGGCGCGGCGACACGGTCGACATGTTGTTCGGCAAGGGCGCGCAGGATATGGCCGCCTTTGCCGAGGGCAAGCCCGCTATCGCCAAACCGGGTGAAGTCTTCAACTATAGTTCGGCGACCAGCGTCATCCTTGCCGATATCCTGACCGATGCACTGACCCCGTCCTCGAACCCCGACGCGCGGCGCGACGCGATGCTCGATTTCATTCACGGCCGTTTGACCGAGCCGCTGGGGATGACCAGCCTGACCCCCGAATTCGATGCGCATGGCACGATGGTCGGCGGATCGATCATGCACGCGACCGCACGCGACTATGCGAAGTTCGGCGAATTCCTGCGCAATCATGGTGTTGCGAACGGCCAGCGCCTGCTCCCCGAAACCTGGATGCGCTTCATGCTGACGCCGTCGCCCAACGATGCCGGCTATGGCGGGCACATCTGGCTCAATCGCGCGCGGCCCGCGGGCGTGGGGGCAGCGCTATGGCCCGATCGCGGGCCGAACGACCTGTTCGCCTGCATCGGGCATCAGGGGCAATATATCATCGTGTCGCCGTCGCAGCGGATCACGATGGTGCGGCTCGGCATAACGAAGGACAAGCAGTTCCCGGCGCTCCGCCGCCATCTCGCCGATCTGACTGCCGCGCTCTAAGGCGCTACGCCGCGATCGTCAGAGCAGGAATTCGCCGGTCAGCGTCGTGACGCAGCGACCCGAAAGCTCGACCTGATCGCCGTCGATATGACAGCCGACTCGCCCGCCGCGCTCGCTCGCCTGCCAGGCGGTAAAGCGGTCGCGCGCCAGTCGGCGCGTCCAATAAGGGGTAAGGACGCAGTGCGCCGACCCGGTGACGGGATCTTCATCGATCCCCGCGCTTGGCACGAACACGCGGCTCACGACATCGGCGCCTGCTGGGTCGCCCGCGCCGTCGGCGGTGGCGATCGCCTGTACGTCGCCCAGCGCCTTGAGCGCCGCCATGTCGGGCGCCAGCGCGCGCACCTCGCGCGGATCGGCATAGACGAGCAGCGCATAGCGCCCCTCATGCCACAGCGTTTCGACCGGCGACCCGCCGACCGCGGCCGCGATCTTCGCCAGCGGCTTGGGTTCGGGGCGATAGGCGGGCAGGCGCATGCGATATCCGTCCTCGTCATCGCGCGCGACAACGAGGATGCCCGCGTGGCGCGTGCGAAAACGCATGTCGCCGCGCCACTGGGCGGTGGTCAGCAGCACATGTCCGCTCGCCAGCGTCGCGTGGCCGCACAGCGCGACCTCTTGCTTGGGCGTGAACCAGCGCAGTTCGTAATCGGCCTCGCTCGTTTCGTCGGGAACGACGAAGGCGGTTTCGGACAGATTATTCTCCGCCGCGATCGCCTGAAGCATCGCGTCGCTCATCCACTCATCAAGCGGCATGACGGCCGCCGGATTTCCCTCGAACGCCCGCTCGGCAAAGGCGTCGACGCGCGTGATCGGCAGGCGGCGCCAGCTCATGGGTAGAGCAGTCCGCTCGTCCAGCCATCGCCCGCGCGCACGAACAACGTGCGTTCGTGCAGGCGATGCGCCCGGTCCTGCCAGAATTCGATTCGCTCGGGCGTCACGCGCCAGCCCGACCAGCGTGGCGGACGCGGCACGTCCTGTCCTTCGAAGCGCGCCTGCATTTCGGCAAAGCGGCTTTCGAAGCTTTCACGCGCGTCGAGCGGACGCGACTGCTGGCTGGCCCAGGCGCCGAGCTGGCTGTCGCGGCTGCGCGTCGCGAAATAGGCATCGGCGGTTGCGTCGTCGACGGTCGATACCGGGCCTTCGATGCGAATCTGTCGGCGCAGCGACTTCCAGTGAAAGAGCAGTGCGACATGCGGGTTCGCCGCAAGTTCGCCGCCCTTGCGGCTGTCGAGATTGGTGTAGAAGACGAACCCGTCGGGGCCATGCCCTTTCAGCAGGACCATCCGCACCGACGGATGGCCGTCCGCCGTCGCGGTCGCCAGCGCCATCGCATTGCTGTCATTGGGTTCACTCGCGCGTGCCTCGCCATACCATAGGTCGAATAGCGCGAAAGGATCGGTCGTCGTCATGCCGGCTCAATACTCCGCGTCGCGCCTCTGGTCGAGCAAAAGCGTCGGGAACTTGACCCTCTGCGCGGCCATTACCACATGGCTCGCAATCGGCCCTTCACGGCCAGTCACTTATCGGGCTACAGGAGACAGATGGCAGATCCCTATTCCACCCTCGGCGTGGCGAAAAACGCGAGCGAAGCGGAAATCAAATCCGCTTATCGCAAGCTTGCAAAAGAGCTGCATCCCGACCGGAACAAGGAAAATCCGAAGGCGTCGGAGAAATTCTCCGACGTCACCAAAGCCTATGACCTGTTGTCCGACAAGGAAAAGCGCGCGCAGTTCGATCGCGGCGAAATCGATGCAGAGGGCAATCCCGCCATGCCGTTCGGTTTCGGAGGTGGCGGCGGCGGCTTTCGGGGCGACCCGCGCGGCGGGCCGCAGGGGGGCTTCGGCGGTTTTGGTGGCGAGGGCGCCGACTTCGGCGACATATTCGAAGGCCTGTTCGGCGGTCGCGGTGGTGGCGGCGGATTTGGTTTCGGCGGGGGACGCAGCGCACCGCCGCAAAAAGGCGCCAATGTCGCCTATCGGCTGAGCGTTTCGTTCGTCGACGCGGCGACCCAGGCGATGCAGCGGATTACGCTTGCCGACGGCAAGACGATCGACCTCAAGCTGCCGGCCGGGGTCGAAACCGGAACGCAGATGCGCCTCGCGGGCAAGGGGCAGCCGGGGCCCGGGGGCAATGGCGACGGCATCGTAACTATCAGCGTCAAGGATCATCCCTTCTACGAACGCGATGGCGACAATATCCGGCTCGACTTGCCGATCACGCTGAACGAAGCGGTCAAGGGCGCGAAGATCAAGGTGCCGACCGTCGACGGACCGGTGATGTTGTCGATCCCAGCGGGTTCCTCGTCGGGCAAGGTGATGCGCCTCAAGGGCAAGGGGTTCAGCAGCAAGGGCGGCGGCCGCGGCGACCAGCTCGTCCGGTTGATGGTGGACATTCCTTCGGGCGACACCGCGCTCGAAAAGGCGCTCGAAGGTTGGACCGATACGCGGCCGGTGCGGGCCGATCTTGGCGTGTGATGTGTGGTTGAACGTCCCGGGCAGCAAGACGCCGCAGCGCTCGAACGTCAGGTCGCCGAAGAGGTCGGCAGGGAATTTCTGGCCGAAGGCCACTCGCCCCATTCGCCCGAGGCACGCGCCGAGCGCGCCAAGCGCATGCACCTTCGCGGGCGGGCGCAGGGCGTCATCGAACGCGGACGCGAAACGCTCGGCCCCGGGACGCGTATCTTTCGCGTCGCGCGCCGGGTGGTGGTCGGCACATACACCGACGGGTTCATCCACGCCGGAAATCTTGCCTATCTTGCGCTGATCGCGCTCTTTCCCTTCTTCATCCTGCTCGCTGCGGTGCTCAGTCTCGTCGGTGGCGCTTATGGCAGCGAGCGGGCGATCGAAGCCGTCTTTTCGACGATGCCGCCGTCGGTTGCGCGCGCGCTCGCGGGGCCGATCGCCGAGGTGATGAGCGCGCGGACGGGCATTTTCCTCTGGCTCGGCGCGCTCGTCGCGCTGTGGACCGTCGGCAGCCTGATCGAAACGATCCGCGACATCTTGCGCCGCGCCTACGGCACCCATTTTTCCAAAGGCTTTTTCCACTATCGGCTGGTGTCGATCGGCATCATCACCGGCGCGGTCGTGCTGATGCTGATCTCGTTCAGCTTGCAGGTACTGATTGTCGGCATCGAACAGTTCGTCGAACGCGTCCTGCCCTCTGCCTATCAGTCGGCGGGCGTCGTCGCCATTTCGCGCGGCGTATCGGGGCTGGGGCTGTTCGCCGCCATCTATTTTCTCTTCCTGTCGCTGACGCCGTCGAAATATCGCGGGCGACAATTTCCCAAATGGCCCGGCGCGCTCTTCACCACCCTGTGGTGGATGGCGGTCACTCTGGCGCTTCCGCCTTTGCTCGCCAGCCTGTTCCGCTATGACGCGACCTACGGCAGCCTTGCCGGCGTCATGATCGCGCTGTTCTTTTTCTACCTCGTCGGATTGGGTATGGTGATCGGCGCCGAACTCAATGCAGCGCTCGTCGAGGTTGAGGATTTGGGCCACGACGCTATTGGGCGCGTCGATGATATTGTGGTCGGTAACGACAAGACCGGAGAATGACATGGGGCTGATGAAGGGAAAGCGCGGGCTGATCATGGGGCTTGCGAACGACAAGTCGCTTGCCTGGGGCATCGCGAAGGCCCTGCATGCGCAGGGCGCCGAACTTGCCATTTCCTATCAGGGCGAGGTGATGGAAAAGCGGGTGAAGCCGCTCGCCGACCAGCTCGGCTGCGATTTCCTGATCGATTGCGACGTCAGCGACATGGCCAATCTCGACCAGGCGTTTGCCACGCTCGCGGCGCGTTGGCCGACGATCGATTTCATCGTCCACGCGATCGGCTACACCAACAAGGAGGCGCTGCGCGGTGCCTATGCCGATGTCGGGCTCGAAGATTTTCTGATGACCATGAACATCAGCGTCTACAGCTTCACTGCGGTCGCCAAGCGCGCGGCGGCGATGATGACGCCCTATGATCCCGAAACGGGGCAGGGCGGCGGCGCGATGCTGACGCTCAGCTATTATGGCGCCGAAAAGGTCATTCCGCATTACAATGTGATGGGCGTCGCGAAGTCGGCGCTCGAAACCAGCGTCAAATATCTCGCCAACGACTATGGGCCGCAGGGCATTCGCGTCAACGCGATCTCGGCGGGACCGATCAAGACGCTGGCGGCGAGCGGAATCGGCGATTTCCGCCTGATCCTGAAGTGGAACGAATATAACGCGCCGCTGCGCCGCAATGTGACGATCGACGACGTCGGCGGCTCGGCGCTCTATCTGCTCAGCGACCTGTCGAGCGGCGTCACCGGCGAAACGCATCATGTCGATGCGGGCTACCACACTATCGGCATGAAGCAGGAAGACGCGCCGGACATCGCGCTTGCCTGATGCAATCGCGGTCCGCCGCGCCCGCGCTAAGGACGCGGCGGCAATCGCGGCGGTGCATCGGGAGGCTTTCACCGCAACCGGCTTCGGCTATCAGGACGAGGCCGAACTCGTCGCGATGATCGAGGCCGATGGCGATGCGCTCGTTTCGCTCGTTGCCGAGCGTGCTGGTACGGTCGCCGGGCATATCCTCTTCAGTCGCATGAGTGCGGTCGCAGACGACCGGCCTCTTGCTGCGGCCGGACTCGCGCCGGTAGCTGTGCTTCCCGATTGGCAGGGACAGGGCGTCGGCGGCCTGCTGATCCGCGGGGGACTCGCGGCGCTGCGCGATCAGGGGATAGCGTTGTGCGTCGTGCTTGGCGATCCGGCCTACTACACGCGCTTTGGCTTTTCCGCCGATCTTGCGGCGCGCTTCGCTTCGCCGTTCGCGGGCGAGCATCTGATGGCGACGATGCTCGATCCGGCGGCTGTCTGGCCGGTCGCGGGCCGGGCCGATTATGCCCCTGCCTTTGCGCGGATGGGCTGAGCGCGCTTGAATTGCGGCGCGATTCCCGCCATCGGCGGGGCATGGATTTCGCGCTTGCCCTCGATCATGTCCAGATCGCCATTCCGGTGGGCGGCGAAGCGCGGGCGCGCGCTTTCTATGGCGCGCTTCTCGGCCTCGCCGAATTGCCCAAGCCCGCCGACATGGCGGCGCGCGGGGGCTGCTGGTTCGCGCTTGGCGACCGGCAATTGCATCTGGGGGTCGAGGGCGATTTCCGGCCTGCCAGAAAGGCGCATGTCGCGCTCGCCACCGACGGGCTCGACGCGTTGCGCGCACGGGTCGGGGCGCATGGGCATCCGACGAAGGATGACAGCCCCGTCGATGGGCGTTACCGTTTTTTCACCGAAGATCCTTTCGGCAACCGCATCGAGTTCATGGACAGGACGCCGCGCACATGAGTTTCAACAGCTTCGGTCGCGTTCTGCGCTTCACCACCTGGGGTGAGAGCCACGGGCCGGCGCTCGGCGCGGTGGTCGATGGCTGTCCGCCGCGCCTCGCGCTGTCTGAAGCCGATCTTCAGCCTTGGCTCGACAAGCGCCGCCCGGGCCAGTCGCGGCACACGACGCAGCGGCAGGAGCCCGATCAGGTGCGCATCCTGTCGGGGGTGTTCGAGGGCAAGACCACCGGCACGCCGATCAGCCTGATGATCGAGAATGTCGACCAGCGGTCGAAAGATTATGGGGAGATTGCCCAGGCCTATCGCCCCGGCCACGCCGATTATGCCTATGACGCCAAATATGGCATCCGCGACTATCGCGGCGGTGGCCGGTCGAGCGCGCGTGAGACCGCCGCGCGCGTCGCGGCCGGCGGGGTCGCGCGGCTGATCCTGCCCGAGGTGCAGATCCATGCGTGGGTCGCCGAAATCGGCGGCGATGCGATCGACCCGGCGAACTTCGATCTCGAAGAGATTGATCGCAATCCCTTTTTCTGTCCCGACCCGGCCGCGGCGCAGCGCTGGGAAGGGCTGATGGACGCCGCGCGCAAGTCGGGCAGTTCGCTCGGCGCGGTAATCGAATGTGCCGCGAGCGGCGTTCCGGCGGGCTGGGGCGCGCCCATCTATGCCAAGCTCGATGCCGACCTCGCCTCTGCGATGATGGGTATCAATGCCGTCAAGGGCGTCGAAATCGGTGCGGGCTTCGGCGCGGCGCGGCTGCGCGGCGAGGAAAATGCCGATCCGATGCGCCCCGCGAGCGACGGCAGCAACCGCCCCGATTTCCTCTCGAACAATGCCGGCGGCATTGCGGGCGGCATCTCGACCGGCCAACCCGTCGTGGTGCGCGTCGCCTTCAAGCCGACCAGTTCGATCCTGACCCCTGTGCCGACGGTGAACAAGGCGGGCGAGGCGACCGACATCGTCACCAAGGGGCGCCACGATCCCTGCGTGGGTATCCGCGGTGCGCCGGTGGTCGAAGCGATGATGGCGCTCGTCCTCGCCGACCACAAGCTGCTCCAGCGCGCGCAGTGCGGATAGTCGCCGAATGATCGCCGCGGCGCAGGCCTTTATCGCCCAGCATCAGGCGATCATCGGCCTTGTCGTACTCGCCCTGATGTTCGTCGGCTTCGTGATGGAGCGCTTCCCGGCGACCGTCGTCGCGATCCTCGGGACCTGCACCTTCCTCTTCCTCGGCATCCTGTCGGGCAAGGATCTTTTTTCGGTCTTTTCCAATTCGGCGCCGGTGACGATTGGCGCGATGTTCATCCTATCGGGCGCCTTGCTGCGCACCGGCACGCTCGACGCGATCGCGAACCGCATCATCGCCCGGGCGCAGCGACACCCGAAGCTGGCGCTCGCGGAGATGTTCTTCGGCGTCTATGTCGCCTCGGCCTTCCTCAACAACACGCCGGTCGTGGTCGTGATGATCCCGATCATGCTCAAGCTGGCGAGCGCGCTGGGGATCAGCGCCAAGCGGCTGCTGATGCCGCTGTCCTTCGTCTGCATCCTCGGCGGCACGACGACGCTCATCGGCACCTCGACCAACCTGCTCGTCGCCGCGGTGGCACAGGATAATGGCCTCGATCGCTTCGGCATCTTCACCATCACCCCGGTCGGGCTCGTTGCGGGGGTAGCGGGGACGCTGGCGCTGCTGCTGATCGCGCGCCGCTTTCTGCCCGACGATTCACCGTCGCAGATCGCGCTCAGCCAGGAACATCGCACCTTCCTCTCCGAAGTGCGCATCCTGAAGGACGGCAATCTGGTCGGGCGGCGTGTCGGCGACGTGCCCTTCGTCAAGCGCGCCAATGTGAAGCTCGTCGCGATGAAGCGCGGTGCGACGCTGCGCCGGTCGAACCTTGCCGACGATATATTGGAGCCCGACGACCGCCTCGTCCTGCGGCTTGAGCTTGCCGAACTCCTGTCGCTGCGCGCGAACAAGAATGTCGCTATCGGCCTGACCGCCGGGCACGACAATGCCGACCAGAATGACGAGGCGATCGTCGAGGCGATGATCGCCCCCAGCCACCCGGCGATCGGTCGCCGGCTGATCGAAATACCCTTTCTCTCGTCGCTTAAGGTCCGCATCCTCGGCATGGCGCGCTTTCGCAAGACGCCGGGCCCCGACCTCCCCAATGCGCGCGTTCAGGCGATCGATCGTGTGCTGGTAACGGGGCCGGCGGACCAGATCGAACAGCTCTACGGCCATCCGCACCTCTATGGCGTGGGCTCGACCAGCGAGCGCGAGTTTCGCCGCAACAAGGCGCCGATCGCCATCGGCGCGCTCGTCGGCGTCATCCTGCTGGCGACCTTCAATGTCATGGACATCGGCGTCGCCGCGATCATCGGGGTCGGGCTGATCTTGGTGACGCGCTGCATCGACGCCGACGAGGCGTGGGATTCGATCGATGGCAATGTCCTTGTCCTGATCTTCGCGATGCTCGCGGTCGGGCTGGCGCTCGAAAATTCGGGTAGCGTCGAACTGGTCGTCGGCGAACTGACGCCGTTGCTGCGCAGCGTACCGCCGTGGGGGCTGGTCGTTGCGACCTATATCCTGTCGGTGCTGCTCACCGAAATCGTCACCAACAACGCGGTCGCCATTCTGGTGACGCCGCTGGCGATCGCGGTGGCGCGGCAATTGGGGGTCGATCCCTATCCGCTGGTGATCGCGGTCATGTTTGCCGCATCGGCCAGCTTCGCCACACCGATCGGCTATCAGACGAACACGCTGGTCTATGCGGCGGGCAATTACCGCTTCATCGATTTTTTCCGCGCGGGCATTCCGCTGACGCTTGCCGTCGGCGCCGCAACCTGCGCAGCCATTACTTTTCTTGTGTAGGCTCTGAAGATTCTGGCGATTGCTCCGCGGGCACCGGGCTGTTAGGCCCCCCATTTACATTCGGCGGGGACCGGAACAGGGGAGCGAATTGATGGCGAAACGCCTCACAATTTACATTTTGATCGGCATGGTTCTGGGGGTCGTCGCCGGCTATCTGGTGCGCGTTATGGTGCCCGCGGGCAGCGAGGCCTTCGATAATTGGCTGCGCGGCTTTTCGATGCTCGCCAATATTTTCCTCAATCTGATCAAGATGCTGGTTGCGCCGCTGATCCTGGGCACGCTTATCGCGGGGATCGCGCATATGGGCGACAGCTCGGCGCTCGGCCGCATCGGGGTCCGCGCCATTTCGTGGTTCATCATCGCCAGCTTGATCTCGATCAGCCTCGGCCTGATCATGGTCAATGTGCTCGAACCGGGCGCCGGGCTGCATCTGACCGTCGGCGCCCATTCGGCGGCCGAAGTCGGCGAGGTCAAGAAACTCGACCTGTTCGAATTCGTCGAACATATCTTTCCCAAGAATATCGTCGCCGCGATGGGCGAAAATAACGTCCTCCAGATTCTGGTCTTTGCGCTGTTCGCGGGCGTCGGCCTGTCGGCGATCGGCGAGAAGGGCGCGCCGCTCGTCCGCGGGGCCGAGGCGCTTGCCGAGCTGATGCTCCAGATCACCGGCTATGTCATGCGCCTCGCGCCGCTCGCGGTGTTCGGCGCGCTCGCCAAGGTGGTGGCGCAATATGGGCTCGGCATCCTTGCGACCTACGCCGAACTGCTCACCGAATTCTACATGTCGCTCGTCGTGCTGTGGGCGCTGCTGCTCGGCATCGGGGCGATCTTCCTCGGCAAGCGGATCGTCGAACTGATCCGCTATATCCGCGAACCGATCCTGATCGCCTTCTCGACCGCCTCATCCGAAGCCGCGATGCCGAAGCTGTTCGAACAGCTCGACCGCTTCGGGGTTCCGCGCCGCATCTCGGGCTTCGTGCTGCCGCTCGGCTACAGCTTCAACCTCGACGGATCGATGATGTACGCCAGCTTCGCGACCATCTTCATCGCGCAGGCCTATGGCATCGAACTGTCGATCACGACGCAGATCCTGATCCTGCTGACGCTGATGGTGTCGTCGAAGGGGATTGCCGCGGTGCCGCGCGCCAGCCTGGTCGTCATCACCGCGACGCTCGCCATGTTCGATCTTCCGGTCGAGGGGGTCGCGCTCGTCTTCGCGATCGACCAGTTCCTCGACATGGGGCGCACCGCGACCAACGTCGTCGGCAATGCGGTGGCGACCAGCGTCATCACCAAATGGGAAGGCATGCTGGAGGTCGAGGATCCGGCGTTCGACGACCGTCCGCATGCGCCGGCGCATACGTCGCATCACGGGATGCGGGGGCTGGACCTTCAGGAAGATATGGTCGAGGATAGGACCACGCCCCCGGCCGACCGCGCCTGACGCCCAGCTTTTCGGCCGCTCCCACCCACGGGCGCGCAAGGAGCTGAGCCATGACCGAAACCAAAGCCCCGCCCGGCGGGGATGAGGAGGCGCGCGCCAAGCAATTGCAATGGCGTATGCTGTTCGGTTTCGTCGGTGGCCTGATCGCCGGACTTGCCGCCCATTATGGTGCGGCGGGCGCCGGCTGGGTCGACAGTGCAACGACTTACGTCACCGGTCCGATCGGCCAGATTTTCCTGCGCCTGCTGTTCATGCTCGTGATCCCGCTGCTGGTGTCGGCGCTGATCGTTGGTGTCGCCGAAATGGGCGAGATGCGGGCGTTGAAATCGGTGGGCATCCGGACGCTGCTCTACACGGTCGTCGTCTCGTCGATTGCCGTCGCGATCAGCCTGCTGCTCGTCAATCTAATCCAGCCCGGGGCGGGGGTCGATCCGGCGCTGGCCCGGAATCTGATCGCCGAGGGCGCCGAAGGCGCCAGGGCGATTACCGACCGCGCGGGCGAGGCGAAGTCGGGGATGGATGCGCTCGTTGCGATCGTGCCGAGCAATTTCATCGGCGCGATGAGCGAGAATGATGTGCTCGCCGTGATGTTCTTCGCACTCTTTTTCGGTATTGGCCTGATGCTCGTCCGGACGCCGCAGACGGCGGCCCTCAAGACCGCGATCGAGGGCGTGTTCGAAGTGTCGATGAAGCTGATCGGCCTCGTCATCCGGCTCGCACCGATCGCCATCTTCTGTTTCATGTTCAATCTTGCCGCCCAGTTCGGCTGGGATCTGATGGTGCGCCTGTCGGCTTATGTCGGGGTCGTGCTGCTGGCGCTCGGGCTCCAGATGTTCATCGTCTTTCCGGTGATGTTGCGGCTGCTTGCGAACAAGTCGCCGACGGCCTTCTTCCGTCAGACGCAGGAAGCGTTCGTGATGGCGTTCGCGACATCGTCGTCGAACGCGACGCTGCCCACCGCGCTGCGCGTTGCGCACGACCGGCTGCGCCTGCCCGACCAAGTGGCGCGCTTCGTGCTGACGCTCGGCGCTACCGCAAACCAGAACGGCACCGCCATGTTCGAAGGCGTGACCGTGATCTTTCTTGCGCAATTCTTCGGCATCGACCTGACACTTCAGCAGCAGCTGATGGTGATGCTCGTCTGCATCCTCGGCGGTATCGGCACCGCGGGGGTACCGGCGGGGTCGCTGCCGGTGATCGCGCTCATCCTCGCCTCGGTCGGGGTGCCGCCCGAAGGGATCGGCCTCGTGCTCGGCGTGGACCGCTTCCTCGACATGTGCCGCACGACGCTCAACGTGATCGGCGACCTCGTTGCGGCGACCGTGGTGTCGGCGGGCACGAAGGACGAAGCGCGGCCATCACCCGCCTGATCGGGGCCGGCAGCCCGGCATCGGTCAGTTTTCGCGAACGTGTCCGGACCGGTCGCCACGGCTCCGGCGCGGTGCATCGCCTGTGGGACGCGTCGGCGGCGGTGCGCTTACCGCAGGCGGCCGCGGGGGCGGCGTCCGCAAGGCAGGTGAAGGTCGCTGCGGAGCCGGGGTCGTGCGGTTGGCAGGCGGCGCGGTCACAACCGGAGACGAGCGTTGCCTGCTTCCTGTCCATTCGCCCGTAGGCGCCGGTCGCGTGCGGATTACACCCGGGCCACCCGCGGGGCGCCGCGGTACAGTGAATTGATCGCCAGGCTCTGTCGTCGGGGGGCTGCCCACCGGCGGACGCGGGCGGATGACGCCCGGACCGCGATCGGGGCGTCCGGGGTTGCCGCTGGTCGGCGGGGTACCGGCGCCGGGCCGACCGCCGGGCGGGCGCGTCCCATGCTGGCCATGCTGGCCGTCGCCGTCCCGATCATGCCCCTGCCAACCGCCGGGGCGATGGGGGCGTCCACCGTGATCGCCGCCGCTCGACGGCGGGCGGCCTTGCCAGTGGCCGTCGCCGCGGTCGCCGCGATGCTTCCACCAGGCGCGGCGCCCGCCCCAATAGTTCAGATACTGGCCGCGCAGCGGGTAGCGGTTGCGATAATTGTCGAACATCCACATGCCGTAGCCGGGGTAATAATAATTGTCGTACCAGCCGCCGCCGAAACCGATCTGGACGAAGCCGCCGCTATAGTCGGTCGGATCGTAACAGTCGTAGCCATAGCCGTCCGAATAGGCATAGGGATCATAATCATAATAGTCGTTCGCGCAGACCCCCGCCGAGGCATAGCTCGGGCCATAGAGATCGCCGTCATAGTAGCAGCCGCCGAGCGTCGCGGTGGCGAGAGCGCCGAGCGCGAGGGAGAGGGGCTTTTTGAGGCTGTTGGGCATGATGCCATCCTTCCTTGGCGCCGCGATGGAGGCGCCATATCGGAATCGAAACTGCACGAAGCGAGTTGAATTTGCGGTGAATGGTCGCCGCCGCCGGAATAAGACTTACTTGCAACAATGTCAGTAAGCCGATAGTCTGCGCCGACATCGGACAAAATGAAGGATTTGCCGCGATGAATGCCCCCACGACGATCGAATGGTCGGAACGCCGCTTCGGACCCGAGACCGCGCACTGGATGCCGCGTAACGCGGAGACCGCGCTCGATCATATTCCCGGCGACGACGGGATTCCCGTGCTCGGCACGACGCTGGCGCAGCTCAAGGATCCGGTCGGCTTCACCAACCGCATGGTCGCGCAGCACGGCAAGGTCTATCGCGCCAAAAGCTTCGGCGGCCGCGGCGTGTCGCTCGTCGGGCCCGAAGCGAACGAGCTTGTCCTGTTCGATCGCGAAAAGATCTTCTCGTCCGAACAGGGGTGGGGGCCGGTGCTCAACCTCCTGTTCCCGCGCGGCTTGATGCTGATGGACTTCGAAAAGCATCGCGCCGACCGCAAGACGCTGTCGGTCGCCTTCAAGCCCGAACCGATGCGGCATTATGCCGGCGCACTGAACGAGGGTATCGGCAGCCGCATCGGCGCATGGAGCGGCAAGAGCTTCAAATTCTATCCGGCGATCAAACAGCTGACGCTCGACCTGGCCGCGACGAGCTTTCTCGGCATCCCCTGGGGGCCGGAGGCGGAACGGATCAACAAGGCGTTCGTCGACATGGTGCAGGCGTCGATCGGCATCATACGCGTGCCGATGCCCTTCACCGCCATGGGCCGCGGGGTCGCCGGGCGCAAATTCCTCGTCGATTATTTCACGCGACTGGTGCCCGAACGCCGGGCATCGGAAGGCGAGGATATTTTCACCCAAATCTGTCACGCCAAGGACGATGACGGCGAATATCTCAGCGTCGAGGCGATCGTCGACCACATGAACTTCCTGATGATGGCGGCGCATGACACCATCACCAGTTCGATCACCTCGCTCGTCTGGCTGCTCGCCCGGCATCCCGAATGGCAGGACCGGCTGCGCGACGAAATGCTGTCCGTCGCGCCGGCGGGCGAGGGTGTAGGGCACAACAGCCTCGGCGAGCTTGAACTGACCGAAATGGCGTTCAAGGAAGCGTTGCGACTGATCCCGCCGGTGCCCGCCATCCCGCGCCGCGCGCTCCGGGATTTCGAATTCGGCGGCTACCATATTCCCGCCGGCACCAATGTCGGGATCAACCCGAGCTATACGCATATGATGGCCGAATATTGGCCGGACCCCGAACGCTTCGACCCGCTGCGCTTCGCGCCCGAAGCGGTGCGGGGTCGCCACAAATATGCATGGGTTCCTTTCGGCGGCGGCGCGCATATGTGTCTGGGGCTGCACTTCGCCTATATGCAGGCGAAAATCTTCTTCCACCATGTGCTGACGACGCATCGCATCCGTATCGCCGACGGCTATGCCCCCGACTGGCACATGTGGCCGATCCCGCGCCCGAAAGACGGGCTGACGGTCACCTTCGACCCGCTCTGATCTTGCTCCGCAGGGCGCGGTGCCCCACCCTGCGGTAGTGACAGCTTTCCGCACCTACCTTGTCCGCTTCTGCGTGATGATTTTGCTCAGCATCGTTGCAATTCGCGCGATGATGTGGCTGCGCGCGCATCCCGAACATGATCCCTTTGCGCCCTTCGACCTCGCGCAGCCGAGGGGCTGGGCAACGCATCGTAAGCTCGTGCGGCTGGCGGGCGAGGATGAGGCCTGTTTTGCGGTGTTCGACCGCGCGGGCGAGCGATACGCGCGGCGCCCTGCGGTCGGCGAGGGGCAATGCCTTGCGAGCCAGCGCATGATCCTCGCCGGCAATCGCCTTGTCCCCTCGATGCGTCCCGCGAACGCCGCACCCGGCTGCGCCATGACCGCGGCGCTGGCGCTATGGACGCGCGATGTGGTTCAGCCCGCGGCGCAGGATCATTTCGGACAGAAGGTTGTCGGCCTTGAAAATCTGGGCAGCTATAATTGCCGCAAAATTGCCGGGCGACGGGCGCAAAGCGAACATTCGACCGCCAATGCAATCGACATTTCGGCCTTCATCCTTGCTGACGGGACGCGTGTGGCGCTGCGTGCCGACTGGGACGATCGCGGTGCGAAAGGAGCTTTCCTGCACGCGGTGCGCGATCGGTCGTGCGGGCTGTTCAGTACGCTGCTGTCGCCCGATTATAATCGGGCGCACGCCGACCATTTCCACCTCGATATGGCGGCGCGGACGGCGGGGTGGACGGTCTGCCGCTAGGGTCCCTGACCCTAAGATCGACCGTCAGACCGTAAAGCTCTCGCCGCAGCCGCACGCGCCCTTGGCGTTGGGGTTCTCGAATACGAAACCCGCTGCGAAATCATCCTCTACCCAGTCCATGGTGCTGCCGATCAGATAGAGCACCGATGCGCCGTCGATGTAAAACACGCCGCCGGGCGTTTCGATCTTCTCGTCGAATTTCTGCTCTTCGGTCACATAGTCGACCGAATAGGCAAGGCCTGAACAGCCGCGCCGCGGCGTCGACAGCCTGACCCCGATCGCGCCGTCGGGCGCGGCCGCCATCAGCTTTGCGATGCGCGCTTCGGCGCCGGGCGTCAGCGTGACGGCGGCGGGGCGGGCTGTCCGCGTCTTCTCGGGTGTCTTGGCTTCAGTCATCACAGCATTCCCAATTCGAGCCGCGCCTCGTCGCTCATATTGGCGGGCGACCAGGGCGGATCCCAGACAAGGTTCACTTCAGCATCGCCGACGCCGGGCACCGCGCCGACGCGCAACTCGACCTCGCCAGGCATCGATTCGGCGACGGGGCAGTGCGGGGTGGTCAACGTCATGGTGACGACGACATGGCCTTCGTCGATCTCGACATTGTAGATCAGGCCAAGGTCATAGATATTCACCGGAATTTCCGGATCGTAAATATCCTTGAGCGCCGCGACGACGGCTTCGTACAGGTCGCCGCCGACGCCGTGCGGATCGACCGCGGCGGGCTTGGCGGCCAGAAAGCCCTCCAGATAATCGCGCTTGCGCTCCAGCTTCTCGGGCGCGGTTTCGGCATCCTCGACGCGCGCCTTGGGCGGCGGCGCGACGCTTTCCACTTCCTCGATCCTGATGCTGTTTTCTTCGCTCATCCGAAAATCCTCTCGACGCGCGCCAATCCTTCGACCAGCGCCGTCACATCGTCTGCATTGCTGTAGAGCCCGAAGCTCGCGCGGGCGGTCGCCGGTACGCCCAGATGCGCCATCAGCGGCTGCGCGCAATGATGCCCGGCGCGGATCGCGACCCCGCTTTTGTCCAAGATAGTGCCGATGTCGTGCGGATGAACCCCCGCCATCGCGAAACTGACGATCCCGGCGCTGCTGTCGGGGCCGAACAGCGTGATACTGTTCTTGCGGGCGAGCTGCTCGCGCAAACTGCCGACCAGCGCACATTCATGCGCGTGGATCGCCTCGACACCGATCGCTTCGACATAATCCACCGCCGCCGCGAGCCCCAGTGCCTCGACAATCGCGGGCGTGCCGGCTTCGAAACGCGTCGGGGCGGGTGCGTAGGTCGTCCTTTCGAACGTGACCCGGTCGATCATCGACCCGCCACCCTGCCAGGGCGGCAGCGCGTCGAGCTTGTTGCTCCACAGCACGCCGATGCCGGTCGGTCCGTAAAGCTTGTGCCCCGAGAAGGCATAATAGTCGCAGCCGAGCGCCGCGACATCGACAGGCAGGCGCGGCACGGCCTGGCACCCATCGATCAGCAGTTCGGCACCGAAGCGATGCGCAAGATCCGCGGCGCGCGCGGCGTCGAGCGGGCTGCCGAGCACGTTCGATACATGGGCAAAGGCGACCATAGTGTGATCGGGGGTCAGCAGCTTTTCGGCGGCGTCCAAGTCGATGCAGCCGTCGGCGGTCAGCGGGCAGACATCGACCTGCCAGCCCGCGAGCTGCCAGGGCACGATATTGCTGTGATGCTCGAGCGTGGAGAGCAGCACGCGCCCCTTCTTAGGGTGCGAATAAGCGACCAGATTGATCGCCTCGGTCGCGCCGCGCACGAAGGCGATCTGATCCTCCTTCGCGCCGATGAACCCTGCGATCCGCCGCCGTGCCGCCTCATAGGCGAGCGTCATGTCGGCCGAGCGCGCATAGACGCCGCGGTGCACGGTCGCATAATCGCGGCCCATCGCGTTTACCGTCGCGTCGATCACCGCCTGCGGCTTTTGCGCGGTCGCGGCGGTGTCGAGATAGTGCCAGCCGGGCGTCAGGCCGGGAAACTGATTTCTAATCCCGTTCGTGTCGAGCGAAGTCGAGACACCGTGAGGGCGCGCATGACCGATGGGCATCTCGACTTCGCTCGATGCGAACGGGGAGGAGGGATTGCTCACACCAATTCCCCCAATTTCGTGAGCGCGAGCGCTTGCAGCTTTTCCTCATCCTCGGCGCCGTCGAAAACGCCAGCCACGAAAGCCTGCAGCAAGATCTTCTTCGCCTCGGCCGGGGGCAGTCCGCGCGACTGGAGATAATAGAGGCTCATCGCGTCGAGTTCGCCGATCGCACAGCCGTGCGCACATTTGACGTCGTCGGCGAAGATTTCGAGTTCGGGCTTGGCATTGGCGGTTGCGCTGCGCTCGAGCAGCATCGCCTTCACATCCTGTTCGCTGTCGGTCTGCTGCGCGTCGCGCGCGACGGCAACCTTTCCGAGATAGGTGCCCGTCGCGGTACCGCCGAGGACCGAACGCACCATTTGCCGCGACGTCGCGCCGGGTTGGGCGTGGGTGACGGTAGTGACGATCTCGAGCGTCTGTGCACCCCCGCCGATCTGCGCCGCGCCGAGATTGAAGTCGGCGCCCTCGTGCAACGTCACCGCGAGTTCGATACGCCCATAGGCGCCGCCAATGTTGAGCACATGCAGCGACGCTGTCGCGCCCTTGCCGACGCTCATCTCGATCTGATGGATCGCGCCTGCATCCTGCACGATCGCACGCTTGAAGTCGCCGCCCGCGGGCACCATGATGCTTTCGGGCGCGGGCAACGGCCACGCCTCGGTCACCGCGTCGATGTCGCTGTAGCGCCACGCTTCGTCGCGCCGGGTGGGAAGGGCGGTGGTCGTCACTCGGCGACCTCCCACACTTCATCACCCCGGACTTGATCCGGGGTCCACGCGGTCATGGATGCCGGATCAAGTCCGGCATGACGAAGAAAGGAAAGGGGCGTATGGATGCTCACGCCGCGATCTCCGCATAGCCTTCGCGTTCGAGCTCAAGCGCGAGTTCGGGCCCGCCCGATTTGACGATTCGGCCGCCGGCGAGGACGTGGACGAAATCGGGCCGCACATAGTCGAGCAGGCGCTGATAATGGGTGATCAGCAGCACCGCCTTGTCGGGGCGCCGCATGATCGCGTTGATCCCGTCGCCGACGATGCGCAGCGCGTCGATGTCGAGGCCGCTGTCGGTCTCGTCGAGGATCGCGAGCTTGGGGTCGAGGATGCCCATCTGCACCATCTCGTTGCGCTTCTTCTCGCCGCCCGAAAAGCCGACGTTCACGGGGCGCTTGAGCATGTCCATGTCCATCTTGAGCAGCCCTGCCTTCTCGCGCGCCAGCTTCAGGAAATCGCCGCCCGACAGCGGTTCCTCGCCACGCGCCTTGCGCTGGGCGTTCAGGCTTTCGCGCAGGAACTGGACGTTCGACACGCCGGGGATTTCGACAGGATACTGGAAGCCAAGGAACAGGCCAGCGGCGGCGCGCTCGTGCGGGTCCATATCGAGCAGATCCTGTCCGTCGAAGGTCGCCGAACCCTCGGTGACTTCATACCCCGGCCGCCCGCCGAGGACATAGGAGAGCGTCGACTTGCCCGCGCCATTAGGCCCCATGATCGCATGGATCTCGCCCGCATTGATGGCGAGCGACAGGCCTTTCAGGATCGGCTTGTCCGCGACGGTGGCGTGGAGGTTATCAATATTGAGCATCGGTTTCTCTAAGTTTTGGAGAGTGTGTTGCCAGCCGGAATAGCCCGAAAGCGAACAACGGAAGGCCATAGACTCTAAAAAGGGCGCCAAGATGCACAGTCCCATCGACCATTCCAGTCCACGGGATGCCGTCGCCGAGAACGGACATTAACCAAAGGCCGAAAAGCCAATAGCCGAGCACGATTAGAATGGCGACAGCCAGAAGATAGCGCCACCAACTCACCCCACGCTCCCCTCAAGGCTGATTCCGAGCAGTTTCTGCGCTTCGACGGCAAATTCCATCGGCAGTTGCTGCAGCACTTCCTTGGCGAAGCCGTTGACGATCAGCGCCACGGCTTCTTCCTGCCCCAGTCCGCGCTGCATCGCGTAGAAGAGTTGGTCGTCGCTGATCTTGCTCGTCGTCGCTTCATGCTCGACGGTCGCGGTCGGGTTGCGGACTTCGATATAGGGGACGGTGTGCGCGCCGCACTGGTCGCCCAGCAGCAGGCTGTCGCACTGGGTGAAGTTGCGCACCCCTTCGGCATTGGGCGCGACGCGGACGAGGCCGCGATAGGTGTTGTTCGACTTGCCCGCGCTGATCCCCTTCGAAACGATGGTCGAGCGCGTGCGCTTGCCATTGTGGATCATCTTGGTGCCGGTGTCGGCCTGCTGGAAATTGTTCGTGACCGCCACCGAGTAAAATTCGCCGACGCTGTCGTCGCCGTTGAGCACGCAGCTCGGATATTTCCACGTGATCGCGCTGCCGGTTTCGACCTGCGTCCACGACACCTTGCTGCGCTTGCCTTGGCACAGCGCGCGCTTGGTGACGAAATTATAGATGCCGCCCAGCCCCTCGGCATTGCCGGGGTACCAGTTCTGCACCGTCGAATACTTGATCTCGGCATCGTCGAGCGCGACCAGTTCGACCACCGCGGCGTGGAGCTGGTTCTCGTCGCGCATCGGCGCGGTGCAGCCTTCGAGATAGGAGACGTACGCGCCCTTGTCGGCGACGATCAGGGTGCGTTCGAACTGCCCTGTATTCTCGGCATTGATGCGGAAATAGGTGCTGAGCTCCATCGGGCAGCGCACGCCCTCGGGAACGTAGACGAACGTCCCGTCCGAGAAGACCGCGCAATTGAGCGTCGCAAAATAATTGTCGTGCATCGGCACGACCTTGCCGAGCCACTTCTTCACCAGCTCGGGATATTCGCGGATGGCTTCGCTGATCGACAGGAAGATCACGCCCGCGCGCTTCAATTCCTCGCGGAAGGTCGTCGCGACGCTGACGCTGTCGAACACCGCATCGACCGCGACCTTGCGCGCGCCCTCGACGCCCGCGAGCACCTTCTGCTCCTCGATCGGGATGCCGAGCTTCTTGTAGACCTCGAGAATCTCGGGATCGACCTCATCGAGGCTCGCGAGCTTCGGTTTCGCCTTCGGCGCTGCATAATAGTACGCGTCTTGATAGTCGATCGGCGGCACGTTGAGTTTCGCCCAGTCGGGCGTCTCCATCGTCTGCCAGTGGCGAAACGCCTTCAGCCGCCAGTCGAGCATCCATTCGGGCTCGTTCTTCTTGGCGCTGATGAAACGTACCGTATCCTCGGTGAGCCCCTTGGGCGCGAAGTCGGTCTCGATCGCCGAGGACCAGCCATGCTCATAGTCGGCAACGCGCAGCGCGGCGTCGCGGGCTGCCTGATCCTTGACGGGGGTTTCGCTGTTATCGGTCATAATCTTATCTCGTCGCTCCCGCGAAGGCGGGAGCCGTTGGAGGGGGCAATCCGGCGCTGCCGCCCGGACGTCCAGCGCCCGGCGCGGGGGCACCGCTCAGGCTCGCGAGGCTGATCTGTGCCAGCGCGCCGCGCACGGCATTGTTGACGACGCCCCAATGCGGCTTGACGCGGCAATTGCCTTCGAGCGCGCAATCGTGGCGACCGTCCTCGACGCAGGTGGTGAGGGCGATCGGGCCTTCGACGGCTTCGATAATATCGGCGATGCTGATCGCCGCTGCGGGCCGCGCGAGGCGTACGCCGCCGCCAGTGCCCCGCGTCGACACCAGCAGGCCGGCGCGGGCGAGCCCGCTCACCAGCTTCTGCGCCGTCGGGCCGGGAATGCCCGTCTGTTCGGCCAGCATCGCCGCATGCAGCGGTACCGATCCGCACTGGCGCGCGGCGGCGCTCATCAGCACGACGGCATAATCGGCAAGGTTGGACAGGCGCATGGCTCTTTCCGGCGGAACTGCGAACGATTCTTAATTGGAGTAATTCGTTCCAATTAGATAGTCGCTGAGCGCCCTAGGCGCAAGGTCGCGGACCGGCAATAAAAAAAGGCACCCATCCAGCCGGAGCCGAATGAGTGCCGAGATGAAGGTCTCAGTCCTCGTCAAAGGAAGAGCTCTTCTGGGTCGCAGGTTCCGGATAGGTCGCGGGCCTGATTCGCGATTGTATCAAAACGCCAAATCGTCGCTCGGCGCCGAAAAAGACCGTCCCGTCGTGGGGCAGGGCGAATGGACTCAGGTTTCGGAAACGATCGGGCTGACCTTGCCCGCAAGCTGTTTGCGGCCCTTCGTCGTCGCCTCGGTATAAAGCGTGGGCTTGCCGAGCTGTCCCGGGGTTGCCCCGGCAAAGCGCTTGATCTCGCGGATCAGGTGCGACTGGTCGTAAAAGGCGTCGCCAAGCTGCGCCTGGTCGAGTGTCTCGCCGCGCGCCAGTGCCGCCGCGGCGCGCACGGCGCGATATTTGCGCGCCAGCATGCGCGGCGACAGGCCGTAATAATGTTTGGTCATCCGCTCGACCGAGCGGATCGACATGCCGGTTGCTTCGACCAGGTCATGCACCTGCGGCGACGCCGATCGCGTCAGCCATTCATCGACGGTGCGGATGAACCACATCGCGGGCGCCTCGGTCTGTTTCAGCACCGCGCGGACGAAATTATTACCGATAATCAGCCGCTCTTCGTCGTTCGCGGCGCCCAGTATCGCGTCGGCGACCTCGTTGATCCAGTCGCCGAACAGATCGGCCGCGTCGATCGCGCGGTCGGTCAGTTTCTCGCCATGGCTGCCCATCAGCGCGGCCCAGCCGGCGGGCAGCATGCCGAAGCCAAAGATGCGCGTCGGGCGGTTGCTGATCGCGCGGACGCGCCCGCTCGTCGGCCCGACGATATTGGCGCGCCGTACCGTGCTGCTGTGCCCGTCCGAAAAGACATATTCGCCGTCGGCGACGGTGATGAAGCGAAACTGCGGGCGGTCGGCGCGCTCATATTCGTCGAAGCGCGGCATGTTGATGCGCGCACAGTAAAAGCTCGACACCATGTCCGCCAGATCGGGATCGGGCGGAAAATAGTGCAGCTCGAACGGCTGCTCGCCGCTCATCTGCCCGGATGAGGCTGACGTATCCGACATGACGAGACCGACCCTTCGGTGGCTTTGTTGCCGCCTTTTGCTTCCCCGCCATAATTTCAGAACGCCCGGCTGCGTCAAGGCGCAATTTTGATTCGCACTATCAACGGCTGGCGGCGATCCAGGCATCGACGCGGCGCTCAAGGATGTCGAGCGGCACCGGCCCCGATTTGAGCACCACGTCATGGAAGTCGCGATAGTCGAAACGGTCGCCGAGCGCCGCCTGCGCGCGCGTCCTGAGTTCCATGATCTTGAGCTTGCCGATCAGATAGGCGGTCGCCTGCCCCGGATAGACGATATAGCGTTCGATCGCCTTTTCGATGTCGCCGTCGGGGTTGGGCGTATTGTCCTTGAGATACTGGATCGCCTGCTCGCGGCTCCAGCGCTTGTCGTGAATGCCGGTGTCGACGACGAGGCGGCACGCGCGCCACAATTCCATGCCGAGCCGCCCGAAGTCACTGTAGGGGTCGGTGTAAAAGCCCATGTCCTTGGCGAGTTCCTCCGAATAGAGGCCCCAGCCCTCGGTATAGGCGGTGAAGCCGCCGAAACGGCGGAAGGGCGGCAGGCCGGTCAGTTCGGTCTGCACCGCGCGCTGCAGGTGGTGTCCCGGAATACCCTCATGATAGGCGAGCGCCTCGAGCTCGGTCTTCGACATGTCGCGCAGGTCATAGAGGTTCACATAATAGGTGCCGGGCCGCGATCCGTCGGGCGAGGGCGACTGGTAAAAGGCTTTGCCCGCCGACTTTTCGCGGAACGCTTCGACCGCTTTCACCTGCAGGTGCGCCTTGGGCAGCGTATGGAAGAAGGCGGGCAGCCGCGCCTCCATCGCCTTCACCTTGGCATCGACATCGGCCAGATAATCCTCGCGGGTCGTATAATAATATTGCGGGCTGGTGCGCAGATGCTCGAAAAACTCGCGCAAAGTCCCTTTGAAGCCCACCTGCGCCATGATCTTCTTCATCTCGCCGTGGATACGCGCGACTTCGGAGAGGCCTAGCGCGTGGATCTGCGCCGCGCTCATGTCGGTGGTCGTGTAATTGGCGAGCAGCGCTGCATAATAGGCTTTGCCGTCGGGCAGGCGCCAGATGCCGTCCTGCGTCGGCGCGACCGCCTGCTGGCGCTTCATTTCGGCGAGCAGCCGGCCATAGGCGGGGCCCGCGCTTTCGGCCCATGCCGCCTTCGCGGCATCGGTCAGCCGTGTCTTTTCGCCGGCGTCGATGTCGAGCTTGCCGACCTTTGCGCCGATATCCTCGATCACCGCATTGTCCGGCTTCATCAGATTTTCGATGTCGCTGATGACATAGGCATAGACCCACTTGGGCGGCTGGACGCCCTTTTTGGCGCGCCGCGCCGATTCGGCCGACAGCGCGTCGAGCACCGGACCCATGCCGCGAATGCGCTCCACATAGGCTTCGGCTTCGGCAACATTGGCAACGCGGTGGATATTGATCAGAAAGGCGGGCATCTGGCTCTGCGCGCCGTTCATCTGGTCGAAGATATATTCATCGTCGCGGAACGGGAACAGCCGCTCTGCGCGCGCCGCCTGCGCGTTGAACAGCTCGAAGGACAGCGCCTCCTCCGGCGACAGTTTCGCGGGGTCGAAGCTCGCGCGCATCGCGGCGGCGGTCGCCTGTTGCAGTGTGTGGCTGGCAACCTCGGCATCGTCGCTCGGGTCGTTCCACTTGCCGTAATCGGCGTCGCGGATGCCGCGATAGGCCTTGCCTTGCGGGCTCAGCGACAGTTGCGCCTCGTCATAATTGTCGAAGAATTGCGCGAGGTCGGCGCCGGCCGGTGCGCTCGCCGCGGGCGATTGCGGTGCGGTCGCCACGGTCGCCGGCGTGCAGCCCGCTGTTGCCAGCAGCACAAGCGCGGTGGACAGGATCGCTGTGGACGGGCGGGCGGCGAAACGGCGATGCGACACAAATGTCTCCCTCTGTTGGCCGGCTGACTGAGGGTCCGGCAAGGCCCCTCATTTTGCAACGATTTCCGGCTGATCGGCAGGGGGCTTGCCATAGCCGCCGCCCCGGCGCAATGGCGGGGGCATGTCGCTTTTTGCCTCCGCCGCCGATGCCGCCTACGGCCTTGTCCGCCCCGTCGTTCACGCGACCGATGGCGAGGCGGCGCATAATCTGACGCTCGCCGCGTTGCAGCCCTTGCCGCGCGCACGCCGCGCGCTGACCAGCCCCGTGCTGGCGACCGAACTGGCGGGGCTGCACTTCCCGAATCCGGTGGGCCTCGCCCCCGGCTTCGACAAGGATGCGCGCGTGGCGCATGCGATGCCCCATTTCGGTTTCGGCTTTGTCGAGGTCGGGACGCTCACCCCGTTGCCGCAGGACGGCAATCCGCGCCCGCGACTGTTCCGGCTGGTCGAGGACCGCGCGGTGGTCAACCGCATGGGCTTCAACAACGGCGGACAGGCAAAGGCGGCCGACCGCATCGCCTGCCTGCGCCGCTACGGCCTGCCGGTGCCGCTCGGCATCAATATCGGCGCGAACAAGGACAGCGCCGACCGTATCGCCGACTATGCGAAGGGCACGGCGGCCATGGCGCCGCTCGCCGACTATCTGACCGTCAATATTTCTTCACCCAACACGCCGGGCCTGCGTGCCTTGCAGGATCGCGGCGCGCTCGAGGCGCTGCTCGACGGCGTCGCGGCGGCGCAGCCCGCGGGAGCGGCCAAGCCCGTCTTCCTGAAGGTTGCGCCCGATCTCGAACCCGCCGACATCGACGATATCGTCGCGGTGGCGATCGACAAGCGCCTCGCCGCGATCATCGTGTCGAACACCACGATCACGCGCCCGCCGCTCGCCTCGCGCCACGCGGACGAAGCGGGGGGGCTATCGGGCGCGCCGCTTCACGATCTTGCGCTGCAGCGCCTGCGCGACTTTCGCCGGGCAAGCGGCGGAACAGTGCCGCTGATCGGCGTCGGCGGTATCGCCAATGCCGATCAGGCCTGGGCGCGCATCCGCGCAGGCGCCAGCCTGATCCAGATCTATTCGGCGATGGTGTTCGAAGGGCCGGGGCTGGCCGCACGCATCGCGCACGGCCTCGAAGCTCGCGCCGCGCGCGACGGCTTTGCGCGGGTGAGCGACGCGGTGGGCGCCGACGCCTGACGCGCTCGCGCCGACGGGCGAGGGGAGACGGGCGGGGGGAACAGGGCTTGCACTCGACAGACCCCCGCGCCAATGTCGCGCCCATGCTTAAACGACTCTTTGCTGTCTTCAGCCTCTTCGTCCTTGCCGTTCCGTCGCTTGCCGCGGCGCAGGGCGTCACCTCGTCGGCCGACCCGCGCGCGACCGAGGCGGGGCGAGAGATATTGCATCAGGGCGGATCGGCGGCTGACGCCGCGATTGCCATGGTCGCGGTGCTCACCCTCGTCGAACCGCAATCGAGCGGCATCGGCGGCGGCGGCTTCATGGTCTATCACAATGCCAAGGACGACAGCATCTCGACCATCGACGGCCGCGAAAAGGCGCCGGCGGCGGCGAAGGGCGACCGCTTCCTCGGCCCCGACGGCAAGCCGCGCGGCTTCATGGACGTCGTGCCGGGCGGCTTGTCGGTCGGCGTTCCGGGCAATGTCCGCCTGATGGAAATGGCGCACAAGAAATGGGGCAAGCTCGAATGGAAGGCGCTGTTCCAGCCCGCGATCAAACTGGCCGAGGACGGGTATAAGGTCACGCCCGCGCTCTACACCTGGCTCGAGCAATTCCAGCCGGTGTGGAAGGATTTCCCGGCCGCCCGCGCCATCTATTATGTCGACGGCAAACCCGCGCCCGTCGGCACCGTGATCCGGAACCCCGCCTATGCCGCCATCCTGCGCGACATTGCGGCGCGCGGCCCCGAAGCCTTTTATGCGGGCGCCAATGCCAAGGCGATCAGCGACGCGGTGGCCAAGGCGCCGCGCAATCAGGCGCAGCTCACGCTCAAGGATCTCGCCGCCTATCAGGCGAAGGAACGCCCGGCGGTCTGCACCACCTATCGCATCTACAAAGTGTGCGGCATGGGGCCGCCCTCGTCGGGCGCGACGACCGTCTTCGGCATCCTCGGCATGCTCGAGGGTTATGACATGAAGGCGATGGGCAAGGATAATCCGATGAGCTGGCACCTGCTGGCCGAAGCGATGCAACTCGCCTATGCCGACCGCGCGGCCTATCTCGGCGACGCCGATTTCGTCGATGTGCCGGTGAAAGGCCTGCTCGACAAAGGCTATCTGGCCGAACGCCGCCAGCTCATCTCGCCCTATGGCGCCGCTGGCCATTATGAACCCGGCACGCCGCCGGGCGCGAAGCCGCGCGCTGCCGCGCCGCCGATTCCCGAACATGGCACGACGCATTTCGTCGTCGCCGACAAGGACGGCAATGTCGTCTCGATGACCTCGACCGTCGAAAGCATCTTCGGCAGCCAGCTCATCGCCAACGGCTATTTCCTCAACAATGAACTCACCGATTTCGACTTCGTGCCGGTCAAGGACGGGCAGCCGACCGCCAACCGCGTCGAAGCGGGCAAGCGGCCGCTTTCCTCGATGTCGCCGACGATCGTCTATGGGCCCGACGGCAAGGTGATCCTCGCGGTCGGCTCGGCGGGCGGCAAGCGGATCATCATGCATGTGACCAAGACGCTGATCGGCGTCCTCGACTGGGGCCTCAGCGCGCAGGACGCGATGGAACTGCCCAATATCTTCTTCGGCCAGCAGGGCGTGCTGATCGAGAATGACGATCTCGGCAAGGCGATCGCGGCGAAGATGAAGCCCTTTGGCTACAGCTTCACGCCGACCGATCTGGGCTCGAAGCTCAACGCGATCGAACGCGTCGGCGATGGCTGGCGCGGCGCCGCCGACCCGCGCGGGCCCGGCACCTCGTCGGTCGATGGCGCCCCGGCCCAGAACTGACCCGGAAGGGGGCTTCAACCGGAACGCCGTTCACCCTAAGAACGACCCAACGACAATAACCTCCCGAGGAGAGCGAGAGGCATGAAGCTGGACAACCCGCATCTCGACCATTTTCCCAGTCTGGTCGCGATGTTTTTCGACCGTGCCGAACGGGGCGGCGAAAGCCCCTTTCTCTGGCACAAGGCCGATCGCGCGTGGCAACCGCTGAGCTGGCGGCAGGTTGCGAACCAGGTCGCCGCGCTCGCGCATAATCTGCGCGCGCTGGGGCTGAAGGAGGGCGACCGCGTCGTCCTCGTCAGCGAAAACCGGCCCGAATTCTGCATCGCCGATCTCGCCATCATGGCGGCGGGGTGCATCACCGTGCCGACCTACACCACGAACACCGAACGCGATCACCAGCATATCCTCGACAACAGCGGCGCGCGCGCCGTCATCGTCTCGACCGCAAAGCTCGCGCGCACCCTGATGCCCGCGGTAATGCGGTCCGACGCGCATATCGTCATCAGCATGGAAAGCCTGCGCGTCGGCCAGCAGGGCGAGGTGGCGGTCCACGACTGGGCGCCGCTGGTCGAAGGCGGCGAGGCGCATCTGGCGGACGCGAAGGCGCGCGGGCTCGCGATGACGCGCGATGATACCGCCTGCCTTATCTACACCAGCGGCACCGGCGGCGCGCCGCGCGGAGTGATGCAGCATCATGGCGCGATCCTGCACAATGCGGCGGGCGCGGCCGAGGTGCTGGTCAATGATTTCGGAATCGGCGACGAAGAGGTGTTCCTCTCCTTCCTGCCCCTGAGCCATGCCTATGAGCATTCGGGCGGGCAGTTCCTGCCGATCATGGTCGGCGCGCAAATCTATTACAGCGAGGGCCTCGAAAAGCTCGTCTCGAACATCGAGGAAACGAAGCCGACGATCATGGTCGTCGTCCCGCGGCTGTTCGAAGTGATCCGCGCCCGGATGATCAAGTCGGTCGAAAAGCAGGGCAAGCTTGCGAACTGGATGCTCAGCCAGGCGCTGCGCGTCGGCGAAAAGGATTATGAGCGCCGCCTCGGCGTGCTCGACCGCCCGGTCGACCTCATCCTCAACAAGCTGTTCCGCCCCAAGATCCAGCAGCGCTTCGGCGGCCGGATGAAAGCGCTCGTTTCGGGCGGTGCGCCGCTCAACCCCGAAATCGGCGTTTTCTTCCACTCGATCGGCCTGACGCTGCTTCAGGGCTATGGGCAGACCGAGGCGGGGCCGGTGATCAGCTGCAACCGTCCCTCGGTCGGCCTCAAGATGGACACCGTCGGCCCGCCACTGATGAACACCGAAGTGCGGATCGCCGACGACGGGGAAATCTGCGTCCGCGGCGAACTCGTCATGAAGGGCTATTGGCGCAACAAGGAGGAAACGGCACGCGTCCTCGTTCCCGATCCGGCCGAACCCGACAAGGGGCCATGGCTCCATACCGGCGACATCGGCCATATCGACGATCAGGGCCGCATCGTCATCACCGATCGCAAGAAGGATCTGATCGTCAACGACAAGGGCGACAATGTCTCGCCGCAGCGGGTCGAAGGGATGCTGACGCTCCAGCCCGAAATCCTGCAGGCGATGGTCTATGGCGACAAGCGCCCGCACCTCGTCGGCATATTGGTGCCCGATCCCGAATGGATGGCCGAATGGGCCGAGGTCGAAGGGCTGCCCAAGGATCTGAAACTGCTGCGCGAGCATGAAAAATTCCGCACCGCGATCCGCGAGGCGGTCGACCGCGTCAACGGCCAGCTTTCGGTGATCGAGAAAGTACGCAAGTTCGACTTTGCCGACGAACCCTTCACGATCGAGAATGAACAGATGACCCCGTCGATGAAGATCCGCCGCCACATCCTGCGCAAGGTCTATGAGGACAAGATCGCGGCGCTCTACAAGGGGTAGGTTCGCGTCAGGATACAGGCGGGGGCGCGACCCGAAAAGCTCGGCGCAAACCGGAACCCCGCCTGTGACCGAACCTTTGGTTCAGCCGCCGTCCCCCGCCGGTTTGCGATAGGGGACGAATTCGCCAAAAACGCATGTCGGACCGCGAATGCCGCTGCTGCGATCAACCAGGTAAAAGAAGTCGCCTTCGCAGGTCGACGATCCGAACTGGCGCACGACCATGATATCGCTGTCGCGCGCGAGGCCGGGGCAACTGCCCTTCAGCGTGTTGCGGTAAACCAGATTGCGCCCCGATCGATAGAGCAGGATGTCGTCCGACACGCGAATGGTGTCCGACGTCCGGTAATTGGGCAGGCATCTAACCGGGGTGCCGGGCGTCTTGCCCGCGAGCTGCTTGTCGAGCGTCGCCGCCTGCTTGGGCGTCAGCGCTGCGGCACCGGGGGTGCCGCTTCCCGACGGCGCACAGCCGGCAAGCGAGGCGGCGGCGCCGATCAGTACGGTGCAAAGGGCAAAACGGGGCATGGTCATCATAGGGATCCTGACGGGCGTTGTTTGGCGGACGGACGCTGAACGAGGGCTGAAGCAACCCATGTCAGGCCGCGTCCTTCAGCGCGCGGATGCGGCCGAGTTCCGCTGCGCTGGGCGCGCGCAGAAAGGGGTTGGTCGCGCGCTCGTCGCCGATCGTCGTCGGCACCGTCGCCATGCCTTGCGCGCGCGCCGTTTCGACCGCGCTCAGGCGCTCTGCCAGTGCGCGGTTGTCGGGATCGACCGTCACCGCGAAGCGCGCGTTCGACAGCGTATATTCGTGCGCGCAATAAACGCGCGTCGTATCGTCGAGGGTGGCGAGGCGCTGCATGTTCGCGAACATCTGGTCGGCGGTGCCTTCGAACAGGCGCCCGCATCCCATCGCGAACAATGTGTCGCCGACGAAGATCACGCCGTCCCCGGCAAAATGATAGGCGATATGCCCGGCGGTGTGCGCGGGGACCGCCCAGACGTCGGCGACATGCGCGCCGAGCAGGACCCGGTCGCCGTCGGCGACGAGGCGGTCGGCGGTCGGAATGCGCTCGCGCTCGGCCGCCGGCGCGATGATCTCGCATCCGGTCTTTGCCTTGATGTCGGCGTTGCCGCCCGTATGGTCAGGGTGCCAGTGGGTGTTCCAGATCGCGGTGATCGGCCAGCCGCGCGCGTCCGCCTCGGCCAGCACCGGCTCCGCCACGGCGGGGTCGACGACCATCGTTTCGAAGCTCGCCGGATCGTGGACCAGCCAGACATAATTGTCGTTGAGGACGGGGATGCGGACGATTTCCAGCGCGCTCACGCTCTTCTCCTATGTCTCGCCGGCCTCATGCCTTCCAAGACGGACACGCGCGCGCGCCGCCTTGGTTGCACGATCTACCAGCTTCCCGTGTTGGGCATCGAGGCCCAGGGTTCGGCAGGTTCCAGATGGCCGTCCTGCAACAGCTCGACCGAAATGCCGTCGGGCGATCGCACGAAGGCCATATGGCCGTCGCGCGGCGGGCGGTTGATCGTCACGCCGGCGTCCATCAGGCGCTGGCAGGTTTCGTAAATATTGTCGACGCGATAGGCGAGATGCCCGAAGTTGCGCCCACCCGAATAGCTTTCGGGGGCGCTGCCATCCTCGGGCGGCCAATTATAGGTCAGTTCGACCTCGGCAATGCCGGCCTGTCCCGGCGGGGCCAGAAAGATCAGCGTGAAGCGGCCCGCTTCGCTGTCGAAGCGGCGGACTTCCTCAAGCCCGATCAGCTTGAAGAAGTCGATGGTGGCGTCGGGATCCGAAACGCGGATCATCGTGTGGAGATATTTGGTCATGCCCCCATATTAGGCACGAAGCGGGCGACCTTCAAACGCTTCGAACAGATTTACGAATTCATCGGGGACCGGGCTCGGCGCGCCCTGCGCTTCGGCGACATGGACGTTGACCAGAACGCCCGTCGCGCGCAGATCGTCCACGCCCGCGCCGTGCAGTTCGAAATGAAAGACCATCGAACTGCGCCCGACCCGCGCCGCGCGCACGCAGATGTCGATTTCCTCGTCGAGCAGGATGGGCGCACGATAGTCGATCTCGGCGCGCGCAACATGGAATTCGGGGCTGTCGTGGCCGGGCCAGCGATCATATACACCCGCCGCGCGCCAATATTCGGTGATGCCGATGTCGAAATATTCAAGGTAGCGGCTGTTGAATACGACGCGCTGCGCGTCGATCTCGGCATAGCGAACGCGTTTGCGCACATGGAATTTATAGTCGCTGCGGGCCATGATTGTCCTTCAGTCCGGATGGGTCGCGAGGCGCGCGACGGTATCGATCAACAGGGCGATGTCGCCATCGCGCGAAAGGCGGTGGTCGCCGCCCTTGACCAGCGTCACCTGCACATCGTCGCTGGCAAGCGCCGCGGCAAGGCGCAGGCTGATGTCGGGCGGCACGTCGCCATCCTCCTGGCCGTGGAGCAGTCGCACCGGACAGGCGAGGGGGATTTCACCGTCGAGCAACAAGTTCGCCTCTCCTGACTGGAAGAAGCCGCGCGTCGTCACATAGGGCTGATCGCCATAGGGCGTTTCTTCGATCAGCGCGCCTTCGGCGAGGATGATCGCCTTTTCTTGCGGCGAGAAACCCCAGCGGGTGAAGTCGGGCGCGGCGGCGATGCCGACCAGTCCCGCCACCCGCGCCGGCCCGTCGCGCGCAACCAGTTCGCGCGCCGCAAGCAGCATCAGCCAGCCACCCATCGACGATCCGACAAGGATCACCGGCCCCTCGACCTTTGCGTCGATCAGGTCGAGGACGTCGCCGCGCCAGTCGAGCAACGTCTGGTCGGAAAACAGTCCGTCGGACAGGCCGCAGCCCGCATAATCGAGCAGCAGGCAGGCCTGCCCTTCGGCCGCCGACCATTCGAGCAGCGCGGTCGCCTTGCCGCCGGCCATGTCGGACATATAGCCGGGCAGGAAAATGATCGTCGGCCCCGCGCCGCTGGCATGGCGATAGGCAAGCCGCGGGCGGCCGGGACGGTCCAGATAATCGGGCATTGCGGGTTCACTCATCGAACCGACCTCTCATTCCGTTCGTGTCGAGCGAAGTCGAGACACCCGTTGGGGCGACGCTTGGCCGAGGGGCATCTCGACTTCGCTCGATGCGAAGGGTATTTGGGTGCCAGATCGCCCCCACCGACGTCAGATCACCCAATCGACCGTGTTCATCTGCGCCACGGCCTGGCCCTTGGCGCGGCGCTGTTCGACCATGATCTTGTTGAGCCGCTGGATGGTGTCGCTGCCGGTGGTGATGCACCAGCCGGGCACGACCGCGTGGACCAGCGCGCACAGACCGCCCCAGATCATCGTGAAGCCGAAGCGCGCGGCGACCCCGAAATGCTCGACGTAATTTTCGTCTACGCTTTTCGGATGATCGACAAACAGGCGCTTGAACATTTTGGCGGCTCCTTTTGGGTTGCCGCCGCCCTAGCGAGCGGCCGAGGCGCAGGCAAGGGCGGTATCCGGATACTCCTCGCGGGGGAGCACTTACTTGTTCCAGCCGGAGATATGCCGACCTTGTGCTGAGCGCCTACCAGGCAGCCGAAGCCCGCTGCCGCCTCCCCAGGCCGCCAGCACAGGGAGGATCAACTTAATCTGAAAGGAACTTGTCGACCGCGTCGGCAAAGGCCTCGGGTTGATCGAGCATGATGAAATGGCGGCTGCCGTCGATACGCTTCAGCGTCACGGTCTTGGCCGCTGTAAAGGCGCCCTTGTAGAGTCCATCGACCATCGCTTCGGGCATCACGCTGGCATCCAGCGGATAGAGCATCGTGAACGGCGCAGCGATCGCGCGCAGCTCGGGTCGAAGATCGGTGGTCATGTCGTCATACATCAACTGCGCCGCGACCTTCGCGTTCGCCGCCTGCGTCCACGCCTTGACCTGCGCGCGGCCGGCATCGGTCGCCGACATCATCTGCAGCGTCCGCTCGTCGGCTTCGGCGCTATCCCTTGCGGCGAGCATCGTCTGCATCGCGGCGGCCTGCGGCTCGACGCTCGCGACGGTCGCGGTCGGGCCAAACAACATGCCGAAGAAGGACAGGCTGTCGACGACCATCAGCCGGCCGACTTCCTTGGGGGCACGGGCGGCGATCATCATGGCGGTCAGGCCGCCGAGCGAATGGCCGATGACCGCCGGAGCGGGGCGTCCCTGATCGACGATGCAATCGTCGATATAGTCGGCAATCTCGCGCATCATCGGCTCGAGTATCGGGCCCTCGGCATTCAGGCCCGGCGCATCGCCGCCGAATCCGCGCACCTCGACAAGGTGCAGGCGATGCGTCGTTTTCAGCCGTTCGGCAGTGGGCGCCCAGACCGCGCGCGGCGAGGAAAGGCCTGGGATCAGCACGACGTCGGGACCGTCGCCTTCGACCTCGACCGTGATCCGCTTGCCTTCGAGCAGGCCGGTACCGCATCCGGCGCCGGCCTCGGCGGCATTGGCGCGCGGTGCGATGGTGGCGATCAGGAGGACGAACAGCGCGGCGATGGAAAGTCGTTTCATGGGTTCAGTCTTTCAGGAATATGGCTTCAATCGGCAGGCCGAACAGGTCGGCGATGCGAAAGGCGAGGGGCAGCGACGGATCATATTTTCCCGTCTCGATCGCGTTGACCGACTGGCGCGATACCTCGAGCCGGTCGGCCAGGTCCTGCTGGCTCCAGTCGCGCTCGGCGCGCAGAACCTTCAGGCGGTTCTTCACAGGCCGCGAACCTTGCCGATGAAATGTCCCAGCCCCAGGCCAAGGCACCACACCGGGACGGCGGTCCACATCGGCACCGCCGGCGCAACGCCGAAGGTCGTCATGAAGCCCCAGAAAGTCGCCACCGCGAGCAGCAGGCCGGTGGCGATCAACGCCGCGTTGACCGTCCGCGCGCGCAGATATTCATCGTTCTCCTCGATGACATAGCGCGCCATCGCCCAGATCATCCCGAACACGGGCAGCGTCGGCAGCAGCGCGAGCAGCGCGGCGAAAGGCTTGGCTGCCTCCTGCTGTCGAAACAGGAGCAGCGCCCCGCCCAGTCCGATCACATATGCGAAGGAGGCGACCAGCATCCGGCGGTTGTAGCGGGTGGCGACGACCGATGCGCAGCCCGTTTCGCGCTGCATGCGCTCGGTTGCGCGCACCATCGGGATCAGCAGCAGCATCGGGAGGATCATGATCGCCAGCCCCCAGGGTGCCGCGATGGCCTTGCTCGTTTTCAGCAGCCACGCGGTTCCGAACATGCCGATCAGAAAGGCGATCGCCCAAAATCCTGCGGCACGCCGGGCGGAGGTTTCGGTTGCGCTTGCCACGGTTCAGGTCGCCGTCCGCTTGGCGCAGGCGCGGCCGTCGCGCGGCGTCGTTGCAATCATGATCGCGGGCAGCACGATGATCAGCATCGTCGCGATATTCTCGGGAATGATGTCGAGGATATGCGCAAAGGCGACGCACATGATGGCGAGGGCCCAGCAAAGAGCACGGAAAATCGGCGGCATCGGTCAAGCTCCCTTGTTAAACAGTAAAGGAACATTGACACAGGGATTCGCTCTTGTCAAGCGACATTGACACAATGACAAGCGAGCCAATCGCCCGCCGCGCGTCAGCCTTGCGCGTGCCGCAACCGCCAATTGACGATGTGTGCGCTGGCGAGGGCGAGCGCGCCCATGGTGGTGAACAGGCGGTCGCCGGTTTCGGGATCGAGGCCGCCGACCCAGCCTTCGTGCGCAGCCAGCCCGGCGGCGAGGAGGGCAAGGCCGATCGGTGCCGCGGCGACGGGATAGCAATGGCGGTGGTGTCGCCGGCCCTCGGCCAGCGCGAGCGCCGCCGCGGGCGCGGCGAGCAGCAGGATCACCGCATGAAAGCTCTCGGGCAGCGAGAGCCAGGCGCTCAGCGCGGGCGCCGCGAGCAGGAGCAGCGGCAGCGCGAGGCAATGGACAAGGCAGGCGAGCGACAGCCCGACGCCGATCAGGTCGGCGGCGCGCGAACGCAACGAGGGGCGGGCGGGGAGGCACATGGATCGGACTTTCGGCAGAGGGTGGCGCGGTTCACATAATGATACATTGTATCATTACAAGCCCTCGCGGTGAAAACGGCCCTTGCCGCTGCTTTCGCGCGCTGGCAAAGGGGCGCAGTTTATTCCGCCAGAAAGGCCCGATTTCCGATGTCCGAGATGATCCGCGTCACCCTTCCCGACGGCTCTGCCCGAGAAGTCGCGCGCGGCACTACTCCGGCGCAGATCGCGGCGGACATCGGCCCCGGCCTCGCGAAGGCCGCGCTCGCCGCAAAGGTCGACGGCGAACTGCGCGACATCATGCGTCCGCTGGAGGCCGACACCAACCTCGCGCTGGTCACGAGCCGCGACGAGGCCGATGCACTCGAACTCGTGCGCCACGACTATGCGCATGTGCTGGCGGAGGCGGTGCAGAATCTGTTTCCCGGCACGCAGATCACCTTCGGTCCCTCGACGAACGACGGTTTCTATTATGATTTCGCGCCGACCGCCGAGCATGGCGCCTTCCGCGATGACGAACTGCCGCTGATCGAAGAGGAGATGCGCCGTATCATCGCCGCCGACCTGCCGCTGACGCGCGAAGTGTGGCAACGCGACGATCTGATCGCCAAATGGCGGGCCGAGGGTGAGACGTTCAAGGCCGAATGGGCCGCCGAACTGCCCGAGGGCGAGGAACTGACCGTCTACCGCTCGGGAGACGGCTGGATGGACATGTGCCGCGGGCCGCACTTGGCCTCGACCGGCAAGCTCGACCCGGCGGCGTTCAAGCTGACGCGCGTCTCGGGCGCCTATTGGCGCGGCGACCAGAAAAATGCCCAGCTTTCACGCATCTACGGCACCGGCTGGCTTAACAAAAAGCAGTTCGCGGAGCATCTGGTGCGGCTCGAAGAGGCCGCGAAACGCGACCACCGCAAGATCGGTCGCGAGATGGACCTCTTCCACCTTCAGGAAGAGGCGCATGGGAGCGTCTTCTGGCACCCCAAGGGCTATCGCATCTACCGCGAGCTCGAGGCCTATATGCGCCGCGCGATCGACGGCGCCGGCTATCAGGAGGTCAAGACGCCGCAGGTGATGGACGCGCGCCAGTGGGAGCAGTCGGGCCACTGGGGCAAATATCGCGAGAATATGTTCGTCATCCCCGACGAAGTGCCGAACATCGAGGACGACGGCCCGCTCGTCTCGGACGATGCCGAGTGGATGGCGCTGAAGCCGATGAACTGCCCCGCGCACGTTCTCATCTTCCGGCAGGGGATCAAGAGCTATCGCGACCTGCCGCTGCGCATGGCCGAAATGGGCTGTTGCCACCGCAACGAACCGCATGGCGCGCTGCACGGCATCATGCGCGTGCGCCAGTTCACGCAGGACGACGGCCATATCTTCTGCCGCGAGGACCAGATCGTCGAGGAAGTGCGGTCTTTCTGCGAACTTCTCAACCGCGTCTACAAGCAGCTCGGCTTCGAAAAATATGCGGTGAAGCTCGCGCTGCGCCCCGATATGCGCTTCGGCACCGACGCCATGTGGGACAAGGCCGAACAGGAACTGCGCGATGCGGTCGCGCGCGCCGGCATGGCGAACGACGATTATGGTTGGGAAGAATTGCCCGGCGAGGGCGCCTTTTATGCGCCCAAGCTCGAATTCCACCTGACCGACGCGATCGGCCGGACGTGGCAGTGCGGCACGATCCAGTCCGACCGCGTGATGCCCGAACGACTCGATGCGTCCTACGTGGGCGAGGATGGCGAGCGCCACCGCCCGGTGATGCTCCACCGCGCGATCCTCGGCACCTATGAACGCTTCATCGGCATATTGATCGAGCATTTCGCCGGCCGCTTCCCGACCTGGCTCGCGCCGGTGCAGGCGGTCGTCGCGACGATCGTGTCCGATGCCGACGACTATGCGAAGGACGCCGCGGCGCAGCTCGAGGCGGCGGGCATCCGCGTCGAAACCGACCTGCGCAACGAAAAGATCAACTACAAGGTGCGCGAGCACAGCCTGCAGAAAGTTCCCTATCTGCTCGTCGTCGGCAAGCGCGAGGCCGACGAGGGCACCGTTGCAATCCGCACCCTCGGCCAGGACGGCCAGCGCATCCTGCCGCTCGCCGAAGCGATCGCGATGCTGAAGGGCGAAGCGACCCCGCCGGACCTGCGCCCCGCTTGACCGGCATCAAGGCTCTCGTCGGCCTGGCGCCGCTCACCTTTGCGGGCGCTGCGGCGATGACGTTCGGCGCGGCCTATGTGCGCGGGCTGACCGGCTTCGGCATGGCGATCATCCTCGTGCCGCTGCTCGGGATGATCGTGCCGCCGGGGCAAGCGGTCGTCGTGGCGATCATCCTGCAATTGCTGATCGGTCCGGTCGGGTTGCGCGTCATCCTGGCCGATGCCGACCGTCATACCGCGGTGCCGATCGGGCTGATCGCGATGGCGACGACGCCGCTCGGCATGCTCGCGCTGAAAGCGATCACCCCCGATGTCGCGCGCCTGATGATCACGCTCGTGGCGGTCGGTGCCTTCCTTGCGATCCTGATGCCCAAACAGCCCGAGGGACACCGGCCCGGCCGCGTCGCCATCGGCGGGACGGGGATTGCGTCGGGCCTGCTCACCGGCTTTGCCGCGATGCCGGGGCCGCCGGTCGTGCCCTTTTACCTGCGCCGCCGGCTCGATCCGCGGACCGCGCGCGCGTCGATGATGCTGATCTTCTTCGCCACCGCCATCGCGGGCACGCTCGCGGCGCTGTGGACCGGGCTCGCGACGCACCGCCTGCTCATCCTCGCGCTGCTGCTGTTCGTGCCGATGTGGCTCGGCAATCATCTAGGCGGCCGCCATTTCGGTCGCGTTCCGGCGCATCTGTGGCAGGCGATGGTCGCGGTCGTGCTCGGCCTCTCGGCGATTTCGGCGGTGGTGCGGATCTTGAACTAGAGGCTGCGCAGCGCCTGCGCGGGTTTCGCCGACAGCAAGGGCCAGCTTCCGGCGATGCCGATCAGGAAGGCGAGGCCCGCACCGCCGACCAGCGTCGCGCCGACGACCAGCGGATCGGGTGCGAAGCGGAAGTCGAACAGTTCGACCACCACATAATGCGCCGCGACCAGCCCGAGGCCGAGCGCGAGCAGCGCGAGGATTGCGGCGAGCAGCGCATATTCCAGTCCCTGCGCCCCCAGAATCTGGCCGCGCGTCGCGCCGAGCAGTTTCAGGATCACGCTGTCATAGACGCGCCGCTCGCGGCTTGCGGCAATCGCGCCGATCAGCACGGCGATGCCGGCCAGGATCGCGATGCTCGCCGCCGCAGCGGTCGCCTGGCTCATCTGCGTCAGCAGGCTCGTCACCTGGCTCACCACATCGCGCACCTGAATCAGCGAGGCTGAGGGGAAGGCGCGGGGGATGCTGCGCGCCAGCGCGGTTTCGGCCTGCGGCCCGACCGCGACGGTCGCGACCATGTTATGCGGCGCCGCGTCGAAAGTGCCGGGCGAAAAGACGAGTGCATAGTTGAGCCCGAAATTGTCCCATTCGACGGAGCGGAAAGAGGCGACGCGCGCCTGCACCTCCACCCCCAGCACATTGACCGACAGTGTGTCGCCGATTTTCAGCGCCAGCGATTTCGCGACATCAGCCTCTACGCTGACCAGCGGCGGGCCGTTGTAATCGGGCGCCCACCACTGGCCCTGGGTCAGGCTGCTGCCCTTGGGCAGCACGGGGCTATAGGTCAGACCGCGGTCGCCGCGCAGCACCCACGCGCCTTCGGGCAGTTCGGCAAGCTCGTCGACGCGCTTGCCGGCAAATTCGGTGACGCTGCCGCGCAGCGCGGGGATCATGTTGATTGCCGCCTTGTCGTCCGCCCCGGTCACCAGCGTGCGGAACGCGGCCGCCCGGTCGCGCGGAATATCGAGGACGAAAAAGCTCGGCGCGCGTTCGGGTACGGTGCGCGCGATTTCGGCGGTGATGCTCGTCTGGATCGCGGCGAGGGTGACGAACAGCGTCAACCCCAGGCCTAGCGCGACGACCAGCGCGCCGGTCGCGGCGCCGGGGCGATGCAGATTGGCGAGCGCAAGGCGCAGCAGCGGCCGCTTCGGGCGCGGCACCCGGCTCGCGATGCGGCGCACCAGCCAGCCAAGCGCGACAAGGATCAGGAGCAGCAGCACCGCCGCCCCGATGAAGCCCAGCGCAAACAGCGGTTCGCGCGCCGTGCCGACCGCGAGGGCGACGATGGCGGCGAAGGCGAGGGCAACGGCGGCCAGCACACGCTTTTCGATCCGGCCCGCGCCGTCGACCGTCGCGCGATAGAGGCCCGCGGCCGGAATATGGCGCGTCGCGGCGAGCGGTGGCAACGCAAAGGCAATCGCGATGAGCAGCCCATAGGCGGCGCTGACCGCGAGCGGCAGCGGATAGACGGCCAGTCCCGGCTTGACCGGCAGGACGTCGCCCGCGATTGCGCCGATCGCCGCGGGGGCCAAGGCGCCCGCGATCAATCCGGCGGCAATCGCGGCGGCGGCAACCGCCAATATCTGCAAGCCATAGATGCGCAGCACCGCCGCGCTGTCGGCACCGAGCACCTTCAGCGTCGCGAGCCCCGGGCGCTTGCCCGCAAGATAGCTGGCGACCCCGTTGCCGACCCCGATCCCGGCGATCACCAGCGCGGCGAGGCCGACGAGCGACAGGAACTGCCCCATGCGCTCGATAAAGCGCCGCGTGCCCGGCGCGCCGTTACTGCGGTCGGTCACCTCCCAGCCTGCGTCGGGGAAAGCCGCGCTCAGCCGCTTGCCCGCGGCCACCGGATCGGCACCCGCGGGCAGGCGGACGCGATATTTGCTTTCATAGAGGCTGCCGGGCTGGATCAACTGCGTGGCGGCAAGATCGCCGAGGCCGATGATTGCCACCGGGCCCAGCGTAAAGCCTTCGCCCAGCCGGTCAGGCTCGTCGGCGATGATGCCGTCGATGCGGAAGGATTTGTCGCCGAATTTCACCGCGCCGCCGACCGTCAGGTCGAGCCGTGACGCGAGAGCCTTGCCGATCCAGATCGCCCCCGGCGGCGGCGGGCCGCGGCGCGCGCCGCTTTCGAGCCGCATCGTGCCGTAAAGCGGATAGGCGGCATCGACCGCCTTGAGCTCGGAGAGCAGCGCGCTGCCGTCCGGCGCGTTCGCCATCGCACGCATCCGCACCGTCGCCGATGTCGCGCCGGCACCGCGCAGCCCGGCGAGTTCGGCCTCGCTCGCCTGCCGCTGCGGCAGGCCGAACTGCAGGTCGCCGCCCAGGATCGTCTGCCCCCGCGACGCCAGTTCGGCGGTGATGCCGCTCGTCAGGCTGCCAATGGCCGCGAGCGTCGCGACGCCGAGGAACAGGCACACCGCCAGCAGGCGCAGCCCGCGAATCCGCGCCGCCAGATCGCGCCGCGCGATACGCCACAGGGTCGCCAGCGGGATCATCAAATCCTCCCTGCCGCGTAGCGGTGGGGAGGGGGACCATCGGCGCTCATGCAGCTCGTTCCTCGATCCGCCCGTCGTGCATCACGACGACGCGGTCGCAATGGTCTGCCAGTTCGGGATCGTGGGTGATGATCAGCAGCGTCGCGCCGAGCGCCGCGCGCCGCGCGAAGATCAGTTCGATGATCGCATGACCGGTGGCGGTGTCGAGATTGCCGGTGGGTTCGTCGGCGAAGATGATCTGCGGCTCGCTCGCCATCGCGCGCGCGATCGCGACGCGCTGCTGCTCGCCGCCCGAAAGCTGCGCGGGATAATGAGTCATCCGGTGGCCGAGCCCGACCGCCTCCAGCTCGCGCGCGGCGCGCCCGAACGGGTCGTCGATCCCTGCCAGCTCCAGCGGCACGGCGACATTTTCGAGCGCAGTCATCGTCGGCAACAGGTGAAAGGCTTGCAGGACGATACCGATCCGCCCGCGCCGCGCGCGCGCCAGCGCATCCTCGTCCATCGTCGCAAAATCGAGCCCCGCGACCATGACCGTTCCGCCGCGTGCGCGTTCCAGCCCGGCGAGCACCGCCATCAGCGAACTCTTGCCCGATCCCGACGGACCGAGCAGCGCGACCGAGGTGCCGGCCGCAACCTCCAGATCGACGCCGCGCAAAATTTCGACGGGGGCCTTGTCGCTCCCCAGCGTCAGCGTCACATTATGGGCGGCAATCGCCATCGTCGGCGCGACGGGCGGTCGGGGGCTGTCGGTCAAGAAAGGACCCTTTGGAAATGAGAACGGCCGGATGGCGCTCTTTCGCCCTATATGGTTTTGCAATCGCCCTTTGCCAACCGCTTGCCGGATGCGGCTCGGCGGAGGCCCCCGCGGCGCCCGCAGCGGGCAAGGAAAATCCGGCGAAGGCGGTGCCCGTGCTTCCCGCCGACGCACCGCTCGTCATTGCCTTCGGCGATAGCCTCTACGCCGGCTACCAGCTTGGCCCCAGGGAAGGCCTCGCGCCGCAGCTTCAGGCGGCGCTCGCGGCGGACGGTCGCATGGTGCGCGTCCAGAACGCCGGGGTATCGGGCGATACCACCGCGGCGGGGCGGCAGCGGCTGTCCTATGTTCTCGACAATGCGAAGGCGAAACCCGCGCTCGTGCTGCTCGGCCTCGGCGGCAACGACATGCTGCGCGGCATCGGCCCCGATCAGACGCGCGCCAATCTCGACGCGATGCTTGCCGAGCTCAAGCGGCGCGGCATCCCCGTCCTGATGACCGGGATGATGGCGGCGCCCAATCTGGGCAGCGATTATGCGAGCAAGTTCAATCCGATATTTCCCGAACTTGCCGAAAAATATGGCGCGAGCCTCTATCCCTTCATCCTCGACAATGTCGTCACCGACAAATCGCTGATGCTCGGCGACAATATGCATCCCAATGCCAAGGGCGTGAAAATCGTCGCCGCATCGCTGGCGCCGCTCGTCGAACAGGCGCTGCCGACGCCGCGCTAACCCAGCAGCTTGTCGGCGCGGGCGCGCCAGTTGGCGGCGAGCAGGTCCATCGCGGCGAGCGCGCGCAGCGCCGCCGGTTCGCGCTTGCCCGCCCCGCCGATCAGCAGGTGAAAGACGCGCTCGACGCTCCAGTCGGGCAGCGGACGCTCCATCAGCTCCAATGCGTCGCCTGCGCCGACCGCACCATCCTCGATGACACGGTAATACCAGCCGCCGCGGCGAGAGCTGACGACGGTGGCAGGCAGCGTCGCGATGCCGAACCGGTGGCCGAGCTTCCAGCGCGGCTGGCGGCCCTGGCTGATCTCGACCAGCGCGCTGCCCAGGCGATAGCGGTCGCCGATGCACGCCGCGCTCTCGGTCAGGCCCGATGTCGAGATATTCTCGCCGAACGCGCCGGCGTCCTGCAACAGCGCATGGTCGCCGATCGTCTCGGCCCACCAGCCATAATGATCGCGCGGATAATGGTGGATCGCCTTGTCGGGGCCGCCATGGACCGAAAGGTCGGCCTGCTCGTCGCCCGCGATGCCCAGCGCGTCGACCACGCGCCGGCCTTCGACCGCGCGCTTGTCGATCGCGCTCGGCTCGCCCTTCGCGCCGAAGCGGCGGGCCTTGCCGGTCAACAGGGCGTCGATCGTGTAGCGCATCGCCCTGCTGTGGCGGCTTCCCGCGCAAAAGAAAAGGGGCGACCCCGCGGGGCCGCCCCTTTCCGTTCTTCTCGCTGACCGAAGGATCAGAAAGCGAAGCCGACGCCGACCGCGAACGCGTCGGTGTCGTCGAAGTTGTTGATGAACTGGTGGCGATATTCGACCTTGCCATAGACGTTCTGGGTCAGCTTGTGCTGATAACCGGCGCCAACATAGGGATCGTCGATCTGGCCGAAGGTGTAGCCGCCGGTCGCGTAGAGCTTGCCGTTCGTGCCGAGGTTGGCGCCCAGGCGCGCACCCGACGAGAACTGGACCTTGGCGCCGTCGATCAGCACCTTGTCGCCCGCGATTTCGACGCCGGCAAAAGCCTTGTCGCCCAGGTTGTAATCATAGCCGCCCGCAACGCCCAGGGTGGCGTCGTCCAGGCCGCTGCCGGTGATGTAACCGCCGCGCACTTCGACATGACCTTCGCCGTTCTGGGCGAGGGCAGGCGTGGCAACGACAGCCGAGAGGAGAGCGGCAGCAACTGCGAACTTCTTCATTGTCTTTTCCTTTTCTTTGACAGGGGGCGCCCTTTGGGTCGCGTCCCATGTGCAAAGATGGCGTTCGCACCTGTCGTTTCAATGAACGCATCGTTCAGAAAATGACAATTTTATTACCTGTGTTGTTTTTGCAACACAGCATAGCTATGCAAGCCGGCCTTAGCCCAGCGCCGCCTGCTTTTCTTCGGCGATACGGTCGAGTTCGGCGCGCGAGGGTTTGGTCGCCGCGCTCTTGAGCTGGCCGCACGCCGCCATGATGTCGCGCCCGCGCGGGGTGCGAATCGGCGCCGAAATTCCGCTTTCGAAGATGATGTTGCTGAACGCGCGCACCCGCTCGGGCGACGAGCATTCATAGATCGCGCCGGGCCAGGGGTTGAACGGGATCAGGTTGACCTTCGCCGGTAGCCTGTACTGCTTGATCAGCCGCACCAGCTCGCGCGCGTCGACGTCGCTGTCATTCTTGTCCTTCAGCATCACATATTCGAAGGTGATGCGCCGCGCATTGTTCGCGCCGGGGTAGGCGGCGCAGGCGGCGAGCAGCTCCTCGATGCCGTATTTGCGGTTGAGCGGCACGATCTCGTCGCGGATTTCCTTGTTCACCGCGTGGAGCGAGACGGCGAGGTTGACCCCGATTTCCTCGCCCGCGCGCGCCATCATCGGCACCACGCCGCTCGTCGACAGGGTGATGCGCCGCTTCGACAGCGCCAGCCCGTCGCCGTCCATCACGATCTTCAGCGCGCCCTTGACCTCGTCGAAATTGTAGAGCGGCTCGCCCATCCCCATCATCACGATATTGGTCAACATGCGGCCGTCCGCGGTATAATGGCCCGCGTCGTCATCCTCGTCGTCGACATCGGCGGTCGATGCCATCGTGCCCTTCGGCCATTCGCCCAGCGCATCGCGCGCGAGCAGGACCTGGCCGACGATCTCGCCGGCGGACAGGTTGCGGACGAGCCGCATCGTACCGGTGTGGCAGAAACGGCAGTTCAGGGTGCAGCCGACCTGGCTGGACACGCACAGCGTTCCCCGATCGGCGTCGGGAATGAACACCATTTCATATTCCTGGCCGTCCGCCGCCGCGAGCAGCCATTTGCGCGTGCCGTCGGTCGAAACCTGCGCGGTAACGACCGTCGGGCGGCCAACGATGAAGCGTTCGGTGAGCCAGGGGCGCATCGCCTTGGCGATATCGGTCATCGCGTCGAATTCGGTGACGCCGCGATGATAGATCCAGTGCCAGATCTGCTTGGAGCGCAGCTTCGCCGCCTTAGCGTCGAGCCCCGCGTCCTCGAGCGCGGAACGGATGCCCTCGCGCGTCAATCCGACAAGGTCGACGCGGTTGCCGCCGCGCAGGGGAACGGTGCCCGTCGTAACGGGATCGATGTGGCCGGGGATCTGCATGATGCGCGGCCCTATAGTCGCGATGCGCGCTTTGCGCAATTGCGCGCGTCAGCGCGGCCCTTCACGCGCCGTGATAGGGGTCCATCGCATCTTCGAAATCTTCGAGCGTCCCGACATGCTCCAGCGGCGGTTCGCCGGGGGCGGCGGGAAAGATCGCATCGATCCGACGGCGCAGCGTGTCGTCGAACGCGGCATGGTTCGAAATGCGCGCGTTGCTGCTGACCGTCAGCTCGGTGCGGATCGCGCCCTTGATGCGCTCCAGCCCCTCGGGGCTCAGCACCCCGCTGTTCAGCAATTCCTCGCAAAGCTGGATCAATCCGACCGTCGTCGCATGGGCACGCAGCCCGATGAAATCCAGCGCCCGGTGCCGCTCGCGTGCGGCGGCATCGCATCTGCCAATGGCATTCATTGGCCCATCTCCTCATCCCACTAACCTCGCCGTCGGGCGCGCCTCTGTCGGGCGTCGTCCTTTCGGGCCGGTCGATCATGCGCGCCGGGCGCCGCCTCGGCAAGAGCCGATGTGGCGTCCGGCGCATCATTTCGGGATGAGCGCGCTGGCGGCGATCAGAGGGTGGCCATCAGAGGGTGGCGAGGAACGCCAGCCGTTCGGCTACCGCGCCTTCGGCTTCGGCGTGCCGCAGCGGAAGGACATTGCGCACCAGAATCTCCGCCGGCGTCGGCGTTTCGGCGAACAGCGCCATGACCTCGTCGGCAAAGGCGTCCAGCGGCATATAGGCGTCGCGCGTCGACTGGCCGGGGGTCAGTTCGGTCCGCACCGCGGGCGGCGCCAGTTCGATCACGTCGACGCGGCCGGCAAGCTGGACGCGCAGCGCCTGCGTATAGCTGTGCAGCGCCGCCTTGGTCGCCGAATAGGTCGGCGCCTTGGGCAGCGGGACGAAGGCCAGCCCCGAGGTTACGTTGATGATCGCGCCATCGCCGCGCGCGACGATATGGTCGATCAACGCATCGGTCAGCCGGATTGGGCCGAGCAGGTTGGTGACGACCGTCGCTTCGGCGTCGCTCAGGTTGCGCTCGCCGTCCAGCGCTTCGTACATCATCACGCCGGCATTGTTCACCAGAACGTTGAGATCGGGGAAGCGCTGCACGACGTCGGCGGCAAAGGCGGCGATCGCGTCGGCATCGGTGACGTCGAGCGGCATCGCGTGCATGTTGGCCCGGCCTTCGATCGCGGCGTCCAGCTTGGCGCTATTGCGTCCGGTCACGATCACCACATTGCCTGCATCGTGCCAACGCTGTGCGAGTGCCAGACCGATGCCCGATCCGCCGCCGGTGATCAGGATGGTGTTGCCTGTCGTTTTCATCGTTTGTCCTTCGTTTCGGGGTTGGGGAGACGCTCAATTTATGCCAATACTCTCCAATGGAAAGTAGGCACCTGAAAGTGCTATACTTACTTGATAGAGACTATTGGGATTTCAGCCGTGCCCGCGATGCAAAATTATTCGGCCGCCGCCGATCCCGCGCCAGATCCGCGCGTCGAGCTGCTGGTCAACGACCTGATCGGTCGAGTCGCCGACAAATGGACGCTGCTCGTGCTCGAGGAATTGGAAGAGCATGGCACCTGCCGCTTCACCCGGCTGGCGAAGCTTGTACCGGGGATCAGCCAGAAGATGCTGACCCAGACGCTGCGCGCCATGGAGCGCGACGGGCTCGTTCGCCGCACGGTCTATCCGGTGGTGCCGCCGAAGGTCGAATATGCGCTGACCGATCTCGGCCACAGCCTGGGCGAAGCCTTTTGCGGCGTGTGGCATTGGGCCGAAGCGCATCTCGCCGCGGTCGAGGCGGCGCGCAGCGCGTTCGACGCTCGCGCCTGACCGCGGCGGCGGTGCGCTGCGCGCTTATTTGGCGCCTATTTGGCGCTTATTTGGCGAGCGTCACCCGGATCGGTTCGCCGCGCGTTGCGGCGCTGGCGATGACGCGGTCGGCGTCGGCCGATGCCTGCCGCATCGTGTCGCGGCGGCAATGGCGAACGTCATTCTTGCCTTTCAGGTCATAGTCGGGCGCGCTGCCGCACACAGTGACGACCGCGCGCCAGATACGGCGTTCCAGCTTGTCGGCGCCGCGTGCGGTGCTGAGGTCGAGGTCCGAATGGACGACGGCGACGCTGCGTGGCGCGGGCGCCGGTTCGGCGTGGGCGGGCAGGGCGGGCGCGACCGCGGCGAGCGCGGCAAGGGTCAACATCATCTTCATCATATGTCTCCGTTGACCGGCGGGTTGGGGGAGGGGAGGAAGCCGGTAAGGCCTAGATACGCCTGCGCGCGCCGCCGCAGGAGCAACGATGTTGCGCGATCATTCTGCATAATTGCAGAATGAAGCGTGGGCGATTATTCCCCACAAGACGCCATGTTCGACTGGAACGACCTTAAATATTTCCTCGCGGTCGCCGAAAGCGGCAGCACGCTTGCGGCGGCGCAGGCGCTGCGCGTCAGCCAGACGACGGTGGCGCGCCGCATCGCCGCGCTGGAGACGGCTACCGGCGTCAAGCTATTTGAACGGCGCCAGGCTGGCTATGCGTTGACGCCGACGGGCGAGGCGATGCTGGCAAGTGCGCTTGCGGTCCGCGACTCTGCGGACCGGTTCGGCGAAGCCGTGGGCGCCCAGTCGCGCGACGCGGGCGGGACCGTCAGCCTGACGACGATGGAGATTATTGCGATCACCCTTCTGCCGCCCATCCTGCGCGACCTGCGTGCGGCGCATCCCGGCATCCATATCGACCTCGACACCTCGGACGAGCCGCGCGACCTTGCAAGCGGCGCCGCCGATATCGCGATCCGCAGCAGCAAGCAGCCGACGGGGGCGGGTCTCGTCGGACGCCGCGTCGCCGATAATCCGTGGACGGTCTATTGCAGCCGCGACTATGCCGGACGCCACGGCATTCCGCACAGCCGCGAGGAACTGGCGACGCATCCCTTCATCGGCGGCGGCGGCCATATCTGGGAGCCGTATCGGGCGTGGCTGAAGCAATACCGGCTCGAGGATTCGGTGGTCATGCGTTACGATACCGCATCGGGGTTGCTCGCTGGCGTGCGTTCGGGAATGGGGCTGACGATCCTGCCGGCCTTCCTCGCCGACCGCGAACCCGATCTCGTCCGCTGCATCCCGGCACGGGAGGATGACACGACCGGCCTGTGGCTGCTCACCCACGAACGCCTGCGCCACGTCCCCCGCATCCGCGTCGTCCTCGATTTTCTGGCCGAGGCGCTGACGCGGCTTGCGCGCAATTGACCCGGCGGAGGCGCGGACCGGAAAGGCCTTTCCTACAATCGTTGGCTGTGGTTCAAACTGGCCGATGACGACCGGCGCCCCTCCACAACATGAAACGCGAGTGAAGTTGCGCGGTTTTCCGCGATTTTTCGATCGCACAAAATCTTCCACCTTCGTCACCCCGGACGTGATCCCGGGTCCATTCGCGCCGCGTCGAAGAAGTCCACCACGGATCAGGTCCCGTGCAGCGTGCTACCGTGAATCGCGAATGAAGTTCGGCAGTTTTCTGCCATTTTCCAAAACGGCATCAGCGGATGCTGGCGCACCCCAGCGCTGCCGCGTCGATCGCCGTCGCGGCGCCGCGCAGGCGATAGGTGTCGGCAATCGCGCCGCCGGTCGTCGACCGGCTCTCGACACTCATGCTCGGCGCCGCGCGCATCGCGGCGATGATCGCGGCGTCCATGCGGGCATCGCTGGCCCAGCCGTGGACGCCATTGCCGGTCAGCACGAAGCGGCGGCTGCCGACCGTCAGCCGCAATTCGCTCTGCGGTGCGCGCGGCTTCGACAGGCGGATGTAGAATTGACCGCGGATGCGCGCCTTGGGCCAATATCCGATACTGGCATAGGCTTTTTCCTGCGCCCGCCCGATCGTCGCGGCGGGGCTGGCGATCGCGTAGCAGCGGGGGGTCGCCGGATCTCGGAAGGCGCCCCAGCCATCGAAGATGCCGAGCGCGGTCGGCGCCGCCCAGGCGAGCGCGGGCAGGCCGATGCACAGCAATAGAAGGAATAGCGCCCGCCGCATCGCGCTTCCGTTGCGCGAAAGCCGCCGGAATGCAAGCATGGCTTGCGCGGCGCGGTGCGCGCGTTAAGGAAGGAAGACATTTCCAGGGGCAGGGAATCGGGGCGTCGCTGCGTCCGCGGCGCCGGCTCCATCAGGGACTTCTCCCGCAGAACACAGGATGGCGGATAAGAATGAAAGCGACGATTGAACGCGCAGTGCTTCTGAAGAGCCTCGGCCACGTCCAGTCGGTGGTCGAACGGCGCAACACGATTCCGATCCTGTCGAACGTCCTGATCGAAGCCGATGCGAGCGGCCAGCTCAAGCTGATGGCGACCGACCTTGATCTGCAGGTCGTCGAAACTATCGCGGCAAAGGTCGAAACGCCGGGTACCACGACCGTCTCGGCGCACACCCTGTTCGAAATCGCGCGCAAGCTGCCCGAAGGCGCTGAAGTCAGCCTCGCCGCCGCCGAAGGCAAGATGCAGGTCAAGGCCGGCCGCTCGAACTTCAATCTGCCGACGCTGCCGCGCGACGACTTCCCGGTGATTGCCGAGGGCGATTTGCCGACCAGCTTCGAACTGCCGGTCGCCGAACTCATCCAGATCATCGACAAGACGCGCTTCGCCATCTCGACCGAAGAAACGCGCTATTATCTCAACGGCATCTTCCTGCACGTCGCCGAAGATTCGACGGGTCCGGTGCTCAAGGCCGCGGCGACCGACGGCCACCGTCTCGCGCGCTATACGGTGACGCGTCCCGAGGGCGCCGCGGGCATGCCCGACGTTATCGTGCCGCGTAAGTGCGTCGGCGAAATCCGCAAGCTGCTCGACGAGGCCGAAGGCAATGTCGAAATCAGCCTCTCGGCGTCGAAGATCCGCTTCCAGCTCGGCAACGCCGTGCTGACCTCGAAGCTGATCGACGGCACCTTCCCCGACTATAGCCGCGTTATCCCGACCGCGAACGACAAGCTCCTGAAAGTCGATCCCAAGAGCCTGTTCCAAGGCGTCGATCGCGTCTCGACCATCGCCAGCGAAAAGACGCGCGCGGTCAAGGTCGGGCTCGACAAGGATCGCATCACGCTCAGCGTTACCAGCCCCGAAAACGGTACCGCGGCCGAAGAACTTCCCGCCGGCTACGACGCCGACGCGATGGAGATCGGCTTCAACGCCCGCTATCTCAGCGATATCCTGGGACAGGTCGACGGCGACACCGTCGAACTCCATCTCGCCGACGCGAACGCGCCGACGCTGATCCGCGAAAGCGAAAAAAGCCCGGCGCTCTACGTGCTGATGCCGATGCGGGTGTAGGTCGGCGTCCGCTTGATCTGGCGGATCAGCCCGCCTTCGCGACCCGCCAGATAATCCCGCCGGTATCGTCGGCGACCAGCGCGCTGCCGTCCTTGGCGACCTTGACATCGGCCGGGCGGCCGCGGGTCGTCTTGCCGTCCTTGGCGACAAACTGGTCGAGCAGGGTGACGGGCAGGGCGTCGAGCGGCTTGCCATTGTCGCCGAACTTGACGAACACGACGTCATATCCCGACACCGGATCGCGGTTCCACGACCCGTGCAGCGCGATCAGCGCGCCGTTTGCCCAGCGGTCGCCAAGGTCCAGACCGTTGGTGAAGGTCATGCCCAGCGGCGCGACATGGGCGCCCAGCGCATATTGCGGCCGCTTGACATATTGCCGCCGGTCCTCGGCTTCGGGGGCAACCCGCGGATCGGTGAAACCGCCCCAATAATACCAGGGCCAGCCGAAGAAATCGCCCTCGTCGACGTCGGTGAGATAGTCGGGAACGAGATCCGACCCCAGCATGTCGCGTTCGTTGACCACGGTCCACAGCGTGTTGCTGCCCGGATAGAAGGCCAAGCCCACGGGATTGCGGATACCGGCGGCATAGGTGCGCATATATTTATTCTCGGGCCGCACCTCCAGAATACGGGCGCGGCGGACCTCGTTGCCCATGCCCTTTTCGCCGATGTTCGAATCGGCGCCGACGCCGATGTAGAGCCACCCGTTGGGCGCCGCGACCAGGCTCTTCGTCCAGTGGCGGTTGGTGCCCTGGGCGGGCAGATCGACGATCTTGGTCGGCTTGCCGGCCATCGCCGTTGCGCCCTCGACGAACGGAAAGGCGAGCAGCGCGTCGGTGTCGGCGACGTAGAGCGTCTTTCCGACCAGCGCCATGCCGTAAGGCGAGTTCAGTCCGGTGATATAGGCGGTCTTCACTTCCGCCTTGCCGTCGCCATTGGCGTCGCGGAGCAGGGTGATGCGATTGGCCGACGGGCCGCCGGCGCCGGCCTTGCCCATCAGTGACTTCATCACCTTGCCTTCGATGCCGCTGTCCTTTCGCGGGGGGCTCTGCGCCTCGGCGACCAGTACATCGCCATTGGGCAGCACGAGCATCGAACGCGGATGGTCAAGCCCTTCGGCAAAGCGCGCGACGGTCAATCCCTCCGCGGCCCGAGGCGCTTCGCCGGCCGGCCAGCCCGTGGCTTCGAGCACCTTCATCGTCGGAAATTGTTCGGGGCGCTGCGATGCCATCACCGGCACCCGGCCGCTGAGTTCGGCAGTCGAAAAGCGCGCAATGTCGGGACGTGACGCGACGTAAAAGGCGATCCCGCCCGCAACGATCAACACGACAAGGGCGATGGCGACATATTTCAGGATCTTGCGCATGCCCCCTGCTTACACGCGCAGTGCCGCGCGGCAAAGAGGCGAAAGGCGAAGGCTATGGTTAAGCGCCAAGCCGCTTGCATTAACCTTACCCGATTGTTCATCACGGTTGGGAACGGCGCGGTCAGGCGTGCGCGCTAGGGGGGTGTTTCGAGGCAACGGACGGGGACTCCATGCAGCTTCCAGCACCATTTCTTGCCGACCGCGGTGCGGTCGACGACGCGTATGCGCTGATGACCGAGCATGGCGAGGAAGCCGGCTTCGCTGCGGCCGCGCGCGCCGAACAATATCGGGTGCTCGGCAATCATGTCCATTTCGCGCGCTGGCGGCAGATCGAGCGGCTGATCACCTATCTGTCGATCGATGCCGCGCTCGATACGGTGCACTGACGCCTAAAGCCGCAGCCCCGCCGTTTCGGGCAGGCCCGCCATGATGTTGAGGTTCTGCACGCAAGCGCCGCTCGCGCCCTTGCCCAGATTGTCGAGCCGCGCGACGAGCCGCGCCTGGCTGCCGTCGGCATTGGCGAAGACGAACAATGCGATGCGATCGTCGCCCTGGTCCGATGCGCGCAGCAGCATTTCGCCGTCCGCGGGGGCGTCGCCCATCACGACGATCGGGCTTGCCGCATAATAGTCGGCGAGCGCCGCGCGGAGTTCATCGACCGGCGCGGCGCCGGACATCGCGCCAAGCGGCAAAGGCACCTCGACCACCATGCCGCGATGCGCCGGCACGACAGCGGGGGAGAATAGCGGGGCGACCGTCAGCCCGCAGCGCGCCTGCATTTCGGGTACATGCTTGTGTCCCAGCGACAGCGCATAGCCGCGCCAGGCAATGTCGGGGTCGGCCTTGAAGCGCTCGATGAGGCTTTTGCCGCCGCCCGAATAGCCGCTGACGGCGTTGCAGCTATAGGGCCAGTCGGCGGGGAGGAGGCCATCGCGGACCAAGGGGGCGAGGAGCGCGATGAAGCCGGTCGAATAGCAGCCGGGGTTGCTCACGCGCATCGCTTCGGCCACCGCACCATGGCCGACGACCTCCGGAAAGCCATAGACCCAGCCGGGCGTGACGCGGTGCGCGGTCGACGCGTCGATGACGCGCGTGCGGCCATTGTCGATCATCGCCACCGCTTCGCGCGCCGCATCGTCGGGCAGGCAGAGGATGACGAAATCGGCGGCGTTCAGAGCTTCGCGCCGCGCGCCCGCATCCTTGCGCCGCGCCTCGTCGAGCTGGAGTAGTGAAAATTCCTGGCGCCCGGCCAGCCGGTCGGCGATTTCAAGCCCGGTGGTGCCGGCGGCACCATCGATAAACACGCTCGTCATGGCTCAACGCGGCCGCTTGCAGCCGGTGACGGCTGGTTCATGCCCCTTGGCGGCCGACCGCGCCACGACATCGGCGAGCGGCTCGGCCTGGACCGCCATCCAGCGGCGGCTCGAGTGGATGATCGTGTCGGCGTCGGCCATGATCCCGACATGACCGGGAAAGAAGACGAGGTCGCCGCGCCGCAAATCGCCCTGCGCTACATCCTTGTCGGCGCCGAGCGCAGAGAGTTGCAGGTCACTGTCGCGCGGAAGCTGCACCCCCGCCGCCGCCCAGGCGAGCTGGACGAGACCCGAGCAATCGATGCCCCGCTTTGTGCGACCGCCGAACAGATAGGGCGCCCCGATCATCGCTTCGGCGACCGCCGCGGCATCGGCAACCTGGCTGTCTGCATCGACCAGCGCGCCGAGCGGGAGGTAGCCGTGCGCGGTAGCGAGCCACTCGCCGGCAATTTCGCCCATCACGAGCGCGCCCATCGGCAGCACCGCTGAACCGCCGCTCGCGGCATCGGGGGCGGAGTGGAAGATTGCCTCGGTCGCGGCGACGCGGTGCGTCGGCGCAATCGGCGCGCCGAGCGCATCGGCGGCGAGATAGCCGACATAATGATCGGCTAGACTATAACCCCAGGCCCAGCCCCCGGTCAGGTCGAGCAGCGCGAAACCCTCGCCATAGAGCAATTCGCTCGTCTGTTCGGCATCGGGCGACGGCGTGCCGCGCAGTACGGCGGCGGGCAGGATGCTGCTCATCATCATCGGCGCCGCATAATGCGGTGCGAAATACTTGCCGGCGACCGCGATGTCGGCAAGGTCGGGACGGATCGCGACGATGCGCGGATCATAGCTTTGCGAGGTGCCTGCGAGCCCGAAGCGGTCGCGGCCCGCGCCCGCAACGCCGGGGCGCCCCATCCGCACGCGATTGGTCGCTAGATTGTCACCACTGTCAGCGTTCACTGGCTATCCTGTTTTCCGGTCGATCCGCCCACCGCGGACAATCGCGCGCCATTAGCGCAGCGCGCGGCGTTTTATCAAGGATGTTCAACCTTTGGCGCGCCGGTCATAGCGCGCCTGCAACATCGCCCAGGCTGCGCGCAGCCCCAGCGCCGCGCCACCCTTCGGCCGCCCGGGCTTTGCAGAAGGTCGCCACGCGAAGGTGTCGAAATGCGCCCAGGCGGCGCCGTCGGGCACGAAGCGCTTGAGAAACAAGGCCGCCGTGATCGAACCGGCAAACGACGAGGAACCGGCATTGCCAAGATCGGCGATATCGGTTTCGAGCAGATCGGCGTAGCCGTCCCACAGCGGCATGCGCCAGACGGGATCGTCGCGATCGATACCGCCGGCAAGCAGATCGTCGGCGAGTGCATCGTCATTGGCATAGAGCGCGGGCAGGTCGGGGCCGAGTGCGACCCGCGCCGCGCCGGTCAGCGTCGCGAAATCGACAAGCAGTTCGGGCGCTTCCTCACCCGCCTTGGTCAGCGCGTCGCCGAGCACCAGGCGGCCCTCCGCATCGGTGTTGCCGATTTCGATCGTCAGCCCCTTGCGGCTCTTCAGCACATCGCCGGGCCGGAAGGCATCGCCCGAGATGGCGTTTTCGGCCGCGGCGACCAGACAGTGGAGGCGCACCGGCAGGCCACTTTCCATAATGAGCTGCGCCAGGGCGAGCACATGCGCAGCGCCGCCCATATCCTTTTTCATCAACCGCATGCCCGATGCAGGTTTGATGTCGAGCCCGCCGCTGTCGAAGCTGATCCCCTTGCCGACCAGCGCAACGCGCGGGTGATCCGCCTTGCCCCAATGAATTTCGATCAGCCGCGGCGCATGATGCTTTGCCGCGGCGCGCCCGACGGCATGAATCATCGGATATCCCTGTTCGAGCGCTTCGCCCTTGGTTACGGTCAGCTTGCCGCCATGCGCCTTGGCGATCCGTTCGGCCACCTTTTCAAGCTCGGCGGGCCCCATGTCGGCACCAGGCGTGTTGACCAGATCACGGACGAGCGCGGTCGCGCGCATTTCGGCCACCATCGGCGCGATTGCGCCGACATCGGCGGTCAAAAGCACGCGCGGGCCGCTGCCTGCCTCTTCCTTGCTGCGATAGGCATCGAAGCGATACTGACCGCTCATCCAGCCGAACAGCGCCTTGCCGGGCTGGCGTCCGTCGAGCCGGTAGCGCCCCTCGGGCAAGAGGGGCGCCAGCTTGGCGAGGCACCAGGCCGACAGATTGTCGACATTGGCGACCGCAGTGACGACCGACCAGCTTTCGGCGTCGTCGCCCGGCAGGATAGCATGGGCGTAACCATCGGGCGTGTAACGGACGGCGGCGAGCGCGGCGCGTTCGCGCGCGCTGCGGCTCTTCAGCCAGTCGTCATAGCTCTTCTTGTCGACAAGGTGGATCGTGCGCGCATCCTGCCCCTTGTCGGGCTGGATCAGGTCGGAATAATCGGTCATGCAAATTCTGCTAGGCTTCCCCGGAAACTTTGTCGATTCCCCGCGTTGGAGCTGTCATGACAAGCAAAAGCCTTCCGATCGTCCTGATCGCCGCCACCCTGTGTTCCGCCTGCTCGAAGGAGCCCGAACCGACCCCGGCCGAAAAGGTCGCGGCGGCGTCGGTTCCGGGCGCGCCGCCGGGCGCCGCCGACGATGTGGCGGCGAAGGCTGCGACCGCCTCGGACGTCAAGGAAAGCAGCGACCTCATCGAATTCGCTTATAGCTATCCGCGCGAAGCCGCCGCGATTCCGGACCTTGCGAAATGGCTCGACAACGATCGCGCCAAGAAGCGCGAGGCGCTGATCGACGATGCGACGCGCGACCGCGACGCGGCGAAGAAGGAGGGCTTTCCCTATCACGCGCACAGCCATTTGCAGGCGTGGGAGCGGGTCACGAACACGCCGCGCTTCCTGAGCCTGTCGAGCGATATTTCGACCTATACCGGCGGCGCGCACGGCATGACGAGTTTCGACACGCTGATCTGGGACCGCAACCGCGCGATCCGACTGAAGCCGCTCGACCTGTTTACCAGCGGCGAAGCGTTCGACGCGGCGATCCGCAAGCCTTTCTGCGATGCGATCGTGCGCGCCAAGGCCGCGCGCGGCATTGCGCCTTCAGACGATCCCGACGGCATCTTCGAAAAATGTCCCGCCGCTTCGACTCAGACGGTGTGGCTCGGATCGTCGGACGGCAAATATCTCGACCGGCTGACGATCGGCATCGCGCCCTATGAGATCGGCCCCTATGCCGAGGGCAATTACAAGATCAACGTCCCCGTGACCGGCGCGCTGGTGAAGGTGGTGAAGCCCGAGTATCAGCGCGATTTTCTGCCGCTGAACTGAAACCGCCGGTCACGCGTTTGTCGGACGAGGGGGCAGGCAGGAGACATGTGATGCCAGCCAAGTCCAAGGCCCAGCAAAAGGCCGCCGGCGCCGCGCTGAGCGCGAAGCGCGGCGATACGCCGAAATCGGAGCTTCGGGGTGCGTCGAAGGAGATGTACGATTCGATGAGCGAAAAGGAACTCGAAGACTTTGCGTCGGGATCGACCAAAGGGAAGCCGGATCACGTCGATTAGAAGGCGCTCAAGGGGGTTCTGGAAGCGGCCGACGGCGGCTTTGGGGTCAGGAGGCGGACGCTGCCACTTCCTCAAGGTGGCGCTGTATGGTCCTTCTTTCGTCATCCCGGACTTGATCCGGGATCCATTCACGCAGCGTCGAAACAATGGATCCCGGATCAAGTCCGGGATGACGATGAAGAAGGTGACTGCAACCGGTCGCCACCAATCCTTTGATATGGCGAAAACCGAACCCGCCGATTACTCCGCGGCTTCGAGGGCCGGGGCCGATGCCTCCTTCGATACCGACGCCGCCTTGCCGAACTTGAGCACGCCGTCATCGACCGGGCCGGTGCGCATGTCGATGCGGTCCTGGACATAATTCTGGCTGAGCCGCCACGGCAGCTTGTCGGCATTTTTGGGCATGATGTGGAGCGCGCGCTGGATATAGCCTGACGAGAAGTCGAAGATATTCTCTTCGGTCAGGCTCGTCGGATCGGCGAGCAGCGGCGTCGCGACCGTCGTGCCGGTATCGCGCATATGGTTGAGGACGCGGCAGACATATTCGGACACGATGTCGGCGCGCAGCGTCCAGCTGGCGTTGAGATAGCCGAAGACGACCGAGAAATTCGGCACGTTCGAGAACATGCACGCCTTGTAATAGAAATGCTCGTTCCACGCGACCGGCTCGCCATCGACGCGGACGGGGATTTTGCCCGCGACCGCGAGCTTGAGGCCGGTGGCGGTAATGATGACGTCGGCGTCGAGATGCTGACCCGATTTGAGAAGGATGCCGGTCTTGTCGAAGCGTTCGATATGATCGGTGACGACGGAGGCCTTGCCCGCCTTCATCGCTTCGAAAAAGTCGGCATCGGGGACGAGGCAGAGCCGCTGGTCCCACGGATTATAGGGCGGGGTGAAGGCGACCGGATCGTAACGGTCGCCGAGCGCCTGCTTCAGCTTCTTGGTCAGGAAGTCCGCAACCTTTTCCGGCTTTTCGCGCGCGCGGCGGAAAACGATGTCCTGCAGGCGGATATTCTTGAAGCGCGTCAGCCGGTAGGCGGTCTTTTCGGGCAGGATCTTGCGCAGGAAATTGGCGAATCCGTCCTTTGCCGGACGGATGGCATACCAAGTCGGCGTGCGTTGCAGCATCGTCACATGCGCGGCCTTGTCCGCCATTGACGGGACGATCGTCACCGCGGTGGCGCCCGATCCGATGACGACGACCTTCTTGCCCGAATAGTCGAAATCCTTCGGCCAGAATTGCGGGTGGATGATTTGCCCCGCAAAATCCTCGCGCCCCGTGAAATTGGCGTCGAACGGCTCGTCATAATCATAATAGCCCGAGCCGAGGTAGAGCCAGCGCGCGGTCGTCGTGCTGACCGCGCCCTTGTCGTCCTCCATCGTCACCGTCCAGCGCGCGGCGGCGCTGTCCCAGTCGGCGCCGACAACCTTGTTGTTGAAGCGGATATGCTCGCGGATGCCGCGCTCGTCGACGATGCGGTTGAGATATTCGAGGATCGAAGGGCCGTCGGCGATCGACTTTTCGTGCCGCCACGGTTCGAAGACGAAACCCAGCGTGTGCATGTCGCTGTCCGACCGGATGCCGGGGTAGCGGAACAGATCCCAGGTGCCGCCCAGATTGGCCCGCCGTTCGACCAGCGCGAAGCTGCGGCCGGGACTGTGCATCTGGAGATGCGCGGCCATGCCGATGCCCGAAAGGCCGGCGCCGACGATCAGAACGTCCTGATCCACGGGGCTGTCCATGCCTGCCATCATTTCGTCTCCCATTTGTCTTTAAGGTCGCAGCTTACGCACAGCGTTGCATTTTGCAATCGAATTGACGTTTACGGAAAGGGCATCGCGGCCAATGCGCCATTGCCGCTGTCACAATATTGTCATAGGGGCGTCACCGAATGGCAATGAAACACCGCGGCTCCGGCGGTAGTTTAGGATTTCGGCCGGTTTATGCGTCAAATTGCGGTGCTTCCTTATCGATTCGCGGGCGTGGGCAAGGATGGCCCCACCGAGATCATGCTCATCACATCGCGCGGCACGGGCCGCTGGGTGATCCCGAAAGGCAATCCGCTGACCGGGATGGACCGCCACGCTTCGGCGGCGGTCGAGGCCGAAGAAGAGGCGGGGGTGATCGGCGCGGTCTGCCCGACCTCGATCGGCAGCTATGAATATCGCAAGCGCCGCGCGAACGGCGCCGCGATCATGTACAATGTCGAAGTGTTTCCGCTCGCCGTGACGCGGGAGCTTTCCGAATGGAAGGAAATGGACGAGCGCGAGCGGCGCTGGTTCACTTTCGACGAGGCCGCGGGGGCGGTCGACGAACCCGATCTTCAGGCCCTTATCCGGTCGTTCGGCGACAGCGGCTTTCGCGTCGCGGCGCAGCGATCGGGGGTCATGTTCAACGTTGCGGAAAAGACAGGGGTCAATCGCATGTTTGCCTGGTTCCAGCGCCTGCTCCCGAGGCAGGGCAATTTCTTCGACCTGTTCGAAGCGCATGCGGCGACGCTCGCCGCGGGATCGGAAGCGCTGGCGCGGCTGCTCCAGGGCGGCGAGGGCATGGCCGACCATATCCAGGAGATCGTCGAGCGCGAGCATGACGCCGACGCGATCACGCGCGAGGTGCTGCAGACCGTTCGCCGTACCTTCCTGACCCCCTTCGATCGCAGCGCGATCACCGACCTCATCGCCTCGATGGACGACGCGATCGACGAGATGCAGAAGACCGCAGGCGCGATCGACCTTTACGACGTCAAGGAGTTCGACCCCGAAATGCGCGACATCGCGGCGATCATCGTCGATGCCGCGCGGCTGACGGTCGAGGCGCTGCCGCTGCTGCGCAATGTCGCCGCGAACGGCACCCGCCTGCACGAACTCACCGAGCGGCTTGTCCGCATGGAGGGGCATGCCGACGAGATCCACGCGGCGGGGCTGAAGCGATTGTTCAAGGAACATGGTGCGTCGAACACGATCCACTTCATGATCGCGCGCGAACTCTACAGCCACCTCGAGCGCGTCGTCGACCGGTTCGAGGATGTCGCGAACGAAATCGACGGTCTGGTCATCGACCACGCGTAAGCGGGGCGGGCGCTCATGCACGAACTGGCATTTCCTCTTCTCGTCGGGCTGGTCCTCCTCGCGCTGGCGTTCGACTTTCTGAACGGCCTGCACGACGCCGCAAACAGCATTGCGACCGTTGTCGCGACGCGGCTGCTGAAGCCCGTGCAGGCGGTGATGTTCGCCGCCTTCTTCAACTTCGCGGCCTATTTCCTGAGCCTCGCTTTTCCGCAATTGCACAAGGTGGCAGAAACGATCGGCGCGGGGCTGATCGACAAGGATCTGGTCACGCCCGCGGTGGTGTTCGGCGCCTTGGTCGGCGCGATGTTCTGGAATGTCGTCACTTGGCTGAAGGGCATCCCGTCCTCGTCGAGCCATGCGCTCGTCGGCGGCATCGTCGGCGCGGGCATCGCTCATTCGGGATTCGAGGGCATCCAGTGGTCGGGGCTCAACAAGACGGTCATCGCGATCTTCTTGTCGCCGCTCCTCGGCATGCTGCTCTCGATGCTCGTGATGCTGCTCAGCAGCTGGGCGTTCCGGCGTTCGACCGCGAAATTCGCCGAGGTCACGTTCCGCCGCCTGCATCTCGTTTCGTCGGCCGCCTATTCGCTCAGCCACGGGCTCAACGATGCGCAGAAGACGATGGGCGTCATCACAGTGCTGCTTTATTCGACCGGCTATCTGACCGGCGATTTCCATGTGCCGCACTGGGTGGCAATCAGCTGCTATATCGCGATCGGTCTCGGTACCTTGTCGGGCGGGTGGAAGATTATCGAGACGATGGGCGGCCGCATCACCAAATTGTCGCAGCATCAGGGCTTTGCCGCCTCGACCGGCGGGTCGATCATGGTGTTCACCGCCAGCCTGCTCGGCATCCCGGTGTCGACGACCCATACGATCACCGGCAGCATCATCGGCGCCGGTGTCGCGCGCCGCGCCAGTGCAGTGCGCTGGGGCGTGGCGAGCAACGTCGTCGTCGCCTGGTTCATCACCATCCCGGCGAGTGCGATCGTTGCAGCACTCTTCTATTCGCTTACGCGCCTGTTCTGATCATTTTGCCGGGCGATAGTCGATGCTCGCCGCCCCGACCATGCGGACGGGGAGGTAGAGGCCGTTGCCATACGCCTTGATCTCGCCGGTTTCGAAATTGTCGATGCGGGTCCGGATGACGAAGTCGCCTTCGCGCCGCTGGTCGATCGCGCGGCGGATCTTGGCTTCGAGTTCGGTGAGATCGCGGGTGAAATTCTGGGTCAGCGCGTCGGCGATCATCGGCGCGAAATCGGGTTGCTGTGCCAACAGCACGAAGATGTCGCCCTTGATCCCGTTGGTGTCGCCCTCGACGTGCAGATCGGTGAAGCGAACCTCGGCCGATCCGGGCTTGTTCACCGGACGCGCGGTCAGCCAGACGCGGCCGCGGGTGGGCGCTTGCTTCGCGCCGACCGGTAGCACGTCCATGTCGATGCCTACCGCGATCTTGTGGTCGGGAGCGCCATAGACGGCGAGCTTGCCAAAGCGGGCATCGACGGGGCCGACGGCGGGCAGGTCGAACGGCCGCAGCGATCGTTTGGCGAGCGACCGCGCGATCACGGGTTCGAGCTGCGCATAATCGGCGATCACCGGCACGCGCACGTCGAAATGGGGCTTGGGCATTTCGCGCACCAGCTGCGGCAGCGGCGTCGGCGCCGGATTCTGCGGCCGGTTCGACACGAAGCTTTCGGTCACCGCCTCGACCCCGAGATTGAGGTCGAGCCGCAGGCCGTTGACGCGGAACCCGCCGAAGAGGATCCGCTGCGGCGTGACCCGCATCCACACCGGGGGATTTTCGCGGTTGAGCTCGATTGTCGTAAACGCCTGGCGCCAGATGTCGGCCGCCTGGGCGCGGATGTTGATGCGGGCGATCTCGCGATTCACTTCGCGCTCGACGTCGCGGATCACCGGACGGAGCTTTTCGTCGGCTTCGTCGGTGAAGGTGATACGCTGGCCCAGAAAGTCGATGCCCGGCGGATTGGTCCAGCCATAGCTGATCCGCGCCTTGCCCTGCATCCGCCAGTCGCTGGTCAGATCGACGCGGACGCGCGCATGCACCATCGCCGATCCGGTCGCGGTTTCGCCCTTCAGCACACCGCCGACATCGCGCGCGCTGATCCGCGCATTCAGGGGCACATCGACGACGATCTCGTTTCCTTCGCCCCGCATACGCAGTGCGCCGCGCGTGACCCGCCCGACGATGGTGCAGGGGATCGCCGGCGTCACCTTTACCTTCTTGCCGAACAGCTTCACGCGCTGCGGTTCGACGCAGGCCTTTTCGCGCCGGTTGATCGTCCACAGCGTCTTTGGAATCGCGCGTTCGAGTTCGCGTTTCAGTGGTGCGATGTCGGCATTGACCGGAACCGCTATCAGCGACGTCTGCGACGGGCTGGGCGCCGTGTCGGTGGCGTGCGGCGGCGCTTCGTCGCCGCCCTTCGCAGGGTCGCAGCCGGCGAGCGTAGCCGCCAGACATGATGCAACAATCAGCCCCTTGATCGCGTGCATGGCCCCATCCCGATCGTTATCTGTCAGATAACATCGATCGGCGAAAGCCGTTCCAACAATTTGTGCGCATCAGGAAGAGGGTGATCAGCCTGCGATGACCCCGAACAGGTCGTGCTCGTCGGCATCTTCGACCACCACATCGACGATGTCGCCGGCTTTCAGCGTCGCGGCGACGTCGCGCAGATAGACATGCCCGTCGATTTCGGGGGCGTCGGCCTGGCTGCGGCCGGTGGCGCCGATGCTGCCTTCTTCGTCGGCTTCGCCCACTTCGTCGATGATGACGGCAAGCGTGCGGCCGACCTTGGCTTCAAGCTTTGCGGCGCTGATCGCTGCGGTCTTCGCCATGATCCGCTGATAGCGTTCTTCCTTGACCTCTTCGGGGACCGGACCGGGCAGGGCGTTAGCCTGCGCGCCCGCGACGGGTTCGAAGCGGAAGGCGCCGACGCGGTCGAGCTGGGCCTCGTCGAGCCAGTCGAGGAGATACTGGAAATCCTCTTCGGTTTCGCCGGGGAAGCCGACGACGAAGCTCGAACGGATCGCGATGTCGGGTGCGATCGCGCGCCATGCCTTCAGCCGTTCGAGCACCTTGGCTTCGTTCGCCGGGCGCTTCATCGCCTTCAGAATCTTCGGGCTCGCGTGCTGGAAGGGGATGTCCAGATAAGGCGTCAACAGCCCCTCGGCCATCAGCGGGATCACCGCATCGACGTGCGGATAGGGATAAACATAGTGGAGCCGTACCCACGGCGCGCGACCTTCGCCGGTCTTTAACTGACCGAGCTCGCGCGTGAGGTCGGTCATGTGCGCACGCACCTCATGGCCTTTCCATTCGCGCGGCTGGTGCCGGATGTCGACGCCATAGGCCGAGGTGTCCTGGCTGATCACCAGCAACTCCTTCGTCCCCGCCGCGACGAGCTTTTCGGCCTCGCGCAGCACCGCGTCGATGCGGCGGCTGACGAGCTTGCCGCGCAGATCGGGGATGATGCAGAAGGCGCAACTGTGGTTGCAGCCTTCGCTGATCTTCAAATAGCTGTAGTGGCGCGGGGTGAGCTTCAGCCCGCCTTCGGGGATCAAATCAACGAATGGCCCCTGCGTCGGGGGCGCCGCCTCGTGGACCGCATCGACAACCTGTTCATATTGATGCGCACCGGTGACCGCGAGGACGTTGGGGAAACGCGCGCGAATGACCTCCGCCTCGTTGCCCATGCAGCCGGTGACGATGACGCGGCCATTCTCCGCCATCGCTTCGCCGATCGCCTCCAGGCTTTCCTCCTTCGCGCTGTCGAGGAAGCCGCAGGTGTTGACGAGCACGACGTCGGCGCCGGCGTAATCGGGCGACAGGCCATAGCCGTCGGCGCGCAATTTGGTCAGAATCCGTTCGCTGTCGACGAGTGCCTTCGGACAGCCGAGCGAAACCATGCCAACTTTCGGCTGGGCGGGGAGGGTCTTGATTGTCATGATCGGCCGCGCGCATAGGCGATTTTTGCGCCCTTGTCACGCGCCGGCTGCTTGGGCTTAAAGCCTAATCGGCTTCGCACGCCTCGCACGGGATGACTTCGACCAATATGTCGCCGCTCTGCAGGGATTTTGCGCCCGCTTCCCAGAAACCGATCGGCTGACCGCCGCGATAGATGCGCAGGCCGCGGCCGCCGCTGGCAAGTTCGTCGATGCTCTTGCCGATTTCTTCGGGGTGCACCGGACGTTCGTTGAGCTGCACCTTGCCCGATACCGAGGCCAGGTCGGCCATATAGTCGGCGATGTGCGCACCCTGCGCCGATCCGGCGAGCAGCAGTCCAGTGAAGCTGACCGGGTTAATGACGTCGTTCGCGCCGGCCTGGCGCGCGAGCAATTCATTGTCCTGGGTCCGGATGACGACGCTGATCGGTACCTGCGGTGCAAGATGGCGGACGGTCAGGACAATCAGGATCGAGGTGTCGTCGCGTCCCGCCGATACCAGCACCGAGCGGGCCTGGGCGATCCGCACATCAAGCAAGGTTTCGTCGCTCGACGCGTCACCCTCCAGCACGTTGCAACCCATCGCTTCGGCGGCATTGATGCGCTGGTGCGACGGATCGATGACGACAATGCAAGCGGGATCGGTGCCGCGCGCGATCAGTTCGTGAACCGCCTCGCCGCCGCTGACGCCGAAGCCCAGAACGACGATGTGATCGGTGAGTTTTGCCTGGATGCGAGCCATGCGCCATTTTTCCCATGTGCGTTTGATGACGAAACTATAGGCCGTGCCGACGAAGATGAAGAGCACGGCGATGCGGATCGGGGTCACGATCAGCGCCTCGATCAGGCGCGAGCGGTCCGATACCGGCGCAATATCGCCGAACCCGGTGGTCGTGACAGAAATCATCGTGAAATAGACGACGTCGAGGAAGCTGATGTGGCCGTCGTGGCTGTCCTTCAGTCCGGCGCGATCGATCCAGTGCACGAGGACGACGAAGGCGATCAGCAAGAAGGCGAGGCCGAGCCGCGCGGTGACATCCGCCCAGACGGGCCATTTGCTCGCGCGGCGCAGCGGTTGAAACCGGTGCTGGAGCTTCAGTCGGTCGGACGGACGACGGCTCATCGCGGCGGCAACTGCTTCATCGGATCGACGGGTATCCGATTCTTGCGGAGCTGGAAATGGAGTTGCGGCGATTGCACCTGCCCGGTGGCGCCGGCGAGGCCGATCACCTCGCCCGCCTTGACCGCCTGTCCGCGCTGGACGTCGATCTTGGCCGCATGGCCATAAGCGCTCATCCAGCCGCCGCCATGATCGATGAGGATCAGGCCGCCATAGACCGCAATCTGATCGCCGGCATAGGCGACGACCCCGGCCGCCGCGGCATGGATCGGCGTCCCGCGCGCGGCGGCGATGTTGATCCCGTCATTGACCTTGCCGGGTGCAAGCGGACCGAAACGTGCGATCAGCTTGCCCTGCAGCGGCCATTGGAAACGGCCCGAAAAGGCGGCGGGCGGCGCGATGGCGGTGGTGACGGGCGCGCGCGGCGCGGCGCTGGCGGCGGCGGGGCGCGTTCTGGCGGCGAGCGCGGGCTGGCTGCCGGTCATGATATCGTCGATGTCGAGACGGAAGGCGGCGGCGCGCGCGGCGACATCGACCTGCTCAGGGGTCAGCGGCCGGGCCGAAGCAGGCAGGCGCAAGCGCTGACCGACGCGCAGGATATAGGGCTCGGCAAGCGCGTTGATCGTCACCACCTCGCCCCAATCGACGCCATAGGCAAGAGCGATGCCGATGCCGGTCTCGCCCGCGGCGACGCGGTGGTAGCGACCCGCCGGAATCCGCAATTGTTGCCCCGGGTGCAGCGTATAGGGCGGCGCAAGGTCATTCTCCATCGCGATGCCCTCGGACCCCGCGCCGGTCATCGCGCCGATCGCGCGCAGCGTGTCGCCGGGACGCACAACATAGGTCGAGGCGGCAATATCGCGGGCGTTGGCCGCGACGCGCTGAAGCGCCCAGGTCGGGCGCGCGTCGCCGCCGACAACCTCGCCAAGTGAACCGCGCTCGAAGTCGGAAGCTCGGGCCTGCTGCGTCGGTGCAGCCGCACGCGGAGCCGGAGCGGTGGTGGCCGGAATACAGGCCGACAAGGCGAGGGCGCCGGTCAACGCGCCGATATAATGATGAATTTTCCCCACCGCGGTCCTTTGGCAGAGCCGCGCCGGGAAATCTACTATGGTTAATCCGACGCCAATCGCACGGCATAGGCGCCGCGCAGCGCGGCGAGCGAGGCGTCGTGGGTGAGGTCGAGTTGCAGCGGCGTCACTGCGATATAGCCGTCGTCGATCGCCTCGAGGTCGGTGTCGTGGCCGGGCGAATGTTCGATCCCGTGCAGCCCGAACCAGTAATAGCGATACCCGCGCGGGTCGGTGCCCTCGACGATCGAGCCGCGGCTGTAATCGTGGAAGCCCTGCCGCACGACGCGGATGCCCTTCACCGCTTCGGCGGGGATGGCGGGGAAATTGACGTTGATCAGCGTTCGCGGCGTCATCGCCATGGCGACGAGCGGGCGCAGCACCTTGGCGCCCCATGCCTCGGCCGCCTCGAACGGCACGGCGTCACCCATGCCTTCGCGCGCATAGACCTGGCTCAGCGCGATGGCGGGGATGCCGGCCAGCGCACCCTCGATCGCCGCCGAAACGGTGCCCGAATAGGTGATGTCGTCGCCAAGGTTCGCGCCGCGATTGACGCCCGAGAGGATCAGGTCGGGCTTTTCAGGCATCAGCTTGCCCATCGCGATCATCACCGAATCGGTCGGGGTGCCGGTGCACGACCAGCGCCGTTCGCCATGCTCGCGCACGCGCACCGGGCGCGAGAGGGTGAGCGAGTGGCCGGCGCCCGACTGCTCCTCTGCCGGGGCGCAGACCCAGATGTCGTCGGAAAGCTGGCGCGCGATCGCTTCGAGCACGGCCATGCCGGGGGCGTGATAACCGTCGTCGTTGGTCAGAAGGATGCGCATGTCTTTTCCAGGCTTTGTGTCATTGCGAGGGGCGCAGCGACGAAGCAATCTCCAGCGGAATATCTGCGCTTGGTCGAAGGCTGGAGATTTCTTCGCTGCGCCCGCAATGACGGATCAGGGCACCAGCCGCGTGATCCCGCCCATATAGGGCAAGAGCGCGGGCGGAACATCGACGCTGCCGTCGGCTTGCTGATAATTTTCCAGGATGGCGACGAGCGTGCGCCCGACCGCAAGCCCCGACCCATTGAGGGTATGGACGAATTCATTCGCCTTGACGCCGTCGCGGCGGAAGCGGGCGTTCATCCGGCGCGCCTGGAAATCGCCGCAGTTCGAGCAGCTCGAAATCTCGCGATAGGCGCCCTGGCCCGGCAGCCAGACTTCGAGGTCATAGGTCTTGCGCGCGGCAAATCCCATGTCGCCCGCACATAGCAGCATCTTGCGATAGGGCAGGCCGAGCGCTTCGAGCACGGCTTCGGCGCAGCGGGTCTTACGTTCGAGTTCGGCGTCCGCATCCTCGGGCCGGACGATCGAGACAAGCTCGACCTTCCAGAACTGGTGCTGGCGGATATATCCGCGCGTGTCGCGCCCCGCCGATCCAGCCTCCGACCGGAAGCAGGGCGTGAGCGCGGTCATGCGGACGGGAAGGTCGGCCTCGGGCAGGATCTCTTCGCGCACCGCATTGGTCAGGCTCATCTCGGAGGTCGAGATCAGCCAGCGACCGTCGGTGGTCTGGAACAGGTCTTCACGGAATTTGGGCAACTGCGTGGTGCCGAACGCCGCCTCGTCGCGCACCATCAGCGGGGTCGCACATTCGAGATAGCCCGGCTCGCCCGTTTGCATGTCGAGCATGAACTGGCCGAGCGCGCGTTCGAGCCGCGCCATCTGCCCTTTCAGAAAGGCGAAGCGCGCGCCCGACATCTTGGCCGCGGTCTCAAAATCCAGCCCCAGCGCGGGACCGAAATCGGCATGTTCGCGCGGCTGGAAATCGAAGCTGCGCGGGGTTCCCCAACGCGCGATTTCGACATTACCCTCTTCGTCGAGGCCATCGGGGACGTCGTCGGCCGGCAGGTTGGGCAGCGCCGCCAATATGTCTTGCAACGCGGCCAGCCGGTCGCGTTCGGCCTGTTCCTCTGCCGGGAGCTTTTCCTTGAGCGCGGCGACCTCGCTCTTGAGCGATTCGGCACGATCCTTGTCGCCCTTTGCCATCGCCTGGCCGATCAGTTTCGACGCTTCGTTGCGGCGCGCCAGCGATGCCTGGATCGCGGTCTGGAGCGCACGCAATTCGGCGTCGGCGGCGAGGATCGTCGCGGACATGGGTTCGAAGCCGCGGCGCGCGAGGCCGGCGTCGAAAGCTTGCGGGTTTTCCCGGATCAGGCGGATATCGTGCATCGCCGCGCTATGGCGTTGCTGCCTTCGCGGCGCAACCCTGCGCGGATATCATCGGGACGCAAAAAAGGGGGCCACCCCTAAGAGTGGCCCCCAGAAGGTGGTCTGGGTCTCCCCCCCCATGACCTCCAGTGGATCCGTTAGGCCGCGTCAGCTTCGTCGCCGTTGCGATTCGCGGCGCGGCGGCGCGCGACGAGCGCGGCTGCTGCTGCACCGAACAATAGCATCATCGGAGGCGCAGGAACAGGGGTTGGATCACCGGACGATCCGCTGCTCGTGCTGCCGCCGGAACTGGACGAGGAGGATGAGCTCGACGAGCTGCTGCTCGACGAAGATGACGACGACGAGCTGCTGCTCGATCCGCCGAAACTGCTGCTGCCACCGGTCGCGCCCGACGAGGTCGCGCCGCTCGACGAACTGCTGCTCGATGAAGAGGAACTGCTGCTCGACGACGAGCTTGAAGAGCTGCTGCTGCCCGAACCGCCCGAGCTTCCGCCGTGCGACGAGCTGCCGCCTTTCGACGAGCTGCCCCAGCCAGAGCTGCCATGCGAGGAGCCGCCTTTCGACGAACTGCCCCAACCAGAGCTGCCGTGCGAGCTGCCACCGCCCGACGACGACGAGCTCGACGACGAAGAAGAAGAGGAGGACGAGGAACTCGACGACGAGCTGCTGCTCGACGAAGAGGAGCTGACATTGCCCGATGAGGTTGAAACGCCGCCGGTCGAGGTGCTCACGCCGCCCGTGGAGGTCGATACGCCGCCCGTCGAGGTGCTGACGCCACCGGTCGAGGTCGAAACGCCGCCGGTGGAGGTGCTGACGCCGCCCGTCGACGTGGTCGAGCTGATGCCGCCCGTGGAGGTTGAAACGCCGCCGGTCGAGGTCGAGGTGCTCACCCCGCCCGTCGACGTCGAAACGCCGCCCGAGGTGCTGCTGGTAGTCGAGCTGAGGCCGCCGGTGGTGGTCGAGGTAACAACCACGCTGCCGCTGCTGCCACCCGAGCTGCCGCCGAAGAAGCCACCGAAGAAACCGCCGCCGAAGCCGCCGCCAAAGCCGCCGCCGATAACGGTCACGCCGCCGCCGCTGCTGCCGCCGCCAAAGCCTTCGCCGCGCGGGGGGAAGGGGGCATAGGGGATCGGGGGCAGGGGGATCGTTTGCGTGACGACCTGCTGCTGCGGGGTCACGGTACGGATCACGCGCTTGGTCGTGACGACGCGGCGGACGCGCTTGACGGGCTTCTTCGCCACGTAACGCTTGCGCACGACCTTCTTGCAACAGGAGCCCGATTTCTGGACCTGCGCAGCCGCCGCCGGCACGTCGGCGATCTGCATCGCGCCGCTACCGATGATCGCGCCGCCGCAGGTGCAGGCACAAAGCTTGGCGAGGGCCATTCGGACAGACATAGGTTACTCTCTCTTTCCCGTTGCAGGTGCGCCCCTTGTCGTTGACCGACACCCGTGCGCGCCTTCGCTAGCGCCAAAAGGCCAAAGCTTTGTGAACGCGGCAATTGCGTTAACCGCGTTTGACTGTCCGACAGCGGGAATTGATATGCGAAATCAACCGAAATGCGCGTAACTGTCCCAAAACAATACGTGTTTCACGCCAAATGGCCTCAACCGGTTAATTTGCAGCGGCATGCGGCGGTCGAGAGAGCTGGGGCGCGGCTTGTCGTGAGTGCGCCTCCGCCGGGCCGGTTCAGCACCGCTTCAGCCGCGCGCGGGCAAGCGGTCCGCTTCGCGCTTGTATCGCATCGGAGGGCTGGTTATAGGCCCGGCGCAATCCTTGGTTCGCCAAGCTCGGCGAGCCAGGCGATCAGGAAAGGACTTGGACGCTCCTCATGCCGACCAATGTTGCCGAAGTAGGCGCCGACGCTCTCCGCGAAGCCAAGTCCAATCTCGATTCGGATTATGTTCCCAGCGACGACGAGCCGTTCATGAACGAGCGGCAGCAGGAATATTTCCGTAACCTGCTGCTCGCCTGGAAGAAGTCGATCCTCACCGAATCCGAATCGACGCTGGCCCATTTGCAGGACGGTCCGCTGCGCGAACCCGATCTTGCCGACCGTGCATCGAGCGAGACCGACTGGGCGATCGAGCTGCGGACGCGCGACCGTCAGCGCAAGCTGATCGCGAAGATCGATTCGGCGCTGCGCCGCATCGACGAGGGCGAATATGGCTATTGCGCGGTGACGGGCGAACCGATTTCGCTCGCCCGCCTGCAAGCGCGTCCGATCGCGACGATGACGCTGGAAGCGCAGGAACGCCACGAACGCAACGAGCGGATCTCGCGCGAAGACTGATCCCAATCGGGACAGAAGCGCCGCTGTTTACGATTCGGTAAAGTACCGGGCCCTAGGGTCGCTCCGAACGCAATTCGGGGAACGGGTCGCCATGGAATCGCGCATACCATCAACGCTGGACGAAGAGGTCGCTTCGCTGTCGCGCAGCGCCGACCGCGACAGCCTGTTCATGCAGGCCAATCTTTTATTTCCGGGTCAGTCCAGGCCCGTAACGGTGCGTGTGCGCAACCTGTCGGCGGGTGGCATGCTGGCCGAGGCCGTCGTGCCAAGGCTCGCGCAAGGCGCAACGGCCGAGATCGAACTGCGCAATATCGGCTTTGTGCCGGGGCATGTCGTCTGGGTGGGCGAAGGCAAATTCGGGGTGGCTTTCGAGCGACCGATCGATCCGCACGCGGTGCGGCGGCAGGTGGTTCAGAAGATGGACGTCCCGGCCTATATTTCGGCGCTTGACAAGAAGGCTTCGCTCTACCGCCGACGCTGATGCGTTTCGCGTCGAAAGGCATCAGCGGGCGATAGCGCTCTGCTCGCCTCAGGTTTCGGCGAGCAGCTCTTCCTTGATCTTGAGTTTCTGCTTCTTCATTTGCGCCAGCAAGGCCATGTCCGGTGCGGGGCGGCGCTCTTCATTCGCAATTTTCGCGTCGAGGTCCGCGTGGCGGGACTTCAGGGCGGAAAGGTGCGAGCTGCTCATAGGCCATTCTCCTTTTCGACTCGGTTGGCAGCTCCGAGTAAAACATGATTCGACCCGCTTGTCCCGCCCGGATGGTCGCGTTTCGGCCAGATGGTCCCCGTTGCGGACGGGCCGTGATCGTGGCAGGGAAGCGGCGTGAACGCGGAAGAAATCGCCCAGCGCCTGGAACTGCTTCGGCTCGAGCATCGTGATCTCGACGCCGCGATCATCGCACTGGGCGACGCGACGGTTCCCGATCAGCTCCAGCTTGCCCGGATGAAGAAGCGCAAGCTCAAGCTGCGCGACGAGATCAGCTGGTGCGAGGATCAGTTGCTGCCCGACATAATCGCCTGATTCAAAACGGGACGCTCCCTAAATTCATGGTTAGCGTCCTTGCGGCGGCGCTGCGTGGCGTGGCATTCGATGCCGATGTTCAGGGGACCGATCCGGAACGGCATGGCGACGCAGCCGGTGCAGCGCGCGCAGGTCGAAAATCTCTATGTCGAGGCGATGCTGCTCGCCGACGAGGCGCATGCCGCCTTCCGCGCGCATCGCGATTTCGAGGCGGTGGCGCGCGATCCGATCCTGCAGGTCGGGCTGGCGTGCGAATCGCTGAAGACGACAACGCGGCTGATGCACATCATCGCCTGGCTGCTCCACCGCCGCGCCATGTTCGCGGGCGACCCCGGCGCCGGTCCCGAGGACAGCGCAGCGCACATCGGCGCGCCAGTTCCTGCCGACCATGCGCTGTGCGCGCATTTTGACGATAATCTCCAGAGGATCGTCGCGGCGAGCGAGCGCCTGTTCGACCGTATCGCGCGGATCGAGGCGGGATGGACCGCCGACGAAGCGGCGCGGCCGGTGCAGGCGCTGCTGGCCCAACTCGAAGCAAGGCTTTGATCGAACTGGTCCCGACCAAGCATTGACGCGGCGTTAACCAATGTGCGCCAAGGTTCGCCCGGAGTCAGAAGTGGGTGCGCCAATGAAATTCGAACCGATCAGTTCCGCCGCGCAGAATCTCGACCAGTCGGTTGCCAGCGACTGCGGCGAGCTTGCCGTCGGCTGCAGCGATGCCGCGGGCCAGATCCAGCGCGCCACCGACCAGATGCAGCGCCAGATTTCGGAGCTGGGCCGGCTGGAGGATTATGTCGTCAGCCTGGAGGCCGACCAGCGCCAGATTGCCGATTCGACCGACGAGGCGAAGCTGTTGTCGGCGCGCGCGTGCGAACAGCTCGACGCCGGGGCCGAGCGCGTCAACAGCGCCGTCACCGAATTCCGCTCGGTCATCGATCTGGTCGCGCGGCTGGGCACGCATGTCACCAATTTCGCGTCGGTGATGGAGCAGGTGCAGCAGGTCAGCCAGTCGATCGAGCAGATTGCCAAGACCACCAACATGCTCGCGCTTAACGCCGCGATCGAGGCCGAGCGTGCGGGCGATGCCGGCCGCACCTTTGCCGTCGTCGCCGCCGAGGTGAAGAAGCTGGCGCAGAATACGCGCAGCGCAACCGATGAAATCCGCCGTTCGATCGGCAGCCTGTCGACCGAAGCCGCCGGTCTCGTCACCGAAATCCAGTCGGGGGTCGAGCAGTCGGGGCGGGCGGAGGCGCAGTTCGAGACGATCACCGATGCGCTGCACGACGCGACGCATCTCGTCGCGCTGCTCGATGATCAGAGCGACCGTATCGCGCAATCGAGCGCGATGGTTCACGCCAATGGCGCCAAGGTACGCGAGGCGCTCGACCGCGTCGTCGGATCGGTGCGCGACAATGGCGCGACGCTGAACAGGACGCGCGATTCGATCCTGACGATGGAAAATGTGTCGAACCGCATGTTCAACGCGGTGATTTCCGCCGGCGTCAGCCCCCAGGACAGCGCGATCGTCGATCTGGCTGCGTCGGTCCGCGACGAATTCGTCGGCCTGGCCGAAGCAGCGCTCGCGCGCGGCGAGCTGACGATGGAGCAATTGTTCGACACCAATTATGTGCGCGTGCCGGGATCGAACCCCGAACGCTTCCGTACCAGCCTTTGCGACTGGGCCGACGCCCATTGGCGGCCACTGTTCGACCGCACCGTGGCGCAGCATCCCGAAATCAAGATGTCGTCGGCGGGCGACATGAACGGCTTTCTGCCGACGCATATCACCGAATGTTCGCGCGCGCCGACGGGCGATCTGGAACATGACACCGCGCATTGTCGCAACGGCCGCATCCTGTTCGACGATGTAGACGCGGCGGCAAAGCGCAGCAGCGCGCCCTTCTTCATGTCGGTGTATCGCCAGGAAGGCGACGGCACCAACTATGTGACGGTGCGCAACGTCTATATGCCCGCGGTCATCAACGGTCGCCGCTGGGGCGACGTCGAGGTTGCCTACCAGCTGTAACGGCGGTCTTTGCGAGCGAGGCTGGCTCAGCTACCCTGCCGGCGCGCCATGAAGGCAAGCTTTTCGAACAGCATCACATCCTGTTCATTCTTGAGCAGCGCGCCGTGCAGCGGCGGAATCGCTTTGCCGACGTCGCGGTTCTGCAGCACCTCGAGCGGCATGTCCTCGGCGAGCAGCAGCTTCAGCCAGTCGATGAGCTCGCTGGTCGAGGGCTTTTTCTTGAGCCCGGGCACGTCGCGCACGTCGTAGAAGATGTCCATCGCGCGGCTGACCAGCGTTTTCTGGATGCCGGGGAAGTGGACCTCGACGATTTCGGCCATCGTGTCGCGGTCGGGGAATTTGATGTAGTGGAAAAAACAGCGGCGCAGGAAGGCGTCGGGCAGTTCCTTTTCATTGTTGGAGGTGATGACGACAATCGGGCGTTCGCGCGCGGTCACCGTTTCGTTGGTTTCATAAACGTGGAACGCCATGCGATCGAGTTCCTGAAGCAGATCGTTCGGAAATTCGATATCGGCCTTGTCGATCTCGTCGATCAGCAGCACCGGAAGCTGTTCGGAGGTGAACGCCTCCCACAGCTTGCCCTTTTTGATATAGTTGCGGATGTCGTGGACGCGCTCTTCGCCGAGCTGTCCGTCGCGCAGACGCGCAACCGCGTCATATTCATAGAGGCCCTGCTGCGCCTTGGTCGTCGATTTGATGTTCCAGGTGATCAGCGGCGCACCGAACGCCTTGGCGACTTCCTCGGCCAGCACGGTCTTGCCAGTGCCGGGTTCGCCCTTCACGAGCAACGGGCGGCGCAGCATCGTCGCGGCATTGACCGCGACCTTCAGGTCGTCGGTTGCAATATAGGCGCTGGTTCCTTCGAAGCGCATGGCGGCTCGCCCTTTCCCTTAACGTGAACGTCAACCGGGATGGGCATAGCGAGCGCGAGGGAAGGGTGCAAGCGGAGCGTCGCCACGGCTGCCGCGGCGTGGACGTTCCCGGTCAGGCGTGCGTGCGGCTGGCGGCGCGGGCGGCCATCAGATCCCACAGGCCGGTGTGCTGTGCGATGAGCTGCTGCGCGCCAAAGGCCATCGCGCGCTCGACCGCCGGTGTTTCGGCGACGGCATTGGCAAGACGAGCGGTTTCGCGCAGGTCGGGCAGGGTGCAGCGTGGGACTTTCATGTCAAGCCGCTGGGCACTGATGTCGAGCAGGACGCGGATCGTCCGCCAATCGAGTGTCAGCGCGATCGCCGCGCCAATCGCGCAACCATTGCGATCGGATTCAGCGAGCATGTCGAGCGCCTTGCGCTGCGCGGCGACCGCCGCCTCGCACTGGGCTTGGCCTTGCGTGCTCGGCACCGGACCGACCGCGGCCGCGATTTTCGACAGGAAGGCGCGTTCCTGCGCAAAGGCTTGCGCGGTTTCGTCCATCCATTTGCGCGATGCCGCATCGACCGCCTTGCGCGCCGCGCTGTCGACGATGCCAGGATAGCGGCCGTGGAGCAGGCAGAGAAAATGGACCGCGTCGGCAAGGTTGCGCATCGCGTCGGGGCCGCTCGACAGCGCACCCGATTTGACATGGCCGTGCGCGCCCGTTCCCTCGCTCGCGACGAGCGTGTCGAGCAGTTCGGCAATGCCGCGCGGCTGGGCCTGGGGCTGGGGCGACTGGCTCAAGGCTGCATCCTCGTCTGTTGCGGCGGCTCTTGCGACCGGCGCCGTTGCAAATCAGGGATCAGCATTAGCCGAACGTCGTAAACGTCGCGTTTATGAGGGGCGAGCGATTTCAGGCGCTTCTGTCCCACTCCTGCACAGCGGGCCTCGGTTCGACGCGCAAAGGGACCGGCAGCGGGTTAAGCTGCCGGTCCCTGCGCTGTTGCGGTCAAGTGGAGCGCCGCAACATGGGCGGGGCCGGTGCAAGGGAGAGGGAGAGCCGGCCCCGGTTCGAATCAGGCGGCGAGCGCGAGTTCCTCGGCCTTTTCGGCCTTGGCTGCCGGCGCCGCTTCGGTGAGCGCCGGGGCGTCGGCCGTATCGGCAGCGCGCTGCGACGGGAAGAAGAAGCGCGACGCGAGCACGATCAGGCCGAGGCCGAAATAGGCCGCGAAGGTCTGCACCGGGAAGAAGAAGAGCGGTGCGACGAACGCGAGACGCAGATACAGGGGGTTGAAGCCGAAATCCTGGCCCACCGCTTCGCAGATGCCGAAGAAGGTGTCCTGGCGGGAGAAGATATTCTGGTTTTCGTTTGCCATCGTTCGGTCTTTCCTCTTGGCGGCGGTGGGGAGGCCGCTCCTGCCCATGACTAAGCAATGGGCGTGCCAATTGGTCATTCTCTCCATTTTCCGGGCTTTTTTGCATCCCTGCTCGAGGAATACGCCCGTATTTGTTGAAATTATTCCCATCAATCGGGACAATGTGCCAATCGGCGTGATCGCCTGAACCGAGGCTGAAGCGATACGCCAACGGCGTCTCATCTGGTTGGGAAAGATGAAAATTTTAAGATGCTGTGCCAGATTTTTGTGCGGTGCAGCAAAAATGTCACGCCGAGGCCGAAGCAAAACACCCCGCCGGTTGGGGCGGGGTGTCTGATTTTTCGGTACGGATCGACCTATTGGTCGAGGAAGCTGCGCATCTTGCGGCTGCGGCTCGGATGCTTGAGCTTGCGCAGCGCCTTCGCCTCGATCTGGCGGATACGTTCGCGCGTCACGCTGAACTGCTGGCCGACCTCTTCTAGGGTATGGTCGGTGTTCATGCCGATGCCGAAGCGCATGCGGAGAACACGCTCCTCGCGCGGCGTAAGCGAGGCCAAAACTCGCGTAACCGTCTCCTTGAGGTTCGACTGCACTGCGGCGTCGACCGGGATGACCGCGTTCTTGTCCTCGATGAAATCGCCGAGGTGGCTGTCTTCCTCGTCGCCGATCGGCGTTTCGAGGCTGATCGGCTCCTTGGCGATCTTCATCACCTTGCGGACCTTTTCGAGCGGCATCGACAGACGCTCGGCCATTTCCTCCGGCGTCGGCTCGCGGCCGCTTTCGTGGAGGAACTGACGGCTGCAGCGCACCAGCTTGTTGATCGTCTCGATCATGTGGACCGGGATGCGGATCGTGCGCGCCTGGTCGGCGATCGAGCGGGTGATCGCCTGCCGGATCCACCAGGTCGCATAGGTGCTGAACTTGTAGCCGCGGCGGTATTCGAATTTGTCGACCGCCTTCATCAGCCCGATATTGCCTTCCTGAATGAGGTCGAGGAACTGCAGGCCGCGGTTGGTGTATTTCTTCGCGATCGAGATCACGAGACGCAGGTTCGCCTCGACCATTTCCTTCTTGGCGATGCGCGCTTCGCGCTCCCCCTTCTGGACCATGTTCACGACGCGGCGGAACTCGGGCAGGCTCATACCCGCCGCCTGGGCGATTTCCGAAATCTCGGTCCGGATGCGGTCGACCGCCGCGCCCTCATTCTCGGCGAATGCCGCCCATTTCTTGTCGAGCTTGCCGACTTCGTCGAGCCAGTTTTCTTCGAGCTCGCGCCCGACATAATGGTCGAGGAAGGCCTTGCGCGGCACCTTGTGGCGTTCGGCAAGACGCAGCATCTGGCCGCCGAGCGCAGTCAGGCGCCGGTTGTAGCTGTAAAGCTGGTCGACCAGATATTCGATCTTGGTACCGTGGAACTGCACGCTTTCGACCTGCGCGGTAAGTTCCTCGCGCAGCTTGTGATATTTTTTTTCCTGCGCGTCGGGGAAGTCGCCCGCCGTCGACAGCGCCTCAAGCCGGGCGTCCTGAAGCTTCTGGAACGCCTTGAAGCTCTTGGTGATATTGGCGAATTTCTCGAGAGCGTCGGGCTTGAGCAATTCTTCCATCGCGGCGAGGCTCAGCGTGTTGTCCTCGTCGTCTTCCTCAAAGCTTTCGCGCTTGCCCGACGAGCCTTCGCCGTCCTCGTCATCGCCGTCGGCCGAAGGTTCTTCCTCGACCTCGTCCTCGTCCTTGAACGAGACGCCGGCGGTCTTTTCGCTGATTTCGCCGTCGTCGCCTTCGCCCTCGTCATCAAGGTTTTCGGGCGCCGGATCCTTTGACAGCATCGCTTCGAGATCGACGATCTCGCGCAGTTGCATGTCGCCGTTGTTGAGCGCGTTCGACCATTCGATGATCGCGTTGAAGGTCAGCGGGCTTTCGCACAGGCCGAGGATCATCGTGTCGCGGCCCGCCTCGATGCGCTTCGCGATCGCGATTTCACCTTCGCGGCTCAAAAGCTCGACCGCGCCCATTTCGCGCAGGTACATGCGCACCGGGTCGTCGGTGCGATCGACCGTTTCCTTCTTCTTTTCGATCGCGGGATTGGACACCGAACCGGTGTTGGCGCTGACGTCGATATCGTCATCGCTTTCCTGTTCGGCTTCTTCCTGCACATCCTCATCGCTTTCGACGATGTTGATGCCCATGTCGGAGATTGCCGACATGATATCCTCGATCTGCTCCGAAGACATCTGATCCTGCGGCAGGGCTTCGTTGAGCTCGTCGTAGGTCAGGTAGCCGCGCTTCTTGCCGCGCGCGATCAGCTTTTTGACGTCGGCCTCGTTGAGGTCGATCAGCGGCGCGTCGGTGTCGGCTTCGGTGTTCTTGGTGGCCATATGCTTCAGTCGTTCCTGCCTTGGGGCAATATATGTCAGCTCTGGCTGCTGTCGGACAGCGCGGCCAGGCGGCGGGTCAGTTCCTCATCCATCGCGCGCAGCTTTTGCTGTCGGGCATGGCCCTCGTCGTCCATCGTGCGCATATAGTCCGCGGTCGCCTCGGCAAGCCGAGCGCGGATTTCGGGCTGCGTCACGAGCACGCCGATATATTCGTCAAGGTCACGCAGCGCGATTTCCCGAGCCGCTTCAACCTCTTCGCCTTCGAGCCTTCGATTGAATGAGAAGTGCATTCCGTCGGCTCTGAGCAATGTCGTCGCCCTATTATACACTTTCATCGGCTCCAATATGGCAAGCAACCCCTCGGTATCAAGCCCTTCTTGCGCTGCCGCGCTGTCAAGTATTGCGCGGAGCAGTTCGGCGTCGGCAGAATCGGGCACAGCGAGCCGTATGAGCGCCTCTTCATTGCGGGCGATCGCCTGCGGATAGCGGAGCAGTCCGCCGAGCAACGCCGCGGCGAGCGGCGCCGCGATTCCGGCCTTGCCGATGGAACGCGTCTCGTCGGCCGGAGGTTGCAGGCGCGGGTCGGGCGCGAAGCGGCGCCCGCCCCCGCGTGATGCCTGCGGCGCCCAGGGCACGCGCCCGCCACGCTCGGCGCGCGGGCGCGCGAACAGCGCGTCGAGCCGCTCGCGAAACGCTTCGCGATAATGGTGCCGCACGTCGGCATCCTGGATCGCGTCGGCATGGGCGAGCAGCCGCGTCTTGAGCGCCGCGCGCTCTTCGGGGGTGGTGAGCGGCCCCGCCGCAACCTCATGCGCCCACAGCCGTTCGACGAGCGGCTGCGCTTCGTCGAGGATGGCGGCAAAGCCTGCGGCGCCCTTGGCGCGGACAAGATCGTCCGGATCCTGCCCCGCAGGCAGGGTCGCGAAGGCAAGGCTGAAGCCCGGGCGGAGCAGTGGCAGTGCCCGCGTTGCCGCGCGCATCGCGGCCTTTTGCCCGGCATTGTCGCCGTCGAAGCAGAGCAGCGGCACCGGTACCATCCGCCACAGCATGCCTAGCTGGTTCTCGGTCAGCGCGGTGCCGAGCGGCGCGACGGCGTCGGCGATCCCCGCCTCGGCAAGCGCGATGACGTCCATGTAGCCTTCGACGACGATCACCCGGTTCGTCTGCCGCGAGGCGGGGCTTGCCTTGTCGAGATTGAAGAGCGTGCGCCCCTTGTCGAAGAGAGGCGTATCGGGCGAGTTCAGATATTTGGGCTCGCCGTCGCCCAGGATCCGGCCGCCGAACGCGATCACGCGCCCGCGTGCATCGCGGATCGGGATCATCAGCCGGCCGCGGAACCGGTCATAGGGTTCCTTGTCGTCGACCGCGATGAGCATGCCGGACTCGACCAGCATCGCGGTGGGGAATTTCTTGAGCGCCTCTTTCAGCGCGCTGCGACTGTCGGGTGCGAGGCCGAAGGCAAAGGCGCGGCGGGTGGAGTCGGAAATGCCGCGCCTCGCCAGATAGTCGCGCGCTGGGGCGCCGTTGGTGCTTTCAAGCTGCTGCGCGAACCAGTCGGCCGCGCCCTGCACCACGTCGCGCAGACTCGCCTGCTCCTCTGCCTTTTTCGCGGCGCGCGCGTCGGGGGCGGGGACTTCCATGCCGACCTCGGCAGCGAGTTCCTTGACCGCGTCCATGAACGACAGGCCGCGCTGGTCGGTCATCCAGCGGATCGCATCGCCATGCGCCGAGCAGCCGAAGCAGTGGTAGAAGCCCTTTTCGTCGTTGATCGTGAAACTGGGGGTCTTTTCGTTATGGAAAGGGCAACAGGCCTTATACTCGCGCCCCGCGCGCGTGATCTTCACCGTCCGCCCGATCAGGGTCGACAGCGTGATCCGCGAGCGCAATTCGTCCAGCCATTGCGGGGTGAGGGTCATTCTTCTCCCCTCACTTGGCGAGCCATCATCCCAATCCCGTTCGTGTCGAGCGAAGTCGAGACACGTTTGCGCCCGGCCTCACGTCCCTCGACTTCGCTCGGGGCGAACGGAGTGGGAGAGTGTGTCTCGGCAGAAGCCGGCAGGGGAGGACGTTCTTTAGGCGGTTTGGCGAAATGCCCCACCATAGCCCAGTCGCCGCGGATCAGCGCTTCCTTCTTGGCTCGCGACCAAGGCTTGATGCGCCGTTCTGCCTCCAGCGCTTCGACGCGCGTCGCAAAATCTTGCGACCAAGCCAGAGTCACGGGCTTCCGTCGCGAGGTAAAATCGCAAAATCCGCCATGTTGATGCTCAGCGATGCGGCGTTCCAAATTATCGGTGTGTCCCGTGTAATAGCGACCGTCGGAGCAGCGCAGCATGTAGGTCCAGAACACCATCCCGCCACATAACCGTTCGTCCCGAGCGAAGTCGAGACACGTTGGCGTGGCGCAAGGTAGAACGTCCGTCGACTTCGCTCGGGAAGAACGGAGAAAAAGGCCGTCTTTGAGGTTTAACTCAGCGCCGCCTTCACCCATCCGCTTGCCTTGCTCATGTCGAGCTGGCTGCCGTGGCGGTCTTTCACCGCCGCCATCACCTTGCCCATGTCCTTGACGCTGGTCGCGCCGAGTTCGGCGACGATCGCGCGGATTGCGGCGGTGGCGTCGGCTTCGGAGAGCTGCGCGGGCAGGAAATCCTCGATCACCACGACCTCGGCGGCTTCGGCGTCGGCGAGTTCCTGGCGGCCGCCCTGTTCGTACATGGCGATCGATTCGCGGCGCTGCTTGACCATCTTCTGGAGGACGTCGGTGACGAGCACATCGTCGTCGGCCGGCGCCGTCCCGGTGCGCAGCTCGATGTCGCGGTCCTTGATCTTGGCCAGCATCAGCCGGATGGTGCCCAAACGCGCCTTGTCGCCGGCCTTCATCGCGGCAACCTGCGCAGCCTTGATGTCATCGCGAATCATGCGTGTCCCCATGTGCTGCAAATTTCGGAAAGAGCCTCTCTAGCGGGAAGATTCCAAATCCGATAGCTTGTGAATCACTTTTTTGCCGCCTACTTGGTCGGCCGTTTAGCCCCCCGTCCGGAGCAGTTTAAATGGCACCAGCCAATCCATCCGCCGCGCCTTCTGGAGCGACCGGCGTCCTCGTTCTTGCCGATGGCACGGTCCTGTGGGGCGTGGGCTATGGCGCCGCCGGGGCGGGTGTCGGCGAAATCTGTTTCAACACCGCGATGACCGGCTATCAGGAAATCCTGACCGACCCGAGCTACGCGGGCCAGATCATTACCTTCACCTTTCCGCACATCGGCAATGTCGGCGCGAATCCCGAGGATATCGAACGCAGCGCGCGGGCGGCCATCGGCTGCATCACCCGCGAACTGCCGACCGCGCCGAGCAATTTCCGCAGCGTCCAGACGCTGCCCGAATGGATGGCCGAACAGGGCCTGATCGGGCTGGCCGGCATCGACACGCGCGCGCTGACCCGCCGCATCCGCGATGCGGGCGCCCCCAATGGCGTGATCGCGCACAGCCCCGACGGCAAATTCGACATCGACGCGCTGCTGGCGATGGCGCGCGGTTGGCCGGGGCTGGAGGGCATGGACCTGGCGAAGGAAGTCAGCCGCACGGATGCCGGCGATTGGGATGCGGGGACATGGGCGCTGGGCCAGGGCTACGCTTCTCCCCTCCCGCATGCGGGAGGGGCCGGGGATGGGCCGACGTCTGCACCGGCATCTGGGAACATGCCCACCCCTAACCCCTCCCGCGAGCGGGAGGGGGATAGCAGACCCCATGTCGTCGCGATCGATTATGGCGCGAAGGACAATATCTTCCGTAACCTCGTGAAGGCCGGCGCGCGGGTCACAGTGGTCCCCGCGACTGCGACCCTCGACGAGGTGCTGAGCCACCAGCCCGCGGGCGTGTTCCTGTCGAACGGCCCCGGCGACCCCGCGGCGACCGGCGAATATGCGGTGCCGGTGATCCAGGGGCTGCTCGAACGCAATGTGCCGATCTTCGGCATCTGCCTTGGCCACCAGATGCTCGCCATCGCGGCGGGGGCCAAGACCATTAAGATGCACCAGGGGCACCGCGGTGCGAACCATCCGGTGCAGCGCGTCGGCGGCGACTTCGCCGACGGCGTGGTCGAGATCACCAGCATGAACCACGGCTTCGCGGTCGATGCCGCGACGCTGCCGGCGGGCGTGGTCGAAACGCACAAGAGCCTGTTCGACGGATCGAACTGCGGCATCGCGATCACGGGCAAGAACGCGTTCAGCGTGCAATATCACCCCGAGGCGAGCCCGGGGCCGCAGGACAGCTTCTATCTGTTCGAGAAATTTGTGGGCGGGCTGCGCCATGAATGAAAAGATAATTCCTTACTTAACGACATTTTACTTCTTAAATTCTAAAGGTTTTACTGACTTTCCTCCAGGATACAGTCGAGATAAAAAGATTGTGGAATATATAAGGTCGAAACTTTTGGAATATTATAGTGATTTTGTTGATGATTTCGGTTCTGAGATAGACAGAATTGCGCATATTCAATTTGAAAAGATGGTATCTACAAAATGCCTAAAAAAAGTTGAAGATGATTTCGCTGGATCATACTATAAATATCTGTCGGGTAATTATGATGGCTACCGGTCGTCCTCATTGAATCAGGCCATTGCGTCTAGGTATAATGAAATTGGCCCATCATTCATGACGGATGTTTTGTCTGCAATAATAAGAGAAGATAATTCGCAGGTTGTGGAGGCTGCGCCGGCGGCTGATCGAGTTGTTCCATTGAATCATAATGATCCCGCTGCATCTTCCTTAAAACAGCAGGCCGCTCAATTTGTCGAAGATCTCAAGTCTGCAAATGATTTGGGAAACTTAAACGCAGTTGAGCGGGATGTCGCCATATACGAGGCATTTCAATTAAGCGATTTGTTGCATCAGCCAGCGGTCCGAGCGAGCGAAGTTGAGGCTCGGTCGATAAGATTATTGAAATGGGTTGCTGAAGCTGCGGGAAGTGGGTTGATCGGAGCGGCCGCCTTGGCGCTTCTTGCTGCGATTGCAGCGTTCTTTGGCTTCCCGCTGTGAATCTCGCTCGTCACTTGACGCGGTGCAAATTGCACTCTGAACCAAAAAGAAACTGATCATGCCAAAAAGAACCGACATCCAATCCATCCTCGTCATCGGCGCCGGCCCGATCGTGATCGGTCAGGCGTGCGAGTTCGACTATTCGGGGACGCAGGCGATCAAGGCGTTGAAGGAAGAGGGCTATCGCATCGTCCTCGTCAACTCCAACCCGGCGACGATCATGACCGATCCCGAGCTGGCGGACGCGACCTATGTCGAGCCGATCACGCCCGAGATCGTCGCGAAGATCATCGAGAAGGAGCGCCCCGACGCGGTGCTGCCGACGATGGGCGGGCAGACCGCTCTGAACACCGCGCTGGCTTTGTTCAACGACGGCACGCTGACCAAATATGGCGTCGAGATGATCGGCGCCGATGCCGAGGCGATCGACAAGGCCGAGGACCGGCAGAAATTCCGCGACGCGATGGACAAGATCGGGCTGGAGAGCGCACGCAGCGGCGTCGCGCACACGCTCGACGAGGCATTTGCGGTGCTCGAACGCACCGGGCTGCCGTCGATCATCCGCCCGAGCTTCACGCTCGGCGGGACCGGCGGCGGCATCGCGTATAATCGCGAGGAATTCGAGCATATCGTCCGCGGCGGCCTGATCGCCTCGCCCACCACCGAAGTCCTGATCGAGGAATCGCTCCTCGGCTGGAAAGAATATGAGATGGAGGTGGTGCGCGACCGCAAGGACAATTGCATCATCATCTGCTCGATCGAGAATGTCGATCCGATGGGTGTGCATACCGGCGACAGCATCACCGTCGCCCCCGCGCTGACGCTGACCGACAAGGAATATCAGATCATGCGCAACGCGAGCATCGCGGTGCTGCGCGAGATCGGGGTAGAGACGGGCGGGTCGAACGTCCAGTTCGCGGTCAATCCGAAGGATGGCCGCCTGATCGTGATCGAGATGAATCCGCGCGTGTCGCGCTCGTCGGCGCTCGCGTCGAAGGCGACGGGCTTCCCGATCGCCAAGGTCGCGGCGAAGCTCGCGGTCGGCTACACGCTCGACGAAATCATGAACGACATCACCGGGGTGACCCCGGCGTCGTTCGAGCCGACGATCGACTATGTCGTCACCAAGATCCCGCGCTTTGCCTTCGAAAAGTTCAAGGGCGCCGAGCCCTTGCTGTCGACGGCGATGAAGTCGGTCGGCGAGGTGATGGCGATCGGCCGCACGATCCATGAATCGATGCAGAAAGCGCTGCGTGGGCTGGAGACCGGATTGTCGGGCTTCAACTTCGTCGACCGGCTGGTCGGCGCGAGCCACGAACAATTGAAGAGCGAACTGGCGCAGCGCACCCCCGACCGGCTGCTGATCGCGGCGCAGGCGATCCGCGAGGGCGTATCGCTCGCCGAGATCAACCGCATCGCGGGTTACGACATGTGGTTCCTCGATCGCATCGCAGAGATTGTCGAGGCCGAGAACGGCGTGCTCGAAAATGGTCTGCCACGCGATGCCGAGGGGCTCCGCCGGCTGAAGGCGATGGGCTTTTCGGACAAAAGGCTCGCCTATCTGGCGCTGCAGTCGGCGCATCTGCGGCCCGGCACCGGCGCGGCAGCGGCGCGCGGCAGCGGGCTGATCCACGAGGCCGTAAAGGCGATGACCGGCGGCGTCACCGAAGGCGAGGTGCGTGCGCTGCGCCACAAGCTCGGCGTGCGGCCGGTGTTCAAGACCATCGACACTTGCGCCGCCGAATTCGCCGCCAAAACGCCCTATCTCTATTCGACCTATGAAGCGCCGACCTTCGGCGAGCCCGAGAATGAGGCGAACCCGTCGGACCGCAAGAAGATCGTCATTCTCGGCGGCGGGCCGAACCGGATAGGGCAGGGTATCGAGTTCGATTATTGCTGCTGCCACGCCTGCTTCGCGCTCGAGGATGCGGGCTATGAAACGATCATGGTCAACTGCAACCCCGAAACGGTGTCGACCGACTATGACACGTCGGACCGCCTCTATTTCGAACCTCTGACCGCCGAGGATGTGCTCGAAATCTTGCACGTCGAGCAGTCGAAGGGCGAGCTTGTGGGCGTGATCGTCCAGTTCGGCGGCCAGACGCCGCTCAAGCTTGCGCAGGCGCTCGAGGAAGCGGGCATCCCGATTCTCGGCACCTCGCCCGACGCGATCGACCTTGCGGAAGACCGCGAGCGCTTTGCGGCGCTGGTCAACAAGCTGGGCCTCAAGCAGCCCGAGAACGGCATCGCGCGCAGCCGCGAGGAAGCCGTCGCGGTCGCGGCGCGCATCGGTTACCCGGTGCTCACGCGCCCCTCCTATGTGCTCGGCGGCCGCGCGATGGAGATCGTCGACGATCAGGCACAGCTGGAAAATTATATCGAGACCGCGGTGCAGGTGTCGGGCGATTCGCCCGTGCTGATCGACCGCTATCTGCGCGATGCGATCGAGGTCGATGTCGATGCGCTGTGCGACGGCACCGATGTCGTGGTGGCCGGGGTGCTCCAGCATATCGAGGAAGCGGGCGTCCATTCGGGCGACAGCGCCTGTTCGATCCCGCCGTACAGTCTGCCCGCCGACATCGTTGCCGAAATCGAGCGGCAGACCGACGCACTGGCGCGCGCCCTCAACGTCCGCGGGCTGATGAACGTGCAATATGCGGTGAAGGATGGTGAGGTCTACCTGATCGAGGTCAACCCGCGCGCGAGCCGCACCGTGCCGTTCGTCGCCAAGGCGGTGGGTTCGCCGATCGCCAAGATCGCGGCGCGGGTGATGGCGGGCGAGAAGCTGGCCGATCTGCCGAAGATCAACCGCGACATCGACCATGTCGCGGTCAAGGAAGCGGTTTTCCCCTTCGCGCGCTTCCCCGGCACCGATCCGGTATTGTCGCCTGAAATGAAGTCCACCGGCGAAGTCATGGGAATCGATAGCGATTTCAATCTCGCCTTTGCCAAGGCACAGCTCGGCGCGGGCGACCGCCTGCCGACCGACGGGCGGCTCTTCGTGTCGGTGAAGGACAGCGACAAGCCGCGCATCGTCGCGTCGGTGAAGCAGCTCGCCGCCTGGGGGTGGCAGGTGATCGCGACCGGCGGCACCGCCGACTATCTGGCGGGGCAGGGCATCGACGTCGAACGAGTGAACAAGGTCGCCGAAGGGCGCCCGCACATCGTTGACCGGATCAAGGACGGCGATGTGCAGCTGATCTTCAACACGACCGAGGGTTGGCAGTCGCTTCAGGACTCGCAGTCGATCCGGGCCTCGGCGCTCGCGGCCGACGTCGCCTATTATACGACGGCGGCGGGCAGCGATGCCGCAACCCATGCGATTGGCGCGCTGCGCTCGCACTCTCTTGAAGTAAAGCCGCTTCAGGACTATTATTGAGGGACCGCTTCATCTCCCTACATTGACGGAAACAGCGGCTCAGCCGCCCCGGCGAAGTTTCGCTGGCGGTGGATTATTGACGAAGGACAACAGGATAATGGCAAGCGTTGAAAAGGTTCCGATGCTGCAGGAAGGCTATGAGAAGCTGAGCGCACAGCTCGCCACTCTCAAAGCCGAACGCCCCCTCATCGTCGATGCGATCGAGGAAGCGCGCGCGCATGGCGACCTTTCGGAAAATGCCGAATATCACGCCGCGAAGGAACGCCAAGGCCAGGTCGAAGCGACCATCGGCGATCTGGAGGACAAGCTGTCGCGTGCGCAGGTCATCGACCCGACGACGCTGTCGGGCGACCGCATCGTATTCGGTGCGACGGTGACGCTCGCCGACGAGGACGACAAGCCGGTCAAATATCAGATCGTGGGTCAGGCCGAGGCCGACGCCAAGGTGGGCAAGATCAGCTATAATTCGCCGCTCGGGCGCGCGCTGATCGGCCGCAAGGTCGATGACGAGATCGAAGTCACCGTTCCGGCGGGCGACAAATATTATCTCGTCACGAAGATCGAATTCATCTGACGATCGCGCCGAAATGAGACCGCAGGACGCACCGCTGGTCACGGGAGTTTCCGTGCTATGCGCGGTGATCTTCATCCTGCTGTCGATCAGCGGCTATCAGGTCGAGGCGATCGTGCGCGCGGGTTTCATTCCCGCGCGCTTTGCGATGGAGCCGATTGCGGCGCCGGGCTTTTTCGTGCCCTTCGCGCTCACCCCGTTGACCTCCGCCCTTCTGCACGGCGGAATCCTCCACCTGGTGTTCAATCTGGTCGTCTTGCTGTTCATCGGCCGCCAGCTCGAAGCACCGCTGGGGTCGAAGGCGATGGCGGTATTGCTCGTCGCCGGCGCCTATGCGGGGGCCTTCGCGCAATATCTGGCCGATCCGCAATCGCCGGTGCCGATGATCGGCGCCTCGGGCGCGATTTCGGCGCTGATCGCGGTGTTCGCGCTGATTTTCAGTCGCTCCGAGACGCAGGCGCTGGGACCGATTCCGGCGCATTGGGTGCGCGCACTGTGGCTGGCGGCAGCATGGATCGGGGTGCAGGTCCTGATCGGCTTTGCGGGCGGCGCAGGATTCGGCCTCGTCGCGATCTGGGCACATGTCGGCGGCTTCCTCGCGGGGATCTTGCTCGCGCGGCCGTTGCTGCGCTGGCGCTTCGGCGCGCGCTGACCGTCAGGACAGCGCGAGCAGCCCGCCCGCGAGCAGCATCGCGACGCGCACGTCGATACCGCAGCCTTCGGCGCGCTTTGCGGCGATAAAGGCGGCGATTTCGGGCAGCGGGACGCGGTGGACCGCAATGTCCTCGCCATCGACGCCGCCGCCTTCGCCGACCTTGGTCAGCCCGGTCGCGCGGAGCAGGGTGAAGCTTTCGCTGACCATGCCGGGCGAACTGTAGAATTCGCCGACGGTCAGCCACTCGGCCGCGCGGTAGCCCGTTTCCTCTTCGAGTTCGCGCACCGCGGCAAGCTCGGGCGCCTCGCCCGCGCTGTCGTCCCCGACAAGCCCCGCGGGCAGTTCGAGGCAATATTTGCCGAGCGGGACGCGATATTGTTCGACCAACAGGATGTGCCGCCCGCCGGGGTCCTCGTCGATCGCCAGGATCACCGCGGCGTGAATGCCGCGCGACCGCGACACATATTCCCAATTGCCTTGCTGTTTCACCGTGATGAAGCGGCCTTCCCAACGCGTTTCGACGGGCGTGCCGGCTGCAGGGCGGGTCATATCGTCTCCGTCGGCGAAAGGGTAGGGATCAAAGCTCGATCAGCCGGTCGGGCAGCTCGTTGGGGTTGCCGTCGCTCTTCGGGAAATGTTCGGCCAGCACGATACCCATGCGGCGGACCGCCTCGGCCATGCCGTGGCCGGGGCGACCGGCGCGCACCTCGTCGATCAGCGCCTCCATCGCTTCGCCCCAAATCGAGGGCGCGACCTTGGCGGCGATCGCTTCGTCGGCGACGATGTCGGCGCGATGTTCGCGCAGGCTGACATAGAGCAGGATGCCCGTGCGGCCCATCGTCTTCGCCTCGGTCCCGACCTTGAACAGGTCGATGGCGCGGGCGCGGACGCGCGCGGCGCGGATCGCGCGCGGCGTCAGCCACAGGCGCAGCGGACGCCACAGCAGGACCAGCCAGACGCCGATCCATTTGAGCACCCCGACCGCGATGACGGTTCCGAGCCATTGATTGGCGGTCAATTCATGCCCCCAGCCGCCGCTCAGCCGGTAATAGAGACCCTGATAGAAATCGGGAAAAAGCGCGATCACCGACATGGCGATAAAGGCGATGACGCTCGCCCAGACGAGCGCGACATCGTCATAGTCGTTCGACTGCGCGGCGATCACCGTGACGATCTCGCCATCGGTGTGTCGTTCGGCCTCGGCGACCGCGGCGGTCACGATGTCGTGATCGGCTTCGCTGACATGGCTGACTTTCATTGCGCGTCCCCCTTACCAGCCGCCCGAGGCGCCGCCGCCGCCGAAGCTGCCGCCGCCGCCCGAAAAGCCGCCTCCGCCGCCGAAGCCGCCCCCGCCGCCCCAGGAACCACCGCCCCAGCCGCCACCCGAACCGCCGCCCCAGTCATTGTCGCCCCAGATGATGATCGGGGCGCCGCCCCATGGGCGATGCTTGCGATGCCGCCGTCCGCGACGCCCGAAGGCGCCGAGCATCGGCAGGATGAAAAAGAAGAAGATGATGAAGGCCACGAAGATCAGCCCGCCGATATTTCCATTGTCGGCGCGGTCGCGCTCGGCCTTCGCGGCCTTCGCGGCGCGCGCCGCGGCTTCCTCCGGCGGCAGCTGGATCTGCTCGGCGATCGCGTTCACGCCGTCCTGGATGCCGCCGGGCATGTCGCCGGCCTTGAATTTGGGCGTCACCACGTCGCGGATGATCCGGCCCGACAGCGCATCGGTCAGCACGGGTTCAAGCCCATAGCCGACCGAGATGTTCATTCGCCGTTCGTTGGGGGCGATCAGGAAGACGACGCCGTCGTTATTCTCCTTGCCGCCGATGCCCCACGCGCGGCCGAGCTTGTAGCCATAGTCGCTGATGTCATTGCCATCGAGGCTGTTCACCGTCGCGACGACGAGCTGATGCCCCGTGGTCTTTTCCAGCTGTTCGAGCTGGACCGTCAGATTGGCTTCCTCGGCCGCCGGAATGATATCCGCCTGATCGACGACGCGCCCGCTGAGCTTGGGGAAATCCTGCGCCGCCGCGGGAAGGGCAAGCAGTGAAAAGCCCAGCGCCCAGCCGAGCAGGAGCGATTTCATGGCTTGTCTCCCGTCTCTGCGGCGATGGCGTCGATGCCCACGGATAGGCCGCCAGAATAGTCCGCCTTGGCAAAATAGGGCGTCATCCGGTGCACGATCGCGAGCGCCTTGTCGTCGGTCAGTATTTTTTCCATTCCAAAACCGGTGGCGATCCGCATCTGCCGTTCATTCGGTGCAATCACGACGATCACGCCATCGTCATGACCCTGCCGCCCAATCTTCCAGCGATTGCCGAGGCAGGTGCCAAAATTGTCGATGCGGACGCCGTGAAGACTCGGCGTGGTCACGATGACCATCTGATGCTGCGTATCTCTTTCGTAGCGAGCAAGGCGCCCGGACAGGCGCGCCTCGTCTTCGGCGGGCAATATATTCGCCGCATCGGTCACTCGGCCGGCCAGCGCCATTTGAGGAACGCCGTCGCATGCCGCCGTTTCCTTCGCAGCCGCTGGGCCGGATCCACCGTTGCAGCCGCCCACGATGATCAGCATCGTGAGCGAAGCTGCGATGGCGGCTGCGCGCATATTATTGACCGAAATCGACCTTGGGCGCGACGTTCGCGTTGGGATCGACCGCCTTATAGGGGGTCATCGGCTTGGCGCCGTGGACGATCTTGGCACCGATTATGTCGGGGAAGGTGCGGATCGTCGTGTTATAGTCCTGCACCGCGGCGTTATAGTCCTGGATCGTGACGTTGATGCGGTTTTCGGTTCCCTCGAGCTGGGTCATCAGGTCGGCAAAGCGCGCCTGGCTCTTGAGCTCGGGATATTGTTCGACGGTAACGAGCAGGCGGCCGAGTGCGCTCGACACATTGCCCTGCGCTTGCTGGAAGGCCTGAACCTTCGCGGGGTCTTCCAGGTCGTCGGTGCTCAGCTTCACCTGCGTTGCCGATGCGCGCGCCTGGATAACGCCTTCGAGCGTCGATTGCTCGATCTTCGCGGCACCCTTGGCGGTTTCGACGAGGTTGGGGATCAGGTCGGCGCGGCGCTGATAGGCGGCTTCGACATTGGCCCATTTGGCCTTCGCGGCTTCTTCCTTGGTCGGAACGCTGTTGATGCCGCAGGCCGACAGGCTCATCGCGGCGGCCGGAACAATCAGCCAGCGGGCGGAACGATAGGACATGGTCATCAGGCTCCCTCAGGCGGCGTTTTGCCGCAACAATACACATAATAGGATGCCCCTTGCTTTTGCGCAATGACCGGCGCACCACCATGACGGCAGGATCAGCAGTTCGGGGAGCAATAAGATGCTGAACGAGTTCAAGGAATTTATCGCGCGCGGCAATGTCATCGATCTGGCCGTCGGCGTCATCATCGGCGGCGCGTTCGCGACGATCACCGGATCGCTGACCGAGGACGTCATCATGCCGATCGTCGGCTGGCTGTTCGGCGGAGTCGATTTTTCGAGCAAATTCATCCTGCTCGGCAGCATTCCCGACGGCATCGCCGCGACCGACTATGCGGCCTTGAAAAAGGCGGGCGTCGCGATGATCGGCTATGGTGCCTTCATCACCGCGGTGATCAACTTCCTGATTTTGGCATGGATCATCTTCCTGCTCGTGCGCGCAGTGAACAAGGTGGTACGCAAGGAAGCGCCGGCCGAAGCGCCCGCGGGACCGAGCGAGGTCGATCTGCTTACCGAAATCCGCGACGAACTGCGCAAGAAATAGCATTTCATCGCGCGCCGGCGTGGGTCCGGTGTCGATTCAGGACGAAAGGCCCGCCTGCGCTCTTCCAAAGTGCGGGCGGGCTTCCTATATGGGAAGGGCCGGTTTCGACCGGCTATGAGGATAAATGGTGTCGTGGAATAGACACAGCGGACCCGGGGGCAGTACCCGGCGGCTCCACCACAAGCCCGCGTCCTTTTCGAAGGGGTGCGCGGGCTTCTGACGGGGCCGAACCAGGATCGACGTGTGTTCAAAGACGATGTTTTCTTCCGGGCTGAGTAACCCGTTAAAGGCTCAAAACCAATAGGTGCTAACGATAACGAAGCACTCGCTCTTGCTGCCTAACCGATAAGCCTCACGGCCTAAGGTTAGACAAATAGAACGCGGTTCGGACCGAACCGGGCAACAGAATCGGATACCAGCGGCTGGGGACGAGCCGGGCAACAGAATCGTCCCACCTTTCCCTTTTTCAGCTGCCGCCTCTCGCGTCGCCCCTGCGACCGTGTCTCATCAATGCGCGCCGTCGCATTGACCATGATCGCCCAGCGCCTCGATCACCCGGCAATCGCCCGCGAGCCCGCCGCGGCAGCGGCCGACGATGCGGGTCAATTCATCGCGTAGCGCCGAAAGCTGTGCGATCTTCGCCTCGACCTGTTCCAGATGCGCGGACGCGATGCGGTCGGCGTCGGCGCAGTCGCGTTCGGGATGATCGGAGAGGTCGAGCAGCGAGCGGATTTCGTCGATCGTGAAGCCCAGTTCGCGCGAATGGCGTACGAAGCGCAGCCGCGCGCGATGCGCGTCGCCATAGCTGCGGTAATTGGCATCGGTCCGCGCCGGGGCGGGGAGGAGGCCGATCCGCTCGTAATAGCGGATGGTTTCGATGTTGGTGCCGGTGGCACGCGACAGTTCGCCGATCTTCATCGCTTGACCCTGTAGTTGCTACAGGGTGCATATAGGATGCCGACTCGAAGAACCAAGCGGCCGCCCGGCAATTCCTGCGGCGGCCGAGACGGAAGGAGATGCAGGCGATGGCCGATCAATGCTGCGCCGGAAAAAGCGGAGCGACCGCGCTGAACGACCCCAAGTGGCGGCGCATCCTGTGGATCGCGCTGCTGATCAACGGGGCGATGTTCCTCGTCGAAATCGTCGCGGGCGTCGCAGCCGATTCGCGCGCGCTGCAGGCCGATGCGCTCGATTTTCTGGGCGACAGCGCCAATTATGCGATCAGCCTGACGGTCGCCGGCATGGCGATCGCCTGGCGCGCACGCGCGGCGATGCTGAAGGCTGCGACGATGCTGGCGTTCGGGCTGTGGATATTGGGCTCGACGATCTGGGGCTTCATCGGCGGCAGCGCGCCGCACGCCGAAACGATGGGGATGATCGGCGTCGTCGCGCTCGCCGCCAATGTCGCGGTTGCGCTGATGCTCTATCGCTACCGGACCGGCGACGCCAATATGCGCTCGGTCTGGATATGCTCGCGCAACGATGCGATCGGCAATCTGGCGGTGATGGGGGCGGCGCTCGGCGTGTTCGGCACCGGGCAGGGTTGGCCCGACCTTCTGGTCGCCGCGATCATGGCATTGCTCGCCATATGGGGCAGCGCCGAAGTTTTCCGCCACGCGCGCCGCGATCTCGCCGCCGCCTGACGCGCGCCGCCCTATAGGTGCCATTCGTATGCGCCGCGCGGAACCGAACTGGCGGCAAAGCATTTCCCCGCTTTGCCTTCGCCGGTCAGGAGCATATTGTGGCGCACAGGATGCGGATCAGGGGCGCCTTGCACTTCGGCCCGGCGCGCGCGTGCCGACGGCCGCGCGCGGGATGGAGGCACGCGCGTGGCTGATCCCGCAGCGCCCGCGGCAGCTGGCGGCGCCTATGTGTTCAAGCCGCACGAACGCCCGATCATGCCGGGGTCGCCCGCGTCGCCGGACCATCCCGTCGGGCGCAAGATCGGCTATTTCGTCATCGGCCTGTATCTCGCGATCGTCGGCGGTTTCCAGAATGGCCTGCTCATCGCCAATCTGACGGTGCTGCAGGGGCATCTCGACCTGACGCCCGCAGATGCGGGCTGGGTCACTGTTTCCTATAACATGACCAATGCGTGCATGAGCATCCTGCTCTACAAGTCGCGCCAGCAATTCGGCATTCAGCGTTTCGTGCGCGCGACGATGATCGCGCTCCTGATTGCCAATTTCGTCCAGCTTTTCGATGCCGGTTACCGCATGGAACTGATCGCGCGCGGCGTGTCGGGGATCGCCGCGAGCGGGCTGTCGACGCTTGCTGCCTTCTACATGATGCAAGGCTTGCCGGCGAAGATGCGGATTGCGGGCTTCCTGCTCGGCATCGGGCTGGGACAGGTAGCGATTCCGCTCGCGCGCGCCATATCGCCGCTGTTGCTCGCCGACGGGGACATCGGCAATCTGTTCGTACTGCAATTCGCGCTCTCGCTCGTCGCGGTCGGCGCGGTCAACATATTGCAGCTCCCGCCGGGCGAAACGATCCGTTCGTTCGAAAAGCTCGACCTTATCACCTTTCCGATCCTGGCGGTCGGCGTCGGGCTGCTCTGCGCCTTTCTGGTGCAGGGGCGCATCATCTGGTGGTCGACGCCGTGGCTCGGCGGCGCGCTGGCGGCGTCGGTGGTGCTGATCGGCACCGCCTTTCTGATCGAACATTACCGGCGAAATCCAATGCTCCACACGCGCTGGATCGGCAGCCGCAACCTCATTAAATTTGCGCTGACCGGTGCGCTCGTCCGTGTGCTGACGTCCGAACAGAATTTCGGGGCGAGCGGGCTGCTGTCCGCCACCGGCCTCGTCAACGATCAGCTTGTCACCTATTATGCGGTGCTGTCGTTCGCGACGCTGATGGGGGCGGTGCTGTCGATCGCGCGGCTCGATCCGACCGACCTGCGGCGGCCGATCCTCGTCGCGCTTGCCGTCATCACCGTCGGCGCGTTCCTCGACACCCATTCGGGTCTGCGCACCGGGCCGGTGAACCTGTATTTCTCGCAAGGCGCGATCGCCTTTGCCGCAGTCTATGTGATGGGTCCATTGCTACTCGAAGGGCTGCTGCGCGCCATTTCGCGCGGCCCGGCCTATATGGTCAGCTTTCTGGCGGTGTTCAGCCTGTCGCAGACGATCGGCGGGCTTGCCGGGGTTGCGGCGTTATCGGCCTTTCACACGCTGCGCACCAAGGCGCATCTGATGACGCTGGGGCAAAGCCTGTCGACGACCAACCCCGAACTGGCGCAGGGGATCAACGCGATCGCGGCGAGTCTGACCGGCAGCATCGCCGACCCGGCGCTGCGCAGCGCGACCGCCGCGGGGCAGGTGGTGCGCGAGGCGGCGCGCGAAGCGACGATCCTGGCATTCAACGACGTGTTCGTCGTGATCGGCAGCCTGTCGGCGATCGCCTTCGTCGCGATGTTCGCGCGCTGGGTTTATGATCGACGCCGCGGAATCAATCCATTGGCACGGGAACTTGAAGTCTTGCAGAAACTGAGGGCGCAAAATCAATGAGCGACGACAAACAGGAAGGCGCGCCGCCCGCGCCCGAAACGCCGGCACCGGCTCCGACGCCGGACCCGATGCCGACCCCGGCACCGGCTGCTGCCGATCCGACCCCGGCGGAACGGCCCGCCGACGCGCCGGCCGATGGCTGGGCGCCGCCGCGTTCGCGCGGACGGATCATCCTGTTCGGCGCGATCATCCTCGTCGGCGCGCTCGCCATTCTCTACGCCTGGGGACTACCGCCCTTCCGCGCGAACAGCCAGACGACCGACAATGCCTATGTGCGCGGCCAGACGACGATCATCGCGCCGCAGGTGGGCGGCTATGTGACCGCGGTGCTGGTGCAGGATTTCCAGACTGTCGCGGCGGGGCAGGAACTGGTGCGGATCGACGACCGCATCTACCGCCAGCGCGTTGCGCAGGGCAGCGCCAATATTGCCGCGCAGACCGCCTCGCTCGACAATAGCGCGCAGAGCAGGCGCTCGGCCGAAGCGCAGGTGAAGGCGCAGGAGGCGGCGGTCGCCAACGCCCGCGCGCAGCTCGCCCGTGCCCAGGCCGATATGCGCCGCGTCAACGATCTGGTCGGCGAAGGATCGGTGTCGATCCGCGAACGTGACCAGACGCTCGCGGGGCTCCGCCAGGCCGAAGCGGCGGTGCGGCAGGCCGAGGCGCAGCGCGCGATCGCCGAGGAGCAGGTGCGATCGGTGAGCGTTGGGCGCGGCGGTCTGGAGGCCGGGGTAGCCAATGCAAAGGCGGCGCGCGGGCTGGCCGACATCGATCTTCAGAACACGATCGTTCGCGCCCCGCGCGCGGGCAAGCTGAGCGAAGTGTCGGTCCGCGTCGGCCAGCTCGTCAGCCCGGGCACCCAGCTCATGTATCTCGTGCCCGAGAAACATTGGGTGGTCGCCAATTTCAAGGAAGCGCAGACCGCGAACATCCGCGTCGGCCAGCGCGCGACGCTGCGCGTCGATGCGCTGGGCGGCGCCGAGCTGAAGGGGGTGGTCGAAAATATCGCCCCCGCGGCGGGCAGCGAGTTCAGCATCATCAAACCCGACACCGGATCGGGCAATTTCGTCAAGGTGCCGCAGCGGATCGCCGTGCGTATCCGCATCGATCCGAAGCAGAAGCTTGCCGAGCGGCTCGGCCCCGGCATGTCGGTGGTGGCGACGGTTCATACCGGACGCGGCGAATGAGGCCGCTCCCCTTGCCGCTTGCCGGTCTGGCGCTGGCATTGGCGGGCTGCGCGCCCGCGCTGACGCCGCCGCCCGCCGCGAGCGCGGTTGCGCCGCCCGCCGACTGGCGCACTGCGCTGTCGACGGACGGTGCGGCGATCGACGGCCGCTGGTGGTCGGCATTCGGCGACCCGCGGCTGACCGCGCTGGTCGAACAGGCGCGCGCGAACAACAGCGACCTTGCCATCGCGGCCGCGCGCGTTGCCGAAGCGCGGGCGCAGGAGCGCGTCGCACGGTCGCTGCTGTTGCCGAACCTGTCGCTGAGCGGGCAGGGGGCCGAGGCGCGCAACGTCAACGCCTTCGGCCAGCCGACCGAAAGCTTCGCCGCGCAGCCGGTGTTCCAGGCGAGCTACGAGATCGACCTGTTCGGCCGCAATGCCGCGACGCGCGAGGCGGCGCGGGCCCATGCGGCGGCGGTTGCGGCGGCGCGCGAGGCGGCGACGCTGTCGGTCAGTGCGGCGGCGGCGAGCGGCTATATCACGCTGCTCGCGCTCGACGCGCGGCGGCAGTTGCTCGCCGAGACGCTGACCTCGCGGTCGGAGGCGCTACGGCTCGCGCGCAGCCGCGCCGAGGCCGGCTATACCTCGCAGCTCGAACTGCGACAGGCCGAGGCCGAATATCAGGCGACGGCGCAGCAGATCCCGGCGATCGAGGCGGCAATCGCGCGGCAGGAAAACGGCCTGTCGCTGCTCGTCGGCGATACGCCGCATGCAATCGCGCGCGGCGAAGGTTTTGCCGCGCTCGCGGTGCCGCCGGTGCCTGCGGTGCTGCCGTCTGAACTGGTGCGGCGGCGGCCCGACATCGCGCAGACCGAATATGCGCTGGCGGCGACCGACGCCAATCTGCGTGCCGCGCGGGCACAATTCCTGCCGCAAGTCCGGTTGGCGGCGTCGGCCGGGGCGGTAATTTCGTCGGCTTTGGGCGATCCGATCAGCATATGGTCGGTCGGCGGCAGTATATTGGCGCCGATCTTTTCGGGCGGGCGACTGCAAGGCCAGTTCGACGCCGCGACGGCGCAGCGCGATCAGGCGGCTTTCGCCTATCGCAAGACGGTTCTCACCGCCTTTCGCGAGGTGGAGGACCAAATGGCGGTGATCGACCGGTTCAACGCGCAGGAACAAGCGCTGATGGCGCAGCGCGCGGCGGTGGCCGATGCGCTGCGGCACGCGACCAACCGCTATCGCGCGGGCTATTCGCCCTATCTGGAACAGCTCGACGCGCAGCGGTCGCTGCTCGGCGTCGATCTCGCGCTGATCCAGCTCCGCGCCGACCGCCTGAACGCATATGTCGCCCTCTATCAGGCGCTCGGCGGCGGCGCCCCGGCGGTTTAATCGCCAGCGAGGATCTTCTCGATCCCCGATGCCACCGCCGGGTGATAGGTGGCGCGCGAGCGGGCGAACAGGTCGCGCGCGATCGTATCGCCCCACGCGCCCTGACGCTTGAGCCCGGTATAGAGCGGCCGGATCAGCAGGCCGCGCCCGACGGTGCCCGCGAACTGGCGCAGCGACGGCAGCGCGGGTTCGTAGCGGTTGGCAATGGCAAGCTCGAGCCAGGCCGAGCGGACATAGGCGTTGGTCGACGCCGACAGACCCAGCGTTTCGTCGAGTTCCTTGAGCCGCGCCGCGCTCTGCGCCCGCGGGATGCCGTTCAGGAAACGCAGCCATTGCTGCGTCGTCCATCCTTCGGGCGCGATGGCGCGCGCCGGACCGCCGGCGTTGAAGGCGGCAAGCTTGGCATCGACCGCGGCCAGCGTCGCGCTCTTGTGGTGCACCGCATTGTCGGGCAGGCCCGCGGCATAGGACCAGCGGTCGAGTTGCAGCGACAGTTCGAGCGCCGGGTCGCCCTTCAGCAGATTTTCGCGCAGATCGGTCAGGAAACCCGCGGTCGTCTGTGGCTGAAAGGCATGGCGGTTGAAATAGGATTTGAGATAGGCGTCCCAGCGCGCGCGGCCGACCGTCGTTTCGATCATGCGCAGGAAGTTGGACCCCTTGGTATAATCGAGCGTGCCGTCGCCGGGTGCACCGTGCAGCCGGGTCTTGGCGCCGGTCTGGCCGCCATTGGCGTCGATGTCGCGCATCATATTGTCCCAGTCGAGATCGGCATACATCGCCGCGCGCTCCTTGCCGTAGAGCGCCTCCATGATCCGGTTCTCGAAATAGGTGGTGAAGCCTTCGTTGAGCCAACTGTCGGACCAGGTCGCATTGGTGACGAGGTTGCCCGACCAGCTATGCGCCAGTTCGTGCGCGACGACGTCGGTGTTCGACCGGTCGCCGGTGATGATCGTCGGCGTGAGAAAGGTCAGCATCGGGTTTTCCATGCCGCCATAGGGAAAGGAGGGCGGCAGGACGAGCATGTCGTAGCGGCCCCAGCGATAAGGGCCATAGAGCGCCGAGGCCGCGTCGATCATCTTTTCGACATCGCCGAATTCGCGCGCCGCGGCGTTGAGCATCGTCGCTTCGGTCCACACGCCCGAGCGTGGGCCGAGCGAGCGGAATTTAAGGTCGCCGACCGCGAAAGCGATCAGATAGGGCGGCACCGGCTTGTCCATGCGAAAGCGAAAACGGCGGCGACCGTCGGGCAGCGCTTCGCCCTTGTCGCCGCTCAGCTTCTCGCCGCTCATCACCGCGACGAGATCGCCCGGAACGGTCAGCGTCGCATCCCATGTCTGACGGATACCGGGGCTGTCCTGCGTCGGAATCCAGCTCCTGTTGAGGATCGCCTGGCCTTGGCTAAACAGATAGGGCTTGGTCTTTCCCGCAGTCATTTCGGGCGGCAGCCATTGTAGCGCATTGGCTCCCGGCCGGCTGCGATAGGCCAGGACGATGCGCTGCGCGCCATCGAGTTCCACCGTCAGCGCCGAACCGAGTTCGGGATCGGCATCGCCGACCGCCCATTTGAGCGGCTTGCCATTTGCATCGGTGACCGACGAAATCGCCAGATTGTCGGCATCAAGAACGATCGACTGCGCATTGTTGGCGGTGAGCAGATCGAGCGTCGCGGTGCCGCCCAGCGTGCGGGTCGCGAAATCGACATCGAGGTTCAGCGACACGTGGGTGACGCGGGCGACCTCGGGATCGGCGTGGGTCCACACGTCCTTCGCCTCGGGCGTCGTCAATATGGGGGCAGGGGCGGTCGCCGTCTGTGCGGCGAGGGGCGAGGCGCCGGCGAGCAGCGCGGCGGCGAGCAGGATCATACGCATGGGAAGGCGGCGTAGGCGGCGGCGCACGAAACTGCAACCGGCAGGTGGCCCGAAGCAATCTTGGAGAACGCGAAATTGTCGGTGGAGATTGCGGCCGATCCGGCGCAAGGTGCGCGCCGTTCCCGCACGGCCATTCTCCGCGCGGGATGTCGATGATTCAAATGATGGATTTTGCCAATGACCCAATATCGCCCCATTTCATTCGCCGCGGCCGCGCTCGCCGGCGCTGCTCTGCTTGCCCCTCCCGCCCTCGCCGAAGAGGGGATGTGGACCTTTGATGCCTTTCCGGCGCAGCAGGTGAAACAGACGTATGGCTGGGCGCCCGACCAGGCGTGGCTGGGCAAGGTGCAGGCGGCCGCGGTGCGTCTGACCGGCGGCTGTTCGGCAAGCTTCGTATCGGCCGAAGGCCTGATCCTGACCAACCACCATTGTGTCGCAAGCTGCCTGTTCGACAATTCGAAGGCGGGCGCCGACTATCTCAACGACGGTTATGTCGCCGACCGCCGCGACATGGAACTCAAATGCCCCGGTCAGCAGGCCGAGGTCGTCACCAGCATCGGCGACGTCACCGGGGCTATCAAGGCGGCGATGGGATCGCTCGCGGGTGAAGCGCTGACCAAGGCGCGCGACGCGAAGATCGCCGAAATCGAAAAGAGCGGTTGTCCCGACACCGACAAGACGCGCTGCCAGGTCGTCACCCTGTTCGGCGGCGGTCAGTACAAGCTCTACAAATATCGCAAATATTCCGACGTGCGGCTGGCATGGGCGCCCGAGGATCGCGCCGCGACCTTCGGCGGCGATCCCGACAATTTCAACTTCCCGCGCTATTCGCTCGATGCAAGCTTCCTGCGCGCGTACGAGAATGGCAAGCCGGTCGCAACGCCCGCGCACCTGCAATGGAACCCGCGCGCGCCGCGTGAGGGCGAGATGACCTTCGTCGTCGGCAACCCCGGTTCGACCAGCCGACTCTACACGACCAGCCAGCTTGCGTTCGAGCGCGAACTGCGCCTGCCGATCACGGTGACGACCTATTCCGAACTGCGCGGGCGCCTGCTGCGCGCGATGGAGGAAAGCAAGGATCATGAGCGCGAAGGGCTCGATCTTCTCAATGGGCTCGAAAACAGCCTGAAAGTCTATATCGGCCGCCAGAAGGCGCTGAACGACCCGGCCTTCACCGCGACATTGGTCGCCAAGGAGGACGAACTCAAGGAGAAGAGCGCGGGGAATGCCGCGATCGGCGATCCCTGGGCGTCGGTCGACAAGGCGGTCGGCGCCTATCGCTCGCTCTATTTGCCGGCGCGCTTCACCAATCCGATGAGCGATCTTTATGGCTATGCCGAAACGCTCGTCTATGCGGCGCAGGAGCGCTCGAAGCCCAATGGCGAGCGGCTGCCGGGCTATACTGACAGCGCATTGCCGCTTACCAAGAAGAGGCTGCTCGATGCGAAGCCGGTCTATCCCTGGCTCGACGAACTGACGCTCGAATGGAGCCTGTCGAAGGCGCGTGAATATCTGGGTGCCGACGATCCCGACACCAAATTGCTGCTCGGTCAGGAAAGCCCCGAGCAGCTTGCTAAGCGGCTCGTCGAAGGATCGAAGCTCGCCGATCCCGCCTATCGCCAGACATTGTGGGACGGCGGACTTGCGGCGATCGAGGCCAGCGACGATCCGATGATCCGCTTCGCGCTGCGCCTCGCGCCGCGCCAGCGCGCGCTAAAGAAGGCGGTCGACGAGGCCTATGGTGGTCCGCTCGCCATCGCCGGCGGCAAGATCGCCGACGCGCGCTTCGCCGCCTATGGCGACACGCTCTATCCCGACGCGACCTTCACGCTGCGCATTTCCTATGGCCAGGTGAAGGGCTGGATCGAGCGCGGCAATGCGGTGCCGATCGCAACCACGATGGGTGGCACGTTCGACCGCGCGACGGGCAACCCGCCGTTCGACGTCGCCCCGGCTTTTGCGGCGAAAAAGGCGGCCATCGATCCGGCGGTCACCTATGACTTCGTGACGACCAACGACATCATCGGCGGCAATTCGGGCTCGCCGGTGATCGACAGGGCCGGTACCGTCATCGGCGCCGCGTTCGACGGCAATATCCACTCGCTCGGCGGCAATTACGGTTACGACGGCACGCTCAACCGTACCGTGGTCGTTTCGACCGCTGCGGTGCAGGAAGCGCTCGAAACCATCTATCCGGCGCCGGCTCTGGTGAAAGAGCTTGCGGGCAAATAGCGGCGCCCGCTTCGCCGCGGAGGTGATGCAGACAGGTTGCGGCGGGCGGCGGACTAACCGTCGCCCGTCGCAGCGGACTCATCTCGATGGTCGGGCTTAAGCGCGACAACAATGGCCGAAAGCGCCGACGCTAACGGCGCCCCCCGCGGGGTAATTCCAGGTGAATGCCAATTTTTGAAGTCCCGCAGGACTGTATGGTGCGGTCGAGAAGACTCGAACTTCCACGGCCTTTCGGCCACAACGACCTCAACGTTGCGCGTCTACCAGTTCCGCCACGACCGCACATCATGATGGTCCGGATCGGGTCCGGCACCAGGTAGGAGCGGGCGCCTAGCAAAGCTTTGTTGGCGATGCAAGCGAGCACCGCGCAATTATTTTTCGGGATCGCGCAATCGGCGCGGCGGCGCAGAGGCGCAGGTTCGCGCCATGTCATCGAAACGACTCCGAAGAGTCACTCAACTGTCATGGCTCTACCGTCAGACCGTCATCGAATCACCCTAGTGGCGGCGTCACCGGGGGCGAGGGTCGATTCCTTTTCTCGTTCGCGGATGAATGTTCAGCAGCGTGCCGAGGGCGCGCACACGGGGAACGGAGATTTTCATGGCGGCTTTTGCGCGCGTTCGTTTGGTCATGCTTAGTGGCGTGGCCTGTTCTGTCCTGGCAGCCTGCGGCGCCGACAATATTGCGTCGCCGGGCGAGGGCGGCACCATCATCATCAATCCCACGCCCACCCCGACTCCGACCCCCACGCCGACGCCGACCCCGACGCCCAGCGTGACCCCGGCCGCGGGCTGTCCCACGATTTCCGATCCGCAGGGCCTGACCGACAGCGGCACGATCAAGAATCCGACCGTCGGCGAATTCCGCGTCTGCACGCTGCCGTCGCGCATCAACAAGAGCGTTACGCTGCCCAAGATCGCCGGTCTCGTCTATCGCATGAACGGCCGGGTCGATGTCGGCACCGATCAGGGCGCGGCGACGTCGGGCACGACCAACGTCGTGCTGACGATCGAGCCGGGCGTGATGCTGTACGGCGAATCGGGACCGTCGTGGCTCAACGTCAACCGCGGCAACTCGATCCAGGCGGTCGGCACCCCGACGCTGCCGATCATTTTCACCAGCCGCGACAACGTCCAGGGCCTGAACACCGAAAATTCGTCGGGCCAGTGGGGCGGCGTCGTGCTGAGCGGCCGCGCGCAGATCACCGATTGCGGCACCAGCGGCGCGACCCCGGGCACGACGGCGTGCGAACGCCAGACCGAAGGCGCCGTCGATCCGGCGCTCTATGGCGGTGCGAGCAACAGCGAGAGCAGCGGCCGCATGAGCTATGTCCAGATCCGCTATTCGGGCTACATCCTGTCGTCGAACAGCGAGCTTCAGTCGCTGACGCTGCAGGGCGTCGGTTCGGGCACCCAGCTCGACCATATCATGTCGTACAACAGCTCGGACGATGCGGTCGAAGTGTTCGGTGGCCACGCGCACATGAAATATTTCATCGCGATCGGCGCCGAGGACGATAATCTCGACACCGACGTCGGGACCAAGGCGAACTTCCAGTACGGGATCGTCGTCCAGCGCGCGAACATCGGCGACGCGATGATCGAGGCTGATACCGACAACGCGCTCGACGGCGACAATCCGCGCCAGAACACGCGCGTTGCCAACTTTGTCTTCTACCAGAATTCGCCCAACGCCTCGGCCGACCAGGCGTCGATCCTGCTGCGCGGCGGCACCGACTATGGCATCTACAACAGCGTGCTGCTCAGCCCGAACAACCCCTGCCTGCGCATCAGCCGCGCGCAGACCGCTTCGGCGACGCAGAATGCGGCGATCGACGAATTTGGCGCGCCGGTATTCCAGTCGGTGCTGATGCAGTGTGCGGCGACCAAATATATCGGCAGCGGCGTGACCGCGGCCGAGGTGCAGGCGATCTTCGGTGCCGGCAGCAACGGCAACAGCGACACCTATGTTCCGACGCTGACCAGCCTGTTCGTCAACGGCGCGACTGAAACGGCGGTGACGCCGTTCGATATGTCGACGCTGAACGGCCAGACCTTCAACAGCATCGAACTGACCCGCGCCGGCTTCTTCGACAAGACGACCTATATCGGCGCGGTCAAGGACGCCAACGACACCTGGTACCAGGGCTGGACCTGCAACAGCGGCACCGCCAGCTTCGGCACCGGCAACAGCGGACTCTGCACCTCGCTGCCGACCAGCTGAGATTGAAACGTCGACCAGGAGGGGGCGGCGTGTGCCGTCCCCTCCCGCATATCTGATCCGGATTCTGGGGAAACCGCCATGTCCAAGCCGTACCGGCTCGCCAGCCTGCTTTTGATCACCACGGCGCTCGTCGCGCCCGCCACGGCGATGGCGCAGACCGACCCCGCTCCGGCCGAACCCGCGGCCGAAGTTGCCTCGGACGCGGCGCCTGCGGATGCCGCCGAACCGGCGCCACAGGACGATACCGACATTTCGATCCCCGGCGCGGAGATCGTCGTCACCGGCCGCCGCAGCGCCAATATCGAGCGCACCGCGCCGCAGGTCGTCTCGGTGCTCGGCGCCGCCGACATCGCGCGTACGGGTGAAGGCAATATCGCCGGCGCGCTCGGCCGCGTCACCGGCCTCAGCGTTGTCGGCAACGGCTTCGTCTATGTTCGCGGCCTTGGTGATCGCTATTCGCTCGCACTGCTCAACGGTTCACCACTGCCAAGCCCCGAACCGCTCAAGCGCGTCGTCCCGCTCGACATTTTCCCCAGCAGCATCATCGCCTCGTCGCTGGTGCAGAAAAGCTATTCGGCGAATTTCCCCGGTGAGTTCGGCGGCGGCGTGATCAATTTGACGACCAAGGCGGTTCCGCGCGAGCCGTTTCTGACCATCGGCGGCAGCATCGGCGGCAATTCGGAAACCACCGGGCAGCTCGGTTACACCTATTATGGCACCGGCAGCGACTGGACCGGCTTCGGCGACGGTGGCCGCAATCTGCCGCCCGCCTATGCGGCGTGGCGCGCATCGGGGCTGCGCATCAACGATCCCAGCGTCAATCAGCAGGCGATCGCCGGCCAGTTCGTCAACGCCAGCAATGCGGTGCTGCAACAGAACAACAATATGCCGGTCAATTGGGGCGTCAACGTCACCGGCGGCAAGTCGTGGACGATCGGCGACGCCGAGCTCGGCCTGATCGCGACCGCGGGCTACACGACCAAGTGGCGCACGCGCGATATTGCGCAGCAGACCGCGAACGCGCTCGACCTGTCGTCGCTCAACACCAATGTCCGCCGCGTCGTCACCGACAACCGCATTGTTGCCAACGCGTTGCTCGGTCTCAGCCTCGAATTCGGCGATAACAAGATCCGCTGGACCAACCTTTATATCCGCGACACGATCAAGCAGGCGCGCCTCGGCGCCGAAGACCGGCCCGACACCGCCGACGCCAACCCCGGCGTCAGCTTCCAGTATCAGGACACCGCCTGGTACGCCCGCCAGCTGATCGACACGCAGTTCGTCGGCGAGTTCAAGCCGATGGACGGCCTTGATGTCGATATCCGCGCCGGCTACGCCAATTCGCAGCGCGAGGCGCCGTTCGAGCTGAGCTTCGTGTACAGCCGTTCGAACAGCCCGACCGATCCCTATGGGCAGTTCTTCACCAACACGCTGAACACGGGCCAGCGCCCGGGCAGCGCGACGATCGCCTTTTCGGATCTCAACGAAGACCTCTATTCGGCCGGTATCGACGTCACCTACGATCTGGCGGCGCGGGTCAAGCTTATCCTCGGCTATGCCTTCAGTGATACCAACCGCGTCACCGAACGCCGCGACTTCCTGTTCCAGGGCAACAACAACATCCCGCTCGGCATTTCGCTGCTGCGCCCCGACCTGCTGCTCTCGCAGGCGGTGATCTGCTTCCCTGGCGTCGATGCGACGGTTGCGCCCGATTGTCCGGCGAACCCCGTTGCGACGGGGATCGCGCTCGTCGACAGCACCGGGTCGAACCCGACTTTCAAGGCGACGCTGCGCAACCATGCGGGCTATGTTCAGCTCCAGGCCGATCTGACCGACCAGCTCAATCTCAACATCGGCGCCCGTTACGAAAGCGCCAATCAGGGCGTGAGCGCGGTGCAGGTCTATACGGTCAACCCGACGCTGCCGCCGGCGACCAACCTCAAGCGCGACTATCTGCTTCCTGCCGCGACGCTGACCTACGAAATCTCGCCGCAGCTGCAATTCCGCCTGAGCGGGTCGAAGACGATCGCGCGGCCGCAGTTCCGCGAGCTGGTATTCCAGACCTATTATGATCCGGACAGCAACCGCACGTTCCAGGGCAATCCGCAGCTCGTCGACAGCCAGCTCTATAACGCGGAAACGCGCCTCGAATGGTATTTCGCACCCGAACAGCGCGTGTCGCTCGGCGGCTTCTGGAAAAAGATCAAGAATCCGATCGAAACCTACGCCAGCTTCGACGGCAACAGCGTGACGACACGCTTTGCCAACGCGCCCGAGGCGACGCTTTATGGCGTCGAGTTCGAGGCGCAGAAATATTTCGACCTCAGCGGTATGAACGGGGCTTTCTGGGCCAGCCGCCGCGCGGTGCTGATCGGCAACTACACCTGGTCGCAATCGAAGCTGAAGGTCGGGCCGAACGATCCGGTTCAGGCTTATCCGTTCACCGGTGCGACGCTGGCGAGTCAGTTCTTCCGCGACGGCGCGCCGCTGACCGGCCAGTCGGATCATCTGGTCAATCTGGAATTCGGCCTCGAAGACACCGACAAGCTGTCGCAGCAGACTTTCCTGATCTCTTATGCATCCGATCGCGTCACGCGGCGCGGCCCGTCGGGTCAGCCCGACATCTTCGAACGGCCGGGCATCCAGGTCGATTTCGTCGCGCGCCAAGGCATCCCGCTGTTCGGCAAGGAACTCGAACTCAAGTTCGAGGCTCGCAACATCTTCGGCACGAAATACAAGGAAATGCAGGAAAGCGGCGACAACCGCATCTATTATAACCTGTACAAGACCGGCACGACCTTCTCGCTCGGCGGGTCGCTGAAATTCTGAGGCATCCCTTGCCAGCCGCCCCGGCCGCAGCGCCGGGGCGGCACTGGCGGGTGCCGGCGCCAGCCCGGACTCGCCCCTCTGACAAAAAACTGTAATCTTCCCGTCAACTGATTGTCACGGACGGCGCCTAGGCGATTCGCGAGACATGTTTCAGCTGGGGGACAGATAGGGTCATGGCGACGCTGATGAGGGGATCGGCCGTTCGGCTGCCGCGCTGGCTGCGCGCCGGCAGGCGGGCGCCGCGCGATGCCGCGCCGCTGATCGGCGTCGTCATCCTCGGCGCGCTGCTGATCTGGCAATGCGTCAATCTCCTCTGGGCGCTGATCGTTCCGCTCGCCCCGCTCGGCGCGTGGCAGCCGCAGACCGCGGTCATCGCATCGCCGGCCGAACGCCGCGCGATTTTCTCGAGCTTCGACCCCTTCTTCCGCAGCGGGCCGCAAGGGCCGGCCAGCGCGACGGTCACCTCGCTCGGCCTGACGCTGTTCGGGATCAATCTCAACGAAGCGACCGGCGGGGGCTCCGCGATCATTGCGGGCGATGACGGTCTGCAGAACAGCTATGCCGTCGGCGACGAGATCGCGCCGGGCGTCAAGCTGGTCGGCGTCGCCTTCGACCATGTGCTCCTCGACCGCGGCGGCACGCGCGAAAGCCTGTTTCTCGATCAAAGCGGCGACGCGCCGGTCGCCAATCCCGCGACGCCGCTGCCCGCCCCGACGCCCGAGGTTGGATCCCCCGGTGCGGCGGCCAACGGCACCACGGCGAGCGGCGAGATGTCGCCCGCCGCGCTCAAGGCCGGCATCGGCTTCGCGCCGCGCACCGAAGGCGGCAAGGTCACCGGCCTTTCGGTCCAGCCGCAGGGCGACGGCGCCGTCTTCCGCGCCGCGGGCCTGCGCCCCGGCGATGTCATTCGTTCGGTGAACGGCCGTCCGATCGGATCGGCCGCCGATGCCGCCGCGCTCGCCAGCCAATTTGCGCCCGGTGCGCGCGTTTCGCTCGAGGTCGAGCGCGGCGCGAGCGTCGTTCCCGTCGCCCTGTTCCTTTCGAAACAATAGGTTTTATGCGCCTCAAACTCTCTCTCATGCTGGCCGCCGCCCTTGTTTCGGCGACCCCCGTGCCCGTGCTGGCCCAATATACGCTGAACGTCCGCGACGCCGACGTTCGCGCCTTCATCCAGGATGCGGCGCGGATCACGGGGCGGACGTTCGTGATCGACGGGCGTGTCAACGGCAAGGTATCGGTCGTCACCGACCGGCCACTGTCGCGCAGCGAATATTTCGAAATTTTCCTCTCGACGCTGCGTGCCAACGGGCTGGTCGCGGTGCCTAATCCCAACGGCAGCTATCGCATCCAGCCGATCGACGGCGCGGCGACGCAGCCGACGCGCATCGGCAGCGGCGGCGCAGCGCAGAACCAGTTTGTCACCGAAATCATCCGGCTGCGCCATATCGACGCGATGGCGGCTGTCGAAACGCTGCGCCCGCTGGTCAGCCCGCAGGGCTCGCTGACCGCAAACCGCAATGCGAACAGCCTCGTTGTCGCGGATTTCGCCGACAATATCCGGCGCATCCGTGCGCTCGCGTCGAGCATCGACCGCGACACCTCGACCAGCGAGGTCGTTGCGCTGAAGAATGCCGGCGCGCGCGAAATTGCCGCCGCGCTTCAGGCGCTGGTCCCGACGGCGGGCGAGGGTGCGCAGGCGCCGGTCGCGATCGTTCCGATCGACAGCAGCAACGCGGTGGCACTGCGCGGCGATCAGGCAATGGTGGCGCGCTTCGTATCGATGGCGCGCGACCTCGACATGCGCGCAGCGGGCGGCACCGAATTGCGCGTTTACTGGCTGGAACATGCCAATGCCGAAACGCTGCTCCCGACGCTGCAACAGCTTGTCGGCGGCGGCAGCGACCCGGCGCAGAAGGCGGGATTGCCGCCGGCATCCTCATCGTCTTCGTCGGGTGGCAGCGGCGGCACTCCGGCCCCCGCGGCCACGACCACCGCCAGCGCCGCGCCGACCACGGTCAGCGGGGCAGGCGGCAGCATCGCGACGCGCGGTCCGGCGATCGTCACCCGCTACGAAGGCGCGAACGCGATCATCGTCGCCGCCAATGCCGATGTGCAGCGGATGCTCGGCGAACTGATCCGCCAACTCGACGCGCGCCGTCCGCAGGTGCTTGTCGAGGCGATCGTGGTCGAAATCGGCGACGATGCGGCAAAGCGCCTCGGGGTCCAGTTCCTGCTCGGTGGCAAGAATATCCCCTTCGCCGCGACGAGCTATGGCAATGCCCAGCCCAATATCCTGACGCTGGGGGGCGCTTATGCAGCAACCAAGCTGACGCAGGATTCGACGACCGTCGACGGCACGACCGTCGTCACCCAGACGTCGAGCGCGCTCGGCAGCAGCCTGCAGGAAGCCGCGGCGGCGTCGCTGCTCTCGGCCACCGGCGGCTTTGCCGGCTTCGCGGGCGACATCGGCAAGAACACGGTGTTTGGCGCGATCATCAATGCGGTGAAATCGGACACGACGTCGAACCTGCTCGCGACGCCGCACATCGTCACGCTCGACAATCAGGCCGCGAAATTCCTGGTCGGGCAGGAAGTTCCGATCACCACGGGCGAGGCGCTGAGCAAGAATTTCGACAATGCCTTCCGCACCGTCCAACGCGAGGAGGTCGGCATCAAGCTGGAAGTCACGCCGCAGGTCAACGGCGCGGGCGAGGTCAAGCTGTTCCTGCGTCAGGAAGTGTCAAGCGTCGCCGGCCCCGTGTCGTCGCGCAACAGTGACCTCATCCTCAACAAGCGCTCGTTCGAAACGACGCTGACCGTCGACGACGGCCAGATCCTCGCGATCGGAGGGCTGCTCAACGACGACGAACGCAAGACGATCGAGCGGATTCCGCTGCTCAGCGACATCCCGCTGATCGGCGAACTGTTCAAATCACGCAGCCGCAGCCGTGCCAAGACCAATTTGATGGTCTTCATCCGCCCGACGATCCTCAAAAATGCCGAGGACAACGCCGCACTGACGGCGCGCCGCTATGGCTATATCCGCGACTTCCAGCTGCGCCGGAATCCCGGCGAGGAACCCGCGATCGACACGCTGGTGAGGGATTATATGGGCACGACGCCGCCGCTGCCGAGCGCGGCGACGGCCGCCGACGTGACGGTCGGGCCGGGCGAGCCGCCTGCGCTGCGCCGTCCGGACGGCAGCGTCACGCCCGTCGATGTGCCGCCGTCCGAGGGAGGCCAGCCGTGACCGACGCTGTGCCGGCCGCCGCGCCGCAGACGGTGCCGGTCGACATCCCCTATGGCTTCGCGCGCGGTCACGGCGTCGTTATCGCACCCGACGGTGAAGGCTGGCTCGCGACGCTGCGCGAGGGGAGCGACCCGGCGGTGCTGATCGAGGTGAAGCGCTACCTTGCCGCCCCGCTGCGGGTCGTGACGGCAAGCGTCGCCGATTTCGACCGGCTGCTCTCGGACCATTATGCGGTCGACGCGTCGGCGGCGGCAATGGCGGGCTCGCTCGATGGCGGCGACATCGATCTGATTGCGAGCGGCATGCCGAGCGCCGAGGATCTGCTCGACAGCGCCGATGATGCCCCCGCGATCCGCCTCATCAACGCGATCATCGCCGAAGCGGTGCGCCAGGGGGTCAGCGATATCCATATCGAACCCTATGAAAGCGGCCTTGTCGTGCGGATGCGCGCCGACGGCGTGCTGCGCGAACATCTGCGCATGCCCCCGCATGTCGCGCCCGTCGTCGTCAGCCGCATCAAGGTCATGGCGCGGCTCGACATTGCCGAACGCCGAGTGCCGCAGGACGGTCGCATCGCGCTGACGCTGGCGGGCAAGGCGATCGACGTCCGCGTGTCGACGCTGCCCAGTCGCGCGGGCGAGCGCGTCGTCATGCGCATCCTCGACAAGGATACCGCGGGGATCGATTTCGACGTCCTCGGCCTGTCCGGCGAAGCCGACCGCATCCTGCGCGAGGCGCTGGCCGAACCCAATGGCATCATTCTCGTCACCGGGCCGACGGGTTCGGGCAAGACGACCACGCTCTATGCAGCGCTGAAGCAACTCAACGACGGTCAGCGCAATATCCTCACCGTCGAAGATCCGGTCGAATATGCGGTCGAGGGCGTCGGTCAGACGCAGGTCAATGCGAAGGTCGGACTTGATTTCGCGGCGGGACTGCGCGCTATCCTGCGCCAGGATCCGGACGTCGTGATGATCGGCGAAATCCGCGACCGCGAAACCGCCGATATTGCGGTGCAGGCATCGCTTACCGGCCACCTCGTCCTGTCGACCGTCCACACCAACGACGCGGTCGGCGCGATCACGCGCCTCAAGGATCTGAAGGTCGAACCCTTTCTGCTCGCTTCGACCCTGCGTGCCGTGCTCGCGCAGCGTCTGGTGCGCAAGCTGTGCCCGACGTGCCGCGAGCCGGTGCAGGCCGACAATGGCATTGCCGCGATGCTCGGCCTCGACATCGGCACCGTGATCTGGCGGCCCAAGGGCTGCGACGAATGCGGACATACCGGCTTCAAGGGCCGGATCGGCGTGTTCGAGGCGATCAAGGTCGATGAGACGGTGCGCCGCTACATCTATGCCGGCGGCGACGAGTCGATGATCGCGAAGCACGCCTTTCTGAAGGCGCCGACGCTCGCCAGCGCGGCCCGCGCGATGGTCGCAAAGGGGATCACGACGCCGGAGGAAGCGATCCGCATCGCGCGGCGCGAGGATGTCGATGCCTGATTATCGCTATGTGGCGATCGATCCCCAGGGCCGCGAGCGCAAGGGACGATTGACCGCCGCCAACGACGACGCTGCGCGAGCCAACCTTGCCGCGCGAAAATTCCATATCGTCGCGGTCGAGGAAGCGGGTACGCGCGCCGCGCCCGCGCGGTCGCTTTTCGCCTTTCGCAGCGCGCGGTTGAGCGCGAAGGAACTGGCGCTGTTCACGCGCCAACTTGCGACGCTCGCCGAAGTCGCGCCGCTCGAAGAGGCGCTGCGCACGTTGACGCGCCAGAGCGAGGCCGAAAGCGCGCGCGCGGTGATCGGCGACGTTCACGCAGGCCTGCTCGAAGGCCGCCGCCTTGCCGACGCGATGGCACGGCAGCCGGCCAGTTTCCCGCCGCTCTACCGCGCGATGGTCTCGGCGGGCGAAACCACGGGGAGTTTGACGACGATCCTCGCACGGCTGGCCGACCTGCTCGAACGCCAGGCGCAGGTGCGCGGCAAGCTGATCGCCGCGCTTGCCTATCCAGTCGTGCTCGCGATTGTCGCGGTCGGGGTTGTCGCGGCGCTGATGATCTTCGTCGTCCCGCGCGTTGTCGAACAATTCGACGACGTCGGGCAGCAACTGCCTTTCCTGACCCGCGCGGTCATCGCGGTTTCAAGCGTTGCGGCAAACTGGTGGTGGCTGATGCTGCTGCTGATCGCGGGAGCGATTTTCGGCTGGGTCAGCGCGATGCGCCGCCCGGACTTCAAGGCCGGGGTCGATGCCCGGTTGCTCCGCCTGCCGCTGCTCGGCCGCCTGCTGCGCGACCTCTATGCCGCCCGCTTCGCCCGGACGCTCGCGACGATGGTGTCGAGCCGGCTGCCGCTGGTCGAAGGGCTGCGGCTCACCGTGCCGACAATCCGCAACGCCGCGCTTGCCAGTGCAACCGACCGCATCGTCGATCAGGTGCGCGCGGGCGGCAGCCTGTCGTCGGCGCTGCGCGATGCCGGGGTGTTTCCGCCACTGCTCGTCTACATGACCGCAAGCGGCGAAAGCGCGGGTCGACTCGAACAGATGCTCGAACGCGCCGCCGATTATCTCGAACGCGAATTCGACCGTTTTACCGCCGCTTCGATGGCGCTACTCGAACCTGTCATAATTGTCATTATGGGGTCTTGCGTCGCGCTTATCATCCTTTCCATCCTGCTTCCGATCCTCCAGTTGCAGAACCTTGCAGGGCTATAATAGATGTCGCTGATGCAGCTTTTCCTTCGCCTGATGCTCGATCCCTCACGCCCGCCGCGGCGCCGCCGCAAGCGCGACGAGCGCGGCTTCACGCTTACCGAATTGATGGTCGTCATCTTCATTATCGGGCTGCTCGCAACGGTCGTGCTGATCAACGTCCTGCCCAGCCAGGACAAGGCGATGGTGACGAAGGCTAAGGCCGATATTGCGACGCTGGAGAATGCACTCGAACAATATCGGCTCGACAATCTGACGTATCCGGCGACGACCGACGGGCTGAACGCGCTGTCGACGCCGCCGCCGTCGCTGGCGCAGCCCGAACGCTACCGCCGCGGCGGCTATATCAAGAAACTGCCGAGCGATCCTTGGGGACGTCCCTATAATTATCAGGCACCCGCCGCGAACGGAAAGCCGTTCGACGTCTGGTCGCTCGGCGCCGACGGCGCGCCCGGCGGGACCGACGAAAATGCCGACATCCACGGGGACAGCTGACCGCGGTCGCCTCCGGCGCGGCAAGGCGCGTGGCTTCACGCTGGTCGAACTGATGGTCGTTCTGACGATATTGGCGCTGGCCGCGACCGCCGTCGTGCTGACCATCCCGGGCGAGGAACGCAGCGTGCGCAGCGAGGCCGACCGGCTGGCGGCGCGGCTCGCCGCGGCGCGCGACGTCGCGGTGGTCGAGGGACGCAGTGTCGCGGTCAATTTCGCGCCGTCGGGCTATGGTTTCGAACGCCGCGTCGACGGCGCCTGGACGCCCTTGCCCGGCCGGGCCTTTGCGCAGCGCAATTGGCCCGCCGATATCCGCTTCGCCGCTGGCGACGGGCAGGGTGCGGCGCGCATCCTATTCGACCGTGTCGGTACCAGCCCGACGCCGCAGGCGGTGGTGCTGGCGGGCGGCGAGGCGCGCGAAGTGGTCCGCGTTTCGGCAACCGGAGAGGTCAGCCGTGATCGCTAGGCCGTCGATCGCCGGCCAGCGCGGGTTCACCCTGCTCGAAATGCTCGTTGCGCTCAGCATCATCAGCATTGCGGCGCTGACGCTTGTCCGGCTCGATGCCTATGCGGTGCGAACCGCGGGCGATCTCGACGAAAGCACCGTCGCGGGCATCGTCGCGCAAAATCGTGCCGTCGAACTCTGGACCGATCCGGCGCCACCGACGATCGGCGCCAGTACGACCAGCGTGACCAATGCCGGGCGCAACTGGCGGATCGAACAACGCGTCGCCCCGACCGCCGACGACAGCCTGCTGCGTATCGACCTGATCGTCCGGCCCGAGGCGGGGCGCGGGCAGGCGGCGCTGACGATCATCCGGGTAGCGCGATGAGGCGCATTCGCATTTCTTCTCCCTTTGCCCTGAGCTTGTCGAAGGGTCGCCCTTTCTTCGGCGTCAAAGAAAAGAGCGGTGATTCGTCAGGCTCAGCACGAACCGAGGTTGCGATAGGTCAGCACGGCTTCACCCTCGTCGAAATGCTCGTTGCGCTCTCGCTCTTTGCCGCGATCGCGGCGATGGGGGTGAGCCTTCTACGCAGCAGCGTTGACACACAAGAGGCGGTGCAGACGCGGCTCAAGGCGATGAGCGGGATGAACCGCATCCGCGCGGTCATGGCGAACGATCTGGCGCAGGCGGTGCAGCGGCCGACGCGCGGCGCGGCGGGCGAGGCGGTTCCGGCCTTCACCGGCTCGGCGAACGGCTTCGCCTTCGTTCATGCGGGTACGGCTACGATCGAGGGGGGCGCGCGGCCCGATGTCGAACGCGTCGGCTATGCCCTGATCGGAGGTGAGTGGCGCCGCGCGGTGCAGCCGACGCTCGACGGCACGACGCTCGGCGACGGTGACCGGCTGGTCGGCGACGTTTCGGCGGCTGCGGTGCGCTACCGCGACGAGCGCGGCAACTGGAGCGAAAGCTGGTCGAGCGATCCCGACGACCGTTTGCCGCGCGCGGTCGAGGTGCGATTGACCCGAGCCGGACGGCCGCCGCTGACGATGCTGTTCCTGACCGCGCCGACGCTCCCACCGCCGCCGCCTTCGCCCACTGGGGCGACGCCATGACCGGGCCAACACGGGACGATCGCGGGGCGGCGCTGCTCAGCGTGTTGCTGCTCGTCGCGGTCATGGCGGTGATCGCAGCGACCGCGCTCGACCGGTTGACGCTTGCAACGCGGATCGCGGCCAGCGCCGCGACGGTCGATCAGGGACGCGCCTATGCCTTTGCCGCCGAACAGATTGCGCTGCGGCGCGTCGCCAATCTGGTGGCGCGCGATCCGTCGCGACTGTCGAATGACGGCGATTGGCTCGACCGCGATTTTATCCTGCCGCTGCCGGGCGGGCAGGGGAGCGCGCGGCTGAGCGATGCCGACAATTGCTTCAATCTCAACAGCCTGGCCGCCGAAACCGCGCCGGGAAAGCTCAGCCAGCGGTCGGGCGCTACCGCGCAATTTACCGAGCTGATGGTGCTGCTCGGTATCGACCGCGGACAGGCGATGGCGATTTCCGGCGCGGCCGCGGATTGGATCGACAGCGACGGCAACGACGGGCCGCTCGGCGCCGAAGATGGCGTCTATCGCGCGCTCCCCGGCGCCTACCTGCCCGCAAACCGCAAGATGGCCGATGTCAGCGAATTGCGCGCGGTGCGCGGCGTGACGCCCAAAATCTATGCGCGGCTGAAGCCGTGGATATGCGCCTTGCCGCGCGCCGAACCGGTGAAGCTGAACGTCAACACGCTGCGTCCCGAACAGGCGCCGCTGATCGCGATGCTGATGCCGGGGCAGATCAGCATCGCCGATGCGCGGGCGGCGCTGGCGGCCCGACCCGCTGGCGGCTATGGCAGCAGCGTGCGATTCTGGGAGGCGCGCTCGCTCGCCCGGCTTGATCCGCCCACCGACGTGGGCGAACAGGCCGCGGTGACCAGCCGGTGGCTCACGCTGACGACGCAAGTGACGATTGGGGACGGGTTTTTGACGGCACATTCGCTTATCGACGTCAATGGCGGCGCGCCGGGCGCCGGTCAGGCGCCGCCGGTCATCGTCCGCCGGGACTGGGGCGAGGCCGACTGACGTGGCGCGGACGCTGATCCTCTGGCTGCCGTCGGCGGCGGCGCTCGGTGGCGACGAAGCCGCACGGCCTGCCTGGCTGCGCGTCGACGATGGTGTGATCGTCGACAGCGGGCAGGACGACGGCTGGATCGACGCCTGGGAAAAGCCGCAGGACGACGCGGGCGACGATCGGCTCATCGCACTCGCCCCTGCAGGCGACGTGCCGATCCATTGGCGCGCCTATCCCGATGCGGCCCCCGCGCAGGCGGCAGCGGCGGCGCGGGTCGACGCGCTGCGCGACAGTCTGGGGGACGCAGCGGGGCTGCACATCGTCGCCGGTGAACCGGCCGAGACCGGACAGGCGGTGCCGGTGGCGGTCACCACCCACGCCGCGATGACGGCCTGGACCGGCTGGCTCGCGGCAGAGGGGCTGACCGCTGCGGCGATCCTTCCCGCCGCCGCCATCTTGCCGCCGCCCGACGCCGATCATTTGTGGACCGCCGAACTTGGCGGCGAAGCGATCCTGCGCTCGGCCGATCGGGCATGGCGCTCCGATCCGGAAATCGACGCGCTGATCGCGCAGGAGCGAACGATCGTCCCGCTGGGCGCCGATGCGGCGCGGGAAGCGTTGCTGATCTCGCTCGCCGCGCCGCCGCTCGATCTGCTGAGCGGAAGCTGGAAGCCGAAGCGCCGCTGGGCGGCCGATCCGGATCTGGTGCGGATCGGCAAGCGCCTGCTCGCGGCGTTGCTGATCGTCAGCCTGCTGGTCCCGGTCGTTTATGCGGTGCGCCTTGCCGCCGACACCCGCCGCGCCGATGCCGCAGTTGTTGCGGCTGCGGCAACGCTGGGGATCGAAGCTCCCGATGCGACCGCGGCGGAGGCCGAAGTCGATCGCCGGCTGGCCAGCGCGGGCGGCGGGCCGCTCGCCTTTTCGGTTCCGGCGTCGGCTCTGTTCGATGCGATGCGCGACACGCCGGGAGTGACGCTCAAGACGCTGTCGCACCGCACCGACGGGACGCTGACGACGACGCTGGCGGGGCCGCGCGTCGATGATCTTAACAAGGTGCTGCTGGCGCTGCAGGCGCGCGGCTATCGCGTGACCGCGCAGCCGATGGCGGGCACCGACGGCCAGCAGATGGCAAATATTACGGTTCGGGCGGTGCCATGATCGACAGGATGCGCAATTGGTGGGCGGGTTTGTCGCGGCGGGAGCATTGGCTTGTCGGCGTTGCCGCGGCGCTGGCGCTGACGGTGCTCGTCTGGGCGCTCGGCCGTCCGGCCTATGCGGCGCTGGTCGATCTTGGCAGCGACCATGCCGCGGCAATCGAGCGCGAAGGGCGCGTCGCGGCCAAGGTGCATCTTTTGTCGCAGCGTCCGGCGAAGGCGGTCGCCGCGGCCACCGATGCGGTAGCGATCGACCAATTTCTGGCGCAATCCGCGGGCGAGATCGGCCTGACCCTCGACCGTAACGAAGCGCGCGGAACGGCGCAGGCAACCATCGCCATCGCGACTGCGAAGGCGCCCGTCCTCAACGACTGGCTCGCGGCGCTCGAGACGCAGGGGTTCGTTGTCGATCAGCTCACCGTCACCCCCGCCGCCGACGGCACGGTGGGCATGACCGCCGAACTGCGCAAGGGCGGACAGTGATGGCCCGCTCGCACCGTCTCTGGATCGCCGCCGCGGCACTGCTCGCGCTGCTGCTGATCGCCGCGACCTTTCCGATGCGGCTGGCATTGTCGCTCGCCGGGGTCGCCGACGCGGGCTTCAGCGCGCGGACGGTGCGCGGCTCGGTCTGGTCGGGCGAACTTGTCGACGCGCGATTGGGCGCTCTCCCGCTCGGCACGGTCAAGGCCAGGTTGTCGCCGCTCGCGCTGCTGACGGGCGGCACCGAACTCGCCTTTGCGCGCCAGGACGATCGGCTGGGCGCCTTGTCGGGCCGACTCTACGGCACAAACCCGCGCGGCGCCGCCGACGTCAACGGCGTCACAACGCTCGCGGGCGGCCTCGGCGCGATCCCCGTCGACACCATCCGCTTCGAAGGCGCCACCACACGCTTCGACAATGACGGGAAATGCGTGGAGGCAAGCGGGCGGGTGCAGCTTTCGATCGCGGCGCCGATTGCCGGTCTGGATCTGGCGCGCGGGCTGTCGGGACCGCTGAGCTGTGCGAACGGGCGTGCACAGGCGGCGCTGAGCAGCCAGTCGGGGATGGAGCGGCTGACGCTGGGGTTTGACGGTCGTGGCGCGTGGCGCGCGCAGTTCGCGATCACCGTCGACGACGATCCGTCGATGGCGGCGGCGTTGACGATGCTCGGCTTCCGTCCGGCGTCGGACGGCTACGTGCTGGCGACCACGGGCCGATTCTGACATGGCGGCGTTCGACGCCTTGCCCTTTGGCATGGGCGTCGGCCTGGCCGCTTTGGCGGGGTTGCTGCTCGGTAGCTTCCTGGCGACGCTGGTGCTGCGCTGGCCGCTGGGGCGGCCGGTGTTGCGCGGGCGTTCGCAGTGCGATGCGTGCGGCACGGCGCTGACCGCGCGCGACCTTATACCCCTGCTGTCGGCCATCGCGGCGCGCGGTCGCTGCCGTCATTGCGGCGCACCGATTGACGCGCTGCATTGGCGGGTCGAATTGTTGTCGGCGGCGATCGGGGCAGCGGCGCTCGCGCTGATGCCCGGCACCGCGGGCTGGCTCTGGGCGCTGTTTGGCTGGCTGTTGCTGCCGCTCGCGCTGCTCGACGCGCGGCATATGTGGCTGCCCGATCCGCTCAACGTGGTGCTGGCGCTCGCCGGACTGCTGCTCGCCGGGCCGCTGCTCGAAGTAAGTCTGCTCGATCGCTGGATCGGCGCGGTGGCGGGTGGGCTGGTCCTTGCAGCCATCGCTGCCGCCTACCGGCGCGTGCGTGCGAGCGAGGGGATGGGGGGCGGCGATCCCAAGCTGGTCGCGGCGATCGGGTGCTGGATCGGGTGGCAGGCACTGCCGCTGCTGTTGCTGCTCGCCAGCCTGGGCGGGCTGGTCTGGGCGTTTGGCGCGCAACGAAAAGGGGACGGCCCGCTGTCGATGCGGGCCGTCCCCTTCGGTGTGTTCGCTTGCACCGCCGCTTGGGCGACGGTGCCGCTTTGGCCGTTGATCAGCGGCCGATAACGACCGTCACCGCGCGGCGGTTCTTCGCCCAGGCTTCCTCGTTCGATCCGAGTTCGGCCGGCCTTTCCTTGCCATAGCTGATGACATTCATACGGCTCGGGTCGATGCCGAGCGAGGCGAGATAATTCTTCGCAGCGTTGGCGCGGCGTTCGCCGAGCGCGATATTATAGTCGCGGGTACCGCGTTCGTCGGCATGACCTTCGATCGTCACGCGCACCGCGGGATTGCGCTGCAGCCATTGCGCCTGGCTTTGCAGCGTCGCCATATCCTCTGCATCGACATTATATTGATCGAAGCCGAAGAAGATGCGGTCCGAGGCGACGTTGGCGATGAAGTCCTGCTGCGAACCCGGAACGACCGCATTGGGATCAGTTCCCGTGCCGGTCCCGGTGTCGGTCCCTTCGGGGGCCGGCGGCAGCGTTTCGGGGGCTTTCTTCGAACAGGCACCCACAGTCAGCATGGTGATCGCCGCGATCATCGCGGTGGTTTTGCGTATCGTCATGTCGTCTGTCCTTTTTGTTGCGTTTTCAGTCGTGGCGAAATGCGATGAACGTCAATTTAACACAGGATTGAACCCCGCGGTTTTCCTTTGGTTCCGCGCGCGTCGGCGCGCCTCAGGGCAGGATCGGGCCCCAGCTCGGGTCGGACCCGTCCTGCGGCGTAGGCAACCGGCGCAGGTTCACGCCGGTCAGGTCGACCTGCCAGATCGTCGATTTGCCCTCGCGGCCCGATGTGGTGCGGAAGAACTGAATTACGCGGCCGTTGGGCGACCATGTCGGCGCTTCGTCCTGCCAGCTGTTGGTCAGCAGCCGCTCGCCGCTGCCGCTGGGCGTCATCACGCCGATGCGGAACTCGCCGCCGCCCATGCGGGTGAAGGCGATCAGGTCGCCGCGCGGCGACCATTCGGGCGTCGCATAGCGACCACCGCCGAAGCTGATCCGGCGCTGATCGGACCCGTCGACATTCATCGTGTAGATTTGCTGGCTGCCCGACCGGTCGCTTTCGAAGACGATCTTCTTGCCGTCGGGCGAAAAGCTGCCGCCGACGTCGATGCCCGGTGCGTTGGTCAGCCGCACCGGCGTGCCGCCTTCGGTCGAGATGCGATAGATGTCGGTGTTGCCGCCGACCGCCATCGAAAAGAGGATCTGCCGGCCATCGGGCGACCAGCGCGGTGCGAAGGTCGCGTTGCGGCTTTCGGTCACCAGCTTCTGCGTGCCCGCATTGACGTCATAGATGAAGACGCGGACGCGGTCGTTCAGATAGCTGACATAGACGATCTTCCTGTAATCGGGCGAGAAACGGGGGGACAGCGCCAGCGCTTGGCCGTTGGTGATGAAGCGGTGGTTGCCGCCGTCCGAATCCATGATCGCAAGGCGCTTGATCCGGTTCCCCTTCGGCCCGCTCTCGGCGATATAGGCGACGCGGCTGTCGAAGAAGGGCGATTCCCCCGACAGGCGCGAATAGATGGCGTCGGCGCATTTGTGCGCGGCGCGGCGCCAGTCGCCCGGCTGGATTTCGAAACCCTGCCGCACCAGCTCGCTGCCGAGCTGGGTGTCATAGAGATAGCAGCCGACGACGAAGCCGCCGGTGCTGTTCGTCTGGACGAAGCCATGGACGACATTTTCGGCGTTGCGCGCCTGCCAGTCGGCGAAGCGCGGCGCGCGTACTTCGGCCATGCTGATCGCGCGAACGCTGCCGGGGCCGAGCGGCGCGTAAAGCCCGCTGCGTTCAAGATCGGCGGCGATCACATCGGCGATCTGCCGCCCCAGATTGTCGGTGCGCAGCCCGGCGACGGTGGTGACGGCAGGCGTGGCGAAAGCGGGAACCGCGATGACCGTGCGGTCCTGGGACAGCGTGCCTTCGATCGTTTCGCGCGGTTCGGTGGGGATCGCAGGGGCGGGTGTGGGCGATGCGACCTGCGCCAACGCCGGGGCGACGGACAGCATGAGCGCGAGCGGGAGGGCGATGGAGCGAAGCGGCATCTCTCTTACCTCTTGATGAAATCGAGCGTGTAATTCTGCCAGAAGCTGTAATTTTCCTCGGGCAGGTCGAAGGGGGCGGCGAGTTCGATGGCACGCTTGGCGCATTCCTGATGCCGCTGGACCTGGAATTTGTTGCTGTCGTTCTGGCCGCTCGTCTCGACGCTGGTAAATCCGGCGAGCGCCCCCGACTGGGTCAGGCGGAATTTGACCACGGTCTTGAGTTGATCGACCTCGACGCCGCTGATGCGGCACCCGTTCCAGCGCGGACCGACGGCGGCCTTGATGCTGACGTCGATTGAGCGCTTGACCTCGGCCGCCGTCGCGGCGGCCGGTGTGCCCTTGGAAGCCGGTTCCTTTGGCTGTGATCGGCTCAGCCCGTCGACGATGCCATCGAGACGGCCAGTGGGCCGCGACGACTGTTTTTTCGGTTCGGCTTTTGGTGTCGGCCGCGGCGGCGCCTTTTGGGCCGCTGGCGGGGATTTCTTGGGCGTTGCCGGTACGGGTTTCGCGACCTGCTTTGGTGCGGGGGCGGGGGTCGGGCGGACGACGGGTTCGGGCAGCGGCGGGGTCGGCACCGGTTCGGGCGGCGCGGCGATATCGGCCGCATCCTCCTCGCCCAGCCGTGCGGCGGGGGGATTGGTGCTGATGACCGGCGCGGTCGATTGCGGCGCCGTCTCGGCGATCAGGTCGACCTCCATCGGCGGATTGTCGAAGCGGCGCTGGCCCGCGGTCCATTGCACTGACAACAGTACGATAATCACGACATGCGCGGCGACGGCCACGGCGATGCCGCGTCCCTGTGTTGCCCCATATGCCCGTGCTTCGGCCATGATCTTGACCCTATGGCTGCGTTTCTGAACCGTCCGTGACCGCGCTTTCGGCGGCAGCGGCGGTATCGGTGTCGGCGCCTGTCGTCACCAGCGCGATACGCGACAGGCCGGCGCGGTTGAGTTCGCCCATCACCCGCATTACCCGGCCATAGTCGAGCCCCTTGTCGGCGCGCAGCATGATCTGTCGCGGCTTGTCGCCGTCCTTCGTCTCGCGCGCGATGGCATCGAGACGGGCCGGCAGTTCGGCCTCGGGGACGACCTGATCGCCGATATACAGCGTGTCGTCGGCATTGATCGACAGTTGCACCGGCTCCTGCTCTTCGGTCTCGATCGGCTTGGCCCGGCTTTCGGGCAGGTCGATGGGCACCGCCGAGGCAAGCAGCGGCGCGGTGATCATGAAGATGATCAGCAGCACCAGCATAACGTCGACGAGCGGGGTGACGTTGATCTCCGACATCGGCGCCCGGCGCCCGCCGCGCCCGCGACGCCGGCCGCCGACGCCGCCCGAAGGTCCGGTCATCGCCATCAGGCTTCGACCTCCAGTTCGCGGCTGAAGGTCGCGTGCAGGCCATCGGCAAAGCGGCCGAGCCGCGATTCGAGCCGGTTCAGCCGCTGCGAAAAGGCGTTATAGGCAATCACCGCGGGGATGGCCGCGAACAGCCCGATCGCAGTTGCGAAAAGCGCCTCGGCGATCCCCGGCGCAACGACGGCGAGGCTGCTGTTGTTCGACGCGGCAATCGCGGTGAAGCTGCGCATGATCCCCCACACCGTCCCGAACAGGCCGACGAAGGGCGCAACCGAACCGATGGTGGCCAGCGTGCCGATCTTTTCGGCGAGGCGGTCGACCTCACCGGCAACGGCGCTGTTCATCGCAATGCCCAGCCGTTCGCGCGTTCCTTCACGGTCGATGACCTTGCTCCGCGTCGAACGGCGCCACTCGCCGATCCCCGCAGCCAGCACCTTCGCGCTCGGCAATTCTTCATTGCCATTCTTGTCATAGAATTTGTCGATATTGTCGGCGCGCCAGAAATCGCGCTCGAAGCTGTCCGACGCCTTCATCATTTTGCCGACGCCGCGGCCGTGGGTGAAGATCACCGCCCACACATAGATGGACGCGGCAAGCAACCCGATCATTACCGCCTTCACGATGATATCGGCCTGCAGGAACAGCGCGATGGGGGACAAGGTCGCCGCGTCGGCGGCCAGCTTGATATTGTCTAGCAAGGGATGGTCTCTCCATTCATGATCGCGGTAAAGCGGCTGGCCCACCCGGCGGGCTGGCGGCGCGGCCGGCCCTCGGGCGACAGAAAGGCTGCGGTAACACGCCCGTTGGTTAACTCGTCCTGACCGCGAAGGATGCGTTGCGCGATAATCACGCTCGTGCCGCGCACCGCCTCGACGGTGCTGATAACCAGCAAATCGTCGTCGAGCTTGGCCGGGCGTACATATTTGATCGCAAGGTCGGTGACGGCCCAGGCGCCTTCGCCCGCTTCCATCGCCGCGCGCTGGTCGATCCCGGCGATGCGCAGCATGTCCGATCGGGCACGCTCCATATAGCGCAGATAATTGGCGTGATAGACGATGCCGCTGAGGTCGGTGTCCTCGAAATAGACGCGCAGCCGGTAATGATGCGCGGCCCCGACAAAGGCGCCGGGGATGAAAGGAGGCGGAACGTCAACCATAGTTGCGAGCGATAGCGATGCTTCGACTCGTCGCAAAGCCCTCTTGAACGGTTCGTCGCAGCGCGGGGTCGGTTGACGGATTCAAAGCCGCACTTTTCCGTCCTATTTTGCCGCGCCGCCGCCAGAATCGAATAGTCCGTCCTGCACGCCCGCGGGCGGATTGAGGCCCAGATGCTTCCACGCGCTGGCGTTGAGGCAGCGGCCTCGTGCGGTGCGGGCGATCAGGCCGATCTGGAGCAGATAGGGTTCGATCACATCCTCGATCGTGTCGCGCGGCTCGCTGAGGCCCGCCGCTAGCGTTTCGACCCCCACGGGCCCCCCGCGATAGATGTCGGCGATCATGGTGAGGTAGCGGCGGTCCATCGCGTCGAGGCCCAGCGCATCGACCTCCAGCCGGTTGAGCGCCGCGTCGGCCACCCGCGCGTCGACGATCTGCGCCCCCGCCACTGTCGCAAAATCGCGCACGCGGCGGAGCAGGCGCCCTGCGATGCGCGGCGTGCCGCGCGAACGCTTCGCGATTTCGAGCGCGCCGTCGGGCGCGATGCCGAGGCCGAGCAGGCGGGCGGCGCGGCCGATCACCTGTTCGAGTTCGGCATGGGTGTAGAAATTAAGCCGCACCGGGATGCCGAAGCGATCGCGCAGCGGCGTCGTCAGCAGCCCCTGCCGCGTGGTCGCGCCGACGAGCGTGAATTTGGGCAGGTCGATCCGCACGCTGCGCGCCGACGGCCCTTCGCCGATCATGATGTCGAGCGCGCGATCTTCCATCGCGGGATAGAGGATTTCCTCGACTGCGGGCGACAGGCGGTGGATCTCGTCGATGAAGAGGACGTCGCCGTCCTCGAGATTGGTGAGCAGCGCGGCAAGGTCGCCCGCCTTGGCGATGACCGGGCCGCTGGTCGACCGGAAGCCGACGCCCAGCTCCTTCGCGACGATCTGCGCCAGCGTCGTCTTGCCCAGACCCGGCGGGCCGAAGAAGAGCACATGGTCGAGCGCGTCGGCGCGCGCCTTTGCCGCTTCGATGAAGATGCGCAGATTCTCGCGCGCCGCCGCCTGACCCACGAACTCGGCGAGCGACTTCGGCCGCAGCGCGGCGTCGGCATCCTCTGGGGTGCGGATCGGCGTCGTCAGGGCGGGCTCAGTCATAATGCTCTATTGCCTCGCCGGTGATCGAAACCCAAGGCTCCTTGCGCTCCTCATACACCGAATAGTCGGGGACGAAGCCGTGGCCGGGCGCGAAATTGCCGAGCGGGATGGCGTAGGCGTCGTGATAGGGGCGCGCGCGATACCAGACGCCCGAACCGCAGGTGCCGCAAAAGAAGAAGTCGGCGGTGTTGCCGCTCTCGCCGGTATATTGCCACATCTTCGCGCTCGCTTCGCCCTCGATGCGGACCTGCTCGGCGGGAAAGCGGACCTGTGCGGCAAAGGCGCTGCCGCTGCGCGCTTTGCACTCGCGGCAATGGCACACCGACACGCGGATCGGCTCACCCGTGCAGGCAATTCGGATCTGGCCGCAGCGGCAGGAGGCGTGGTGGGTGAGGGCGGTCATTTCGCCGCCTTTTTGAGCGCGACGCGAACCAGCGCATCCAGAGTGGCGCCCGCGCCCAGTTCCTCGCTCGCCGCGGCGACGGCGGCGCTCGCTTCGCCAGGTTTGAAGCCGAGGCCGGTGAGGGCGGTCACGGCATCGCCGAGCGGGCCGGCGGCCGGGACGGCCGCGGGACCGGTGCCGGCGATCCCGCCCAGTGCGCCCGCCTTGTCCTTCAGTTCATGCGCGATGCGTTGTGCGAGCTTCGGTCCGACGCCGTTGGCGCGCGCGATCATTGCGCTGTCGCCGCTGGCGAGTGCGCGCTGCAGGTCGGCGACTTCGAGCGCGGAGAGGATCGCGAGCGCGACCTTTGCGCCGACGCCCTGGACGCTGGTGAGCAGGCGGAACCAGTCGCGTTCCTCGGCGCGGGCGAAGCCGAGCAGGCGCAGGAAATCCTCGCCCACCAGCATTTCGGTGTGGATGGTGACATCGCCGCCGACCGGGCCGAGCGCGTCGAGCGTGCGTGCCGATGCCTCGACCAGATAGCCGACGCCGCCGACGTCGATCACCGCATGGCCTGCGCCGCTTGAATCGAGCCGTCCGGTGAGTTTTGCGATCATGGCGATGTGCTAGCGTGATAGGAATGAAAAGGGAACAGATTTGGTTCACGCGAAGACGCGAAGGCGGGAAGATGTTGCATTTGCCGCAAAGCGGCATTCATCGTCGGGTGGTGCGCGATGACGCGGCGTCAAGGAGAAAGGGGCCTGACGGTCCGAGCCAGCCTCTTCGCGCCTTCGCGTCTTCGCGTGAACCCTTCAAATACGCGGCCGGTGGTTCGCATGGCAGATCGCGACCGCCAGCGCGTCGGCCGCGTCGGCGCCCGCGACCTTCGCGCCCGGCAGCAGGATACGCAGCATCGCCTGCACCTGCTCCTTCGCCGCGCCGCCGGTTCCGACGATGGCCTTCTTGACGAGGCGCGGCGCATATTCGGCGACGGTCAGCCCGCCGCGCGCGCAGCCGAGCAGGACGACGCCGCGCGCGTGCGCGAGCTTCAGCGTCGATTGCGGATTGTCGTTGACGAACACTTCCTCGACCGCTGCCTGCGCCGGGGCATGGTCGGCGATCACGGCCGCGAGTGCAGTATCGAGATACGCCAGCCGGTCGGGCAGGGGCGCCTTTGCGTCGGTCTTGATCTGCCCGTTGGCGATGTGGCTGATCCGGCTGCCCTCGACGCGGATGATGCCCCAGCCGGTACAGCTGAGCGAGGGGTCGAGGCCGAGGATGATCATGTTAGAAGCCCCTCCCGCTTGCGGGAGGGGTTTGGGGTGGGCAAGCGGCGCGCCGTGCATCGGCCCACCCCCGGCCCCTCCCGCAAGCGGGAGGGGAGGGGTTTGTCATCCGAGCTTTTCCATCACCGCGTCGGGGATTTCATAATTGCCCCACACGGTCTGCACATCGTCGTCATCGTCGAGCGTGTCGATCAGCTTGAACAGCGTCTGCGCGACGCTTTCGTCGGCGACTTCGCTTTTCAGCGTCGGGCGCCACGCGAGTTTCACCCCTTCGGCTTCGCCCAGCTTGGCTTCGAGCGCCTTTGCGACTTCGTGCAAGGAATCGACGCTGGTCCAGATGTCATGGCCATCTTCGGTCGATTCGACATCGTCGGCGCCCGCATCGAGCGCGGCTTCGAAGACGGTGTCGGCATCGCCCGCGCTTGCCGCATAGCTGATCATGCCGAGCCGGTCGAAGCCGTGGCTGACGCTGCCCGACGTGCCGAGGTTGCCGCCATTCTTGCTGAACGCGGTGCGGACATTGGTCGCGGTGCGGTTGCGATTGTCGGTCAGCGCTTCGACGATCAGCGACACGCCGCCGGGGCCATAGCCTTCGTAACGGATTTCCTCGTAATTCTCGCCGTCATTGCCCGCGGCCTTGTCGATCGCGCGCTGGATATTGTCCTTGGGCATCGACTGCGCTTTGGCGGCGTTGACCGCCGCGCGAAGGCGGGCGTTGGCGTCGGGATCGGGCAGGCCCATCTTTGCCGCCACCGTGATTTCGCGGCTGAGCTTCGAAAAGAGGCTGCTGCGCTTTTTGTCCTGCGCACCCTTGCGGTGCATGATGTTCTTGAATTTGCTATGGCCGGCCACGGCCTACCTCCCTTAACGGAAAAATCTGGGGCCGCCCCTAGCGCGAAGCGCGGTCGCAGACAACTACGGGCGGCGGCGCCGATCAGACAACCACGGCGGTTCCCGAAGCGCTGACCATCAGCATCGACCCGTTCTGGCCGAGCACTTCATAGTCGAGATCGACGCCGATCACGGCATTGCCGCCAAGGCGCGCGGCTTCGGCTTCCATTTCCTGAATCGCTTCCTTGCGCGCGCGGGCGAGGACATCTTCATATTTGCCCGAGCGGCCGCCGACGATGTCGGTGATGCTGGCGAACAGGTCGCGGAACAGGTTCGCGCCGACGATCACCTCGCCGGTGACGATGCCCAGATATTCGCGGACCGGATGGCCTTCGACAGCGTTGGTCGTGGTGCTGAACATCGTCACTCTCCTTGGCTTGGGGCGGGCTCAGACGATGCCGAGCGCCGATTTGTAAACGTCGAGGATCGCTTCCATTTCCTTGCGGTCGTGGACCGGCATTTTGCGCAGGCGCACGATCTGGCGCATGATCTTGGGATCATAGCCCTGCGACTTCGATTCCAGATACACGTCGCGGATATCGTCGGCGATGCCCTTTTTCTCTTCTTCCAGCCGCTCGATACGCTCGATGAAAAGGCGCAGTTGTTCGTCGGCAGTCGTGGCTTCGCTCATTTTATGCTCCGATGGATTGGAATGGTTGTGGCGAGAATCGCCTTGGGCGTCCGATTAGCGGGGTCAGGGATTCTTGGCCATGCTTTCTTCCATGCGGGCAAGCTGCTGAGGTGTGGCGGCAACGTGAAAGCGCGCCTTCCATTCGGCGGTCGGCATGCCGTGGACGATGGCGCGGGCGCTTTCCTTGTCGAGGTCGCCCGCTTCGGCGATCCAGTCGCCCAGGCAATTGCGGCAAAAACCCGCGAGGCCCATCAGGTCGATATTCGCCGCGTCGCTGCGGTGGCGGAGCAGGCGGACAAGGCGGCGGAAGGCCGCCGCGGCGACGGCATCGTCGATGCTGTCGAGGGGGTCGGCGGTCATCGGTTGGTCATCGCTGCACGACATGACATTCTCCGGTCTGTGGATGAATAGCTATACGGCGGTTGCGCTTCGGCAGGCAACGCGCCATGCCACGCGGCCGTAGCGATATTGTAGATCAAGAGACAAGCGGAGCAATCGTGGTCCAGAGCTTTACCCCCCGCCAGCGCAAGGTGCGTATTCTTGCCACGCTCGGTCCCGCGAGCGCCAATGCCGAGATGATTGCGGCGCTGCACCGCGCCGGCGCCGACGCCTTTCGCGTCAACATGAGCCATGGCGACCATGAAGGCCATGCCAAGGTCATCGCGGCGATCCGCGCGCTGGAAAAGGAAACGGGGCGGCCCACGACGATCCTGGTCGACCTGCAGGGGCCGAAGCTGCGCGTGGGCACCTTTCGCGACGGGCCGGCCGAACTGGCGACCGGCGCCACCTTCGTTCTCGATACCGACAAGGCGCCGGGTGATGCCAGCCGCGTCCACCTTCCGCATCCCGAACTGTTCGCCGCGCTCGAACCCGAGACGCGCCTGCTGGTCGATGACGGCAAGCTGGTGCTGCGCGTCAAGAGCGTCGCGCCCGACCGCATCGAGACGCTGGTCGAGGTCGGCGGCAAGATTTCGGATCGCAAGGGCGTCAACGTCCCCGACGTGGTCGTGCCGCTCGCCGCGCTGACCGAAAAGGATCGCCGCGACCTTGCCTTTGCGCTCGACCAGCATGTCGACTGGATCGCGCTGTCCTTCGTCCAGCGGCCCGAGGATGTTGCCGAGGCGCGACGGCTGATCGGCGGCAAGGCGGCGCTGCTGGTCAAATTCGAAAAGCCCGCGGGGGTCGCGCGGCTGGAGGAAATATTGGAGATTGCCGACGCGGCGATGGTCGCGCGCGGCGACCTGGGCGTCGAATTGCCGCCCGAGGCGGTGCCGCCGCTGCAAAAGCGGATCGTTGCGGCGGCGCGGCGGATGGGCAAGCCGGTCGTGGTCGCGACCCAGATGCTCGAATCGATGATCGTCTCTCCGACGCCGACCCGCGCCGAAGTGTCCGACGTCGCGACGGCCATCTATGACGGCGCCGACGCGATCATGCTGTCGGCGGAAACGGCGGCAGGGGCGTGGCCGGTCGAAGCGGTGACGATGATGGATTCGATCGCGCGCTCGGTCGAAAGCGATCCCGACTATTACCGGCGGTTGCACTTCACCGAGACGCAGCCCGATGCGACCACCGCCGATGCGCTGGCCGAGGCCGCGGGCAGCATCATCGAGACGATCGCCGCCGATGCGATCATCTGTTTCACCGCATCGGGATCGACCGCGCGCCGCGTCGCGCGCGAGCGGCCGAATGCGCCCTTGCTCGTGCTGACCCCGAAGCGCGATGCGGCGCGGCGCATGGGGCTGCTGTGGGGGGCGCATGCGGTGCCGACCAAGGATATTGGCAGCTTCGAGGAGATGATCGCCAAGGGTAAGCGCATGGCGCTACGCCACGGCATCGGCAAGGCGGGGGCCAAGCTGGTGATGATGGCGGGGGTGCCCTTCGGGACGCCGGGTTCGACCAATGTGCTGCACGTCGCGACGCTGACCGGCGACGAACTGCGCGGCTATAGCTGAACCGGACGCCGGTGCGGCCGAGTCGATTCAAATCGAGACAAGAGTTAGCGGCGGATTCAGAAAATTTTCGCGCTGATTCAGTTCGAGACGCTTTAAAATGGTAAATGGACTTTGCACCATTGACCGTGCGCGGCATAGTCGCTGGAACGAAGGCGACGGCGCACCGCGGTGGGGGCGCTTCTGCAAATCCGGAGGTTGAGCCCGCGTGTCCGCACCGTTCCGTTTTCCGCGCTTTTTCGTGACCAGCCCGGCGCCGTGCCCCTATCTGGCCGGCAAGACCGAGCGCAAGGTTTTCACCGAACTGAGCGGCAATAATGCCAATGAGCTGAACGACGCGCTCGGCCGGATCGGCTTTCGCCGTAGCCAGTCGGTCGCCTATCGCCCAAGCTGCGCCGATTGCACCGCCTGTGTGTCGGTGCGCGTCTGTGCAGGCGAGTTCAAGCCGAGCGGATCGCAGAAGCGGACGATCCGCCGCAACGCCGATCTGGTTGTCACCGCTTGCAAGCCCTGGGCGACCGAAGAGCAATATGCGCTGCTGCGATCCTATCTCGGCGCGCGCCACCCCGATGGCGGCATGGCCGATATGGACGAACAGGATTTTGCCGACATGGTCGAGCAGACTCCGGTTGACAGCTATATGATCGAATATCGCGAGCCGACGACCGATGGTTCGCGCGGCCGGCTCGTCGGCTGCTGCCTGACCGACCGTCAGGGCGACGGCCTGTCGATGATCTACAGCTTCTTCGATGCCGCCCATCCGCTGCGCGAGGGGCTGGGCACCTTCATCATCGCCGACCATATCCGCCGCGCGTCCAAGGCGGGGCTGCCTTACGTCTATCTGGGCTATTGGATCGAAGGGTCTGCCCGCATGGCGTATAAGGCGCGCTTCCGCCCGCTGGAAAAGCTGGGCCCGGAAGGCTGGACGCGGTGCGAGCCCGTGGCGTCCGATCGCATTGCCGCGATGTTCGAGATCGCCTGACCGACCAAGACGCGTCTTTAGCGCTTCAATATCATGTTCGCCGGCCGCGGTGCGCGCGTCGCCGGTCGACCTTTTCCCGCATTGACCTTTTCCCGCATTCAAGGGCATAGCTACGCCTTCCAGGACATAAGTCCGGGTCGCATCCGTAAATTGATCGCCAAATGGGGCCGGCGAGAGGGGGAAGGGATGCTGGTGCGCATGGTCATCTGCAGCGACGGCGACGGGCGCGACGACGGGTCGCGGAGCCATCGCGCATGAGCGACGCGGTCAAGGTCGCGATCATCGGATCGGGGCCCGCCGGCCTGAGCGCGGCGGCGCGCGCGGCGCAGCTCGGGATGGCGCATGTGCTGCTGGAAAAGACCGACCATCTTTCGGATACGATCTTCAAATATCAGAAGGGCAAGCGCGTCCTTGCGACGCCCGAACGGCTCGATTTGCGGTCCGACTGCCGCTTCGCCGAGGGCGCGCGCGAAACGATCCTGGGCAATTGGGATCAGGATGCCGCGAACAACGGCGTCAATGTCGCCTATCAGGCGGAGGTCGTCGAGGTATCGGGGCAGAAGGGTGCCTTTTCGATCAAGACCGCCAAGGGCGCGGTGATCGCGGCGGAAAATATCGTCCTCGCCATCGGCACGCAGGGCAATCCCAATCGCCTGCGCTGCGACGGATATGATCTGCCGCACATCATCTATCAGGTCGACGATCCCGAGGATTTCAAGAACCAGCATATCACCGTGGTCGGATCGGGCGACGCGGGGATCGAGAATGCGCTCGGCGTTGCCGAGGAAGCGCTGGAAAACACCGTCACCATTCTGAACCGGTCGAAGGATTTCGCGCGCGCCAAGGCGAAGAATGTCTCCGACATGATGGAGGCGGGCGAGAACGGCTTTCTGTCGATCCGCACCGAAACGCAGCCCAAGCTGGTCGAGCCCGGCTGGCTGACGCTGGAAACGCCGAACGGCGACGAGCGGATCGAATGCGACGTGATCGTCGCGCGGCTGGGGTCGGTTGCGCCGCGCGGCTTTGTCGAATCGATGGGGATCGAATTCACCGGCCCGGACCGCGAAGCCTTTCCAAAATTGTCCCCGACCTTTGAATCGACCGTTCCGGGCATTTTCGTGATCGGCGCGCTCGCGGGCTATCCGCTGATCAAGCATTGCATGAACCAGGGCTATGACGTCGTCGAGTTCATCAACGGCAACAGCGCGCTGACCCCGGCCGACGAAAAGGATCTGGCGGCGATCTTTGCCGATTTGCCGCAGAAGAAATCGGTCAGCGAATGGCTCGACTATCTGCGGACGCGGGTCCGCATCTTCGCCGATGTCTCGCCGCTGCAGATGCGCGAATTCATGCTCGATTCGAAGGTTGCCTTCTATCGCCGCGGCGAGGTGGTGTTCGAAAAGGGCGAGCCGGGATCGTCGCTGTTCGCGATCGCCGACGGTCACGCCGAGGTGGAAGTGGCGCCCGGCGTCACGGTGCCGATCGAACAGGGGTCGATCTTCGGCGAGGTCGGGCTGATATCGGGCCGCAAGCGCGGCGCGACGATCCGCGCCGGCGAGGACAGCATCTTCGTAGAGGTGTCGCGCACCGCCGCGCTCAAGCTGATGGCCGCAGTGCCGGGGGCGAAACGCGTCATCAATCGCATCTCGCTCGAACGCCAGTTGCTGCAAATCTTCAAGGGCGGGCTGACCGTCGACGATCTGCAAGAGGTCGTCGATCAGGCCGAGGTCGTGCGCGTACCGGCGGGCAAGGTGGTCGTGACCGAAGGCGAGCAAGGCGACGATGTCTATGTCATCCGGTCGGGTTCGATGGTCGTCGAAAAGGATATCGGCGGCAAGCCGATCTTCCTGCGCTATCTGCCCGCCGGCAGCTATTTCGGCGAAATGGGCGTGCTCAGCGGCGAGCCGCGCAATGCGACGGTCAAGGCCGCGGTCGGCAGCGAGGTCATCAAGCTGACCGGCGAAAGCTTTCGCAAGATGCTCGCCGCGCGGCCGCAGGTGCGCGCCGCCACCGAGGCGGCGGTCGCCGAACGCGCGGCGATGAACGCCTTCATCGAATCGCGCAAGGCGAGCTATTCGAGCGCGGTCGACCTTTATTCGGACACCGCCAGCTTCATCATGAAGGAAGGGCTGGGCGAGGCGACCGACGCGCTGCTGATCGACGAAAATCTGTGCGTCGGCTGCGACAATTGCGAAAAGGCCTGCGCCGACAGCCACGAGGGACTGTCGCGGCTCGACCGCGAGGCGGGCAAGACCTTCGCGCATCTGCATGTACCGACAAGCTGCCGCCACTGCGAACATCCGCACTGCATGGCCGACTGCCCGCCGAACGTGATCCACCGCGGCCCCGACGGCGAGGTGTTCATGGAGCCGGGTTGCATCGGCTGCGGCAACTGCATGCGCAACTGCCCCTATGGCGTGATCCGCATGGAGGCCGCGCCGCCGCCGAAGCCGGGGCTGCTTAGCTGGCTGCTCTTCGGCAAGGGGCCGGGGCCGGGCGAACCGTCGCCCAAATGGACCAAGAAAAAGCTCGGCGACGAAAAGCCCAAGAAAATCGCGGTGAAGTGCGACATGTGCAAGGGCATTGCCGGCGGGCCGGCCTGCGTGCGCGCCTGTCCGACCGGGGCCGCGATCCGCGTGTCGCCCGAGGAGTTTCTGTCGATCGCGCGGCTCGAGGAGGATGCGGGCTGATGGCGAGTCTGTTTCCCAGAAGGCTTTTGGGCCGCCGCAACCGGGCCACCCAGACCGAACGCGTCCGCGAGCGCAAGCATGAGGGCTTTCTGCGCTACGCCAATTTCCGCTGGGCAAAGATTTCGGGCGGGCTCTGCCTGCTCGTCATCACCTCATATGCGCTGATCGATGTGACGCCGCGGCCCAATGGCGGAAGCTGGTACGGCTATACGCTCGGCACCATCGGTGCGCTGCTGATCCTCTGGCTCACCGCGCTCGGATATCGCAAGCGCAAGATGACGCGCGACGCCTGGTCGCTGAAGGCGTGGACGTCGGCGCATGTCTATCTGGGTCTGAGCCTGGTCGTCATCGGCACCTGGCACACGGGTTTCCAGCTCGGCTGGAACGTCCACACGCTCGCCTGGGCGCTGATGATGCTGGTCATCCTGTCGGGCCTTTATGGCGTGATCGTCTATGCGACGCTGCCCGCCGCGCTGTCGAACAATCGCGACGAGATGACGCAGATGCAGATGCTGGAGGCGATCCGCGCCTTCGACCGCCAGTTGCACGCCGCCGCGCAGCCGCTGTCGCCGGAGGACACGGCGCCGGTGCTCGCCTCGCTCGACGAAGATCCTTTCTCGGGGGGCATCAGGGCGCGGCTGACCGGGCGCTATCCGAAGGACGCGACGGCGGCGGCGCTGCGCGCGCTGTCGCTCGCGCACGGCGGTAACGCCGACGCGCGGCAGAAGGTCATCGGACTGCTTTCGCAAAAGGAAGCCGCACTGGCGCGTCTGCGCGCGCATTTGCGCATCCGGGCGATGCTGGAGATCTGGCTCTATGTGCATGTGCCGCTGACCTTCGCGCTGATCGCGGCGCTGTCGGCACATATCATCAGCGTCTTCTTTTACTGGTGAGGCGGGGATCATGAGCTTCATCCTGCGCCGCATCTCGACGACCAAGACGGGCAAGCAGATCGTTCGCGATCAGCCGCTGCCCGGTGCCAGCATCACGCTGGGCCGCGACGGCGGCAACACGATCCATGTCGCCGATCTGGCGGTGAACCCGCAGCATGCGACGATCAGCAGCGCCGACGGCCGCCATGTGCGGGTGCAGGCGAGCGAGGGGCTGGGGTTCGACCTCAACGGCCGGACGCTCGACATCGCCGACATCGACAGCGCGGCGGGGGCCGAACTGCGCTTTGGCGGCCACCGGCTGACGATCGCGCGCGAGGGGGAGAATATCATCCTGCTCGTCGAGCGGATCGACGAACTGTCGCAATCGTCGAAGGATGTCGACGAGGCCCGGGCCTTTTCGCTCGCCGCGGTAATGCCGGGGCGCCGCATGGGCGCCTGGGCCTTTGCGCTGGTCGTGCTGCTCGCCTTTCTGGTCGGGCCGATCTGGGCCTGGCACAGCTATCGCAGCGTCGATGTCCGGCCGCAGGGCTATCATGCCGACAAGGCGTGGCTGTCGGGGCCGCTGTCGAGCGCGCACGCCAGCCTGAAGAATGATTGCCAAGCCTGCCATGTCGATGCCTTCGTCGCAGTAACCGACAAGGCGTGCGTCGGATGCCATACGGGCGAGCATAAGGCGATGAGCGCGAGCCACGCCGATGCCTCGACCGCGATGCTGCTCGCCGCACGGCACCCGCCGGGTGTCGGCGAGAAAGTCCTCGCCGGCTTCGCCAAGGCTTTCAACAAGCCGCAGGGGCGCTGCGTCGAATGCCATACCGAACATGAAGGCGCGGGGCCGATGCCGCCGACGCCGCAAAAATTCTGCGCCGATTGCCACGACGGCATGGCTTCGCGGCTCAAGGCGGCGGGGTTCAAGGTCGATGTCGCCGATGCCGGTGATTTCGGCACCGCGCATCCCGAATTCCGCCCGCTCGTCCGCGCGGCGCCGGGCGCCAAGCTGGCGCGGGCGATGCCCGGCACGGGGCCGCTGGTCGATTATGACGGCCTGAAATTCCCGCATGACATCCATCTCGCCGCGAACGGCGGGGTGGCGCGGATGGCGGCAAGTTTCCGCGGTCAATATGACTTCGGCAAGAAGCTCGAATGTCAGAATTGCCACCGCCCCGATGCCGACGGGGTGCGGATCAAACCCGTCGTGATGGAACGCGACTGTGCGATGTGCCACAGCTTGGCCTTCGAAACCGTCGGCGGCGTCACCCGCACGCTCCGCCATGGCGAGCCCGATCAGGTCGTGGCGGACCTCTACGCCTATTATCGCTCGACCCCGCCGAGCCGGCCGCTGCAACTCGGCGGCATGGAACGGCGGCGGCCCGGCCAATATGCCGAGGGTCAGCTCTACAATATCTATTTCCGCGAGGTCGCGGTGCGGCCCAATCGCGCCGCCGATGCGGTGCGCGCGGTCTTTTCCAAGGGCGGGGCCTGTTACGACTGCCACACCATTTTCGCCCCCGTATCGGGCAACAATTGGCGGGTGATGGCGGTGAATCAGACCCCGCGCTATCTGGAAAAGGGCTGGTTCGATCACGATGCGCACAAGGCGACGAAATGCGCCGACTGCCATGCCGCCGCGCCGGGTTCGAAGGCGGCCAGCGACCTGCTGGTGCCGGGGCTGCGCCAGTGCCGCGACTGCCATGTGGGCGAGGGCGGCGCGCGGCTGGTGAAGGTCGAGACCGCGACCCAATCGCCGTGCGCCATGTGCCACGAATATCATTCGGACGGCGGCAAACCCTGGATGCCCGCCCGTCAGCGGAAGGTTAACAGCGCGGCAATCACGCATAAACCTCTGGCTGCTATCTATGATGTGAGCCTGATCACAGGCACCGAGGGGCGGGGCCTTTATGATGTGACGTGGCGCACACCTTCCTTGCACGGGGCAAGGCGGGGCGGGTGAGATATTGAAGGCCGCCAGAGGCCGAGCAGGGGACGGATATGCTGATCGCCCAGATCACCGATATCCATATCGGGTTCGATCCGGACAATCCGGCCGAATATAACCGCAAGCGGCTCGACGATGTGCTCGACGTGCTCATCGAGGGCCCGAACCGGCCCGACCTGTTGCTCGCGACCGGCGATATCACCGATCGCGGCGATGCCGACAGCTATCGCCGGCTCGCCACCGCCTTTTCGCGCTGCCCCTTTCCGGTCTGGCCGAGCGTCGGCAACCATGATTTGCGCGACAATTTCCACGCGCAGTTTCCGGGCTTCGACGACGGCAATGGCTTCGTGCAATATGCGATCGACCTGCCTGACGTGCGGCTGGTCACGATCGACACGCTGGAGGAAGGGCGCCACGGCGGCGCCTTTTGCGACGCGCGCGCCGCATGGCTCGACGCCGAGCTCGGCCGCGATACTGCCAAGCCGACCTATATCGTCATGCATCATCCGCCGGTCGAGAGCGGCATCGAGTGGATGAACACCCATCCCGACGAACCATGGGTGCATCGCTTCACCGATGTCGTGCGCGGCCATCCCCATGTCCGCGGCCTGATATGCGGCCATTTGCATCGCAGCGTTACCGTGGCGTGGGAGGGGCGAACGGTCGCGATCTGTTCGTCGACCGCGCCGCAAGTGTCGCTCGACCTGCGCCCTATCGACGAAAATCATCCCGACGACCGCCCGATGATCGTGGCCGAAGATCCGGCCTATGCGCTCCATCGCTGGAACGGCCGTGAGCTCGTCAGCTTTTATGACCATGCCGGCGCGCACACGATGCTCGCCAAATATGACGCGCGGCTGCAGCCGCTGGTGCGCGAGTTGAAGGCGGAAAGGCCGGCTTAGGCGAGGCCGGCAAGGGCAAGCACGCCCTCGATCCCCCGGCTCGTGATCGCCGGTTCGACGCCCAGCGGTTCGGCGGGGACGCCGAAGCGGTTGACCCAGGCGGTGCGATAGCCGAACCAGGTCGCGCCCACCGCATCCCACCCGCCGAACGCCGCAAAGCCGATCTGTTCGCGCGAAATGTCCCACGCGTCGAGCGCCATCGCATAGGCCTTGGGCGACGGTTTGAAGGCGCTCACGCGGTCGGTACTCAGCGGCGCGTCGAAATAATGGGCGATGTCGTTGCGCCGCATATTGGCGGTGAGCGAGTCGGCGCCGAGGTTCGACAGAAAGGCAAGTCGAATTCCGGCGCCGCGCAGCGTTTCGAGCGCCGGACGAACATCGGGCCAGACGTCGAGTGCATCGTACGCGCCGACAAGCGTCGCGCGTTCGGCGTCGCTCAGCGTTACCTGCATCGCTGCGGCGGTGTGCCGCAGCGCTGCGTCGGCGGTCGTGCGGAAATCGCGGTAACGGCCGGCGGCGGTTTCAAGCCAGCTATAGCCGAACAGCTTGGCCGACCATTGGGCCGCAAAGGCCTCTCCCTTGTCACCCACGATGGCTTTGACGCGCGCCGCAACGCCGCGCGGATCGAATATCGGAAAACCGTCGAAGCCGATCGCGCGGATCGGCGCGGCGGCTGCGGCGCGCGCGGGAAGCGCGGCCGCAACGGTCGAAGCCGCGGCGCCGATCAGCAACGTACGGCGAGGAAGAAGGGGAAACATGGCAATCCTTTGCGCGACGGGAGAGGTCTCTTCCCATTCGCGCGAAAGGATCGAAAGGTGACGGCGCGGGCGATCAATAACCCAGGGTCAGGTCGACCTGCGGTTCGACCGCTTCACCCTTGTGCCAGCGATCCAGATTTTCAAGGAAGCGCTGCGCCGAGCGGACGAACATCTTATCCTGCGCGCGGCCCGACAGGTGCATCGTTACATGCGCATTGTCGAGGCTCCACAGCGCATCGTCGGCTGGGAGCGGCTCGGGAGTCGTCACGTCGAGGAAGGCGGCGGCGATCTGCTTCGCGTCGAGCGCCGCGACCAGCGCATCCTGATCGACCACGCTGCCGCGGGCGATGTTGACGAGCGTGGCGGTCGGCTTCATCGCGGCAAGTTCGGCGGCGCCGATCATGCCATCGGTTTCGGGCGTCGCCGGAACCGCCAGAATCACCCAGTCGAAGTCGCCCAGTTTCGCGCGCCACTGGTCGGGCGTCAGCGTGTTGGGGTCACCTGAGTCTTTAGGGGGCGACCGGCGCACGATGGTCACATCGACCGCGAAGCCCTTCAGCCGCTCCTCGATCAGCTTGCCGATCGCGCCATAGCCGAGCAGCAGCGCCTTCGATCCGAACAGTTCGACCTTGCCCGGCGAATCCATCAGCCATTCGCGGCGATCCTGCGCCCGCACGACCTCACGATAGCCCTTGGCCACGGTCAGCATTCCCATCACGACATATTCGGCGATGGTGATCGCGTTGATCCCGGCGCCGTTGGTGACGACCGTCCCGCGCTCCGCGAGCAGATCGAGCGGCATGCCATCGACCCCGGCATAGATGGAGTTGAGCCATTTCAGCCGCGTCGCGGCGGTGATCGTTTCCGCCATGTCGTCCTTGTCGTACATATCGAACCAGCCGATTTCGGCCTCGGGCGCCATCGCCATCGCCTCGTCCTTCGTCGTGAAGAAGCGCGGCTCGACCCAATCGGGCAGGCGGCCTTCGACCAGCGGGCGGATCAGGCCGGACAGGACGGTGACGGTCTTGGTCATAGAATCTCCCCTCCCGCAAGCGGGAGGGGCCGGAGGTGGGCCAGTCCTGCACTGCGGGCGGGCCCTTCATGCCCACCCCTAACACCTCCCGCAAGCGGGAGGGGGACTTAATTTTCCAGCCGCCAGTCCCAACCGAGCGGATCGCCGTCCATGACCTCGACGCCCGCGGCGATCAATTCGTCGCGCAGCTTGTCGGACGTGGCGAAATCCTTTGCCGCGCGCGCTTCCTTGCGGCGGGCGAGGGCGGCTTCTATTTCCTCGTCCGTGATCGTCGCCGCTTTGGGGCGGATGCGCAGATCTTCGCGCAGCAGATCCAGAAGACCGATGCCCAGAACCGCGTCGATGGTCCCGATCGCGGCGCGCTTTTGTCCGGCGTCGATCTTTTTCATCGCGATGACGTCTTCGAGCAGCGTCAACGCGACCGAGGTGTTGAGGTCGTCCGAGATGGCGGCGTCGAACTTGTCGAGCAGGTCGGTCAGTCGGCGATCTTCGACCGCTGCGGCGGGAATGTCGCGCACGGGAGCGACGCCCATCACCAGCCGTTTGAGCCGTGTGAGCGCCGCGCCCAAACCCTCCCACGAAAATTCCAGCTCGCTGCGATAATGCGCCTGCAGGCACATCAGGCGGTAGGCGAGGGGGTGATAGCCCTTGTCGATCAGCAATTGCAGACGCAGGAATTCGCCCGAACTCTTCGACATCTTGCCGCTGCGTTCGACGAGGAAATTATTGTGCATCCACATCCGCGCGCCGCTGTCGGCCGAGCAGCTATGCGCCTGGTTCTGGGCGATTTCGTTCGGGTGGTGGATTTCGCGATGGTCGATGCCGCCGGTGTGGATGTCGAACGGAAAGCCGAGCAGCGCCTCCGACATTACCGAGCATTCGAGGTGCCAGCCCGGCGCGCCGCGGCCCCAGGGCGAATCCCATTCCATCTGGCGCGTTTCGCCCGGCGGCGTCTTGCGCCAGATGGCAAAATCGGCCGGATGCCGCTTGCCGTCGACGGGGTCGATCCGGCTTTCGCCTTCGTCAGTGCCGTGGCGCGCGAGGCGGCCGTAGTCGGCCACGCTCGTGGTGTCGAAATAGAGACCGCTGTCGAGTTCATAGCAATGCTTGTCCGCGATCGCCTTCGCGAAGTCGATCATCTGCGGCACGTAATCGGTGGCGATCGACCAATGCGCCGGCTGGCGGATGTTCAGCGCCTTGATGTCGGCCCAATAAGCCTCGGTATAATGGCGCGCGATGTCCCAGATCGACTGGGCGCGTTCGGCCGCGGCCTTTTCCAGCTTGTCCTCGCCCGCATCGGCGTCGTCGGTCAGGTGGCCGACGTCGGTGATGTTGATGACGTGGGTGAGCTTGTAGCCCTTGTAGGTCAGCGTCCGGCCCAGCGTGTCGGCGAAGACATAAGCGCGCATGTTGCCGATATGCGGATAATTATAGACTGTCGGCCCGCACGAATAGACGCGCGCTTCGCCGGGGTGGACGGGCGCGAAGGGCTCCAACTGGCGCGTCAGGCTGTTGAACAGCCGCAGCGGTGCGCCGGAAGCGGGGGCGGGGGTATCGGTCATGACCGCGCCCATGCCCCGGCCCGCCCGTCGACGTCAACTGTGCACACGCGCGTCAGGGCGTCGTTGGCGTCCACAGATCGTCGTTGCCCGCGCCGGTAACCGGATCGTCGAGCAGCGGCGCGCCGCTCAGCGGATCGATGCCGCGGATCGTGATAAGCGGCACGGGCAAGCCGGTGCCGCCGCCGTCGCCATCCTCATCGCCGCCGACTTCGTCCTCGACGACATCCTGCACGGGGAACTGATTGCCCGGATCGACGAAGGTGCAGCCGCCGGTACTGATGATCAGACAGCCGTTGAAGGTCGACCGCATGTCGATCGTGCCGCTGGTCGGGGCCGAACCGTTGACGGTGAGGAACGGGATGGTGTCGAGCCCGGTGACTTGCCCGTTGGCGCCGAGCCGGACGCCGTTGATGACGATCCGCACGCCCGAAGACGGCGCATCGACGTTCAGCCCGCCCGCGGCGAAGGTCAGCCCGCGCCGCTGTGCGTAGTCGGTCCCGGCACCGCTGTTCTGGACATAGAAGCCGCGTGACGTCGTGACGTTGATGCCGCCGGCGAACAAAGCGCCTTCGTCGCTGGTGACGCCGTCATTCTGTGCGAGGCGCGTGTCGATCGCGCTGGTCGAGGTCGCGGCTTCGACATCGGTGATGGCCGCCGCGGTGGCGACGAAGATATCGTTTCCGCGCAGATCCAGCACGCCTTCGGGAGCGCCATTCGCCGAAAGACGGATGCTGCCCTGACCCAGAATGATCTCGACTCGATCGTCGCCCGAAAGCGTCAGCCGGTTCGCGCTCGTCAGACCGGTCAGTTCGACCGCGCCGATCACGCGTGCCCGCCCGGGCGTCTGCAGCGTCAGCGAGCCCGCCGCGCCCAGATTGGAATTGCCCGCCAGCGTGAAGCTGTCGACGATCAGGTCGGTCGCCGCTGCACCGTTGGGCGCGTTGACGATGATGTTCGTCGCGAACAGCCGCGTCATCTCGGTCGCGTCGGCGTGATAGCCGTTCTGTGTGCCGTTGCCGCCGACGAAGGTGGGCGCGGCGCCATTGTTCGTTAGCGTCAGGCTCTGCGTGGTGCCGGCGGTCCCGACGCGGCCTTGTCCGGCAATCACGATGTCGTTCGACGCTAGCGCGATGCGCGGACCGCTTACGATGCCATCCACCTGAATGGCGCCGCTTGCGGTCGCGTTGAGGTCGCCGCCCGCCGACAGGTCGGTCAGGGCGATGCTGCCGCCTGTCGCCGCGAGATCGGCGCTGCCCGCCACGCTGCCGCTTGCGATCGAAAGATTGCCGGTCGAGCGGATCAGCGCGTTGCCGACATTGGCGGTAAGCGACGCAAATTGCATCGCGCCGCCGCGAATGTCGATGCTGTCGCCGCTTGCCGTGATCGGCCCGGCGGCGTTGAGCGCATCGACGCCGACCGCGCCGCCGCTGCTCGTGAGGGTGGTCGTCCCGCCCACGGTGATGGCGCCGAAATCGATGGCATCGACGGCCGTCAGCGCGAGATTGCGGCCCGCAGCGATGGCGTCGCCGCTGATCGCACCCGCCGAAGTCGCGACGATGTCGTCGAACGCGTCGAGGTTGGTGAGGACCGTATCGCCTCCCTGCGTGCGGATGCTGCTGTCGCCGCCGGTGATGCCGAGGCCCAGCGTCGTGCCGCCGTCAACGGCGATCGTCGTCGCCGCCGACAGCAGGATATCGTCGCCCGCCGAAAGGTTGGTGGCGTCGATCGAGGCCGCCGACGATGTGATATCGATGTCCGACCCGTCGATGCTCGACGTGCCTTCGCCCTGACCGATGGTAAAGCCGTTGCCTGGCACATAGTTGATCGTGAAGCCGTCGAGCCCGGCGCCGGTCGCGTCGAGCCCGTTCGCGATGATCGCGCCAGTGGCGCGGACGTCGATGTCGTCACCCGCCGTGACATTGGTCAGATTGGCGGTCGTACCGGCAAGGACGAGCAGATCCTCGCCGGCGGTCGCATTGGTGACCGTGGCCGCCTGTCCCGCGTTGACGCCGAACATGCGCGCCGCACCGCTGTCGGTCAGCGTGGCGTTGCCCGCCGCATCGGCGAAAACATTGCCGTCGGCGATCGCGCCGGTTGCCGGATCGGTATAGCCGCCATTGGCCGTCGCCGATGCGTTGATGTCGGCGTCCGAGGTGAGCCGGATATCGCCGCCCGAGACATAGCTGCCGCCGATATTGCCCACCGCATCGACGACGATCGAGCCGGCGACATCGGCGCCGCTGATGCTTACCGCACCGCCGGTGCCGGTCGCGAACAGCGGCCCGGCGCCAGTGACGGGACCGGTCAGTGCGATGCTGTTGCCGGAGAGGTTGATCGAGCTGCCCGCATCGATCGACCCGCCGGCGATCCCCTCCGCCCCCGGCGCGGTGCCCGAGGCGTTGAGCGTGACGAAGCCGCCCGCGCCGATATTCGCGAACTGGATCGACTCCCCGTCGACCGAGACATAGCCGCCCGCGGTGGAATTGCCGAGATCGACCGCGCCGGGCGCGGTGACGATGATATTGCCGCCGGTGATGATCGAATTGAGCCCAGTGCGGAAACTCGCCGCGCTGGCGATGAAATCATTGTCCGCTTCGGCATGTTCGACGGATCCCGCACCGCTCGCGGTCAGGAAAATATTGCTGCCCTGCAGGCGATCGACGCCGATCGGGCCATCGGTCGCGGTCAGCGACAGGTCGCCGCCCGCAACCAGGAACGAGCCGATGGCGCCGCTGATGCTCGATCCTGCGGTCGCAGTGAAGTCACCACCGGCGCGGATAGTCGGCGGCGTGCCTTCGCCGAAATCGTGGCGGATATCGATCTGGTCGCCAGCTTCGATGGTCAGATCGCCCGTGATGTCGAACAACCCCGCCGCCTGCCCATAGACGCCGACCGAGCCGTCGCTACGCAGCGATGCGTTGCCACCGACATTGATGGCGCCATCGGTCGTCGCGACGAAGATACCGCTTGTCGCAACGTCGGTGTCATTGTTCGTCGGATCGGAGATGCCGTAGGTTTCGGCGTCGAGGCTGGCGAAGTCGATGGTGCCGTCGGTGCGGATCTCGATCCGCCCGGCCAGCGCGCCGCTTGCGACCAGCGTCGTATCGCCAAGGTCCATCGCGCCGGGGCCCGACTGGGTTGCCAGTGCCTCGATGACGATACGCCCGCCGCGGTCGGCGAAGATCGCGCCGTTCGCGCCGTTGCCACCGTTGCCGCCCGCGTCGACATTGCCGTCGCCGCCGATGCCGCCGTTGCCCGATGTGCCGGCCACGCTGATGTTCACCGGCGCACCCGCCGAACTGACCGTGCCGCCATTGGCAAGCAGATGGACGACGCCGCCCGAACCCGCCCCGCCATCGCCGCCATCGCCGCCGGTGCTGCCCGGTATTTCGCCATTGAAAGCGCCGGTGCCGCCATCGCCGCCGGTGCCGCCGCTCGCGAGCGTGACCGGCCCGCCATTCGCGCCGGCGAGGGTGAGCGTCGCATTTTCGCTCGCGATGGCTTCGATCGTGCCGCCGGTGCCATCGCCGCCCTTGCCGCCATCGGGGCCGACGGGGTTCAGGAAGAAGGTGGAATTGCCGTCGCCGCCGCGTCCGCCGGTGCCGCTGGCCAGGAAGTTGGCCTGGGTGATCGACGCCGCGCCGTTGGCGCCCGTCGCCTCGACGCGCGCGGTGCCGCCGGTTGCCGCGCCGCCGTCTCCGCCCGCGCCGTCATAGCCGGTTCCGCCGCCGCCGCCGAGCGCCGTGGCGTCGAGCACGACGCCGAGCGGTCCGGCGTCGAAATCGGTCACGATCAACTGGGCAAGGCCGCCCGTCGCCGCGCCGCCGTCGTTACCGACCGAGCCATAGCCGCCAAGCCCGCCCGACGACGCCGCGCGCGCCGTCAGCGTGTCCGCGACCCCGGCCACCGAGGCGAGGTTGATCGTCGCCGTCCCGCCGGTGCCCGATCCGCCGCGGCCGCCGACGCTGATACCCGCAGGGGCGCCGAAGCTGCCCGAATCGTAACTGTTGCCGCCATTGCCGCCGATTCCGCCAGCGTCCGCGATCAGGTCGCCGGTGTCGATCGATCCGTCGGTTATGGTGATCGATGCCTGACCCCCCGTACCCGCGCCGCCATCGCCGCCGTTGCCGACCGCGACGCCGATGCTGCTGAAATCGCCGCCACTGCCGCCGCGGCCACCCGCATAAGCCGCCAACGTGCCGGTATCGATCGCGATCGGTCCGTCGATGACGATCGTCGCGGTGCCGCCCTGTCCATCGCCGCCATTGCCCGCAGGCTGAACCGGGTTCGAGAAATCGTCGTAGCCATAACTGCCTTCGCCGCCGAAACCTTCGGCGTAGGCGGCTGCGGTCGATGCGCCGAAGCTGCCGCCCGACAGGGTCATGGTCGCGGTGCCGCCGATACCGTTGCCGGTGCCGGTCAGCGTCGAGCCGCCATATCCGTTGGCGGTGATCGACATGTCGCCGAAGCTCGCGTCGCCGCCGGTCTGCGTATAGCTGATTGTGCCGCCCCGGCCGGTGCCGCTACCGGACCCGGGTTGGCCGCCGAAACCGTTGGCCGACAGGGCGAAGCGGCTTGCGCTCAGCGTGCCGTCGCTCAGCGTGATGACGACATCGCCGCCGACGCCATTGGCCGCGCCAGTGCCCGCTCCGCCGGGCGATTCGACATTGCCATAGCCGCGCCCCTCGGCATCGGCCGCAAAATCGCCGAGGGTCATCGTGCCGCCGTTCAGCACCTCGATCAGCGCATAGCCGCCAAGGCCCACCGGGATCGCGCCACCGGCGGGGTCGGTGTTGCCGCCCGAATAGCCGCCCATCGACAGCCGGATCGTTCCGGCCAGATCGATCGTCCCGCCGTCGGCGTGAAGCCCGATGAAGCCGCCGAAACCGTTCGCGCCGCCGACGCTGTAGCCGCTCTGTCCATCGGCATTGAAGCTGCTTAACTGGCTGGGGTCGGTGGCGCTGATGCTGCCGCCGCCCAGCGCAAAAAGGTCGATATTGCCACCTTGTGCGGCGCCGGTCGCGCCCGCCGAATTGGCCGAGCTGCCGTTGGCGGTCAGATAATAATAGCTCGCACCGACCGATCCGCCGTCGGCGTTGATGAGGATGTTGCCGCCGTCGCCCGTTCCGCCGCTCGTCGCCACCGTGAAGCCGCCGAAGCTGCCGCCGTCGGCGGTCATCTGCAGCATGCCGTCGGTGGTGATCGACCCGCCACTCGTCGCGTCGATGCGGACGCCGCCGCCCTGGCCGTTGCCGATATTCTCGCTGCTCGAAACGATGCCGCCGGCGTCGAGCTGGATATAGAAGGTGCTGGCGATCGTCGCGCCGTTACTTGCGGACAGGCTGACGGTGCCGCCCTGCGAGTCCCCCGAGACGCCCGTATCGCCGCCCGAACTCGAGGCGCCGCCATTTTCGCCGTTGGCGAGAACGATCAGCGAGTTGAGATCGAGTGTGAAGGCGCCATCGGCCGACACCGACGCGTCGCCGCCGGTGCCGTCGCCGCCCTGCGGCCCCGTGGCCGCATTGGCGCCCCCGCCGAGGCCGCTTGCCGACAGATAGAGGTTCCCCGGTGCGATCTGGGTCGAATCGTCACCGCTCGCGCTGAAGGACGCGGTGCCGCCGACGCCGTTTCCGGCGGAGGCGGAGAAGATCGATCCGCTAGAACTCGACTGGCTTCCGCCGCCAAAACCCTGAGCATTGATGTCGGTCGAACTCGATATGAAGGTCGTGCCAGGCCCACCAGCGGTGATCCGCGCCGTCCCGCCTGCGCCGTCGCCCGAGCGGACAAGGCCGGTCTCGCCCTGACCATCGGCGGTCACGCGAACGAAGTTGCTGGCCTGAACCGTGGCGCCGTCGGATATATCGAGCGTGGCTGTCCCGCCCTGACCGTCGCCGCTGTCGTCGGTGACGGTCGGGCCGCTTTGCCCGACATAGGCGCCGCCGCCGAGCGCGCCGGCATCGACGATCAGCGAGCCGACATTCAACGTGCTGCCGGGGCCGCTGACGCTGACGCTGGCGGTTCCACCGATCCCGGTTCCGCCGTCGCCGCCGTCGGTAAATCCGCCGAGGCCGCGCGCGCTGACCGTCACGCTGTTCGCCGAAACGCCGCCGCCGTTGAGGATGGTCAGACTGGCATTGCCGCCCTCGCCAACGCCGTTCACGTTATTGGCATCGCGCGAGGCCGTCACGAGGATGTCGGTGCCCGCGGCTAGCTGTCCGCCGTCGACGGTGATTGCCGAGGCCGCTTTCGAACGGACGATGAACTGACCGGTTGCACCGACCGCCTGAACCGCGCCGACGTTGATCGTCGCGCTGTTGTCGCCCTCGAACAGGGCATTGCCCTCGACGAGAATCCGGCCAAGCTGAGGCGGCGGGACGAAGGCTCCGCCGACCGGCGGAATCGTATCGATGGGCTGGCCCAGGAAATCGCCACTCGCGCGCGCGATCGTGCGGCTGCGGAACAGCGTGTCATTGACCGTGATATTGGCCCCGACGCTGTTCGCCGGTGCCGTGTCGATCGCGCCCCCGGTGATGTTATAGCCCGCCGACAGGATGACGGCGCCGTCGGAATCGGTCACCGCCGAAACGGCGTCCTGATAGCCGATCTGGCCCGACACGAGCATCGACACGGCGTCATTCTTGGGAATGGCGACCATATAGATGCGCTGGGCGCCGCCGCTGACCTGCTGTTCCGGCCCCGTGGTGATGCCGCTGTGGCTGATGACCTGACCGCCTTCGGCGCCGGTCAGCACGTTGATGTCGAACAGGCCCGCATTGATGCGGATGTCGGCCTGTTCGGCGGCGACATAGGCCGCTGACCCGTTGACGTTGACGATGCCGTCCTGGACGATGCGTGGGGCGACGAGCGCGACATAGCTGCCGCCCGCCGCGCCCATGTCGGCGGTGATCGAGGCGCCTGCGTCGATGCGGATCGCGGCGGTGCTGCCCGACGCGCCGCGAAAGCGAATTTCGCCCCCCGGTCCGAAAAGACCGCCGGTCGTGTCGATATCGTTGGCGGTGAGGAGAAGGCTGCCGACGTTGATCGCGCTGCCGCTGTTCAGCAGGATGCCGCCGGCGTTGTAGAACCAGATGCTGCCGCCCGGCCCGCTGACGGATGAATCGAAACTGTTGATCGTGCCGCTCAGCGCGATCTGCCGGCTCAGCGACCCACCCGATCCGTTCACGAAGCGGTTGAGCACGACATAATTGCCGTTGCCGCTGAAATTCCAGACGTTGCCGGCCGGCAGGAAGTCGATGTCGCCGCCGGTCGGAGCGTTGTCGGTCGGAACCCAATTGATGATCGTCTGCGATCCGCCGGTGGTCACGGTTGTCGCACCGGGTCCGGGCGGCGAGATGGTCGCACTTCCGCTCACGACGGTGCCCGTCCCGGCGACCTGCGCCAGCGCCGGCCCGCCATAGGCAAGCGCGGCAAGGCCCGCGGCAATCGCGCAGCCCTGCAACAAGTGGCGCTTCGCCGTCCGTGCGGCGGGAAGGCTGGTGTTTGCGGTTTTGCGCATGGCGGTCGTTTCCGGTTCGAATTGCATGATCAACGAGCCCTCACACCGAATTGCGTCGTCAGGGACAGCAGGAAGCGCGGGTCGGGCTTTTGCGCCATCAGCGCCGGCCGGTTCAGCGGCACCGCGACGGTCATGTCGAGCCGGCCGAGCGTGCCATAGGCAAGCCGCACGCCGCCACCGGCGGAGAACAGCTTTTGCGGATTCAGGCCGTTGAAGCTGCTGTCCTTGTTCCAGACCCATGCCGCATCGAAAAAGGCGAAGGGCTGGATGGCAAGCGCCTTGGTATTGGCGGGGACGAACGAGCCGTAGCGGGCCTCGGTCGTCACCGCGACGCCGCTGTCGCCGATCACCGTGCCGGGGTCGAAACCGCGTCCGACGGTGAAATTGCCGCCCGAAAATTCTTCATAGGCGACGAGCGGATCGCTCGCCCATTGCGCGCGCGGCGCCACCGACAGGGTGAATTTGGGCGTCGGTCGCCAGTCGGCCTGTGCGTTGGCGCGCAGCACGAAGGCATCGGGTTTCGCCTCGATCCGGGTAAGCGGAACCGCGCCGGGCAGGAAGCAGGCCGTGCCGCCGGGGCCGCAGTCCTTGCTGGCGCCCAGGAAATCGACGCCCTGGCGCGCTTCGAGCGAGGCGCCGAAGGCCCAGCGCGGCTCGGCCGGGGTGTAGCCGTGCCGGCCCGCGATCGATGCCGGATCGGTCCAGTTGCCATCTATGTGAAGGTTGAAGACGCGCACGCGATCGCGGTTGAGGGCGACGCCGCCGATGGCGATGTCCTGATCGATGATGTCGAGCCCGCCGCCGATCTGAATTCGCTTCGCCTGCGTCAGCACGAGCGGATAGCCGGCGAACAGGCTGATGATCTGCGTATGCGATTTCAGCGGCAGCGTCGCGACATCGGGGCGCGTCCAGGCATAGGTATAGCTGCCGCCAAGCCGCAGACCTTCGCCGCCGACACGCATTTCGTGCGACAGTTGCAGCACCTGCTGCTCTTCGAAATCGGCGGTCGAATACAGGCTGACGGTCGTCAGGTCGCCCAAGCCGGTCAGGCCGGCGGCGCGCGCGCGGACCATGCCGCCCCAGCGGCCGACGTCGTGCGACCCGAAATTCTGGATATTGGCGTCGAAAGCGAACGGCGTGCGCGTGACCGTGACCTCGCCGATCACTTCGCCGGGCGCATTGCCGGGACGCAAGGTCAGCCGGGCATCGAGGCCGGGGATGTCGCGCGCGAGCAGCAGATAGCGCTCGGCATCCTCGACGTTGAAGATCGGCGCATCGTCGAGATGCGCGAGATAGCGTTGCAGCAGCCGCTCGTTGCTGCCGGCATCGCCGCGCACTTCGACGCGCGCAAGGCGTGCCGAGAGAATGTCAAAGCGGACGATGCCGTCGCTGATTGTCTGAGGCGGGACGCGCACCGCGGCGAGATAGCCCTTGGCGCGCAGCAGCGTCGCGGCGCGGTCGCGGATGTCGCACACGACCGCGATCGGCAGATCCTGGCCGACCTTGTCCGACCAGGCGGGCGCCAGCATGGCGGTGTCGATCCCCGGCGCGGCGGAGAATTCGGCGCTGCGCAGCGTCACCCGGACATTGGCGAATTCGGGCGCGGCGAGCGGGCAGGGGGCGTGTTCGATGCTGTCGTCGGCCGACACGACGCGCTCGCCCGTCGGTGCAATCGGCGGCGGCGCGCTGCGGTCGATTTCCTCGCGCGTCGGGACTGGCGGCGCGCTTTGCGCCGATGCGGCGGCCGGCGCCATCAAGGCGGCAATCGCCACCGAACCGGCGAGCGCCGCACCGAAACCTGTCCTGTCGCCCTTGACCGTCATATTACCCCCAACCCCGAGCGCAGGCGTTTTCGAACGCGCTCCAGCGATCCTGCCGCCCCCACGGGCAGCTAGACCAATTTATCGACCCAAGGAAAGGACTTGCGGCTCTATCCGGCCGCATAGTCTGCAACAAATATCAGACCGGCGCGGCCCCTTCAATGCCCGCCAGCCGTGCGTTCAGCCGCCGCTCGCTTCGGCTTCCGCCATCGTGTCGACGAGCCGGTTGAGCTGCGGGGCGCAGCCCTTTGCCATCAGCGCATCGACCGACGCGTCGGGGGTCGCGGGCACCTCTCCCATCGGCTTGAAGCGGATCGTGACGGGGGCGCTGAGCCCACCGCCCGACAGGCGATAATCGACATCATATTTGACCGGCATCGCATCGGACGGCCATTTGCGGAAATTGGCGCCGACGACGAAAGCAACGGTCTGCGTCTTGCCGTCCTGTTCGATCTTCAGAAGCTCGTCGGTGTCCATATAGGGGCGCCACAGCATCAGCGTCGCGGGATCGGCGACGCAGAACGTGCCGGCTTCGCGATAGTCGATGAACCACAGGTTCGGCGCACGCAGTTCGGCGGGCTTGGGTTCGTCGGGACCGCGCGAAAACCCGCCGCGCGATCGCATCGACGGGCCGCTGGCGAGCATCCGCGTCACCGCGCTGCCCATCGTCTGGTTCGACTGGATCGGGCCGCTGGCGCCATAGGTGCCGGGCCCCGACAGGGTGCGCGTCTTGCCGCCCTGCATCAGCACGATCTTGTCGCCCGCCACCAGGGTCAGCTTGTCGCTGGCCTTCAGCTTTGCGCCGGTCGGATATTTGGACGCCGACGGACCGGTCGATCGCACGACCATCGATTGCGCTGCGGCGGTGCCGGCAACCGCGAAGGCAATGGCGGCTGCGGCGGTGGTCAGGCCCAGGCGGCGGGTCCGGAAGTCAGGAAAGGACATAGCTTTCTCCCTTGTCGGTATCGTTCAGGCGTTCGATCAGGAACATGATGGACAAATCCTTACCCCATTCGGCCGCCAATGCTGTGGCGCAGGTCACATAGGCCTTTTTATCGCCCGCCGCATGCGCGGCAACCAGCGCGGCGATCGCGGCGCGCTGATCGGGGCTGAGGTCGGCGCGCGGCGTGAAGACGTCGACCGGCTGCGCCCGCCCGCGCAGCGTCACCCGGCCCATCGGCACCAGATCGTTGCGCCCCGAACGCTCGGCGGCTTCGGCCGAGATGAGGACGCCGGTCTTCAGGCTCTTGTTCGCCGCCTCCAGCCGCGAGGCGGTGTTCATGCTGTCGCCGAGCGCGGTATATTGGATGCGGTCCTCGCCGCCGAAATTGCCGACGATTGCGTCGCCGACGTGCAGGCCGACGCGCGTCATGCCGATCGGCGGCACGCCCTCCGCCATATCGACACGAAAGGCTTCACCCGCCTGGTACATGGCGACCGCCGCCGCCGCGGCGCGCGCGCCATCGTCTGGGCGGCTGATCGGCGCGCCCCAGAAGGCGACGACCGCGTCGCCGACGAACTTGTCGATCGTCCCGCCATGTTCGAGGACGATGTCCGACAGGCGGTCGAGATATTCGTTGAGCAGCCGCGCCACCGTCTCCGGCGTCACCGCATGGCTGAGCTTGGTAAAGCCTTCGAGGTCGGTAAAGACGCAATAGATGTTGCGCCGTTCGCCGTGCAGCGAAAGCTGGTCGGGATCGCGCATGATCTGCGCGGCGACATCGACAGGCAGATATTTGCCGAGCGCCGACTGCGCGAAGGCGCGCTGACGCGAGCCGATGGTGCGCGCCGCGGTGCCGACCGCCGCATAGCCGAGCAGCCAGCCGACCGCCCAGCCGAAGGCCGGCAGCGTCGTCGTGTCGATGCCGTGGCGATGCAGCCAGAAAGGGAAGGCGACGAAGAAGGCAAGCTGCCCCAGAAAGGCGAGCGCGACCCAGCGCGCACGCATGTCGATCAGGCTGGTCAGTCCCCCGGCGACGACGACGAGGATGGCCAGCACCCACAGCGACGGCCCCGGCACCGGCGCTGGCCAGTCGCCGTCGAGTTGCTGCGCCAGCATATGCGCATGAACTTCGAGCCCGATCATCGTTTCGTGCAGCCCGGTGATCGGATCGACAAAGCGGCTCATTGGCGTGTTGAACTGGTCGTTGTCGATGATGTCGCCGCCGATCAGGACATAGCGTCCGCGCACCAGCTCGGCGAGGCCGGCGAGCATTTCATCGTCCATCGGCACCGCAAATGTGTCGATCGGGATGTTGGCGAAGACCGGCTCCTCCTGTCCGGCATTAGCGCGGGCGGGCAGGAGGAAGCGGATATTGCCCTGATAATCGGCGTGGGCGGCGTCGACCGGCGCCAGCGCATTCGCCATCAGCGGCGGCAGATTCTTCGGCCGGTCGGGCCAACGGCGGATCACGCCGTCGCCGTCGGTGCGGAACAGGACGCTCGTCGGCCGGGTCTTGTCGGTGCGCACGTCGGCGATGAAGGACTGAAGGAATCTCTGCTGTTCGTAGAAGATGGTGTTCGGATTGCTCGCCTGTTCGGCATAGGCGAGCCATGTCGGCGTCGTCATGGCGCGCAACTGCGTCTTGAGCAGATCGTCGTCGGGGCGCGGCGAATCGAAAGCGATATCGATGCCGATCGCTTTCGCGCCCATGCGGTCGATATTGGCGAGTGCGCGCGCAAGCAGCGTCCGGTCGAGCGGCGAGCGGATGCCGGTATTGAACAGCGTTTCGTCATTATAGGTAATCATGACGATGCGCTGATCCTGCGCGACGTGCGGCGCCATCAGCGTCGCGCGCGCATCGTAGAGCGCGCGTTCGGCATCGTTGACGAGCGGCATGTCCCAGCTGAAGCGCGCGAACAGCGTCGCGACGATCAGGAAGAGGATCGTCGCCGCCATTCGCGACGGGCCGAGCTGCATGACCAGCCGCCGGAGCCGCTTGCGCAGCGGGATCGCCGCCGGGCCGTTGGCGGCCGGCATTGCGTCGGGCGCGGCGTCCGGGGCGATGCTCGCGGTCATCGGGTCAGCGCGCCGCGCGTCGGGTCGAAACTCTGGTGGCGGGGGCGGTGGCCGTCGTCGTGGGGAGGCCGTGCAGCAGCGGCTGCGCACCATCGCCGATGATGGCGAACCCGGCCCAATAATAGGGATGCGAGGTTTGCTGGTCGTTCATCAGCTGGCTTTGCGTCGTCCACAGCGCATCGGCGACGCTTTCGCCCTGAGGGGCCGCGAACAGGCCGCCGATCAGCCGCTTGGTTGCGTCGAAATCGTCGGGCGCCGGCCAATGGCTTGCGATGACCGAACGCCCCCCGGCGCCGATGAACGATCGGACGAGACCGTCGAGCGCGCTGCCGCCGCCGCTGGCGACGCCGGCTTCGCGCGTTGCGGCGACCGAGGCGGCGCCCGCGGTATCGCAGGCCGACAGGATCACCAGGTCGGCATCGAGCTTTAGGTCGAAGATTTCCTGGAACGTGAGCAGGCCGTCCGAATCCTTGTCGCCGAACGAGGTGACGAGTGCGGGGCGCGCCGGGCAGGACGGCTTCGGTGCGGTGACGAGACCGTGGGTTGCAAAATGGATGATGCGATAGTCGCTAAGGTCGCCGCGTTCCTTAACCGCGGTATCGGTGAAGTCGCCGCCGGTGAGCAGGGTCGAGCTGTCGCGCCCGATGGTGCTGCTTGCGGTCACGAGTTCGGCGGCCGAGATCGGACGCGCCCATTGCGAGGCGCTCCACTGGCAGGTGCCGTCGACGCTGTCGCTCGCCGCGCCGCGGGTGCCGAGCGAGGGCAGGAAACCGCCGGCGAGCGGCAGATTTTCGCCAAGCCCGAAATATTGCCGCCGTGCGGTCGATGGCGGCGCCTGGCGCGCGTTGCGAAAAGCGAGCGCCGATACCGCGGTGCTCGGCCGGGTCGAGCGACCGAGCCAGGCGATGCCGCGCATGTCGAAGGGGTCGGCGGCGGGATCATTGACCCGCTGTTCATAGGCGGCGAGCCCGGTGTCGGAAGTGATGAGCAGGTTGACGGGAAGTTTCAGCATCGCGCCATCGGGTTCGAAGACAAGGTGCTTGATCGCCGGCAGGTGATCGGCGGCCGGGCCGAACAGCTGGACATAGAGTTTGCGCGCGGTGGCCGCGTCGAACGGATAAGTGACGCGGCGTCCGTTTTCGACCGTCGAAATCGTGGAGCGGATCGCATCAACGGCGTTTTCCAGGCCGTCGGCGTCGATGTCGGCGCGCCAGAGCTGCGCATTGCCCGGCTCGATCAGCATCGCATAGACGGCGTCGCCGACGACCAGCATCTTCAGATAGGCTTCGTCGGGGCGCAGTACCTGCTGCAATTCGCCGAGATCGAGCTTGCCCGACGATACGACGCGATATTGCGGGAACGCCGACAGTTTGGCGACGGTTTCGGCCTGCTGGAACGACAGATTGTCGATCTGTGTCTTCACATCGGCGAGCCGTGCGACGACCTCGCCGGTCGCGGGGAGCTGGATCAGGCGCGCTTCCTCGATCCGCGCGCGTTCGATGTCGCGATTGAGCGTCGTCGCCTGACGGAACAGCCGGGCGCCGTCGCCGTCGCCGCCCGACAGTTCGCGCGCCAGCACAGCCTGCGTATCGGCGACGCCGGGACGAACCTGGAGCTGGCTGGCGACGAAGAAATCGGCGACGGCGGCGGGATCGGTCGGCGCGCGTGCCGCAAGCAGGCGGTAATAGGGCGCCATGATATTCGCCATGCCGGTCGACGACCGCTGCGTGTCGGCGAGCGCCTTTACCACCGCGTGATAGAGGGCGAGCGCCTCGTTGTCGCGGCCCTGGCGGGTCAGGAAGGCGGCGTAGCGCGCGCGCGCCGAAGCGAGCGCATTGGTTTCGGGATATTCGATCGCGAGCGCATCGACCGATTCGCGGAAGCGCGCATCCGCCGCGCCCATGTCGCCCAGTGCCTCTTCGGTCAGTGCAAGCTCGCCGAGCATCTGCGAACGCAGCCGGACGATCGAAGTGACACGCCCCTGCCGCACGGCCAGCGCGTCAGTCAGACCCTTGAGCTGGAGCTGCTTGGCGGTTTTCGCATCGCCGCGGAGGCGATCGACGGTGCCGAGCAGATGCGTCGCCTGTGCGTCGATGATCTGCGCGCGCTCGAGCGGGCTCAGCCGCTCGCTGTCCGATGTCTGGCGGATGGCGCGGGCGTTGCTACCGCTGTTGACGCCGGCGGTGATCGCAGGGGTTAGCGTGACGCCGCCGTCGGCGGCTTCGATCGATGCGGTGGTCGGCGGCACCGGACGCTGCAGGATTTCGGCGGCGCGCGCATAGTCGCGCTGGTTGAGCGCATCGATCGCCTGAAAATTGCGCCGCAGCCGCAATTGCACCGGATCGCTCGTCGGGATCGCATCGACATTGGCGAACAGGCGCGCGGCTTCGGCAAATTCGCCGAGGTTCGATTTCTGGAGCGCGCGGTTAAGCGTGAATTCGCTCGGGTCGATGTCGCCGGTCGACGCATCGTTCCCGGTGCGGCGCGACAGCGCTTCGAAAAATTCGGCCGCTTCGGCATAGTCGCCGCTGTGGTTGCGGCGATAGCCTTCGGCGAGCGCCCGGTCGAGGTCGATCGTCCCGGCGAGCGTGCGCGCGAAGCCTTCGTCGCCGCCGCCAACCGATGTCGTTGCGACCTTGATGACGCCCGGTGCGACCTTGTGCTGGCGGATCGACTGGAGCGCGAGCGTCAGCGCGTCGCCATAAGCGGCAAAGCCTTCGGCGGTGTAGGCGGTCGCGCCGTCCATTTCGATGCGGCTTGCCCATTCGACGCTGCTGCCCTTGATCGTGCAGCGACCGTCGGCGCCGCAGACAATGTTGGGATCGCGCGCCGCCGCCAGCCGCTGCACCGCGTCGGCTTCGCTGGCACGCAGCGCGCGGATATAACCGACGGGCTGGCTCGCGTCGCGGCAGACGATCACCCAGGCGCGGTCGAACATGCCCTTGACGACGGCGTCGCGGACCGTTGCCTGCACTTCGCACAGCGAGCCGCCCTGGCTGCCGATCGAAAAGCTGTCGCGGAGCGTCGGGTCTTCGCCTTGCGCCCAGGCCGGGACAGGCGCCGATGCGGCGAGCAGCGCCAGCAAGGACAGGCGAAACGCAGGTCGTACGGTCATCACGATATTCCCCCAGGGTCACGGCATCGGGCACCTGGCCATCTGGTTGGCGGCAAGGCGCAGTCTGTTGCTGCGGTACGACCCATTCCCGTTGCGGCGGACCCTAAACCCCTTGTGGCGAAAAGGGAAGTGATCTGCCGCACAGGCGGCTTGCACGCCGGGGCGCGGCCACCTATCTGCCATCCCGACAGGGTCAATTTCCAAAAGAGGGTGAAATGAGCGGATTCGACGATCGTGAACGGGCTTTCGAGGCGAAGTTCGCCCGCGACCAGGAGGTGCAGTTCCGCATCACCGCACGCCGCAACCGCCTGCTCGGCGAATGGGCCGCCGAGCGCATGGGGCTGACGCCCGAGGAAACCGACGCCTATGCCAAGGCGGTCGTGCAGGCCGATTTCGAGGAGGCCGGCGACGAAGATGTGATCCGCAAGCTGGCTGGCGACCTGACCGCCGCCGCGGTCGAGATCAGCGACGCCGAAATCCGCTCGATGCTCAACGAAAAGACGGCCGAGGCGCGCCGCCAGTTCATCGACACGCAGAACTGATCGCGGAACCAGGCAGGACATCCGGCATGGGCATGCGCGAATCCGATTTGCGGGCGATGATCGAGGCGGCGCTTCCCGACGCGGAGGTGACGATCACCGATCTTGCCGGCGACAATGATCATTATGCGGCGCATATCGTCAGCGAATCCTTTCGCGGATTGAGCCGCGTCGCGCAGCACAAGGCGGTCTATGCCGCGCTCGGCGGGCGCATGGGCGGCGAACTTCACGCCTTGCAATTGACCACCGCCATCCCTTCATAGGGGTATGACCCCAATGCGGCGCGCCCGCGCCCGTGCCGGAGACCTGTTATGACCGAAGCCACTCACGACCGCATTGCCAAGCTGGTCGCCGACAATCCCGTCCTGCTCTTCATGAAGGGCACGCCGCTTTTCCCGCAGTGCGGCTTTTCGTCGCGCGCCATTGCGATGCTCGACCGGCTTGGCGTCGAATATGCCAGCGTCGATGTGCTGCAGGACATGGAAATCCGGCAGGGCATCAAGGAATTTTCGGACTGGCCGACGATCCCCCAGCTCTATGTGAAGGGCGAATTCGTCGGCGGCAGCGATATCATGATGGAAATGTGGGAAGCCGGTGAGCTGCATCAGCTCGTCAACGGTCTTCCCGCGCGCGCCGACTGACATGACGCAGGCCATCGGCTGACCGGCCGGGCCGGCGGTATAGACCGCGCGCCCGGCTCGACCTTGCCTATTGCCAGTCGAACGCAGCGGCGCTTCGCGAAAGGCGAAGCGGTCGAGATGACGCGCGACCGCGCCCTTCAGTGCCTCGAGCTGGCCTTCGGCGCTCGCATCGATGCGAACCGACAGCGCGGCTTCGCCGGCGTCGAAGGTCACCAGCCCGTCGCCGGGCCAGTCCGCTCCGCGCGCGTCGCGCGGAAAGGTGACGGTGCCGTGATCGGCGGTGAAGGCGACCGCCAGATTATGCTGCCAATGCTTGCAAAGCTGCTGCAGATATTTGCTCGCATGCGCCGTGGGGACCTGCGCGGTGGCGGTATGGGTCATCTGAGCCTCCATCAAAGCCGCTCGATCTTCTGTGCCGCTTCGTCGATCCGCGCCACAATCTCGTGGAGCGTGGCTTCGTCGAGCTCGCGGTCGCGCAGCCGGTTCATCAATACGGCACGCAAATTGCCCATCGCCCGGCGCACTGAAGCGCTGTCGGTGCGCTGCTGCTCATCGCCGACTTCCGCCAGCCGCGCCAGCAGTTCGTCGACGAGCGCGGCATTGGCGTCGAGTTCGGCCTGACCCTCCGGCGTGATCGCGAAGAGCTTCTTGGCGCCCTCGCTGTCGGCAGCGGCAATCTGGCCCATGTCGTCGAGCAAGGTGAGGGTAGGGTAGATCACGCCGGGGCTGGGCGCGTAGGCGCCGCCTGTCAGTTCCTCGATCCGCCGGATCAGGTCGTAGCCGTGGCGCGGTTCGTCGGCGATCAGCCGCAACAGGACGAGGCGCAGTTCGCCGCTGTCGAACATCCGGCGACGCCGGCCGCGGCCCTCGTCATCGTGGCCGTGACGGCCGCCAAAGCCGCGCCCGCGGCCGAAGCCGGGTCCGAATCCGCGCCCGCCGTGTCGCATGCCATGGCGCATGCCGCATCCGCGATCGCCTCTATGTCCATGAAAGTGCATGTCTTTATCCTTTAGACTGTTTTTAGATAGCTCTAAGATATATCTTAAATGAAATTGCGCAAGGGGATTTGCGCGATTTTGTGCGCGAACGCTCTGTGGCCGGAGCGGCTATTTTCCTTGACTCGCGGCGGCTCGCCGCTATTAGGCGCCCCCGTGTTGTCAGGGTTCCGATCCTGGCAATTCCGTCCGAGACAGTTGGTGCGGGGGATTTGCTCCGCTTAATTTCCAGCCTAGACGGGGAACAGTCTTTTTCGGTCGCCCGCCTGTATCCAGGCGCCCGCGGCTTGACCGACCCCATCGGACATCGCCACGCAACGGACAGACGGGATGCGTCCTTTCTGGCCTTTGCGTTCGTTAGCCGCCCGGCGGCGCGCCCTGTTGCGCGCATCCGGGCACAGAGTGGAGAAACAGGCATGGATCGTGCTCAAAAAGCCGATGCCGTATCCTCGCTGAACGCTACGCTGTCGAATGCGGCTTCGGTTGTGATCGTTCGCAACCTTGGTCTTACCGTCGCCCAGTCGACGGTGCTTCGCCAGCAGATGCGCGACGCGGGCGCGAGCTTCAAGGTCGCGAAGAACCGCCTGGCCAAGATCGCGCTCGAAGGCACGCCCTACACCGGCATCAGCGATTATCTGACCGGTCCCACGGCTATTGCCGCTTCCACCGATGCGGTGGCGGCTGCGAAGATCGCCGTGGAATTTGCCAAGACCAACGACAAGCTTGAAATCGTTGGCGGCGGCATGGGGGATGTTGTCCTCGACGTGGAAGGCGTGAAGGCGCTCGCTTCGCTGCCGTCGCTCGACGAGCTGCGCGGCACGCTTATCGGCCTGCTTCAGGCTCCGGCCACCAAGGTTGCCCAGATTGCGGCAGCCCCGGCTGGTCAGCTGGCGCGGGTCTTTGGTGCCTATGGCGCCAAGGAAGCGGCATAAACCCTACCTACCCTTACCAATTCACCGGGCTATCCCGGTTCTGATGGAGAATGAAAATGGCTGATCTTGCTAAGATCGTTGAAGACCTGTCGGCGCTGACCGTTCTGGAAGCTGCTGAACTTTCGAAGATGCTCGAAGAAAAGTGGGGCGTTTCGGCCGCCGCTGCTGTCGCTGTTGCCGCTCCGGCTGCTGGCGCTGGCGCTCCGGCTGCTGAAGAAAAGGACGAATTCGACGTCGTCCTGACCGGCGACGGTGGTCAGAAGATCAACGTCATCAAGGAAGTCCGCGCGATCACCGGCCTGGGCCTGGGCGAAGCCAAGGCGCTCGTCGAAGGCGCGCCGAAGGCCGTCAAGGAAGGTGTCAACAAGGCCGAAGCCGAAGACATCAAGAAGAAGCTGGAAGCTGCCGGCGCGACCGTCGAACTCAAGTAAGTTCGCTGTCGTTCGCAGCGGTTGCCGCCGGCTCCCGGCGGAACCATGGCGACAAGAAAAAGGGCGGTGCCTTGCGGCGCCGCCCTTTTTCCTTGCGCGACGAACGAACCGGACGCGCGCGGCTGGTCAGCCTCTGGCTCAGCCCTTGGCGAAACCGGGGCGCAGGCCCGGGCGCGCGGGGCGGGTGTCTGGACGATGCACGTCTTGCTGCGCCGGGGCCGGTTCGGGACGCTGGGCGATATCCCACGCGCTGGCGGGCTGACGGCGCATGTCCTTCTGTCCGGCAAGCAGCGCATCATAATCCATCCGTTCGCGGCGATCATAGAAGCGCGCACGCTTCAGCCGCTTCTTGAGCGTCAGGAACGGATTGTCTTCGCTCGGCCCGGCCATGGCCAGCGCCTCATGACGGCCCATGCTGCCGTGCGGCGCGGTGGCGAATGCGGGCGCCGAGCGCGGCTTGGCGGGCGGCACCGTAATGACGGGCGCGCGATAGGCTTCGGGCGCAGGGGCCGCGACCGGACCATCTTCGTAGCGCGTTTCCTCGGCGACACCATCGGTGCGACGGCGGCGCATCAAGGCGAAGGCTGCGCCGCCCGCGAGCAGCAGAGCGGCGGCGCCGCCAGCGATTTCCCAGGGGAAGGCGTCGCCGCCGGCATCGGCGCGCTGCGCGACCATAGGATCTGCGGGTTCGGCGACCGGCGTCGCAAGCGGCGGCGTCAGCGCGCTATCTTCGGCGAGCGTCGATGCGGTTGCGCTAGTCGGTGCGGCCGGTTCGGTTGCCGGGCTTGCCGGGGCGGCCGCGGGCTCGCGGGTCCGCTCGGCCGGCGCGGCTTTCGCCTGACGTTCGGCGCGCGGCGCGGGGAGCGCCTCGGCCTGCGGTTCCGCCACCTTCGGCGTTGCTTCGGTAGCGGGGGGCGCGACGTCGAGCGGCACGCGGATGACCGGCGCAGGTGCGGTCGTCGCAGGCTGCGTCGTCTGCGGAGCCGGTGCGGCGACCGGCGGGACCATCACAACCGGCGGCGCGACGGGTTCGGGCGCCATCGCGGGGGGCGTGGTTTCGGCCGGCGCGGTCTGCGCAAAGGCGGCCGGGGTGGACAGGACCAGGAACGCGGCCATCGCGCTCGTGGCAGGGCGGAGGAGGGGGAGCTTCTTCGTCATAGTGAAAGGAAAACGAACCGCGCGTGAAAAGCGCTGCCAAATGACAGCGCTTTTCACGACGAGCCGTGGCGGCCCGGCGATTGGACGAAGATTCGGCGCGTCGGCGAACCGAGTCGGGGTTGCGACCGGCCGCCGCGCCGTGGCTCAGTCAGCGATCCAATTGCCATGAAAGCCGGGCGGGATCCGGTGCGGCAGATGGATTACCGCTTGCGGCGCGCCGGTAAAATCGTCGGCGTTGAGGATGACGAGCTCGCTCGTCTCGTTGGTCATGTCGACCACCAGGCCGATCAGCCAGCCGTCATCTTCGGCCCCGGCGGCGCTGCGGGGGACGAAGACAAACTCGCCGGGATGGCGGCCGGGGCCGAAATCACGCGCCTCGGTCGCGCCCCTTTCCAGATCGTGGCGGAACAGCCGGGTATCGGCGATCGCCATTTCGACCGCGTCACCGCCCGGAATGGCGACGCTGTAGATATAGCGATAGGGGCGGGTGGTCAGGCGCTCGTCGTAGCGCGGAAATTCCTGCGGATGATCGTGTACAACTGCGCGCGTCGTGGTCCCCGCCACCGGGTCGATGGTCCAGCGTTCCATGCGCGACCGTTCGCTGTCGGGGCCGCGCTTCGAGCGCGCGAACATCGTGTCGTGCGCGACGACATCGACCACCACCTTGCCGTCGGTGGTTTCGAACGCATTGGCGGGGTGAAAGACATAGCAGGGATCGACCGGCACCCACACCACCTCGTCGCCACGGCCTTTCCTGGGGAGGAGGCCGACGCGCGCGGGATGGGCTTCGTTCCACGCATAGGGAAAGCGATAGCCGGCGAGCAGCGATTTCATCGAAAAGGTGACGGGCAGATCGAACACCAGCACGTAATGTTCGGTGATAGCGCAGTCGTGAATCGACGGACCGTCGCTCACTGCGACCGCTTCTTCACGGATCACCTGCGCCTTGTCGTCGAGCACGACGTGCCAGACCTTATTCATTTCGTCGCCGCGGTAGGTGATCGCATGCGTCTCGCCGGTGAGCGGGTCATGATGCGGGTGCGCCGTGTAAGGGCCAGCGAGGGTGCCGTCGAAGGGGTTGTGGGCGATCGTCATGAGTTGATCGTCGAGTTCGACGGGCTTGCCGCCCGCCTCGACGATCGCAAAGGTACGTCCCGCCAATCCGACGACATTGGTGTTGGGGGCATCGAAGCCGTCGGTGCGCGGGCCGGGGGGGATCGGCTCGCCGAGCTTTGCGCACGCCTCGGTCCCGCGCACCCAGCGGTTGCGATACCAGTGCGCCTTGCCGTCGCCGATGCGCAGCCCGTGGACCATGCCGGCGCCCGTGAACCAGTGGTAGCTCGCGGGATCGGGGGGGAGAGCCGGGTTGGGGCCATTGCGCAGATAGCGCCCCGAAAGCGCCGCGGGAATGTCCCCGTCGACGCGCAGGGCCTCGATCGTCAATTCCTCGGTCATCGGTTTGTGGATGCCGGTCAGATAGGGATGCGCTTCGGTGGGGCGGGGCAGGCGCTTGCGGTTGAAATCGGCGACCTTGCCGATGCCCTTGGTGACCGCGCCGCGGATCAGCGTTTCCATATTGCTCGCCATGCCCTTCTCCTTTCGCTTGCGCGACCGACTCGCGATGTTTACAGTGCAAACATGATCGACGAAGATAACAGTGTCAACATGGAAAATGTCGATGCGGTGGCGACGCCGCGTGGCAAGGGCTATCATCATGGCGACCTGCGCGCTGCGGTGATCGCCGCCGGGATGAAGCGGCTGACCGAGGGCGACGATGCGGAACTCGGCCTGCGCGCGCTGGCGCGCGACGTCGGCGTCAGCGCGACCGCGCTTTACCGGCATTTCCCCGACAAGGAGGCGCTGCTCGACGCGCTGGCCGACGAAGGATTGCGGCGGCTGGGGGCGTTGCAGGCGCAGGCGTGGCTCAAGGCGGGCGGCGGCAAGGCGGGCTTTCTTGCGATCGGTATCGCCTATGTCCGCTTTGCGCACGAAGACCCCGCTATCTTTCGGCTCAGCTTCACGCGCCAGATGCCCGAACGCTATCGCGAAGCGGGGACCGATGGCGGCGAAACCGCCTTCAACCTGCTGCGCGTCGGGGTGTCGCAGGCGCTGCCGCAGCTCGATGCGCCCGACGTCGCGGCGCTCCACGCTTGGTCATTGGTGCACGGGCTGGCAATGCTGATTCTCGACCGCCGGATCGAATGGGACGAAGCGCGGGTCGAACAGGTCGTCGCAATGACTTTCGGCGGGTTCGACTAACGCGATGATTTGCAGAGATTTCGCGCCCGTTCCCGGCTAAACAGGTGGCGATGTTAGCCATTTGTTTTCCAGTTTTTGCCAGATAACGGGCATGACGCGGACACTCCCCCCACGAGTAGAAGCGACGTTCTGGTCGCTGCTGATGGCGCTTGGCTATTTCATGCTCGCCAGCCTGTCGCTGCATGCGACGAAGGGGGAGGACAATATCGCCGCGATCTGGCCGCCGAGCGGCTATTTCCTGGCGTTGCTGCTGTTGATGCCGGGGCGCGCACGACCGGCGGCGATCGGCGCCGCAGCGGCGGCCAGCCTTGCCGCGAACATGCTGAGCGGGGCGCCCTTCCTGATGGCGGCGATTTTCACGCTCGCCAATTCGGTCGAGGCGGGGCTCGCCTTCTGGATCGTTCGCCGCCGCGAGGGCGAGGACCTCTCGTTCATGGTGCCGCGCGCCGTCGCCAGCTTCTGCCTTGCGGTGATCGTGGCCAGCATGGCCAGTGCCTTGATCGCGGGGGGCGGTACGATGCTGGCTTTCGGCGGCATCGGCCTCGACTTCTTCCTCTCGTGGATGACGACCGTGGCGCTCGGCATGCTGATCGTGGCACCGCCGTTGATCATGCTGACGCGGCTTGTCGCGTCGAAGGCGCTCGACAATGCGACCATGCGCATGAAGAGCGAAGCGATCTCGGTGCTCGCGCTTGCGGCGCTGATTACTGCGGTCAGCTTCGAACAATCGTACTTTCCGGCGACATTCCTTCCGGTCATCGCGGTGATCGTCGCCGCCTATCGCGTCGGTCCGTTCGGCGCCGCGGCCGGCATGCTCATCATCGCCGGCATCGCGGCCTGGCTGACCGGGCAGGGGCACGGGCCGGTCGCGGCGATGGAGGCCAGCGTCAAGGAGCAGGTCTTCTTCCTGCAATTCTATCTGCTGGCGCTTCAGTCGACCGCGCTGCCCCTCGCTGCATCGCTCGTCGTCCAGCGCCGGCTCGCCAAACGGCTCGAGCAGAGCAATCGCTGGCTGGTGCAGGCCGAAGCGGCTGCGCTGGTGGGCCATTGGCGCGTCGATCTGATGCGCTGGACGATCCACTGGTCGGACCAGACCTATCGCATCCACGGACTGGAACCCGGCGCGCCGGTCAGCGTGACGACCAGCGTCGAGCAATATGTCGAAGAGGATCAGCCCGCGGTGAGGGCGATATTGGAAGAGGCGGTGCGCACCGGCGAACCCTTCGAATATCAGGGACGGATCATCCGCGCCGACGGCGCGATACGCTATGTCAAATCGCACGGTTCGATCGAGCGCGGGCGCGGCGGGCGCAGCGTCGGCATTTTCGGTACGGTGCAGGATGTCACAGCAACGGTCGAAAATGCCCGCAGCCTGGAAGCCGCGCGCAGCATCGCCGAGGAAGCCGCGAACACCGACATGCTCACTGGGCTGCCCAACCGGCGCTCGACACTCGCGCTGCTCAATCGCGCCTTGCTGGCGGCAGGCGAGGGGCGGACGCAGCTCGCGGTGGCGATTTTCGACATCGATCATTTCAAGCAGATCAACGATCGTCACGGTCACGCAGTGGGCGACGAGGTGATCCGCTGGGTCGGGCAGCGCGCGAAGGCGACGCTGCGCGAGGAAGATGTCGTTGGCCGTTATGGCGGCGAGGAATTTGTGTGCATCTTTCAGGGGCCGAGCGCCCGGTCGGCGGAACTGGTCGCCGAGCGCATTCGGGCATCGATCGAAAAGGCCGATGTCGAGGCCGAAGGCCCGGCGCATGTCACGATCAGCATCGGCCTTGCGGCGTATGCCGCCGACGCCAGCGTCGAGGAATTGCTGCACCGCGCCGACAAGGCGCTCTATCTCGCCAAGCGCGAAGGGCGCAACCGGCTGCGCATGGCAGCCTGATCCGCGGACAAAAAGAAGGGCGCGAGGGATGTCCCTCGCGCCCACCTTTAACCAATCGTGCTGCGATCAGTTGGCTTCTTTTGCCGTCGCTTCCGCGGGCGCCGGATCGGCTGCCGCTTCGGCGGTCGCCGCGGGCTGCGCTGCAGCCTTGGCTTCGGCAATCGCCGCCGCAAACTGCTCGGCGGTGAAGCTCGTGGCCAGACCCTGCTGCGACTGGAAGAAAGCCGACTTCGGCAAGCGCATGTCGCCTTCGGCGGTCGTCAGAACGACAGCGTCGGCTTCGACAACCTTGACCTTGCCGACGATGGCGGTTCCCTTGGCACTGCGGATGTCGGCGCCGGGGACGAGCGCGGCGTTCAGCGCCGCCGTGGCGGCTGCGGCCTGCTGATCGAGCCAGGCGGTGAGCTGTTCGAGGGTCAGCGTGATCGCCGGGCCCTTGTCGGTTTCCATGAACGACGTTTTGGGCAGTGCGACCGACTTGCCATCGACAGTGATGACGACGTTGGGGTCGGCGACACTGGCAATCGGGCCGATCGCCTTGCCAGCAGAGTCATAGACCGTCGTGCCGGGCGCGAGGTTGATGGTCGGCGCCGCGGCGGGCGCGCTCTGCGCGAATGCCGGCGTGCCGGCGGCCATCGCGAGGCCGAGAGAGAGGGACGTGACAATGCCTGCGATCTTGCGCATAGCTTCTTTTCTCCTTGGTGGTTTTCGGATTGACATGGACCTTGAACGCATGCCGTGACGCGAAGGCCATGCCAAAGCTGCCGAACCGTGGCAGAGCCGGGACGAAGCGAGCCGCGGCGCGCAATCGGCACGGAATATTCGCTGATGGGCGACGTCATGGAGCCGGCGGGCCAGATGCAAAGCTTATATTGGGGGCCGCCAATTGACAGTGGCCAGCCCCGATCCTATATCCGCCTCACACCTTTCCGTCCGGGAAGCGGCCTGACTTTGCGCGGCAGGCAGCACGAATAGGGCGGTCGGGATTTCGAGATGCGTTGGAAAGCTGCGGTAAACCGGCAACGGTTGCCTGCGGCTTTTTTGCGTCTCTATCGCGCTCGCGAGTCGAATTTTTACAGGCGAGACAATCCTTTATGGCGACCAAGGCGAAGTCGGTGGGCAAGGCCCTCGAAGCAACCGCAACCAAGCGAATCCGCAAGCTGTTCGGCAATATCCACGAAGCCGTGGAAATGCCCAACCTCATCGAGGTGCAGCGCGAATCCTATGAACAGTTCCTGCGTTCCGATCCGTCGGTCGGTTACGTCTCGGGCCTTGAAAAGACGCTGCGCAGCGTGTTTCCGATCCGCGACTTTGCCGGGACCGCGGAGCTGGACTTCGTCCATTACGAGCTCGAAGAGCCCAAATATGACGTCGAGGAATGCCGTCAGCGCGGCATCACCTATGCGGCGCCGATGAAGGTCACGCTGCGCCTGATCGTCTTTGAAGTCGACAGCGAAACCGACACGCGTTCGGTTCTCGATATCAAGGAGCAGGACGTCTACATGGGCGACATGCCGCTCATGACCGAGAACGGCACCTTCTTCATCAACGGCACCGAGCGTGTCATCGTCAGCCAGATGCACCGTTCGCCGGGTGTGCTGTTCGACCATGACCGCGGCAAGACCCACTCGTCGGGCAAATATCTCTTTGCCGCGCGCGTCATTCCGTATCGCGGTTCGTGGCTCGATTTCGAATTCGACGCCAAGGACATCGTCAACGTTCGTATCGACCGCAAGCGCAAGCTTCCGGTGACCAGCCTGCTGTATGCGCTGGGCATGTCGGGCGAAGAAATCCTGAACTTCTTCTACGATCGCATGATCTTCGAACGCGCGGCAGATGGCTGGAAGATCCCGTTCGTCCTCGAAAACTGGCGCGGCGCGAAGCCGGCGTTCGATATCGTGGACGCCAAGACCGGCGAAGTCGTGTTCGCCGCGGGCCACAAGATCAGCCCGCGCCTCGCCAACAAGGCGGCGAAGGATGGTCTTGAAACGCTGCTGATCCCGACCGAGGAAATCTTCGGCCGTTACAGCGCCTATGACCTGATCAATGAATCGACCGGCGAGATCTACATCGAAGCAGGCGATGAAGTGACCGCGGAAAATCTGGAAAAGATGGACGCCGCCGGCATCGACAAGCTGGTGCTGCTCGACATCGACCACAACAACACCGGTCCGTGGATCCGCAACACGCTGAAGGCCGACAAGGCCGAGGATCGCGATCAGGCGCTGAGCGACATCTATCGCGTCATGCGCCCCGGCGAACCGCCGACGCGCGAAACCGCCGACGCGCTGTTCGCGGGCCTCTTCTTCGATCCCGAACGCTATGACCTGTCGGCGGTGGGCCGCGTCAAGCTCAACATGCGCCTCGGCCTCGACGCAGAGGACACGGTGACGACGCTGCGCAGCGAGGACATTCTCGCCGTGGTCAAGGAACTGGTGAACCTGAAGGACGGCAAGGGCGAGATCGACGATATCGACAATCTCGGCAACCGCCGCGTCCGTTCGGTCGGCGAGCTGCTCGAAAACCAGTATCGCGTCGGCCTGCTGCGCATGGAGCGTGCGGTCAAGGAGCGCATGTCGTCGGTCGACGTCTCGACGGTGATGCCGAACGATCTGATCAACGCGAAGCCGGCGGTTGCTGCGGTGCGCGAATTCTTCGGCTCGTCGCAGCTTTCGCAGTTCATGGACCAGACCAACCCGCTGTCGGAAGTCACCCACAAGCGCCGCGTCTCGGCGCTCGGGCCGGGCGGTCTGACCCGCGAACGCGCGGGCTTCGAAGTCCGCGACGTCCATCCGACGCACTATGGCCGTATTTGCCCGATCGAAACGCCGGAAGGCCCGAACATCGGTCTGATCAACAGCCTCGCGACCTTCGCGCGCGTCAACAAATATGGCTTCATCGAAACCCCGTACCGCCGCGTCGTCGACGGCAAGGTGACGAGCGAAGTCGTCTATCTGTCGGCGATGGAGGAATCGAAGCACACGGTCGCGCAGGCGAACGCCGATCTCAACCCCGACGGCAGCTTCGTCGAGGAGCTGATCTCGGCGCGTGAAGCCGGCGAATTCCTGATGGCGCCGCGCGAACAGATCACGCTGATGGACGTGTCGCCGAAGCAGCTTGTTTCGGTTGCGGCCTCGCTCATTCCGTTCCTGGAAAACGATGACGCCAACCGCGCGCTGATGGGATCGAACATGCAGCGTCAGGCCGTGCCGCTGCTGCGGGCCGAAGCGCCCGTCGTCGGCACCGGCATGGAAGGCACCGTCGCACGCGATTCGGGCGCGGCCATCGCGGCACGCCGCGGCGGCATCATCGACCAGGTCGATGCGACGCGTATCGTCATCCGTGCGACCGACCTTGTCGAACCCGGCAAGTCGGGCGTCGACATCTATCGCCTCCAGAAATTCCAGCGGTCGAACCAGAACACCTGCATCAACCAGCGTCCGCTGGTGAAGGTGGGCGACGTGATCCGCACCGGCGACATCATCGCCGACGGTCCGTCGACCGAGCTTGGCGAACTGGCGCTCGGCAAGAATGTGCTCGTCGCGTTCATGCCGTGGAACGGCTACAATTATGAGGACTCGATCCTCATTTCCGAACGTATCGTGAAGGACGACGTCTTCACCTCGATCCACATCGAGGAATTCGAAGTCACCGCCCGCGACACGCGCCTCGGGCCGGAGGACATCACGCGCGACATTCCGAACGTCGGCGAAGAAGCGCTCCGCAACCTTGACGAAGCGGGCATCGTCTACATCGGCGCCGAAGTCGGCCCGGGCGACATCCTGGTCGGCAAGATCACGCCGAAGGGCGAAAGCCCGATGACGCCGGAAGAAAAGCTGCTGCGCGCCATCTTCGGCGAAAAGGCCAGCGACGTGCGCGACACCTCGCTCCGCCTGCCGCCGGGCGTGTCGGGTACGGTCGTCGAAGTCCGCGTCTTCAACCGTCACGGCATCGACAAGGACGAACGCGCGATCGCGATCGAACGCGAAGAAATCGAGCGTCTGAAGCAGGACGCCGACGACGAGCGCGCGATCCTCAACCGCGCGACCTTCTCCAGCCTCAAGGAACTGCTGGTCGGCCAGGCCACCAGCGCAGTGCCCAAGGGCATGAAGAAGGGCGACGTGCTGACCGAAGATCAGCTCGCCGAACTCGATCGCGGCGACTGGTGGAAGCTCGCGGTCGTCGACGACAAGGCGCAGGCCGCGCTCGAAGCGATCAAGGCGCAGTATGACGACGCGATCAAGCGGATCAACGCGAAGTATGAAGACCGCGTCGAAAAGCTGCAGCGCGGCGACGAACTCGCGCCGGGCGTGCTCAAGATGGTCAAGGTCTTCGTTGCCATCAAGCGCAAGCTGCAGTCGGGCGACAAGATGGCGGGCCGCCACGGGAACAAGGGTATCATCAGCCGCATCCTGCCGATCGAGGACATGCCGTTCCTCGAAGACGGCACGCATGTCGACGTGGTGCTCAACCCGCTGGGCGTGCCGTCGCGTATGAACGTCGGTCAGATCCTCGAAACGCACCTCGGCTGGGCATCGCGCGGTTTCGGCCGCCAGATTACCGCGGCGCTCGAAGATTGGCGTGCGGCAAACCCGAACCCCGAAGCGGGCGCGCCGCCCGAAGCGGTACGTGAGGCGCTGCTCACCGCCTATGGCGACGATTATGCCGACGACATCAAGGGTCGCAGCAATGATCAGATTGTCGAGATGGCGGGCCACCTGTCGCTCGGTATTCCGTTCGCGACGCCGGTGTTCGACGGCGCGCGCGAAGGCGATGTGTCGACGATGCTGGAACGTGCCGGTCTCGACCGGTCGGGTCAGGTCGATCTGTACGACGGCCGCACGGGCGATCGTTTCGACCGCAAGGTGACGGTGGGATATATGTATATCCTGAAGCTCCATCACCTAGTCGACGACAAGATCCACGCGCGCTCAATCGGGCCGTACAGCCTCGTAACCCAGCAGCCGCTGGGCGGTAAGGCGCAGTTCGGCGGCCAGCGCTTCGGTGAAATGGAAGTGTGGGCGCTCCAGGCTTATGGCGCCGCCTACACGCTGCAGGAAATGCTGACGGTGAAGTCGGACGACGTGATCGGCCGCACCAAGGTTTACGAAGCGATCGTCAAGGGCGACGACACCTTCGAGGCAGGCATTCCCGAAAGCTTCAACGTGCTCGTCAAGGAAATGCGCTCGCTGGGCCTCAACGTCGAACTGTCGTCCTATACGGACGAAGACGACAAAGATGGTCCGGACGCTCTTCCCGAAGCCGCCGAATGATTTTCCTCACCCCCTTCCGCCGGCGGTGGAGGGGGAAGAGTGGAGCTAGAATATGAACCAGATTACCAACTTCATGAACCCGGTCGCGAAGCCCGAAACCTTCGACATGATCAAGATCGGCATCGCGAGCCCGGAGCGCATCCGCTCGTGGTCGTTCGGTGAGATCAAGAAGCCCGAAACGATCAACTACCGCACGTTCAAGCCTGAACGCGACGGCCTGTTCTGTGCGCGCATCTTCGGTCCGATCAAGGATTATGAATGCCTGTGCGGCAAGTACAAGCGCATGAAATACAAGGGCATCGTCTGCGAAAAATGCGGTGTCGAAGTCACGGTGACCAAGGTCCGCCGCGAGCGCATGGGCCATATTGAGCTCGCCGCGCCCGTCGCGCACATCTGGTTCCTGAAGTCGCTGCCCTCGCGCATCGGCCTGCTGCTCGACATGCAGCTGAAGCAGCTTGAGCGCGTCCTCTATTTCGAAGCCTATATCGTTCTCGAACCCGGCCTGACGCCGCTCGAGAAGTTCCAGCTTCTGACCGAGGACGAACTGCTCGACGCGCAGGACGAATATGGCGAGGACGCCTTCTCGGCCGGCATCGGCGCCGAGGCGATCCGCGTGCTCCTCGAAGGGCTCGACCTCGAACAGGAACGCGTCGATCTGATGGAAGAGCTGGCAACGACCAAGTCGGAGCTGAAGCCCAAGAAGATCATCAAGCGTCTGAAAGTCGTCGAAAGCTTCATCGAATCGGGCAACCGTCCCGAGTGGATGATCCTCGAAGTCATTCCGGTCATCCCGCCCGAACTGCGCCCGCTGGTGCCGCTCGACGGCGGCCGCTTCGCGACGTCGGATCTCAACGACCTGTATCGCCGCGTCATCAACCGTAACAACCGTCTGAAGCGCCTGATGGAGCTGCGTGCGCCGGACATCATCGTCCGCAACGAAAAGCGCATGCTGCAGGAAGCCGTCGACGCGCTGTTCGACAACGGCCGCCGCGGCCGTACGATCACCGGTGCCAACAAGCGTCCGCTGAAGTCGCTCAGCGACATGCTCAAGGGCAAGCAGGGCCGCTTCCGTCAGAACCTGCTCGGCAAGCGCGTCGACTATTCGGGCCGTTCGGTCATTGTGACCGGTCCGGAACTCAAGCTGCACCAGTGCGGCCTGCCGAAGAAGATGGCGCTCGAGCTGTTCAAGCCGTTCATCTACGCGCGCCTCGACGCCAAGGGTCTGTCGATGACCCTCAAGCAGGCGAAGAAGTGGGTCGAAAAGGAACGCAAGGAAGTCTGGGACATCCTCGACGAAGTCATTCGCGAGCACCCGGTCCTGCTGAACCGCGCCCCGACGCTCCACCGCCTCGGCATTCAGGCGTTCGAACCGGTGCTGATCGAGGGCAAGGCGATCCAGCTTCACCCGCTGGTCTGCGCCGCGTTCAACGCCGACTTCGACGGCGACCAGATGGCCGTGCACGTCCCGCTGAGCCTCGAAGCGCAGCTGGAAGCCCGCGTGCTGATGATGTCGACCAACAACATCCTCAGCCCCGCGAACGGCAAGCCGATCATCGTTCCGTCGCAGGACATGGTCCTCGGCCTCTATTATCTGTCGATGGAACGCGAAGGCGAACCGGGCGAGGGCATGCTGCTGGCCGACATGGCCGAAGTGCACCAGGCGCTTTACACGGGCGCGGTTACGCTGCACTCGAAGATCACCAGCCGCGTTCCGCAGACCGACGAAGCCGGCAATGAATATCTGCGCCGCTTCGAAACAACGCCGGGCCGCATGCTGATCGGCGAATGCCTGCCGAAGTCGCACACCGTGCCCTTCGACGTCGTCAACCGCCTTCTGACCAAGAAGGAAATCGGCGACGTGATCGATCAGGTCTATCGTCACACCGGCCAGAAGGAGACGGTGCTGTTCGCCGACGCCATCATGGCGCTGGGCTTCCGCCACGCGTTCCGTGCCGGCATCTCGTTCGGCAAGGACGACATGATCATCCCCGACGCCAAGGAAAAGCTGGTCGACGAGACCCGCGCGCTGGTGAAGGATTTCGAGCAGCAGTATCAGGACGGCCTGATCACGCAGCAGGAAAAGTACAACAAGGCGATCGACGCCTGGTCGCAGTGCGGCGACAAGGTCGCGAACGCGATGATGGACGAAATCCGGGCGACGCCGAAGCTCGACGACGGCCGGCTTGCTCCGGTCAACTCGATCTACATGATGGCGCACTCGGGCGCGCGTGGTTCGCCGGCGCAGATGAAGCAGCTTGCCGGCATGCGTGGCCTTATGGCCAAACCGTCGGGCGAGATCATCGAAACGCCGATCATCTCGAACTTCAAGGAAGGCCTGACCGTTCTCGAGTATTTCAACTCGACCCACGGTGCCCGTAAGGGTCTGGCCGACACCGCGCTCAAAACGGCGAACTCGGGTTACCTGACCCGCCGTCTGGTCGACGTGTCGCAGGATTGCGTCGTGATCGAGGATGATTGCGGTACGACCCGCGGCATGGAAATGCGCGCGATCATCCAGGGCGGTTCGACGATCGCCTCGCTGGGCGAGCGCATCCTGGGCCGCACGACGCTCGAGGATGTTGTCGACAAGGACGGCAATGTCATTGCCCCCGTCGGCACGCTGCTCGACGAACCCACGGTCGCCAAGATCGAGGAAGCCGAAGTGCAGGCGGTGAAGATCCGCTCGCCGCTGGTCTGCGAAGCCAGCCTGGGCGTCTGCGCCAAATGCTACGGCCGCGACCTTGCGCGCGGTACGCCGGTGAACATCGGCGAAGCGGTCGGCGTCATCGCGGCGCAGTCGATCGGTGAACCGGGCACGCAGCTGACGATGCGGACCTTCCACATCGGCGGTGCGGCGCAGGTCAACGAACAGTCGAACCTTGAAGCGATTTCGGACGGTACGATCGAATATCGCGACATGGAAACGATCGTCGACCAGCGCGGTCGCCGTCTGGCGCTGTCGCGTTCGGGCGAAATCGCGGTCATCGACAGCGAAGGTCGCGAACGCGCGACGCACAAGCTGCCCTATGGTGCGCAGATCATGCACAAGAATGGCGAGAAGGTGAAGAAGGGCGACCGGATTGCCGAATGGGATCCGTTCACCATGCCGCTCATCACCGAAAAGAACGGCATCGTGAAATATCAGGATCTGGTCGATGCCAAGACGCTGACCGAACAGGTCGACGAAGCGACAGGTATCGCCCAGCGCGTCGTGATCGAATATCGCACCACCGGTCGCGGCAAGAAGGAAGACCTTCAGCCGCGCCTGACCCTGCTCGACGATGCGTCGGGTGAAGCCGCGCGCTATCTGCTCGCGGTCGGCACGATGATCTCGGTCGAAGACGGTCAGGAAGTGAAGGCGGGCGACGTTCTGGCCCGTGTCACCCGCGAAGCGTCGAAGACGCGCGACATCACCGGCGGTCTGCCGCGTGTTGCCGAGCTGTTCGAAGCGCGCATTCCGAAGGACAATGCGGTCATCGCAAAGCTTTCGGGCCGCATCGAATTCGTCAAGGATTACAAGGCGAAGCGCAAGATCGCGATCGTTCCGGAAGAGGGCGATGCGGTCGAGTATCTGATCCCGAAATCCAAGGTGCTCGAAGTGCAGGAAGGCGACTATGTGAAGCGCGGCGACGCGCTGATCTCGGGCTCGCCGAACCCGCACGACATCCTCGACGTGATGGGTGTCGAAGCGCTGGCCGAATTCCTCGTCGCGGAAATCCAGGAAGTCTACCGACTGCAGGGCGTGAAGATCAACGACAAGCACATCGAGGTGATCGTTCGCCAGATGCTGCAGAAGGTCGAGATCACCGACGGCGGCGACACCACGCTGCTGCCGGGCGAACAGCTCGATTATCTGGAGATGATGGAATATAACGCCAAGCTGCCGAAGAACGGCAAGCCCGCCGAAGGGCGCCCGGTTCTGCTGGGCATCACCAAGGCGAGCCTGCAGACGCGCAGCTTCGTCTCGGCGGCATCGTTCCAGGAGACGACCCGCGTCCTCACCGAAGCGTCGGTGCAGGGCAAGGTCGACTCGCTGATGGGCCTCAAGGAAAACGTCATCGTCGGCCGCCTTATCCCGGCGGGTACCGGCGCGGCGATGAACCGCATCCGCGTCACCGCCTCGTCGAAGGACGCGGCGCTGCGTGCCGCCATGCGCGCCGCCAATGAAGCGCATCTCATCGCGCCGCAAACCGCGGCCGAAGAGCATGCCGCCGAACTGGCGCAGGGCCCCGAAGCGGCGATGGGCGACGATCCGCTCGGCGCGGTCGAAGGGGAAACCCACGGCACCGACGCCGATGCCGGCGATTATCTGATCCAGAGCGACGAGGACTAAGTCCTCGCGCCCTGGGGCTGCAGATACGCCACCGAAGAAAAGCCCCGCCGGAGCGATCCGGCGGGGCTTTTTCTTTATCCTTGAGGGTTTAGGCCGGGTGCCGCCTGCGCCGCTATCAGCTCGCGCCGACCTCCAGCCCGCGCTGGACGGCCGGGCGCGCAAGGCCGCGGTCGAGCCATGCCTGCACATGTTTGAAGCGATCGAAACCGACGATGTCGGCCGCATCATAGAAACCGATCAGGTTGCGCACCCATCCGAGCATCGCAATGTCGGCGATACTGTAATCGGCGTCCATCACCCAGCTCCGGCCGTCGAGCCGCGCGTCGAGGACGCCGAGCAGCCGCGCCGATTCCGCCGCGTAGCGATCGCGCGGACGCTTGTCCTCATAATCGCGGCCGGCGAATTTGTGGAAGAAGCCGAGCTGGCCGAACATCGGTCCCATGCCGCCCATCTGCCACATTACCCACTGGATCGCTTCGTAACGCCGGCCCGCCTCGGCGGGTAGAAACTGGCCGGTCTTGTCGGCGAGATAGATCAGGATCGCCCCCGATTCGAACAGCGCCAGCGGGGTGCCGTTCGGTCCGTCGGGATCGTAGATCGCGGGAATCTTGCCATTCGGATTGAGCGCCAGAAAGGCCGGGTCGTGGCTTTCGTTAGCCATGATGTCGATGCGATGCGCTTCATAGGGCAGGCCGCATTCCTCGAGCATGATGCTGGGCTTGACCCCGTTCGGGGTCGGCGCGGTGAAAAGCTGCAGCCGCTCGGGATGCTGTGCGGGCCATTTGGCGAAGACGGGATGCGCAGCGGTCATGCGCCGGCCTCCCGCTTCAGATGTTCGTGGTGGCGGATCACCTCGTCGATGATGAAGCGCAGGAATTTCTCGCTGAATTCGGGATCGAGGTCGGCCTCGCGCGCCAGTGCGCGCAGCCGTTCGACCTGCCGTGCCTCGCGGTCGGGGTCGGCGGGGGGCAGGTCGATCTTCGCCTTGAGTTCGCCGACCGCCTTCGTCACCTTGAACCGTTCGGCGAGCATATAGACGAGCGCCGCGTCGATATTGTCGATGCTCTGGCGGTAGCGGCTGAGTTGATCGTCCATGCGCGGCTCCTCTTGCGTCGGGCACGCTTGGCACCGGCGGGGGGCGGGTGGCAAGCCGAAAGTCGTTGCAAAATTGCAGGCGCACGGCCAAGGCAGCCCGTGTCATGACTGCCGAAATCCATCAGCTCCACGGCGACCGTCCGCCCTCGCTCGATCCGATGATGGCGCTTGTCGCCGCCGACATGAACGAGGTGAATTCGGTCATCCTCGACCGGATGCAGTCCGAAATTCCGCTCATTCCCGAACTCGCCGGACATCTGATCGCGGGCGGTGGCAAGCGGATGCGCCCGATGCTGACGCTCGCCTGCGCGCAGTTGCTCGACTATCCCGGGCGCCGCCATTGCAAGCTCGCCGCCGCGGTCGAATTCATCCATACCGCGACCCTGCTCCACGACGATGTCGTCGACGGATCGGACCTGCGCCGCGGGCGCAAGACCGCGAATATCATCTGGGGCAACAGCGCGTCGGTGCTCGTCGGCGATTTCCTGTTCGCGCGTTCGTTCGAACTGATGGTCGAGGACGGCTCGCTCAAGGTGCTCAAGATCCTCAGCCATGCTTCGGCGGTGATCGCGGAAGGCGAAGTGAACCAGCTTTCGGCGCAGCGCCGTGTCGAAACCAGCGAGGACCAATATCTCGCGATCATCAACGCCAAGACCGCCGAACTGTTTGCCAGCGCGTGCAAGATCGCCGCGGTCGTTGCCGAGCGCGACGAGGCGACCGAGGCAGCGCTCGACGCTTACGGCCGCAATCTGGGCATCGCCTTCCAACTCGTCGACGATGCGATCGACTATGTTTCGGACGCCGAAACGATGGGCAAGGGGGTCGGTGACGATTTCCGCGACGGCAAGGTCACCCTGCCGGTCATCCTCGCTTACGCGCGCGGCAGCGCCGAGGAACGCGAATTCTGGAAGCAGGCTATCGTCGGCCACCGCGCTTCGGACGACGATCTCGCCTATGCGACCTCGCTCCTGCTCAAGCACGACACGATCGCCGACACGCTGGCGCGCGCGCGGCATTATGGTCAGCGCGCGGTCGATGCCATCGGGGGGTTTCGCAGCAGCCAGGCCAAGGCGGCGCTGACCGAAGCCGTCGCCTTTGCGGTCGCCCGCGCCTATTGACGCGGCGATGACGACCGCCGGGCCCTTCCTGCCCATCGACGCGGTGCTGCCCGACATCATGGCGGCGCTGCTCTTGAAGCCCAACGCCGTCGTCGTCGCGCCGCCGGGCGCGGGCAAGACGACGCGCGTCGCGCCGGCCTTGCTGCGCGAGCCATGGTGCAAGGGCGCGGTGTGGCTGCTCTCGCCCCGGCGCCTCGCGGCGCGGGCGGCGGCCGAGCGCATTGCCGAGGAAATGGGCGAAGCGGTCGGCGGGACGGTCGGCTATGCGACGCGGCTCGACAGCAAGCAGTCGGCGGCGACGCGCCTTCTGGTGATGACGCCGGGGCTGTTCCGCAACCGCATTCTTGCCGATCCTGAACTGCAAGGCGTGTCGGCGGTGTTGTTCGACGAAGTCCACGAACGCAGCCTCGACGGCGATTTCGCGCTCGCGCTCGCAATCGATGCGCAGCAGGGGCTGCGTGACGATCTGCGGCTCGTCGCAATGTCGGCGACGCTCGACGGCGCGCGCTTCGGAGCGCTGCTCGGCGATGCGCCGGTGGTCAAGAGCGAAGGCAAGAGCTGGCCGCTCGATCTGCGCCATATCGGGCGCCGCGCCGAGGATCGGCTGGAAGCGAGCGTGCTTGCGGCGGTGCGTCAGGCGCTGGCCGACGAGAAGGAAGGCGACATGCTCGCCTTTCTGCCCGGCGCCGCCGACATCGAGCGCGCAGCGGCGGCGGTCGAGGCGGCGGGTCTGCCACTCGTGGTTCATCGCCTTCATGGGCAGATCGACCCCGCGATGCAGCGCAAGGCGCTGGTCCGCGACCCCGGCGGCGCGCGCAAGCTGATCCTCGCAACGAGCATTGCTGAAACCAGCCTGACCATCGACGGCGTGCGAATCGTGATCGATGCCGGCCTGTCGCGGCGTCCGCGCTTCGACAAGGCGGCGGGTATCGCGCGACTGGTCACCGAACGCGCGAGTCAGGCGTCGGCGACGCAGCGCGCGGGGCGCGCGGCGCGGCAGGGGCCGGGGGTTGCCTACCGGCTGTGGGAGGCGGCGGCGACCGCCGGGATGCCCCCCTTCGATCCGCCCGAAATCCACGAGAACGACCTGATGCCCGTGGTGCTCGACTGCGCGAGCTGGGGGATCGTCGACCCGCGCCAGCTCGGTTGGCTCGATCCGCCATCGCCCGCTGCGATCGCAGAGGCGAAGGCGCGGTTGCAGGCGATCGGTGCGCTGGGTGAGGATGGGCGAATTACCGCGCATGGCAAGGCGCTCGCGGCGGTGCCGCTGCCGGTCCCGCTCGCGCATATGCTGCTCGACGCGGCGGCGGCGGGCGAGGGCGATCTGGCAGGGGAACTGGCGGTCCTGCTGACCGAGCCGGGCCTCGGCGGCCGCGGCGCCGATGTCGAGGCACGGCTGGGGCGCTGGCGGGGCGTCAGGGGCGAGCGTGCCGAGGGTGCGCGGCGGCTCGCGCGACGGCTCGCCGGGGCTGGCGGGCGATTGGCGTCCGGCCCGCGAACGGACGAAACACGCTCGATCGGCGGCTGGATCGCCACCGCCTGGCCCGACCGCGTTGCGCGCCAGCGCGCCGGCCAGCGCGGCGAATATCTCAGCGTCGGGGGACGGGCCTACAAGATCGATCCCGTCGACCCGCTCGCCAATGCCGAATGGCTCGCCATCGCCGATGCGCAGGGCCATGCCGCCGGCGTCCGCATCCTCGCCGCTGCGCCGATCGCGGCGGCCGAGGTCGAGGCGATCTTCGCTGATCGCATCGTCCAGCAGAGCGCCAGCGTCTATGACGCCGCGAACGACCGCGTCGATCACCGGCGCGAGCGGAGACTGGGCGCGATCGCGCTGTCAAGCGGCAAGGCCGGGCGCGATGCGGGCGCGGAGGATGATGTGGCGGTCCGGCTTGCCGCGGTTCGCGACAAAGGGCTGGGGCTGATCGGCTGGGGGTCCGCGGCGCAGGCGCTGCGCCAGCGCGCGTCCTTTGCCGGGCTCGACGCGTTGTCGACGGGCGCGCTCGCCGACAGCCTCGACCTGTGGCTTGAACCGTTGCTCGATGGCGCGCGCGGGCTGCGCGATATTGGCGATCGCCGGCTTACCGATGCGCTGATGGGGTTGCTCGACTGGCCGGCGCGGCAATTGCTCGAAAAGCTCGCTCCCGCCGATTACACCACCCCTGCCGGCAGCCGTCATGCGATCGATTATGGCGCCGAGGGCGGCCCGACGGTCAGCGTGCGGGTGCAGGAAATGTACGGGCTGGCGCGCCATCCGACCGTCGGCGATCCGCCGATACCGCTTGTCCTGGCGCTAACCTCGCCCGCGCACCGTCCGATCCAGACGAGCCGCGACATCGCGTCGTTCTGGAGCGGAAGCTGGCGCGAGGTCGCGAAGGAAATGCGCGGCCGCTATCCCAAGCATAGCTGGCCCGACGATCCGGCGACCGCGCGCCCGACGTTGCTGACCAAGGCGGCACAGGCGCGGCGCGATGCGCAATAGCCCCCTTTTCGCGGCGCGACAGAGCCGCTAAGGCGACGGCATAGCAATCCAGTCAGGGACTCTCCGATGAAAGCGCGTATTTTCCAGAAGCCCAAGAATGCGATGCAGTCGGGCCGTGCCGGCACCCAGCGCTGGTTCCTGGAATATGCCCCCGCCGAAGCGCGGAAGGCCGATCCGCTGATGGGATGGGCGGGTAGCGGCGATACGCAGCGGCAGCTTCGTCTGAGCTTCGCAACGCGCGACGAAGCGATTGCCTATGCGGCGAAGAACGGGATCGAGGTCGAGGTCATGCCGACCCCGGTGCGCACGCTCAAGATCCAGGCTTACGCCGACAATTTCCGTTGATCGGTCGTCGTCCCCGGGTTTGCGGGGGCGACGCGGGCCATTCGCCTGTCGGCGCTTATTCCGCGTCGGGCTGCAAGAGCTTGTGCAGGTGGACGACGACATATTTCATCTCGGCATCGTCGACCGTGCGCTGCGCGGCGGCGCGCCATGCCTTTTCGGCCGACTTGTAATCGGGAAACAGGCCCACGACGTCGAGGTTTGACAGGTCGACGAAATCGAGGCCCTGCGGATCGCTGACGCGCCCGCCGAACACCAGATGCAGTTTGCTCATTTTCAGGTTCCTTGCCGCTACGGCGTGGGGAAGGGAGAGGCCGAGGCCCCTAACAGCACCGCGCCGTCCGGGCAAGTAGGCCCGGCATAGGCTTTAGTCGGATTTGCGACCCTTCGGAAGCAGCGAACCGAGCAGCGCGCCGACCGCGGCGGCACCGGCAAGCAGCGTCAGCGGCTGGTCCTTAGCGATGTCCTTGAGCTTGCCGTTGGCACGGGTCGCCTGCGCCTTGCCCTTTTCATAGGCGTGACCGGCGGCTTCGCGCGCGGCGTCGGCCTGTTCGTGTCCCTTTGCAGCAAGCTCGCTCGACGCGGCGCGGGTGCGGTCTGCGAGGTCGCTCGTCGCAGCACGGGCGCGGCCATAGCCTTCCTGGATGCGCGCCTTGGCCGCCTCGGCGGTCGCACGCGCATTTTCGGCGGTTTTCTCCGCAAGTTCACTCGCTTTTGCCTGCGCGTCGCGGGCGGTTTCACCGAAGGGCTTCATCATCTTCCTCCATTTGTTCGATATCTTCGGCCGCGCCCGCGGTAGCGGGACGCAGCCGGTCGGCAAGATCGCTCGCCACATTCTGGATGCGCCGCGCGAGGCGGGGGGCATGCTCCTTGATCGGCTCGCGCAGGAGCCACAGCGTACCGGCGACCGCGGCCAGCGCGATCGGCAGGCGGTTGCTGCGAAATTCATCGCGGACCGCCTGCGCGGTGTCGTCGACCTTTGCCTGCAAGCGATATTTGCCGCGATCGATGAGCGCACTCGGTTTGAAGGCGGCGCGCGCCGTGTCGGCCTGACGCCGCAAGGCCGTGCGCTGCAGCATCGACCGGCGCAGCGCGTTGACGAGGCGGTTGCGGGCGGCGGACATCAATCGTCACTCCCTTGCGGTGACAGGTCGCTGCGCAGGGCAAGCTTCACATCGCCCGCACTGCGCTTCGCGCGCCAGCCGGCGAAGCCCGCGAGCCCGATGAGCGCCGCGACCACGATCAGCGTCGCGAGCAGCGGGCCGACGTGCGGCGCGAGCACCAGGATCGCGCCGAAGGCAACCGCGAGCAACGCCACGAGCAGCGCGCAGGCCGCGACGAAGCCCCACGCCGACGCCCATTTGACCCCGTGCGAGGCCAGCGCACCGCGCGCTTCGAGAAGCGCCAGTTCGGCCTGCACCGTCTGCTTGGCATCGTCGACGAGATCGCGGACGATATCTTCGAGCGGTACCGGCGGCGGCGTGCTCGGCGGCCCGTCGGGCGCATAGCCGTGGCTGACGCCCCCGAAGCCGTGCGGATCGGACGCCGATGCAGAGGTCGGTGGAGGGGTCGGTTTCTGTGCGGGCAAGGGGCGATCAGTCGTTGCTCGACCCGCCCTTGAGCATACGGGCCAGCACGAAGCCGATCACCGCCGCCGCACCAACCGCGACCGCCGGGCTCTTCTTGACGAAATCGCGGGTCGCACCCGCCAGTTCGTCGAGATCCTTCTGATCGAGGGACGAGGCAAGGCCGGCCACCGTGGTCGCGGCGGAGCGGGCATAATCGCCATATTGCTTGCCGAATTTCGAATCCACCGTGTCGGCGCTATCCTCGAGCATCTTGGCCAGGCTGCCGACGGTTTCGGCCGCCTTGTCCTTGCCCTTGGTCGCGGCTTCGCGCGCCTTTGCCGATGCCTGATTGGCAAAGCTCGTCGCATCTTCCTTGATCGATGCGGCCTTCTTCGACGCTTCAGCCTTGATCGTGTCGCGGGTCACGGCGAGCTGGTCGCGGATCGGATGATCCTTTGCCGCCGCCTTCGCCTTCGCGGCCGGCGCTGCCTTGGTGGCGGCGGGCTTTGCGGGTGCCTTGGGGCGGGGAGCTGCCTTCTTGGTCGCGGGAGTAGCGGCTTTGGCCATCACATCGTCCTCTTCATTCTTGTTGGGGGCGCGCACACGTCGCGCCGTCCGCGGTCCTACCTCAATCTATATAGCAAGCGCGGCGATTTGGTTCCATAGCGCGCCGAAAATCCCGTGAAATTCCTATGCGACGTGTTGCTTTGGCGGCGGGGCGCCGATAACAGGCGGGCGCCTTTCCAATCGGCCGCCCTTCGGCCCCGCAGCAGGACCCGACCCATGACCGCCATCATCGACATTCACGGCCGCGAAATTCTCGACAGCCGCGGCAATCCGACCGTCGAAGTCGACGTGCTGCTCGAAGACGGCAGCTTCGGCCGCGCCGCGGTTCCCTCGGGCGCCTCGACCGGCGCGCACGAGGCGGTCGAACTGCGCGACGGCGACAAGGCGCGCTATCTCGGCAAGGGCGTGACGAAAGCGGTCGCCGCGGTGAACGGCGAGATCGCCGACGCGCTGATCGGCCTCGATGCCGAGGATCAGCGTGAGATTGACATGGCAATGATCGACCTTGATGGCACGCCCAACAAGGGCCGCCTCGGCGCCAATGCGATCCTCGGCGTCAGCCTGGCGGCGGCGAAGGCCGCGGCCGACGCGCGCGGCCTGCCGCTCTACCGCTATGTCGGCGGCGTCTCCGCCCGCACGCTGCCGGTGCCGATGATGAACATCATCAACGGCGGCGAACATGCCGACAACCCGATCGACGTCCAGGAATTCATGATCATGCCCGTCGGCGCCGGCAGCATCGCCGAAGCCGTGCGCTGGGGCAGCGAGATTTTCCACACGCTGAAAAAAGGCCTGTCGGCGAAGGGCCTTGCCACCGCGGTTGGCGACGAAGGCGGCTTCGCCCCGAACCTCGCGTCGACGCGCGACGCGCTCGACTTCATCGCCGCGTCGATCGATCAGGCAGGCTTCAAGCTCGGCAGCGACGTGGTGCTGGCGCTCGACTGCGCCGCGACCGAGTTCTTCAAGAACGGAAAATATGAGATCAGCGGCGAAGGCCTGTCGCTCAGCCCCGAACAGATGGCCGACTATCTTGCCGCGCTGGTCAAGGATTACCCGATCAAGTCGATCGAGGACGGGATGAGCGAAGATGATTTCACCGGCTGGAAGGCGCTGACCGACCTGATCGGCGACAAGTGCCAGCTCGTCGGCGACGATCTGTTCGTCACCAATCCGGTGCGGCTGGAGGAGGGCATCAAGACCGGCCTCGCCAACTCGCTGCTCGTCAAGGTCAACCAGATCGGCACGCTGTCGGAAACGCTCGACGCGGTCGATATGGCGCACCGGGCGCGCTACACCGCGGTGATGTCGCACCGCTCGGGCGAGACCGAAGATGCGACGATTGCCGACCTCGCGGTCGCGACCAACTGCGGCCAGATCAAGACCGGCAGCCTCGCGCGTTCGGACCGGCTAGCAAAGTACAATCAGCTCATCCGCATCGAGGAAGAACTGGGCGACATGGCGCGCTATCCGGGGGCGGCGATTTTCGGGTAAAGGGAGCCCGATCAGTCACCAGTCACGCGTCGTCCCGATTTTTGTTGGGATGGCGCGCCGGGACGACGCGAATGCGGCGATGCCGCCTTGACGCCGCGAATCAACTCTGATTCAAGAACCGAAATGACGCAGCGCCACAAATTCCGTAAATCGATAAGCCGGGCGGTCGGGCCGACGGTGGCGCTGATCGCGGTGCTGGCGATGATCGGCTATATCATTTTCGGGCCCACCGGCCTTTATGCGTGGGGCGATTACGGCCAGTCGGTCGAAAAGAAGCGCGTCATCCTGTCCGAGCTCACCAAGAAGCAGAACGAGCTGCAGAACCGGGTGAACCTGCTCGGGCGACAGCGCGTCGATCCCGATCTGGCCGACGAATATGTTCGCGAAAAGCTGGGCGTGATGCACCCCGACGAGATCGCCATTCCGATGGACCCCGCGGAAAAGCCCGCGGCCCCCGCGCCCAAGGCCGACGGCCAGCGCTGACCGGCGCTTTCCCAACGATAAATGCATAGGTAGCCACGCAGTCGCGCCATGCCCGCGGGGCGTTGCCAAGCGGGGCGTCGCTCTCCTATAGGGGCCTTGCCGTAACGGCCAAACGCAAAGGATATCGCCTTGGCAAAAGCACCCGCGCGCAAGACTGCCGCGCCAAAAAAGACTGCATCCACCCCAGCTGCCGCGAGCAATCGCGAAACTCCGCGCGAGCCCGTCCCCTATGCGGCGACGCCCGAAGAGCTCGAGAAATTCTATCGCGAGATGCTGCTCATCCGCCGCTTCGAGGAAAAGGCGGGCCAGCTTTACGGCCTCGGCCTGATCGGCGGCTTTTGCCACCTTTATATAGGGCAGGAAGCCGTGGCGGTCGGTCTGCAGTCGGCGCTCGACGGCGACAAGGACAGCGTGATCACCGGCTATCGCGATCATGGCCATATGCTCGCCTATGGCATCGATCCGAAAGTCATCATGGCCGAACTGACCGGGCGCGCGGCCGGCATCTCGAAGGGCAAGGGCGGCTCGATGCACATGTTCAGCGTCGAGCATAAATTCTACGGCGGACACGGCATCGTCGGCGCGCAGGTCGCGCTGGGCACCGGGCTTGCCTTCGCGCACAAATATCGCGGGGACGGCGGCGTTGCGATGGCCTATTTCGGCGATGGCGCCGCTAACCAGGGCCAGGTGTACGAAAGCTTCAACATGGCCGAGCTGTGGAAGCTGCCGATCATCTTCGTGATCGAGAATAACCAATATGCGATGGGCACCAGCGTCAACCGCTCGTCGGCCGAGGACCAACTCTATCGCCGCGGCGAGAGCTTCCGCATTCCGGGTATGCAGGTCGATGGCATGGACGTGCTCGCGGTGCGCGGCGCGGCCGAGGCGGCGCTCGAATGGGTGCGCGCGGGCAAGGGACCGATCCTGCTCGAACTCAAGACCTATCGCTATCGCGGCCATTCGATGTCGGACCCCGCCAAATATCGCAGCCGCGAGGAAGTGCAGGCGGTGCGCGACAAGAGCGACGCGATCGAGCATCTGAAAAAGGCGATGATCGACGCCGGCATCGGCGAAGATCGCATCAAGGACATCGACAAGGAAATCCGCGCGGTTGTCGCGGAATCGGCCGACTTCGCCGAAAGCGCGCCCGAACCCGATCCGTCCGAACTTTATACCGACGTGCTGGTGGAGCAATATTGAGATGGCCATCGAATTGAAGATGCCGGCGCTGTCGCCGACGATGGAAGAAGGCACGCTCGCCAAGTGGCTCGTCAAGGAAGGCGACGCGGTCAAATCGGGCGATATTCTCGCCGAGATCGAGACCGACAAGGCGACGATGGAATTCGAAGCGATCGACGAAGGCACGATCGCGCAGATTCTGGTTCCCGAAGGGACCGACAATGTGAAGGTCGGCACCGTGATCGCGACGATTTCGGGCGAGGGCGAAGAGGCCACTCCGGCTCCGGCGCCCGCGCCTGCTGCCGCTCCGGCGCCCGCCGAGGCTCCGGCTCCGGCCGCCACGCCCGCTCCGGTGGCCGAAAAGCCGGCGCCGGCCGTGCGCGCCGCCGATCCGTCGATCCCCGCGGGCACCGCGATGGTCAAGCTGACCGTTCGCGAGGCGCTGCGCGATGCGATGGCGGAGGAAATGCGCGCCGACGACCGCATCTTCGTGATGGGCGAGGAAGTCGCCGAATATCAGGGCGCCTACAAGGTGACGCAGGGCCTGCTCGACGAATTCGGCCCGCGCCGCGTGATCGATACGCCGATCACCGAATATGGCTTTGCGGGCCTTGGCGCCGGCGCGGCGATGGGCGGGCTGAAGCCGGTCATCGAATTCATGACCTTCAACTTCGCGATGCAGGCGATTGACCACATCATCAACTCGGCGGCCAAGACCAACTATATGTCGGGCGGCCAGATGCGCTGTCCGATCGTCTTCCGCGGCCCCAATGGCGCGGCGAGCCGTGTCGGGGCGCAGCACAGCCAGAATTATGCGCCCTGGTACGCCAGCGTCCCCGGCCTGATCGTGATCTCGCCCTATGACGCCGCCGACGCCAAGGGGCTGCTCAAGGCGGCGATCCGCAGCGAAGACCCGGTGGTGTTCCTTGAAAACGAACTGCTCTACGGCCGCAGCTTCGAGCTTCCCGACGTCGAGGATTATGTCCTGCCGATCGGCAAGGCGCGCATCATGCGTGAGGGCAGCGACATCACCATCGTCAGCTATTCGATCGGCGTCGGGCTTGCGCTCGAGGCCGCCGACGCGCTGGCGGGTGAGGGGATCGAGGCCGAGGTGATCGACCTGCGCACGCTGCGCCCGCTCGACACCGAAACCGTGCTCGCCAGCCTCAAGAAGACGAACCGCATGATCGTCGTCGAGGAAGGTTGGCCGACCTGCTCGATCGCCAGCGAACTTGCGATGGTGGCGATGGAGCAGGGTTTCGACGATCTCGACGCGCCGGTGTTGCGCGTGACCGACGAGGACGTTCCGCTGCCCTATGCTGCCAATCTTGAAAAGGCGGCGCTGGTCGATGTCCCGCGCGTGATCGCGGCGGCGAAGACGGTTTGCAATCGCGGCTGACATCCCGAACCTGCCCGAACTCCGCTCGTGCTGAGCCTATCGAAGCACCGTTCTTCGTTCGCAACGTCGAAGTGAAGAACTGCCCTTCGACAAGCTCAGGGCGAGCGGTTCTTATTTGGCGCCGTCTGTTCTATCGCGCGATCGCATGACGACCGAAACCTCGCCGATTCTCTACGGCTACCCCGACATCCGCGACCCGCGCGTGATGGTCGCGGTGCCGCGCGCGCGGCGCGAGGCGCTGGCGGCGCTGTGGGCGCTCGCGGAGCGGTTGACCAAATTGCTGGCAGACGCGCGCGAGCCGATGATCGGCCAGATCAAGCTTGCCTGGTGGCGCGACATGGCGGGGCTGCTCGCGTCCGATCCCGCCGCGCTACCGAAGGGTGAGCCGCTGCTCGCCGAATTGCAGCAGAGCTGGGCGGGGCAGGACGGGCTCGATGCGCTGGTCGATGCCGCCGAAGCGGTGCTGCTTGCCGAAGACGCCGCCGCACGGATTGCGGCAGGTGCAGCGTTCGGTGAGGCGCTGTTCGCGCTGTCGGGCGGCGCGGGCGGGGCGCGTTGGGGGCTGGTCTGGCTGGCCGGGCGGCAGGACACGGCAGACGCCGCGGCGCAGCTTTTTCGCGATGCCTGTAACCGGGCGGCACCGCCGCGCGGATTGCTCGGCAGCAAGGCTTTGCTGATGCTCGATCGCTGGTCGGCGGCCATCGCGGCGCGCGGCGGCGAACGACGCTGGCGCAGCGAAGGCTTGCTGCTTTTCCGGATCGGCCTGACTGGCCTTTGACGGGCCTTACCGGCCTTTGACCGGAAAGTGTTGTGGCGGGGGTGGAAATGCCGCCCCCGAGCCTCTATCTTGGCGCAAACGAGATAGGGTCGCAGGGGAAATTGCGATGTTTAACGGGCTCGTCGCCTATCTGGACTCGATCAAGGCGCGCGATCCCGCGCCGCGTTCGCGCTGGGAAATTCTGCTCTATCCGGGGCTGCTCGCCGTCGGCATGCACCGCATTGCCCACTGGTTGTTCGAGGCGGACCTGTTCTTCCTCGCGCGCTTCGTCAATCATCTGTCGCGCTGGCTGACAGGCATCGACATCCATCCCGGCGCCACGATCGGCCGCCACCTGTTCATCGATCATGGCTTTGGCGTCGTCATCGGCGAAACCGCCGAGATCGGAGACAATGTATCCATCTATCAGGGCGTGACGCTGGGCGGCACCGACCCCGCGAACGGCATCGGCGGCAAACGCCACCCGACACTGTGCGACGATGTGATCGTCGGGTCGGGCGCGCAGATCCTAGGCCCGGTAATCGTCAACCCGCGCGCGCGCGTAGGCGCCAATGCGGTGGTGACGAAGGATGTGCCCGAAGGCGCGGTGATGGTGGGCATCCCGGCGCGGTCGACCTTGCTCGACGCGACCGAATATGCGCGCGACTTCGTGCCCTATGGCACCCCGTGCAATGAAGCCTTCGACCCGGCGACGCAGAAGCTCGAAATCCTGCAATGTCAGCTCGAAGTGTTGCAGAAGCAGCTCAAGACGCTGCTCGATGAGCGCGCCACATCGGGTGAGGGCGATGATGCGCCGCGCCGCAAGGGAGGCCGGAAAAGCGCCTGATGGGGACGGTGACGCCCCTTCCATATGCGGGGCGGGCATTGCCGCAACAGACCGGCTTCGACCGCGACGAGCTGATGCGCATCCTCGATCTCTATGGCCGCATGGTCGCAGCGGGGAAGTGGCGCGACTATGCGATGGATTTCCACCGCGACGTCGCGATCTTCTCGGCTTTTCGGCGCACCGCCGAACGCCCCGAATATCGCATAGAAAAACGCCCCGCCTTGCGGAGCCGTCAGGGCATGTGGGCCCTTGTCTCCGAAGGCGGGGCAGTGCTCAAGCGCGGGGACGAGCTTTCTAACGTGCTCGCCCCCGTCGAGCGCAAGCTTATGAAGCTGGTTGGGGACGGATCGTAGCGGGCAACTGGTTCGCCACGTCCGCCGGCAGCATGCCGACGACCATCGCCCGCGCATTCTGCCAGAAGGCCGACAGCATGAGCAGCGCCGAACCGATGACGAAGGCCGTGAGCGCGACGTTGAGTTCGACTGCGCCGAAGGTGCGGAACAATTCGGTCATCGCGAACAGCACATAGGCGAGTGCCGAGACGAGCAGCGCGCGGCGATCGATCGCGAGCGCGATCAGCCCGAAGACGATATAAATGCCCACGACCATCACCGCGGCGCCGCTGGTGATATTGTCGCCGCTCGTGACGCCGAGCAGATGGAACACCGGGTGCGCGATCATCGGCGCGGCGAGCAGGTGAAGCCAGAAGGCAACGTCGCTGCGCCGCGTCGTGCGCGTCCGATCGCTGCGGTCCCACCACATGGCGAGCGTAAAGACGCCGACACCGGCGACGAGGATCAGTGCCATCAACAGCGTCTGCGACGGATCGGGCATTCCGACGGCCGAGAGGATCAGCCCGACCGCGGTGGCGGCAAGCGCGGCGGTGCCGGCGGCAATCGTCACGGGTACCATGAACCGCCTCCAGTGCAGCCATGTCGCGCTCGCGGTGACGAAGGCGATGACGCTGGCGATCAGCGCGCCGGTCGTTTCGCTCAGATGATTGCCGAAGATCGCCTCGCCATGCTTGACGAGGAAGCCGATCATCGTTGCGGCAACGCCGCCCGAAAAGGCGAGGACGAGCAGGATGCTGGGCAGCGCCATGCGGCGGCGGCGGGTGAAATATTCGGCGAGCAGCCACGCCGACCCGGCGACGAAGACCCCCGCGAGCGCCGGATGGATCGATTCGCCGATCCACGCCACGGCGACCAGCAGGATCACCGCGGCAATGCTGACGAAAATATCGTTGAAACCGGTAATGAGCCGGAAGGATTCCTCATCCGCTCCGGGGGCGTCGCGCCGCGATGCAATATGCGTCCGAAAGGCGGTGGCCGCCTCCGGCGTCAAGACTTTTGCATCGACCGCAGCTTGCAGGTCGCTTTCGCTATACATCGGGGTCGTCCTTCTTAGACCGATCCCCTTGCCCCATGCAGGGCATAGCGAAAGCGTATTGCTGTGTCAATACAGTGGGGCGCCATATCCTCCCTGTCGCTAAGCGATGGGGAGGGGGACCGCCCGAAGGGTGGTGGAGGGGCCGATGCGCCCTCGCCCCTCCGTCAGCCCTGCGGGCTGCCACCTCCCCACCGCTGCGCGGCAGGGAGGAGCAACCACTCAGCCGAGCGCCTGCAAGGCCTTCATCACCACCATCGACTGTTCGCTGCCCGACTGGGGCACGATTTCGCCGGTGCGGTCGATGATCTTGTCCCACGCCGCGGCGACGCCTTCGGGCGTGCGCTGGTCTTCGGGCAGGGCGACGCCGGGGGTCGCGGTGATATAGGCGGCGTGATAGGCGCCTGCGCCCGCGCCGACGATCATGTTCGACGGCGAATCTTCGCTCACCAGGAACAGCGCGGCCGGCGCAACATTTTCGGGGGTGAATTTCTCGAACAGTTCGGGCGGGAAAATGTCTTCGGTCATGCGCGTGCCCGCGACCGGCGCGATCGTGTTGCAGCGGATGTTATATTTCGCGCCTTCGAGGTGCAGCGTCTTGGTCAGGCCGGCAAGGCCGAGCTTCGCCGCGCCGTAATTGGCCTGGCCGAAATTGCCGTAGAGGCCGGTCGACGAGGCGGTCATCAGGATGCGGCCATAGGCCTGGTCGCGCATCAGATCCCAGCATGCCTTGGTGACGTTGGCGCTGCCGAGCAGATGGACCTGCACGACGAGGTTGAAATCCTCCATCGTCATCTTGGCAAAGCTCTTGTCGCGCAGGATGCCGGCGTTGTTGATCAGGATGTGGACGCCGCCCCATTCCTCTTTCGCCTTGGCCACCATTTCGACCATATGCTCATATTCGGTGACGCTGCCGCCGTTCGACATGGCGGTGCCGCCCGCGGCGCGGATTTCCTCGACGACCTGCAGTGCGGCGTCCGAATGGCCGGTGCCATCGCGCGCGCCGCCGAGGTCGTTGACGACGACCTTCGCGCCGCGCCGGGCGAGTTCGAGCGCATAGGCGCGGCCCAGGCCGCCGCCGGCGCCGGTGACAATGGCAACGCGGCCGTCAAATTTGATCGTCATGCTGATCTCCTATCGGGGGCATCCCGCAAAAGGTTGCCCAAGAAAACTGGCACGTCCTTAACCGCTCGCGGCGGGCAGGCAAGGGGGGAGGGGCAATTTTGGCGGGTGCAACAAAATGTCATCTGTCATCGAAATGTAACCGAAATGACGTGCGACTGTCATCTGACCGTCATAACAGCGCCACCGGATCGTCACCTTTTCGCAATGGAGCCTTCTGCATGCGTCCGACCCTGACCGCCGCCCTGTTGGCGACGACGATGTTCTGCATCCCCACGACCGCGCATGCGCAGGCGATGAGTGCGGAGGAAGCCGCCGCGCTGCGCGCCGAACTGGCTGCCCTCAAGGCCAAGGTCGAGACGCTCGAAGACCGCCTCGATGCCGCGACCGCGCCGGGCGCCGTTCCATCGGGCACGGTGACCGCAGCGACGCCAGCACTCGCCCCGGTAACGGCCGCGGCAGCCCCCGCGAAACCCGGCCCGGACATCGCGTGGAAGGGCGCGCCCGAGATCAAGACCGCCGATGGCTGGAGCTTCAAGCCGCGCGGCCGCATCCAGCTCGATCTTGCCAGCATCGACGCGCCGCCGGGCGTTACCGACACGCATGGCGGCCTCGCGACCGAATTCCGCCGCGTCTATCTGGGCGTCGACGGCAAGATTCCGGGCGGAATCAGCTACCGCGTCGAGGCCGATGTCGCGAACAGCTCGGTCGAACTGACCGACGTCTATCTGACCTATGGCACCGGCCCGCTCTCGATCACCGCCGGGCAGATCAAACCTTTCTGGTCGCTCGAGGAAATGACGAGCGACCTCTTCACCAGCTTTGCCGAGCGCGCCGCCTTTACCCAAGCGTTCGGATTCGAGCGGCGCGTCGGCCTGTCGGGCCAGTATAAGGGCAAGGCGCTGCTCGTGCAGGGCGGGGTGTTCGGCGACAATGCCAACGACCTGCTGAGCGATTCGGACAATAGTATGAGCGTCGACGGCCGGGTAGTGTGGATGCCCCGCTTCGGCGATACCCAGCTTCACCTCGGGGCATCGGCGCACTGGCGCAAGGCGAACGACGGACCGAGCGCGGTGCGCTATGCCGCGCGGCCCTTTGTCCACACGACGAACAGCCGGCTTGTCGACACCGGCACATTCACCGCGACGAGCGAGCGCGGACTGGGGCTTGAGGGGGCGCTGATCGCCGGCCCCTTCCACGTCGCCAGCGAAGGCTTCTGGCAGACCGCGCGCCGTCCGGGCCTTGCCGACCCGACCTTCTTTGGTGGCTATGCCGAAGTCGGCTATGTGCTGACGCGCGGCGATCGCCGCGGGTATAAGGACGGCAGTTTCGACCGGCTCGCACCGTCGCGCCCGATCACCGCGGGCGGCCCCGGCGCGATCGAGATCAACGCCCGGTACGACCATCTCGACCTCAGCGGTGCGGGCATCGCCGGCGGGCGCCAGCGCACGCTGGGCGTCGCGGTCGTGTGGGCACCGATCCCCTATCTGCGCCTGACCGCCAACTACGGCCATCTGATGTACGACGATGCCGCGATCGGCAGCACGAGCGGCGACCGCAACTATTCGGCCGACGCCTTCGGCCTGCGGACGCAGATCGACTTCTGATTGGGAGAGTCTGCTTTGGGGTGATGGGGTGGACGCCCCCCGGCGGCATCGATGTGCCATAGTGGAGGTGTTATCACACCACTAGAGGAGGCGTCCGTGTTGGAAGTTAGCATAATCGGATTGGATATCGCGAAGAATGTTTTTCATGCGCACGGCGTGGATGCGAGCGGGCGAGCACTGTTCAGCCGCAAGATCGGCCGAGGGAAGCTGCTGGAGTTCTTTGCTGGGCACCAGCGTTGTACGGTCGCGCTGGAAGCCTGTGGGGGCGCGCACCATTGGGGCCGAGAGCTGACACGGCTGGGATACAAGGTGAAGCTGATCCCGCCGGCGTATGTGAAGCCGTTCGTGAAGCGGAACAAGAATGATGCGGCGGATGCGGAGGCGATCTGCGAGGCCGCCCAGCGCCCGAGCATGCGGTTCGTGGCGATCAAGAGCGAAGAGCAGCAGGCGTCAGGCCTGGTGTTCCGGACCCGTGACCTGCTGGTGCGGCAGCGCACCCAGCTGATCAATGCCATCCGAGGTCATCTTACCGAATATGGCTGGGTAGCGCCCAAGGGTCCCTCGCATGTCGCGATGCTCGGCGATCTGCTTGAGGACGAGATGGCCTCGTCGCTACCCGAGGCAGCCAGGGCGATGTTCCGCACGATGCTCGACCTGCTGGAGGAGCTGAACGAGAAGATCGGCGATCTCGACAAGGAGATTGCGCGGCGGGCTCGTGAGGATGCCGTCGCGAGGCGGCTTATGACGATCCCTGGGGTTGGACCGATTACGGCCACCGCATTGGCGGCTCTGGCACCGCCGGCAGAAAGCTTCACCAAGGGACGGGACTTTGCGGCGTGGCTAGGTCTGGCGCCAAGGCAGATGTCGACGGGCGGCAAGCAGAAGCTGGGCTCGATATCCAAAATGGGCGAGCGCACACTGCGGCGATTGCTCATCATCGGTTGCAGTGCGGTGGTCCTGCAGGCCAGCAAGCGAGGCGCGCCTCAAGGCTCCTGGCTCGAGCAGATGATGGCGAGGAAACCGCGTATGCTGGTCACGGTTGCCCTTGCCAACAAGACAGCGCGGATCATCTGGGCCGTGCTCGTGAAGGAAGAGGATTACAGAGCTCCGGTCGCAGCCGCGGCGTAAGCCAAGGCGGACCAGAGGTCGCCGGAAGGCGTAGTCGGTCGAAGGAGAGTATGGCACAACAGTCGGCGAGACGGGGCCGGAAGAACCAGGGCTTTCCACTGTGCCGCGAGCACGCTGTGGGTGATGTGGTTCCGGTCCGCGAACTCCCATACGGGCCCGCAGCCTCCGATGCTGCATTGCAAGGCCGGACAGATGGCCGCATCCGACTACGTGCACTACCTCCAAAAATCGCTTGCGTCTTTTGGGGCGTCCACAGATGGGAAGCTGCCACCCTCTATTTTCGTCATCCCGGCGAAGGCCGGGATCTCTCCGGTGCGCTATTCCGTTAGGTAGAGATCCCGGCCTTCGCCGGGATGACGATGAAAGAAAGATCGGCCGACAGCCGCAACCGGCCGTTAGCCGTCAATCACAGAGCCGCCCCGCAAGCGAATCTTCTGCCCGATCAGACGCTTTTCCCCGCGTCGAGTGCGTAGCCTGCGGAGCGCACGGTCCGGATGATGTCGGCGGTGCCGGGCAGATTGATCGCCTTGCGCAGCCGCCGGATATGGACGTCGACGGTGCGCAGTTCGATGTCGCTGTCCTGGCCCCATACGCTGTCGAGCAACTGTCCGCGCGAAAAGACGCGGCCGGGATGCTCCATGAAGTGGCGCAGCAGGCGAAATTCGGTCGGCCCCATGCTCACCACCTGACCGCTGCGGACGACCTTGTGCGCCACCGAATCGAGTTCGATGTCGGCATAGGCCAGGATCTCGCCGGCCAGCGCCGGGCGCAGGCGGCGCAGCACCGCGGAAACGCGCGCCACCAGTTCGCGCGGGCTGAACGGTTTGGTGACATAATCATCGGCACCGGTTTCGAGGCCGCGGATGCGGTCCTCTTCCTCGCCGCGCGCGGTCAGCATGATGATCGGCACATTCGCCGATTTCGGGTTGCGGCGCAGGCGGCGGCACACCTCGATCCCCGGCAGGCTTTCGATCATCCAGTCGAGCAGGACGATGTCGGGCACGCGTTCCTCGACGAGGACGAGCGCTTGCTCGCCGTCGGGGGTCTGGCGGACCGAAAAACCTTCGCGGGCGAAATGCCAGACGATGAGTTCGGCGATCGCCTCGTCATCCTCGATCAGCAGCAGGTCGGGCTGCGGCATCAGCCTTGCTCCTTCTCCGCCGTCGCGCTGTCTTCGGGCGTTTCGCCGCGTTCGCGCTCCTCCATCCGCTCACCGGTGACGACATAATAGACCATCTCGGCGATGTTGGTCGCATGGTCGCCCATGCGTTCCAGATTCTTGGCGACGAACAGCAGATGCGCGCTCTCGGTAATATATTTCGGATTTTCCATCATGAAGGTGACGAGCGTGCGGAAGATGCTGTTGTAGAAATCATCGACATTCTTGTCGCGCACCGTGACCCGCACCGCGAGGTCGGCGTCGCGCGCAGCGAAGCTGTCGAGCGCGTCGTGGATCAGCTCGGCGACGATGGCCGACATCGACATCAGCACCGGGATCGATTCGATCGATCGCGTCTGGTCCATCAGCGCGACGCGCTTGGCGATATTCTTCGCATAGTCACCGATCCGTTCGACGACCGACACGATCTTGAGCGCCGCGATCATCTCGCGCAGATCGTCGGCCATCGGGGCGCGGAGCGCGATCGTCTGCACCGTGAGCTGTTCGACTTCGGCCTCGAGCGCGTCGATCTTCTTGTCGCCCTCCACCACCTGTGCCGCGAGGGCGAGGTCGCCCTTGCTGAGCGCGGTCATCGCCTGGAGCAGCGCCTGTTCGGCGCGCCCGCCCATTTCGCTGATCAGGCCGCGGAGGCGATTGATGTCCTCGTCGAACGCCTTGACCGTATGATCGTTCACAACTGCCATCGCTCTCGTTCCTGTCCTTCTTCGCCCGCGCCTTAACCGTAGCGGCCGGTGATATAATCCTTGGTGCGTTCCTGCTTCGGGTTGGTGAAGATGTCGGTCGTCTTACCGTATTCGACCAGCGTCCCGAGGTGGAAAAAGGCGGTGCGCTGCGACACGCGGGCCGCCTGCTGCATATTGTGCGTGACGATCACGATAGCATATTTGCCGCGCAGTTCGTGGATCAGTTCCTCGATCTTGGCGGTCGCGATCGGGTCGAGCGCCGAGCAGGGCTCGTCCATCAGGATGACTTCGGGGTCGACCGCGATCGCCCGCGCGATGCACAGGCGCTGCTGCTGGCCGCCCGACAGCGCGGTGCCGCTTTCACCCAGCCGGTCCTTGACCTCGTCCCACAGGCCGGCGCGGGTCAGCGCGCGCTCGACGATGACGTCGAGGTCGGCCTTGTTCGCGGCAAGCCCGTGGATGCGCGAGCCATAGGCGACATTGTCATAGATCGACTTGGGAAAGGGGTTCGGTTTCTGGAACACCATGCCGACGCGCGCGCGCAACTGCACAACGTCCATCGACGGCGCGTAGATGTCCTCGCCGTCGAGCTCGATCCGGCCGGTGACGCGCGCGCTGGCGACGGTATCGTTCATGCGGTTGAGCGACCGCAGAAAGGTCGACTTGCCGCAGCCCGAGGGGCCGATGAAGGCGGTGACGAGGTCGGTGCCGACGTCGATCGACACGTCCTTGATCGCCTGCTTGTCGCCATAGAAGACGTTGACGCCCTCGGCGCGCATCTTGGGATCGGCGATGATCAGATCGTCGTTGGTCATGGTCAGGGAGCTCATTTTCACCAGCGTTTTTCGAACTTGTTACGGAGATAGATGGCAAGCGCGTTCATCGACAGCAGCACGAACAGCAGCACGATGATCGCCGCCGAGGTCTTTTCGACGAAGCCGCGGTCGACCTCGTCCGACCAGAGGAAAATCTGCATCGGCAGCACCGTCGAGGGCGAGCAGAGGCCGCCCGGAACGTCGCCGATGAAGGCGCGCATCCCGACGAGCAGCAGCGGCGCCGTCTCGCCCAGCGCGCGCGCCATGCCGATGATCGTGCCGGTCAGGATGCCGGGCAGGGCGAGCGGCAGGACATGGTGGAACACCACCTGCACGGGACTGGCCCCGACGCCCAGTGCGGCGTCCCGGATCGACGGCGGCACCGACTTGATCGCGTTGCGGCTGGCGATGACGATGACCGGCATCGTCATCAGCGCCAGCGTCAGCCCGCCGACGAGCGGGCTCGCCTGGCAGAGGCCGAACCAGTTGATGAACACCGCGAGCGCGAGCAGGCCGAAGATGATCGAGGGCACCGCGGCCAGATTGTTGATCGACACTTCGATCAGGTCGGTCCAGCGGTTCTTCGGCGCATATTCTTCCAGATAGAGCGCCGCGAGCACGCCGGTGGGGAAGGCGATCAGAAAGGCGATGAAGATCGTCATCAACGATCCCTTGAGCGCCCCCCAGATCCCCGCGACGGCAGGATCGGTCGCGTCGGCATTTTTGAAGAAGGGCGTGTGAAAGCCCGTCGACAGCTTGCCTTCCGTTTCGAGCGCATCGACCCGTTCGCCCAGCGCGCCCTTCGCGCCTTCCTTGGCGGCGATGTCGACCGCGCTCGATGCGGGGAGTTCGAACAGCGACTTGCCGACGAGCAGTTCGGGATCGGCCTTGATCCGGGTGCGGACTTCCTTCCACGCATTTTCGCTGATCAGCTGCGACCCGTCCTTGCCCAGCGCCTCGTCGGCGGCAAAGGCGACGATGTCGGCGAGCCCGGCGTTGGCGATCACCTGATCGGCGTCGGCGTCCGACAATCGCGCCTTGTCGACCGTCAGCGGCATCGCCTTGAAGTCGATCGGCACCGCGACATGGGTGTAGGTAAAGCCGCGCGCGCCGTTGCCGACCATCACGAACAGCAGGAAGGCGAGGAAAAAGCCCGACAGCAGCACCGCGCCCAGCCCCATCGCCTTGAACCGGCGTTCGGCGGCGTAGCGGCCCGCGATGCGCTTTTGCATCGCCGCGCCTTTCCAGTCGGTCGGGGCGGTGTCTCTATTCATAGGCTTCGCGATACTTTTTGACGATGCGCAGGGCGACGATGTTGAGCAGCAGCGTGACGATGAACAGCACGAGGCCGAGCGCGAAGGCCGCGAGCGTCTTGGCGCTGTCGAATTCCTGGTCGCCGGTCAGCAGCTTGACGATCTGCGCCGTCACCGTGGTGACGCTGGCGAAGGGGTTGGCGGTGAGGTTGGCGGAGAGGCCCGCGGCCATCACCACGATCATCGTTTCGCCGATCGCGCGGCTGACCGCGAGCAAGATGCCGCCCATCACGCCCGGCAGTGCGGCGGGGATCAGCACCTGGCGGATCGTCTCGTTCGGCGTCGCGCCCAGCGCGAGGCTGCCGTCGCGCATCGCCTGCGGCACCGCGTTGATACTGTCGTCGGCCATCGACGAGACGAAGGGGATGATCATCACGCCCATCACGATACCCGCGGCGAGCGCGCTTTCGGTGCTCGCGTTCGGCACGCCGAGCATTACTGCGAAATTGCGCAGCGCCGGCGCGACGGTCAGTGCCGCGAAATAGCCGTAAACGACCGTCGGCACGCCCGCCAGGATCTCGAGGCACGGCTTCACCCATTTGCGCACCGTCGGCGCCGCATATTGGGTGAGGTAGACCGCGGTCATCATGCCGATCGGGATCGCAACGATCATCGCGATGATCGCGCCGATCAGTACCGTGCCCCAGAACAGCGGGATGCCGCCGAAGGTGCCGGGCTGCGGCGCGCCGCTCTGCGGGTTCCAATAGGTGCCGAACAAAAGCTCGGTCGCAGGGACGAGGCGGAAGAAGCGGATCGATTCGAACAGCAGCGACAGCACGATGCCGAAGGTCGTGAGGATCGCGACGAGCGAAGCGATGAGCAGCAGCGCCATCACGATCCGTTCGACCCGCGTCCGCGCGCGGAAATCGGGCTTGATCCGCGTAAAGGCATAAAGTCCGCCGGCAAGCGCCAGCGCGAGCATTGCTGCGATGCCGATCCACGCATAGCGGTGCGTCGCATCGGCATAGGGTTTGACGAGCGGTGCCGCCTCGGCGATGCGCACCGCCGCCTGCTTGCCCTGCGCGACGGCGCGCGCGTCGGACAGCATCGCGCCGCGTTCGAAGCCGAAGGCGGGCAGGCTCTGCGCCTCGGGGCTGGCGAGCACGGCGTTGGTGATCAGCGCCGGCGACATGCTCGACCAGACGGCAAGGAAGATCGCGGCGGGCGCGAACAGCCACAGCGCGACATACCAGCCATGATATTGCGGCCGCGAATGCAGCCGGGTGCCCGCGCGGCCCGCGAGCAGCGCCGAGCGCGCCCGGCCAGCCAGCCAGCCGATCAGCGCAAGCCCCCCGATCAGGAGCAATAAGGCGGCGGCGTTGAAAGTCACATCGTCCCCGTTATCGTCTGGCCCGCCGCAACCCAAAGCGGCCGCGCGTGGCAATTTGATGACTCGGCGTCATAATTTCCGATCCGCTCGCATTCTGGTCCGTTCGCATCGAGCGAAGTCGAGATGCCCCTCGACCATGCGCTTACCCGACGGGTGTCTCGACTTCGCTCGACACGAACGGGATGGGAGCGACCCAAAAAGCGGCGGCCGGGGGCAGGGGGATGTGGCCCCCCGCGTCCCGGCCGCCGGCGGGGGAGATTATTTAAGCTCCGAACCGTCGAGCGGCGTCATGTCCTTCGCCGCGGCGGCGGCCTTCGCCGACACGTCGGGGGGCGAGATCACCAGGCCCTTGGCGGCCAGATAGCCGTCCTTCGCCGCACCCTTCAGGAATTCGGCGACATATTCGGCCAGGCCGGGGATCACGCCGACATGCGCCTTCTTGACATAGATGAACAGCGGGCGCGCGCCGGGATAGCTGCCGCCGGCGATCGTGTCATAGGTCGGGCTGACGCCCTGCACCGGAACCGCCTTGATCTTGTCCTTGTTCGCATCGAGGTACGAAAAGCCGAAGATGCCCAGGCTGTCGGGATTCTTGTCGAGCTTCGAGATGATCAGATTATCATTCTCGCCCTGTTCGACATAGAAGGGCGCGCCGCGCAGGCCGGTGCACACCGCTTCATGCTTGTCCTTGTCGCTGTCCTTCAGCGCCTTCATCGCGGGGTCGGCGTCGCAGCCCTTGCCCATGATCAGTTCCTTGAACGCGTCATAGGTGCCGCTGGTCGACGGCGGGCCGAAGACCGAAATGCCGACCGCGGGCAGCGCCGGGTTGACGTCTTTCCACGTCTTGGCGGTGTTCGGCTTGCCATAGGGGTTCGCCGCGAGCGCCTTATAGACATCTTCCTCGGTCAGCTTGAAGCCGGGGCCGCGCTGCGCTTCGCCCAGCGCGATGCCGTCGATGCCGACCTGGATTTCGACGATGTCCTTGACGCCATTCTTGACGCAGGTGTCGAATTCCTTCTTCTTCATGCGGCGCGAGGCGTTCGAGATGTCGGGGGTGTCGCCGCCGACGCCCTGGCAAAAGCGTTCGAAGCCGCCGCCGGTGCCGGTCGAATCGATCTTCGGCGTCTTGTTGCCCGTCGCTTCGGCGAATTTTTCGCCGACCGCGGTGGCAAAGGGATAGACGGTCGAGGAGCCGACGGCGCTGATATAATCGCGCGCGGCGCCGCCCGAGGAGGCCTGATCCTGACACGCCGAAAGCGCCAGCGCGGCGGTCGCGGCGCAGGCGAGCAGGCCGGTGGTGCGGGCAAATTTCTTCACCATGAAATGATCCTGTCGGGGGTCGTTACCGAACCAAGCCGCCACCCCCGCGGCGACTCGCTGAGCCGCCAATGGGGGTTTTGTGTGACGCGTTTGTGACAGGGAGTGTCATGGAAGTGTCATGGGAGTCAGTCGATTAAGGCCGATACCTCTCAAAATCGAATTCTTCGGTCAACGCATCCAAGTCGTTGCTAGATATTGCGCTCTCTTTATAGAGAGCAGCTATAAATTCCTTAAACTTGTGACTACCCGGCAAGTCTGCGTTGCCATTTCTGGCTTGATCGAATATGTATCGTATGTGTTCAATATTGAATGTAGCAGCGAATGGTATTGCTACCATGTCGCAAGTTCATTTGCTTTATCCCAGTTTCGTGCCTCACAATAGAGATGTGCAGCTTTTTCTAGCATTTCGTCCGGCATTGCGGGATTGGTTCTGGAAAAATCCACAGCTGTCAGTGTACCTAACCGGGTTCGAGCAACCTCTTCGAGCCAATCAATTCTTAGGCCTTTTCTAACGGCATTTCCTACGTTCGTCGTGTCAGTGTGAAGAACCCAATTTCTGATAGCCGTCCTCGATGCTTGATCCGTCGCGGGCGGTAGGTCAGGACAGCGTAGAACAACGTATGAGGCAGTCTCAATTGCTTCATCAGAACCGGATGAAAGAAGTTTTCCGAGGTTTTGCGCGGCACGGCCTACGACAATGTCTTTATGGAGCTCAATCATTCCTTCGAGAGCAACGTACGGATAAATCTTCCTATAAAATATGTGATTGTTATCAACCAATCCAAAAACGATTTCGTCAACAGTGCCGCGAACCAAAGAATCTCTCGCATTGTCCAAACCGATGCCGGACAATGATACCGCTGCTTCTGTGCCATTTTTAGGAAAGTATTGAGAAGAAATAGTCTGACGAAATAGCTCTAGTGCTGCCTTTTCTTGGCGAGGTCGCTGCGTAAGTACAAGCAGAAGGGAATTACTAATATGAAGACGAGCTAACTCCGCAGTCGGCAAGTAGTTCTGCTCAGCAGCCAGAAATGTGGGATGAGCGCATCTGTTTCTATCTTCTCGGAGTCTCGCTAAATCGCGAAACTCGCTCGCGCCAAAAAATTCTAAGCTATCTCGAAAAAATTCGAGCAAGTCTCGTTCAAAATTCAGAAGGCCGGAAATCGCTTGAGCATTACCTCGATCATATTGCCCTTGATGTTTCGCTAGGTCGGCCAGCTTTGTCTGACAAGCACCATCGCCAATAGCCGCTAAGGCGCGCATCTTCTCGATTAAATCATAGCACACAGCAATATAGGCCATTAGGCCGTGTTGACAAAAGGGATTCCCAAGCCCGCCTCCTTCTGATTCAAGACTGCTTTTTGAGGAGCAGTCATGGGTCGCGGGGATTTGTCGGATGCGGAGTGGGAACTGATCGGGCCACTGCTGCCGCCTGAGCGCGGCCGTTGGGCGCGGCCCGCGGGCGATAACCGGCTCTTCCTCAATGGAATGCTTCACGTGCTGCGGGGCGGCTGCCCCTGGCGCGACATGCACGAGCGGTACGGCAAATGGAACTCGGTCTATGTGCGCTTCCGCCGCTGGGCCGAACAGGGTGTCTGGGATGCCTTGCTGCAAACGCTGGTCGATCTGGGTCTAACCGACGACTGGCAACACATGATCGACAGCACCAGCGTTCGCGGCCACGTCTCGGCAGCGGGCGGAAAAGGGGGGCTTGTGCGAACGCTCTTGGTCGATCACGCGGCGGCTTTACGAGCAAGATCCACGCCCGCTGCGACAATCAAGGACTGCCTGTCGGCTTCATCCTGACCGGCGGCGAGGCCTCTGATTACACGGCCGCCGAACCGCTGATGGCGATCCCCGTCGCCACACCCAAGGCGCTGCTCGCGGACAAGGGCTATGATGGTAATCGCTTCCGCGACAGCCTGCTCGTCCGGGGCATCCTGCCGATCATCCCGCCCCGCTCGAACCGCAAGGTGCCAGAGCATCCCGACTATCGACGCTACCGGGACCGCAACCGCGTCGAGCGAATGTTCGGCAAGCTCAAACAGCAACGACGGATCGCCACCCGATACGACAAGACACTTCTCTCGTTCGAGAGCTTCCTCAACCTCGCCGCCTCGCGCCTATGGCTGAAGTCTTTTGTCAACACGACCTAGGATCGCGGCGCGGTACGACCCAGCTTCGTAACATTTGATGGCCTCGATGATTTGACTTTTGCTCTCATCGTTTTGGCATTTCATGGAAAGTTGTTCGAAGTTTGCGAGCATATCCATCACTTCAATGAAAAAAGACGCAATTGTCTGACCATATATTCCTGCCGTCATAATCAGAATCATCCCTTATGGAAGGCGAAAGAATAATGATCCTCATCACCGGCCACGTCATCCTCACCCCCGAGCATCGCGAGCGCATGATCGCGCTCGGTGTCGAACATAGCGCGCGCTCGCGGGCTGAGCCGGGGTGTCTGGCGCATCATTGCCATATTGATGCCGTGCCTCGACAAGCTGAGGATGGCTCGGCTTATGAATGTCTGACGTTCGTCGAAGAGTGGGAGAGCGTCGATGCGGTGCGCGCCCATTTCGCGCTGCCCGCCGCGCGCGCCTTTCGTCGCCGACATGCGCGCCCTCTCGCCGCAGCCGCCCGCGATCCGCATCTATGCCGCCGAGGATATGACGGCGAAGCTGATGGGGTAAATCTCCCCTCCCGCTTGCGGGAGGGGTTGGGGGTGGGCCGCGCTTGGGTGCGCGCATCCGATGTTGATTGCCCACCCCGCTGCGACTAGCGAACGGGTTCGCAAGTCTCGCAGTCCCTCCCGCAAGCGGGCGGGGAGAGATCAGGCCGGGGGGCATATGACGGGGTTCGAATTCAGCTTTTCCTTTTTCGGCCTGATCCTGGGCCTCGCGCTGGCCGAGGGGCTGGGCGGGTTGGCGCGCGCGCTCAAGGCCAGCCACCGCGTCCGCATCGGCTGGCCGACCGCGCTGCTCGGCCTGTTCGTGTCGTGCGATGTCGTCACCTTCTGGATGTACGGATGGAGCCTGCGCGAGCTGTTGCCGCTGAACTGGCCGATCCTGTTCGGCGGCTTCGTCGTCACCGCGGTCTATTTCGTCGCGGCGAGCCTGGTCTTTCCCGACGATCCGGAGGCGTGGGACGACCTTAACGCCCATTTCGACAAACAGCGGCGGCTGGTGATCGGCAGCGTGTTGCTGTGCAACGTCGCATTGCTGGCCACCGTCGGCTGGCTGCACGGCGTACCGGCGCCCACCAGCGTTCGCACCTTCATTGTCGCATGGTCCTTCTTCCCCGTCGCGGCGCTCGCGATCGCGGCAAAGGACCGCCGCATCGTCGTCGCCTGCCTGATCTGGCTCCTAGCGCTCTATCCGCTGTCGGCGGTGTGGCATTGATTTCCCTCCCTCTTCCGCTTGCGGGAGGGGCAGCGAGACTTGCGAGCTTGCTCGCTAGTCGCAGCGGGGTGGGCATAGGCAAGGGCAAGGCTTGCTTCGCTCGCACCCACCCCTAACCCCTCCCGCAGGCGGGAAGGGGACGGGTCATTTTCCCAGCAACGGCGCCAGATATTGGCCGGTGAAGCTGCGCGGTTCCTTCACCACCTGTTCGGGCGTCCCCGCCGCGACGATCTCGCCGCCCTTGACCCCGCCTTCGGGGCCGAGGTCGACGATCCAGTCGGCGGTCTTGATAACGTCCAGGTTATGCTCGATCACCACCACGCTGTTGCCCTGATCGACCAGCGCCTGCAGCACTTCGAGCAGCTTGCGCACATCCTCGAAATGGAGGCCGGTGGTCGGTTCGTCGAGGATGTAGAGCGTCTGTCCGGTCGAGCGGCGCGAGAGTTCCTTGGCGAGCTTTACCCGCTGCGCCTCGCCGCCCGACAGCGTCGTCGCCTGCTGCCCGACCTTGATATAGCCGAGGCCGACGCGGACGAGCATCTCCATCTTGTCGCGGATCGCGGGCACCGCCTTGAAGAACTCCGCCGCATCCTCGACCGTCATGTCGAGCACGTCGGCGATGCTCATCCCCTTGAACTTCACCTCGAGCGTTTCGCGGTTGTAGCGTTTGCCGTGGCACGTCTCGCACGTCACATAGACGTCGGGCAGGAAGTGCATCTCGATCTTGATCAGCCCGTCGCCGGTGCAGGTTTCGCAGCGCCCGCCCTTGACGTTGAAGCTGAAGCGGCCGGGCTTGTAACCGCGCGCCTGCGCCTCGGGCAGCCCCGCGAACCAGTCGCGGATCGTCGTGAAGGCGCCGGTGTACGTCGCCGGGTTCGAGCGCGGGGTGCGGCCGATCGGCGACTGGTCGATGTCGATCACCTTGTCGCAACGCTCAAGGCCGGTCAGGCTGTCGTGCGGCCCCGCGACCATCCGCGCGCCGTTGAGCGTGCGCGCCGCGCTGGCGTAGAGCGTGTCGATGACAAGGCTCGACTTGCCCGATCCCGACAGGCCGGTGACGCAGGTGAAGGTGCCGAGCGGGATCGTCGCGGTGACATTCTGGAGGTTGTTGGCGCGCGCGCCCTTCAGCACCAGGTCGAACCCGTTGCCGGGGCGGCGGTGCGTCGGCACCTCGATCTTCTTCGCGCCGGTGAGGTAGGCCGCGGTCAGGCTCTTCTTGTTCGCCAGCACCTGTTTCAGCGTGCCTTCGGCGACGATTTCGCCGCCATGGACGCCCGCGCCGGGGCCCATGTCGACGACATAATCGGCGTGGCGGATCGCATCCTCGTCATGTTCGACGACGATCACCGTGTTGCCGAGGTCGCGGAGGCGCTTGAGCGTTGCGAGCAGCCGGTCGTTGTCGCGCTGGTGCAGGCCGATGCTGGGTTCGTCGAGGACATAAAGCACGCCGGAGAGGCCGCTGCCGATTTGTGACGCAAGACGGATGCGCTGGCTTTCGCCGCCGCTGAGCGTGCCGCTGGTGCGGTTGAGGTTGAGATAATCGAGCCCGACATTGTTGAGGAAGCCGAGCCGCTCGTTGATCTCTTTCAGAATCGCCTTCGCGATCTGGCGCTGCTGATCGTTGAGCTTCTCGTCGAGCGCGCTGAACCAGGCGAGCGCGTCGGCGACCGAGCGCTGCGCCGACATGCTGATGTCCTCGCCCGCGATCTTGACCGCGAGCGGTTCGGGGCGCAGGCGCGCGCCGTGGCACGTCTCACACGGCTGTGCGGTCTGATATTTGCCCAGTTCCTCGCGCATCCACGCGCTTTCGGTCTGGAGCATCCGGCGGTTGAGGTTGCCGATCACCCCCTCGAACGCTTTGTGCGTGGTATAGGTGCGCCGGCCGTCCTTGAAGGTCAGCTCGACCGGCTTGCCGCCGCTGCCGTAAAGAATGATGAGCTGCACCTCGCCGGGCAGATCCTGCCACGGCGTGTCGAGGCCGAAACCATAGGCTTTGCCCAGGCTTTCGAGCACCTGCATATAATAGGGCGAGGGCGGGTTCGATTTCGCCCATGGCACGACGGCGCCTTTTTTCAGGCTGAGCGCATGGTTGGGGACGACCAGCTCGGGGTCGAATTCCAGCCGCTCGCCAAGGCCGTCGCATGCGGGACAAGCGCCCTGCGGCGCGTTGAAGCTGAACAGCCGCGGTTCGATCTCGGCAATCGTGAAGCCCGAAACGGGGCAGGAAAATTTCTCGGAAAAGATGATGCGGTTGGCAGGGATGCCGGCGCCTTTCATGGCGCCGCCGACTTCGCCGTCGCGCCCCGGAACGTCGCCGTCGGCAAGGTCGACATAGGCGAGCCCTTCGGCGAGTTTCAGCGCCGTCTCGAAACTGTCGGCAAGCCGCGTCGCGATCCCCTCGCGCACGACGATCCGATCGACCACGACCTCGATGTCATGCTTGTATTTCTTGTCGAGCGCCGGAGCGTCCTCGATCTCGTAAAATTCGCCGTCGATGCGGACGCGGGTGAAGCCGTCCTTCTGCCACTGCGCGAGTTCCTTCTTATATTCGCCCTTGCGTCCCCGCACGACGGGCGCGAGCAGATAGGCCCGCGTTCCTTCAGGCAGGTCCATCACCCGGTCGACCATCTGGCTGACCGTCTGCGCCGAAATCGGCTCGCCGGTCGCCGGTGAATAGGGAATGCCGACACGCGCCCAGAGCAGGCGCATATAGTCGTAGATTTCGGTGACGGTGGCCACCGTCGAGCGCGGGTTACGGCTCGTCGTCTTCTGTTCGATGCTGATCGCCGGCGACAGCCCGTCAATATGTTCGACGTCGGGCTTCTGCATCATTTCCAGGAACTGGCGCGCATAGGCCGACAGGCTCTCGACATAGCGCCGCTGGCCCTCGGCATAGATGGTGTCGAAGGCGAGGCTCGACTTGCCGCTGCCCGACAGGCCGGTGATGACGATCAGCGCATCGCGCGGCAGATCGACGTCGACGCCCTTCAGATTATGCTCGCGCGCGCCGCGCACCGAAATATGGGTGAGACTCATGGGGTGGGTATGTTCCAGATTTGTTCCGGCCGCGCAAGAGGGCGCCGCTCGCTCGAACGCCTAGATAGGAAGCGGCTGCTTTGCGCGCAACGGGGCGTCGATTCCACCAACGAACGAGTGCGTTCGACCAGCGGCCTGCATCTTGCTTGACCTGCGATTGGCGCGGGCGGACAAGTCGCCATGGCCTGCGGCGGATCGGCCCTTGAACCGTGCGCGGGGGTAGGAGACTGGGGAATGAAGATGTTTTTGGGCGGCACCGCTGCCGTCGCTATCGCCGCCGCGCTGATCGCAGCACCTGTTCTGGCCCGCAATGCTGGCGCTGACGCTTCCTTGGTCGCTGCGACCGATGCTGCGGCCGGCGCGGAAGACGGGTCGCTCAAGCCGCTGACCTTCGGAAGCTGGGGCGTCGATCTGGGCGCGCGCGACACGTCAGTAAAGCCGGGCGACGATTTCGACAAATATGCCAATGGCGCATGGTTCGCGCGCACCGAGATTCCGGCCGATCAGGCATCGGCCGGCGTCGATTACGATGTCTATAATCTGACGCAGCGTCAGCTCCGCCAGCTCGTCACCGGCGCACCCGCGACCAGTCAGGTCGGCGGGCTTTATCAAAGCTTCATGGACGAAAAGCGCGTCGCACAACTCGGCACCAAGCCGCTGATGGCGGATATCGCAGCCGTCGCGGCGATCAAGGACAAGAGCGAGATGGCGCGCTTTATGGGCGCGTCGCAGGGAAGCTTCGGCGCCTCGATCGTCGGTGGCGGTCCCTATGCCGATCCCGACACGCCGACGGTCAACGTCCTGTGGCTCGGGCAGGGCGGGATCGGGCTTCCCGACCGCGATTATTATCTGAACGACAGCTTCAAGCCGCAGCGTGAGGCCTATCGCGCCTATATCGCGCGGACGATGAAAATGATCGGTAACCCCGATCCCGAAAAGGCCGCCGATGCGGTGCTGGCGTTCGAGACCGAGATCGCCAAGGTGAGCTGGGCGATCGCCGAGCGCCGCGATCTGGGCAAGATCAACAACCCGATGTCGTCGGAGGCGCTGGCCGCCTATGCGCCCGGGCTCGACTGGAGCGCCTGGTTCGCGGGCGCCGAAATTCCGGCGCAGAAGCGCATCATCGTCAACGAAAATACCGCGATCCGCGACATCGCAGCGCTCTATGGCAAGACGCCGCTCGACACGCTGAAGCTGTGGCAGGAATTCCATGTCGCCGACAATGCGGCCAATTATCTGTCCGATGACTGGGTCGACAGCCGCTTCGAATTCTCGAAGGCGCTGAGCGGCGTGACCGAGATGCGGCCGCGCTGGAAGCGCGGGCTGCGCCTTGTCGATAGCAGCCTGGGCGAGCTGGTCGGCGAGGAATATGCGAAGCAATATTTCCCGCCGAGTGCCAAGGCCAAGATGGAATCGCTCGTCGCCAATCTGAAGCTGGCGATGGGCGACCGCATCCGCGGCAACAGCTGGATGGCGCCCGCCACCAAGGAAGCCGCGCTCGCTAAGCTGGACAAGATGGACGTGATGGTCGGCTACCCCGACAAGTGGCGCGACTATTCGGGGCTCAAGATCGATCCCGCCGATCTCTACGGCAATGTGAAGCGCAGCGCGGCGTTCGAATATGCCTATCAGCTCGCCGACCTGGACAAGCCGGTCGACCGCAAGAAATGGTCGATGAACGCGCAGGAAGTGAACGCCTACAACGGCGGGCTTGAAAACAAGATCGTTTTCCCGGCCGGTATTCTGCAGGCGCCCTATTTCAGCGAGACGGTCGACGATGCGGTCAACTATGGCGCGATCGGCGCCGTGATCGGCCATGAAATCACTCATGGTTTCGACGATCAGGGGCGCAAGATTGATGCGAGCGGCGCCGTGCGCGACTGGTGGACCAAGGAAGATGCCGCGCGCTTCGATGCGCAGGCCAAGGGCTTCGGCGCGCAATATGCGACCTATGAGGCGGCGCCGGGTGCGTTCATCAACCCCGATCTGACGATGGGCGAGAATCTCGCCGACCTTGCGGGGCTCGAGGTTGCCTATGACGCCTATCACCGGTCGCTGAACGGCAAGGAAGCGCCAGTGATCGACGGGCTGACCGGCGATCAGCGCTTCTTCCTCGCCTTTGCGCAGGCGTGGCGCGACAAGGCGCGCGAGGATGCGACCAAACAGCAGGTGGCGAGCGACCCCCACAGCCCGGCGCGCTGGCGCATCATCGGTCCGCTGCGCAACGTCGATGCGTGGTACAAGGCGTTCAACGTCGCACCGGGGGCCAAATATTATCTGAAGCCCGAGGATCGCACGCGCATCTGGTAAGCCGGCGACGTCCCGTTACCCATCCCACGCAATGCCGCTGGCTGCGGAACGCATCTTGCGGCAAAGCGTTGGACGGGCAGGGTGCTCGGATTTAGGAGATTTCTCGATGACCAGATCGATTTTTGCCGCCGCGGTCGTCGCGGCGCTGATGAGTTCGGCGCCGGCGATGGCTCAGAAGCTGCCAGATGGCACGACCGTTCAGGAACGTGCGGATACTGCCAAGCTCAATGCCGAACAGCTTGCGAAGGCCGATGCCGAAACCGCGCGCTATCAGCAGAGCGTTTCGCAATATGAGCAGCAAAAGGCTGCGATTGCCGAGCAGACGGCCGCGGCGCAGGCGAAATATGCCGATGAAACCGCCGCTTATGAAGCGGAAAAGGCTCGCGTCGCGGCGATGGCCGCCGAAGAACGCCAAAAGTGGGAAGCCGATGTCGCGGCCTGCAAGGCGGGCGACACCAGCCGCTGTGCCAAGCCGCAGCCCAAGGAATAGTGCTGCCAATCGGCACGCGATCCCGTGAGATTAAAGGGGCTCCGACGACAAGTCGGGGCCCCTTTTTATTGGCGCGCTTCCGTTCGTCCGTTGGTCGCACTTTGTAGGCGCTTCATCTTTCAATCGACTCGTCGCTGGGGCTGATCGAAGCGCGTATGAATGGCGCAGAAAATTGGCGCATTCCGTGGGTTGCGGGATGCGAGGCGACCCGACTTCCCCGGTTACGGCGCAGCGTGTCTCGCATCCCATAACGGATGAGAGGACTCCCCCATGTCACACCGTATTGCCAAATATTTGCTCATGACAGGCGCCGCTGCATTGTCGGCAGGCGCCGCCGCGCCGGTCGCGACTGCCGCCGAGGCGCGCGTCGCGGATACCGATGATGCGCCGACGGTCATCGTGCCGTACGGCGATCTCAATCTGAGCAGCGTCAAGGGCCGCGCTCGGCTGGAAACGCGCGTACGCATCGCCATTCGCGGCATGTGTCGTACCGATCCCCGAGCGACCCTGTCTCAGCGGGCGCAGGAACGCGACTGCATTGCCCATGCGCGTCGCAGCGCCGAACCGCAGATGGCGGCGTTGTTCGGTGGCAGCGATATGAAATTGGCACTTGAACGTCCGGCGGAGGTTGCCGTTCGCTAACCGGCGGTAGAGGCGGTCATGCGCCGTGCATGATCGCCTTTACGTCGTGCAGGTAAGTGCGACCGATCCGGTGCTGTCCGCCTTCGCCCAAGTCCACGCTCCACGCCCCGTCGCCATGATGCTTGAGGCCGACGATGCCGTCGCGCCGGACCATCTTGGACCGGTGAATGCGCATGAACTGATCGGGGTTCATCCGCTCTTCCAGTGATTTGATCGTCTGGTGGATCAGCCAGCTTCGGCTGCCGACATAGAGGCGCATATAGTCGCGCTCGGCCTCGATCAGATCGACTTGCGCCGCATCGATGCGCAGCATCTCACCGCGGTTCTGAACCCAGAATTCGTTGATCCACCGGCTCTTCGGCGGGGCAGTTCGCCCAGCGCTGCGCCATTCGCGCACGCGCGCCAGTGCCTTGGCAAGACGATCGGGCGACACGGGCTTGAGCAGATAGTCGACCGCGGCGACGTCGAAGGCTGCGACAGCATAGCGATCGAACGCCGTGACGAAGACGATGGCTGGCGGACAATCGAGCTTTTCGAGCGCGGTCGCCACCTCCAGCCCGTCGAGGTCGGGCATGGCGATATCGCAAAGCAACAGATCGGGCGCGAGCGCCTCGACCATGCGCAGCGCCGATGCGCCGTCGCTGGCGGTACCGACGAGCGAAACCCCGTCCTGCTGCCCCGCCAGAATCTGAAGCCGTTCGATCGCGAGCGGCTCGTCATCCACGATCAGGGTGCGCAGCGTCTGCAGCATGTCAGTGTCCTTCCCCTGCGATCGGCAGCCACAGCGATACCGCGAAGCCGCCGCTGTCCGACCGTCCCCATTCGCAGCCTGCCACCGGGCCGTAGCGTGTGATCAGCCGTTCGCGGACGTTGCCGAGGCCGAGGCCGGTGCCCGATTCGGGCGCCGGTGCGGCCGGATCGATGTCATTTTCGATCCGGATCACGAGCAGCCCATATTCGCTGCTCGCCGACAGGCGGATCGCAATCTTTCCCTTGCTGGGGGCAACACCATATTTGATCGCATTTTCGATGATCGGTTGCAGGATCAGCACCGGAACGCGCGCATTTTCCAGCGCTTTCGGCATCGTCACCTCGACCTGCAGGCGGTCGGGAAAGCGCGCCTGCTCGATCTGCAGATAGAGGCGCTGAAGCGCCATTTCCTCGTCGAGGCTGACGAGTTGTTCGGGATCGATCGCGAGGCTCGATCGCAGGAAGGACGACAGATTCATGATCATCGTCTCGGCCTCCGCCTGCGATCCGCGCATGACGAGCGTCGACAGCGAATTGAGCGTGTTGAACAGGAAGTGCGGGTTCACCTGATAGTGGAGCGCGCGCAGCTGCGCCGCCTGCGCCTCGACCCGGTAGCTGTTGGCGCGGCGCTCGACCGCGCGCATTTCGTTGGCATAGCCGAAGGCGACATAGAGCGCTGCCCATACCGCGAAGAAGAAATACCAGCGGATCGAGCTGTCGAGGATCAGCACCGTTTCCCAGGCAATGGGGAATTTGGACTGCACCTCTTCGATGATCTTCTGGGTATCGCCTGATGGAAACCAGTAGAAGAAGACGAGCAGATTGATGCTCGCGTAGATGACGACAAGGGGCACCGCGGCTCCCATCGCGACGGCGAGCCGCGCGCCAAAGCTTTTGGGCTGGACCCGCTGGATGAGCTGATAAAGGGCGAAGGTGCACAGGATGCCGGCGATGACGACGATCGCGCGGCGGCCGATCGCACCCCATTGCTCGGCGGCCCCGGCCAGCAAGGCCAGCCCGGTCGTGATCAGGAAATAGATCAGCCACATCGCGATGATCGAACCGATCGCGACGCGGGGATTGACGCGGGCGTCCGACGCGCGCCAGCCCGGCGATGCGGCCAGCATGTGCGCTCGCTGGTCGCGCAGCGTCTCTTTGCGGATGGTCATGTTCATTGCCGTCGCTTTTGCGCGAATATGGCGCAAAAAACTAGGTGCGCGCGCTGCGTCAGTCGAAGCCGCGCGCCTTTTGGTCGAAACGCGGCCGGTCAGGCGCCGCGGGGTTGCGGCAGCGTGCGGCGCCAGTTGCCGCGGCGATAGACGATCCACGCCATGGTCAGCGACGCGAACGAGGACAGCGGAAAGCTCCACCAGATCGCATCGCCGCCGAGCGCCGGGTAACCCAGATAATAGATGCCGAGGCGGATCGGGAACATCGACAGGAACAGGATTACGAGCGGCGGCACGACCGATCCGTTGGCGCGGAGCGTTCCGATCAGCACGATCGTCGTGCCGAAGGGCAGGAAGGTCCAGGTCGCGAGCAACTGGATATGGCGCGCGGCATCGATTGCCGCGGTATCGCTACCGAGGAAAAGGGCGAGCGCAGCTCGGTCGAAAAGGAGCAGCAGCGCGATCAGCACCCCGGTCATCATCAGGTTGATCGCGATGCCGCTATTGGTGATGGTGGTGACGCGGTTCCACTTTGCAGCGCCGATATTCTGCGCGACCATGGCGCTGACCGCCGCGCCGACCGCGAGCGCGGGCATCTGGACATAGTTCCACAATTGTAGCGTCGCGCCATAGGCAGCGGCGGTGACGAGCCCTTCGCGATTGACCAGCCCGACCATCACCAGCCCGGCGCCCGAAATGACGAGCATCTGCGCGCCCATCGGCAGCCCCTTGCCGATGATGAAGCGCAGTTCCTCCATATTGGGGAGGAGATATTTGAGTTCGGGTCCGCGCAGCCGCAGCACATGGTCGCGGGCATAGAACCAGCCGAGCATCGCGATCAGGCTGATCGTCCCGGCAATCGCCGTCGCGAGCGCGCTGCCCGCGATGCCGAGGCGCGGGAAGGGGCCGATGCCGAGGATCAGCAGCGGGTTGAGCGCGATGTCGAGGACGACCGACAACAGCATGAAGCGCAGCGGCGTCACCGCGTCGCCGGCGCCGCGCGACGCCATCATCAGCGTCACCGCCAGCATGCTTGCCGGGATCGCGATGAAGGTCACGCGCAGATAATCATGTGCAAGGTCAAAGGCTTCTGGCGGGGTCTTGAGCCAATGCAGGATGGTGGTCGAGGCGAACCAGCCGACGACGGCGATGACGAGCGAGAAGATCAGCGCGAGGCCGACGACGGCACCGGTGGCGCGGCGCGCCGCGTCGGTATCGCCGCGCCCGATCGCCTGGCCGATCAGCACCGTCGCGGCCATGCCGAAGCCGAAGAAGGTCGCGAACATCAGGAACATGATGATGTTCGCATTGGCCGTTGCGGCGAGCGCGCTGCCGCCGAGGAACTGGCCGACCCACACCGAATTGATCGACCCAGACAGCGTCTGCAGCACGTTCGATGCGAGCGTCGGCAAGGCGAAGAGGATCAGCGACTTCGCGATCGGCCCTTCGGTCAGGTTCATGCGTCCGGCGCCGCGCGCGGTCTGGCGCGGCGGAACCGGCGCGGCGGCGGGGTCGGCAGCGGCGGCGACCGGCGTAACGGACGCGTCTTCGCTCACCCCAGCCGCGCCAGCGCGGCGGTCAGGCGGTCGGCCTCGGCCTCCTTGGCGGCATGGTCGGCGCGCGCTTTGTCGACGGCTTCGGGTTTGGCGCGTTCGACGAACGAGGGGTTGTTCAGTCGGCCGGCAAGGCTGTCGCGTTCCTTGGCCGCGGCGGCGAGCGCCTTGGTCAGGCGTTCGCGCTCGGCCGCAATGTCGATGACGCCTTCGAGCGGGACGGTGATCGTCTCACCTTCGACGACGAGCTGCGCCGAGGCGCCTGCGGGCGCGGGATCGAAGCTGATCGCTTCCAGCCGCGCGAGACGGTCGAGCTGTGCCGCGAGCTTGTCGGTGCGGCCCTTGAGCGACGCCGGGAAATGCGCGGTCAGGCGCGCGCCTGGCGGCAGGCCGAGCTCGGCCTTGGCGGTACGCAGCTCGCTGACGAGCTTGATCAGCCAGTCGATATCGGCGCTGGCGCCAGCATCTTTTTCAGCCGCCGGAGCGGGCCATTTGGCCGTGATCAGCGGATAGTCGGCGCGGTCGCCGAGACCCGTCCACAGCTCTTCGGTGATGAAGGGCATGAAAGGGTGGAGCATGACAAGGATCTGGTCGAGCACCCAGCCCGCGACCGCCTTTGTCTCGTCGTCGATCGCGCCTTTGATCAGTTCCAGATACCAGTCGCAGAAACGGTCCCAGGCAAAGCTGTAGATCGCATTCGCGGCCTCGTCGAAGCGATAGGCGGCGAAGGCGCTCTCCATCGCCGCGACGGTCGCGGCGACTTCGCCGATGATCCAGCGGTTGACGGGCAGCGTTGCGGCGGGCGCCTCGAAACTGGTCGAGGCCGAAATGCCATTCGCGTCGCAGAAGCGCGCGGCGTTCCACAGCTTGGTCGCGAAATTGCGATAGCCCGCGAGGCGCGCATCATCCATCTTGATGTCGCGGCCCTGGCTTTCCATCGCCGCCATGAAGAAGCGCAAAGCGTCGGCGCCATATTGGTCGATCAGCCCGAGCGGATCGACGACGTTGCCCTTCGACTTCGACATCTTCGCGCCGTCGGGCGCGCGGACGAGGCCGTGGAGATAGAGCGTCTTCCACGGCACGTCGCCCATGAACTCCATCCCCTGCATCGCCATGCGCGCATCCCAGAAGAACAGGATGTCGAAGCCCGAGATGAGGACGTCGTTGGGGTAGTGGCGTTTCAGCAGGTCCGTATTCTCGGGCCAGCCGAGCGTTGCGAAGGGCCAGAGCGCCGAGGAGAACCAGGTATCGAGGACGTCCTCGTCGCGGGTCAGAGCGACGCCTGCGCCAGCCTGTGCCTGCGCTTCCTCTTCGGTCTCGGCAACGAAGATACGGCCATCCTCGGCATACCACGCTGGAATCCGGTGCCCCCACCAGAGCTGGCGCGAGACGCACCAGGGCTGGATATTCTCCATCCAGTTGAAGAAGGTCTTTTCCCACGTCTTGGGGACGATGTTGATCCGCCCGTCACGCACTGCCTGCATCGGGGGCTGCGCGAGCGTTTCGGCGTCGACATACCATTGGTCGGTCAGCCACGGCTCGATCACCACGCCGCCGCGATCGCCGAAGGGGGTCTGGATCGTGCGCGGTTCGGCGTCGTGTTCGTTGCCGTCCTTGTCGACATGCGGGATCAGGAAGCCAGCTTCCTTCATCCGCGCCACGACCAGTTCGCGCGCGCCATCGACGCCATCGCGCTTGAAGCGGTGGAGGCCGAGATATTCCTGCGGCACCAGCCCGTCGGCGGTCTGGATGACGTTCGCATCGCCATCGAACATGTTGAGCATCTCGGCGGGCTTGAACCCCGCGCGCTTGCCGACCTCGAAGTCGTTGAAATCATGCCCCGGCGTGATCTTCACCGCGCCCGAACCGAGTTCGGGATCGGCATGTTCGTCGGCGACGATCTTGAAACGGCGGCCGGTGATCGGCTGGAGGATGTCCTTGCCGATCACGCTCTTGTAGCGCGCGTCATCGGGATGCACCGCGACCGCCATGTCGGCGAGCATCGTTTCGGGGCGCGTCGTCGCAACCTCGACATAGTTACGCCCGTCATCGAGCGTCACACCGTCGGCGAGCGGGTATTTGAAGTGCCAGAAGCCGCCCTTCACCTCGACCGTTTCGACCTCGAGGTCGCTGATCGCGGTCTTGAGCTTGGGGTCCCAGTTCACCAGCCGCTTGTCGCGGTAGATCAGACCCTTTTTGTGCAGGTCGACGAACACCTTGACCACCGCGCGGGTGAAGTGCGGGTCCATCGTGAACTGTTCGCGCGACCAGTCCATCGAGCAGCCGAGGCGGCGGAGCTGGCCGGTGATCTGGCCGCCGCTTTCCGCTTTCCACTGCCAGACCTTCTCGACGAAGTCCTCGCGGCTGTAGTTGGTGCGCTTGTCCTGCCGCGCTTCCATCTGGCGTTCAACCACCATCTGCGTCGCGATGCCGGCATGATCCATGCCTACGACCCACAGCGCATCCTTGCCGCGCAGCCGCTCATAGCGGACGAGAACGTCCTGCAGCGTGTTGTCGAGCGCATGGCCGATATGCAGCGCGCCGGTAACGTTCGGCGGCGGGTTGACGATCGTGAAGGGCTGCGCATCGGGGCGGGCGGGGCGATAGAGCCCGCGGCTTTCCCATTCGTGAGACCATTTCGCCTCGATAGCGGCGGGATCGAAGGTTTTTTCCATCGGCATAGCCGGGCGCCTTTGCCAGCCGGGACGCGCAGCGGCAAGGGGGGACACGCACTTACTGCAAGCCATCGCGTGCCCCCGCGAAGGCGGTAACCCATCTTCTGCCGGTTCCAACTTGCACCGGCCGGTGATGGGCTCCCGCCTTCGCGGGAGCACGCGGTCTTGCCTATTTCTTCAGATAGCTGTCCAACCAATTAAACACGGTCTGGTGCCACTGGACGCTGTTCGCGCCCTTCAGCACCCAATGGTTTTCATCCGGAAAGACGAGCAGCTGCGACGGAACGCCGCGGCGCTGAAGCGCGGTGAAGGCGGCGAGGCCCTGCGTGTAGGGGATGCGGAAATCCTTCTCGCTGGTGATCACCAGCATCGGGGTTTTCCATTTGTCGACATGGTTCACCGGGTTCCATTTTTCATATTCTTCGGGAACCTTGAAATAGGGGCCGCCATGCTCCCATTCGTCGAACCACAGCTCCTCGGTTTCATAGGCCATCGCGCGTGCGTCGAAGACGCCGTCGTGCTGGACGAGGCATTTGAAACCGTCGGTCCACTGGCCGGCGATCCAGTTCATCATATAGCCGCCATAGGACGCGCCGAGCGCGCACGCGTTGGCGATGTCGAGCTGTGCATCCTGCTTGCCCGCCGCCGCGAGGCCGAGCTTCAGATCTTCGAGCGGCTTGCCGCCCCAATCCTTATTGATGCTGTCAGTGAAGGCTTGCCCGTAACCCGTTGATCCGTGGAAATCGACGGTGACGACGCCATAGCCCTGCTGCGCGAACAGGCGGGGGTTCCAGCGCGTCGACCAGCTGTTGCCGAAGCTGCCCTGCGGACCGCCATGGACGATGAAGGCGACCGGCAGCTTCGCGGCGGCGGCGTTCGCGGGCTTCAGGATCATCCCCCACACCTTGTCGCCATTGGCGCCGGCGAACTGCATGCGATCGAGCCGCACCGGGTCGAATTCGGCCATGCGGTCGGCGTTGACCGCGGTGAGCTGCGTCACCTTGCCCTTGGCATCGCGGACATAGACGTCGGTGGGGGCTAGGGCGGTGTTGCGCGCATAGAGCAGCGCGCCGCCGGGCAGCACGCTGACGTCGCCGATATTGCCGTCGAAGGCTTCGTTCGACGCCTTCAGCCGTTCGACCTTGCCGGTCGCCGCGTCGACGCGGAACACCGGGTGATCGAGGACATCGTCGGCGGTGACGTAGAGCGCTTTGCCGTCGGGCGCCCAAGCGATCGAGGCGACCGAGCGATCCCACGCATCGGTCAGCTTCTTCGTCTCGCCGCTATCGAGGTTGCGGAGCATCAGCACCTGCCGGTCAGCCTCATAACCCGGCCGCGCCATCGCGACATAGGCCAGCCATTTGCCGTCGGGCGACGGGGTGGGCAGGGTGTCGGTCGCCTGATTGGCCTCGGTCAGATTGACCGGCATCACGCGGCTGTCGACGAGCCAGCGATAGATGTCGAGGTTGGTCGAGGTCGGCTCGTGGCGATCGGCCTTGCGCAGCGTGAAATAGACGGTGCGGCTGTCGGCGCCCCAGGCAAGCTCTTCGCCGCCGCCAAAGGGTTTCGACGGCGTGTCGCCGACCAGTCCGGCCGCGACCGGCCGCGCCGCGCTCGCCTTGCCGTCCGCCAGATTGAAGACGAAGGGGCGGCTGTGGGTGCCGGGGGTTTCCCATGTGTCCCAGTGACGGACGAAGCCGGTGCCGTCCTTGTAGAGCCGCCCGCTGCCGGGGCCGACGAGCGCGCCCTTGTCCTTTACGTCCTTCGCTTCGCAGCCGAAATCGGCGCACTCCATCGGAATGTCGCCCCATGCGAGCAGGCGCGCGCCATCGGGCGAAATCTTGAAGCCCGCGACATCGGCCTTGGTATCGGTAACCTGCGTCGCGGCGCTGCCTGCGCTGGGATTTATCCGCCAGACCTGATCGCTGCCCGAGGCGTTCGAGATGAAATAAAGGCTGCCGTCGGGCGCAAATGCGGGCGACGATTCATTCTTGCCGGGGGCATCGGCGATTTGTGCGGGCTCGGCCTCCTTGGCCTTGCGATCGACGAGCCAGAGCCCGGTCGAGCGCTTGTAGGTTTCGGGCGCTGTCTCGGTCATCTGGAACACGACCCACCGCCCGTCGGGCGAAGCCGTGGGCGCAGCGACGCGGTTGAGCGTCGCAAGATCGACCTCGGTCATCGGCCGGGCGAGAGCGGGCGTGCAAAGGGCGGCGGCGAGCGCGAGCGCGCCAGGGACGAGAATGTTACGCATGCCGTCGGTGTAGCGCTGCGGCGGGAAGGTTCAAGCCCCGAAGGCGGGTTTCAATATCTGCAATAAAATCCTCATGATGATCAAGGAGCATAAATAGAAAAGTGGCAATAATTTCCCAAGATAAACTATAAAATTATTCTTGCGCCGTCATTTTCTCTTCTATGTTAACTTTATAAATATCATAACTCATATAAAAATTTATTTTGCGGCATTTCTGATGAATTATGCGAATTCGACATGTCTACAAGTGCAATCATCATCTGTTTCAATGCGCGCAATGCTCTTGCGCAATAAGCTTTGAAGCGGTTCAGCCAGATTGAATCGCAGATTTTCACTTAAATCCGTACTGTCTGCCGCGATCCGAACGATTGGCGGAGCAGGCGCCTCGCCTGCTCTTCTAAGCATATGTTCTGCATCGACCGCGAGAATAAGCGCAGCTGCCGAGGCTAGATCCGGCAGCGTCGCCGGATTTGCATGGCCGCTGGCTCGGCAAAGTTGAAGATTGGAGAAGCGGGTGTGCAGCGTCCAGTGCGACGAGCTGATCTCGATTTCACGGTGAAGGATAAGGCCAGTTTTCAGCCGTTCGGTTGCGTTGACAAGCGCGACGGCCTTTCGGCCATCGAGTCTCGGCCTTTTCAAAAGCGCCGGCACCGACGGAGAGTGAAGCAAGGCGTCATCATCGGCGACAATGCGCAGACCGTCAGGAAAGTGGGGGAACAAGGCGCGCGCGTCGCGCGTCCAGCCTCGGAATATATGATATGGCGAAACCATGCCTGTTTCCGAGAAACCCGCAACCCAACGCGCGTCCATGGGTTGGATGGGGGCAGGCTCAAGATTCGGCATCTCAAATGGCGGACTGACATTATTGCTTCGACCGAGAGATTCAGGATGTCTGGGAAGGACGGGATCATCAACTCTTCCGCCTCGCGCTCGATCGTAGATCAGGCGGCAGGGTACCCCCAATGCCTGCAGATCGGCGGTACCGTATTGCGCTCCGGCGAGAAGGGGATGGCGCATTGCGCCATAGATCGCCCGCTTGAACAGCCACTCTTCCTTCGACCATGGCCCAGCCCAGTCGTGGGGGGCATCAGACATTTTTGCCACGAGCTGATTAACATGCCTCTGCCTGCCGTCATGATCATTCGCAAAGTGGGGGCTGCGCGACCTCGTCACCGCCACGTCAATGTCGCCAACGCTATCCGCGCCTCGCATGAGGCTGCCAAATAGCCAGACTTGATCGACGTCCTGCACGCCATCCGGATTGCACCTGAGAGCTTCTATCCGATCCAGAAAGCTGTTCAGAACTGCCTGCGCCTTCGCCAAGGGCGTTCGCGGGTTTGCCTTGGCGAGGGCGAGCGCCTCGCCGGTCTCGGTAAGTTTCGTTATCGTGGGATCGATCAACCCTCTGTCGAGGCATTCCTCGAATACGATGGCACCGTCGCTGCGTTCGGGAAACACGGTCTTCAGATCTATTGTCTTGCCTGGCGAGCGCGTTCGCGAGAAGCTGAGCAGCGCGCGCTTGAAAACCGAGGGCCGATAACCTGCTATCCGTGCGCTCCTGTCAAAGCTAATCCCCATGTCTTCAACTCCGGAGCTGCAACGCGTTCAGGGCAGATTGTTTTAACGATGGTCGCAAGGTGTTCGACCTGTCGCCGACGTGACGGCTGGAAGCATTGCCGTCCCGTCGCCTGATTATCCAGAACTGCGCTGGGCCTTTCCACACGACGTTTGTACGCCAAGGCCTGTTTTTCTACGCCAGTCTGCCGCAACTCGGCCCAGTGGAGGCTCTGCGTCGTGACCGGCCGGCTCAGCATGCGGGAGTATGGCCACGCGTTCTCAAACGCCGGCGGTGTGTCGAGAGATGTCGGCTATCACCCGGAGCGCGGGTCTACACGTCACCCCGACACCGGTTCAGCGCTTCCATTTTGCGCTCGACCGATCTGCCGCTCACGTCATTTTCGTCCGCCATATTCTCATCCGTCAAGAGGGCGGTGCGCTGCCTCGAAAAGTGTTAGATAGTCAGGGGCGAACTGAGGCGTTGGCTTCGAGTTCGGCAATCCGTTCTGAGCAAACCGCGTGAACCGCGCGACCGAGTTCCTCGACGCAGCCGCCGAGCCACGTCAGCTCCTCTTCGGTGATGCGGTAATGCTTCGAATAGCGGGCCTTCACGTAGGCCTCTTTCAGCTTCTCAAACCGCGCCCGATCTACGCGGTGGTCGCGCGGCCAGGCATCAACCAGCCGCATGTCAATCCGCTCGGCCTGGGTGCGCAGGAAGGCCAAGTTGTGGACGTGTGGCGTGTAGAAGGTGCAAACCAATAGGACGCAGTGGTAAAGGCGCTCCGTGGCTTGATGCGTGTCGAAGGCGGCGTCTTTCAAATAGCCCTTTTCGAGATCGAACTTGGAGATTTCGAACCGCTTCATCGCGGACGGAAACCACTCGTCGAAATACTCCCGCGCCATCGCCAACGCCTGCTCGGGCGTCTTCGGTTTGGGAGTGTGAAGCGGTTTGTTGTCGTATTCGTAGAGCGCGATGCCGTCGCGCGCGACGTCCATGAAGAAATAGCGGCCGTGGGCCAGCCCGTCGTTCACCTCCTGCAGGGTGTGGACGATGAAGTTGACGGGCGTCTTGAGCGTCTTGTCGATCGCGAGTTCGCGAATGAGCCGGTCTTCGAGCTTACCCCAGAAATCGACCTTCTCGGTTAGCCGCTTGTCGTTAACGATGATGAGAAGGTCGAAGTCCGAGCGATAGCCCTTGGCGGTATGAGGCTCATCGACCCAGCCGCCGCGCGCATAGCTGCCATAGAGAATGATCTTGTCGATCCGCCCCTTCTTCTTCCAGCTCATCGTACCGAGCGCCAATGCATCCTCGAACTCTTCGAAGATGATCTGTTTCACGCGATCGAGCTCGCGCTGCTTGTTGGCTGGAAGATGGTCGAGGTCGGTTTTCATCGCTGGCGGCACCCTGTCGGTGCGGCGGCTGCTTGGCAAGGTCGAAGCGGCGCTAACGCCGACAGAATTGCCGCCACCTGCGGTTCTTTCTGTGGGCGGCCTGCGCGGTGACCCGCAAACTGAGGTTCATCGCTTGCGCGCGCGACCTTGGCAACGCTGACGTCATGACGCTTGGTAAGCTCGATGACGCTTGGTAAGCTCGCGATAGCTCAGTTCCCCGACGCCCTGGCCGAGAAAGATCGCGCGATCCTTCTCGTCAATCCGATCGACGGCGCGCTCATATTGGTCGAGCAGGTGGCGCCGCGCGCGGGTGTAGCGGCTCCCTGCTTTCGCTCGTCGCGGTAGTTCGCCCAATCCGCCATCATCACCCGGAGCTTCTCACGGACCTTGCCCAGCCGGTAAGCCGCCTCGACCTTGTTGGCGACCGTGTCGGCGAGCGCGGCTTCGGCAACATCGCTCGGGCGGTTGGTTTCTTCGTTCACCCAATCCCCGAAGGACGAGCGGATACGAAGCGCCCCTCAAACCCGCAGCTAAGCTGGGGCTTTGGGGGCGGTTCGGCAGAGAGTGGGATTAGAACTTGGCGGAGCGGGAGGGATTCGAACCCTCGATACGCTTTTGACGTATACTCACTTTCCAGGCGAGCGCCTTCGACCACTCGGCCACCGCTCCGCATCTTGCACTGGAAGGCGCGCCCTAATCGCTTGGCGGGGCTTTCGCAAGTCGCATGGCCATGGCAGACAGGCGGCATGAAATATCTTCTGCTCGCCGCGGCTGCGGCATCGCTCGCCATTCCCGTTCAAGCCCAGGAAGCGACTGAGGTGCCGTCGCCGGGCGAGATTGCGGCCGCGGCGCCCGCGAAGGACTGGATTGCGATCCCGGCGTCGGACCTGCTCGTGATGGACCTTACGCCCGACGCCAAGGGCAAGGCGCGCCGCGTGGTCATCCAGCTGATACCCGCGCCGTTCAGCCAGGGCTGGATCGGCAATATCCGCAAGCTCGCCGCCGCTCACTGGTGGGACGGCACCAGCGTCAACCGAGTGCAGGATAATTATGTCGCGCAGTGGGGGGAGGCGACCGAGAAGAAGCCTTTGCCCGAGGGTTTGGTAACGGTGCCGGAGAGTGAATATTCGGTACTGCCCCACATCTTGGTGGCTCATGAAACCCGTAGTCCGGCCTTGCCGCCGTCCCCGCACCGACCGCGCGGCGATACGTACGCAGAGTTCACCGGTTTTGTCGCAGGCTGGCCTGTCGCCTATGATCATCAGAGCGAATGGCCTGTTCATTGCTATGGCATGGTCGGCGTCGGCCGTAACATGTCGCCCGATACCGGTTCGGGCGCCGAGCTTTATGCCGTCATCGGCCACGCGCCTCGCCACCTCGACCGCAATATCGCGCTCGTCGGCCGCGTGATCAGCGGGATCGAATATCTGTCGAGCCTGCCGCGTGGCACTGGACCGCTGGGTTTTTACGAGGATGAAGCCGAGCGCGTCGGGATCCGCTCGATCAGGCTTGTCAGCGACCTTCCGGCGGGGGACCAGCCGCGCTTCGAATATTTGTCGACCGACAGCGATGCCTTCATTAACTATGCCGACGCCCGCGCGAACCGGCGTGATCCCTTCTTCATCCGCCCTGCGGGCGGCGCCGATATCTGCAATATCCCCGTGCCGATCCGGCCCATCGCGGCTAAATAGGCGCGCGTGGAAGATTTCACCGTCACGACGCCGCTCTGGCGCTGGCAGTCGGCGACCGCGCCCGCAGCCTGGTTTTTCCTGACCATCGCGGGTGAGGCGGCAGACGGGATCCGCTTCGCAGCGATCGGCGGACAGTGGCTCGACGGCCGCAAGGGATTCGGGTCGGCAAAGGTGCGCGCGACCGTCGGTGATACCTGCTGGACTACATCGGTCTTCCCGCACAAGGAAAGCGGCGGCTGGCTGCTGCCGGTCAAAGCGGCTGTGCGCAAGGCAGAGGGCTTGGCGGAAGGCGACGCGGTAACGGTGACGGTCAGTCTTTAAGTGAGTCGCCGGACTTTTCGTCGTGCGTCCGGGCTTCGCGCGTCTGCGCCTTGCGCTTGCGCAGGTTCGCGCGCAGCGCTTCCGCAAGGCGGCGTTCGCGCTCCAAATCGGCGGGGGAAGGCGTCTTGGACATTGCCGCGTCCATGCCCCCGAATTCGGTAAAAGGTCAAGCCTCGCACCTTGACAGGCGCGGGCCACCCCGCCATAGGCCGCGCCTGCCCAGCGAGCGTGACGCCGCGATGGGCCCGGATGCTGCTGTAGCTCAGTGGTAGAGCGCACCCTTGGTAAGGGTGAGGTCGAGAGTTCAATCCTCTCCAGCAGCACCATTTCTTCCTGAGACTGATAACTGAGACCCGGTGCAAACCGGCGTCCGATAATCCCACCTATGCGGATGACCGCGTCGTCGCTAGGGAAGAGGGAAGCGCGGCAGGGGGTGATGGATCATGGCGAGTGAGGGTGAAGGGCGGGGCGCGGACGGGCGTTGGTCCTTTCTGGTCATCCTGATCGCCATTTCGGCCGCCTTTGCGCTTGTTTTGTGGCCGTTTCTGACGGCTATCCTCTGGGCGATAATCGCGGCGATCCTGTTCACGCCGGTCTATCGCCGCTTGCTCGCGCGCATGCCCGGCTGGCCGAACAGCGCCGCCCTGCTGACCCTGCTACTGATCGTCGGGATCGTCATCCTCCCGGCGGCTATCCTGAGCGTGGCGCTGGTCGGGGAGGCGACGACGGTCTATCTGCGCATTCAGTCGGGCGATATCGACATTGCGCGTATTTTCGCGACCTTGTTCGCCGGACTGCCCGGTTGGGCGACGACCCTGCTTGCCAATCTGGGAGTCAAGGATCTCGCCGACGCGCGCGACATCTTCGGATCGGGCGCGGCCGACGGCGTGCGCGCGGTGCTGGGGCAGGCGCTCCTGTTCGGCCAGAGCATCTTCGGGCTGCTCGTGAAGCTGAGCGTCGTGCTCTATCTCGCCTTCTTCCTGCTGCGCGATGGCGATGCGCTGCAGCGCCGTGTTGCGGCGGCCGTGCCGCTGCGCGCCGACCAGCTTGGCCTGCTCGTCGATCGTTTCATCGTGGTGGTGCGCGCGACGATTAAGGGCAGCATCGTTGTCGCGATCATCCAGGGGATGATTGGCGGGACGGTGCTGTGGATGCTGGGGATCGAGGCACCGTTGCTCTGGGGTGTGCTGATGGGCGCAGCATCGCTGATCCCGGCGGTCGGAACCGGGCTCGTCTGGGTGCCGATGGCGCTCTATCTCTTTTTCAGTGGCGCGATCTGGCAGGGGGCGGTGCTGGTCTTTTGCGGCCTCTTCGTCATCGGGATGGTCGACAATCTGCTGCGCCCGATACTGGTGGGGCGCGAGACGCGCATCCCCGATTATGTCGTGCTGATCACGACTCTGGGCGGCCTGCAATTGTTCGGGTTTCACGGCATCGTGATCGGTCCGGTGATCGCGGCGATGTTCATCGCGGTTTGGGACATCGCGGCGCAGATGCGTGGAGAGGCTCTGCCGCCGCCGGCCTAAATCTTCGCTTCGAGCAGCCAGTCGTGAAACAGCTTGACCGCGGGCTGGCGCAGCGCGCGGGGGCGGCAGACGAACCAATAACTGTAAGGGCTGTCGACGTCGAAATCGAACAGACGCACTAGCCTCGGATCCTGTGCGTCGTCGAAATGATGACCGTGCATGAAAGCGACGCCGATCCCCTGCGCCGCGGCCTCGAGCATCAACGGACCCGAATCGAAGAAGTCGGTTCCCATAGGTTCGAGATAGGGCATGCCGATTGCACTGCGCCATTCGTTGAAGGTTTCCGGCATTTCGCGGTGCAGCAGGATCGTCGCGCGCTGCAGCTGTTCGGGCACCGCAATCGGGCGCTCGCCATCGGTCAGCCCCCGCGCCGCGATCGGGAACACTTTGTCCTGATCGAGCCTGGCTGCATAAAGCGCCGGATCAATTGCGCGGGCAAGCGCGATCGCGGCGTCGATGCCTTCGCCGAGCCGCGATTCCCCGTGCGACAGCGTGTCGATGTCGATGTGCAATTCGGGATGCGCGCGGCGCAGTTCCGGCAAGCGCGGGAACAGGCGTTGCTGCGCGAAGAGCGGCAGCACATTGAGGTGCAGCCTTACCGACGCGTCGGGACTCCCGACCTGGCCGATAACGCTGCGTAGCTCGTCGAGGATGGGCGACAACTGGTCCTGCAGGTCGCGCCCTGCCTCGGTCAGTCGCAGCCCATGGTGATGCCGATCGAACAGCGGTCGACCGACCGCGTGTTCTAGCGTCTGGATACGGCGCGATAGGGCAGGCATCGAAAGGCCAAGCTCGCTCGCGGCGGCCTTCACCGTGCCATGACGGGCAACCTCCAGAAAGGCTTCCATACTGCTGAGGGGAGGAAGGCGTGGCATGATCTGTCTCGATGGCGATGATGACATGCGTGTCAATCCCGCGCCAGACTTTTGTGCAGTGCGGCATGATTGGTTGGGGCCCAGGGTCAGGACCCGCTAATTCCGCGATCGAGGTTTGAAGCGATTCTGCTCAGGGCGAGGAGAAAAGGCGAAGGAATATGTCGATATTTCGAGACTTTTCGACGACGCCATGGGCAAAATCGGTCAAATCCCGCAGGGACGCCGAAATGGCTTCGATCTCAGGCCCGTGCGGCCTTGCGGGTAGCGATGCTACCCGCTGCACCCGCCCAGACCCAATATCTTCGCCATTTCGACGCCTCGAACGTGGAATTAGTGGGTCCTGACCCTAGGGGTCGTAAATCTGGAACCGCCATCCTATCTTCGCCGTTCTGAACTCTTTGTGGGAGATTGGCGTTGGCCGACGCACCGGTAAAAGAAAAGCAGGTCAAGCTTCAGGTGGCGACGCTGCGGGCGGAAGAGAGCGGGGCCGGCATCGCCCGGATTCCGCGCACTGCAATGGCCGAGCTCGGTGTGACCGAGGGCGATGTCATCCAGATCAGCGGCAAACGCGACACCGCGGCGCGTGTCGTAACGCCCTATGCCGAGGATGAGGGGATCGAGGTAATCCGCCTTGACGGCTTGCAACGCGCCAATGCGGGCGCCGGCGCCGGCGATATGGTGCATCTGAGCCGCGTCGAGATGCGGCCCGCGACGCGCGTGGTTTTCGCACCTGCTCAGGAAAATCTGCGGCTTCAGGGCTCGGCCAATGCGCTCAAGCGCAGTTTCTTCGGCCGTCCGCTGGTCGCCGGCGACACAGTCGCGACCGCCGGGCAGCAGCGCGTTCCTGCAGGCGATATGCCGCCGCAACTGCGCCAGATGCTCAACGCGCCAGCCTATGCGCTCGCCGAGGTGCGCCTGCTTGTTGTCTCGGCGAATCCGAAGGGCGTCGTGTTCATCGATGAAAGCACCGAAGTCGAACTGCTTTCGGAATATCAGGAGCCGCAGGACGCGCGGCGCACCGACGTTACCTATGACGATCTGGGCGGGCTTGGTGACACGATCAATCAGCTGCGCGAGATGGTCGAGCTGCCGCTGCGCTATCCCGAACTGTTTCAGCGGCTCGGCGTCGATCCGCCTCGCGGCGTGCTGCTCCACGGCCCGCCGGGAACCGGCAAGACGCGGCTTGCGCGCGCCGTTGCGAACGAAAGTGATGCACAGTTTTTCCTGATCAACGGGCCGGAGATCATGGGCAGCGCCTATGGCGAGTCCGAGAAGCGCCTGCGCGAGATTTTCGAGGCCGCGACCAAGGCCGCGCCGTCGATCGTCTTCATCGACGAGATCGACTCGATCGCGCCGAAGCGCGGACAGGTAACCGGCGAGGCCGAAAAGCGCATCGTCGCGCAGCTTCTGACGCTGATGGACGGGCTCGAACCGCGCACCAATCTGGTGGTCATTGCGGCAACAAACCGCCCCGACGCGATTGACGAGGCGCTGCGTCGTCCGGGCCGCTTCGACCGCGAGATCGTGATCGGTGTGCCCGATGAGAGCGGGCGCCGCGAGATACTCGCGATCCATACCCGCGGCATGCCGCTGGGTGACGACGTCGATCTGGGCGAGCTTGCGCGCACAACCTTTGGTTTTGTCGGGGCGGACATGGCCGCGCTGACGCGCGAGGCGGCCATCGAGGCGGTGCGGCGGATCATGCCCAAGCTGAACCTTGAGGAAGGAACGATCCCGCCCGAAGTTCTCGCGGAATTGCGCGTGACGCGCGACGACTTTCTGAATGCGCTGAAGCGCGTCCAACCGTCGGCGATGCGCGAGGTGATGGTGCAGGCGCCGAAAACGCGCTGGAGCGACATCGGAGGGCTCGACGCGGCGCGCGACAAGATGATCGAAGGCATCGAACTGCCGCTCAAACATCCCGAGGCGTTCCGGCGGCTGGGTATCCGCGCGGCGAAGGGCTTTCTGCTCTATGGTCCGCCCGGTACGGGCAAGACCTTGCTGGCAAAAGCCGCAGCGCGCGAATCGGACGCGAATTTCATTGCGATCAAATCCTCGGACCTTCTGTCCAAATGGTATGGCGAGAGCGAGCAGCAGATTGCCCGGTTGTTTGCACGCGCCCGCGCCGTCGCGCCGACGATCATCTTCATCGACGAACTCGACAGCCTGGTGCCGGCGCGCGGCAGCGGAACGTCGGGTGAGCCGCAGGTGACCGAGCGCGTCGTCAACACGATCCTGGCCGAGATGGACGGAATCGAAGAGATGCAATCGGTGATCGTCATCGGCGCGACAAACCGCCCGAACCTGATAGATCCCGCGCTGCTCCGCCCGGGACGGCTCGACGAGCTGATCTATGTCTCGGTTCCGAATGCCGAGGGACGGAGGCGCATTCTGGAGATCCATACCGCCAAAATGCCGCTCGCCGACGATGTGTCGCTCGACACGCTCGCCGAGCGCAGCGACCGCTTTACGGGCGCCGATCTGGAGGATCTGGTGCGCCGGGCGGGGCTTGCCGCGCTCAAGCGATCGATCGCGAGCGATCTCGTCACCATGGCCGATTTTGAAGCCGCGCTGAAGGATACCCGCGCTTCGGTCACGGAGGCGATGGAGCGCGACTATGAAAAAATCCAGGGCGAGATCAAGCAGCAGGCGATGAGCATCGATCCGATCGGCTTTTTCGCGCCCGGCATGCTGAAACCCGTTCGCGAGCAGAAGCACGCCGATGATGCGAAGGGCTGACGCGAAGCGCTAATGCTCAGTTTGCGGGCTGGTCCTGTCGCAAGGCGGACCAGCCCCAGAGGACGAGCCAGCCGCAAAAAGCGGCCATCAGTCCATAGCTGATCATCGGGTGCCAATTGTAGAGCAGGACGCCGATGGCGGGCGAGATGATATAGGCCGATCCATTGATCGACGCGGTCATCCCGGCGACGCTGCCCTGGTCGCGGCGCGGGACGGAGAGCGAGGCGCCGGCGGTAAATCCGGGCCGGAACAGTCCGAAGCCGAGCGAGGCGAGGGCGAAACCGATGACGATCGCGTGCAGATCCTGCGCCAGCCCGGTCATGAGGATGCCGACGCCCCCAAAAGCGGCGCCGTACAGGACGGTGGTGCGCGGGGTCATCTTGAGCAGCGGGATCAGCCCCCATTGCGAGAGCAGCGTCGCAAAGGCGCCGGCCATCAGCACGATACCGGTAATAGCCGCGCCTTCGTCGGGCCGCAGACGCAGATGCAGCCGGTCGAGAATGAGGAAGCCGATGACGCCGAGCATCATCGCCTGCGCCTGGCCGCCGAAAAATCCCGCGAGCAGCCAGGGGCGCACGCGCCGGTCGCGCCAGCCGAGCGATTCCTGCTCGGCGGGGTCGAGTTCATTCTCATCCTCGGCGGTCGGTTCGCCCGGTCCTGCAGAGAGCGGATAGGAGGCGATCGCACCGCGTGCCGCGAAGCGCGGCATATCGTCGGGAAGCCGCCAGCGCAGCATCACAAGCACCGTGAGGCCGATCAGGGCAAAGACGAGCAACGGCCCTGCAAGGCCGAAGATCGGGAGGATGAAGAAGGGCGCAACCGCGGGGCCGATCACCGTGCCGAGCCCGAAGGAGGAGGAGACCAGCGACAGCGCCTGCGTGCGCTCCTCGGGATCGGTGCGTGCGGCAACATAGGCCTGGACCGCGGGCGGCGCGGCCGATCCGAAACCGCCATAAAGACTGCGGAACAGCGCGAAGAGAATGAAGGTCGCGCCGGCGGCGAGCCAGCCCTGGAGCCCGGCCCACAAGGTCACGCCGCACAGCGCCATCGACAGGAAAAAACCGATGATTCCGCGCGCCATCAGCACCTTGCGCCCGCGCTTGTCCGACTGGCGCGCCCAATAGGGAGCGGTAAGCACCCAGAGCAAGGCCGACCAGCTGAACGCCAGGCTGACCCAGACATCGGGGATGTGAAGCTTGGCGCCGATGGCGGGAAGGATCGACTGCATTGCGGTATTGCCCGCGGCGGCGACGAGCATGATGGCGAAGAGGACGGCCATGCGATCGGCCGGAATCGAGCGCGTCATATTGCTCAATTCGTCCTCCCCCTGTTTTCCAACCATTTACCGCAAGTGCCTGTTTCCCTACACGCCGCCGGGCGTCTGTCCAGTGTCAAGACAGACTCTTTTCTTGCGCCGCCGCCACGATTTTGCCACTCCACCAAGAACCGCAACAACGCGAAAGCCATCATGACCAATCCGCGGGCGCAGGCCCAAGAATCGAAAATCGCGATGTCCCGTCGGATCCGCGAGAGGCTGAAGCGATTTTTTGGCCCTTGGGGTATGTTCGTGAAGGGATTCATCAAGCATCCCGTCATGGTCGGGTCGATCGTGCCCTCCTCACCGACGCTGATCCGCCACATGCTGCGGCCCGTCGACTGGAAGAATACCAAGCTGTTCGTCGAATATGGCCCCGGCGTCGGCACCTTTTGCCGCCCGGTCCTTGAACGGCTGGCGGGCGATGCGATGCTGATCGCGATCGACACGAACGAGGATTTCATCGCCTATCTGCGCAAGGAGATCCGCGACAGCCGCTTCGTCGCGGTGCATGGCTCCGCGGCAGACGTTGAGGAAATCGTCAAGGCGCACGGATTCGACAAGGCCGATTATGTGCTGTCGGGTCTGCCCTTTTCGACGCTCCCGGCGGGCGTCGGGCCGGCAATCGCGGCCGCGACGCACCGCGTGCTGCGCCCGGGCGGGGCCTTCCTCGTCTATCAGTTCCGCGCCCGCGCGCGCGATTTTCTCGCGGCACATTTCAAGCGCATCGACAACGCCTTCGAATGGGTCAATGTCCCGCCCTGTTTCCTGTTCTGGGGCTGGAAAGACTGAGCCCTCAAAGCTCGGGATCGGGTTCGGCGAGCCCGAAATTCAGCCGCCGCGATACCGTATAATCGGCCATGCCCACCACGAACCAGGCAAGCGTCCAGCGCAGGCGGGTCAGCCAGCCGGCGCGGGCTTTGTGCGTTTCGGCGGTGATTATGTCGCAATCCTCTTCGAGCCCCGCAACGAAACCGCGCATGCGCTGTGCAAAGTCCGCATCCGCGATCCGCACCATGATCTCGACATTCACGAACAGGCTGCGCACGTCGAAATTGGCCGATCCGATATAGACGATGTCGTCGATGACGATCAGCTTCATGTGCAATTTGCACGGCCGATATTCCCAAACTGCGCCGCCTTTGCGCAGAAGATAGCCGTAGAGAAGGCGCGAGGCACCGATCGTCGCGGCATTGTCAGATTTGCTCGCCATGACGAACCGCGCGCGCCCGAAGCGCGCGACGCGTCCGAGCCGGCGCAACATCCCCTGCGTCGGCGAGAAATAGGCCATCGCCATGTCGAGTTGCCGCGCCCCCCCGAGATCGGCGCGCACGGCGCGCGCCCATGGTGAGAGGCGCTGCGTCGGTCCGCCGACAAGCCAGGTTACGGCGCTATTTTCGACCGGCCATTCGCGGATCAGCCGCCGGAGCATGAGGAGTTTGCCGTCGTGGTTGACGGCATAGTCGCGGATTTGCGCGAACCACTGGACGCCGCGTTCGACGCTCGGCCCGCGCAGGATCATCCCCAGATCGAACCAGCAGTCGGCACGCGGCGCGCTCAGATAGTCGTCGGATATGTTGAAGCCGCCGGTGATCGCGATTTCGCCGTCGATCAGGATCAGCTTTTGATGGTTGCGGATCAGATAGCTCGAACGCCAGCGGCGCGAGAAATAGGTCACTTCGCCGCCCGCGTCGCGCAGCGGCACGAAGATGCTGTCGGACGTGTTCGACGATCCGAAACTGTCGATGACCGCGCGCACGCGGACGCCGCGCCGCGCCGCGCGGGCAAGCGCGTCGAGCACGTCGGTCCCCGCGCTATCGCCCTCGAAGATATACATGACGAGGTCGATGCTGCGGATCGCGCCATTGATCAGGGCGAGCAACCGTTCGAGCCGCGCGGCGCCGTCGAACAGCAGTTCGATCCGGTGCCCCTCCACATCGGCGCTCCAATGCAATCGCTCGCGGGCAGGGGCAGGGGGCTCGGTCATCCTGCCCCTGTCATAAGCAGGAGCCGCGAAGCGCCGCAAGCACCCCGGTTTTGTTGACATATCGGGCGCTGCCTGCTAGCGCGCAGCGCTTGCCGCCATGCCCATCGGGCTGGCCTCTCCTCATCTAAGGAAACAAGATGGCCCGCGTTACCGTCGAAGATTGCGTCGACAAAGTCTCCAACCGTTTCGATCTGGTGCTGCTTTCGGCGCATCGCGCCCGCGAGATTTCGGGCGGCTCGGAGCTGACCATCGATCGCGATCGCGACAAGAATCCGGTCGTCGCGCTGCGCGAGATCGCCGAACAGACGATCCGCCCCGTCGACCTCAAGGACGCGCTCACCGGATCGCTGCAGAAGGTTGTCGTCGACGATGACGATACGCCCGATGAAATCAGCTCGATCGCCCGCTCGGCCGAGGCGCTTCGCCTCACCGCGGCTGCGCCGCCGCGCAGTCCCGCGGGTGGCGGTGCCGATTTCGACTAAGGTCGGCGAAAGCACTACCGAAAGGGGCTGCGGGAAACCGCGGCCCCTTTTCGTTTCCGGGGCGCCTTGGCGGCGCGCTCAGGGAAGCTGCGTGAGTTCGGCGACGCGGATCGCGCGCGAGGCGAGCATCGGTTCGATAATGATGCCGATGCGCCGTGCACGCGGTGACGCGACCTCGACATTATAGAGGCTGTTCGCGACGACATCGGCGATCTGCACGCCCTCCGAGCGGCGGCTGTCGGCGAGCGACGCGCGGCCCCAGCCGCCGAGCCCGGTCTGGATTGCCTCGCGGACATTTTCGAGAATTTTGGGATCGTAGCGACCGTCGTCGATCACCACGTCGCTGCACACGCCGCCGGTTTCGGGAAGCCAGCTTCCGATCGCGAGATCGAGAAGCGCCGCGTAGAGCGCAAGATCGCTTGTCGGCTGACCGTTGACCGGCGGCTGGAGCCGCGCGCGTTTGGCGACGGCTACCCAGGCGCGTCCGCCCGCCCGGTCGAAAAGTTCGAGCAGGTAAGCGCGCTCGGTCAGGCTGATACGGCTGCCCTTGAGTTCGCCGCGCAGGCCCGTCACGGCGCGAAAGCGGGCATGGATTTGCGCCGCGGCTTCGGGGGTAAGCATCACAGCGGCAAAAGTCATCGCGCCGGCGTTGAGGCCGCCCGATTCGTCGCAATATATGGTCATGCCTGCGCCGCGCCCCGTACGTCGATCATTTGACGCGGCCGAAAAAGGCAACCGAGCGCGATCCGCCTGCCGGTACGGCGGTGCTCCAGAGCCAGCGGACATGGGTTACGTCGGCATCGGTCGCCGCGCGCGGCGTTCCATCGGCGCCGGGGAGGGTGAGTCCCGCAAGATCGCCGAAAATCTTGCCGCCGTCGACCGAGACGCTGAAATCGGCGCGGTCGTCAGTGCCGTCGAAGACCAGCCCTGCGGGGATCGGGTTGACGATGCGAACCCCCGTCGCCGGGCTGGACCCGGGATTGGCGAACAGCAGCGTGACGCGCACGCGGTCGCCGGGAACGACGACGTCCGGGGCGACATAGGATTTGACGGGCTTGCCGCTGTCGGCGCCGCTGATCTTCTCGAGTTCCACCGTAGAGGTCAGCGCGCCCTGTTCCTGCGCGGCGGCCATGGGGCCGGCGGCGCCAAGGCCTGCCGCGAGAATATATGCGAAAAGCCTGCCGCGCATCATCTGGTCCTTCGAAAGGTGAAAATTGACCTGCTCAAGCAGGGCAGGGATAGCGTTTCCGCATCAGCCCGTCGAACGCCATGTTGATCGTCGTGCGGCTGCGGCTCTGCGGCGGATAGGTGCGAAGATGCGCGAGCCATTGCTCGGGGGTCAGCGTGCCGCTTTTCGGCGGACAGCTCGCCGATTTGCGTCCCGCTTTGCGGTCGGCCTCGATCCGCGCCTGATAGCGTTTGCCCGCCGCGATGACTTCGCCCTTGAGCTGGTCCGTCTCGGGCATGGCGAGTGCGAGCGGCCCAAGCCGCTGCAACGCTTCGGCGCGCTGCAGGAAGGTTGCGATGCTCATGTCGCCGGGCGACGCTGCGGTCAAAACCAGCCCGGCGGCCAGAGCCGCCGAAACCAGTCCCATGCGCCGCATCCTGCCGTTGATCATGTCGCCGAAATTCCTTCGGCGCCCTGAATACCGGCTGAATCGACGGTCGTCACGCGCCCTGAGGATGCGTGTCGCCGAAGGGGCGCGGCTTGCGCTTGATCTGCGGCAGGCCGCCGGCGTGACCCTGAATGGGGGCGCCGGGCTTGTTCGCATCGCTGTCGCGGCCAATGTCCTCGCCCTTGATCGCGCGGCGCGCCTCCTCGCCCGAGAGCGTCTCATATTCGAGCAGCGCTCCTGCAAGCAGATGCAGCTCGTCGAGATGGTCGGTGAGCACCTTGCGCGCCGTCTTCTCGCCGTCCTCGACGAGGCGGCGAACTTCGGCGTCGATCAGCTTGGCGGTCTCCTCGGACATATTCTGCGCGCGCGAGACGCTGTGGCCGAGGAAAACCTCGTCCTGATTGTCGCGGTAGCGCAGCCAGCCGAGCTTGTCGGACATGCCATATTCCATGACCATCGAGCGCGCCATGTCGGTGGCCTGCTGGATGTCGTTCGACGCACCGGTATTAAGCTCGTCCTTGCCGTAGATGAGCTGTTCGGCGATGCGGCCGCCGAAGCAGAGCGCGAGGCGCGCCTTCATCTGCTTCATGCTCATCGAATAGCGGTCGCGTTCGGGTAGGTTCCACGTCACGCCCAGCGCGCGGCCGCGCGGGATGATCGTCACCTTGTGCAGCGGATCATTATGCTCGACATGGATCGACACGAGTGCGTGGCCCGCCTCGTGATAGGCGGTCGCCTTCTTTTCGTCCTCGGTCATCACCATCGAACGGCGTTCGGCGCCCATGAGCACCTTGTCCTTGGCTTCCTCGAATTCGCCCGACGCGATCAGGCGCTTGCCCTTGCGGGCCGCAAGCAGCGCGGCCTCGTTGGCGAGGTTGGCAAGGTCGGCGCCCGAAAAGCCGGGCGTGCCGCGCGCGATGCGGCGCAGGTCGACGTCGGGCGCGAGCGGCTTCTTGCGCGTATGGACCTCGAGGATCTTCTGGCGGCCTTCGATGTCGGGGCGCGGGACGACGACCTGGCGGTCAAAGCGGCCCGGACGCAGCAGCGCGGGATCGAGCACGTCGGGACGGTTGGTCGCTGCGACGATGATGATGCCCTCGTTCGCTTCGAAGCCGTCCATTTCGACGAGCAACTGGTTCAGCGTCTGTTCGCGCTCGTCATTGCCGTTGCCAAGGCCGGCACCGCGATGGCGACCGACCGCGTCGATTTCGTCGATGAAGACAATGCACGGCGCATTGCGCTTGGCCTGCTCGAACATGTCGCGGACGCGGCTGGCGCCCACGCCGACGAACATTTCGACGAAGTCCGAACCCGAGATGGTGAAGAAGGGGACGCCCGCCTCGCCCGCGATCGCGCGAGCGAGCAGCGTCTTGCCGGTCCCCGGCGAGCCGACGAGCAGTGCGCCCTTCGGAATCTGACCGCCAAGCTTTGAAAATTTGGTGGGATCCTTCAGGAATTCGACGATTTCCTGCAACTCCTCGCGCGCCTCGTCGATGCCCGCGACATCGTCGAACGTCACGCGGCCCTGCTTCTCGGTGAGCATCTTCGCGCGGCTCTTGCCGAAGCCCATCGCGCCCGACCCGTTATTTTTCTGAACCTGGCGGAAAACGAAGAAAGCGATGCCGAGGATCAGCATGAAGGGCAGCGCCTGGATCAGCAGATAGACCCAGATATTGCCCTGATCGGTCGGCTTGCCGTCATATTTGACGCCATTGTCGTTGAGCAGCTTGAGCAGTTCGGGATCGCGGACGATATTGGCCGAAAAGCTTTCGCCGCTGTTCAGCTTGCCGGAAACGCGGTCATCGGAGAGGACGACTTCCTTCACGGCGCCTTCCTGAACCTTCTCACGGAATTCCGAATAGGCCATCGGCGAACCGGTGCCCTGCGAGGCGCCGCCGAACATCGACGCGACAAGGAGCATGGCAAGCAGGATGCCGCTCCAGATCATCACGCTCTTCATCCAGGGGTTGCCCTGCGGTTCCTTGTCGTCCTGCATTCGGAGAATATCCCAATCAACGCCAGCATCGCGAGAAGCCGCGACCATAGGCTGCAAGATAGGAATATCCGGTTAAATGACAATGCGCCAAGCGCGATAAATTCAGCTTTTCCGCCGCGGCGCCGAGGAAATGCGCCAGATTGAGCCGTCGCGCTCGCCCGCGGCGTCGATCAACAGGCTGCCGACCATTGCGCGCCGGCCCTCGCGCATCGCCGCGATGACCGTGTCGAGGGTGACGCCGCGCAGCACGAGTCGCGGGTCGGCATGCGACAGGCGGCGCATGACGATGCGGCGGAAAAGCTCGGGCGGATAGCCGAGATCGCGGATGACGGCCGTGTCGTCGACCTCGGGCCAGCTCGTGATCGCCTGGTCGACAGCCCAGTCGAGCGCCTCGTCGGCTTCGGCGAGCCAGCGCGCCGAGCGCGCGGCGGCTTCGGCGTCGATCGTCGACTGATAGCGCAGCGCATGGCGCAGCCGCGCCCGGTCGAAGCGCTCGTCACTGTTCGACGGGTCGTCGACGAACGGAATGTCCTGGTCGAGCGCGAGCCGAGTCAGATCCATGTGCCGCCAGCCGAGCAGCGGGCGCAAAACCTGGCCGTTGCGGGCGCGGATCGATGCGAGGCCGCCGACGCCGCTGCTGCGGTTGAGCCGCATGATCATCGTTTCGAGCTGATCATCGGCATGGTGCGCGGTGACGATGAAGTCGATTCCCTGTTCGCGGCGCCAGCCGTCGAGCAGATCATAGCGCGCCGTTCGCGCCGCGGCCTGCAGCGAGCCCGCGATTGGACGATCCGGCGTCAGCGTCGCGTGGGGAATATGTTCACGCGCGCAGAAGGCAGCGACCATGCGCGCCTCTTCGGCCGAACCGCTGCGCAATCCGTGATCGACCGTTGCCGCCCGGACCTGCCCGGGCAGCAGCGAAGCCATCAGCCAGAGCAGCGCCATGCTGTCGGGGCCGCCCGATACGGCGACGCCATAGTCACGGCGATGCCAGTCGGCGCCGACGAGCGCGGCGAGTTCGCCGCCGAGCCGCTCGACGGCGTCGCTGTCAACAGCCTGCTTTTGCTTTTGCGGCGGCAGCATCGTCGCGGACATCCTTCGGTGCCTTGTCGCCATAGACCTCATCCAGTTCGCGGAAGGCCTTGCAGGCGTCGGCTTTGCGCCCGAGCTTGTCGAGCGCTACTCCCATATACATCAGGCTGTGCGGCGCGCGGGGCCCGCTCGGCCGATCCTTGTAATTATTATAGAAAGCGACGGCGGCAAGGCTGGGCTTGCCTTCATCGAGATAGGCGCGCCCGAGCAGGTTCTGCGCATAGCTTGCCTGGTTGCTCTTCGGCCATTTTGCCACGACCTGTTTGAGCTGCGCCTGCGCCTCGGGATAGAGTTTGGCATCCCACAGGCGGAAGCCGTAGGTATAGGCATCTTCGGCTTCATTGCCGGTCGCCGGAATTTCGACCTTCTTGACGAGCGCGAGCCGGTTGGCGTCGGGTTTGCTCGCGGCGGGCGTCGTTGCAGGTTTCTTGGTCGTCGTGGTCGTCGACGCCTGTGTCACCGTGGCGGGCTTGGTGGTCCCCGATGTCGAGCTGAGCGGCAGGCTGGCCGGCGTTTCACCGCCGATGGCGGGGGCGGCAAGGCGCTTTTCCATTTCGGCCTTATAGGCAGTGAATTGTTTTTCGAGCTCGCGAAGCTGATAGCTGTTCTGCTCGGTCTGGCCGGTGAGCGTTTGAAGCTGGGCTTCGAGCGCGTCGACGCGCGCGGTGAGGTCGATGACGGGGGCATTGCCCTTCGCGCGTTCGCCAGGCTTGTTGTCGGGCGCGATCTCGCCCTCGAAGAAGGCGGGGCTGCCGCCCGGGAATACCGAGCGCTGGACCGCCCGCATTTCCTTTTCCAGTCGCTCGACGCGCTTGTCGATCCCGGCGTCCTGCGCCTGAGCAACAGGCGCCACTGTCAGCGCGAGCATCGCCGCGCCGATCAAAGACCCGTGTACCTTCCTCATCTGCCGTGCGGCCCCCACCAGTTAACTATCTTGTCTCTATGCTCTCATAACGCGGCAAACGGCGGATACGCAAACCCATTTCGGCGCGGGGCCGCGTCGATCCGTCGGGAACCGAGGGGAATCAGGGGCGCTCGGGGGCGCCTTTCGCCTTGGGCAGCGGCACCGTCGCGGTGCCGCCGCTTCCTTCGGCGCGTGCCACGAGGTCAGCGGGTTTGAGCGAGATTCCCTTGACGAGCGTATCGGCGGGGCCGGTCGCGCCGACGTCGCGGCCGCCGACGGTGATCTTGAGCGCCTGCGGGCGGCTCGTGCGCAGCGTGAACTGCTCGATATAGGCTGCGGGAACCTCATAGGTCTCGCCGGCGTCGAGCGTGCGCCAATTTTCGGTCTTGCCCGCGGCATCGTCGAACCCGATCCACACTTCGGAAAGGCCGGTAAGAACGACGGGGGCGTTCGCCGGCACTGCCGCGTTCGGCGCGCCCGCCTTGGGAGCGCCTGCCGCCGGAGTAGCGGCTGCAGGAGCTTCTGACGCGTCGGCGTCGGCATTTTGTGCAGCGATCAGCGCCTCGTCGGGTTCGACCGACAGGAAGCGCCACACGCCATAGGCCGAGACCAGCAAGAGCGCGACGATGACGAGCGTCCAGGTCAACCGTGCGGTCGGCAGGCGGGCGGGGTCGGTCGGCTCATAGGCTTCGTAGAGCGGCCGCGCGCCATATTCATCCTCGTCGAGTTCGCGGCGAAGCTCGGCGGCGATTTCGGCCTCGGGCAGATCAAGCGCGCGAGCGTAGGCGCGGGCGAAGCCGGTGACATAAGTTCGGCCCGGAAGTTCCGAAAATTCCGAGTTTTCTATGGCTTGAAGATGCCGCTGGGTCACGCGCGTACGCGTCGCGATGTCGGCGAGCGAAAGCCCTGCCGCCTCGCGCGCTAGGCGAAGCCGGTCGCCGGTGCGCGTGATCGCCAACTCGCCCTGCTGCGGGGCGACGTCCTCATCTGCCATTACTGTCTCCGTGCCGGTCGCTTGCAACCCGTTTCGACCGTGTCGCCTCGTTCTCGCATTGTGGACGCGCGAAAGTCAAATGAAGTTCCGCAAACAACAGGCCGAAAGGAAGCGGATTCCGGATTGGCGGAAAAGCCGACGTGCGGACGCGAGGACGGGGCGCGGAACATTCGCTGCCGCTCATTCGTTCAATTCTCAGTTCCCGCGAAACAAAGCGCGCGAATCCGGATGATTAGGTGTCGAAAGGAATTCAGCATGTTCAAATGGGCGTTGATCTTCGCCGTGATCGCATTGCTCGCGGCCGTTCTCGGTTTCTCCGGCGTGGCCGGTGCGGCAGCCGGGATTGCCAAAATTCTCTTCTTTGTCGGCCTTGCGCTGGTCGTTCTGTTCCTCGTTCTCGGTTCGGCCGCGGCGAAGAAGATCAGCTGACAGGTCACGACATAAGCGACAAAAGAGCGGGCGGTTTGAAACCGCCCGCTTTTTTCCGCGCAATTACGAGGGGCGGCTCCTGCCGCCATCCGACGGTGGGCAGCTAGTCGTCAAAGCACATATTTGCTGAGATCGGTATCGCCAACGACATCGGCGAGTTGCTTGTCGACATAGGCGGCGTCGATTTCGAGCGTGGTGTCGGGCATGTCTTCGGCAGTGAAGCTCACTTCTTCGACAAGCCGTTCCATGATCGTCTGGAGTCGGCGGGCGCCGATATTTTCAACCTTTTCGTTCACCTCGGCCGCGAGCCGGGCGACGCGTGCGATTGCATCGGCGGTGAAGCTCAGCGTGACCCCTTCGGTTCCGAGAAGCGCGGCATATTGCTCAGGCAGACCCGCTTTGGTTTCGCTGAGGATGCGAACGAAATCTTCCTCGCTGAGCGCGCCCAATTCGACGCGGATCGGCAGACGGCCCTGCAATTCGGGGAGAAGGTCGCTGGGCTTGGCGACGTGGAACGCGCCGCTGGCGATAAAGAGGATATGATCGGTCTTCATCGGACCATATTTGGTCGCAACGGTCGTGCCCTCGATAAGCGGCAACAGGTCGCGCTGGACGCCCTCGCGGCTGATCGAGCCACCGCGCACGTCGCTGACCGCGATCTTGTCGATCTCGTCGAGGAACACGATCCCATTGGCCTCGGCATCGGCGAGCGCGACGCGCGCGACATCGTCCTGATCGAGCCGCTTGTCCTGCTCTTCCTCGATCAGCCGGGTTGCGGCGTCGATGACCTTCATCTTGCGGCGCTTCTTGGGCAGGCCGCCCATCGCTTTGCCGAGCATGTCGGACAGATTGATCATGCTCATCTGGCCGGGCTGGCCGGGCAGATCGAAGGGCATGCCCGGCGCGTCGGAGACCTCGATCTCGACTTCGCTGTCGTCGAGATGACCTTCGCGGATGCGCTGGCGGAAGCTCTGGCGCGTGGCTTCGCTGGCGCCTTTGCCGGTCAGCGCGTCGAGGAGGCGCTCCATCGCGGCTTCCTCGGCGGCCGCGCGCACCGCGCCGCGGCGGCGATCTTTCTCGAGCCGCACTGCTTCTTCGACCAGGTCGCGCGCGATCTGCTCGACGTCGCGGCCGACATAACCGACTTCGGTGAATTTGGTCGCCTCAACCTTGATGAAGGGAGCATCGGCGAGCTTGGCCAGGCGGCGCGAAATCTCGGTCTTGCCGCACCCCGTCGGGCCGATCATCAGGATATTCTTGGGACTGACCTCATCGCGCAGATCGGGGGCGAGCTGCTGGCGGCGCCAGCGATTGCGCAGCGCGACGGCGACCGCGCGCTTGGCATCCTTCTGGCCGATGATGTGCGTGTCGAGCGCGGCGACGATCGCCTTCGGAGTCAAATCCTTGTTCATGATATTATGCCTGAATTTCGATGGTTTCGAGCGTGGTCTGGTCGTTGGTGTAAACGCAGATCTCGGCGGCGACCTGCATCGCCTTTTTTACCAGCACCTCGGGGTCATTTTCATAATCGGCGAGTGCGCGCGCGGCCGACAGCGCGAAATTGCCGCCCGAGCCGATCGCTGCGGTGCCGCCGAGCGGTTCGAGGACGTCGCCGTTGCCAGTTATGACGAGCGTCACTTCCTTGTCGGCGACGATCATCATCGCTTCCAGATTGCGCAGATATTTGTCGGTGCGCCAGTCCTTGGCGAGCTCGACAGCGGCGCGCAGCAACTGACCATTGTGGCGCTCGAGCTTGGCCTCGAGCCGTTCGAACAGGGTGAAGGCATCGGCGGTCGCACCCGCGAAGCCGCCGATCACACTGCCGTCGTGAAGGCGGCGGACCTTGCGGGCATTGGGCTTCATCACCGTCTGGCCCATCGACACCTGACCGTCGCCGATTACGACAACCTTTTCTGCATTGCGGGCGGAGAGGATGGTGGTTCCGTGCCAGGGCGCGTCACGGTGCGTGATCGATTGGGTCATGCGGCGCGATATGGGTAAAGCGGCGCCGGGCCGCAAGGGGAGGGGGCGATCAGGCGGCCCAGCAGAGCAGCGCGCGGGCGCCGGGCGCCATTTCGAGCGAAGATAAGTCTTCGAGCAGGCCGACTTCCCCGAACGGCAGCGGTTCGTCGCCTATCCGGCAGCCGTCCGCCAGCGGCACGAGCGTCAGGCTTTGCCCGGTCGGTCCCACAAAGTCGCGATCGAAAGGCGCCGCCAGATGCAGGAGATGGAAGTGGGGGCCATCGACAAGGCGCTTGTTCGCCGCCGGGTCGATCGCGCAGTGCGGCGCGCCGTGCGATGGCGCAGCGTCGACAACCGCAAGCCCGTCATCGAGGTGCAGTTCGCGCGGCCGGCCGTAATCGAAGAGGCGGTAGGTGCAGTCGGCATTCTGCTGCACCTCCACCAAGGTCAGCCCGCCGCCGATCGCATGGATCGTGCCCGCCGCATTATAGAAGAATTCGCTCGCCTGCGCCGGCCGCCAATCGATCATGTCGACGATCGATCCATCCTGCGCCGCGGCGCGAAGTGCGGCCACGTCGGCGGGGGCTTTCAGGCCGAGGCCAAGTTCGGCGTCCGGCTCGGCGCCCAGGATCAGCCAGCATTCGTCCTTGCCGCGCGCATAACCGGCGGCGCGCGCGCGGACATCGTCGGGGTGAACCTGAATCGACAGCCGCTCGGAGGTGAACAGGAATTTGATCATCAACGGCGCCGCATCGCCGTCGGGATGCGCGAACCATATCTCACCGATGCGCCGTTCGCCGAAGTCGCCGAATGCCGCGGGTATGTCGGTCCGTCCCCACGGCTTTTCTACGATATGCGGGGGAAGGCGGGTCAACATGACGATGTCATGTGTCGCGTGCGCGAGGACGTCAAGCGACCGCGCGCATCAAGCGGCGCGATTGAGCCGGTTAGGGGTGCTCCCGCCCGGCTGGTCGAGCCAGAGACCGCGCGTGTCATAGACAATCTTGTCCGACCGTTCTTCGAGCGGGATCGATTTGAACAGGTCGTGATCGACGAGCACGATCAGCAGGTCGCACTTCGCGAGTGCGGTATCGAGGTCGATGAGTTCGGATCCGGTACCGGCGAATTCGGCCGGCAGGCCGCGCGCATAGGGCTCGACGATGTCGACCTGCTTGCCGAAGCGGCGAGCGAGGGCTGCCGCCACCTCGACCGCGGGACTTTCGCGGAAATCATCGATGTTCGGTTTGAAGGCGAGGCCGAGGCAAGCGACGCGCGCCTGAGGGTGCTGCGACACCAGCATTTCGGCGGCACCGATGACATGCGCGGTCTTCGCTAGATTGACCTCGCGCGCGGTGCGGATCAGGCGGCTGTGATTGGGCGCGCCGTGGACGAGGAACCAGGGATCGACCGCGATACAATGGCCGCCGACGCCGGGGCCAGGCTGGAGGATGTTGACGCGCGGGTGGCGGTTGGCGAGGCGGATCACCTCCCAGACATCGACACCCATTTCCTCGGCCATCATCGACAGTTCGTTGGCGAAGGCGATGTTGACGTCGCGGTAGCTGTTTTCCACGAGCTTGACCATTTCGGCGGCGCGCGCCGAGGTCGTGATGCAGGCACCCCGCACGAACTGGCGGTAGAAGGTCATCGCACGGCGCGCGCATCGCGGCGTGATACCGCCGATGCAGCGGTCGTTGTCGACCAGCTCGACCAGAATCCGGCCGGGCAGGACGCGTTCCGGACAATAAGCGATGAAGATGTCGGCGGCACCGGCGCACGCGCCGGGCACCTTCAGGTCGGGGCGCAATTCGGCGATCAGCGCGGCAACCTTTTCGGTCGTGCCGACGGGCGATGTCGATTCGAGGATGACAAGATTGCCGGCTTGCAGTTTGGGCGCGATCGCGCGAGCTGCTGCCAGCACATAGCTGATGTCGGGGCGATGATCGGCGTCGTGCGGCGTCGGCACGGCGATCACGAAGCTGTCGCCGGGAGCGACTTCGGTCGAAGCGATGAGTGCACCGCGTGCAACGACGCCCTGGACGAGACCATCGAGATCGACTTCCTCGATATGCACCTTGCCGCTGTTGACCGTTTCAACGACCTTTTCGCTGACATCGACGCCGGTGACCTGGCAGCCCGATCGCGCGATCAGCGCCGCGGTCGGCAGCCCGATATAGCCGAGGCCGAGGACGGTAACTTGCTGGTCGGTATCAATGGGCACGCGCGACAATCTCCGCAATTCGCTGGGCAGCGAGGCCGTCGCCGAACGGATTGTGCGCTCGGGCCATCGCCGAATAGGCTTCGCTATCGTCCAAAAGGCTGAAAATTTCGGTAACGATACGGTCCTTGTCGGTGCCGACGAGCTTTGCCGTGCCTGCCGTAATGCCTTCGGGTCGCTCGGTCGTCTCGCGCATGACGAGCACTGGTTTGCCGAGAGAAGGCGCTTCCTCTTGCACGCCGCCGCTGTCGGTCAGCACGAGATCGGCTTCGGCGAGCAGGCGCACGAAATGCGGATAATCGAGCGGGTCGATCAGCGCGACGTTGGAAAGCGCGGCGAGCAGCGGCTCCATCGCGCTGCGGACCTGCGGGTTCGGGTGGACGGGAAAGATCACCGCGACGTCGGGGCGCGCGGCGATGGCTGCGATCGCCTCGGCGATCGCGCGCATCCCCTCGCCGAAATTCTCGCGCCGATGCGAGGTGACGGCGATGATCCGCTTCCTCGCATATCGTTTTACCAGCGGATCGAGGCCAGCTGCGAGCGACGGGTCTTCGTTGATGCGCGCGTTCGTTGCGAGCAGGGCATCGATGACGGTGTTGCCGGTGATGTGAATCCGCTCGTCCGGCACATTCTCCGAACGCAGCGCAGCGGCGGCGGTCTCGGTCGGGGCGAAATGCAGGTCGGCGACCGAGCCTGTGACCTTGCGATTTACCTCCTCGGGCCAGGGATGATAGATATCTCCGCTGCGCAGCCCCGCCTCGACATGGCCGACAGGTATCTTGCGGAAATAGGCGGCGAGCGTTGCTGCCATTGTTGTCAATGTATCGCCATGAACGAGAATGCGGTCCGGCCTTTCTGTGTCGAAAGTCTCGCCGAGTCCGGTGACCAGTCTCGCGAGAAGGGCATCGAGCGACTGGCTCGGGGTCATGATGTCGAGATCGACGTCGGGAATGATTCGGGCTATTGCAAGAACCTGGTCGAGCATCTCGCGGTGCTGGGCGGTCACGCAGACACGAACGTCGATGCCGTTGGTGCGCTGAAGCGCGTGAATCACGGGAAACATCTTGATAGCTTCGGGTCGTGTGCCGACCACGACAACGATTTTTCGCGCCGCTGAATGCTGTGATGAACGCAATTCCGGACTCATAAGGCAAAGGCTTTCTCGGCGATTCCTTCGCCCGCCTTAGCGCAAAGCTCTTGCCGCTGGCTTAACTTGCCACTATTCGCCCGGCCGTTCGCGGAATTCTGGTTCGAAACGATCGGATACGCCTCCCGTGGGCCGTAACACATGCCATCGAGGGGGGCGGCAGGTGATGCATTTGTCTGTAATTTCAGAGTTCTACTCGTAAAGCCCCATATGTCCTTACTTGGTTTTCTGAAGCGCCGGCGAGGCGAAGAGCGCGGTTCGCGCGCGGCGGAGCCGCGTGTGCCCGCTGGCGAGCGAGTTTATGCGATCGGGGACATTCATGGTCGTGACGATCTGTTCGAGCAATTGTTGGCGAAGATCGAGGCCGACAACGCCGGCCGAGGCCAGGCGAAAACGACGCTAATCCTGCTCGGCGACCTCGTCGATCGCGGACCCGATTCTGCATCTGTCATCGAGCGCGCGATCCGCCTCGGGGCTCCGTTCGACAAGGTGACTCTTCTCATCGGAAATCATGAGGAATGTTTTCTGTCCGCGCTTTCGGGCGACTTGCGGCGCGTGCGCTATTTTATCCGGATCGGCGGCGATGCGACCATAAGAAGCTATTGGTGCGACGATGCCGCCTATGCCGCAGCGGACTTTGAAGAGGTTGCCGAGCGCCTGCCGCATCTGGTTCCCCAATCGCACATCGATTTTCTGGGGCGCGGCGAAGATATGGTTCAGATCGGAGATTATGTGTTCGTCCATGCCGGCGTCCGGCCTGGCATCCCGCTCGATCGGCAGCAATTGTCGGATTTGCGTTGGATTCGTGACGAGTTTATCGATGGCGAGCATGATCATGGCGCAACCGTAGTTTACGGCCATACGATTTCGGATGGCGTCGATGAGGCGCGTGGACGCATCGGCATCGACACCGGCGCATATCTAACGGGCCGCTTGACAGCCGTTGGACTGGAGGGAAGCGAACGCTGGTTTCTCGACACCGCGGATATTGAACGCGAATAGTCTTTTGCCTGCTTTATTATGAAGCGATAGACTCTGAACCGGCTGGATCGCTCTTCCGGTTGCGCTAAGAACATTGGGACAGGATTTTAATGAGGCCGACCAAGTCGATGAAGCCGGTATCGGGCAATTTGCTGCGGAACCAATTGTCTCCAGCAGCGAGTGCTGTCATTCTCGCCCTATTCGTCTTTGCCGTCGCGCTGACCGGGGGGGGGTCGCGCAGCGATATTGCCTCGCTGCCTCTGCTGCGCGGGCTCGCCACGTTGACACTTTTCGCTATGCTTGCGTTCGTGCCGACCTATGCATGGAGGGGTATTCGTGTCCCGCTGATCCTACTCGGCCTGCTGGCGATGTGGATGCTCGTCCAGTTGATTCCGCTGTCTCCCAACATCTGGAGCGTGCTTCCGCTCCGCGATCGCATCTTTGCGATCGATGAGCTGCTCGGCACGGCAGAACGGTGGCGACCGATCAGTCTGACCCCGACCCAGACGGTGAATAGCTTGCTTGCGCTCATCGTTCCTGCGGCGGGTCTGCTCGTGGCTGCTGCGGTTCCCAACGACGAGCGGATACGCTTGTGGTGGGCGATTTGGTCCTTCGGCGTGGCGTCGGCGCTTTTCTGCCTGTTTCAGTTCGTCGCAGGGCCCCGAAGCCTGTTTTATCTCTTTCGTATTACCAACGAGGGCTCGCTCGTTGGCCTGTTCGCCAACCGCAACCACAATGCGCTGCTGCTGTCGCTGTCGATCCTCTCGGCCGGCTGGCTCGCCGCAAACGAGATTGCGAGCCGCACGAAGCGGCCACTGATCCTGCCTATGCTGGCCGGCAGCGTGGTCTTTTTCCTGTTGCTGATTCTGATCATCGGGTCGCGCTTCGGCTTGGTTTTCGGGTCTGCAAGCCTCCTTTTCTCGTATCTGCTCGTTAGGTGGAGCTATCGTTTCGAGCCCAAACCGCTAAATCAGGCGCGGGATCGCGCGCATCGCCGCACGTCGGCTGCTGCGCAAACAGCGAGGCCCTCGCGACGCATTCTTCTGAGCCTGTTTCCTTTCCTCCTTATCGCGGGGCTGGTTGCGGTCTTTTACTTCTCTGGGCGTGACAATACGGTCGGGCGCCTCGTGGATGGGGACGGTGCGGAAGAAATCCGAATCGCCGCGCTCGGGACTGTTGCTTCGCTCGCGAAGGGGCAGTGGCTGCTCGGTTCCGGTTTCGGGTCGTTCGCGAGCGTGTACCAGATAGTTGAACCCGACGCGCTTCTGCGGCAAGATTATTTCAATCAGGCTCACAACGATTGGCTGCAGTTGCCGATCGAGGGCGGATTGCCCGCTGTACTGATCTTTCTCGCCGGAGCGCTGTGGATCGTCGCAGGTCTGGTCGGTGCGTTGCGGCAACGCTCGCGACCGCTCGGGGTTGAATTTATCGAGCCGCTCGTTCTTGCCGGCGCCTTCTCACTGATCGCACTGAATTCCATCGTGGATTATCCCTTGCGAACTCAATCGCTTGCAATGGTCGGGGCGTTTTTGCTTGTCATTCTCGCTCGCCTTCATCCCATGAGCGGAGGTCAGGCCCGGCAGGGCTAAAGAAGCTTTCGTAACCTCGATTTTCTTCCTATGGCCGCTCAGTCCCCCCCCAATATTCTTGCTTGGAACTTTCTAATATGACCGGCCTGCGTTCCCTTGTTGTTTTTGTCTGCCTTGGCCTTGCAGCCTGCGGCGGGAGGGCTCCCGTGGCGAATGTCCCGACCAGCGGCGTCACCGTGCTTGAAGCTCTGCCAGAGCCGACCGGTGTCGATGTCCAGCAGGCGTCGCGCCAGACATTCGTCGGTCCTTTTAGCGAGCTCACAGTCGAAGTGTATGGGGTTCCCGATCTCACGCGCGAAGTGCTGACTGACGGCAACGGCCGCTTTTCCTATCCTTTCGCGGGGATAATTGACGGCGCAGGCAAGACGACGGCCGAGCTCGCCACCGAAATTGAAAGCCGGCTCGCTGGACGCTACGTCCGCAATCCACAGGTCACTGTTAATCTAAAAGCGTCGAGCAACCCGGCCTTGTTAATGTCGCAGGCGGTGACCATCGACGGCGAAGTGACCAAGCCCGGCCAATACCCCCTCGTTGGCAAGCAGACCCTCATGCGCGCGATCTCGCTTGCGGGCGGGATAACTGAGTTTGCAAAGCTCGATGATGTGCTTGTCTTCCGCAAGGTCCAAGGCAAGCAATATGTAGGAATCTATAATCTGAAGGCGATCCGCCGTGGTAACTATTCCGATCCCGAGATTTTTCCGAACGATGTGGTGGTAGTGGGCGATTCTCCGCAGCGCCGCCTGTTCGAGGACGTCATCAAGGCGGCGACTTTGCTCAGTACGCCGCTCGTCGTGATTAGCAATCTCTGAGGCGATCTCGGAGCACCCGCAATTTCTGAACGGATGAAGCTGAATATGGATAGCGTGAAAGACCGTCGACCGGTCGCGAATGCGGTGACCCTGGATGTCGATGCGGACGCACCGGCGTATCGAAGCGGCTTTTTTGACATGCATACGCTTGAGCGGGCCTTTGTAGCGGTCCTCAATTACAAGGTCTGGGTCGCGGCCGTGATTCTGTCCTGCCTTTCGCTCGGCCTGATTGCGACTTTCCTCATGACCCCGCTCTACACGAGCACATCGCGGATCGAGATTTCGCCGCAGGCGCCTGTGGAAACCGATGTCGAGGGCGCGCGCGAAAAGACAATTGCCAACGAAATCGCTTTTTTCAACACGCAGTACAGCTTGCTGGAATCGCGCTCGCTCGCTGCTCGAACTGTTCGAGCCGGAAATTTGTTGAATGACAAGGAATTCCTCGCGGTTTATGATTTGACCGAAGGAGATGAGGGCCGCGCACCTAACAGCGCGCAACGCACACAAATGGCCGAGCGCGCCGAGAAGATTCTGCTTGAAGCCGTGAGCATTTCACCCGTGCGCCAGTCGAGCCTTGTGGACATCAGCATCTCGACGCCCTCTCCAGGGCTCTCCGCGAAGCTTACCAACCTATGGGTGCAACAGTTTGTTGCTTCGAACCTCGACCGGCGTTTCGCCGCGACGAGTGACGCGCGCAAATTCCTCGAGCAACGCATCTCCTCGCTCCGCCGCAATCTTGAGGATTCTGAGCGCGAATTAATCACTTATGCTACGAATAGCGGCATCATTACGATTGAGGGGCGTGTAGATCCGGTTAGCGGCCGTACGGTTTCAGAGCGAACGCTTGCATCGGCCGATGTCGAAAAGATTAGCGAAGCGCTGGCCAAGGCGCGTGACGAGCGCATTCAAGCGGAAAGCCAACTCAACAACTCGACATCGTCAGCGGATAGCTGGAGCAACAATGCGGTCAGTGGGCTCCGGCAGAAGCGCGCCGAGCTGTCTGCCGACATCGCGCGACTTAGTGCCATTTTTGGCGACGATTATCCAGAGCTCGTATCGAAGCGGGAGCAGCTCGCGACCTTGACCCGCAATGTCGAAATGGAAACGAGCCGAGCAAAAAACATCAATCGTGAAACCTATTCTGCAGCGGTGAAGCGGGAAAATGATCTTATCGACGAACTCGACAAGATTACCGGAAAGTACCGCGATCAGCAGCGGAAATCGATTGAATATGCTATCCTCCAGCGCGAGGTCGACACGAACCGCCAGCTCTATGACGGCTTGCTTCAGCGCTACAAAGAAATCGGCGCGGCGGGCGTCGGTACTAACAATATCGCAGTTGTCGATACAGGCATTCCCGCTCGCAAACCGTCGAGCCCCAATCTATTCCTGAACCTTGCGCTTTCGCTGCTGGCAGGGATTGGTTTAGCTGCCGCACTCGTTTTCCTACTCGAGCAACTCGACCAGTCGATCCGCGATCCGAGCGAGGTTGTCGACCGATTCGGCCTGCCGCTGCTCGGATCGATTCCAAAGGTGGACGCGGACGCTTTCGAGAAATTACTCCTCGACAAGAAATCAATGATCTACGAAGCTTATCTCGCGGCGCAGACCAACCTAACCTTCCTGACGAACCATGGTGCCCCGCGCAGCTTTATGCTCACCTCTACGCGACCGGCGGAAGGCAAGAGCAGCTCCGCGATTAGCTTGGCGAGCGTATTCAGCCAGACGGAAAAGAAGATAATTCTCATCGACGCCGACATTCGCAGTCCTTCGCTGAACGAGTTACTAAAGATTGACAACAAGATTGGCCTCAGCAACTATCTGACTGGTTTCGACGATATTGAAAAGTTGGTCGAGAAGGCGCCAAAGTTCGGATTCGACTATATGCTCGCTGGCCCGATGCCGCCGAATGCCGCCGAACTTTTCAGCTCATCGCGTCTTGGTCAGCTGATTGAGGTCCTGCTGCGCGACTATGACCATGTAATCCTCGACGCGCCGCCCGTGCTCGGCCTTGCCGACGCGCCGCTCCTCGCGAGAGCTGTTGAAGGCGTTATGTTCACTGTGGACGCGTCGAGCAACAGCTCGCGGGCGATCAAGTCGGCGCTTGCTCGCCTGCGTCAAACTGGCGCGCAGATCTATGGCGCGCTCGTCACCAAGGTGGGTCGCCGCAACGAGATCTACGGATATGGCTACGGCTACGGTTACGGCTACGGCTATGGTTACGGTGCTGAACAGAAAAGCGGCGGCGAAAGCTGAGCGGTTTGGTCAAAGAAGATGCGACTGTCAGGCAAATCCTATCTGCTCCTTGGCATCGGCCTCGTCACAGGCGTGGCCGCCGCCCTACAGAGCTTTGCTATCGTCAATCAGAGGCGGGCGCCGGCGCGCTCCTTGGCGCTGGGCATGCCTTTCGACGGCGCTGCCCGTGCGTCGCTTGCAAGCCTGCTGCAGGCTGTGCGTATCGCGAAGAATCCTAACTCAAAGCCCTCGAGGCGTGAAGTCGAGCTGGCCAGTCAGGCTTTCGCTTCTGAGCCTCTCGCAAAAGGATCCTTGCCGATTCTTGTCCAATCGGAGGTGAGGCAGGGCAAAACAGGGCAGGCCGAACTGTTGCTCGGCTCCGCCGGCAGACTGACGCGGCGCGACAATCTGGTCAACGCGATGCTGATCGACGATGCCATGAAGCGCAACGAGCCGAAACGAGCCATTCTGCTGCTGGGACGGGCGATGGCGGTCAGCTACAAGGTTCGAGATCTTTACGTTGGACGCATGGCGGCGGCGACGGTGAACCCCGGCGCGCTTAGCGCGCTGCCGCCGCTGCTTGGTCGTAGACCCGAATGGGGACGGGAATATTGGACGACCGTTGCGGGCAACAGCGCGCTCGTTCTCAACGGCGCGAGGGTTCGTCAGAAGATTGCGGGCTCGCCTTGGAACCTTAACACACCGGAAGAGAGCGATTTTCTCCTGATACGCGAGCTGGCCAATCTTGATCCCGGCGCCGCGTTGAAGCTCTCGCAGGCGCTGGGTCTCAAGCGGGGATCGACCAGCGAAATCCTTGCAAATTCGGATTTCAGGCATGAGCCGCGCTTCGTCCCTCTAGATTGGGAGTTGCTACAATCGGGCGACATCGGTGCCGATATCGAACCGGAGGCGGGACGGCTCGTGCTGTCAAGCCTTCCGGGCTCTTCGGGTATCGCTGCGCGCCAGCTCGTTCAAATTGGTGCTCCCGGTCGCTATCGCCTGCGATGGAAGGTGTCGGGGCTGCCAGCAAATACTGATGCATCTCTGAAATTCCGACTTGCTTGCGCCGAACGGTCGAAGACTGCTGCGTCGATTGCTCCAGCTTCGCTTGGACGAGCAACGGGGAACGCGACGTTAGACGTTCGCGTTACCAGCTGTGGCTGGTATTGGGCGACGCTTGAATTCGACACGTCTACGAGCACGGAGGGTGTCGACGTGGAGGTCCACCAGTTGAGTCTACGTCGTGTGGGCGCCGCACCGACTGCAGCGGACTCTCTACGATCCTAGTTCTGATTTTTTTGCTGTGGAGAAACGCGTGGGCCGCAAAATTTTCGTGACCGGCACGGCCGGCTTTATTGGATTCCATCTGGCGAAACTACTTCTCGCCGAAGGGTTTGAGGTCGCCGGTTTCGACGGCATGACCGACTATTATGACGTCAATCTGAAGCGTCGCCGTCACCAGATCCTGCTTCAGAGCCAGGCGTTCCAGGCGACCGAGGCGATGCTTGAGGATCGCGAGCGGATCGACGAAGTCATCGATGCCTTCCAGCCCGACGCGATCGTCCATCTCGCGGCGCAGGCCGGCGTGCGCTATTCGCTCGAAAATCCGCATGCTTATCTGCAGGCGAACGTCATCGGGACCTTCAACGTCATGGAGGCGGCGCGCCGGAACAATGTCGGTCACCTGCTCATGGCGTCGACCTCGTCGGTCTACGGCGCAAACGAGGACATGCCGTTTCAGGAAATCGAAAAGGCTGATACCCCGCTCACCATCTACGCCGCGACCAAGAAAGCGACAGAATCGATGGGGCATGCACATGCGCACCTTTGGAACGTGCCGACGACGATGTTCCGTTTCTTCACGGTCTATGGGCCGTGGGGCCGCCCGGACATGGCGCTCTACAAGTTCGTCGATGCAATCCTCGATGGCCGTCCGATCGACCTCTACAACGGCGGCGACATGTATCGCGACTTTACCTACGTCGAGGATCTGGTTCGCGGTATCCGGCTGCTGATCGATGCCGTGCCGCAGCGCCCGGCGTCGGCCGGTGATGTCGAGGAAGGCGACAGCCTGTCGCCGGTCGCGCCGTTCCGCATCGTCAATATCGGTAACAACGACAAGGTCCGCCTGCTCGACTTCGTCGCCGCGATCGAAGAATCGCTGGGCCGCAAGGCTGAACGTAATCTGATGCCGATGCAGATGGGTGATGTGCCCGCAACCTGGGCCGACGCCAGTCTGCTTGAAAAGCTGACCGGCTATCGTCCGCAGACAGATTTCCGCGACGGCGTCGCGCAGTTCGTCGCTTGGTACAGGGATTATTTCCAAAAATGACCGCCATATCTTCCCTGCCTGATTTTGCCTCGGCGCCGATCGCCGTTATCGGCCTCGGCTATGTCGGCCTGCCGCTTGCAGTCGAATTCGGCCGTTTGCGCGACGTTACCGGTTTCGACATCAACCAGGAGCGCATCGCGGCGCTTCGCGAAGGTCGTGACGATACTCTGGAGACGACAGCCGAGGAACTCGCCGCAGCGGCGCGCCTCGGCTTTTCCTGCGACGCCAACGATCTGTCGGCGGCGCGCGTTTTCATCGTCACCGTTCCCACCCCGATTGACGCGCACAAGCGCCCTGACCTGACCCCGCTCGTCAAAGCATCGGAGACAGTCGGCAGGGCGCTGAAGCGCGGCGACATCGTAATCTATGAAAGCACGGTCTATCCGGGCTGCACCGAAGAGGATTGCGTGCCGATCCTCGAACGCGTGAGCGGGCTAAAGTTTAACGAGGATTTCTTTTGCGGCTACAGCCCCGAGCGGATCAATCCCGGCGACAAGGAGCATCGCCTGGCGACCATCCGTAAGGTCACGAGCGGTTCGACGGCGGAGGTCGCCGAGTGGGTCGACCGCCTCTACGCGGAGATCATCACGGCCGGAACCTTCAAGGCAGAGAGTATTCGCGTCGCCGAAGCGGCAAAGGTCATCGAGAACACCCAGCGCGACCTCAACATCGCACTGATGAACGAGCTGTCGATCATCTTTGGCAAGCTTGGCATTGACACGCACAGCGTCCTTTCCGCAGCGGGGACGAAGTGGAATTTCCTGAAATTCACACCGGGGCTTGTCGGCGGACACTGCATCGGTGTCGATCCCTACTACCTGACGCATAAGGCGCAGGCGGTCGGTTATCACCCCGAGGTCATTCTGGCCGGGCGGCGCGTCAACGACGGAATGGGGGGCTATATCGCTAGCCAGACGGTGCGGCTGATGATCAAGCGCGGGCTGCCGGTGCAGGGTGCACGCATCCTGCTGCTCGGCCTTGCATTCAAGGAGAATTGCCCCGACATCCGCAACACGCGGGTTGTCGACGTGATTAGCGAACTTGCCGAGTATGGGGCCGAGGTTGACGTTTACGACCCGTGGGTCGACGCCGAGGAAGCGCGGCACGAGTATAGCCTCGACGTGATCACAAAGCCGGGTGCCGGCTACGACGCGGTCGTCCTCGCTGTGGCGCATCGCGAATTCATCGAAGGCGGCGCCGCGGCGCTCCGCGCATTCGGTAAGGATGATGCGATCCTCGTCGACGTGAAGGGCGTGCTTCCCCTCGAAGATGCGGACCTGCGGCTTTAAGAAGCGGCTTGGCGCATTCTTCCTAGCGGCGGGAAGGGAGGGCATTTCGTGATCCGGGCTAGCGGTATCTACATGGTCGGTCGGGCACTCGCCGCCCTTCTCACTATCGCTTCGATTGCCATTTTCTCGCGGCTTCTCGGGCCTGCGGACTATGGCGTCTACACTCTGACGATCACGACCTCGGCGCTGTTCAACGCCCTGTTCTGCACCTGGGTGATCCAGTCGGTGTACCGCATGTACGCCGAAGTTCCCGACCGCGTACGGTTGCAGAGCAGCGGATTGTTTGCGCTGTTGCTGTCGGGAGTGCTGTCCGCGTCGGCCGCACTTGCTGTCATCCTGCTCTCAGGACGGTCGATTACAGCGGAGATGACGATCGGCATGCTGATGCTGCTGAGCGGTTATTCGGTGTACGAATACAGCAATGTGCAGCTGACGTTACAGCGCCGTCCCGCGCTGTTCGTCCAGCTCCAGATCGCCAAGCTGCTGCTGACGCTCGCGCTGCCGCTGGCGGCCTTTTTCGTGTCACGGCGCTTCGATCATTTCATGTTCGCGCTCGGACTCGCCTATTGGTTACCACTGCTGATTCCGCGCTTTCTGACGTGGGCCGACGGCGTACGCCCGCGCCATGTCGACCGCACGATCCTCGGGCATCTCGCGCGCTATGGTCTGCCTTTGTCCTTTTCGATCCTGCTGGTTCAGCTCGGAACCAGCCTCGATCGCTATATTCTTGGGGCCAAACAGGGCGTCGACGCTGTGGCAGGTTACGCTGCGGGCGCCGATCTTGCGATCTTTTCGATCGGAATGATGGCCTCCTCACTCAGCCAAGCCTTCTACCCCCGGCTGCTCGAACTGCATTCGGCGCAAGAGGGCCGGGAAGAGCGGAAACTCTATTCGCAATATATCCTGCTGTTCGTCGGTTTACTGTTGCCGAGCGCGGTCGGCCTGCATTTCGTCGCCGATGATTTGGCGTGGATGATCACCGGCAAGGCGATCCGCGCCGACGCTGCGATATCGCTCGGCCTGTTCGCGGCGACCGCATTTTTCATGAACCTGAAGTCGTTCGTTGTCGATCTCAGATACCAGATCGCCAAGCGCACGGTGCTGCCGATCGTCAACGCCGGGGTGATGATCGGCCTGCTCGTTGCCGGGTGTTTCGCGCTGATTCCCGCCTATGGCGGTGCAGGCGCGGCGTGGGCCAGCCTGATCGCGGCGGCGGCCGGCTGTACCATCGCGGCGCTCGTTTCGACCCGGTTGCCAGGGACGGTCTCGCTGCCGATTGCCGATCTCGGAAAGATAGTGGTGGCGGTAGCCGCTATGGCCGCAATCCTCCAGGGCATTGATCGATGGTCATATGGCGCCACCGGCTGGACTGTGGCATTGGTACGGCTCGGAGTTCAGATTTTCGCAGGGATAGCCGTCTATTGCGCGATCCTCGTCGCAATGAATTTCGGGCCCGCGCGTCTCGCGCTGAGCCGCGTTGTCGTTTTTCGGGCCCGCAGGCGCCCGCTTTGAGCTGATTTGAATCGTCTGCCTGCAAATGCGCGGGCCATGGAGCTTTTTTTAGAATGTCTGCAAGCCTGACCGATGTTTCGACCCACTTTGAATTCGGTGCAAACTGGAAGGATTATTCGGAGAAGATCGACGACGAGGCGATCCGGCACGCCGAAGCGGGTGTCCTCAAGCTGATCCCGAGGGAAGATATCGAAGGGCGGACCTTCCTCGACATCGGCAGCGGATCGGGGCTCCACAGCCTTGCGGCGCTGCGTCTCGGCGCCAAGTCGGTGATGGCGGTCGATATCGACGCCAACTCGATCGAAACGACGCGCAAGGTCTTGGCGGCGAACTGGGCCGGAAAGAACGTTGAGGGGCGGCTCGTGTCGATCCTCGATCCCCAAGCGCGCGATCTTGGAACGTTCGACATCGTCTATTCTTGGGGTGTGCTGCATCACACCGGCGCGATGTGGGATGCGATCGACAAGGCGGCTACTCACGTCGCCGCGGGCGGCCAGTTCGTCCTCGCCATCTATCGCAAGACGCCGCTATGCTGGGCGTGGAAGGTCGAGAAGAAGATTTTCACAAATGGTCCATCGATTTTCCGCTCGCTCATCCGCGTGCCTTATGTCGCGGGATACAAGCTACGCCTGCTGTTGACTGGAATACGTCCGTCGAAGTTCATCGCCGAGTACAAGAGCCAGCGCGGGATGAACTTCTATAATGACATCGACGACTGGCTCGGCGGCTATCCCTATGAATCGGCCTCCGAGCAAGAAATCATCAAATTCATGCGCGCGCGTGGTTTCGAACCTGAACTTGTGCTCGAACTCCATCCAAAGCTCGGGCTGTTCGGCACTGGTTGCTCAGAGTTCCGTTTCCGTCGCCAATCCTGAACGGACGACCTTCGCAAACAGGTCGTCCCACATCGCGAGAACATGATTCCTTGAATAGTCGGTGGCGGTTTCGAGCGCTGCGCGGCCAAGTTCGGCGCGCTGCTCTTCGTTAGCTAGCAGAGTCGAAAGTGTGGATGCGAGCGCGCTGATATGATTGCGGTCGGGCAGGAGGATGAGTCGCCGGCCGCCGGCGCTTAGGTCTGCTGGGCCAGTTAGCACATCGAAGGCTATCGAGGGCAACCCATGCGCCATCGCCTCCAGCAGGGCATTCGGAAAGCCTTCGTAGGAGGATGTCATGACGAACGCGCCCGCGCGCGCGTACCAGTCGATCAGGTTTCCCGCGAAGCCGGGAAGATGGATTCGGCCTTCCAGTGCATGACGCCTTGCGAGCGCAATAGCTGAAGAGCGCGCCGGACCGTCTCCGAGCAGGACAACGTCCCAGTCGGGTAAAGCGCAGGCGATGCGCGCAAAGGCATCGATCAGAACGTCGGCGCGCTTCGATTCCTCGAACCGGCCGGCCCAAAGGACGACCTTTCGGTCTGGGGCCAGCACCTCGTTCGGCCGAACTTCCGGGGGGCTCGAAGGAAGCGGATCGGCAACAGGATTTGGAATGACGCAAATTAGGGCTCGCCCACCGCGTGCGCGCAGCCATGCAGCGGTTGCTTCGGTTTGCCCAACAAGCGCGGTCGCAAAAGGATAGGTTAGTCGGCGTGCGATCCGATACAGCAGCGGGAGGGGCGGCAGAAGTTTGGGAGGATAGGTTCGCTCACAGGCGATAACGGGAATCCTGAGCCCTGCTGAAGCGGCGAGCGCGGCGCTATTCACGTGCGGCAGAAATGAGAGAATGACTTCAGGGCGCGCGCTCTTTATGAAGCTTCGGAGCGCTCTAAGGCGCGCAAGTTTGCTAGGATTTGAACCGACAACGTCGGATAAAAAACGTAGTTTTACCGAGGGAGAAAGCGGATAGGCGCAATTGCCGCCGCCCGAAAATGTCGGCATGAGGATCACATCGTCGCCGCGGTCGGCCCAAGCGCTGGCAAGTAGGGCTGCAACTCTCTCGGCACCGCCGGCCTCCATGGATGACAGAAGGAAGAGGATTTTCATCGGAAAAGAAGTGCCACAGTTTCAATCTTCGTCACAGCGGTGATATTCCCGCCATCCGGTCCTTCGTAGCGAGTCGCTTGGCGTGATGCTGCGATTCGGAACATCGGCGCCACCTTGTCTTGACCACGCTCCTATATTTCTGAGAAATGCGAATTGATGTCAATGCCGCTAGCGCAACAAGTGTTTATAGCTGTCGTCATTTTTGGCGCTATATTTCATATTTTTTCGCGGCGTGCGGTAGATTTTCTTTCGGCGTCCTTCTTTGGTCTCACGCTATATTTTCTACCCGGCTTCATCGGTTTCGTACTTGATCCCTATCTGCCCGATACGCCCCCTCTGGTACCGCTGATCCCCGAAACATACTGGGTCTTTTGCGCTGCGCTGGTCGGAAATATCGTATTTTCGATCATCTACCGGCCCAATTCGCATATTGTGGCGAAGCCGATCGAGACCTCGGCAACCTTCGATCTAGTGCTGTCGTTCGCCACGATTGTTTCGCTGGCGCTCGCATTCGCGGAATCAGGAAGTGCTCTGCTCGACCCGGACAAGAACAATGTCCTAGCATCACAGGGCCGATTCTGGATCCTATTCAGCGCCCTGTCGCAGATATGCGCCTTTGTCGGCGTCGCGTCTCGCCGGACTATCCCGCTGATATGCGGCTTGGGAACGGTGGCATTCGCCGTTTTCGTAGGTTTTCGTTCCTACCTAGCCGTCACGGGCGTCGCCATGATTCTTTATTATGTATCCATCATTGGAACGAAACGAATTTTTTCTCTCAAGACCGTCGTGCCGGCGATTATTCTCATCTTCTTCGTTTTCATCTATAAGCAAGTTTATATCGACATCAAATATGGCGAATATGCCCGCGCCCTGACGCGATTGTCGGATCCTGAGGTCTATGTGGGCTCGATCAAGAATTCGGAGCCATTTGCAACGCAGGCGATCCTTAACACCGTGCTGATGTACGACTATCGTGTGCCGTTTGAGTCGCTCATTAGCGTTCTTCTGTCGCTGGTTCCCTTCTTGTCGATTTTTTTCGATCTGGATCCGCGACTCGTTGGCTTCAATTTCCAGGAAATCCTCTTCCCGGGTCTTGAATATGGCCTTGCCTCCAACATCTATGCTAACTTCTATGGTCTGTTCGGTATGTTTGGGATATTCTTGTGGATAATTCTCCACAACGCGATACTGATGTGGTTCTCAAAGGCTATCTATCGCTGGAGCGGATATAAGCGGATACCGCTTTTCCTTTGTGGATCTCTCATGTGCTTCTATGTTATCCGGAGCGACCTAGTTTACAATATTTCATCTTTTAATCGGATAATTTATACTTTCTTGGGTATATTTATTGCGTACAGGCTAGTTGCTATCGTGACCGATGACGCACCGCGCGCGCGCATTCGGGTTCGCGGTCCTCAGTCCTGATGTGGTTAGGCTACACGGCAAGACGCCTTCCCTCGTGAGCGCACGCATTCTCCACATAATCACTGGGCTCGGCCAGGGGGGCGCCGAGCGTTCGCTGGTCAACCTGCTCGAAAGCGATCTTGGTCGAAGGTTCGACCATCGCGTCCTGTCGCTTGGAGGCGCTGGCCATTATGGGCCAGTACTGCGCAAGCAGGGAATTGCGGTTGATACGCTAGAGCTTGCGGGCGCAGGGTTCGCGATTTCAAGCATTGCGCGCTTGCGTCGCCTGATGCGCGATTTTCGGCCTAACATTGTGCAAGGATGGATGTACCACGGCAATCTCTTTGCGGAGCTAGCGGTAGGAATTTTCGAGCGTTCGGCGGCGACGTCGTGGAATATCCGACAGTCTCTTTATGATATCGGTACCGAGAAGAATGGAACGCGGGCTGTAATCCGTTTGCTCAGACGGCTGTCTTCGCGACCGCGTGCAATCATCTACAATAGCTATCAGTCGCGGGCACACCATGAGGGCTTCGGCTTTGTGGCCCCGCCCGGACGGGTGATTCCGAACGGGTTCGATACGACGCGCTGGCGTCCGGATGCGGCGGCGCGGTTGGCATTCCGGGCGGCGCTGGGGGTCGGGCCCGGGACGCCGGTACTAGGCTTCGTCGGTCGTCTCCACCCCCAAAAGGATGTTCCGACTTTTCTGGCCGCGGCGTCAGCTGCAATGGCAAAACAGCTGGACATGCATGTCGCTATGGTGGGCGAAGGGCTGGGACCGGACAGCGAAGCGCTCGCGCCTTGGCGGGAAAATCTTCCGCGCGCGCGTCTCCATCTGCTGGGCCGACGCAGCGATATCGAGGCGATCCTGCCCGGGTTCGACCTCTTCTGCCTGTCATCAACGAGCGAGGCGTTCCCGAACGTGATTGGCGAGGCGATGGCTACCGGCCTACCGTGCATCGCCACCGACGTGGGCGACTGCACGCGATTAATGGGCCAGACCGGCCGGATCGTCCGACCGGGCGACCCGTGCCAAATGGCTGCGGCGATATGCGAAATTGCCGCGATGGACCTTGCGCGCCGTGGCGAAATGGGCGAAGCGGCGCGCGCGAGGATTGTCGCCAAATACGAGCTCGGCGCCACTGTGGAAGCTTATGCCGAACTCTACGAATCGATGCTGAAAAGAGACGATTGATGTGTGGCTTTACGGGGTTCCTCGATCGGACGGGCTTTGCCGACGGTGAAGCGCAGCTGCGGCGAATGGCGGACACCATCGTCCACCGCGGACCCGACAGCGACGGCTATTGGGTCGATAGCGATGCGGGGATCGCGCTGGCGCATCGCCGCCTTGCGATCATTGACCTGTCGCCCGCGGGACACCAGCCGATGCTCAGCACCGACGGCCGCTATGTGCTGAGCTACAATGGCGAGATCTACAATCATCTCAACATGCGCCGCGAGCTCGAGACCGCGGGTGCTGTCGCGTGGCGCGGCCATTCGGACACCGAAACATTACTCGCGGGCTTTTCGGTGTGGGGTATGCTCGGCACGCTGCAACGCGCAAACGGGATGTTCGCCTTTGCACTGTGGGACCGCGCAGAACGCAAGCTCTACCTCGCCCGTGACAGAATGGGCGAAAAGCCACTTTATTACGGGATGCAGGGTTCGACACTTCTTTTCGGGTCTGAGCTAAAGGCGCTGCGCCAGCATGCCGCGTGGCGGGGCGGTGTTAACCGCAATGCGCTGGCGCTGTTTCTGCGGCACAATTATGTGCCAGGCCCCTATTCTATCTACGACGACATCCTGAAACTGCCGTCCGCGCATTATCTGGAAATCGGCCCCGACGACCGTACGCTTCCCGAGCCGGTCGCCTATTGGGACATCGCCGAAAAGGCGCGCGCGGCGCGCGCCAATCCCTTCGCGGGTTCGGCCGAAGCATCGGTCGATGCGCTCGACAGGCTGCTAAGCGATGCGGTCAATATCCGCATGGCCGCCGACGTCCCGCTCGGTGCCTTCCTGTCGGGCGGCTATGATTCGAGCACGATCGTCGCCTTGATGCAGGCGCAGTCGCGGCGGCCCGTGAAAACCTTCTCGATCGGCTTTTCGGAAGCCGAATATGACGAGGCCCATCATGCGAAGCGCGTCGCAGCGCATTTGGGCACCGACCATACCGAGCTTTACGTTACGCCGCAGGACGCGCTCGACCAGATTCCGTTGTTGCCGCATCACTGGGATGAGCCCTTTGCCGATTCTTCCCAAATCCCGACGCTGCTAGTCAGCAAGCTGGCGCGGACCGAAGTGACCGTCAGCCTGTCGGGCGACGGCGGCGACGAACTGCTCTGCGGCTATAATCGCTATGCGCAGGGTTATGATATCTGGCGCCGGCTCGGAAAGCTGCCGCGCGGGATGCGCAAGGCGGCAGCTGCTGCACTGCGACTGACCCCGGGGCGGGCAATCGACGCGATCATGAAGGTTGCCCCGTCGAAACTGCGGACGCTTGCGGTCGGCGACCGTCTACTCAAGCTTGCCGACGTCCTCGACGTCGAGCGCTCGGATGATTTCTACCGCTCGTTAATTTCGCATGCGAAGCACCCAGATCGGCTCGTTCCCGGCGCGCGCGAGCCAGAGACGCTCCTCACTGCCCACGACCCGGACTGGGAGGGTAGCGATTTCCGCGATCGCATGATGTATCTCGACATGCGGACCTATCTGCCCGACGACATCCTCGTGAAGGTCGACCGCGCGAGCATGGCGGTTAGCCTCGAATCGCGCGTGCCGCTTCTCGATCACCGGGTTGTCGAATTCGCTCTCGCGTTGCCGCTCGACTACAAGCTTCGAGAAGGGGCGTCGAAGTGGCCGCTGCGTCAGCTTCTATACCGTTACGTTCCACGCGAAATAATGGAGCGACCCAAGATGGGGTTCGGCGTGCCGATCGATCACTGGCTGCAGGGTCCGCTGCGCAACTGGGCCGACGATCTGCTCGCTGAAGACCGGCTGCAGCGCGAGGGCTTCTTCGACGTCGACGAGGTACGCCGTCTGTGGAGCGAGACGCGGAGCGGCCGGCGGCGCTGGCATTACCATGTCTGGGACATATTGATGTTCCAGGCGTGGCTCGACGCGCAGCGGGCGAATTGAGCGCGGCGCGATGCTGAAACGCGGGTTCGACCTGGTGATGTCGGCGCTGCTGTTGGTACCGGCGGTCTTCGTCTGCCTTCTCGCGGCGCTGTTTTCGGGGCTGGAGTTCCGCGCCAACCCGCTGTTCGTGCAATGGCGCGTCGGCCGCGATCAGCGACCATTTCGCCTCTACAAGATCCGCACGATGGCGCCGACGACCGGAGACCGTCCGTCGCACGAAGTCGCGGTCACGCGCATTTCGTGGTCCAGCGCGCTGATCCGCAAGCTGAAGCTCGACGAATTACCGCAGCTCATTTGCGTGCTGCGCGGCGACATGAGTCTGGTCGGTCCGCGGCCGTGCCTCCCGATTCAGCACGAACTGATCGATGCGCGCGAGCGTCATGGCGTATTTCGCGTCCGGCCCGGGGTGACTGGGCTGGCGCAGGTGCAGGGGGTCGATATGTCGGAGCCTGAGCGACTTGCGGCGATCGACGGCGATTATGTCGCGAACCAGAGCCTCGCGGGCGATATACGGATCCTGCTCCACACATTCGGCGGCGGCGGCCGCGGAGACGCCGCGAAGCGTTAAGGCGCGACCGCACGCTCGATCAGCGAATCCGCGGGGACGGGCCAATCGAGTGGACAGTCCTTGGCGAAACGCTCTCCCGAAAAGGCGGCGTCGCCGAACAGGCTGTCGCCGCGCTGGCCGATGAGCCGTCGCAGGAGCCCGCGTCCGACCCCGCCGATCGAAAACACCCGGGGCTTGCGGCCAAGCGCGCGCGATATGCGCGCATAGAATTCGGCGGTCGAGATCGGCGCGGAGTCGGTGACGATATAGGGTCCCGCGAGACCGGCTTTAGCGGCCGCGAGCAGCGCGGCGGCGAAATTGTCGACGTGGACGATACTGCGCCGGTTGTTCATGCCGCCGACCGGCAGCGGCAGGCCGCGCCGCGCCGCCGCACGCAGCATTGCAAAGGGGCCGCCCGCGTCGGCTCCGATGAGGATCGGCGGGCGTAGGATCGTAAGCCGCGTTGCGGGATGACAGGACGCGAGGTGCAAAAGTCTGTCGTCACCACGACGTTTGCTGATCCCGTAGGGTGTCGTCGGCCGGCCCCGATACTCGTCGGACACCGTCTCTCCGGCGCGCGTCACACCGGTCAAGGCGGCAACGCTGCTGACATGGACAAAGGCCGGAACGCTGGCAGCGGCGGCGGCGAGAAACAAGCTTTCGGGCAGCGCGACATTGGCGTCCTCGGCTGCGGGCCCGATTCCGCTCTTTTCACCGGCGCAGTTTATCAGCACATCGCATCCGGCAAGTTTTTGCCCAAGCGTCGCGGCATCCTCAGTACGCCCGAGCGGCACCATGCCGACATCTTTCGCCGCAAGACGACCGACCAGATGTCGTCCGAGAAAGCCCGTGGCGCCGGCGACCGCAATACGCATTATCTTTCATACCCTTGCAACGAGCCGCGAGTTCGCGTGCCGGCTCAAGTCCGCTCTTGACGCGTCGTGCGGGAAGGCGTCAAGCGGGCGCGCAGGACGAAACGGAAATATGGCCAGAATTCTGATCAACGGGTCCCACGCCCACTATCTCTACAACTTCCGGTCTGCGCTCGCCGAGGAGATGATCCGACGGGGGCACGAGGTGCATGTAGCGTCGCCCGAATTGCGAGGCGAATTCGCCGACCATTTCCGGCGGATGGGAGCAATCCCGCACGATATCGCGCTCAAGCGGACCAAGGTCTCGTTCACCGGCGACATTCTCTATTACCGCAGCATGGTCCGACTGATCCGCGAGCAGCGGATCGATTTCGTGCTCAACTATACGATCAAGCCCAATATTTGGGGCAGCCTCGCCGCGCAAAAGGCGGGCGCACGGTCGGCGAGTATGGTGACGGGCCTTGGCTTCGCTTTCATCGAGCGGAGCGGCGTGATTCGCAAACTGACGCAGAAAATCGCGCAGGGTCTGTACCGGCTGGCGACCAATGCCAACATCCATGTCATTTTCCAGAACCCCGACGATCGCGACGATTTCATCGCGGCGGGTTGCCTGAACGAAACCGCGAAGGTGGTGATGGTCAACGGATCGGGGATCAATCTCGATCAGTTCGCGCTGACCGCGCTCCCCGATCGACCGGTGTTCCTGACGATCGCGCGGCTGCTTCACAGCAAAGGGCTCTATGAGCTAGCCGAGGCAAGTCGGGCCGTGCGGGCAGCGGTTCCGGGCACGCGGATACGGATCGCCGGAATGCTAGATACCGGGCCAGATGCGGTGACGCGCGCCGAGCTCGACGAATGGATCGCCGACGGGATCGAATATCTCGGCCTGCTCGACGACGTCCGGCCCGCACTCGCCGAGGCGTCGGTCTTCGTTTTGCCGTCCTGGCGCGAAGGCACGCCGCGCACTGTGCTGGAGGCGATGGCCATGGGTCGGCCGATCGTCACGACCGACGCGCCCGGCTGCCGCGAAACGACGGTCGACGGGCTCAACGGCCGGCTGGTGCCCTTGAAAGATCCCGACGCGCTGGCGCGGGCGATGATCGAGCTGGGATCGGATGCAGGGCTTCGCGAGCGCATGGGCGCTGCAAGCCGCAAGATCGCGCAGGATAAATATGACGTCCATCAGGTGAACGCCCGGCTGCTCGATCAGATTGGGCTTTAAGCGCTGATCTTTCCGGTCTTCTCGGGTGCGAATTCGGGAACGAGTCGCGCGATGATCCGAACTGCCGCATCGGCATCGCCGAACTGGCGGATCGCTCCGTCGAGCTGGGCGAGCGCCTGCTCAAGGTCGGCCCAAGGCCACAGGATTTCACGCGCGCGCATGATTCGGGGATGATTCGTTGACTGCGGATTGTCGCCGATCAGCAACTCCTCATAGAGCTTTTCGCCGGGCCGCAGGCCGGTTTCTACGATCTCGATATCACCGTCGGGATTGTCGCTGTCACGGATCGAAAGTCCCGACAGGCGAATCATGGTGCGGGCAAGCTCGATGATCTTCACCGGCTGGCCCATATCGAGCACGAACACTTCGCCGCCCTTCGCCATCGCGCTCGCCTGTATGACGAGCTGCGCGGCTTCGGGGATCGTCATGAAATAGCGGGTGATCTCGCGGTCGGTGACGGTGACCGGGCCGCCGGCGGCAATCTGCGCCTTGAAGCGAGGGACGACCGACCCACTCGAACCGAGGACGTTGCCGAACCGGACCATGCTGAAGATCGTTTTCGAGCCCGGCTGTTCGGCACGCGCCTGAAGGATCAGTTCGCACACGCGCTTCGAGGCACCCATGATGTTCGTCGGGCGCACCGCCTTGTCGGTACTGATCAGGATGAAGTTCGAAACCCCTGCGGCCTCCGCCGCCTCGACGCTGTGAAGCGTCCCCATGATATTGTTGCGCAATCCTGACAGCGGGTTCGCCTCCACGAGCGGCACATGTTTGTAGGCCGCGGCGTGGAAGACCGTATCAGGCCGGTAGTGTCGATAGATGCGCGTCATCGACGAGCGTTCGGACACATTGGCAAGCTCAGGGATCAGCGGGACATCGACGCCAAGCTCTTGCATCAACTCGCCGAGTTCCTGCTCGATCGCGTAAAGCCCGTATTCGGACTGTTCAAGCAGGATCAATCGGGCAGGGCCGCAACGGACAATCTGGCGGCAAAGCTCACTGCCGATCGATCCCCCGGCGCCCGAGATCAACACAGTCTTGCCGACGATCGTCTTGCCCATCAGCAGCTCGTTCGCGGCGACGGTTTCGCGACCGAGCAGCTCCTCAATCTGGATTTCGCGTAGATCGCTTACGGTGATGCTGCCGTCGATAACGTTGGTCAGATTCGGCAGCGAGCGGACATAAATCCCTTCGTTCTGGAGGGTTTCGATAATCTCGCGCCGCCGCGTGCGCGACGCGCTGGGGATCGCAAGCAATACTTCATCCACATGCGTATCGTCGAGCAGACGCTCCAGCCGGGTGGAACCGAAGACGGGCGTACCGTCGAGGCGCTGTCCGTCGAGTCGCAGATCGTCGTCGATGAAGCCTACGAGATGGACCTTCGGTTCGTGTCGCAGCGACAGTGCGAGCTGCTGCCCGGCGCGGCCGGCTCCGTAGACGAGCACACGGCGGGCGTCGACATCGACGACCTTGAGCAGGTCGAGCAGGGCGAAGCGGACAAAGATACGGCTCGACGCCAGCAGCAGGAGGAAGATAATCGGGTGCAGGACGCCTAGTGTGCGAGGTACGTCGTGGATGCGGAAGGTTACGAGGATCGCGACCAGCGGCAGAGTAAGCAGACCGCAGGCGATAACGAGATCGGCAACAGTGCGAGCACCTGAATAGCGGACGAGTGAACGATAGACACCCGCTCTCCAGGCCATGGGATACCATAATGCCAGCGCGATGGCGCTAAAGATCAGGATCGGCCTTGACGCAAGGTCCCAGACGCCGAGCCGCAGCGAAAAGGCGATCACCACCGCTGCGAAGCAGAGCATCCCGTCAACGGCCACCGCCGTGAGCTGGCGCTGACGACGGGGCCGATCAACAATGAAGTTCAGGATGGCGGCGCGAAAATGACGCCAGTATTTATCGTCGGAGATCATCATTTATTGACCAATTTCAGATGAATATCCAACACCTCGAAGCACCCGATAGGTGCTAGCGAGGTTGCGCTCAAGGGAGCAGTTACGCTTCAGCAATCTGAAAGTCCCCGCTCCGGAGGAAAATATTAGGCGCATCGCGAAACACTCTCCGCTCCAAGAACGCAAACTCGGCCCGGATGCATTGGTTCCCGCTGTTAGGCTGTCAGTTATTTTCAAACCCACCCGGATTCTCCGACTGCCACCGCCAACTACTAGCACACATAGCGTCCGCAGCGAGGTAAGCGCGCCACCCGAGCCGGTCGAAAGCCTTTGTCGTTGCGGCAACGCTGCTTGCGACGTCACCTGGTCGACGCGGGGCGATTTCGAGGGCGATGGCGTGGCCGCAGGCGCGCTCGTAGGCGGCGACGAGTTCCTTGACGGTGATGCCGGTACCGGTTCCCACGTTGATCGCCTCGCAGCCGATGGCGCGCCCACTGTAGTCGATCGCCGCGAGATGCGCGGCGGCGAGATCGACGACGTGGATATAGTCGCGCTCGCCGGTGCCGTCACGGGTGTCATAATCGTCGCCGAAGATCGCAAGCTTTTCGCGCCGGCCCACCGCCACCTGCGCGATGAAAGGCATCAGATTATTGGGGATGCCCTGCGGGTCTTCGCCGATCCGGCCCGATTCATGCGCGCCCACGGGATTGAAATAGCGCAGCAGCACCGCCGATGCGTCCGGGGTCGCTTTGGCCCAGTCGCCTATGACACCCTCGGCCATCGCCTTGGTCCGGCCATAGGGGTTGGTGGGGGCGATCGGATGATCCTCGTCGAACGGCAGATAATGTGCCTCGCCATAGACGGTTGCCGATGAGGAGAAGACGATCCGCTTGCACCCGGCCGCATCCATCGCCGCAAGCAGATTCATCGTGCCGCTGACGTTGGTCTGATAATAGAGGAGCGGGAGATCGCTCGATTCCCCGACGGCCTTGAGCCCGGCGAAATGCACGACGGCGTCGGGCGCAAATGTGGTCACCGCATCGCACAGCGCGTCGGCGTCGCGAATGTCTGCTTCGACCAGCCCCATGTCGCGGTTGGTCAATTGCCGCACCCGGTCAAGCGCGACGGGCGAACTGTTCGCGAAATTGTCGAACACGCACACCTCATGCCCCGCCGCCAAAAGCTGAACGAGCGTGTGGCTGCCAATATAGCCGGCACCGCCGGTAACAAACACCTTCACCCATCGCCTCCTTGCACCGCCTGCCTAGCGCTTAGCGCGGCGCGGTCAATTCTGAAGGGCTTAGGCGCCAGAAGCAAAGGGTGCGTTACGTGCTTTGGCTGCGACGAAAATAGAGCGCGCTCGATCCGTCGCTGGCAAAGACGGGCTCGCGGATGAAGAGCGCCGGGACATGCTGCGCAAAAGCATCGTGGGTTGCGGGCGTTAGCGCAGCAAGCTGGCCGCCGCCGATCCACAGCACCGTGTCGGCAAATTGTGCGACCAGCGACAGGTCATGGAGCACCGCGACCACCGTGCGGCCATCGGCGGCAAGCGCGGCGAGGCATTCCATCACGCGATATTGATTGGCGGGATCGAGCGCCGCGACGGGTTCGTCGACGAGCAGGACCGGCGTTTCGGCGGCGAGGACGCGTGCGAGGCAGGCGAGGGCCGCCTCGCCGCCCGACAGGCTGGTAACGCCGCGGTGGGCCAGATCGGTGCAGCCCGTTGCCGCCATTGCGCGGTCGACGGCTGCCTTGTCCTCGGCCGAGAGCCGTCCCGGTGCGGCGCCATAGGCGAAGCGGCCGAGCGCGACCATGTCTGCAACGCTGATGTCCCAGGCGAGTTCGTGCACCTGCGGCAGATAGGCAAGCCGCCGCGCGCGTTCGGCGGGGCGCAGTGAAGTGACGTCGGCGGCGCCCATGCGAATCGTGCCCTGCGCTGGCACGACGCCCGCCACCGCGCGAAGCAGCGTCGATTTGCCTGCGCCATTGGGGCCGACGATCGCGGTCAGCTGCCCCGGGTGGAAGCGGGCACTGATATCGTCGATTAGGGGCGTTCCTTGCGCCTCGACGCGCAGCGCCTCGATGATCAGGTCGTCAGTCATGCGCACCTCCACGGCCGCGGCGCAGCACGATGAGCGTGAAGACGGGCGCGCCCGCGAGCGCGGCGACGACGCCGAGGCGCAGCTCGTTGTCTGTCGGCAGGATGCGCACAACGAGATCGGCAAGCACGAGGAGCAGCGCGCCCAGCCACGCCGACGGCGCCAGTGTCCGCCCCGGATCGTGCCCCGTCCACGGGCGAACCAAATGCGGCGCGACGATCCCGACGAAGCCGACCGCGCCGGCCAGCGCCACCGCAGCGCCGGTCGCGATTCCGGTTCCGGCGACGATCGCGATGCGGGTGCGGCGGACGTCAAGGCCGTGCGCCGCGGCAGCAGTCTCGCCAAGCGTGAGCAGCGACAGGTTCGCGCGCTGGGCGAACAGGAACAGCGCGCCGACGAGGATCAGCGGCGCGGTCATCGCGAGATCGGCGAGCGACCGGTTGGCGACCGACCCGAGCGTCCAGTTGACGAGATCGGAGAGCGAAAAGGGATTGGGCGCGAAGTTGAGGATCAGCGCCATCAGCGCGCCCGCGAGGCTCGAGAGGCCGACGCCGACGAGGATCAGGCTTGCCATGCCTTGTGTCCGCACCGCCGCCGAGGCGAGGAGCAGGGTCGCGAGCGCGGCGCCCGCGATGGCGCCAAGGGGAAGCGCCCAGGGGAAGAGTGCCGCGAGCCCGAAATAGAGCGTCAGCGTCGCCCCGAGCGTCGCCGCCGCCGAGACGCCAAGGATGCCGGGTTCGGCGAGCGGGTTGCGCGTCAGCCCTTGCAGCGCGGCGCCGCATAGGCCGAGCGACGCGCCGACGACCGCGGCGCTGAGCACGCGCGGCAGCCTGATGTCGGCAAGGATGATTGCCGCGGCGGGGTCATGCCCGCCGAGCCAGCCGGCGAGCAGCGATGGCGACACGCCATCGGGGCCGGTTGCGAGCGCGAGCAGCGCGGCGAGCAGCAGCAGCGCGGCAAGGGTCAGGTTGAGGCGCGTCATCGCATATCCCTTCGCGCATCGGCGAGCGCCCTGACCGCGTGCCCCGTCAACCAATTGCCACACGAGAGCCAGCCACCGGGCACCTCGACATCGCGGGCATGGCGCGTGGCTTCGGCTACGACGGGGTGGCGCGAGGCGGTCCAATAATCCTGCCGATAGCGCGCGCTGTCGAAAAAGGCACGGAACACCAGATCGGGCGGGCGGCGCACCATCGCCTCGATCGGCAGACTGCCCCAGCCGGGGCGGGTGCGATAGGGGGTGAAGCCCGCCGCCGCCATGACCTCCGCGACCAGCGAGCCCGGACCGGTCGTCACATCGCCCGGGGTAATGTAGAGCGCGGTTCCCGCGTGCCCGCCGCCTCGGCGCGCGGCGGCGACCTCGGCATCGAAGGCCTTGACCAGCCCCGCGGCGCGCGGGTCGGCGCCGAGCGCCTCGCCTGCCTGGAGCATCTGGCTTCGGACATCGGCGAGCGTGCCGGCATAGCCGAGCTGCACGACCTTTATCCCCATCGCCTCAAGCTGGCGGTCGAGCTTCGCGCTGCCGCCATAGGAGCGCACGACGACCGCGGGGCGCAGCATCGCAATATCCTCGAGCTGCGGGCGCAGCCGCGGCAGACCCGCGGCGCGCGGCGCGGCAAAGGCGCTGTCGCTCGCCGCCTCGAAGGAAACGGCGCGGATGCGCTCCCGGGGCACGAGCCCGAGGAGCATCTGGTCGGCGCAATAATCGATGCTGACGATGCCGTGAAGGGCGGGGAGCGGCCCGCGCGGCTGGCAGGCCGAAAGGGCCGCCAGCATCGCAAGGGCCGCTCCCGCGCGCATCAGAAAGCCCAGCGGACCCCGACATAGGCCGAGCGGCCCACAGTGCCATAGCCCGCCACAGTCTGATAATCGGTGTCGAACAGATTTTCGATGCGGCCATAGACTTCGATTCCGGCAACGAGCGGGTAGCTTGCGCGCAGATCGACCAGCCAATAATCGTCCAGCGTCACATTGTTCGCGCGATCGTCGAAGCTTTTGCCCGCATAGCGCGCGGCGACCGACAGGTCGGCGCCAGCAAAGGCGCCGCCGGGCGTCCAGCCGAGTTCGGCATTGGCAAGATGCTTGGGGCGCCGCGCCAGCCGGTTGCCCTCGTAGACCGAACCGGGGGTGCGGTCGGTGGCGACGACGAGGCTGTAGTTGGCGCTGAAGCGCAGTCCCGGCGACAGCTGTACCGCGCCTTCGACCTCGACCCCTTGGCCGCGCGCGCGGTTGATATTGTCGTAGGTGCCGAAAGGACGGTTGCCCGTCGCGCAGATGGGGGGCAGGGGATTGGGGCCGGCGGGGCAGCTCACGAAATCGATAAGATTGCGCGTGTCGCGGCGATACCAGGCGATGTCGATGACCGCGCTCGGAGCGGCAGCGATGCGCACCCCGACTTCATAGGCGCGGGCGCGTTCGGGCTGCAGATCGGGATTGCCATAGGCGCCTGCGGTGTCCGAAAGCTGGAACAGCGTCGGCGCCTTGAAGCCTTCGCGGTAGCTCGCGCGCAGCGCGACATGATCGCCGAGCTTCTGCCCCGCATCGAAGGCGAGGCTGGTCGCGCCGCCAAAGTCGCGGTGATCGTCGCGGCGCACCCCCGCGGTCAGCGACAGCGTCTGGGTCGGCTTGCCGACGATCATCGCCCAAAGTCCCGTGGTCGCGGTGCGGCCGCGGTCGCTCGAAAAGGCGTCGGCGGTCAGCGAGCGCGTCCATTCGCGCTCGGCGCCCGCGATCAGCCGCACTTGCTGTCCGCTCGCGTTGCCCGCGGTCAGCCAGTCGATGCTGTACGAAAGCCGCTCGCTGCGTCCGCGCGCCTTGAAGCTCGGATCGCTGCCGGCCGCCGGGTCGTAATTGTCGCGGTTGATGTCGGCAAAGCCGAAGGCGAGCTTGTGCGAAAAGCCGGTCGTGCTCGCGTTGCCGCCCGGGCGGTGTTCGACCGAGGCGGCGGCATAATGCTCGCGCGTCTTTTGATATTCGGCGGTGTCGCCGAAGCTGTAGGTCGGCGGCGCGAAGCCGTCGAGATCGACGCGGCTGTCGGCGTAAAGGCCGAAGGCGCGGACGGTCAGCGTATTGCCGATCACGGTCCGGTTGGTGAGGTTGAGCGCATATTGGCGGTAGCCGTCGCGTTCGGTGCCGACCGCGGCATTGCTGATCCCGTCGGTGCGGACATAGCCGCCGCCGAGGCCGAATTGCGACGCGCCGAGGTCGGCGCGGAACTGGCCGTTGACCCGCGCCGTATCGCGCGCGCCATATTCGGCGCCGATCCGGCCGCTTGTCGCGCCGCCGACCGCGCCGGGCTCGGTGGTCGAGATGGCGACGACCCCGCCGATCGCCTGGCTGCCCCACGGCAGGCTGTTCGCGCCGCGCAGCACCTCGATGCGGTCGATCGCGCCGAGCATCAGATTGGCGAAGTCGAAGCCGCCGCCCGGCGAGGAGGGGTCGCCGACGCGCACCCCGTCGATGACGACGAGCGTCTGTTCGCCCTCGGCGCCGCGGATGCGCACATTCGATACGCTGCCGAGCGTGCCATATTGGGTGATGCTGACCCCGGGCAACCGCGCGATCAAATCGGCGGCGGTGCCGTTCTGGGCGCGGCGGATGGCGGCGGCGTCGATGATCGAGACCGAGGCGTTGCTTTGGTCGGCGCCGAGCAGATCGCCGACGACGGTGATCGTCGAACCATCGGGATCAGCGTCCTGCGCCCATGCGGGCGAGGCTGCGGCAACGGCCACGAGCGACAAGGTGGATTTCCAGAAAAATGACTTCACGAGTACCTCCAGCGTAACGGCTTGCCGTCACGCGAGGATCCTCGCCTGCGCCCGGTACACCCCGCCCGCGTGCAGATAACGGCGACGCCCTGGCAGGTCTCCTGGCTCGCCGGGTCAGCGGTGGGATGCGGCCTTCCCGGAAGACAAGCTTCCAGTGGCATGATTGCATCCACCTCGCCGGACTACAGTTGCGGGGGCAGCGCCGGATCGACCGGTCTTCCCTTTTCATGCCTGTTTCCAGGCAACCCGAGGTCACGGTGCGGGCCGCTAGCAAAAGCGGAAGCGCGCTGCAATCGCCAATTCGCAGGCCGGGGTTGGACCGGCGCGCCGTGTTTCAGGTGAAGTCGGGGTTGGCCGCGGCCGGCTCGATAGCGGGCTCGGCCGGGACTTTCCTGTCGGCGGCGCCAGAACGGCGGCCGCGAACGGCCCGGGCAACGAGGAGGGTCGCGAGCGGCCAGACGATCGTGTGGAACAGGTCCATACGCGTGTCGGGCCAGTTCCAGTTGCCGAGATTGATCCGGTCGAGCACTTCGTTGCCGCAGGCGGCGATGATGACGATGCCCAGCGGCAATATGTCATCCAGGCCCCGGCGCATCACGAGCGCTGTCGCGAGGAAGATGAGCATTCCCGCATGCAAGTGCAGCATCGCATCGGGGAGGCCTGTCGTCGCGCCGATATCGAGAATGAGGCCGTGATAATCGGCGGCGGCTTGCTGCAGAATTTGCATTGATCTCTTTCAAATTGCGCGGAATTTCGAATCGGGCTGCTGCCCCTTGCCGCGCGCTGTCTGAACCTTGCTTGTATGCGTCGAGCTTGCGCGCATTGGCAGAAAAGTTGAAGGCCCCGCCATCCGGCGGGGCCTTCGAGGCTGGTGCAGTCCTATCCACTGGAGGTGCCCGGCCCTTGTTCAAACTTCGATCGGCAAGAGCTTTTTCACCGCTACAAATATTTGTCAACGAACGATAATTTATTTCGAGCCAAATTGGATGCTATTATGCATTCGTCGATCGACGAGGATTCAGCATCGCTTTCGCTGACGCGGAAATGGACTCCGTTTCAATATACTATCTTTTTGGCGATCACTGGCTGTGCTTTTGCAACTCGCTGCAAGGATTGAAATCCGCTGCGCGGCGAGTGGACGCTGCTTCGCGATATATCGCGTGGGGCGACGGATGCTGGCGTTCATCCTGTATTGGTCCGGGTTGCAATCGTTGGCGCTTCGACCGACATTGCTACCCTAGGATCCTGACCCTAGGGAGCCGGCCATGGATTTTGCGTTCGACAATAGTTTTCACGACGCCATGCCGGGCTTTTATGCGCCCGCGGAGGCGGCGAAGCCGTCGGCGCCGAAGCTGTTGATCTTCAACCATGCGCTTGCCGAACGGTTGGGGATCGATGCGGCGGGCGTGAGCGATGCGCAGCTCGCCCGGATCTTTTCGGGCGAGGAAATGCCCGGCGGCGCCAACCCGTTGGCGCTCGCCTATGCGGGGCATCAGTTCGGGCATTTCTCGCCGCAACTGGGCGACGGCCGCGCGCTGCTGCTCGGCGAGATCGTCGCCCCCGACGGGGCGCGGTTCGACGTCCAGCTCAAAGGCTCGGGGCCGACGCCCTTTTCGCGCAACGGTGACGGCAAGGCCGCGATCGGTCCCGTGCTGCGCGAGTTCCTCGTGTCCGAGGCGATGGCGGCGATGGGCGTCGCAACGACGCGCGCGCTCGCCGCGGTGGCCACCGGCGATCGCGTCCAGCGTGAGCAGGCACACCCCGGCGCCGTGCTGACGCGCATCGCGAGCAGCCATATCCGCGTCGGCACCTTTCAGTTCTTCGCCGCGCATTTCGGCGCCGACCATGTCGCGCAACTGTCGGACTATGCCGTGCGCCGCCATTTTCCCGAGCTTGCCGAGGCGGCCAATCCGCATCTGGCGCTGCTCGACCGGGTGATCGGCCTGCAGTGCGATCTCGTCGCAAGCTGGCTCGGCGTCGGCTTCATCCACGGGGTGATGAACACCGACAATGTCGCGATCAGCGGCGAGACGATCGACTATGGCCCCTGCGCCTTCATGGACCGCTTTGCGGTGAACACCGTCTTCAGCTCGATCGACGCGAACGGACGCTATTCCTATGGCCGCCAGCCGCAAATCTTGCACTGGAACATGGCGCGCTTCGCCGAGGCGCTGCTTCCGGCGATCCATGCGGTCGAGCCCGGCGATGTCGAAGAGGCGAAGGCGCTTGCCAACGCCATTCCCGAACGCTTTCGCGCGGCCTGGTTTGCGCGGATGCGCGCGAAGCTCGGGCTGACGCAGCCGGGCGAGGGCGATGCGGAGCTGATCGACGGCTTGTTCGATCAGCTAGAGGCGCATCAGGTCGATTTCACGCTGTTCTTCCGCGCGCTCGCCATGCTGCTCCGCGGCGAGGGCGATATGCTGCAGGCGCTGCTTCCCGCGCCCGATGCCATGGCGCCGTGGATCGCCGAATGGTGGGCGCTGATCGAGCGCGAGCCCGCAGGGCCGCTTGAATGCGCCGACGCGATGGACCGGGTCAACCCGCTCTATATCCCGCGCAATCATCTGGTCGAGGCGGCGCTCGCCGGCGCCGAGGCCGGCGATATGACGGCGTGGCTCGAACTGCTCGATGTCGTGCGCCAGCCGTTCGTGCCGCGGGGCGAGTGGGAGGCTTTTGCCCACCCGGCGCCCGAAGGCTTCGGACCCTATACGACCTTTTGCGGAACCTGACCGGCGTGCCGGCCGCTGTTGAGCGGTCGCCCGGCACTTGCTAGAGCGGCCGCCAACCCAATCGAGGATCGCATCTTTGTCCCAGACTGAATCGGCGGCGACCAGCTCGCCCAAAATCACCGTGGTCGGTACCGGCTATGTCGGCATATCGAACGCGGTGCTGCTCGCGCAGCGCAACCGCGTCGTCGCGCTCGATATCGATCAGCAGAAGGTCGGCCTCATCAACGCCCGGACCTCGCCGATCGCCGATCCGGAGATCGAGGAGTATCTGGCGAACCGTCCGCTCGACCTGGTCGCGACGACCGACAAGCAGGACGCCTATCGCGACAGCGATTTCGTGATCGTCGCGACGCCCACCGACTATGATCCGGACAATAATTATTTCAACACGAGCACGGTCGAAGCGGTCATCGCCGATGCGCTGGCGCTCGCGCCGCGCGCGCTGATCGTTATCAAATCGACGATTCCGGTCGGCTTCACCGACCGCATGCGCGCCGAATTCGGCAGCGACAATATCGTCTTCTCGCCCGAATTCCTGCGCGAAGGGCGCGCGCTTTACGACAATCTCTATCCCTCGCGGATCATCGTCGGCGACACGAACCCGCGCGCCGCCGATTTCGCGCGGCTGCTCGAGCAGGCGTCGCTCAAGGACAAGACCGATGTGCTGCAAACGGGCAATACCGAGGCCGAGGCGATCAAGCTGTTCGCCAACACCTATCTTGCGATGCGCGTCGCCTTCTTCAACGAACTCGATACCTATGCCGCGATGCACGGTATCGACAGCCGACAGGTGATCGACGGGGTGGGGCTCGACCCCAGGATCGGGCAATTCTACAATAACCCGTCCTTCGGCTATGGCGGCTATTGCCTGCCCAAGGATACCAAGCAGCTGCTTGCCAATTATCAGGATGTGCCGCAGAATTTGATCCAGGCGATCGTTGCATCGAACACCACGCGCAAGGATTTCATCGCCGCCGAGGTCGTGCGCCGCAAACCGCGTGTCGTCGGCATCCACCGGCTTGCAATGAAGGCGGGATCCGACAATTTCCGCGCGAGCAGCATCCTGGGCGTGATGAAGCGCGTCAAGGCCAAGGGGATCGAGGTTATCGTCTATGAACCGCTGATCGAGGAGGATCGGCTGTTCAACTCGCGGGTCGTGCGCGATCTTGATGCCTTCAAGGCCGAGGCCGACGTGATCATCGCCAATCGCGTCGCCGACGAACTCGCCGATGTGGCCGACAAGGTCTACAGCCGCGATCTGTTCGGCGCCGATAGCTGAGCGGTTGCCACGGGGCCGCCTTTTCGACGGACCGAGCCGGTTTCCCCGAAAACCGGGTTGCGTGCGTGCGGCAGGCAAGCCACAAGTGCGCATCGGTTGTGGACAGATGGCCAGCGAAAAAAAGCGTCACGAATTGAACGGCTTTGGCGTCGATGCTCGGCGGCGGTGGGGACTATTGTCCGCGTCGCTGCTCTCGCTCGCCTGCGCCAATGCGGTCGCGGCGCAGGAGCGCGAACCGGCCGCGCCGCCGGCTGCAGAGGCTGCGACCGCGGAGCCCGCTGCGGCCGATGCGCCTCTGCCTGACGATGATGCCCCGATCGCGAGCCCATCGCCGCCGCCCGAAGGGGTCGTCTTGCCCGAGGTGGCGCCGATCATTCCCGATGACGAATTCAGGAAGGCGATCCCTCCGATCAGTGCGGAGGATGATCCCGAACTCGACAAGCCGCTCGAATCGATTGCCGATTTCGAAAAGCGCGTCGCCGATGCGGCGAAGCAGAAGGCGAACGGTACCGCCGACGCCGTGCCGCAGGTCGATGGCACGCCCGTTCCCGCGCTCGCCGACGGGCAGACGGTCGAGCCGATCGGCGATGCGCCGATAACCGATGCCGAGCTCGCTGCGCCCTTGCCGCCGCTCGAAAGCTTTGACGTTCAGCCCGTCCAGTTCGTCGATGCCGAGCCCGAGGGCGAGAACCGGCAGGTCGCCTATTCGGTGCAGGTCAATGGTCTTGCCGCAGCCGACGACAGCACCGATGCCGACCTCTCGGGGTTGTTCGGCGACCTCTCGGCGCTCTATGACGGCGATGGCAAGGCCGACAATTTCGCGATGCTGCGCGCCCGGCTGAGCAACGATGCCGAGCTGATGCAGCGCATCTTGTCGTCCGAAGGCTATTATGACGGCAGCGTCGATACGCGTATCGATCGCGCCGGCCGCGAGCGCGGGCAGCCGGTTTCCGCGGTGATCGATGTAAAGCCGGGTCCGCGCTACAGCTTTTCGGACATCATCCTCGATGCCAAGCCGACGGTGCCGCCGGGGCTGATCGCCGACAATTTTCCGCTCGCCGTCGGCGAGCCGATCGTCGCCGAACGGGTTCAGGGCGCCGAAGCGGCGATCTCGCTCAAACTTCCCGAGGAAGGCTATCCATTCGCCAAGGTCGGCCAGCGCGACATCCTGCTCGATGGCGACAAGGCAACGGGCGTCTACACGCTGCCGATCAACATCGGCCCGCGCGCCCGTTTCGGCGGCTTTGCGAGTAGCGGCGAGGAGGCCTTTGGCGCCGACCATGTCGCGATCATGGCACGGTTCAAGCGCGGCGATCTCTACGACAGCCGCAAGGTCGACGATCTGCGGCAGGCGCTGGTCGCCACCGGCCTGTTCGCGACCGTGTCGGTCGAGCCGCAGGCGACGGGCGAGAGCGCGGGCGACGATACCGAATATGTGACGATGCTGGTCAACCAGCAGGCGGGACCGCCGCGCACGCTCGCCGCCAGTGCCGGCTATGGCACCGGCGAGGGGATTCGCGTCGAAGGAAGCTGGACCCACCGCAATCTCTTTCCGCCTGAAGGCGCGTTGATCGTGCGCGGCGTCGCGGGGACGCAGGAGCAGGGGCTGGGGGTCACCTTCCGCCGGTCGAATGCGGGGCGGCGGGATCGCACCTTTGAACTGGTCGGTGAGGCGACGCGGAGCAATTATAACGCGTTCGAGGCGCTGACGGGGCGCATTGCGGCGCGGGTCAGCTATGATTCGACGCCGATCTGGCAGAAAAAGCTGACCTATGCCTATGGCGTGCAGCTTATCGCGACGAGCGAGGATGATTACAGTTTCCTGCTCGCCGATCGCGAACGCGACCTATATTATATCGTCGGCCTGACCGGACAGATCGGGATCGATCGCACCAACAGCCTGCTCGATCCGACCAAGGGATTTCGCGTCACCACGCTGATCGAGCCCGAAGGGTCGATGAGCGGGCGCTTCTCGCCCTATGCGCGCGCGCGCGTCGATGTCAGCGGCTATTATCCGGTGGCCGAGAATATCGTGCTCGCGGGCCGCGTGCGCGTTGGCTCGATCCTGGGCGCCGCGCGCGAGCGGCTGGCGCCGTCGCGGCGCTTCTATGCCGGCGGCGGCGGGTCGGTGCGCGGTTTCGGCTATCAACAGCTTGGCCCCAAGGATCCCAACAACGATCCGATCGGTGGGCGCAGCGTCAACGAAGCGGCGTTCGAGGCGCGCTACCGGTTCGGTAATTTCGGGATCGTCGGCTTCGTCGATGCGGGACAGGTCTATACCGGATCGACCCCCGATTTTTCGAACCTGCGCTTCGGCGCCGGCATCGGCGGCCGCTTTTACACCAATTTCGGCCCGATGCGGCTCGACGTCGCGACGCCGATCGACCGCAAGCCGGGTGAATCGCGGATCAGCGTCTATGTCTCGATCGGGCAGGCTTTCTGATGGCCGGGGGCGCAGCCGAGCCGATGGAGGACACGCCGCCGCAGCGGAGCAATCCATGGCCGCGCCGCGTGCTGCGCTGGACGGGGATCGTCGTCGGCGGGCTGCTCGCGCTGATCGCATTGTTCGTCGTCGGTCTCAACAGCGACGCCGGGCGCCGCTTTGTCGTCACCCAGATCGAGAAATATGAATTTTCGAACGGGCTGAAGATCGGCATCGGCCGGCTCGACGGATCGCTCTATGGCGCGATGGTGGTGCGCGATTTCACGCTTTCGGACCCGAAGGGCGTGTTCCTGCGCTCGCCCGAGGTCAGGGTCGACTGGCGACCCTTTGCCTATCTCAATAACCATGTCGATGTCCGTTCGGCGACCGCCTCGACGATCGTGCTGCAACGGCTGCCCGCATTCCGTCCGACGCCCGACACTGGCGAACCCCTGCTTCCCGACCTCGATATCGACATCGGGCGGCTGCGCGTCGACCGTTTCGTTGTCGAGCCTGCGGTGACAGGAGCGCGGCAGGAACTCCGCATCGATGGCAAGGTCGCGATCGCCGACCGGCGCGCGCAGGTGACGGCGAAGGCCGAGACCATCGGCGGCAAGACGAAGGGCGACCGGCTCGCGCTGCTGCTCGACGCGGTGCCCGAAAAGAACCGACTGGCGCTGACGCTCGACGTCAACGCTCCCGCCGGTGGGGTGCTGGCGGCACTCGGCGGGTTCAAGGAGCCGCTGACGGCCAAGCTTGCCGGCCGCGGCGACTGGACGCGCTGGGACGGGCGCCTCGACGCGACGCTGGGCGCGGCGCCGCTTGCCGGGCTGGCGCTGAGCGCGCGCGACGGCACGTTCGCGGTCAAGGGTACCACGCAGGCGGCGCGGCTGTTCGCGGGCACGCCGGCGGCGCTGCTCGGCCGCGAGACGGCGGTCGATGTCACGGCGCGGCTCGCCCAGCGCAAGGCCGATCTCGACGGTCGGGTTTCGTCCGATGCGATGCGGCTCGGGATCAGCGGCGGCCTCGATCTCGGCGCCAATCGCTATGATGGCCTGCAACTGACGTTCGTGCTGCTGCGCCCCGCCGCGATCGCGCCGGCGCTTCGGGCGAGCGGCGGCCGGGCTTCGGCGCGGCTCGATGGCGCCTTCGCGACGCCGACGGTCGCGTATCGCGTCGATGCGGCGAGCCTTGCGGTCAATGATATCGTCGTCGAGGCGCTGAACCTGTCGGGCAAGGCGCGCGTCGATGTCGACCAGATCGTCATCCCGGTGACGGGGCGCGCGGCGCGCATCCGCGGGCTCGATACGGTAGCGGGCGGAACGCTCGTCGCGGTGCGGCTCGACGGTGATCTTGCTTACAAGAATGGGCGGCTGCTCAGCGATAACCTCCGCCTGCGGTCGCCGCGCATCGACGCCAAGGCGATCATCGTCGCCGACCTCAACCGCGGCTTCTACACCGGCGCCATCGACGGGCGGGTCAATAATTACCGCATCGAAAGCGTCGGCATCTTCGACATCGGCACCGAGGTCGATCTGAAGCGTGTCGGTACCGACGGGTTCGAGATTGCCGGCCGCATTCGCGCGCGATCGACCCAATTGTTCAATTCGGGCGTTCGCGACCTGCTCGGCGGCAATGCCGTGGCGACGAGCGACATTCGCTATGGCACCGACGGCATCGTGCGCTTCGCCAATCTGCGCCTCACCGCGCCGCGGCTGCGGGTGACGAGCGGGCAGGGCAGCTATGCGCCGGGCGGCCAGCTCCAGCTCGTCGCGCGCGCCACTTCGGTCGATTACGGGCCGCTTGGCGTCGAGGTGGCGGGCACGATCAGCGACCCGCGCGCGACGCTGCGCGCCGAGCGCCCCGGCCTCGGCATCGGCCTCGCCAATCTGGAAGCGCGACTGACGGGCGCCCCCAACGGATACCGGCTCGCGGCGAAGGGGGAGACGGATTACGGTCCGCTGACCGCCGATGTCGTCCTGCTGACCGCCGCCGGCCCGCTGACCATCGATGTCGAACGTGCCGACCTGTCGGGGATCGGCTTCAAGGGACGGCTGCAGCAAAGCGCGGCGGGGCCGTTCGTCGGCCGGCTCGACGCATCGGGGCAGGGGCTGGGCGGTATCGTGCGGCTGAGCGCCGACGGTCAATATCAGGCGGTCGCGGCGAACATCCGCGCGAATAATGTGGTGCTGCCCGGCGCCGCGCGGCTCGCGGTCGGCAGCGCGATCGTCGATGCCGACATGATCCTTTACGACAAGCCGCGGATCATCGCCGACATCCAGCTCGCCGACACGCGCATCCGCGATTATGACATTGCGGTCGGGCGGGTGAAGATCGACTATCGCGACGGGCGCGGCAAGGCGCAGGCGCTGGTCGAGGGGACGAGCGGCGTGCCGTTCCGCATCGCCGCCAATGCCGATCTGACACCCGAGCTGTGGCGCGCATCGGTGCAGGGCCGCGCCAGCGGCATCAACTTCCGCACCGCGTCGCCGGCGCGCATCGTGCCGCATACCGACGATTATGAACTGCTGCCGACAACCATCGACCTCGGCCGCGGCAGCAGCGCGCGCCTCGCGGGGCGCTTCGGCAAGGGCGTCGTCCTCCAGAGCCGCCTTGAGCGCGCCAATATGACGATCCTCAACGCCGTCTATCCGGGACTGGGGCTCGGCGGGCGCGCGACCGGCAGCCTCGACTTCGCGCAGGAAAATTCCGACGCTTTCCCGCGTGCCGACGCGCGGCTGACGATCAACGATTTCACGCGCACGACCGCGGCGGCGGTCAGCCAGCCGGTCGACGTCAATTTCGCGGGTAAGCTGCTCGCCGACGGGGGTGAATTGCGCGCCGTGGTGCGCAAGCGCGGCAGCGTGATCGGACGGCTGCAGGCGTCGCTGCGCCCGCTCGGGCCGGGCGCGGGCGACTGGATGACGCGCCTGCGCGCCGCACCGCTCGGCGGCGGGCTGCGTTATAATGGTCCCGCCGACACGCTCTATTCCTTCGTCGGTCCCGCCGATCAGGGGCTCGCGGGCCCGGTTGCGGTGGCGGCGGACTTCAGTTGCCAGCTTGCCGATCCCTGTCTGCAGGGCGTGCTCAAGGGCAATGGCATGACCTATGAGAACCAGACCTATGGCACCAAGCTGACCGACATGGTGGTCAGCGGCCGCTTCACCGGAAACCGGCTCGAAATCGATCAGCTTACCGCCAAGGCCGGCACCGGAAGCGTCGCGGCAAAAGGCTATGTCAGCCTGTCGTCGGCCGATGGTTATCCGATGAACATCGTCGCCACGCTCGACAATGCGCGGCTGGCGCGCAGCGAGAATATCGGCGCGCGCGCGACCGGCACGCTGACCCTCACAAAAGCAGCGGGAGAGGCAGCGCTGCTGTCGGGCGACCTGCGCCTGCCCGAAACGCGCTATCGCATCGTGCGCGAGGGCGCGGCGAGCGTTCCCGTGCTCACCGGCGTGCGCCGCAAGCCGCCGAGTGGGCGCCGCCGGATCAGCGGCGACGGGCTGGCGGCGGTCGGCGGCAGCCTGTTCGACCTGATCCGGCTCGACATCCGCCTGCGCGCCGGCGAACAGATTTATGTGACCGGCATGGGGCTCGAATCCGAATGGCAGGCCGACGTCACCTTGAAGGGAACCACCGTCGCGCCGCGCGTGACCGGCGAGATCGAACTGGTGCGCGGCACGCTCGATTTCGCGGGGCGCTCGTTCAACCTCGAACAGGGCAAGGTGACCTTCCCCACCGGCGATGCCTATGATCCCGCGATCAACCTCCTCGCCACCGACACTTTCGACAATGTGACCGTCAATGTCGCGGTGACCGGGCGCGCGAGCAACCCGCAGGTCGCCTTTTCGAGCGTGCCCGGACTGCCGCAGGACGAAATCGTCTCGCGCATCCTGTTCGGCGATTCGATCACCTCGCTGTCGCCGCTCCAGGCGGTGCAACTCGCGGCGTCGCTCAACACACTGCGCGGCGGTGGCGGGGGGCTCAGCCCGCTCGGCGCGCTCCAGTCGGCGGCGGGGATCGACCGCCTGCGCATTCTGGGGCCCGACGATACGACCGGACGCGGCACCGCGCTGGCGGCAGGGCAATATATCTCGAAGGACATCTATCTTGAGGTCATCACCGATGCGCGCGGTTATACCGCGACGCAGCTCGAGATCAGCCTGACGCGCGCGCTGTCGATCCTGAGCCAGGCGGGCGGTTCGGGGCAATCGAACTTCTCCGTCCGCTACCGCAAGGATTATTGATGCACCGCGCGCTGATGCTCTTGCCGCTGTTCGCGCTGGCGGCGTGCAAACAGCCGCCCGATTTCGACCAGCGGTACGACAAGGCTGCATCCGACATCGAAGCGCGCGCGCGGGCGATGGACAAGGATCTGTCGGAGGCGGACAAGGCCGCCGCCGCGGCCGCGCCGGGCAATGGTTCGCAGACGAAGGGCTTGCCAGCCGCCTCGACCGCGTCTAACGCACCCCCGTCATCTGGGGAGTAGCCAGCCGTCCTGCCGGACGGGCCGCAGCGTCAACATACTCGGTCGAGAGGCCGTGGCGCCGCGGAAGCGCGAAAGCGTTTGGGCGAGACCAATGGCGTCGCACCTTCGTCCGGGCCGGGCGGCGGGCGCGATCGCTGTTGGAGTTCGCTTGCCGCTCGGCCCCGGAGTAACTCATGGAAGCCTTGTTCACCTCGACCGCGGTCGTCGCGCTCGCCGAGATCGGCGACAAGACGCAGCTCCTCGCGATTCTGCTCGCGACGCGCTTCAAACGGCCGCTTCCGATCATCCTCGGCATTTTGGTCGCAACGCTCGCCAATCATGCGCTCGCCGCGCTGCTGGGGGCGCAGGCGGCCGCCTTCCTCGACAGCGATATCTTCCGCTATGTCATTGGCGCCTCGTTCGTCGCGATGGCGGCGTGGACGCTGATCCCCGACAAGTTCGAGGATGATGATGCGCCCAAATCGCATGCGGGCGCGTTCATGACGACGCTCGTCGCCTTCTTCCTCGTCGAGATGGGCGACAAGACGCAGGTCGCGACAATCGCGCTCGGCGCGCGCTTCCACGATGTCTTCACCGTGACGGCGGGTACGACGCTGGGGATGATGATCGCCAATGTGCCCGCAATCTTCCTTGGCCACGAACTGCTCAAGCGCGTCGATCTGAACAAGGTCCGCATGATCGCTGCGGCGCTGTTCCTGGTCATCGGCCTGTGGGTTCTGGCGCAGACCGCGGGACTGTTCGGCGCAGGTTGAACGCCGCGATCAGAACGGCTTGCAGGGCTTGCCGTTGTCGTCGAACCGGGCGGCGAGATCATATTCGCGGCCGTTCCAGCGCAGATAGGGGAAACAGAAGCCGGGAAGGCCGACCTGGATATCGGGATAATTGTCGACGCCGTGGCTTTTGAGGAAGTTTGCGAAGCCCTGGGTGGTCAGCATCACTTTCCAGCTTCCCGCCGGCGTTTTGGTCAGGACGATCGAATTGACGCCGGCCGATCCGTTGCAGAAGATGCCATTGTCGTGGATCATCGCTTCGGGTCGGCCGTCGCCATTGACGTCGCCAATGAAATCGACCTGTGCCTCCGAATGGCCGCTGTCGTCGTCGGTGCAGGCTGTCCAGCGGCCGCCCTTGACCGGCTTGATCTCGGCGGCGCGAAACAGCGCGAGGCGCTCGGTCGCCGGAAGCGCCTTGGCTTCGGGGGTTTGCGAGCCGTCCCAATCGAACAGATAGTCGCGCGAAATCGGCATCGGGCCGCTACGCGGCGGCGCGGCGCTTGCCGGGGCGGCTGCGGCCTTCCCGTCCTGGCTGCACGCCGTCGGCGCGCCGTAGCTGCCGCCCGCGAAATGGCGCGTGCCGGGGCAGGCCGAATAGCGCGCCTCGAGCGTCAGGTCGCGCCAGCCACCGGTACGCGTCTTGGCGAAGCCGACGATGCCATCCTCGGCGATCAGGCGGCGCCAGCGCCCGTCGGTGCCGAGCGTCAGCACCGCGAAATAGGCGCCGGGCTTGCCGTAGCATTTGGGATCGACATCGGCGACATGCGCCTCCGCCCGTCCGTCGCCGTTGAGATCGGCAAAGGCGACGCGCGGGTTCGACGCGCCGCCGCAGCGGTTGATCGCGCGCCCGTTTTCGACCCGGAAGCCCGCAGCTTCGAACAACTGGATGCTCTGTTCCCTGGTCAGGCTGGGCTGCGCCGTACCCTGCGCCGCGCTCTGCGCCGGACCGGCAAGCGGCAGCGCGGCCAGTGACAAACCCAACAGCATCCGGATGTCCGCCATGGTGGTCCCTCCCGTCGGGCCGAAGGCTATCACGAACCGGCCCCGCCTTGCCAACGCAAAACGCCGACGTCTTCTGCCCGGCCTCGCTTGCAATCGGGTGCGGTTTCGCGGAAGGCTGAAAGCGACAAGGCAAGCGACGACCCGCCCGGACGAGGCCGGCGCGCTTCGAGGAGAGGCTTATGGACTTCGATCTGGTCGTGCGCGGCGGGCTGGTTTTCGACGGGAGCGGCACCGCTCCCTTCGTCGGCGACATCGGCCTTCGCGATGGAAAAATCGCCGCAATCGGGCAGATAACGGGCCGCGGGGCCGAGGAGATCGATGCCAGCGACCGCATCGTAACCCCCGGCTTCATCGACATTCACACCCATTATGACGGGCAGGCGACGTGGGAGACACGCATGGCGCCCTCCTCGAATCATGGCGTGACGACGGTGCTGATGGGCAATTGCGGCGTCGGCTTCGCGCCGTGCCGGCCGCACCAGCGCGACATGCTCGTCAAGCTGATGGAGGGGGTCGAGGATATTCCCGAGGTCGTGATGGTCGACGGGCTGCCTTGGAATTGGGAGAGTTTCCCCGACTATCTCGACGCGCTCGATGCGCGCGAACTCGACATCGATATCGCGGCGCAGGTGCCGCATTCGGCGCTGCGCATCTTCGTGATGGGCGAACGCGGCGCGCAGCACGAGGCCCCGACCGCCGACGATCTGGCGCAGATGCGCGCGCTGGTCGCCGATGCCGTCGCCGCCGGAGCCTTCGGGGTCACGACGTCGCGCAACATGATGCACCGGACCAAGGCGGGCGAACTGGCGCCGAGCCTTTATTCCGAGGCCGACGAGCTGCGCGCGCTGATGGACGGCCTCGGCGATGCCGATGCAGGGGTGTTCCAGATCATCCCGGCACCGGCCAATGATGCCGAGAGCGAATTCGCCTTGCTGCGCGCGCTTGCCGAACATGGGCGGCGGCCCTTGTCCTTCACCCTGCTCGATGTGCCCAACCAGCCGGGGGCGGGGTGGCGATCGATGCTCGCGGGGCTCGAACAGGCGCGCCGCGACGGGTTGCAGATGCGCGGTCAGGTCGCGCCGCGTCCGGTCGGCATGTTCTTCGGCCTCGACCTCAGCCTCCATCCGTTCAGCTCGCACCCGAGCTACAAGGCGATCGCCGACCGCCCGCTGGCCGAGCGCGTGGCGGCTATGCGCGATCCGGTCTTCCGCGCGCGCCTGCTCGCCGAGACGGCCGAGGACAGCAATCCGGTGACGCTGGCGCTGATCGATGCGTTCCGCGCCGCGCATGAATGGAGCGACGGCCCCGACTATGAACCGCAGCGCGAGACGCGGATCGAGGCGCGCGCCGCGGCGGCGGGCCAGTCGGTTGCCGAATTCGCCTATGAGCTGCTGCTGAAGGACGAAGGGCGGCGGCTCTTCTATCTGCCTGCCGCCAATTATTCGGAAGGCAATCTGAACGCGGTGCGCGAAATGCTGGGTCATCCCGATACGGTGATGGCGCTCGCTGACGGCGGCGCGCATTATGGCTTGATCTGCGACGCGAGCTTTCCGACCTATTTTCTCCAGCGCTGGGTCCGCGATGCCGATCCCGGCGACCGGATCGCGCTCGCCGACGCCATCGCCGAGCTGACCGCGCGTCCCGCCGCGACCGTCGGCATGACCGACCGCGGTCGCATCGCCGAGGGGATGAAGGCGGACCTCAACATCATCGATTTCAACGCCTTGCGCCTGCATGTTCCGACGATCCGTTACGATCTGCCCGCGGGCGGGAAGCGCATGCATCAGGCCGCCGACGGCTATGTCGCGACCATCGTATCGGGCGCGGTCACCTATCGCGACGGGCAGCCGACGGGCGTGCTGCCCGGCCGGCTCGTGCGGCGGGGACGGGATGCGGCGCCAGCCGGCGCGGGCGATCCGGCGATCCCGCGTGCCGCCTAGGGTCAGCATGAAGGACGATACCGACTTCACCGGAAAGGCGGTGCTGGTGGTTGGCGGATCGAGCGGGATCGGCAACGGCATCGCCCATGGCTTTCGCGCGCGCGGCGCGGCGGTCCATGTCTGGGGGACGCGCGCGCAGGCGGCCGATTACGACCCGGACGATGGCTCCGATCTTGCGGGGCTCGGCTATAGCTGCGTCGATGTCGGCGACCCCGACGCGATCGAGGCGGCGGCAATGCCGTTCGACCGGCTCGATGTGCTGATCCTGTGCCAGGGCACGGTCGTCTATCGGCGCGGCGAGTTCGAGCGCGAGGGATGGGACCGGGTGATGGCGGTCAACCTCGACAGCCTGATGCATATATCGCGCAAGTTCCGCGCGCAGCTGTCGCAAAGCGCCGGATCGATCGTCATCGTCAGTTCGATTTCGGGGCTGAAGGCCAATATCGGCAATCCCGCCTATGCCGCGTCGAAGGCCGGGGCGATCAGCCTGACCAAGACGCTGGGGCAGGCCTTCGCCGCCGACGGTATCCGCGTCAACGGCCTCGCGCCGGGGCTGGTCGATACCAAGCTGACCAAGGTGACGACGCAGAATCCCGACCGGCTGGAGGGCGCACTCGCCCATATCCCGCAGCGACGGATGGGAACGCCCGAGGACATGGCGGGGGCGGCGATCTTTCTTGCCTCGCCGCTTGCCTCCTATGTCACCGGTCATACGCTGATCGTCGACGGGGGCCTCTCGCTCTGATCGGGCGCCCCATCAATTCCTGCAGGTGACGCGCCGCGATTTTCGCGGCAGGAGAGGGCGGCTACGCGATTTTGCAGAGTCGGTGCGGGAGAGACTATTGTGTTCGACACGCTGGAACCGAGCAGCCTGCCGCCCGAGGATGAGGCGCTGCGCAGCCGCGTCCGCGCGCTCGCCGCGGCGGCGACTGCGGCGCGGCCCGCCGACGTCCGCGCCCGGTCGTGGCAGGGCTTCGATGCCGATTTCAGCCGCAAGCTGGGCGCCGCAGGGCTGCTCGGCCTGACGCTTCCCACGGTCTATGGCGGCGGCGAGCGCGGCCCGTTCGCGCGGTTCGTCGTCGTCGAGGAATTGCTGTCGGCCGGCGCGCCGGTGGCGGCGCACTGGATCGCCGACCGGCAAAGCGCGCCGCTGATCCTGAATTACGGGACCGAGGCGCAGCGCCAATTTTATCTCCCGCGCATTTGCCGCGGCGAATTGTTCTTCTGCATCGGGATGAGCGAGCCGGGATCGGGATCGGACCTTGCGAGCGTTCGCACCCGCGCCGAGCGCACCGCGGGCGGCTGGCGGGTCAACGGGCAGAAGATATGGACGACCGGCGCGATGCACTGCGACTATATGATCGCGCTGCTCCGCACCTCGGGAAGCGCCGAGGATCGTCATGCCGGGCTGTCGCAGCTTATCATCGACCTGAAGGCGCCGGGGATCACCATCCGTCCGATCGTCGATCTGACCGGCGATGCGCATTTCTGCGAAATATTCTTCGAAGATGTCGATCTGCCCGCCGACGCGCTGATCGGCGCCGAAGGCGAGGGGTGGAAGCAGGTCACCGCCGAACTCGCCTTCGAGCGCAGCGGCCCCGAGCGTATCTATTCGAGCGTCGTGCTTCTGGATGCCTGGGCGCGGCATTTGCAGCATATCGGGCGCGACGATCCCGCGGTGCGCGCGCTGGTGGGGGATTTCACCGCGCGGCTCGCAACGCTGCGCGCGATGTCGATCGCCTGCACCGCGCGGCTTGCGGCGGGCGAAAGCCCGGTGGTCGAGGCATCGCTGGTCAAGGATCTGGGGACGGCGTTCGAACAGCACCTTCCGGTCGCGATCGGCGACGATCTTGCCGCGCATCCCGATGAGCCCGTCTCGGACGAGCTTTACCGCACGCTGACCTATGTCACGCATGTCGCGCCCAGCTTTTCGCTGCGCGGCGGTACCCGCGAAATATTGCGCGGCATCATCGCCCGCGGCATGGGCCTTCGGTGAGGAGCCATAGATGACCGATTTCCTCGACCCTTTCGAACGGATGATCGCCGCGCTTTTTAGCCCCGCCGCGGTGCGCGCGGCGGAGCGCGGCGAGCCGGACGACAGGGCATGGTCGGAGCTCGCGGCCTCGGGTTTCCTGGACGCGCTGGTTCCCGAAGACGCGGGCGGCGCGGGGGTGTCCTTTGCCGATATCGTCCCGCTGTGGCTGGTGCTTGGCCGCCATGCGGTACCCTGTCCGGTCGGCGAAACGATGATTGCGCGCGCGTTGCTCGCGCAAGCGGGGAGGGCCGCGCCCGATGGACCGATCGCGATCGCCGCGCAGGCGCCGGGCGCCGCCGGGCGGGTGATCGGCGCCGCGCTGGGGCGGCATTTGCTCGTCGAATGGGAGGGCAATCTCTATCTTGCCGCCGTGCCGGGCGAAGCGGATGGCGGCGACAGGGAACTCGCGGCATCGGTGCGCTGGGATAGCGAAGCCGCGACACCGGTGGGGCCGATAGTCCCCGGCGGATTACGCCGCGCGGCGGCGGTGCTGCGCGCCGCGCTGATCGCGGGCGCCGCCGACCGGCTGACCACGATGACGGCGGGCTATGCGAACGAGCGTATCCAGTTCGGCAAGCCGATCGGCAAGCAGCAGGCGCTGCAACAGCAGCTTGCCGTGATGGCGGAGGATATGGTCGCGGCGCGCATTGCGGCGCATATCGGCGGCGCAGGTTCTTTCCCGCCTGCGCTCGCGGCGGCCGCGACCGCCAAATCGGTTGCGAGCGGCGCAGCCGCGCGGGTCGCGGCGATCGCGCATGCGGTGCATGGCGCGATCGGTATCAGCGAGGAATATGATCTTCAGCTCTATACGCGCCGGCTTCAGGCCTGGCGGCTCGCCGACGGATCAGAAAGCTATTGGAACCGCCTGCTCGGCGCCGAACGGCTGGCGGCGCCGTCGGGTTCGGTCGATTTCGTCCGCACGGCGCTGGCACCGGCCTGACCGCCTGGCGCCGCCGAAGCAAGGCCGATAGGAGCCCGATATGAAGCGCCTGCCGCGGCTCGACCTCAACCTGCTCCAGATATTCGACGCCATCTATACCAAGGGCGGCGTGTCGGCTGCCGCGTCGCACCTCAATCTGTCGCAGCCCGCGATCAGCCATGCGCTGGCCAAGCTGCGCGCGATGCTGGACGATCCCTTGTTCATCCGTCAGGGCAATCGCCTCGTCCCCACCGGGACTGCACGGGCGGTCGCCGAACCGATCCATACGGCGCTGCGCGAACTGGTCGCGGCGCTCGACGGGGCGGGGAGCTTCGATCCCGCACAATCGACGCGCGAGTTTCGCATCGGGATAAGGCTGGCGGGCGAGATGTCGCGCTTTCCAGCGCTCGCGTCGCGCGTGCTGGAAGAGGCGCCGCATGTCCGGCTGACGTCGACCGCCTTTCGGCGCCGCGATCTGGTCGCTGCGCTGGCCAACGGCGATCTCGACGTCGCGATCGACGTCGACCTGCCTGTCGAGGATCGGCTGTGCCGCGAACCGCTCGGCGTCGAGCCGTTGCTGGTGGCGGCGCGGATCGGCAATGGCCGCATCGCCGGGACGCTCGACCTCGATCGCTATCTCGCGCTTGATCATGTGTTCGCGACGCCGCGTCCGCACGGGCCGGGGATCGAGGATATGGCGCTGGCGCGGCTCGGCTTGCAGCGCCGCGTCGCGGTGCGCTGCCAGCATGCGATCACCGCTTGGCAGATCGTGGCGAAGACCGACATGCTCTGCACCCTTCCGCGCAGCCATGTCCGCATGTTGCAGCACATCTGGCCGATGCAGTTGTTCGACCTGCCGATCGCGGTCGCACAGAGCAGCAGCTATCTCTATTGGCATCGCGCGGTTCAGGCGGATGTCGGCCTCGCTTGGCTGCGCGCGATCATCCTCGAGGTGATGCGCGACGAATAGGCGCCTATTCCTCAGACGAATAGACTTTATTCGAAGTTATCATTTTTCCTGATGCCGCAGGGGCACTAGCCTTGGCCCCAACCAAGGAGAATAGCGATGACGCCGATCGAACTCGAAGCCGAACTCAACGACCTCAGAATGTCAAAGGAGGCGCAGCCGCTGTTCGATGCGGTGAAACGCCACATCGCCGAAAATGTCGATCCCATCACCGAGGAGTTTTTCCGCTTGGGCGAAGGGCGCGCCGACCGCTGGAGCTGGGCGCCGGGGCAGCTTGAGCTGCTTGAAGGCGCGAAGGCCAAGGCGAAGGCGGCAGGGCTGTGGAATTTCTTCCTGCCCCACGGCGATACGGGAACCCCGCTCACCAACCTCGACTATGCCTATATTGCGGCCGAACTCGGCAAATCGCCGCTGGCATCCGAATCGCTCAACTGTTCGGCGCCCGACACCGGCAATATGGAGGTGCTGGAAATGGTCGGCACGCCCGAACAGAAGGACCGCTGGCTGAAGCCGCTCCTTAATGGCGAAATCCGCTCCGCCTATGTGATGACCGAACCCGGCGTTGCCTCGTCGGACGCGAGCAATCTGGAAACCAGCGCGACGCTCGAGGGCGACGAATGGGTCATCAACGGCGAGAAATATTTCATCAGCGGCGCCGGCGATCCGCGCTGCAAGATCCTGATCTGTATGGTCAAGACCAACCCGGAGGCGCCGCGAAAGGCGCAGCATTCGCAAATCCTGGTGCCGATGGACACGCCGGGGGTGCAGGTGCTCGGGCCGATGCGGGTGTTCGGGGCCGACCATGCGCCGCAGGGGCATATGCATATGCGGTTCGAAAATGTCCGCGTGCCGCGCGACAACATCCTGCTCGGCGAGGGGCGCGGGTTCGAGATTTCGCAGATGCGCCTCGGGCCGGGCCGCATTCACCACTGCATGCGCACCATCGGCAAGGCCGAGGTTGCACTCGACCTGATGGTCAAGCGCGGCAATTCGCGGACCGCCTTCGGCCGGCCGCTGTCGCAGCTCGGGAAGAATCTGGAAGTCATCGCGCGGGCGCGCTGCGATATCGAGGCGATGCGCCTGATCGTGCTCAAGGCCGCGAAGGCGATGGACCTGCTCGGCAATCGTGAAGCGCGCGTGTGGGTGAGCATGGCGAAGGCGATGATCCCCGAGCGCGTGTGCCAGATTATCGATCAGGCGATCCAGATCCACGGCGCGACCGGCATCTCGCACTGGACGCCGCTCGCCGAGCTTTATGCCGACGTGCGCCATCTGCGCTTCGCCGACGGCCCCGACGAGGTTCACTATATGGTCGTGGGCCGCGACGAACTCGCGCGCCACTAAGTCGCCGAAGGGCGGGGTGGGCGGCGCCGGAGCGCCGCTCGCCCCGCACCCGCCGACGTTCGCTTTCCGCGCCGCGACCGATCAGCTTTCGAGATAGCGCGCCCAGATGCGCTTGCCCAAGCGGTCGTAGCGCGTCATCGCGGCAATCAGCGCCGCGAGCGCATCGCTTGGACAAAGCCTTTCGGGTAGCAGCGGATCGCGCATGATGGCGCGGATGGCCTGCCGCCCCAGGAGCAGCGTTTCGGCCGCCGCCGCGGGCAGCCGGCTTTCATCGATGCTCGCCGCGCTCTCGTCGAGGCGGGCGGCGAGCCGCTGGTGCGACGCGCGCAGGGCATCACTCTGCCACAAGGTCCGGAACCGGGCGTCGCGGGCGGCGTCCAGCCCGCTCGCTTCGACGACGAACAGCGATGGCGCGGCATCGAGTTCGATCAAATCCTGCCGCATCCCCGCGGCCCCACGCTCCAGATTGTCGGGGCGCACCCAGATATTGGCGTCGGCGTCGGCAAATCCCTCAAGATGAAGCGCGCGCAGAGTCCGGCGCCAAGTGGTGCGGTCGGCGCGCTCCTGCGGCCCCGCGACCGCGACGAGCCAGCGTCCCTCCCAGGGCTGCCGCCGCTCAAGCCGGGAGCGCCAGCCGAGGATCCGCTGCTTCAACACCTCTGCATTCGCGCCGATCGTATAGCGACCGCGCGCGATTACCTGAACCCGGCCTTCCGACTTGAGGCGCGTCAACGCCGTCCGGATGCCCGGCGCCTCGATCCCGAAGGCCGCGCCGGCGCGCACCAGTTCGGCGACGGTGAACGCCGGCGGAGCGCCAGTGTCGAGCAGATCGAGAATGAGCATCCGCGCGCTCATCCCTCCGGCATCGGCCGAGTTTACTATATTGCGTTCTGTGTCCATATCCGACAATATATGCAACAAATAAGATGGGAGAGGAAGATGCTGCCCCTTGACGGCGTGACCGTAATCGATCTTACCAGCGTTGTCGCGGGGCCACTGGCGACGCAGATCATGGCGCAGCAGGGCGCCCGGGTATGGAAGGTTGAGCCGCCCGAAGGCGACCGCGCGCGTTTGCTCGGTGCGGTTGCGGCGCCGGGGTTCAGCTCGGCGCATGTCGCGCTCAACGCCGACAAGCAATCGGTCGCGATCGACCTTGCGCGTGCCGATGGGCAGGCGCTGCTGCGCCGCATGGTGCCACAGGCCGACCTCCTCATCCACAATTTCCGGCCCGGGGTGATGGAGCGGCTGGGGCTTGGCACCGACGTGCTACATGCGCTGCGCCCCGATCTCGTCATCGCGCGGATCAGCGGCTTCGGTCAGGACGGGCCGATGGCGGGCGGGCGCGCCTATGATCCGATCGTGCAGGCCGAATCGGGGATGGTCAGCTGGACCGCCGAAGGGCCGCTGCTCGCTCCGCAATGGATTTGCGACAAGACCGCGGGGCTTTACGCGGCGCAGGCGGCGACCGCCGCGCTCGTCGCACGGGCGCGCAGCGGAAAGGGGGCGGTCGTCGATATTTCGATGCTGGAGGCGGCTGTCGCTTATGGCTGGATCGACCTCCACGGGGCGCAGGCCTTTCCCGATGCCACCTCGCGCATGCCTGACATCGCCGCCGTCTATCGCCCTTGGGCGACCGGCGACGGCTGGATCGTCGTTGTCATGCTGTCGCAATCTGAATTCGAAGGCTGGGCGCGCGCGATCGGCGCGCCCGACCTGCTCGCCGATCCGCGCTTTGCCGACATGACGACGCGATTCCTCAACTGGGACGATCTGCGCGCGATTTCGGCGCCCCGCATTGCCGCGTTGACCACGCGCGAGGCTGTGGCCCGGCTGGCCGACGCGGGCGTGCCGTGCGGCGTCGCCAACCGGTCGGCGGCGCTGCCCGGCCACGCCCAGATCGTCCATGACGGCTTCGTCGCGCTGACCGACCACCCGCAGGCCGGTGCGGTGCGCCGGACCCGGCCCGTGGCGCGCTTCGACGGCGCGCGGCCGGGGTTCGAGACGCATGCGCCGCGCGTCGGTGAACATAGCCGGACGGTGCTCGCCGCGGCCGGCCTGACCGCCGAAGAGATCGAAGCCGCCATCGCAAACGGTGCCGCCTGCTGCCCTGAGGAGACCCTATGGCAACCTATCAGACCTTGACCTATGCCGCCGAAAATCGGGTGGCGACGATCACGCTCAACCGTCCCAAACATTTCAACGCGATCGCGCACGGCATGCCGCGTGAGATCCGCGCCGCGGTAGAACGGGCGGAGGCCGATGCGGACGTCCATGTCATCGTCGTACGCGGCGCGGGGCCGGGTTTTTGCGGCGGATACGATCTTAAACATTATGCCGAGCGCAAGGGCGAGATCAGCGGGTCGCAGGACATGCCGTGGGACCCGACGCTCGATTTCCAGATGATGTGGCGCAACACCCAGGATTTCATGGCGCTCTGGCGCGCAACCAAGCCGACCATTGCGCGCGTCCACGGCGCGGCGGTCGCCGGCGGGTCCGACATCGCGCTGTGCTGCGACTTTCTGATCATGGCCGACGATGCCCGCATCGGTTATCCCCCCGCGCGCGTCTGGGGCGTGCCGACCCCGGCGATGTGGGTCTATCGTCTGGGGCCGCAGATGGCGAAGCGCATGATGATGACGGGCGACCTGATCGACGGGCGCGAAGCCGAACGGATCGGGCTGGCGCTCGAGGCGGTGCCCGAGGCCGAACTCGACGATGCTGTCGAGCGGCTGGTCGGGCGGCTGCGCGGGGTGCCGCGCAACCAATTGATGATGACCAAGACGGTGGTCAATCAGGCCTATGACAATATGGGCCTCAACAATACCCAGATGTTCGCGACGCTGTTCGACGGGGTATCGCGCCATTCGCCTGAAGGCATATGGTTCCGCGACCGGGCGCAGGAGGTCGGCTTCAAGCAGGCGGTGGCCGAACGCGACAGCGGCGATCCGATCGCGAGCCAGGTGTCGAAGCGCCTGCCCGCCGACGATTGAGGAGACGAAGCATGACCGCACTCCAGCCGATCGACCGGCTCGACACGCATGATGTGTTCAACCAGGCGCCGCCGTTCGAGAATATGAACCTGTTTACCGGCGACCGGGCGCTGGTCGATGCGGTGAACAGCGCAGGCGCGGGCGCGCATGGCGCCCGGCTCGCCGCGCTCGGGCAGCGCTGTGGTTCGGCCGAGGTGATCGAATGGGGCGTCGAGGCGAACCGCCAGACTCCCGTGCTCGAAACCTATGACCGCTATGGTCACCGCGTCGACGAGGTGCGCTTTCACCCCGCCTATCACGACCTGATGCGGCTCGGGCTCGATAGCGGCTTTGCGGCATCGGCTTGGGACGGCAGCGCACGCGGCCATACGCTCCACGCGGCGATCCTCTTCCTGACCGGGCAGGCCGATTCGGGCACAAGCTGTCCGATGACCATGACCTATGCCGCCGTGCCGGCGCTGCGAGCCGAGCAGGCGGTCGCCGACGTCTGGGTGCCGCGCATCGCGGCGGGCCGTTACGATCCCTCCGTCCGCCCGGCTGCGGACAAGGCCGGGGTGACGATCGGCATGGCGATGACCGAAAAGCAGGGCGGCAGCGACGTACGCGCCAACACGACGCGCGCCGAACCGACCGGCGAAGCGGGCTGGTACAGCCTGACGGGGCATAAATGGTTCTGTTCGGCGCCGATGTGCGACGCCTTCCTGACGCTGGCCTATGCGCCAAGCGGACTGACCTGTTTCCTTGTCCCGCGCTGGCTGCCCGACGGCACCCGCAATGCGGGGTTCCGCGTTATGCGCCTGAAGGACAAGATGGGCGACCGGTCGAACGCCTCGTCCGAAATCGAATATCATGGTGCGCTGGCCCAGAGGCTGGGCGCCGAAGGGCGCGGCGTCGCTACGATCATCCAGATGGTCCAGCATACGCGCCTAGACTGCGTGATCGGTTCGGCGCAGCAGATGCGCGGCGCGCTTGCCCAGGCGCTGTGGCACACGGCCCATCGGTCGGCTTTTCAGAAACGGCTGATCGACCAGCCCGCAATGGCGGCGGTGCTCGCCGACCTTGCCGTCGAAAGCGAGGCGGCGACGGCGCTCGGCTTCCGGCTGGCGCAGGCGTTCGACGAAGAGGATGCGCTGACGCGGCTGCTGACGCCGATTGCCAAATATTGGGTATGCAAACGCGCGCCGGGGCTGGTTTACGAAGCGATGGAAGCGCATGGCGGCGCCGGCTATGTCGAGGCGGGGCCGATGCCGCGGCTGTTCCGCCAATCGCCGCTCAACGCGATTTGGGAAGGATCGGGCAATGTCATTGCGCTCGACGTGCTGCGCGCCATCGCGCGCGAACCAGAAGGGGTGGCGGCGCTTCAGGATTTTCTGGCGGCGCAGCGCGGACGCGACGCCCTTTATGATCGCTGGGTCGAGGACATCGACCTAACGCGCGCCGACGAAAGCAGCGCGCGGTTGCTCGTCGAGCGGCTGGCGCTTGCGGCGCAGGCCGCGATCCTGATCGGACAGGATAGTCCGATTGCCGAGGCCTTCTGCCGCCTTCGCCTGAGCCCACGTGGCAGCGCCCATGGCGCGTTCGATGCAGCCGTCGATGCGCGCGCGATCGTCGACCGTGCGATGCCCGCGGCATGAGCGTGCGGATCACCAACGACGGCGCGGTGCGCACCGTCACCATCGACCGCCCGGACTGCCGCAACGCGGTCGACCCGGCCACCGCCGACCTGTTGCGGCAGGCGTTCGCCGACTTCGACGCCGACGACAGCGCCGCGGTCGCGGTGCTGACCGGCGCGTCGGGCCATTTTTGCGCAGGCTTCGATTTGAAGGCGGTGGGCGCGGGCAACGAGCGATACCAACCCGAAGGCGTCGGGCCGATGGGGCCGTCGCGCATGTTGCTTTCCAAGCCGGTGATCGCGGCGGTCGAAGGCTATGCGGTTGCGGGCGGCCTTGAACTCGCGCTGTGGTGCGATCTGCGCGTGGCGTCCGCCAGCGCGATGTTCGGTGTCTTCTGCCGCCGGTGGGGCGTGCCGCTGATCGATGGCGGGACGGTTCGCCTGCCGCGCATCGTGGGACAGGGGCGCGCGCTCGACATGATCCTGACCGGGCGCCCGGTCGATGCGGCCGAAGCGCTCGCAATCGGGCTTGCCAACCGGGTCGTGGCGGACGGGCAGGCGCTGGCAGCCGCGCAGGCGCTCGCCGCCGAGATCGCGCATTTTCCGGCGCTGTGCATGCGTACCGACCGCATGTCGGCCTATCGCCAATGGGATTTCGACCTTGCCGACGCGCTCCGGTTCGAAGGGCGCGAAGGCGCCGCGCCGTTGCGCGCCGAAGCCCGGAAGGGGGCGGCGCGCTTTGTCGACGGGGCAGGGCGGAGCGGACGCTTCGACTGATCGCGTGACGGTCCGCCGCGCCTGCTATTTCCGGCATCCACAAAGCGACCGCACCGGTATAGATTGCCGCCGACGGCTATTCCGGCGCGGGAGGGTGAGCGATGCGGTTTCGGGTCTTTGCAGGTGCGGCGTTGAGCGCTGCCGTGATTCTGGCGGTGCCGGCGGCAGGCAAGGCGCCGCGCAAGGGCAAGGCGGTGGCCGACTGCCCCGCCGACCCCGCGCTGCCGCCCGATCTGGCCGATTGGGGGCGGATGAGTTCGGCCAAGACCATCTATGCCTATGGCGAGGCGCGCGCCGCCGACTGGCCGTCGCTCGGCGCGGCGCGAACGGGCCTGTTGCTCCATAAGGCCGAAAGCCTGCGCTACTGGATCGCGCCCGAGCGGCGGCAGGATGTGTTCAAATTCGGCGGCATGATCCCGGTCGAGGTGAAACGGGCCGGCCGGCTCGTGATCGCGCTCGACGCGGGCGCCTGGATCGATCTGGTACGCGACGGCAAGGCGCAGCCGGCGGCGGCGCACGGCCATGGCCCCGCCTGCTCGGGCATCCGCAAGATGGTCGAATATGACGTGACGCCGGGCCGCTACCTCGTCCAGATCGTCAATGCACCCGAACAGTCGATCCGCGCGATGGCGGTGCTGCGCGACTGATCGGGCATAGCGGAACCGGCGCGCGCGGTTTCGATCGCGTTTCGCAGATCAGCGTTGCGGCGCAAGACTTTCGAGCAGCGTGCCGCGCGCATCGCTTGGCAGCGGCTTGACGCCGATCAGGCGCATCAGAAGCGGATAGACTTCGATATTGTCGACCAGCCCCACGTCGCCGCGCAGGCCGCTGCCATAGGCGATGAACAGGGCGCGCATGTCGGGGTCGTCATTGTCATAACCATGCGCTCCGCCCATCACCGGGTAGGCCGGCTTGCCCGCGACGATCGTCCAGCCGTTCTCCGCGATGCAGATGATCGCCGCGACGCGCGGATTGTGCCCATAGTGAAGGCGTTCCGGCAGAGCCTCGCGGCGGCGGCAGGTCATATGGTCGTGCGGCTTCAGCAGCGCGTCATAGACCCGGTCGTCGGTGCCGGCGGCGGGTTCGATCGCGGCATAGGGGCCGGTCTCCACCGCGATGATGCTCGGCAAATCGATCAGGTCGGCAAGGTCGACGATCCGCGCGTCGCTGATCGCGTGCATGCCATGATCGGCCACGACCAGAAGCCGAACGGGCTGGTCGAGGTCTTTCAGCCTCGACAGCAGGTCGCCGATGCGGGCATCCACCTCGGTCACCGCGGCATTGAGTTCCGCCGAGTCCGGGCCGAAATGATGCCCGGCAGTATCGACGGCGTCGAAATAGAGCGTCACGAAGGCCGGGCGGATCGCGCGCGGGCGGCGCAGCCAGTCGAGGACCGCGTTGACGCGCTGCACATTGCTGATATTTTCATCGTAGCGCAGCCAATCGGCCGGACGCACCTCGTGGATCGCGACCTCGCTGCCCGGCCAGAACATCGTTGCCGTTCGCACCCCGGCCTTTTGCGCCGTCACCCACGCGGGTTCGGCCTCGTCCCACCAGAAGGGGTCGAGCGCCTGCTTCGCATTGCCCAGGCTGAAGCGTTCGGCGGGACGCCGCGGGTCGATCATGTTGTTGCCGACGATGCCGTTGGTGTCGGGGCGTTTGCCGGTGACGATCGCATAATGGTTGGGGAAGGTCTTGGTAGGGAAGGAGGGGCGGAGCGCGCCCCGCGCGCCCTCGGCGGCGAGCTTCGACAAATTGGGTGTGATTCCGCGGTCAAGATAGTCGGCGCGGAAGCCGTCGATCGAAATCAGGATGGTGACGGGCGCGCGCTGTTCGGTGTTCGCTTCGGCGGCATGGGCATAGGGTGACGCCAGCGAGCAAAGTGCGGCGATCAGGATCATCAGGCGAGTCATGGTCATCGCGCTAGGATGGCCGCGTGACAACCGCGCGACAAGCTCATTGCGCTTTGCCGCGCCGGTTCGGCCACATCCATGCTTGCAATCGCGCTCTTGCCATGGTGCACCCGGTTTCATCCGAAACCACGGACGAAATGAAGGGGACGCGTTCATGAACAGGGGTTTGATGGCGGCGCTGCTGGTCGGCGCAGCATGTCTGGCCGTGCCGGCGACCGGGCAGGGCGGCGACGACACCAATCGTATCATCGACGAAGGCTATAATCGCAGCCAGGTGATGCAGACGGCACAGGAAATGACCGACGGTATCGGTCCACGCCTGACCAATTCGCCCGCCATGCGCCGGGCCGAAGCCTGGGCGATCGGAAAGTTCGAAGGCTGGGGCCTGTCCAATGTCCGCCGCGATGGCTTTGAATTCGGCCGCGGATGGGAAATCCTGTCGGTCAGCGCACGTATGGTCGCGCCGCGCCCGCTCGCGCTGACCGCCATTCCGATTGCCTGGACGCCGTCGACCAACGGACCGGTGACCGCCCCGATCATCGTCGCGCCGATGTCGAAGGAAGAACATTTCGCCGAATGGAAGGGCAAGCTCGCCGGCAAGATCGTGCTCGTGTCGCTGCCGGGCGATGGTGACGAGCCCGACAAGCCGGCCTTTCGCCGCCTGAGCAGCGACGACATCGGCAAGCTCGACGAGTTTCGCCAGCCCAAATATGATCCCGATGCGCTCAATCGCCGGCTGGAGCGCGTGACGTTTGCCGAAAAGCTCGATGCCTTTCTGAAGGCCGAAGGCGCGCTGGCGATGGTCCGGCAATCCTATCGCGACGGCAAGCTCGTCCATGGCGAGGGCTATAATTACCGCGTCGGCCATTCGCCGACGCTGCCCGGCATCGAACTCGCCGCAGAGGATTATCGCCGCCTGGCACGGCTCGCGAAAAGCGGGGCGCCGCCGCAGCTCGAGATCGATTCCAACGTCCGTTACGACGACAGCGACACGCGCGCCTATAATATCATCGCCGAAATTCCGGGGACCGACCCCAAGGCCGGCTATGTCATGGCCGGCGCGCATTTCGACAGCTGGGTGGCGGGCGACGGCGCGACCGACAATGGCGCCGGCAGCGCCGTCGTGATGGAGGCCGCGCGCATCATTCGCAAGCTCGGCATCCGGCCCAAGCGCACGATCCGCTTCGTCCTGTGGAGCGCGGAGGAGCAGGGGCTGCTCGGGTCGCTCGCCTATGTCGACAAATATATAGCGGCGCGCCCCGGCCCGACCGAGGGCGAGGACGGCAACGCGCTCTATTATGGCTGGCCGAGCCGGTACCCGATCACGCCAAAGCCCGGTTACGGGGACCTCAAGGCCTATTTCAACATGGACAATGGCTCGGGCAAGCTGCGCGGCATCTATGCCGAGGGCAATGTCGGCGCGGTTCCGATCCTGCAATCCTGGCTCGCACCCTTTGCGAGCATGGGCGCGGGCAAGGTCGTTGCGGGGCCGACGAGCGGCACTGATCATGTCTATATGCAGTCGGTCGGGGTGCCTGGGTTTCAGTTCATCCAGGATCCGCTCGATTATGGATCGCGCACGCACCACAGCAACGCCGATACCTTCGACCATCTGAAAGCCGACGATTTGCGCCAGGCTTCGGTCGTGATGGCGGGGATGCTCGTCACGGCGGCGAACAGCGACAAGACGCTGCCGCGCTTCCCGGTGCCGACGCAGCCGACGCCCTATGATCCGTTCAAATACAAGGACCCCAACGACTGAGCGACGGGTATCCGCCGGGGTCAGGCCATCTTGATCCCGGCGATGCCGTTGTCGACGACGCCCGTCGCGCGTTTCGACAGCGTGCCCAGCGGCACCGTCACCTTGTCGACGACCATGAAGTGCGTCTGCCACGCATCGCGGTTCACATCGCACACGACATAGCCGCGCTGGTCATTGGCGAATTTGAGTTCGGGATTGAGCTTCAGAAACTGGTCGGTGCCGGCGCGCAGATCGCTGCCGTCGCCGCCGCTGCTGATCGAGGTGGCGACGAATTCGGCGCCGACGACCTTGTCCTTGAGCACCAGATCGCCGCAGAAATTCTGATGCTCGTCGCCCGTCAGTACGACGCAGTTCTTGAGACCGGCGAAGCGCGACAGGATGCGTTCGCGCGGCGCCTCATAGCCCGCCCAGCTGTCGAGATTGACGATCTTTTCGGGCTCGTCGGCCTTGCGCCGCCGGTCGAGCGACATCATCGTCACCTGCTGCGCGATCGCGTTCCACGTCGCGCCGCCATGCGCGAGATTTTTGGCGAGCCACTCTTCCTGGGCCTTGCCCAGAATCTGCGCATTCTTTGCAAAGACGTCGGGGCAGGCGGGCTTGAACCCGTCGCCGCACGGCTGGTTGTCGCGATACTGGCGGGTGTCGAGCACCTGCATCGCCATCAGGTCGCCATAGCGGAATTCGCGGTTCGCGGCGATGAAGCCGCCGCGCGGCAACAGCGCCTTGCGCACCGGCATATGTTCGTACCACGCCTGGAACGCGGCCTGCCGGCGCAGCATGAAGACTTCGGGCGGCGGGGCGTCGGGATCGTTGCCGTCGAGCCCCATCTTCCAGTCGTCATAGACCGATACCCAGTCGTTGCGGATTTCATGGTCGTCGAAGGTCGAGATGAAGCCATGCGCCGAGCGTGCCGCCTGCATGTCGATGTCGAGCAGCGTCTGGGTATAGGCGGTGCGGAAATCGCTCAGATCCTGAAGCCCGCGGAGCGCATATTTGCGTACCGGCCGGATCGGCAGGCCGCTGTCGTAAAGATAGTCCTGCTGATATTCGTAGATGAAGTCGCCATAATGGTAGACGAAATCCAGCTCTTCGCGGGCAAGATGGCGATAGGCGCCATAGAAGCCCGATTCATAATGCTGGCAGCCGCAAACCCCGAACTTGACCTGATCGGTGCGCGCGCCGGCGGCGGGCAGCGTGCGGGCGCGGCCGCGCAGGCTGCGTTCGCCGCCAGCGGTGAAGCGGTAATAATAGGGGCGGCTGGGCTGTAGCCCGGCAACCTCGACATGGACGCTATGGCCAAGCTCGGGGCGCGCCAGTTCGGTGCCGTGCGCGACGACCTTGCGAAAGCCGCCGTCCTCTGCGACTTCCCATTCCACCGGGATATTGACCAGCGGCATGCCGCCATGCGGCGCCATCGGGTCGGGTGCGAGGCGGGTCCAGATGACGAAGCCGTCGCTCGCGGGATCGCCGGCGGCGACGCCGAGGCTGAACGGGAAATCGCGAAAGAAACCGGCCTCGGCGCGCAATATCGCCGGGGCGGACAAGCCGGCAAGCGTGGCGGTGGCAAGGAAATTGCGGCGCGAGAACATGGCGGGACTCCGGGGGGAAACGAATCGTGCTCCCCAGATAGACTAGTCATGCGTCACATCAATGATCTTGGCAGCGGGATCAGAACCAGAAGCGGATCCCGGCAACGACGCTGGACCGCGACGGGTCGTTGCCGACGGCGCGCGCGAACTGCGCAGAGCGGCCGATCTTGCCTTCCCAGACATAGCCCAGATAGGGCGCGAATTCGCGGGCAATCTCATAGCGCAGGCGCAGGCCCAGTTCGGCACTCGACAGCCCGGCGCCAATGCCCTGTTCGCGCACGTCCTGAAGCGCGAAGTTCATCTCCGCCGTCGGCTGCAGGATCAGGCGCTGGGTGATGCGCTGGTCGTAGCTGCCTTCGATGCGGGTGGTGACATCGCCCTTGTCCGACAGGAACAGCGCCGCTTCGACGTCGAACCAATAGGGGGCGAGTCCTTCGACGCCGACAACCGCGTAAGTGGGCGAGGGGCCGGGGCCGACATCCTGACGCAGCCCGGTCTGGAGATCGAAATAGGGGCCGATGGCGCGGCTCCACAATAGCTGCCCCTCGCCGCGGTCGAACGCGCCGCCGAAGGCGCCTTCGCCCTCGCTTTTGATGACGAGCTTGTCGATGTCCCCCCCGAAGCGGGCTTCGCCGTCCCAGCTATAGGTGGTTTCGCCGGAGCCGACGCGGACTTCGGCTTGATCGAGCATGACCTTGGAAATGCTGCCGCCGCCATGCTCGGCGTAGAGCCGGGCGCGGACCGGTGCCATCGCGTCGGCGCCGAAGATCGCATCGGCGGCATCGACGCGCGGCGCGGGCGGCGGCGGCGCGTTGTCGACGGGCGGCGAGGGGGGTGGGGCTGTCGTGGGCTCGTCTGGCATGCAGTGCCCCATCGCGGCGTGTTCGGGCGGGCAGGCGGGGGACGGGGGCGGCGCAGGGATTGTGCAATGGCCCATCGCCGCATGCTCGGGCGAGCAAGGCGGCGATGGGGGCGGCGGCGGAGGTTCCGCCTTCGGCATCGTGCAATGGCCCATGGCGGCATGTTCGGCGGTACAGCCGGGCGCGGGGGCGGGATGCGCCATCGCGTCGGGTTGCGCGGCCAGCAGGAGAAGGGCGATCGGAATCATGCCACATCCTCCGCCGCGCGCACCGTCACGACCTGCATCATCCCGGCGTGCATGTGATAGAGGAGGTGACAGTGAAAGGCCCAGTCGCCCGGCGCATCGGCGGTCAGGTCGAAGGTTACCTTGCCGCCTGGCTGGACATTCACCGTATGCTTGCGCGGGGCATGGTCGCCCTTGCCCGTGACCAGTTCGAAGAAATGACCGTGCAGATGGATGGGGTGCGTCATCATCGTGTCATTGACCAGCGTCACGCGCACGCGCTCGCCCAGCGTGAAGGGAATGGGGGCGGTGACCTCGTTCATCTTCACCCCGTCGAACGCCCACATATAGCGTTCCATATTGCCGGTCAGATGGATCTGCATCTGACGCGACGGCACGCGGGTATCGGGGTTACGATCAAGCGCGACGAGATCGCGATAGGTCAGCGCGTCCGCGACATCCTCCAGCCCCTGTCCGGGCTCGCCGGTGCGATCGACCGGCATCGGCGAGATCGACTGGACGGTGGGCGTGTCCTTGACGGTCGGCGCGCTTTTCATGTCGCGCATGCTGTGCCGCATCGGTTCGCCCGGCGCGGTCATCCCATGCCCCATCGCGCCATGATCCATACCCATATCGCCCATACCCATATCGCGCATCGTCGCGAGCGGGCGGGCGCGCAGCGGCGGAACCGGCGCGGTCATGCCGGGGCGCGGCGCGAGCGTTGCGCGCGCCATACCCGATCGGTCGCTGTTCTCGGCGATGATGCTGTAGGCGCGGTCTCCCGGCTCGACGATCACGTCATAGGTTTCGGCGACCCCGATCTGAAATTCGCCCACTTTCACGGGACGGACGTTCAGGCCGTCGGCTTGCACCACGGTCATCGCAAGATCGGGCACGCGGATGTTGAAGGTCGTCATCGCCGATGCGTTGATGACCCGCAGCCGGACGCGTTCGCCCGCAGCGAACAACCCGGTCCAATTGTCGGCGGGGCCGTGGCCGTTGACGAGATAGGTATAGGCCGCCGCGGTCACGTCGCTGATGTCGGTCGGGTCCATCCGCATCGCGCCCCAGGCGACACGGTCGTTCAGCGGCTGGTCGCGGCCCGCGATCAACCCCGCAAGCGTCTGCTTGTTGTGGTTGAAATAGCCGCCCATCTGCTTGAGCTTTTTGAAGATCGCGTGCGGGTGCAGCGCGCTGTGGTCGGACAGGACGATCACATGCTCGCGGTCATAGGCGACGGGATCGGGCTCGGCGGGGTCGATGACGATCGGGCCGTAATGGCCCATCTGTTCCTGCAGCCCCGAATGGCTGTGATACCAATAGGTCCCCGACTGCCGCACCGGAAATTCATAAGTAAACGTCGCGCCCGGCGCGATCCCGGGAAAGCTGATGCCCGGCACGCCGTCCATATGAAAGGGCAGGATCAGCCCATGCCAGTGGATCGAACTATCCTCGTCGGGCAGGGCGTTGGTGACGTGCAGCCGCGCCGTGGTGCCTTCCTTCAGCCGCACCAGCGGGCCCGGGATCGTCCCGTTTATGCCGATCGCATGGCTGGTCTTGCCGTCGGCGGTCAGCATCCGGTGTGCGATGGTCAGGCGGATATCGGCGCCGCCGACCGTCGGCAGCCCCGACGCGATCGGTTGCGCCCAGGCTGGCAGCCACGGGACAAGCGCCGCCGCTCCGCCTGCCGCCAGCAGCGAGCGCCGGTCGATCGCGCCGCTCATGCGATGGCTCCGCGCAGCATCCAGAGCGCCATCGCGATCATCATCAGATTTTCGGTCAGCGACACGAAGCCCAGCGGAACCTTACTGCTGCCGCCGACGCAGGCGCATTTGATGTCGCGGCGGTCGATATAGACCGCCTTGAAGACCGACACTGCGCCGATGATGGCGATGAACAGCGCGACCGGGATCGACAGCCAGGGGAGGGCGTGCGCGGTCATCAGAACCCCGGCCAGCCCCTCGGCAAAGGGGTAGACATACGAATAGGGAACCCAGCGCCGCGCGAGCAGGTCATAATTGAGGAACATCGTCGAGAAGCTCTCGACGTCCTGCAGCTTGAGCAGCGCCAGAACGATCATGCTGAACGAAATGAACCATTCGGCGGCGCGCAGGGTGAAGGGGCTGCCGTAGGCGGCGAAGCTCGCGGCGAGCGCCATCAGCGCGGTCATCGCGAACAGTGCGATCACGGGCGTATAGCTCGTCGCTCCCGGATCGCGGACGGCAAGGCCGAAATGGCGGCGCAGATCGTCATAGCCGCCGATCCGGCGGCCATCGATAAAGGTCTGCGGCGTCGTCTTGACGCCATGTTCGGCCTTGAACGCGTCGGTTTGCGCGCGCGTCTCCAGCCAATGATCGTCGACGGTGAAGCCCTTTCGTTCGAGGAGATGCTTCGCTTTCAGGCCATAGGGACAGATATGCTGTGGCATGACCATGCGGTAGAGGGTTGCTGTCTGTGTCATGCCGCCTGTATAACCTCCGTACCATGGTACGGAGTCAAGCGATGCAGCTTTCGATCGGAAAACTGGCGGAAGCGGGCGGCGTCGGGGTCGAAACGGTCCGTTATTATCAGCGCCGCGGGTTGATGACGACGCCCGCGCGCAGTGGCGGCGAGGGGTGGGGCGCCGGCATCCGTCGCTATGATGCCGACGATGTCCGCCGGCTGAAATTCATCCGGTCGGCACAAGGGTCGGGCTTCACGCTCGAGGAAATCGCCGAGCTGCTGGAGCTTGAACAGAGCGACGATCGTGCGCGGGTCCGCAGCCTCGCCCGCCAGCGCATCGCCGCGCTCGACGCCAAGATTGCCCAGATGAGTGAAACCCGCGCCGCGCTCGCGCGGTTGGCGGACCAGTGCGCCGCGACCGACAAGGGTCCTTGCCCGATACTGGCGGCTTTCGAGCCCTGACGTCATCGCGCGGAGCGCAGCGACGACGCAATCGCCCGCTGTCGTCCGTACGCAGGGTCGATGGCTGGAGATTGCCTCGCTTAGCCCGCAATGACGAAGTTTCAGGGCGCAGCGCGGCCTAGCTGTGCAGGAAGTGCATGACGTCACCGTCGTGCACGACATAGGCCTTGCCTTCGGCGCGCAGCTTGCCGGCTTCGCGCGCCTTGGCTTCACCGCCCAGCGCGACATAATCGTCATAGGCGATGGTTTCGGCGCGAATGAAGCCCTTCTGGAAATCGCTGTGGATTTCGCCCGCCGCCTCCGGCGCGGTCGCGCCGGTATGGACGGTCCAGGCGCGCGCTTCCTTCGGGCCGACGGTGAAGAAGGTCAGCAGGTGGAGCAGCTCATATCCCGCGCGGATCACGCGCGCGAGGCCCGTTTCGTGCAGCCCCATTTCCTCGAGGAACATCATGCGTTCTTCGCCGTCCATGCCGACGAGTTCGCTTTCGATCGCTGCCGAGACGATCACCGCCTGAGCGCCCTCGGCCTTGGCGCGCGCGAAAACGGCTTCGCTGTGCGCGTTGCCGGTCGCGGCATTCGCTTCTTCGACATTGCAGACATAGAGGACGGGCTTGCTGGTCAGCAGCTGCGCCTGCCGGAGGATGCGCTCTTCATCGGCATCCTTCGGATCGGTCAGACGCGCGGGCTTGCCGTCGCGCAGCAGATCGAGCGCCTGGCCGAGCACCGATGCTGCGGCCTTGGCTTCCTTGTCGCCCTGCGCGGCCTTTTTCGCGAAAGCGGGAACACGCTTTTCCAGGCTTTCGAGGTCGGAAAGCAGCAGTTCGGTCTCGACCGTCTCGGCGTCGGCGACCGGGTCGACCTTGTTCTCGACATGCTGGATGTCGTCATCCTCGAAACAGCGCAGGACGTGGATGATCGCGTCGACTTCGCGGATGTTGCCGAGGAACTGGTTGCCGAGTCCTTCGCCCTTCGACGCGCCGCGCACGAGGCCGGCGATATCGACGAAGGCGAGCTGCGTCGGGATGATCTTCTGACTGCCCGCGATCGCCGCGAGCTTGTCGAGCCGCGCGTCGGGCACCGCGACATTGCCGATATTCGGTTCGATCGTGCAGAAGGGATAATTCGCCGCCTGCGCCGCCTGCGTCTCGGTCAGCGCGTTGAACAGCGTCGACTTGCCGACGTTCGGCAGCCCGACGATCCCGCATTTGAAACCCATTTTCCTACCCTTTTAATCAAGCCGGCGGGCAAAGACCCGCACCGGCTGCAAATCCCAGTCGAGGCGCTCATAGAGCCCCGCGGCGGGATTTCCATCCCGAACCATCAATTCCACCTTCGGACAGCCCCGCGCCCGCAGCCAGTCGCAGCCGGCATCGAGCAGACCGCGCGCGATCCCGCTGCCGCGCCGGTCGGGCTGGACGCCCAGATAATAGACCCAGCCGCGGTGGCCGTCGAAGCCGACCATGATCGTGCCGACGATCGCGCGTCCGGCTTCGGCGAGCAGGATCGTCGCGGCGTCGTGGCCGAGCGCGCGATCGAAGTCGGCGTCCGGGTCGTTCCAGGGCCGGGTGAGGTCGCAGCTTTGCCACAGGGCGACCGCGGCGTCGCGATCGGCGGGCGTCGCGGCGCGGATCAGCGTCATGGTTGCAGCCGCAGCGCCAGATCGTTCTGGAACCGCACGTCGTCGCCCTCGGCAAGCCAGCTCGCTTCGGCGGCGATCGCGCCAAGCAGGTCGGTCAGCGGTTCGATCTCGGTCTTGTGGTAATTGCCGAGGACATGGCCCGTCACGCGGTCCTTGTGCCCCGGATGACCGATGCCGATGCGGACGCGGCGGAAATCGTCGCCGATATGCTGGATCATGCTGCGGATGCCGTTATGTCCGGCCGCGCCGCCGCCCTGTTTGACCTTCACCTTCATCGGCGCAAGGTCGAGTTCGTCGTAGAAGGCGGTCACGTCCTGCGGCGCGAGCTTGTAGAAATCCATCGCGGCGCGCACGCTGCGACCGCTTTCGTTCATGAAGGTGCCGGGCTTGAGCAGCAGAATGCGGGTTCGGCCGATGCGGCCGTCCTGCAGCCAGCCCTGAAATTTCTTGGCGGGCGGCGCGAATTGATGAATGTCGGCGATTACGTCGATCGCCATGAAGCCGACATTATGCCGGTTCATCGCATATTGAGGCCCGGGATTGCCGAGGCCGACCCAGAGCTGCATTGCGGTGCCTTTCCCGGGTCCGATGGAAACGCCCCTCCCGCCGGGGAGGGGCGCATCCGGTAAGCGTTAGGCTTCGCCTTCGGCGGCTTCGCCTTCGTCCTTCGTCGTGTCGCCGTCGCTCGACTTGAGCGCCGACGGAGCGACGATGGTCGCAATCGTGAAGTCGCGATCGCTGATCGCGCTCTCGACACCCTTGGGCAGAGCGACGTTGCTGATGTGGATCGAATCGCCGACGTCGAAGCCGGTGACGTCGATGCTGATTTCGTCGGGGATCTTGTCCGCTTCGCAGACGAGTTCCAGCTCGTGACGAACGATGTTCAGCACGCCGCCGCGCTTCAGGCCGGGCGAGGCTTCTTCGTTGGCGAACACCACCGGCACTTCGACATGGACCTTGGCGTCCTTCGAGATGCGCAGGAAGTCCGCATGGATCGGGCGATCCTTGACGGGATGAAAGGCGACGTCCTTGGGCAAGGTGCGGACGGTCTTGCCGCCCACTTCGATCATCACGACCGAGTTCATGAAGTGACCCGTCATCAGCTGCTTCATCAGCAGCTTTTCTTCGACGTGGATCATCAGGGGTTCTTCGTTGCCGCCATAGACGACGGCGGGGACGCGGCCATTGCGACGCAGGTCACGCGAGGCTCCCTTGCCTGCACGTTCGCGCGTCTCGGCCGTCAGCGTCAGCTGATCGCTCATATCATTTCTCCGAGAAACAGTTGCACATATCCGTCACGCCTCCAGGGATGACCATGGCGGAAGCGGGGGCGCATAGCCGGGAACCGGCGGAAAGGCAAGCGCGATGCGGGAAAAGGGGATCGGGTCGGCGAAAAGGCGAATGTCGGTATCGCATCCCGTCTTGCCGCCCGGCTATTGCATCCTCACCACCCGGTATCCGGCCGCTTCCAGATCGGCGGGAACGCCGTCAGCGCCCACCAGATGTCCCGCACCGACCGCGATCAGCACCGTGCCGGGTTTCGCCATGCGCTGCTCCACCCACTTGGTCCAGCGCCGGTTGCGATCGGTGATGATCGCGGCGCGCGCGGCCGGGACCGCGTCGACGTCCTCGTTCACCACCTTTTCGAGTGCGGCGACGTCGCCGCGCGCCCAGGCGGCGTTCATCGCCTTCACGTCGGCGACGCCGCTTGCCGAATTGGCGAGCGCGCGCGTCAGCAGGCGGCGCTGCGTTGCGGCGTCGAGCGTTTCGAACAGCGTCAACTGCCCCCGCGCCGTCTCCAGCCCGCCGATCGGCTTTCCGGCGTCGGAAAAGCGCTGCGTCAGCCGGGCTTCGACGCCATTTTCGGGCGACAAATCGGCCTGCTGCGCGACACGCTGGCCCATCAGCACCAGGATTGCCCAGTCGTCGAGCGCATCGCCGCCGAAACCGCTGCCCGCGCCTTCTATCTTGCGATAGGCGGCAAGCGCCGCCGGATCGAGCCGGCGCTCCATCGCCAGCGGCGTGCTGCGCGGTGCGAGTTCGCGGAACACCGCGCCTGCAGCCGCGAGTTGATCGGGCGCCAGTTCGAGGACCAATTCGTCGGCCGCCGCAATCGCCGCGCCGACCTTCCCGCCGTCCCAGCGCGTGCCGGCGGGAAGCGCGTGCATCGAGCCGAGCAGGAAGATGCGCGTGTCGGCGTCTTCGACCAGCCACATCGCCGGATGCGCTTCGGTAACTGGCGTCGCAGCTTTGCAGGCGAGCAGCAGCAACGGCAAAAGGGCCGCCGCGGCGCGGCGACCCCAGGACCGAAAGGCAAGGGCGCCCCGCTGCCTCACTGGATGCGCGTCACCTTCAACCCGCGCTCCTTGAGATAATCCTGCACGCTCTTTGCTCCCGCCAGATGGCCCGCGCCGACTGCGACGAAAACCGTGCCCGGCTGCGCCATGCGCGCCTCGATCTGTTCGGCCCAGCGCGCGTTGCGAGCCCACAGCAACGTCTTGGCGACGTCGGGCGTTTCGGCAAGCCCCTCGTTCATCGTTTCGGCGAGCGCAGCCGGATCGCCGGCCCCCCATTGCCCGACCATCGTGTCGAGCTGCGGCCCCAGCTTGTCGAGATCGTTGACCATGACGTTGAGGAAGGCGATCTGGCTGGACATGGGCAGGGCATCGAAAAAGCCGAGCTGTTCGCTGAGCGTTTCGAACCCGGAGATCGGCTTGGCGGCCGCCTTTGCCGCATTGCTCAACTGCTTTTCGGCGCCCTCTTCGGGGTTGTAGCCCATTTTGGTCAGCGGCAGCACCGACAGGGTGATCCCCGCAAACCACGGCTTGAAGCCGTCGAAGCTGGCGGGCGGCAGGCCCAGGCTGGTCATCGCCGCCTGATAGGCCGCAAGCGCTTCCGGATCGAGCCGCGACGAAAGCGCCGTTCCGCTCTGGTCCAATGCCAGCGCCATGGTTTCCTTCGCCACCTCATTCTGATCTTCGGGCAGCACGAGTTCGAGTTTGAGTTCGTCCGATTTGTCGAACGCGTCTTTCACGGCGCCGTCGAACCAGCTCAATCCGGGCTTCAGCACATGCACGGTGCCGAACAGATAGACGGTGGTGTCGTCGTCCTTCACTGCCCACAGCGCGGGTTTGATCGCGGTCGTCGTTGCCGCGGCGGGCGCGGTGGCATCCTGCGCCGCGGCGCTATTGTGTCCCGGCACGACCGCGCATTGGGCGAGGGGAATGATCGCGCAGCTGAGCGCCAGTTTGCGGAAGAAGGAGGTCATCGGGCCTGCTTTCGTTTCAAAAAGGGGAGGGGCAAGAGGTTCGCTGATAATCAGCGATATTTGAACCAGAGATAGACGATCAGGTTGACGGCGAGCGTCAGGACAAAGAGCGCCATGGCATCGACCGGCGGCGCGAGGCTCGCTCGGGCGGCGACCCACCACACGGGGCAGGCGATCACAAAGGCATGGAAGCCGGCGACGCTTCCCAGATAATAGGCGTGGCGTTCATGATCGTCGACTGCGCGGAAATAGAATAGGCTGGCGACGCTCATCCCGACAACCCAGATCGCCGAGACGATGATCGCGGTTGCAGGGGTCAAGGGCGCATTGCTCGCCAGATCGCCCGACCCCTGCGCAACCTGGAGCGTCAGCGCAACCCCCGCGCCAAGGCTCATCGACGCGACCATCGTCACCCAATAGAGGCGCTTGCGCGGCGACCAGCCGGCCCAGGCTTCGCGGTTCAGGCGGATATAGAGCGCCATGCCGGCCAGTGCGAGGACGAGCGCCGCCACCGGGCCCGCCCATATCGGCAACGGCTGGCCGCCGGTTTCGGCCAGGCCGTCGCTATAACCGGCGAAAGCGCCAGCAACGGCTCCGGCTATCATGATGATGGCAACCGGCCACAGATAACCGGGACCGGCGCGGCGTTCCTTCGGCATGTTCGTCATCATTCCTGTCCTGCAAAGCCGTCGTCGAAAATGTCTTCGATCGGCATTTCGAATAGTCGGGCCAGCTTGAAAGCGAGCGGTAAAGACGGGTCGTATTTCCCTGTCTCGATTGCATTTACTGCCTGCCGCGACACGTCGAGCCGGTCGGCCAGTTCGGCTTGGCTCCAATTGCGCATTGCGCGGAGGACTTTCAGTTTGTTGTTCATCGGCGCCTCGCCAATAGGATCCCTTCGGGCCTGCATATAGTCACAATCGCTATCCTTTTGTCAGCCGATCGAAACGCGATGCTTGGCCGCCGGGATTTTCGGGATCAAGAGGCTGGAGCGCCGCCGCGTCGGCCGCGCTCCAGCTCAAGTCGCCTGCCGACACCGGGGAGCATCGACGCGGACGAAGCCCGAAGGAGGGGATCAGCGGCCGGGCTTGATCATCAGCAGCGCCAGCTGGGTACCGCCGTCGGCGCGGGCAATGGCGCGTTCAATCTGCGGCTTTGCGGCGGCGAGGGCAGTCGCCATGCAGGCATTTTCCGAATTGCGCGCGGCAAGACCGCGAGCCGAGGTAGCGCAAATCTGGCGGGCAGCGCTGTGAACGCGCGATTCCAGCCGCTCGCGCCCCTTGGCGCTCGTCAGCTTGAGGTCGTGGATGCGGACGGTGGCGGTGGGCGCTTCATCGGCGGTCGCGGCGAGCGCGGGCGTGCCGACCAGAGCGAGCGAGAGGGCGAGGATGATGGTGCGAGCGATCATAATGGGTCTCCTTGGATCATGTCCTGGTCACGTCAACCTGTCTTCATGTCAGGTATGCATGACTATATGTCGCAATTCGCTGACCATGTCAACAAAACATGACAAAAAGTTTTGTGACCGTGACAGGGCGCGCGATTTGATCGTCGACCAAATGGTACCGAGCCTTGACCCTGCGCGCCCGCTGCGCCAAGGGCGGCGGCGATTGTTGCACCTGCGAAAGATGTGGACTCGTGGCCGATACGGCAGAAAAGAAACCACTCAGCTTTCAGGACATGATCCTGACGCTTCACGATTATTGGAGCGCGCGGGGCTGTGCGATCCTGCAGCCTTATGACATGCGGGTGGGCGCGGGGACGTTTCACCCGGCGACGACGCTGCGCAGTCTGGGGCCGGAGCCGTGGAATGTCGCCTATGTCCAGCCGAGCCGCCGGCCTACCGATGGCCGCTATGGCGAGAACCCGAACCGCCTTCAGCATTATTATCAATATCAGGTGATCCTGAAACCGTCGCCCGCCGACCTGCAGGAGCAATATCTCGGCAGCCTTGCGGCGATCGGCATCGATCCGCTGCTCCACGACATCCGTTTCGTCGAGGATGACTGGGAATCGCCGACGCTTGGCGCATGGGGGCTGGGCTGGGAAGTCTGGTGCGACGGGATGGAAGTCACCCAGTTCACCTATTTTCAGCAGATGGGCGGCTTCGACTGTAAACCGGTTGCGGGCGAGCTGACCTACGGGCTCGAACGCCTCGCCATGTATATCCAGAATGTCGACAATGTGTACGACCTGCGCTTCTCCGACCCCGTCGGCGACGTGCCGGGTTTGAGCTATGGCGACGTCTTCCTCGAAAACGAGCGCCAATTCTCGAAATGGAATTTCGAGGTTGCCGATACCGATACGCTGTTCGCGGGCTTCAAGGCGGCCGAAGACGAATGCAAGCGTGCGATCGCGGCGAATGTTCCGCTCGCCGCCTATGACCAGGCGATCGAGGCGAGCCATTTGTTCAACCTCTTGCAAGCGCGCGGCGTGATCAGCGTGCAGGAACGCGCCAACTATATGGCGCGCGTCCGCGATCTTGCGAAGGGAAGCTGCAAGGCGTGGATCGATAGTCAGTCGGAACGATGGACCGAAAAATATCCGGGGTGGACGCTGTGACCGATTTTCTTCTCGAACTGCGCAGCGAGGAAATCCCGGCGCGGATGCAGGCGGGTGCGCGCGCCGAGCTGGAAAAGCTGTTCCGCGCGCAGATGGCGGCAGCGGGCATCGATGTCGGCGATCTGACCATCTGGTCGACCCCGCGCCGCCTTGCGCTGATCGCCAGGGGGCTTCCGCAAGCGACCGCTGCGGTCAGCGAGGAGCTCAAGGGCCCGCGCAGCAGCGCGCCGCCGCAGGCGCTCGAAGGCTTTTTGCGCAAGACCGGGCTGACGCAGGATCAGCTCGAAGACCGCGACGGCGTGTGGTTCGCCGTCATCGACAAGCCCGGCCGTGCGACGACCGAAGTGCTCGCCGAGGCGATCCCCGCGATCGTTCGCGGCTTTGCCTGGCCCAAGTCGATGCGCTGGGGGAAGGAAAGCGCGAGCAGCGAAAGCCTGCGCTGGGTCCGCCCGCTGTCTGGGATCGTCGCGATCTTCGGCGACGAGCTTGTGCCGTGCGAGATAGGCGGGATCGCCAGCGGTTTCGTGACGCGCGGCCACCGCTTTCATTGCCCCGGCGAAATCACCATCGGCTCGGCGGCGGATTATGCCGAAAAGCTGCGCGCGTGCCACGTCATCGTCGACCATGAGGAGCGGCAGGCGATCGTTCGCGAAGGTGCTGCGAAAGCCGCGGCCGACGCCGGGCTGAGCCTTGTCGAGGACGAGGCGCTGGTGATCGAGAATGCCGGCCTCACCGAATGGCCGGTGCCGCTGCTCGGCCGCTTCGACGAAGCGTTCCTGGAGGTGCCGCCCGAGGTCATTCAGCTGACCGCGCGCGTGAACCAGAAATATTTCGTCGTGAACGGCGCCGACGGCAAGCTTGCCAACGGCTTCGTCTGCACCGCGAATATCGACGCCAAGGACGGCGGCGCGGAGATCGTTGCGGGCAATCGTAAGGTACTGGCGGCGCGGCTTTCGGACGCGCGCTTCTTCTGGGAACAGGACCAGAAAAAGACGCTCGCGCAGCACGCCGAGAAGCTGGCGAACATCACCTTCCACGAAAAGCTCGGCACGGTTGCCGACAAGGTAGAACGCGTCGCGAAGCTGGCGCGCTGGCTGGTCGAGGAAGGAATCGTCGCCCCCGCGAAGGCGGGAGCCGCTGTAGGTAATGCGCCAAACGCAACGGCCCCCGCCTCCGCGGGGGCGACGGGGGAGTTGGCCGACCAGGCTGAACTTGCCGCGCGGCTGGCGAAGGCCGACCTCGTCACCGAAATGGTCGGCGAATTCCCCGAATTGCAGGGCCTGATGGGCGGCTATTACGCCCGCGCCCAAGGCCTGCCCGACGCGGTCGCCGACGCAATTCGCGATCATTACAAGCCGGTCGGGCAGGGTGACGACGTGCCGACCGCGCCGGTGACGGTGGCTGTGGCGCTGGCAGACAAGCTGGATACGATTTCTGCCTTCTTTGCGATCAGCGAAAAACCCACCGGATCAAAGGATCCTTTTGCCCTTCGCCGCTCGGCACTCGGTACTATCTCGCTAATCTTAGCGAACGGAATCCGGGTGCGACTGAGCCACCTAGTTGGGCAGGCCGCAGTGGGCTTGTCGGCAATCGCTGCCGTAAAGCAGCTGCTTGATGCTGCGGGCGAGTATAATGGCAAGCCAATCGATGCCCGGGAGGCCGGTGTTGGCGTTATTGATTTCTTCGCCGACCGCCTCAAGGTCCAGCAACGCGAAGCCGGCGTCCGCCACGACCTGATCGACGCGGTGTTCGCGCTTGGCGGCGAGGACGATCTCGTCCGCCTGCTCGCTCGCGTGAAAGCGCTCCAAGCCTTCATGGCGACCGAAGACGGCAGCAACCTGCTCGCGGGTTACAAGCGTGCGGCGAATATCCTGAAGCAGGCGGGCGAGGTGAGGGGTACCGCCGCCACGACGCCGCCGACCGAAGCCGACGCGGCATTGCTCGCCGCGCTCGACGTGGCCGAGCCCGCGGCGTCCGCTGCGGTCGCTGACGAACGCTTTACCGACGCTATGGCGGCGCTCGCCAGCCTGCGCGCGCCGATCGACGCCTTTTTCGACGGCGTGATGATCAACGATCCCGATGAAGCGGTGCGCGCCTATCGGCTCGGCCTGCTCGCGCGATTTACCGGCGCGGTGCATGGCGTTGCCGATTTCTCGAAGATCGAGGGCTGACGCGCCAGCTATCCGCCAGAGCTTATAACGAACGAAGTAAAACTGAATCGACCAACCGCGATTGCATACCTATCCAGCCGCGACCTCCTCCCCGGGGCAGCAGGAGTAAGACATGACGAAGATGGTGCATTTGTTCGGCGGCGCGGCCACGACGGCCGAGCGTTCGAAGGAATTGCTGGGCGGCAAGGGATCGAATCTTGCCGAAATGGCGTCGATCGGCCTGCCGGTCCCGCCGGGCTTTACGATCACCACCGACGTCTGCACCGCCTATTACGCCAATGGCGAAGCGTTTCCCGACGGGCTGACCGCCGACGTCGAAAGCGGCATCGCGCATATCGAGGGGATCACCGGCAAGCGTTTCGGCGACGCGGCGAACCCGCTGCTCGTTTCGGTCCGGTCGGGCGCGCGCGTGTCGATGCCGGGGATGATGGACACCGTCCTCAACCTCGGGCTCAACGATGCGACCGTCGCGGGGCTTTCCGAAGCCTCGGGCGACCCGCGTTTCGCGTGGGACAGCTATCGCCGCTTCATCCAGATGTACGCCGACGTCGTCATGGGCCTGGACCATGCCGAGTTCGAGGAAGCGCTGGAAATCGCCAAGGAAGACAAGGGCTTTTTCCTCGACACGGAGATGTCGGCTGAAGACTGGCAGGCGCTGGTCAAGGAATATCAGGCGATCGTCGAGCGCGAGACCGGCGCACCCTTTCCGCAGGAACCGAAGGACCAGCTGTGGGGCGCGATCGGCGCCGTCTTTGCGAGCTGGGAAAGCGACCGGGCGAAAGTCTATCGCCGCCTGAACAGCATTCCCGGCGAATGGGGCACCGCGGTCAATGTGCAGGCAATGGTGTTCGGCAATATGGGCGACACCTCGGCGACCGGTGTGGCGTTCACGCGCGACCCCGCGACGGGCGAGCGCGCCTGGTACGGCGAATGGCTGATCAACGCGCAGGGAGAGGACGTCGTCGCCGGCATCCGCACCCCGCAGTATCTGACGAAAATCGCGCGCGAAAAGGCGGGGGCCAAGCCGCTGTCGATGGAAGAGGCGATGCCCGAAACCTTCGGGGAACTGGGCCGCGTCTTCGACACGCTCGAAACCCATTACCGCGACATGCAGGATATCGAATTCACCGTCGAACGCGGAACGCTGTGGATGCTGCAGACGCGCAGCGGCAAGCGCACGGCCAAGGCGGCGCTGCGCATCGCGGTCGAAATGGCGGCCGAAGGGCTGATTTCCGAAGAGGAAGCGGTCGGCCGTGTCGATCCTGGCGCGCTCGACCAACTGCTCCACCCGACGCTCGATCCCAAGGCGCCGCGCGACGTTCTGACCAAGGGGCTGCCCGCCAGCCCCGGCGCCGCGTCGGGCAAGATCATGTTCGACGCCGACAGCGCCGAAAAGGCCGCTGGCATGGGCGAGGCGGTGATCCTCGTCCGCGTCGAGACGTCGCCTGAGGATATCCACGGCATGCACGCCGCCAAGGGCATCCTGACCGCGCGCGGCGGGATGACGAGCCACGCGGCGGTGGTTGCGCGCGGCATGGGGCGCCCCTGCGTCTCGGGCGCCGGCGGGCTGGCGATCGACGGCAATGCGCGCGTGCTGCGCGTCGCGGGGCGCGAGCTTCGCGAAGGCGATGTCATCACGCTCGACGGGTCGACCGGCGAAGTGATGGCGGGCGAGGTTCCGACGCTCCAGCCCGAGCTGGTCGGCGATTTCGGCACGCTGATGGGCTGGGCCGACAAGGTGCGCCGCATGAAGGTGCGCACCAACGCCGAAACCCCCGCCGACGCGCAGGTCGCGCGCGATTTCGGCGCCGAGGGTATCGGACTTTGCCGCACCGAGCATATGTTCTTCGACGCCGCGCGGATCACCGCGGTGCGCGAGATGATCCTGGCCGACAGCGAGGACGGCCGCCGCGCCGCGCTCGCCAAGCTGCTGCCCGAACAGCGCGGCGACTTTGCCGCAATCTTCGGCGTGATGGCGGGGCTGCCGGTCACGATCCGGCTGCTCGACCCGCCGCTGCACGAATTCCTGCCGACGCGCGAGGAGGATTTTGCCGATGTCGCCGCCGCGGCAGGGGTGGGGGTCGAGGCGCTGAAGGCGCGGGCGAACGAACTCCATGAATTCAATCCGATGCTCGGCCACCGCGGTTGCCGCCTTGGCGTCACTTACCCCGAAATCTACGAGATGCAGGCGCGCGCGATCTTCGAGGCGGCGTGCGACGTCGCCGCCGAAACCGGCGCGGCGCCGATCCCCGAGGTGATGATCCCGCTGGTCGCGACGCGCCGCGAATTCGATCTGATGAAGGCGGTCGTTGACGCGCAGGCAAAGGCGGTGTTCGCCGAAAAGGGGCGCGAGATCGCCTATCTTGTCGGCACGATGATCGAGCTGCCGCGCGCCGCGCTGATGGCGGGCGAAATCGCGGAAACGGCCGAATTCTTCAGCTTCGGCACCAATGACCTGACCCAGACGACGATCGGTATCAGCCGCGACGACGCCAGCCGCTTCCTGACGCAATATGTCGACAAGGGCATCTTCCTGACCGATCCGTTCGTCAGCCTTGACGTCGAAGGCGTCGGACAGCTGATCGAGATCGCCGCCAAGCGCGGCCGTGGTGCCCGCGCGGGGATCAAGATGGGCATTTGCGGCGAGCATGGCGGTGATGCACCGAGCATCCACTTCTGCGAACAGACCAGGCTCGACTATGTCAGCGCCTCGCCCTACCGTGTGCCCATCGCACGTCTGGCAGCGGCACAGGCGGCGCTGAAGAGGGGATAACGCCATGAAGAGCTGGCACCGCTATGCGATCACCCTGGTGGGCGGGATAGCGGTGGGGCTTGGCGGCGCCTGGGGTCTGACCCGTGGCGGGCTCGGCGATGGCGCGATCCGCAACGGCCCGTGGACGACCTCGCTCGGCTATGGGACGAAGGCGACCGATCCGCTGACGCGCGCGATGGTCGCGCGGTCGGGGCTGCTCGCGCTGCCGGCAAAGGAGACGCTCTACTGGATGGCGCGCACCGACGCCTCGGGCGCGCGGCTTGACGGCAATTGCCGCTACCGTCTGTCGGGAAAGCCGCTCGATGCGCGCTGGTGGAGCGTGACCGTTTATGATGCCAAAGGCTATCTGGTCGCCAATCCCGCGAATATCTGGTCGGTCAATGGCGCCAGTGTCCCGCTCGACGACAAGGGCGAATGGCACGTCACCATAGCGCCCGACCGGTCCGCCGATGGCGCTTGGCTTCCCGGGATCAAGGGGCAGCCGTTCGACCTGACGCTGCGCATGTACAACCCGGGCGCGGACTTCCGCGCCGCGCCATCGGCGGCCGCGCTGCCCGCGATCGTCAAGGAGGGGTGCTGACATGCGCCGCTGGATCGGACCGCTCGCTTTTGGCCTGATCGCCGCGCTCGCGGTCGGCTATGCGGCCATCGCCGCCATCCCCTATGGCATGATGAAGATCGCGATGAACCGGCTTGGCCGCGGCGGCATCAACCAGATGTCGCAGGGACCGCTCGCGACGCCCGCGCGCCAGCCTGTCGTGCGGCCGAGCCCCGATCTTGCCTATTCCAGCTGTCCGTTCGACCTTGCGGCGGGGCCGCTCGAGATTATGGTCGTGCCGGTCCCTGGGCGCTATTCTTCGCTCAGCATCTTCGATGCCGCGACCGACGTCGCCTACGTGCGCAATGACGTCGAAGCGGGCGGAAAACCCTATCGAATCATCGTCGCGCGCGACGGGCAGGCGGTGCCGCCGGGCGCCGAGGTGGTGCGCGTCGGCCACGATCGCGGGATTGCGCTGATTCGCCTGCTGCTGAAGGATCCTGCGGAAATCGGTTCGCTCGACGCAATTCGCCGTCAATCGACCTGCCGAACCGTCACAAAGTCGAAATAGGGGGTTGCACGCCCCGCCGACTGCTCCTAAAGGCACCGCTCCACGCACCCGTAGCTCAGCTGGATAGAGCATCAGACTACGAATCTGAGGGTCGGACGTTCGAATCGTTCCGGGTGCGCCATTTCCCTTCGGCATCGAAATTCAGGCTTCGCGGGCGCGACCGTGCATAGCTATGCCCTGTTGCATCGCTGCCGGGCCTGCGACATTCCGGACGCGATCCGGCCATGATGGACCGGCAAGGGAGAGTCATGAGCGAAGCCATCGTCACGGTCGATATCGGCGGCACGCACGCACGTTTCGCGATCGCCGAGGTGGCGGCCGGCCGCGTTGTCTCGCTCGGGCCCGAGACGACGCTGCATACAAAAGACCACGCCAGCTTTCAGACCGCCTGGCAGGATTTCGAGCGGCAGCAGGGCGGTGCGCTCCCGCGCGCCGTCGCCATTGCGATCGCGGGGCCGACGCGCGGCGAGATCATTCGCTTCACCAACAATCCCTGGATCATTCGCCCGGCGCTGATCGGCGAGAAGCTGAATGTCGACCGCTATACGCTGGTCAATGATTTCGAGGCGGTCGGCCATGCGGTCGCGCAGGCCGATGCGGGGTATTTCGAGCGGCTGACAGGTCCTGACGAGCCGCTTCCCGCAATGGGAACGGTCAGCGTTATCGGCCCCGGGACCGGGCTTGGCGTTGCGCATGTATGGCGCGACGGGACCGACTATCGCGTCCAGGCGACCGAAGGCGGACATGTCGATTTCGCGCCGCTCGACAGCATCGAGGACGCCATCCTCGCGCGGCTGCGCAAACGCCATCGCCGCGTGTCGGTAGAGCGTATCGTATCCGGTCCTGGCATCGTCGATATTTATGAAACGCTGGCGGCGATCGAAGGGCGACCGATTGCGCCGCTCGACGACAGGACGATATGGGGCCGGGCGATAGGCGGCGAGGATGCGCTGGCGGCTGCGGCCGCGGATCGCTTCTGCCTCTCGCTCGGCAGCGTTGCAGGCGACCTTGCGCTTGCGCAGGGCGCCAGCGGCGTCGTGATCGCGGGGGGGCTTGGCTTGCGTATCCGCGACCAGCTCGTCCGGTCGGGTTTCCCCGAACGCTTCGTCGCCAAGGGGCGGTTCGAGAATTTCATGGCGGCGATCCCGGTCAAATTGATCACCCACCCGCAGCCCGGCCTTTTCGGCGCCGCCGCAGCATTCGCGCGCCAGCATCGCTGAAAAAATCCGCTGGCGCGAGGACGCAAAACGCGGCAGCAAGGGGGCATGTCCGCGCGCCCCGTCCTCGGTATTATCGCCTGCAACCGCACCGTCGGGACAGAGGTCGCGCAAACGGTGATCAACCGCTATGCGACCGCCGCGATGCGCTACGCAGATTGCGCGGCGCTCATCATCCCGTCGCTTCCCGATCATATGCAAGCGCGCGAGATCGTCGGGCGGCTCGACGGCGTGCTGCTCACCGGAACGCCGTCGAATGTCGCGCCGGCGCTCTATGGCGATCCGGCGGAAGGCGAGGGGCCGTTCGATCCCGATCGCGACCGGATGATGATCGAGCTTGTCGAAGCGACGATCACCACACAGCGCCCGCTCTTCGGCATCTGCCGCGGTTTTCAGGAGATCAACGTGGCGCTGGGCGGAACGCTGCGCCGCGATACGTCGGCGAGCGACGAACTGCTGCACCATCACGCGCCCGACGATGCCGCTTTCGACGCGATGTTCGATCATCGGCACAAGGTCGATCTCGTCGAAGGCGGCCTGCTTGCGTCGGCCTATGCCGCGCCCTCGCTCGAGGTCAATTCGGTTCATTATCAAGGCATCGGTGCGCTCGCCGACAGCCTGGCGGTCGAGGCGCGCGCGCCTGACGGGCTGGTCGAGGCCTATAGCGCGCGGCCGAACGGCGCGCCGCTGCTCGCGGTGCAATGGCACCCCGAATGGGCGACCGACGGCAATGATCAGAGCCAGACCTATTTCCACCTTCTCGGCCGCGCGCTAAGAGGCGAACTATGAACCGCCGCGTCACCCGATATGATCGCTATCTCGCGCGGATCAGCTTTTCGCCCTGATTGGAGAACTCCCCTCCCGCTGGCGGGAGGGGCGGGGGTGGGGTGAGCCACAGGCGAACGTCCATCCTCTCGTCCTTCGGAGCGCGCTTGCGCGTGCACACCCTCAACCCCTCCCGCCTGCGGGAGGGGAGTTTCAGGATCAGAAACATGCCCCGTAATCACGACATCGCCGAACTGCGCCGTCTCGACGTCGCGCACCATCTTCCCGCGCAGGCCGACTGGGCCGAAATCGAAAAACTCGGCGGCAGCCGCATCATCACCCATGCCGAAGGCTGCACGATCGTCGATGGCGACGGCCACCGTATCCTCGATGGCATGGCGGGCCTCTGGTGCGTCAATGTCGGCTATGGCCGCGAGGAACTGGTCGAGGCTGCGGCAGCGCAGATGCGCGAACTGCCTTTCTATAATACCTTTTTCAAGACCGCGACGCCGCCGACGGTGACGCTCGCGGCGAAGATCGCCGAGCTCACCGGCGGGCGCCTGCCGCACATCTTTTTCAACGCCTCGGGCAGCGAGGCGAACGACACGGTGTTCCGCATGGTGCGCCATTATTGGAAGCTGAAGGGCGAGCCCAAACGGACCGTCTTCATCAGCCGCTGGAATGCCTATCACGGTTCGACCGTCGCGGGCGTATCGCTCGGCGGGATGAAGGCCATGCACGCGCAGGGCGACCTGCCGATCCCCGGTGTCGAACATGTCCGCCAGCCCTATTTCTACGGCGAAGGGCAGGGGATGACCGAGGAGGAATTCTGCGATGCCTGCGTGGCTGCGATCGAGGACAAGATCTTGGAAGTCGGTCCCGAAAATTGCGCCGCCTTCATCGGCGAGCCGATTCAGGGCGCCGGCGGGGTCATCATCCCGCCCAAGGGCTATTGGCCGAAGGTCGAGGCGGTGGTGCGCAAATATGGACTGCTGCTCGTGGCCGACGAAGTCATCTGCGGCTTCGGGCGCACCGGGAAGATGTGGGGGCATGAAACGATGGGTTTCACGCCCGACCTGATGCCGATGGCGAAGGGGCTTTCGTCGGGCTACCTTCCGATCTCGGCGACCGCGGTGGCGAGCCATGTCGTCGACGTGCTCAAGACCGGCGGCGATTTCGTCCACGGCTTTACCTATTCGGGCCATCCGGTCGCTGCGGCGGTCGCGCTCAAGAATATCGAGATCATCGAACGCGAAGGGCTGGTCGAACGCACCGGCAGCGTGACGGGTCCGCATCTGGCGAAAGCGCTTGCGCCGCTGGACGATCATCCGCTCGTCGGTGAAACGCGCTCGATCGGCCTCCTTGGTGCGGTCGAGATCGTCGCTGACAAGGAGACGCGCGCGCGGTTCGGCGGTGCCGAAGGGACCGCCGGCCCGATGGCGCGCGACGCGTGCATCGCGAACGGGCTGATGGTGCGCGGTATCCGCGACAGCCTGGTCATGTGCCCGCCGCTGGTCATCACCACCGAACAGATCGACGAGATGGTGACGATCATCCGCAAATCGCTCGACGAGGTGATGCCGAAGCTGCGGGCGCTCTAGCGATTTCTTGCCATTCCCGTTCGTGCTGAGCTTGTCGAAGCACTGTTTTCTTCTCTAGACGTGAAGAGAAGAACGGTCCTTCGACACGCTCAGGACGAGCGGGTTGAGGGCATATATATCCAGTAAAAGGATCGACCCCCATGCCATCCGGCCTTTTTGCGCTGCTCGATGACGTTGCCACGATCGCCAAGGTTGCTGCGGCGAGCATAGACGACGTCGGCGCCGCGGCGTCGAAGGCCGGCGCCAAGGCCGCGGGGGTGGTGGTCGACGATACCGCGGTGACGCCGCGTTACGTCACCGGCTTCACGCCCGATCGCGAATTGCCGATCATCTGGCGGATCACCAAGGGATCGCTGTTCAACAAGCTGGTGCTGATCTTGCCGGCGCTGCTGCTGCTGTCGACGTTCCTGCCCTGGGCGATCACGCCGCTGTTGATGATGGGCGGCGCCTATCTCTGCTTTGAGGGTGCGGAGAAGGTCATCCACGCACTGCAGAAGGACAAGACGAGCCTTGCCGAGGACGCCGAGATCGTGGCCGACAAGGATCATGAAGAGACGATGGTGAAGGGGGCGGTGCGCACCGATCTCATCCTGTCGGCCGAAATCATGGTGATCGCGCTCAACGAAGTGCTGGACGAACATCTCGTGATGCGCGGCGCCACGCTTGCGCTGGTTGCGGTGCTGATTACCATCGCGGTCTATGGCGTGGTCGGGTTGATCGTGAAAATGGACGACATCGGCCTGCATATGGCCAAGCGCGGATCGGCGGCGCGGCAGGCGATCGGGCGCGCGCTGGTTAACCTCATGCCCAGTCTGCTGGCGGCGCTCGCGACGATCGGCACGGCCGCCATGTTGTGGGTCGGCGGGCAGATCGTGCTGCACGGCCTGCACGAATATCATATCGGCGGCATCGCCGAAGCGCTCGAATCGCTGGCTCATTCGGTCGCGGGCGGACTTCCGCTCGAAGGGCTTTGGACGTGGCTCATCAAGGCGACCGGCGACGGTATCTTCGGATTGCTGCTCGGCAGCGTGATCGTCGGAGTGCTGCACTTCGTGCCGGGCAAGAGGGCCCATTGATTTCGTCATCCCGGACTTGATCCGGGATCCACCGCGGCGCCGGAAGTCATGGACCCCGGATCAAGTCCGGGGTGACAATGGTGCAAGGGTTGCCGTCAGCCCAGCAAAACCACCGGACTGTCGGCGCGCCAGTGCATGCTGACCTTGTCGTCCCAGGTGAAATCCTCCTGGTCGTGGCGCGACAGATTGGGGCGCGACACGCGTAGCCGCGCGCCCGATTCGAGTTCGATGTCGTAAAGGGTGATATCGCCGAGATAGCTCATGCCCTTGATCGTGCCGCGCGCGAAATTATGCCCCTCGGGGGCGTCCTGCGCCGCGGCGCGCACCGCTTTGCCTTCGCCCGGAACGTGCAGATAGATCTTCTCGGGCCGCAGCGCGACCCAGACGTCGGCGCCATGCGGGCCGGTCACGCCATGATTCAGATAGACGCGCCCCAATCCGGGGCAGTCGACCGCGGCGCGATCGGGTTCGTCGAGCGTCAGCTTGCCTTCGAAGATGTTCACCGAACCGACGAAATCGGCGACGAAGCGATTGGCGGGATATTCGTACAGGTCCGAAGGCCCGGCGAGCTGCGCCACGTCGCCCTTGTTGATCACCGCGATGCGGCTCGCCATCGACAGCGCTTCGTCCTGGTCGTGCGTCACGGTGACGAAGGTGATGCCGACCTGATCCTGAAGATCGGCGAGCTCGAACTGCATCTGCGCGCGCAATTTGGCGTCGAGCGCGGACAGCGGTTCGTCGAGAAGCAGCACCTTCGGCCGCATGATGAGGCTGCGCGCCAGCGCGACGCGCTGCCGCTGGCCGCCCGACATCTGGTCGGGCATCCTGTCTTCGAAGCCGCCGAGCTTTACCAGCTCGAGCGCTTCGGCAACGCGGTCCTTGACCTCGCCGCCGCGCACGCCAGCGATCTTGAGGCCGTAGGCGACATTGTCGGCGACGCTCATGTGCGGAAAGACGGCATAGCTCTGGAACACCATGTTCACCGGCCGCTTGTTCGGCGGGATACCGGCCATGTCCTGCCCGTCGATCAGGATATGGCCTTCGGTCGGCAATTCGAAGCCGGCGATCATGCGCAACAGCGTCGTCTTGCCGCAGCCCGACGGGCCGAGCAGCACGAAGAATTCGCCCGCCATGATGTCGAGGCTGACGTTATCGACCGCAGTCACCTTGCCGAAGCGTTTGGAGATATTCTGGATCTGGATGATCGGCTTGGGCGCGTCGGTCATGGTCAGTGGGTTTCCGCAATGGCTTTGACGCCCTGAAGTTTCAGCGCGACGGCGGTGAGCAGGATGGTGAGGAGGATGAGCAGCGTCGATGCCGCGTTGACTTCGGGCGTCACCGAGAAGCGGACCATCGAATAGACCTTTACCGGGAAGGTGATCGTGTCGGGGCCGCTGGTGAAATAGGTGATGACGAAATCGTCGAGGCTGAGCGTGAAGGACAGCAGCGCGCCCGCGATCAGCGCCGGGCGCATGTGCGGGATCAGCACATCGCGGAACACCGCCCATTCGCCGGCGCCGAGATCCTTTGCTGCTTCCTCCTGCTCGCGGTTGAAGGTGGCGAGGCGCGATCGCACCACCATCGTCACGAACGGAAAGCAGAAGGTGATGTGGGCAATGATGATCGCGCCGAGATTGAAGGGCCAGATCAGGTCGGTCGGCCATTCGAGCCATTTGGCGAAAAAGATCAGGAAGGCGACGCCCATGCATATTTCGGGAACGATGATCGGCAGCGAAATCGTTCCGTCCACCGCGCCCTTCAACGGGAAGCGGAAACGCCAGAGCATCACCGCCGCGACGGCGCCGAGGATCAGGCTGATAAGCGTCGCGAGCGCCGCGATGGTGAGCGAGTTGACGAGCGCTTCGACCAGCACGTCGTTGCCGAGGGCCTTGTCATAATATTTGAAGGTGAAGCCGCGCCAGACGACGTTGCGCTTGCTGTCGTTGAAGCTGAAGATCATCAGCACGACCAGCGGCGCGTAGAGAAAGACCATGACCGCGCCGACCCACAGCCGCATCCATAAGGTGCGGCTATATTCGAGCGGCGCGCGCGGGGTGCGGGAAAAGATCGCCATCAGCGCGCCTCCGGCACCTTGCGCCGCATCGATTGCAGCGCGATCAGGATGAACATCGCATAGATGAGGATGAAAGAGAGCGCAGCGCCGAACGGCCAGTCGTTCGCCTTCTTGAACTGCCGTTCGATAACGTTTGCGATCATCTGGCTGTCGGTCCCGCCCATCAGGTCCGGCGTGAGATAGGCGCCGAGCGCGGGGATCAGCGTGATCATCACGCCGGCGACGATACCCGGCGCGGCGAGCGGCACGACGATGCGCATGATCGTGCGGAAATGCCCGGCGCCAAGGTCGAGGCTTGCCTCGATCAGGCTGCGGTCGAGCCGGTCAAGCGCGGCGTAGAGCGGCAGCACCATGAAGGGCAGATGGACATAGACCAGCCCGAAGACGACCGCGAAATTGTTGAAGAGCAGTTGCACCGGCTCCCATGTCGGAAGCGGCTGCATCCCGACGAGCGTCTTGAGCCAGCTCGCACCGTCCCACAGCGCGCCGAGCCCCTTGTTGGCAAAGCCCTGGGTGCCGAGTAGCATCATCAGTGCGTAGGTGCGGATCAGCAAATTGGTCCAGAAGGGCAGCATGATGCCGAGCAGCAGCCATGGCCGCCATTTCTCGCTTGCGAAGGTGATCGCCATCGCCACGGGAAAGCCGACGATCAGGCAGATCAGCGTAACGAGCGCCGCAACCGCGAAGCTTTTGCCGAAGATCGACAGATAGAGAAATTCGGTCGCGCGCTTGTAATTTTCGAGCGTTCCCGAAAATTCGATCTCGGTCAGGCCGCGGTTCTCGCCGAAGCTGTAGAACCAGACGATCGCCATCGGGATGACGAAGAACAGGAGGGTCCACAGCAGGGTCGGAACCGACACCGCCGCGAAGACCCGCTTGTTCGCTTTCCAGTCCTGCTCGGCCATCCCCCCGATGCCCCTTTCAGACCGTTACGACGCCCGCACCTTCGTAAAGGCTTCCTCGTAGAGTGGCTGAAGCTTTTCGTTGAACTTCGCATATTCGCACTTGGCGAGCACGTCCGCGGGCGGGAAGATGACCGGATTGTCCTTGTAGCTGTCGGGCATCAGTGCCTTGGCGGCGGCATTGGGGGTCGGGTAGAGGATCGTTTCGGTGATCTTCTTGTCGACCTCGGCATCGAGCATATAGTTGATGAAAGCGTGGGCGTTCTTCGGGTGCGGCGCACCTTTCGGAATGCACAGCGTATCCGAATTGAGCTGGCTGCCTTCTTTCGGCACAACGAAATCGAGATCAGGATCCTCGGTCATCGCCTGTGCGATGTCGCCATTATATTCGAGCACGACATCGACGTCGCCCTTGAGCAGCAGATCCTGCCCGTCATCCTCGTGGAATTTCTTCACATAGGGCTTTTGCTTGATCATCATCGCCGAAATGGTCTGAATATCCTCCGGCGTCAGCGAATTGACCGATTTGCCGAGATATTTGCCATAGAGGCGGAACATGTCGCCGGCCTCCGACAGCCAGGCCATGCGGCCCTTATATTCGTCGCTGTCGAACAGGACCTTCCAGCTGTCGGGCGCGGTCTTCACCTTCGACTTGCGATAGCCGATGCCCAGAACCAGCCAGGTGTAAGGCATCGAGAATTTGCGGCCCGGATCATAATCGACGTTCAGGAAGCTGGGGTCGATATTCTTCATGTTCGGGATCTGCGCATGATCGAGCGGCATCAGCATGTCGGCGCGCGCCATGCGTTCGACAAAGTCGTTCGACGGCACGATGACGTCATAGCCGGGATTGCCCGCCTTGAACTTCGCGAACAGCGTGTCGTTGCTGTCGAACAGGTCCATCGTGACATCGACGCCCGTCGACGCCTTGAAATCGTCGAGCGTCGTTTCGCCGATATAGGTGTCCCAGTTGTAGAAGTTGAGCTTGGCCTCTTCGCCGTTGGCAAGTTTCTTGTCGCTGCCCTTGCTGCACGCGACGAGGCCGCCGAAGCTGATCCCGATTGCGGCGACGCCCATCGCCTGAAGCAGCGAGCGGCGATTGCGGCCCTGCGCGAGCAGTTCGTTCAAATCCATGGCTGGCCTCCCTGATTGTGACCGCAAGCTGACTCATTAATGTCGGCTTGAAAAGAGGCTTTTTTGCACCGCAACACGAATCCGTGACATTTTCGTGCGTCGTGGCCCAGGCAAGTCGCTATGCGTTGCGCAGATACCAGTCGTAGTCGATCGTCGGCACCGTCCCGAAATAGCGATCCTGTTCGACCCGCTTCACGATGCTGAACATGTCGACTAACCGGTCGCCGAGATAATCGCGCATCAGCGCCGAGGCGTGGAAGCGGTCGACGGCCGCGAACCAGTTCGACGGCGGCTTGTCGTCGCCCGAGGCGTCGCGATCATAGCCGTTGCCGACGACCGCCGGACCCGGGTCGGTCCGGCTTGTCATTCCGTGATGCATGCCGGCGAGCACGGCGGCTACCGCGAGATAGGGATTGGCATCGGCGCCGCAGGCGCGATGCTCGACATGCCGGCTTGGCGGCGGCCCGGCCGGGATGCGGAAGGACACGGTGCGATTGTTGACCCCCCACGTCGGCGCTACGGGGGCGTAGCTGTTCGCCTTGAACCGGCGATAGCTGTTGGCGTGCGGGGCAAAGAGCGCAAAGCCGTCGCCGACGCTGCCGATCATGCCGCCGATCGCGTGGCGCAGCGCATCGGTGCCCTCCGGATCGTCGCTCGCAAAGATATTGCCGCCCGCGGCATCGTTGACCGAGACGTGGATGTGCATCCCGCTCCCTGCCTGTTCGGCGAAAGGCTTGGCCATGAAGGTCGCTTCGAGCCCATGTTGCTGCGCGATCGCCTTGACCAGGCGCTTGTACATGATGGCGTCGTCGCAGGCGCGCAGCGCGTCCGGCTTGTGGCGCAGCGTCAGCTCGAACTGGCCCGGCGCAAATTCGCTGATCGCGCTTTCGAGCGGCAGGCCCTGCACGTCGGTCGCCGCATAGAGGGCGTCGAAGAAGGGACGAAAGTCGTCGAGTTCACGCAGGCCATAGACTTCGACATTGCGCGGCGTGTCGCGGCTGTAGCCGGGGCGGGCGGGGCGCACAGACCCGTCGCGCGCGCGGCGCGGGTCGAGCAGGTAGAATTCCAGCTCGACTGCAAGCACCGGGGTCAGGCCGTCGGCGGTGTAGCGGTCGATCACGCGGCCGAGCACATGGCGGGGATCGAGGTCGTGCGGCGTGCCGTCGAGTTCATAGAAATCGACAAGGAACTGCGCGGCCTGATCGCCGCCCCACGGGGTGCGGACAAGGGTGCCGGGGATCGGCTTCATCGATCGGTCGGCGTCGCCATCTTCCCAGACAAGGCCTGTTTCGACGGTGTCCTGCCCAGTGATGTCGACGACGGTGATCGAGCCGGGGAACATGCGTCCGCTTTCATAGACAGCGAGCACTTCATGTTGGCGCAGCCGCTTGCCGCGCGGGACGCCGCCCATGTCGGTATAGATCATCTCGATCGAATCGATGTCGGGATTGGCCCGGAAGAATTCCTCGGCCTCCGCCCGCGGCGCGATCACGCCCGACGACTTCGCCATTGCCCCACTACTCCTTCAGCGCCTTGATGCAGTCGGCGAAGCCGCCGACCAGCCGGTCGATCTGGTCGTCGCCGGTCACCGGGCTCACCAACATCATATTGTGAAATGGCGCCAGCAAAATTCCCCGGTTGGCGAGGAAAATGTGGATCGCGGCCTCCAGCGCGGGGTGCATCGCCGCCCTCGCCTCGCCGCCGCTGCGGGGCGGGACGGGACAGGTCAGAAACTCGACGCGGGCGCCGACCTGCGTGACGTGCCAGTCGAGCGACGCAGCGGCGATTTCGCGCTCCAGCCCCGTGACCAGCCGCGCGGCACCGCGCAGCATGGCGTCATAGGCGGTGGGGGTGATGACCTCGCCGAGCATGACGTCCATCGCGGTGATCGCAAGCGCGTTGGCGGAGAGCGTCGTGCCGATGCCGCTATGCCCCGGCGGGCGCGCCCGGTTGAGCGCCGCCATGCGATCCGCGACCGCGACGCTGAAACCATAGACGGCGCACGGCACGCCGCCGCCGATCGACTTTCCGACGACCATCAGATCGGCCATCGGGCCATGCGTGCGGGCATGGCCGCCATAGCCCGACGAGATGCTGTGCGTTTCGTCGAAAACCAGCAGTGTGCCCGTCTCGTCGCACAGGCTGCGCAGCGTTTCGAGGAAGCCCGGCGCGTCCTGCACCATGCCGACGTTGGTCATGACGGGTTCGGCGAGGACGCAGGCGATATCGCCGCCGCGCAGCGCGGCGGCAAGCGCGCCCGCATCGTTGAACTCGATCACCGTCGTCGTGCCGCGAAGATCGTGGACCTGGCCGATCAGGCTGGCGCGCATCACCGGCGCGCCGTCTTTCAGATCGACGAACACATCGTCGACGGCGCCATGATAGGCGCCGTTGAAGGTGAGGATTTTCGGGCGCCCGCTGATCCCGCGGCACCAGCGGATGACGGCGCGATTGGCTTCGCTCGCCGTGGTCGTCACCTGCCATTGCGGAAAGCCGAACATGGCCGAAAGCTTCGCGGCCAGCGCGGCACCGCGGGCGGTGGGCAGCATATAGCTCAGCCCCTCGGCCGCCTGCCGTGCGAGCGCGGCCGCGAGCGCGGGCGGCGAATGGCCGAACAGGCTGGCCGTGTCGCCAAGGCAGAAATCGTCATAGGTCCGCCCGTCGATGCTGGTCAGCGTCGCGTCCTTGGCCGAGGCGGCGACGATCGGGGCCGGGCTGGGCCAATCCTTCATCCAGTGGAAGGGCACCGACTGGAACCAGCCGGTCGCCGCGGCCTGATGCGCGAAAGCGTGCGGGTTGTCGGCGCGGAAACGATCGGCCTCGCGCGCGGCGACGCGGGCGATGGCGGCGTCGGCGATCATCCCAGCCTGTCTTTCAGTGCGTAATAGAGAAGGCCCAGCGTCGCGAGCGGGCGGCGCAGCCATTTGCCGCCGGGGAAGGGGCGCGACGGCAGGCTCGCGAGCACGTCGAAGCGTTCGGCGGTCCCCGCCAGCGCCTCGGCGATCAACTCGCCGACGGTCGTCGTGATCAGCGCGCCATGCCCCGAAAATCCGTGGGCGAAAAAGACGTTCCCGCGCCGCCCGATATGCGGCAGCCGGTTCATCGTCACCGCGACCGCACCGCCCCAGCCATAGTCGATCTTGGTATCGGCGATCTGCGGAAACACCGCGACCATGAACGGACGCACGAACGCGGCGATGTCGCGCGGCGGCGTCTGCGAATAACGCTCGCCGCCGCCGAAGATCAGGCGCTTGTCGGCCGACAGGCGGAAATAGTTGAGCACGAAACGGCTGTCGGCGACCGCGGCGTCGCTGGGCAGCAGTGCATCGGCGTTCGCGAGCGGCGCCGTCGCGATATTATAGTTCATGATCGGTACCGTGTAGCGCCCGAGGTCGGGCTCGACCTCGCCGATCCAGCTATCGGTGGCGTCGATGACGTAACGAGCTTCGATGATGTCCCGTGTTGTGAACAGCCCGCTCGATCCGTCGCTGAAGTTTACAATTTGTTCGACGCGTTCATTCTCCAGGATGCGCACCCCCATGGCCTCCGCCGCCTTCGCTAGGCCGATGGCATAATTAAGCGGGTGGAAATGGCCGCCCTGCGGATCATGGATTCCACCATGATATAAGGGGCTCGAGATATGCGCGCCCATCGCGGATTTTGTGACGACTTCGGTTGTATAACTGAAGCGTGTGTCGAGAAAGGCGGCTTCGCGTTGCATGGCGTCGAAGTCTTTCGGCGTCCACGCTGCCTCCAGATGGCCCGCTTTTAGGTCGCAATCGATGCCATGGTTTTCGATCCGCGCTTTGACGCGATTGTTGCGCCAGCACAGGTCGAACAGTGCATCGGCGCGCTCGCGGCCGAACTCTTCCTCCAACTCGGATGTAGTCCAGCGCAATCCCGGTATCAGCTGCCCGCCGTTGCGCCCCGAGGCCCCGAAGCCGACATGCTCGCGCTCGATTAGGATCACCGAAAAGCCGCGCTCCGCGCAGGCCAAAGCGGCCGAAAGGCCTGTGAAGCCGCCGCCGATCACAGCGACGTCGCACTCCAAATCGTCCGCCGTTGAACGAAGCGGCCGCCACGGATTCGCCGTCGCGGCATAATAGCTGTGGCTCAGCGGGTCGGTCATGGCGTCGCGCGCGTCAAACGCGCATCAGCAGATGTTCGCGCTCCCAGCTCGACACCACCGACTGATAGTTGAACAGCTCATAATCCTTCACGGCGTAGAAGATTTCGAAAAAATCGTCGCCGAGCAGGTTGCGGACCTTCTTGCACGAGCTGAACCGGTCGAGCGCGGCTTCCAGCGTGCGCGGCAGGGTGCGGGCGCGGTTATAGGCGCTGCCGGTGATCGGCTTGGGCGGAACCATGCGGTCGATCATGCCGATATAGCCGCAGACGAGCGAGGCCGCGATCGCCAGATAGGGATTGCTGTCGGCGCCGGGCAGGCGGTTTTCGACGCGGCGGTTATTCTTGTCGGACACTGGGATGCGAAAGCCGCATGACCGGTTGTCGACGCCCCACTGGACGTTGATCGGCGCCGCGCTGTCGGGACGCATCCGGCGAAAGCTGTTCACATTGGGCGCCCACATGGGCGAGATTTGCGGCATGAAGCGGATCAGCCCCGCGACATAGGATCGAAAGGCCGCGCTGTCGCGGCCGTTGGCGGTCGCGAACAGGTTGCGCCCCGTCTCGGCATCGACGACCGATTGGTGAATGTGCATCGCGCTTCCCGGCTGACCGGCCATCGGGTTCGCCATGAAGGTGGCATAGACGCTGTGTTGTTTCGCGACGTTGCGGACGACGCGTTTGAAGAGAAACACCTCGTCGGCGAGCCGCAGCGGATCGCCGTGCATGAAATTCACCTCGAGCTGTGCGGCGCCCATTTCGTGGATCATCGTGTCGATATCGAGCCCCATGAGCTCGCAATCGTCATAGATATGATCGATGATATCCTCATATTCGTTCATGGCTTCAAGGCCATAGGGCTGGCTCGCGGTTTCCGCCCGGCCCGACTGGCCGGTCGGCGGCGTCAACGGAAAGTCGGGGTCGGTGTTCTGCGAGACGAGATAGAATTCGACCTCGGGCGCGATGATCGGCTTCCATCCCTTGTCCTGGTAAAGGCCCAGCACCTTTTTCAGGATCGTCCGCGGCGCGATATCGACCTCGGTCCCGTCGCCATTATAGGCATCGGCAATGACGAAGGCCGTCGGCGAGGTGAAGCCCGGCGCGACGCAGATGGTATCGGGGTCGGCAAGCAGGATCTTGTCGGGATCCTTGTCCCAGATATCGTCGATATCCTCGGGATAATGGCCGTCGATCGTGCAGATGAAGACGCTGCCGGGGATACGCAGCGACTTGTCCTTGACCGAAGCGAGGAATTTCTTGGCGGGCAGAACCTTGCCGCGCTGGACCCCGTTGATGTCGGGAACGATACATTCGACTTCGTCGATATTATGGTCGCTGATCCATTGTTCCAGATTGACTGACATGCGCCCCCGATTGGGCCGAGGAGCCGGCCCGTTTGTGGAAGGTGCAGCGTATAGCGAAGTCCGCCGGAGCGCCAGAGGGGCCGTTATCGGTCATTTCGGGCATTGCCAGTCGCACGGTAGCTCGCCAGATTGCGCCCAGATTACGCATCGTCATTGCGAACGGATTGCCGCGTCGCCTTCGGCTCCTCGCGATGACGATTCTTGGGAAGAGGAACATGACGATGCAGGGTGACAACGACCAGCTGGCAAGCTTCTGGATGCCCTTCACCGCGAACCGTTCCTACAAGGCCCATCCGCGCCAGCTCGTCGCAGCGAGCGGGATGTATTATCAGTCGGGCGACGGGCGCCGGATCCTCGACGGCACCTCGGGCCTCTGGTGCAGCAATGCCGGCCACTGCCGGCCCGAAATTGCCGAAGCCATCGCCAAGGCGGCGACAACGCTCGATTTCGCGCCGACCTTCCAGCTTGGCCATCCGCTGCCCTTCGAGCTGGCGCAGCGTCTCGCGGCGCTGATGCCCGAAGGGCTCGACCGGATATTCTTTACCAACAGCGGGTCCGAATCGGTCGATACCGCGCTCAAGATCGCGCTCGCGGTGCAGCGCGCGAAGGGGCAGGGGACGCGCACGCGGCTGATCGGGCGCGAGCGCGGCTATCATGGCGTCGGTTTCGGCGGAATCAGCGTCGGCGGGATCGTCAGCAATCGCCGCACCTGGCCGGGGCTGCCCGGAACCGATCATCTGCGGCACACGCACGATCTGGCGCGCAACGCCTTTACGCGCGGTTTCCCGGCACACGGCGCCGAACTCGCCGACGACCTTCAGCGGCTCGTCGACCTGCATGGCGCCGAAACGATCGCGGCGGTGATCGTCGAGCCGATGGCGGGATCCACCGGCGTGCTGATTCCCCCGGCCGGTTATCTCCAGCGGCTGCGCGAGATCTGCGACCGGCATGGCATCATCCTGATCTTCGACGAGGTAATTACAGCATTCGGCCGGGTCGGCGCGGCGACCGCTGCCGAGGCGTGGGGGGTGACCCCCGATATCATCACCATGGCGAAAGGGCTCACCAACGCGGCGGTGCCGATGGGCGCGGTCGCGGTGAAGAGCGAGCTGCACGACGCGGTGATCGAAAGCGTGCCGGGCGGGATCGAGCTGTTCCACGGCTATACTTATTCGGGCCATCCGCTTGCGAGCGCGGCGGGGCTCGCGACGCTCGATCTTTATGCGCGCGAGGGGCTGTTCGAACGGGCGAACGAACTCGCCGGCTATTGGGAGGATGCGGCGCACAGCCTGAAGGGGCGGCGCCACATCATCGACATCCGCTCGATCGGGCTTGTCGCCGGCATTGAGCTCGAACCGCGACCCGGCGCCCCGACGGCGCGGGCGATGGAGTTGTTCCACGCCGCCTTCGACAATGGGCTTCTGGTCCGCGCGACGGGCGACATCATCGCGCTGTCGCCGCCGCTGATCGTCGAAAAGGCGGAGATCGACGCGATGTTCGGCAAGCTTGCCGAGCTTCTGGAGCGCATCGATTGACGGCTCCGCTCTGGCGGGCGCACAAAAAAGGGACCGCACATGCGGCCCCTTTCTGCAATCGGTTCTGAACCGGGACAGGCTCCCGGTCCGTCCTCAGCGCTTGTCGACCGGGACGTAGGCGCGCTGCGTCGGGCCGGTGTAGAGCTGGCGTGGGCGGCCGATCTTCTGCGCGGGGTCCGAGATCATCTCGTTCCACTGCGCGACCCAGCCGACGGTACGGGCGAGCGCGAACAACGCGGTGAACATCGTGGTCGGGAAGCCGATCGCCGACAGGATGACGCCCGAATAGAAGTCGACATTGGGGAAGAGCTTCTTTTCGACGAAATAATCGTCGTTGAGAGCCATTTCCTCAAGCTGCAGCGCGACGTCGAAGACCGGATCGTTGACCTTGAGCGCGGTGAACACCTCGCGCACGGTTTTCTGCATCACCGTCGCACGCGGGTCGTAATTCTTGTACACGCGGTGGCCGAAGCCCATCAGGCGGAACGGGTCATCCTTGTCCTTCGCGCGCGCGATATATTCGGGGATGCGTTCGGGGCGGCCGATTTCGCGCAGCATGTTGAGCGCGGCTTCGTTGGCCCCGCCATGCGCCGGTCCCCACAGGCAGGCGATGCCCGCCGCGATGCACGCGAAGGGATTGGCGCCCGACGAACCCGCAAGGCGAACGGTCGAAGTCGACGCATTCTGCTCATGGTCGGCATGCAGGATGAAGATGCGGTCGAGCGCGCGGACGACCGCCGGATCAACCTCATATTCCTCGGCCGGAACGCCGAAGGTCATGCGCAGGAAATTATGCGTGTAGCTGAGGTCGTTTTGCGGATAGATGAAGGGTTGACCCACCGAATATTTATAGGCCATCGCCGCGATCGTCGGCATCTTGGCGATCAGGCGGTGGCTCGCGATCATGCGCTGGTGCGGATCGTGGATTTCGGTCGAATCATGATAAAAGGCCGACAGCGCGCCAACGACGCCGCACATGATCGCCATCGGGTGCGCGTCGCGGCGGAAGCCGCGATAGAAGGTCGCAAGCTGTTCGTGCAGCATCGTGTGGCGCGTGATCGTGGTATCGAACTTCGCCAGCTCGTCGCCGCTCGGCAATTCGCCGTTCAGGAGCAGATAGGCGACCTCCATGAAGGTCGAATGTTCGGCAAGATCGCCGATCGCATAACCGCGGTGGAGCAGGACGCCTTCGTCGCCGTCGATATAGGTCAGCTTCGACTCGCAGCTCGCGGTCGAGGTGAAGCCCGGATCATAGGTGAAGGCGCCGGTCTGGCCGTAGAATTTGCGGATGTCGACGACGTCGGGGCCGACGGTGCCCTTCAGCACCGGACTCTCGACAATCTTGTCGCCCAGGGTGATTTTCGCGGTCTGGTCGGTCATATTTTTTCCCCTGATCTGCGGGCGGGAGAGTGAGTGGCTACGCCCCTGCCGGATAATTGTGCGCTGCGTCAAGTCGCGCCAGGCTCTCGTCGCGCCCCAATAGCAGCAAGACGTCGAAAATGCCCGGAGAAACGGTGCGGCCGGTCAGCGCGGCGCGCAGCGGTTGAGCCAGCTTGCCAAGGCCAACTCCGGCCGACTCGCTCGTCTCGCGCACCGCCGCCTCGATGGCATCGTGCGACCAGTCGCCGAGCGCGCGCAGGCGGTCGGTGACATTCGCCAGCAAGCCTTCCGGGGCTTCGGCGATCAGCGCGGCAGCTTTCTCTTCGACCGCCAGCGGACGCACAGCAAACAGGAAGACGGCGCCCTCGGCAATCTCGTCCAGCGTCTTGGCGCGCGGCTTGAGCACGTCCATCGCGCGCGCCAGCAATGCGCGGTCGTCGCTGTCGAGCGCGCGGCCGACCAGCGTCTCGATGCGCGGCGCCACCAGGCCCGCAAGCCGGGCATCGTCGGCCTCGCGGATATAATGACCGTTCAGATTCTCGAGCTTCTTGAAATCGAAGCGCGACGGCGAGCGGCCGACATTGGCAAGATCGAACCATTCGACCGCCTGCTCGCGGCTGATGATTTCGGCATCGCCATGCCCCCAGCCGAGGCGGAGCAGATAATTGTTCACCGCCTCGGGCAGATAGCCAAGCTCGTCGCGATAAGCATCGACGCCGAGCGCGCCGTGGCGTTTCGACAGCTTTGCGCCATCGGCGCCGTGGATCAGCGGGACGTGCGCATAAACCGGCTCGCGCCACGCCATTGCACGGATCAGCGCGAGTTGGCGGAAGGCGTTGTTCAGGTGATCGTCGCCGCGGATGACATGGGTGATCCCCATGTCGTTATCGTCGACGACGACGCTGAGCATATAGGTCGGGGTGCCGTCGCTGCGGAGCAGGATGAAATCGTCGAGCTCGGCATTCTGGACCGTCACCTCGCCCTGCACGCGGTCGTGGATCGTCACCGCACCGTCCTGCGGCGCGCGCAGGCGGAGGACGTGCGGCGCGGCGGGATCGCCGTCGTCCCGGTCGCGCCACGGGCTGCGGACGCGGAAGGGGATGCGCTTTTCCTGCGCTTCGGCGCGCATCGCGGCGAGTTCATCCTGCGTCAGATAGCAGCGATAGGCCGCGCCTTTGGTGAGCAGCTCGTGTGCAACCTCGGCATGGCGTGCCGCGCGCGCGAACTGATAGACGGTCTCGCCGTCCCAATCGAGGTCGAGCCACTGCATCCCGTCGAGAATCGCGTCGATCGCGGCGTCGGTCGAGCGTGCGCGGTCGGTATCCTCGATCCGCAGCAGGAACTTGCCCCCGTGATGGCGTGCGAAAAGCCAGTTGAACAGCGCGGTCCGCGCGCCGCCGATGTGCAGATATCCCGTGGGGGAGGGGGCGAAGCGGGTGACGACGGCGGCGCCCGTCGCTTCGGGGGTCGCTTTTGCCAATTCGGTTTTGTTTTCGGTTGCCACTCTGGCCTCTTTCACTCAGGCTGCCGGCCGCGAACAGGGACCGCGGCGGATTTCGGGGCTGCCCCTAGCATGGCGACAAGCACGCTTCAAACGCCCATTGCCGCGCAAACGCTTTCATGGTTCGGCGCCTTGCCGGCGGCGCTCGAGAGGCGCCTGGAGACCGAGTGCGAGCGGCTGCCGCTCTGGCTTCCCGTGGCCTTCGGCGCGGGGATCGCGCTGTGGGTCGCTTTGCCGACCGCGGCGCAATGGATCGGGCTTCTTTGTGCCATGGCGGGGATGGCGGTGCTGCTCGCACAGCCGCGCCCCGACCTGCTCGTGACCGGCGACGGGCGGCATATCGCGGCCGCCGTGCCGGGCGGCGGCTATGCCATGCTGCGCGATCGTGCCGGCGATTTCGTACGCGACGCGATGGCCGAAGCGGCGGGGATCGACACGCCGCTCGTTGCGCTCGGCGATCTCGACCATGTCGATTGCAATCGCGATTTCTGCCGCTGGACACAGGGCAGAGGCGATGCGCCGCGCGTCATCCTCGCCGCGCACGGCGCGACCGGATCGCGGGTGAGGAGATGGCGGCCGCCTGCGCCGCCGCCGATGTGGTCATCAGCGAACGCTGGCTACCGCGCGAATGCGTCGCGCGCTGGCTGACGATCGACCGCGATACGCTGGAACAAAGCGGCGGCCTTGTGCTCTATCTGGGCACAAAGCCGCGGCTCGTTTCGGCGCTGCGCGCGGGCGATACGCATCCATGGCGTCGCCCGCACGAGCTTAGTGGTAACGACGAAGCAGTCCCGACAGCCGACCTTGCACCATAACGCGATCGGCTTCGTAACGCTGCGGTTCATAGGCGCTGTTGGCGGGATCGAGGCGCACCATCCGGCCTTCGCGGTGGAAATATTTGAGCGTTGCGTCCTGTCCGTCGACGAGCGCGACGACGATATCGCCCTCGCGCGCGGTACTCGCCTTCTGGATCAGCGCATAATCGCCGTCGAAAATCCCCGCCTCGACCATCGAGTCGCCCGATACTTCGAGCGCATAATGTTCGCCCGCGCCGAGCAACGCGGCGGGAACGGCGAGCCGGTTATAATCCTCAAACGCCTCGATCGGGACGCCGGCGGCAATCTTGCCGTGCAGCGGCACTTCGATAATGTCGTTCGCGGCGATGGGCTTCAGCGCCGGTGCGGGCTTGCGCAGCGGCACCACATTGTCACTGTCGCTCCGCGTTTTGGGCTTGGCCGCATCGGGCAGCTTCAACACTTCGAGCGCACGCGCACGATTGGGCAGGCGGCGCAGGAAGCCGCGTTCCTCGAGCGCGCTGATCAGCCGGTGGATGCCCGATTTCGACTTGAGGCCCAGCGCCTCCTTCATTTCCTCGAACGACGGCGAGATGCCGCTGGCGTCGAGCCGTTCCTGGATGAAGTGGAGCAGTTCATGCTGCTTCGCGGTCAACATCGGTCGTTCTCCATTATGGCGTTGCCGGACATAAGGGGAACGATAGTGGAACAGACCGGAACTTGTCAAGCGATCGCGATATAGTTTGCAAGCTCCCCCGCCGCGCGGGGTGCTGCGCCGATATCGCGGACGATCAGCGCGTTGGCAGAGATCAGCGGTTGCGTCTGGCCGCTGTCCTGTCCGTCGCAGGGGGTGAGCAGTCCCTTGTCGAGGCGCGCGCGCAGATAATCGCGCCTTGCCCCGCCGGGCCCGAGTGGAACCGCGAGGGGGGCCTGGCTGACCTCCGGCAACGGCGCGGCCGCCCCGGCAAGGTAGCGGACGAGCGGTAGCAGAAAGAGCGTCGTGGTCACGAACGCCGAGGACGGATTGCCCGGCAGGCCGAGCAGGATCGCGTCGCCGATCCGGCCGGCGATCAGCGGCTTGCCGGGGCGCATCGCGATCTTCCAGAAATCGAGCAGCCCGCCCGCATCGTCGAGCGCGCCGCGGACATGGTCGTGATCGCCCACCGACGCGCCGCCAACGGTAACGATGACATCGTGCCGCCGCGCCATATCGCCCAATATATTGGCGAGAACGCCGCGATCGTCGCGCGCGCGCAGTGGCGGCGTGACGTCCGCGGGTTCGGCGGCGAGCATCGCGGCGAGCATGGTGCCGTTGCTGTCGGGTATCTGGCCGGGCGCGAGCGCACGCCCGGGCGCGACCAGTTCGTCGCCTGTCGTCAGGATCGCGACGCGCGGGCGTCCCCCGACGATCAGGTCGCCCGCACCGCCCATGATGGCGGCGGCGAGCGCGCCGGGAGAGAGGAGACATCCCGCCGTGAGCAAATGCGCTCCCGCTGCAAAATCGCTTGCCCGGGCGCGGACATGGCGTCCACGCGACGCGGGGCCATCGCCGGTGAGCGTCAGGCGCGCGCCATCGGCGATGACATCCTCTTGCACCACCACGGTATCGGCATTGGCCGGCAGCATCGCGCCGGTGAAGATGCGGATCGCTTCGCCGGGGCCGAGCGCGTGGGCGGGCGCGGTGCCGGCGGCGACTTCGCCGGCGATCGTCCACGGACCGGGCAGATCGGCAAAGCGGATCGCATAGCCGTCCATCGCCGACAGCGCCGCGGCGGGCTGGTCGCGCCCAGCGACGACGTCCTGTGCAAGATAGCGCCCGGCGCATTGCGCCACGCCGATATTGTCGGCGCCGAGCGGCGGCTTCAGCGCCAGCAGCCGCGCCTGGGCCTCTTCGACCGCGAGCAGCGCGCTCATGCGGCGCGCCAGTCGCCCGACCGGCCGCCGCTCTTTTCGAGCAGGCGGATATCGCCGATTACCATGGCCCGGTCGAGCGCCTTCGCCATGTCGTAGAGCGTCAGCAATGCGACGGACGCGGCAGTTAGCGCCTCCATCTCGACCCCCGTCGGCCCGGTCGTCGCGGCGGTCGCACGGACCGAAATGCCATCGGCCTCCCAGTCGAAGTCCACGGCGACGCTGGTCAGTGCCAGCGGGTGGCAGAGCGGGATCAGCTCGGCGGTTCGCTTGGCCGCCATGATGCCGGCGATGCGCGCGGTCGACAGCACATCGCCCTTGGGCGCGTCGCCAGCGCGGATCGCGGCGAGCGCTTCGGGCGTCATCGTGATGCGGCCGCCGGCGACGGCACGCCGACCGGTCGCGGCCTTCGCGCCGACATCGACCATATGCGCCGCGCCGCTTTCGTCGAGATGTGTTGGTCGGTTCGTCATCGATGCGGTCCTTTGTCAGTGCGCTTCGGACAGCGGGAAGGACACGGACACGCGTGTGCCCTTACCAACTTCGCTTTGAATATCGAGCTGGCCGTTATGCCGTTCGCTGATGTGCTTGACGATCGCCAGCCCCAGCCCGGTGCCGCCGACCGAGCGGCTGCGCGCTTCGTCTACGCGGTAGAAGCGTTCGGTGAGGCGCGGGAGGTGATCGGGCGCGATCCCTTCGCCTTCGTCCTGGACCGACAGACGGACGCGGCGGCCTTCGCGCGTCAGTTCGACCGTCACCGGGGTGCCGGGGCGGCCGTATTTCATCGCGTTGGAGACGATATTGTGGACGAGCTGGCCGAGCTGCGCCGCGTCGCCCAGCACCGGCTGTGCAGCGTCGCCGAGGCGATCGACAATGTCCTGCGGCCGCGCCTCCGCACTGTCCTTCATCTGGGCGAGCGTATGGCGGACGATGGCGGCGAGATCGACCGGGGTGGTCGGGCGGCGGAAGCGATCGGCTTCGACCCGCGAGATCGACAGCAGGTCGATGACGAGCTGCTGCATCCGCCGCGCCTCGCGCTCGATGATCGCGAGGAAACGGTTGCGCGTCGGGGCATCGGCCTCGTCGTTCATGTCCTGCAATGTCTCGACATAGCCGAGGATCGCGGCAAGCGGCGTGCGCAGTTCGTGACTGGCGTTGGCGACGAAATCGGACCGCATGCGGTCGGCGGCATCGATCGCCGAACGGTCGGACAAAAAGATGATGCGGCCGCCGTGCGACAGCGTCGCGATCCGCATTGTCCAGCGCTGGCCGGGCCGCGGATAGTCGGCGAGATCGACGGTCATCGCGCCCGTGTCGACGTCGCCAGCCGACAGCCATTCGGCCGCCACCGGATGGCGGATCGCGGTGCGGATGTCGGCGCCGACGATGTGGCGTCCGAGCAGGCGGACCGCTGCATCGTTGGCGATGGCGACGACATTGTCGATTACCCCCAGCACCGGTTCGCGCTCCTGATCGGCCCAGCGGGTGAAATCGGGATGGCGCAGCAGCAGCGGCGGTTCGGCGGGGACCGGAGAGGCGGCGGCAGGCGGCGTCGCGGCGGGCGGCGGCTGCGCGCCATAAACAAGGACAGCGCCGAGCGCCCCTGCGAGTGCCAGGATCGCGATCGAGGCGAGGTCGCCGCCGACAAGCGCCGCGAAAATCGCCGCGACGGCGACAAGCGTCAGCGCCGCAACCAGGCTGGACAGGCGGTCGAACATCGACGCTGCGCCTCGCACGAAGCGGCGCGGCGCGCAAGGCGCTTCGCGGGCCGGTGCATCGGGTTACCATCGCGGCGCAGCCTGTCCCAAAGCGGGAAGGGCGCGGGAGGCGGCCGGTCTTTTGCTTTTCCTAAAGGCTTCACTGGTTTAATGCGCGGCCATGGAAGACAGCGACATCCCGAACGAAGCGCCGGCGACCGGCGACGAAATCGTTCCCTCGCGGCGCAAGATGCTCGCGCTCGGCGCGGTCGGCGTGTCGGCGGCGCTGACCATCCGCCCCGCCTTTGCACAGACTGCGGTATCGGTGATGAACTGCCAGATTCCGGTGCCCGACGCATCGGCCGCCGGCCGCTATATCGACGCCGCCGGCAAGCTTGTCCCACCGGGGACCCAGGGGGCGTTTCCGGGCGCGCCGCGGCCGTTCACCGGCGAGGAAGTGAAGCGCGCCTTTCGCGGCCAGACGCTACCGGGCACCAGCTACAACCAGTCGCAGGCCTATCTGCAATATATCCGGCGCTTGCAGGCGGGGCAGAGCGGCTTTACCTGTTTCGCATCCATCCAGATGCCGCGCTGATCGTCGCTCCCCCCTTTGCGATGATGGTTCGCCGGCATCGCAGACAAAGGGACAGATGTGAAACTAGCTTCGCTGAAAGCCGGGCGCGACGGCCGGCTCGTCGTCGTTTCGGACGACCTCGCCTGGTATGCCGATGCGGCCCATATCGCGCCGACGCTGCAGGCGGCGCTTGACGACTGGGCGGAAACGGCGCCGCGGCTGAAGGCGCTCGCCGAGGACATCAATCACGAGGCGATCCCGCGCGAGCGCTTTCACGAGCGCGACGCTGCTTCGCCGCTGCCGCGCGCCTATCAATGGGCCGATGGCAGCGCCTATGTGAACCATGTCGCGCTGGTGCGGCAGGCGCGCGGCGCCGAAATGCCCGAAAGTTTCTGGCACGATCCGCTGATGTATCAGGGCGGCAGCGATGCCTTTCTGGCGCCGCGCGATCCGATCCCGCTCGGCGATCCGGCGTGGGGCTGCGACATGGAGGCCGAGGTGGTGGTCGTCACGGGCGACGTGCCCATGGGCGTCGATGCCGAAACGGCGCGGAGCCACATTCTGCTCGTCGGCCTGACCAACGACGTGTCGCTGCGCGGGCTGATCCCCGGCGAACTGGCCAAAGGCTTCGGCTTTTTCCAGTCGAAGCCGTCGAGTGCGATGTCGCCGGTGTTCGTTACACCCGACGCGCTCGGCGACCGGTGGCAGGACGGCAAGCTGCACGGCACGCTGTGCGTCGACCTCAACGGCCAGCCGCTCGGCCGCGCCGATGCCGGCGTCGACATGACCTTCGACTTCGGCCAGCTGATCGCCCATGCCGCAAAAACGCGCGACCTGCGCGCGGGGACGATCATCGGATCGGGGACGGTGTCGAACCGCGAGGCCGATGGCGGACCCGGCAAACCGATCAGCGAGGGCGGGCTCGGCTACAGCTGCCTTGCCGAGGTGCGGACGGTCGAGACAATCCGCGACGGCGAGGCGAAAACGCCCTTCATGCAGGCAGGCGATACGGTGCGGATCTGGATGGACGACGAGCGCCACCACAGCATCTTCGGCGCGATCGAACAGACGGTCGCCTGACGCGCCGGCGGCAAAAAAAAAGGGGCGGGAATGATCCCGCCCCTTTTTTGTTGGGTTTGCGATGCGGCGTTCGTCAGGGCTTGCCGCCGCCGAGGCTGCCGCCCGACATCGCATCGCTGAGCGAGCAGGCCGCCGGGCCCAGGATAACGATGAACAGCACCGGAAGGATGAACAGGATCAGCGGTACCGTCATGATCGCGGGCAGGCGCGCGGCCTTTTCTTCGGCGCGCATCATGCGTTCGTTGCGGAATTCCGCCGACAGGACACGCAGCGCGCTGGCAAGCGGCGTCCCGTATTTTTCGGTCTGGATCATGGTGGTGACCACGCCCTTCACCGATTCGAGATTCACGCGATACGCCAGATTTTCGAACGCTTGCCGCCGTTCGGTCAGGAAGCCGAGTTCGATCGAGGTCAGCGCGAATTCCTCGCCCAGTTCGGGATAGGCACGGCCGAGTTCCTTCGAAACGCGGGAAAAGGCCGAGTCGACGGTCAGACCGGCTTCGGCGCAGATGACCAGCAGGTCGAGCGCGTCGGGAAGGCCTTTGCGGATCGCGTCGGTGCGCTTTTGCCGCTTGTTCTGGATGAACAGGTCGGGCGCCTTGTAACCGAGGATGAGCATGGCCATCGTCGCGCCCGAACGCTTGAACGGCGTCAGGTCGGGCCACATGTCGACCCAATAGATGAGCAATGCCGCGATACCGCCGAAGACGATCGGCAGGACGAGGCGGCCGAAGATGACCGCGACGGCCAGATCCTTCGACCGGATGCCGGCCTGCGCCAGCTTTTGCTGCACTTCCTTGATCTGGCTGTCCTGCAGCACCTGCAGCTTGCCGAGGAAGGTGCGCATCTTGTCGGCGGTATGGTTCTTGCGGACGAGGCGCGCGCGGCGCTTGGCGGTCGAGGCGGTGATGCCGGCCTTCAGCTGTTCGCGGCGATCGTTGAGCGCCTTCACGCGCTTCGCCATCGGGTCGCGAACGGTCAACGCGCCGTAAATGGCCACCATGACCGCGAAGATGCCGACCGCAACGAGCATGGTCGAGGCCCAGACGACGTCGACGCCCAATAGCGTCGGGCCCTGCTGCGCTCCGGAGAAGGCGGTGAGGAGGAGGGTGCTGTTCATGCTGCGTCCTTCCTCAGATTTCGAACGAGATCATGCGCGACATGATGAAGGCGCCGATGCTCATCCACACCAAACCGCCCAGGCCAGCGACGATCAGCCGCTGTTCGAAGAAGAAGCCCTGCAGATAGCCGGGGTTCATCGACCAGACGACGCCGAAGACGAAGAACGGCAGGGCGCCGACGATATAGGCCGAAGCCTTGGCTTCCGAAGACATGGCCTTGATCTTCAGCTTCATCTGCGCGCGCTTGCGCAGCACGTCCGACAGATTGGCCAGCGTTTCGGCAAGATTGCCGCCCGTTTCGCGCTGGATCGCAATGGTGATGCAGAAGAACTGGAATTCGGGCGTGCCCAGCATTTCTGCCGATTCCTGCAACGCCTGTTCCATCGTGTTGCCGATGCGGATGCGTTCGACGATCCCGCGAAACTCCTCGCCGACGGGGCCGGGCAGTTCCTGGCTCACCACCTGAAAGGTTTCGGTCACGGGAAGCCCCGATTTCAGGCCGCGAACGAGCAGGTCGATCGCGTCGGGAAAACGCGCATTGAATTTGAGGACGCGCTTTTTGATGATCCGCCCGACCACCATATGCGGAAGCCCAACCCCGGCGAGCAGCCCGAACATCAGCGCCAGCATGAAAGGCGCACGCACGGACAGCATGCCGCCCGCAACGACGACGAACAATGCCATCGACGCAAACATATATTTGCTGAGCGTCCAGCCCTTGCCGGTCCGGCGAAGGCGCAGTTCCATCAATTCGCGCCGCGGCATCAGGCTGCTGATGCTGGCGTTGCCGCTATTGCCAGCGGCAGCGATCGTCTTGCGCATCTGGGCCGCGACGACCGCCTCGGTCGAGGCCGCGTGGCGATCCTTCACCGACGACAGGCGGCGGCTCTTGGCCTTGCCGGCAGAAGGTCCGGCGAAAGCCAGCGCCAGCATGCCGACCGCCAGCAACGCGGCGCCGAATGTTAGGATGATTGGCAGGTTCATGATCGCCCTTTGCCCCGTTCCCGCTGTGGTCGCGGCGGCGGCCGGCCTGCGCCGGCCCCCGTCACGTGCTTATTTCGCGCCTTTTTTGACGAGCGTACCCAGACCGCCCAGCTTGCCGAGCAGCGAGCCGCCCGATTTTGCTTTCGCCGGTGCCACCTCTTCGGCTTCGGCATCGGCCCCGTCGAGGACGACGCGCGTCAGATTGGCCCAGACCTGGCCGGCCTTGGTTCCCTTGCACACCTCGGCATAGGATTTGCCGAGCTTGGCCGCCTGCGCGACAAGCTTGGGGTCGAAGGGGACCACGATATCGATCGCGCGCTCGATCGACGATTCGAACTCCTTGCGCGACAATTCGCCGATCGTGGTCTGGAACTTGTTCGCGACGAGCACGACGCGCGCGCCCGGCACATTCTGCTTGAACCACGACAGGAGACGGATCGTATCGCGCGCCGAAGCCAGCGTGACGTCCGTGACGAGCAGGATCGTCCCGCATTCCGACACCAGGTGCGGGAAGGGGATGAGAACCTGACGCGGAATATCGACGATCGTCATCTCGAACGCGTTCCGCAGCTCTTCCTCGAGCTGATAGAAGGCCGAACCGTCGGTCATCACCGGCTGGTGGATCGGCGCTTCGGCCGACAGCAGGCTGAGCTTGTCCGAGGCGCGCACCATGGCGCGTTCGATGAACAGCCCGTCGATACGGCTGGGATTGTCGATCGCGTCGATCAGCCCGCGGCCGGGTTCGAGATCGAGCGTCAGCGCACCGGTGCCGAAATGCACGTCGAGGTCGAGCAGCGCGGTCTGGCGGTCGGCCTGTTCGCTGATCGCCCAGGCGAGCGAGGTCGACACCATCGAGGCGCCGACGCCGCCGCGCACGCCGACGACCGCCATCATGTGGTGCGGCTTGTCGTCATGCATGTCGGCATGCTTGGGGGCCGAAAGGATCGCCTGCGCATTGGTCAGCGCGTCGCGGACCTGATCGAGCGACAGCGGTTTCAGGAGGTAATCCTGAATGCCGCTCGACAAGAGATCGCGATAGAGGCGAACGTCGTTGACCTGGCCCGCCGCGATGACGACGGTGCCGGGTTCGCAGACCTCTGCCAGCGCGTTGATGTCGTTGATCGGATCGCCCGACTCGGACATGTCGACGAACAGGATGTTCGGGCTCGCCGAGACCGACAGCGACTGCACCGCGTTGCGCAGGCCGCCCTTGTTGCACTTCTCGATGGGCCAGCCCATGTCGGCGGCGGCGACGCGGATCAGCTCCAGCGTATCGTCGTCGCACACAAAGGCGTTGAACGGGTCACGCAGCCCGGCTGCTTTGAAAGGCGCGTTCACTGGCTTCCTCCGCTGTTGCTGGTCGCCTGTCCGCGCAGGTCGCCTGCGCCCGTCGGCGGTTTGTCGCGATAGGTCTTGATCGCTCGGGTGGCGGTCGTCGGATCATTGTCGCGCTCGCTGGTGCCCTTGATCAGATCGTTGGGATCGGCGACCATCGCGGCCAGATTGCTGTTCGTCGCGCAGCCATAGTTGGCCGAGGTCGCGTTGTTGACGTTGATCGCCGAACGGCTCGACCAGTTGGGGCAGCTCGGCACCGAGGCCGAAGCGCGCGTCACGATCACGCGAACATAGCCCGGCGCGACCGCGCCCGTCGTCACCGGTACATCGCCGCTGAGCAGCAGGCCGCGGCGTTCGACCATCTCGCGGATCGTTTCCTTCGCGCCGATGCTGCCATAGGCCGACGGGTCTTCGATCGCGATGCGGTCGCCGTAGCGGACGTTCATGGCATCGAGCCAGCCCTGCAGACGGCCTTGCTCGCTGGGGGCGAGGTCACCGCCTGCCGCCGCGACGTCGAACTGGTAGATATCGTTGCGCACGACCGGCTGATGTACCGATTCAAGGCTGCGATTGCTGTTCGCGGCGCCTGCGCAGCCGGCGAGAGTGGTTGCCAGCGCCAGGACGGTCCAAGTTGCGATTTTCTTCATCACGTTGCTCCTGTTTGCCAGCATCACTTCTTGAGGTTGAAGCCGGGCGCCGCATCGGGCGAGCCCGCGCGCGGCCGGTCGGCATCGTTCACCGACGTGTCGAGGCGCGGTTTGGGACGATCGCCGCCCGTCACGCCATCGGTCTGCTGATTGAGCAGCAGGCGCTGAAGGTCGCTTGCGTCCTGATAGCCATCGGTCGGCAGCTTGATCTCGTTCGCCGACACCGGCTTGACGAGATAGGGTGTGACCACGATCACCAGTTCGGTTTCGCCGCGGCGGAAGCTGTCCGATTTGAACAGCATGCCCAGGATCGGCACGTCGCCGAGGCCCGGCACCTTGTCGATGGCGCCGATCGAACGGTTGTTCATCAGGCCCGCGATCATGAAGCTTTCGCCCGAACCGAGTTCGACCGTCGTTTCGGCGCGGCGGATGGTCAGCGCGGGGATCTGGAAGCCGTCCATTTCGATCGCGCCTTCGGTCGACAGTTCCGACACTTCCGGACGGACGCGCAGGCTGATGCGGCCGTTCGACAGCACCGTCGGCGTATAGGCCAGGCTGACGCCATATTTGCGATATTCGATCGTCGTGCCGGCGAAGTTGCCGGGGATCGGGATCGGGAATTCGCCGCCCGCCAGGAAGTCGGCGGTTTCACCCGAAATCGCCGTGAGGTTCGGCTGTGCCAGCGTCACGACCATGCCCGAGCGTTCGCCGAGATCCAGCGAAGCCATCAGGTCCATGCCGAACAGACGGCCGGCGGCCCCAAAGCTGTTGGTGCCCGTGGGAACATTGAAATTATAGGCGGTCGTGCCAGGCGCAACCGGCGGTTCGCCTTCGCCGGGATATAGGATCGAGCCCGGCGAGCGACCGCGCACGATGCTGCCGAGGAAGCCGTTGCCCATCGCCCCGTCGCGATCGCGCGACAGCACGTTGCCGCTGATTTCCTTGACGAGCGTGCGGTTCACTTCGGCGATGCGGACCTGCAGGTTGACCTGCAGCGGCGTCGCGGTGCGCAGGCGCGAAAGCACCTTCGTCTGTTCACCGACAAACGCCTGGACGAGGCGTTCGGCCTCGGCCGCATCGTCGGGCGACTGGACGGTGCCGGTCAGCAGGACGAAGCCGTTCATCGTGTTCGACTGGATCTTCGCGTCAGGCATTGCGAGCGCGAGCATCTGGTCGATCGTTTCGATATTGTTGCCGACGCGGGCGACCGTCGAATAGACAACGCGGCCGTTGCCGTCGGTCGCATAGATGCTCGTTTCACCCGGCGCCTTGCCGAAGATGTAGAGCTGGCGCGCCGAGCGGACCTGAACGTCGGCAACCTGGTCGTTGGCGACGAAGACGTCCGACATGGCGGCCGGCAGGCTGACCAGGCGGCCGCGGCCGACCGACAGGTCGATGCTGCTGCTGGCGTTCTGAATGGCCTGCGCAACGGCTTGCTGCGCGGGGGCGGAGATCAGCGTCGCTGCAACCAGGCCGACGGCCAGGGTGCGGGCGAGGGCCGCCGCCTTGAAATTGGCTTTGCTGTGCATCTTACTTACCCCCAACCGGAACTGCGGTCACTTTATCGCCACGGGTCACGCGGACCACCGGGCCGATCGGCACGGCGGCGGCCTGCGGGCTGCCGGCTGCGATCGGCATGCCGGCGGGCGGACGCGGCGCCGAGACCCGGCCGCTGACCGGAATCCAGAAGCGCGAGACGTCGCCGCCCGTGGTAGCGGTGCGCGACGGGGTCGGACGACCGGCGGCATCGGCCATCATCCGGCGCTCGGCCGCGCTGCCGCCCTTGGTCGGCACGTTCACGTCGCCCGACGCGATCGCCGCTTCGAGTTCGCCGGTGTTTTCGGCGAGCGGACGCAGCGCGAGCGAGAGCTTGCCCATATTTTCGGCGACCGCGATGCGTTCGGCGATGTCGGGCGTTGCTTCCAGCGTCACCGAGCCGAAGGTGCGCACCGGCGTCTTGCCGGTTTCGTCTTCGGCGTCGTAGCGCTGGTCGGTGGCAAGGACGCGGACGTTCCGCACGATGGTTTCGGCGGTGTAGAGCTGGTCGTCGGGATAGGAACTGCCTTCCTTGACCGCGATCGTCTGCGCGAGCAGCACGTCGACGCGGTCGCCCGGGAAGACGAAGCCGGCAACGCCCTGTTCCTGCGAAACCTTGACCGTGACGGCGCGCATGCCCGGTGCGAGAGCGGCGGCGAGGAAGCCGCGGTCATCGGGATGGACGAGCGAACCCTGGGTCAGCGGCTGGCCGGCGGTGATCGGGTAGCGCACGACGGTGCCCACCAGCGTATTCACGTCGGTCTTGTCCTTCAGGAAGTAGGCCTTCTCGACCAACTCCTTCGGCCACGGCTGATAGCGGAAGCTGTCGGGGCCGATGATGGTGCCCGTCGGCAGCTGCCGCGTCGCGACGAGGATCATGGGGCCGTTGATTTCGGGCGCCGCTGCTGCGCGCGCCGTCGGTGCGGAGGAACCCCGCATCATCTGGTTGACCCCGAACGCCGCGCCGATCGCAATGATCAACGCGCCGACGATCAGCATAATCTTTCGCGTATCCATGACGGTTTTTCGCCTCCTACACCCACCGGACGCGGGGATGCTTGCCCTCAGGTCGATCCGATAAACTGAAACTGGTTAAGATAGTGTTGGTGAAGCGCCCAAAGGCCCCCGACGGCGATCGCAAGCCCGTAGGGAACCTCTATCGCTTTGTCCGTAGGACGAATTTTGGACTGAATCAGCATCACAGCCGACAGGATTCCGCCCCCGATCGCCATGATGGTCAGCATGGGAAAGTACAAATAAAGTGGAATCCAGAGCATCACGGCGCCGATCATCTTCACATCACCGCCGCCCATCGCTCCCAGAGCGAAGAGACCGGCGAACACCGCGAAGACAGCAAAAGCGGCGCCGAACTGCATCGGCATGTCGGGCCAGAATGCCATGCCCGACACGATCCAGAAGGGGATAGCGAAGAGGGCGATGGTCGCATTGAGGCCGTTCGAGATGGTGCGCGAGCGCAGGTCGCTGACCGCCGCGGCGATCATCAACAAGGCGAGCAGCGCCATCAGGCCCAATGCGATGATTTTCTGGTCCATCCCGCCGCTGTAGCGACTATGGCTTATCAAATAGTAACCATGAGCGTGCGCCCGCCGGGTTGCATTCCGCGGGCCAGCGGATATGCGGCGTCGCATGTCCGACCCGCGCCCATCCTCCACCGACGTGCTGATCGTCGGCGCGGGCATAGCCGGTGCAAGCCTGGCCGCCGCGCTGGCGCCGCACCGCCGCGTGCTGATGGTCGAGGCCGAGGAGGTGCCCGGCTATCATGCGACAGGCCGGTCGGCGGCCTTCTGGCACGAAAGCTATGGCGGCCCCGGCGTGCAACCGCTGTCCGCCGCGTCGTTCGAGGCGCTGGCGCGGCCCGCCCCCGATTTTTCCGACAAGCCTTTCCTGACGCCGCGCACCGCGCTGACCATCGGTCGCGGCGGTGCGGAGACCGCGGCGGTCGATGCCTTCGTCGCCGAATTTCGCGCCAAGGGGGTGGCGGTCGACCGCATGGGGGTCGACGCGATGGCGGGGCTGGTGCCCGGTCTGCGACCCGAATGGACCGCCGCCGCCTATGAAGCGGCGTGCAGCGACATCGACGTCGGTGCGTTGCACGCGGCCTATCTGCGCGCGGCGAAGCGCGGCGGCGCGGTGCTGGCGCCGCGCGCGCGCTTCGATGGGGCGCGCCGGGTCGCCGGCGGCTGGGAGGTGAGCGTCGGAGGCGAAACGCTGCGCGCCGAGCTGATCGTCGATGCGGCGGGGGCGTGGGCCGATATGGTCGCTGCGCGCTGCGGGATCGCGCCGGTCGGCATCCAGCCCTATCGGCGGACGGTGGCGCAGCTTCGCCTGGGCGTGCCCATCACCGCTGACTTGCCGCTGATCGTCCACGTCGGCGGCGACTTTTATTTCAAGGGCGCCGGAGAGGGGCGTGTCTGGCTGAGCCCGCACGACGAGACGCCGTCCGAGCCGTGCGATGCCGCGCCCGAGGAGTGGGACGTAGCGGTCGCGATCGAACGGATGCAGTCGGTGGTCGACTGGCCCGTCGCCGCGGTCGAGCGCAAATGGGCCGGGCTGCGCAGCTTCGCCCCCGATCGCCTGCCGGTCTTCGGCGCCGACCCGGCGGAGCCCGCTTTCGTCTGGTGCGCGGGGCAGGGCGGTTTCGGCATCCAGACGTCGCCCGCGATCGGCGCGCTGCTCGCCGCACAGCTTGGCGCGCCGGCGCCGGGCGGAGCGATCGGCGCGGTGGATGCCGCCGCCTATGCGTCGGGCCGGTTCGGCGCGCGCTGATACTCGGCGCTTGCGCGCGCAAATCAGGGGTTTAGGATGCGGGAGCCGCGTCGCCCGTGGCGCGGCTGACCAGTGGAGGTACCCGTGGCCCATTATTTCGAGATCAAGAAGAACAAGGCTGGCGAGTTCGTCGCCTATTTCAAATATAACAGCGAAACGATCTTCTGGACCGAAGGCTATAGCAGCAAGGCATCGGCGAAGAACGCCATCGAGTCGATCAAGAAGAACGGCCCTGCCGCGGAAACTCGCGAAGCCGAATGATCCCGGCGGCGCGGGCGCACGGTGCGCCCGCGCCAGCTGCTACGCTCGAGCGATCTACAGCTTGGGCAGCGTCACGCCCTGTTGCCCCATATATTTGCCGGCGCGGTCGGCGTAGCTCGTCTCGCACGGCTCGTTCCCCTGCAGGAACAGGAACTGGCAGGCGCCTTCGTTGGCATAGATTTTGGCGGGCAGCGGGGTGGTGTTGGAAAACTCCAGCGTCACATGGCCCTCCCAACCGGGTTCGAGCGGAGTGACGTTGACGATGATGCCGCAGCGCGCATAGGTCGATTTGCCAAGGCAGATGACGAGGATGTCGCGGGGGATGCGGAAATATTCGACCGTCCGGGCGAGCGCGAAGCTGTTAGGTGGAATGATGCAAACATCGGTTTCGCGGTCGACGAAGCTGTTCGCGGCAAAATCCTTGGGATCGACGACCGCGCTGTCGACATTGGTGAAAATCTTGAATTCGGGCGCGACGCGCGCGTCATAACCGTAGGAGGACAGGCCGTAGCTGATGCAGCCGTCACGCCGCTGCGCCTCCACGAAGGGTTCGATCATGCCCTGCGTCCGGGCGGCTTCGCGAATCCATTTGTCGGAAAGAATTGCCATGGCTAAGCCTCTAATCATTTCCTGCATGCATTGGGAAGATGGCTATGCCGATCCAATCCAAAGGTATTCCTGCATTGAGTGCAATGGTCCGTCAAAATGGGGCCGATCGGGCTCAGGCCATTCTGCATTTGTTTCTGTCCAGCGCGGGCTTTGAGATGGAATTTGTCGAAAACGACACAGGAAAGACCGAGGCAAAGTTTAAGCGAGATGGTGCTTGGCCATATGCTTTCATTGTCAACAGGGATAATCTCTTGTTTTATCTGAGAGATGTGACGGCGGGTGTTGTACCCAATCCGCCGTCTGTTCCTGTGGAGCAAGGCAAAAGTAAGGAGAGGTTGGTCAGGATCGCAACACTCCATGAAGCCGAACAGCTTACCGGTTTTCTTGCTCCGTTTATCAAATGAGCCCCAGATCCTTCGGCCCGAAGGCGGCGGGGAGCAGTTCGCTCAGGCGATAGGTGGCGACCGCGCTGCCGTCGCCCGAAGCGCAGTGGACGAGGATATCGGTTTTCGACCGTTCGGCGGCTTCGTTCAATATCTGGCGGCAGCGGCCGCAGGGGTTTACCGGATCGCTGCCGATCAGTGCATCGCCCTCGGGACGCCCGCCGATGATGGCGACCTCGGCGAGTTCGCCGATCCAGCCTTCGTTGGCGATCTTGGCGATGGCGGACGTTTCGGCGCAGAGCGTCAGACCGTAGCTCGCGTTTTCGACATTGGCACCGGTCACGACATCGCCGTTTTTCAGCAGCAGCGCAGCGCCGACATGAAAGCCCGAATAGGGGGCGTAGGCGCGGCTCGCGGCATCGCGCGCGGCATCAATCAGGGCGTCGCGGGTGTCGGTCATTGTTCCTGTCCTTCGGGTCGCAACACGTTCCAGCCCACCGTTCCGCCGGCGCCGGTCAGCCGGACATAGTCGTTCGCCTGCCACATCGCCCAAGGGTGGGCGCCATATTCGGGTTCGAAAAAGTCGCGGCGCAGCCAGGTGGTGCGCGCAATTCCAGCGGTGACGCGATAATCGGCCTCGAAGGCGGGGCCGGGCGCGATCACGCTGCGCTTGCCCGTATGCGCCTCGATCTGCGCGAGGAAGGTCGCGAGTTCGCTGAGCAGCAGCGCGCGCGTCGGCCGGTCGGGGCAGCGGTCGTCATAGTCGAGCCATACCACCGGCGGCAGCGCATCGGCGCGGCGCGCGACGTGGCGGATGAAATTGGCCGCCTGGTCGGTTGCCAGCTTGCACAGGCTGTAGCGATGGATCGCGCCGACCTGCACCCCGACGACGCGCGCCTGCGCGGCGTTGCGGGCATATTGCGGATCGATGCCGTCTGCGCCGTCGGTCGCCATGACATAGGCGAAATCGGCGCCCGCCGCCTTGATCGAGCCCCAATGGACCTTGCCATTGTCGGCGGAAATGGTGACGCCCTGAATCGGATAGAGCGCGCGGTCGGGCGTCCAGCGCGCCGCCCACCACAGTGCGAGACCGGCGAGCAGCAGGACAAGGACGAACCCGCCGCCGATCCGGCGCGCCAGCCGGGCGGCGCGTGCCCGCCAGTCGGACAGGCCTTTCGTTGCGGTTTTGCCCTTCGTTTTTGCCCCCGCGCGCATCGTCATCCCTTGATGTGAAGGACGCAGATCAGCGTGAAGAGACGGCGCGCGGTGTCGAAATCGACCGCGATCTTGCCGTCGAGCCGGTCCATCAGCATTTCGGCGGCCTCGTTGTGCAGCGCGCGGCGCGCCATGTCGACAGTCTCGATCTGCTGCGCGGTCGAGGTCTTGATCGCCTGATAATAGCTGTCGCAGATCGCGAAATAGTCGCGGATCGGACGGCGGAAGCGCCCGAGGCCCAGGATTACCGCTTCGAGCGGCGAGCCGTCCTCGCGGCTGATCTCGAAGATCAGGCGGCCGTCCTCGACGCGGAGCATCAGGCGATACGGGCCGGCATAGCCATCGGGGTGGCCGCGCTGCGGCACGAACTTGTTGTCCTCGATCAGGTCGAAGATTGCGACGCGCCGCTCCTGTTCGACATCGGGGTTGCGCCAGACGATCGAACCCTCGTCGAGCTCTACCGAGATGATGCGCTGTTTCGATGGGTCGGCGTCGGTCATGCTGTCCGTGCTTCTACTTGGCCGGGCGCGAAGGGCAAGGGCGACTTATTCACAGCATTCCACAGTTATGATAGGTTGATCGGTATCGTCGATTGCGCTGTGCCCTCCTTCGACGCATGAAAGCTGTTATGCCCGAGCTTGCCCTTTTTCCTGCCCCGGTCCCGACCGGGAACGAACGCCAATTGCCCCGCAATATCGAGGCTGAGGCCGCCTTTCTGGGCGCGATCCTGATCGACAACCGAGTCGTCGAGGATCTGCCGGTGCAATTGACCGCGGCGCATTTCTTCGAACCGCTGCACGGCCGCATCTATGGGCAGGCAATGGCGCTGATCGAGCGCAACAGCATCGCGACGCCGGTTACGCTGAAGCCCTTTTTCGAAAATGACGAGGCTATGAAGGCCGTCGGCGGGGTCGGCTATCTGGCGCAGCTGACCGGCAGCGGCGCGGGCCTCATCGGCGCGCGCGACTTCGCGCGGCAGATTTTCGACCTGGCGCTGCTGCGCGAATTGGTCGGCGTCGGGCGCGGATTGGTCGAGGGGGCGCTCGACACCAGCGAAAGCGTCGACCCGCATGCGCAGATCGAGGAAGCCGAAACCGCGCTTTACCGGGTCGCGGGCGGCGAGGCCGAAATGGGGTCGGTCAAGAGCTTCAGCACCGCGAGCCTCACCGCCTTGCAGGCCGCCGAGCGCGCGCTCAATTCGGGCGGTCACCTGTCGGGGATCACCACCGGCATTTCGAGCGTCAACGCCAAGATCGGCGGCATGCACAATTCGGACCTGATGATCCTCGCCGGGCGTCCGGGGATGGGCAAGACCTCGCTCGCGACCAACATCGCCTATAACGCCGCCGAACGCTGGCGACGCGACGAGGAGGACGGGATTCCGCCCGAAAAGAATATGGGCGCCAAGGTCGCCTTCTTCAGCCTCGAAATGTCCGCCGACCAGCTCGCGACGCGCGTGCTGGCCGAACAGTCGGGTGTATCGGGCGAAGCGCTGCGCATGGGCAAGATCAGCAAGGAGCAGTTCCAGCAATTGTCGCGCGCCGCGCAGGCGCTGCAAACGCTGCCGCTGTTCATCGACGACACGCCTGGCCTGACGATCGCCAGCCTGCGCACCCGCGCGCGCCGCCTGCAGCGCCGCCACGGCATCGGTTTCATCGTCGTCGACTATTTGCAGCTGCTGCAGGGCTCGTCGAAGAGCGGCGACAATCGCGTGCAGGAAATTTCGGAAATTTCCCGCGGATTGAAGACCTTGGCGAAGGAGCTTCACGTTCCGGTAATGGCGCTGTCGCAGCTCAGCCGTCAGGTCGAAAGCCGCGAAGACAAACGGCCGCAGCTCTCCGACCTTCGCGAATCGGGCTCGATCGAGCAGGACGCCGATATGGTGCTCTTTGTGTTCCGCGAGGATTACTATGTCGCGGCGCGCGAGCCCAAGCGCCCGGTCGAGGGCGACGACATCAAGATTCACGCGGCGCATGAGGAATGGGCCGCCGAAATGGAACGTGTCTTCGGCCTCGCCGAACTGATCGTCGCCAAGTCGCGTCACGGCTCGACCGGCAAGGTGCGCCTCCACTTCGACGCCAAGACGACGAAATTCCAGGATCTGGCGGACGAGAGCATGGCCTATGCGGATTATGAGTAGATAGCCGCGCCCTGTGCCCCTGCGAAGGCAGGGGCCCATCACGAGGTCTTGCAATCAAAAGCCTGCGTCTGACGAAGAGGCAGGAGATGGGCCCCCTGCCTTCGCAGGGGCACGCGGGTCTGTTCTCAGAACGCCGGATCGTTCGCCGGATTGTCGTCGATCGGCGTCACGGCTTCGTGGATGCCGCATTCGGTCTTGTCCCAGCCGCGCCAGCGGCCCGCGCGCGGATCTTCGCCCGGTTTGACCTTCGAAGTGCAGGGCGAGCAGCCGATCGAGGGATAGCCCTCGGCCTCGAGCGGATGGCGCGGCAAGTCGTGCTCGGCGAAATAATTGTCGAGCATTTCGCGCGTCCAGTTGGCGAGCGGGTTGAATTTCAGGCGGCCGGTGTTGCCGTCGAGCTCGAAGCGCGGCAGGCCGGTGCGCGTCGACGATTGGAAGCCCTTCCGGCCAGTGATCGACGTGTCGAAATCGGCGAGCGCCTTTTCGAGCGGTTTGACCTTGCGGATTTCGCAGCAGCCGTCGGGATCATACGACCAGCGCAGTTCGGTCGCGTCCTTTTCGGTGAGTTCGGCGGCATCGGGCGAGAGATTGACGAGATTGAGGCCGAGCCGCGCGGCAAGTTCGTCGCGATAGGCCAGCGTTTCGGGAAAGTGCTTGCCCGTGTCGAGGAACAGCACCGGCATGTCGGGCGCGACGCGCGTCACGAGATGGAGCAGCACCGCACTTTCGGCACCGAAGCTCGACACGATCGCAGTGTCGCCGATCAGCCCCGCGCCGATCACGCTTGCAACCGCCTCGCCCGCGTCCTGGCCGCGGAACAGGTTGTTGAGACGGATGACATCGGCCTGCGTGAAACGCGGCGCGACGTCGATCCGGTCGCGGGTGCGGGGTTCAGCCTTCACCTCAGCCATGCCGCAGCTTCCAGATCGGCACGGCGCCGTCGGCTGCTCCCTGATAATGTTCGGGCCAGCGGGTCAGCGCCGCCTCGACATCGGCATTGTTGAGCGGCTTTTCGGGCGCGAAACTGTCGAAGCCGCAGCGCTTCATATAAGCGATTTGATCGACCAGCACGTCGCCCTGCGCGCGCAACTCGCCGGTATAGCCCGCCTCGCGCAGGATGCGCGCCGACGAATAGCCGCGGCCGTCGCGGAACTTCGGGAATGCAATTTCGATCAGCGTCAACCGGTCGAGGTGCGGGATCAGCGCACGCGCATCCTCGTCGGGTTCGAGCCGCACCGCGGTCGCGTTCGATTGCGACAGGAAGGCGTCGAGCGTGACGCAGGGCTCTTCGCCGTCGGTGTGCCACCCTTCCGCTTGCGGAAGGGACTGATTATCGGCGCGTTCAACCATAGATCGCCTCCTTGAAGGGGGCCATGCCGACCCGGCGGAAGGTGTCGACGAAACGTTCGCCCTCGCTCCGTTCGGCCAGATATTTGTCGGTGACGCGCTCGATCGCATCGACGATGCCATCCTCGTCGAAGCCGGGGCCCGTGATCGTGCCGAGGCTGACGTCCTCCGCGCCCGATCCTCCGAGCAAAAGCTGGTAGTTTTCGGTGCCCTTGCGGTCGACGCCGAGGATGCCGATGTGGCCGGCGTGGTGGTGCCCGCAGGCGTTGATGCAGCCCGAAATCTTGAGCTTGAGTTCGCCCAGTTCCTTCTGGCGGCCAAGGTCCGAGAAGCGCGCCGCGATCTTCTGCGCGACCGGGATCGAGCGCGCATTGGCGAGGCTGCAATAGTCAAGGCCGGGGCAGGCGATGATGTCGCTGATCAGGTCGAGGTTCGGCGTCGCGAGTCCCGCTGCGTCGAGCTTTTGCCAGATCGCGTAGAGATCGGCCTTGCGAACGTGCGGCAGCACGATGTTCTGCGCGTGGGTGACGCGCAGTTCGTCGTGGCTGTAGGCTTCGGCGAGGTCGGCCATCAGGTCGATCTGCGCCGAGCTGGCGTCGCCCGGGATGCCGCCGACGGGCTTCAGGCTGATGTTCACGATCGCATGGCCAGCCACCTTGTGCGCGGCGACATTCTGGTCGACCCAGACCGCGAAGTCCGGGTCACTGCGGTCGATTTCGTCGGGCGCCGATGCATCGAGCGCAGGCGGCGCGAACTGCTTGGCGATGCGATCGAACTCGGCCTTCGGCGGATCGATGCCCAGCGACTTTACATGCGCGAATTCTTCCTCGACCTGACGACGATATTCGTCGGCGCCAAGCTCGTGGATCAGGATCTTGATACGCGCCTTGTAGATATTGTCGCGGCGGCCGTAGCGGTTGTAGACGCGCAGGCACGCCTCGGCATAGCTCAGCATGTCCTCGAGCGGCACGAAATCCTTGATCAGCGGCGCGATCATCGGCGTGCGGCCCATGCCGCCACCGACGTAGAATGCGGCGCCGTGGACGCCGTCCCGCTCGACGATCTGGATACCGATGTCGTGCAGCCGCATTGCGGCGCGATCTTCCTCGGCCGCGATGACGGCGATCTTGAACTTGCGCGGCAGATAGCTGAATTCGGGGTGGAAGCTCGACCATTGGCGCAGCAGCTCGGCCCACGGACGCGGATCGGTGATCTCGTCGGCGGCGGCACCGGCCCACTGGTCCGAGCTGATGTTGCGGATGCAGTTGCCGCTCGTCTGGATCGCATGCATCTCGACCGACGCGAGATCGGCGAGGATCGCGGGCGCGTCCTCCAGCTTGATCCAGTTATACTGAATATTCTGGCGGGTGGTGAAATGGCCGTAATCACGGTCATATTTGCGCGCGATATGCGCGAGCATCCGCATCTGGCGGCTGTCGAGCGTCCCGTAAGGCACCGCAACGCGCAGCATATAGGCGTGGAGCTGGAGATAGAGGCCGTTCATCAGGCGCAGCGGCTTGAACTGGTCCTCGGTGATCTCGCCGGCAAGGCGGCGTTTCACCTGATCCGAAAATTCGGCAACGCGGGCATCGACCATCGCTTGGTCATATTGGTCATATTTATACATGTCAGATCACCCAGTCGCCGGCATTGGGATCGGCGGGTTTCAGCGTCAGGTCGGGGCGCACGGTGGGGCCGAGCGCGCGGATTCGGTCCTTGATATGCGCGGGGCGCGGACCTTCGGGCGTCGCTTCGCCCGCGATGATATAGGGCGCGTTGACACGGCGCGCGCCTTCCTCGGCAGCGAGGATTGCCTCCCCATGCTCGCCGACATCGACGGCGTCTTCGATATGGAGCGACCAGTCGGCGCCGGTCCACCAGGTGACAAATCCCGTTTTCAGGTCGTTGCCGGTGAGCAATTTCATGTGAAGTCCCTTATCTGTTCGGCGATCCCCGGCGCGCCGAGGCAATCGAGCGCATCGGCGCGCGCCGCGACCATGCCCACGACGATCAGCGCCGGGCTTTGCACCGCCTCACGCGCTACAAGGTCGCCAAGGTCGGTGAGGAGGGTGCGCACAACGCGCGCATCGGCGGTCGTGCCGCGTTCGATCACCGCGACGGGCAGGCCCGGTGAAACGCCGTCGGCGATCAGCTTGTCGGCAATCGCATGCGCGGTCGCGAGGCCCATGTAGATGACGAGGGTGCGGCCGTGGCCGGCAAGCCCCGACCAGTCCTGATCGGAGAGATCCTTGCACTGGCCCGCAACGAAGCTGACCGCGCTCGCATCCTCGCGGTGGGTGAGGGGGAGGCCCGCCTGCGCGGCGCAGCCCGCCGCGGCGGTGATGCCGGGAACGACCTCGACTGCGATGCCCGCCGTGCGCGCGGCGTCAAGCTCTTCGCCGCCGCGGCCGAAAATGAAGGGATCGCCGCCCTTCAGCCGAACGACCTGCTTGCCGCTCTGCGTCTCGCGGACGATCAGCGCGTTGATCAGGTCCTGCTTCATCGTGTGGCGGCTGCGCTGCTTGGCAACGCTAATCCGTTCGACATGCGGCGGGATCAGCGCGAGCACGCCCGCCCCGACCAGCCCGTCATGAACGACAAGGTCGGCGCTTGCCAGCAGTCGAGCGGCGCGCAGCGTCAGCAATTCGGGATCGCCCGGCCCGGCGCCGACGAGCCACAGCTTGCCCGCCAAAGAAGGTTGCTTTTCCATGCCATCCTAATTGGTCGAGGGGCGCCGGAATCGCAAAGCAGGCTTTGTTGGCGAGGGTGAAGCTAAAATTGCCTCCGACTTGGCGGTCAGAGATATTTCTTCGTCACCAGCTTCGGCGTGTCGTCATCGCGCAGGCCGACCCCGATCGAGGCGCGCAGCGCATCGCTTTCGGAACTGGCAACCGGATAGGCGCAATAGTCGGCGGCGTAAAAAGCGCTCGGCCGATGGTTGCCCGACAGGCCGACGCCGCCAAAGGGCGCGGCCGACGAGGCGCCGTTGGTCGGCCGGTTCCAGTTGATGACGCCGGCGCGGGCATTGGCCCAGAACTGGTCGTAGAGCTGGGGCGTCCCGCCGATCAGCGCCGCCGAGAGGCCAAAGGCGGTGTTGTTCGCCTCGGCAATGGCGGCTTCGAAACTGTCGACGCGGATCACCTGGAGCAGCGGTCCGAACAGTTCGATATCGGGGCGTTCGGGCATCGCGGTGACGTCGATGATGCCGGGGGTGAGGAAGGGGCGGTTTGCATCGGGCCGCGTCATGTGGCGGATCACCTGGCCGCCGTTTGACATCAGGATCAGAAAGCTTTCGGTCAGGCCGTCGGCGGCCTCGTTATCGATTACCGGCCCCATATAGGGCGCAGGGTCGGCGTGGGGATGACCGACGATCAGCCGTCCCGAGAGCGTCTTGACCTCGGCGAGCAGTTGGTCGGCCAGATCCTGTTTGACGATCAGCCGCCGGGCATTGCTGCACCGCTGGCCCGCGCTCAGGAAGGCGGACTGGACAACGATCGTTGCCGCGGTCGCGATGTCGGCGGTGTCCCAGACGACGATCGGATTGTTGCCACCCATTTCGAGCGCGACGATCTTCCCCGGCTGTTCGGCGAACTGGCGGTTGATCGCGACCCCGGTGCGCGCCGACCCGGTGAACAGCAATCCGTCGATGCCGGGATGCGCGGCCAGCGCCTTGCCCGCGTCGGGTCCGCCGATGACGAGCCGCACGACTTCTTCGGGAACGCCGGCGCCGTGGAGCAGTTCGACAAGTCGCGCGCCAACCGCAGGGGTTTTTTCCGACGGTTTGAACAGCACCGAATTGCCGGCGATCAACGCCGGCACGATATGGCCGTTCGGCAGATGCGCAGGGAAATTATAGGGGCCAAGGACGGCAAGCGCGCCATGCGGCTTGTGGCGCACCGCGTTGCGCAGCCCCATCGCGCCTTCGATCCGGCGGTTGGGGGTGCGTTCGGCATAGGCCTTGATCGAGATATCGACCTTGTTCGCGACCGATTCGACCTCGGTCCGGGCTTCCCACAAGGGTTTGCCGGTCTCGCGCGCAATCAGATCGGCGAGCTGTTCGCCATCGGCCTTCACCCGGTCGGCAAAGCGGCGCAGCGTTTCGGTGCGGAAGGTGACGGGCTTCGCGGCCCAGGCGGGCCAGGCGGCGCGCGCGGTTGCAACTTCGGCGTCGATGTCACTGATACGGCCGCGCCATAATTCGGCGCCGGTTGCCGGCTCGAAGGACAGAAGGTCTTCGCTCATCCCCGTTCCCCCGTCGATTTGGGCGCGCAAAGGCGCCAGTGCGCTCGATCATTGGGGGGCGGCAAAAGCATTGTCGCCCTCTTATCTGCGAAAGCGTACGGCGGCAACCGCGATAGGCCCCGCAACAGCGAAAGCGGGCCGATTGTCACGGGCGCGACAGGGTGACTTGCACCGGCGCGCGCGGTTCGCGATAGAGGCGGATAGTATCGGCTTAAGGGGACGGGCAATTTTGGCGCGACAGGATGCACAGCGCGAATGGAGCGATCATTTTTGGTGGTCGGCCGACGGCGTTCGCCTGCACGCGCGCATCTATGACGGACCCCCGACCGCGGCGGAGGCGCCGCCGATCCTGTGTATGCCCGGCTTGGCGCGCAACGCCCGCGATTTCGAGGCGCTGGCACCGCATATAGCGGCGCAGCGGCGCGTGATTGTGATCGAGTTCCGCGGGCGAGGCGAGAGCGCCTATGCCAAGGATCCGATGACCTATGTCCCGCTGACCTATGTCCAGGATGTCGTCGCGTTGATCGACGAGCTGGCGATCGCGCGCTTCGCGACGGTCGGCACGTCGCTCGGCGGGCTGGTGTCGATGTTCCTTGCCGCCAGCCTGCCGGGTCGTCTCGTCGGCGCCGTACTCAACGACGTCGGCCCTGAACTCGAGGTGGCAGGGCTCGATCGCATCCGCGACTATATCGGAGCCGGCGGCAGCCAGCCGACGTGGATGCACGCGGCGCGCGCCTATGCCGAGCTCAACGCCGCGGTTTATCCGGACTATGACATTCACGACTGGCTGCGCATTACCAAGCGCACCCACCGGCTGACCCCCGAAGGACGCATAGTCACCGATTACGACAAGCAGATTGCGGCGCCGCTGCGCCTTGCCGGCGATCAAGAGGGTATCGACCTGTGGCCCGCCTATCGCGCGCTCGGCGATGCACCGGTGCTGATCCTGCGCGGCGCGCTGTCGGACATTCTCGCTGGAACGGCTGCCGCAAAAATGCAGGCCACGCTGCCCCATGCGACGCTGGTCGAGGTTCCGGGCGTCGGTCATGCGCCGACGATGGACGAGCCCGCGGCGCGCGCGGCGATCGACGCCTGGATCGCGGCGCTTCCCGCCGCGTGACCGAAGTCGGCGCGATCGAGGAGCGGGAGCATCCGGTGCGCATCCTTCACCTTCACTCGAGCTTTTCGCTCGGCGGCAAGGAGGCGCGGTCGGTTCGCCTGATGAACCTGATGGGCGACCGGGCGCAGCACACGATCCTGTCGGCGGTCCCCGATGCGCTCGGCGCGCGCGATGCGATCGATCCGGGGATCGACGTCAGCTTTCCAACCGATGCGCCGCCGCTCGCCGGGCGGCCGTCGCTGGCGCGTTTCCGCGATCTTGCGACCTATATCTACCGCTTCGACCTGGCGCTCAGCTATAATTGGGGCGCGATGGACGGGGTGATGGCGCACCGGCTCTACTGGCATCGCTGGTGGTATCAGATGCCGCCATGCCTGATTCATCACGAGGATGGGTTCAACGAGGACGAAAGCGTCCGGCGCAACTGGAAGCGCAACCTCTATCGCCGCTATGCGCTGCGTACTGCCGCGGGCGTCGTCGTTCCCTCGACACTGCTCGCCGGGATCGCGGCGGACGAGTGGAAACTGCCGCCCGATCGCATCCATCTGATCCGCAACGGGATCGACGTTGCCGCCTATGCCGCCGCGCCATCGGTGCCGATCCCGGGCTTCGTCCGCAGGCCGGGCGAGGTGGTGATCGGGACGGTGGCGGGGCTGCGCAAGGTCAAGGATCTGCCCCGCCTCGTGCGTGCGCTTGCGGCGCTGCCGCCGCATGTGCGGCTGGTAATCGTCGGGGAGGGGCCAGAGCGCGCTGCGATCGCCGACGAGGCGGCGGCGTGCGGCATGACCGACCGGCTGGTGCTTGCGGGGTTCATGCCCGAACCGGCGCGCTGGATCGGTCATTTCGACCTGCTCGCGCTCTCGTCGCGTGGCGAACAGGCACCGATTGCGGTGATCGAGGCGATGGCGGCGGGCCTGCCCGTCGTCAGCCCGGCGGTCGGCGATGTGACGGCGATGGTGGGCGAAGCGAACCGCCCGTTCATCGCGGCGGATGAGGCGGGTTTTCGCGCCGCGCTGGCGCGTCTCACGGGCGATGCGGCGTTGCGCGCAGCGGTCGGTGCGGAGAATCGGCGCGTTGCCGCCGAGCGCTTCACTGAATCCGGGATGGTCGCGGGCTATCAAAGCCTCTATGCTCGTGCGATGGAAGGTTATGACGTTTTTACGGGGCGTTTCCTGGGTTTCGACCCCGCCTTCGATTGACAAAGGCGGCCAGGTTCCGCTTACGGAAACGGCAAATGGGGGCTGGCGCGCGGCTGCGCAGCCGGCGGAGAGAAAGAGGTTTATAGTGTTCAAAGGTTTGAAGCCCATCCTTTACGGCGGACGCGAAGTCTGGCCGCTGGTCGAGGGCGGGAAGGGCGTGTCGGCGACCAACCATATGTCGAGCGGCGCCTGGGCCGCGGCCGGCGGGATCGGCACCGTTTCGGCGGTCAACGCCGACAGCTACGACGCCGAAGGCAAGATTGTACCGCAGGTCTATCGCGCCGCAACGCGCCGCGAACGGCACGAAGAACTGGTCCGCTACGCCATCGACGGCGCGGTCGAACAGGTGAAGCGCGCCTATGATCTCGCCAGCGGCAAGGGCGCGATCAACATCAACGTCCTGTGGGAAATGGGCGGAGCGCAGCAGGTATTGGAAGGCGTGCTCGAACGCACCAAGGGGCTGATCACCGGCGTCACCTGCGGCGCGGGGATGCCGTACAAGCTCAGCGAGATCGCGGCGCGGCACAATGTTCATTATCTGCCGATCATCTCGTCGGCGCGCGCGTTTCGCGCGCTCTGGAAGCGCGCCTATCACAAGGTCGCGCATCTCATGGCGGCGGTCGTCTACGAAGATCCGTGGCTCGCCGGCGGGCACAACGGCCTGTCGAACGCCGAAGACCCGCTCAAGCCCGAAGATCCCTATCCGCGCGTCAAGGCGCTGCGCGACACGATGCGCGCCGAGGGGATTTCGGACGAGGTGCCGATTGTGATGGCGGGCGGCGTCTGGTATCTGCGCGACTGGAACCACTGGATCGACAATCCCGAATTGGGCTCGATCGCCTTTCAATATGGCACGCGGCCGCTGCTGACGCAGGAAAGCCCGATCCCGCAGGCGTGGAAGGACCGGCTGCGCACGCTCGACGAGGGCGATGTGCTGCTCCACCGCTTCTCGCCCACCGGCTTTTATTCGAGCGCGGTGCGCAATCCTTTCCTGCGCGATCTCGAAGCGCGGTCGGAGCGGCAGATTCCCTATTCGAAGCAAGAAGCGGGCGACCATGTCGCGCAACTCGATGTCGGCGTGAAGGGCCGCAATTTCTGGGTGACCCCCCACGACCGCGACCGCGCGCGCGACTGGGTGGCCGAAGGCTATACCACGGCGCTCAAGACGCCCGACAATACGGTCGTCTTCGTCACCGAAGAGGACAAGGCCGTGATCCGCAAGGATCAGGCCGATTGCATGGGCTGCCTGTCGCACTGCGGCTTTTCGGCGTGGAAGGACCATGACGATTATTCGACCGGTTACCTCGCCGATCCGCGCAGCTTCTGCATCCAGAAAACGCTGCAGGACATCGCGCACGGCGGCGACGTCGACCAGAATCTGATGTTCGCGGGCCACGCCGCGTTCAACTTCAAGACCGATCCCTTTTATTCCAACAACTTCACCCCGACGGTAAAGGAACTGGTCGACCGGATTCTGACGGGGGATTGATGGACCCCGTCGCCCCCGCGCAGGCGGGAGGCGACGGGTCCTCTAAGCCCACCCCTCCAGCACCTGATCGGGCGGCCGGTGCCCGTCGCACCAGGCGCGGATGTTGGCGATGACCTTTTCGCCCGACGCCTCGCGGCCCTCGATTGTCGCCGAGCCGAGGTGGGGTAGCAGCACGACATTGTCGAGCGCGAGCAGGTCGGGGTCGACCGCGGGCTCGTGCGTATAGACGTCAAGCCCCGCGCCCGCGATGCGACCGGTCTTGAGCGCCGCGATCAGCGCCTTTTCGTCGATGATTTCGCCGCGTGCGGTGTTGATCAGATAGGCGGTCGGCTTCATCGCGCCGATACGCGCCGCGCTGACCATTTCATGGGTTTCGGCGGTGTGTGGGCAGTGGATCGTGACCACGTCGCTGATCCGCAACAGCGTGTCGACGCTCGCATGATAGCTCGCGCCCAATTCCTCTTCGATTGTTTCGGGTAGGCGGCGACGGTTGTGATAGTGGATCGACAGGCCGAAGGCGCGAGCGCGCCGCGCGACGGCGAGGCCGATGCGTCCCATGCCGACGATGCCGAGCAATTTGCCGCCAACGCGGTGGCCCAGCATCGCGCTCGGCGCCCAGCCCTGCCATTTGCCCGAGCGCATCAGCTTTTCGCCCTCGGCCAGCCGGCGCGGGACCGACAGGATCAGCGCCATGGTCATGTCGGCGGTGTCCTCGGTAAAGACTCCGGGGGTGTTGGCGACCATGATGCCCTTCGCGCGCGCCGCGGCGAGGTCGATATGGTCGACCCCGGCCCCGAAATTGGCGATCAGCTTGAGCCGATCGCCCGCCGCGCCGATGATCTCGGCGTCGATCTCGTCGGTCACGGTCGGCACCAGCACGTCGCAGTCGGCGACCGCGGCCTTGAGTTCGTCCTTGGTAAAGGCGTGATCGTGTGCCGACAGGGCGACGTCGAACAATTCGGCCATGCGCGCCTCGACCGCCGGCATCAACTGGCGGGTGACGATGACGCGCGGGCGTTTGGGGCGGGATGAATCGGGCATGGCGCCGATAGAGCGCGGCGGCGCGTGGGGGTCAAGAGGGCCAAGCGTGCGCCGACGCGAAAGCCGCTGTGGACGAACGGGGCGAAGGCTGCGGCGAACGGTTGAAAAGCGCCCCCGATTTTGACAAGGCAGGTGGATGACCAGCCGCACAATATTCGCCCTCCTGACGCTGGCCGTGGCGACCGGACCCGCCGCGGCGCAAAGCGACCCCGAACTGCCCTATTGGGCATCGATCAGCGTCGACGAGGCGCGGATGCGCAAGGGGCCGTCGCCCGATGTGCCCGTGGTGTGGGAATATCGGCGCAAGGATCTGCCGGTCAAAGTGGTCGCGCGCCACGATATCTGGCGCAAGATCGAAGATCCCGACGGGACGCAGGGATGGATGGCGGCGCGGCTGCTCAGCCGCACGCGCACCGCGATCGTCACCGGTGGCATCCGTCCGATGCGCGAAAAGCCCGACGCCGCCGCGGCGATCGCCTTTCGCGCCGAGGCCGGTGTGGTCGGCCGCATCACCGACTGCAAGGACGGCTGGTGCCTGTTCAACGTGAAGGGCCGCAAGGGCTGGATCGAAACCGACCACATATGGGGCGATTGATCACCCGCAACGCATGACCCCCGCAACGCATGACAAAGGGGCCGGCAATCGCCTGCCGACCCCTTCTCTCGTCACCATTGGCATTTAGCGCCAGCGGAAGTGGTTATAATAGACGCGAACCACCTTGCCCGAGCGCACATTGACCAGCAGCAGGTCGTTATAGTGGCGGACATAGGCCAAGTTGCGGCCCGCCTTCGGCACGCCCCAGCGCGCATCATAGTTCAGGCGATAGGTCGGGGCGTAATAGGTCGAACGCAGCGAATTGCCGACCGCGAAGCGGTGATAGCTGAACGGCGCACGCCAGTTCTGGTAGCGATTGTCGCGGCGCCAGTCGCGCTTGTCCTCGCGATATTCACGCTTCGCGTCGCGCACGTCGCGGTGGGCATCGCGCACATCATGGCGATCGCCATAGCGCTTCGCCTGGTTGAGGTCGCGCTGTTCCTGGCGAATATCCTGTCGATCGCGGGCGAGCTCGCGCGTCTGGGCCTGCGCCACGGCGGGGACCATCATCGCGGCGATCAGGCCGGCGGTGAGAATTTTGCTCTTCATAATGCCATTCCTTGTCTTGCCGTCAGGGGAGGGGATCTGCCCGATGACAGGGAAAGGATTAGGCGAGTCGAATTGAACGGAGCCGGAATGCCGCGTTTATTTTGAGGACATTAGTGTCGCAAAGTGTCGCGCGGGTTGAAAATGGCCGCGGCGCGACCGTCGTCATTGCGAGCGGCGGAGCCGCGCGGCAATCCAGAGCTGGCATAAACCGCTCTGGATTGCTTCACCCGGCTTTCGCCGGGTTCGCAATGACAGCATGGAGCTGCCTTAAACCAGCTCGACCGCGACCGCGGTGGCTTCGCCGCCGCCGATGCACAGGCTGGCGATGCCGCGCTTCTTGCCGTGGCGCTGAAGCGCGGCGATCAGCGTAGTGATGATGCGCGTGCCGCTGGCGCCGATCGGATGGCCGAGCGCGGTCGCGCCGCCGTGGACATTGATCTTGTCGTGCGAAATGCCAAGGTCGTGCATCGCGAACATCGCGACGCAGGCGAAGGCTTCGTTGACTTCGAACAGGTCTACGTCGCCGATCGACCAGCCGGCCTTCGCCAGCACCTTGTTGATCGCGCCGACGGGAGCGACCGTGAAATCCTTGGGTTCCTGCGCGTGCGCGGCATGCGCGACGAGCTTGGCGACCGGCTTCTTGCCCTTCGCTTCGGCGACCGACCGGCGCGTCAGCACGACCGCGGCGGCGCCGTCGGAGATCGACGAGCTGGTCGCTGCGGTGATCGTGCCGTCCTTGGCGAAGGCAGGACGCAGCGTCGGGATCTTGTCGGGGTTGCCCTTGCCGGGCTGTTCGTCGGTGTCGACGACAACCTCGCCCTTGCGGGTGGTCAGCGTGACGGGCGTGATTTCGGCGGCGAAGGCGCCGTCGGCGATCGCTGCCTGGGCGCGCTTCAGCGATTCGATCGAATAATCGTCCTGCGCCTGGCGGCTGAGCTGATAGGCGTCGGCGGTGTCCTGTGCGAAAGTGCCCATGGCGCGGCCGGCGTCATACGCGTCCTCCAGCCCGTCGAGGAACATATGGTCATAGGCGGTGTCATGGCCGATGCGCGCGCCCGAACGATGCTTCTTGAGCAGATAGGGGGCGTTGGTCATCGACTCCATGCCTCCTGCAACGACGAGGTCGATGCTGCCTGCGGCAAGGGCTTCGGCGCCCATGATGACGGTCTGCATGCCCGAACCGCAAACCTTGTTCACGGTGGTCGCCTGCACCGACTTGGGCAGGCCCGCCTTGATCGCCGCCTGACGTGCCGGCGCCTGGCCGAGCCCGGCGGGCAGCACGCAGCCCATATAGATGCGTTCGACATCGTCGCCGGCAACGCCCGCGCGCTCGACCGCCGCCTTCACCGCGGTCGCGCCGAGATCGGTCGCGCTCGCGTCCGACAACACGCCCTGCATGCCGCCCATCGGGGTGCGGGCATAGGAGAGGAAAACGACGGGATCGGTGGCGGTCATGGCAAAAGACTCCGTAGGGGAAAGGTCATCGGTGGCCCGATTAGCGCCTTTGCTGCACTTGCGAAAGGGGGTGGGGTAGGGGGATCGCCCTAAACAATGCGCGTTTCAACTTGAAACCCGCTGCAGAGCGTGGTCAAACAGGCGCAATCATATGGGGAGACGGGTCATGGCCACCGCCATCAAGGAAGATATCGCCAGCGAAACCGCGCGGATGCGGCGCGTGCTCGAAACGCAGCGGGCCAGCTTTACCGCCGCGATGCCCGAAAGCCTGTCGGTCCGCACCGACCGCATCGACCGCGCGATCGCGCTGCTGGTCGATCATGCCGAGGATTTCGCCAAGGCGGTGAGCGAGGATTTCGGCCATCGCAGCCGCGAACAGACGTTGATGACCGACATCATGCCGTCGGTCAGCGCCCTCAAGCATGCCAAGAAGCATATGGCGGCCTGGTCGCGCGGCGAAAAGCGCAAGCCCACCTTTCCGCTCGGCCTGCTCGGCGCGAAAGCCGAAGTCGTCTATCAGCCGAAGGGGGTCGTTGGCGTCGTGGCGCCGTGGAATTTCCCAGTCGGCATGGTCTTCGTGCCGATGGCGGGGATATTGGCGGCGGGCAACCGCGCGATGATCAAGCCGAGCGAGTTTACCGAGAATGTCTCCGACCTGATGGCGCGCCTCGTCCCCGACTATTTTGACGAGAGCGAAATGGCGGTGTTCACGGGCGGGGCCGACGTTGGCGTCGCTTTCTCGAAGCTGGCTTTCGACCATCTGATCTTCACCGGGGCGACCAGCGTCGGCAAGCATATCATGCGCGCGGCGGCGGATAATCTCGTGCCCGTGACGCTCGAACTGGGTGGCAAGTCGCCGACGTTCATCGGACGCAGCGCGAACAAGGATCTTGTTGGGCAGCGCGTCGCGCTCGGCAAGATGATGAATGCGGGGCAGATCTGCCTGGCGCCCGACTATCTGCTCGTCGCCGAGGATCAGGAGGGCGAGGTGATCGACAGCGTGAGCAAGGGCGTCGCGTCGCTCTATCCCACGCTGCTCAAGAATGATGACTATACGTCGGTCGTCAACGGCCGCAATTTCGACCGCCTGCAGGGCTATCTGGCCGACGCGCGCGAAAAGGGCGCCGAGGTGATCGAGGTCAATCCCGCGAACGAGGATTTCGCGAGCGCCAACGGCCACAAGATGCCGCTTCATATCGTGCGCGGCGCGACCGACGATATGAAGGTGATGCAGGAGGAAATCTTCGGCCCGATCCTGCCGGTCAAGACCTACAAGACGATCGACGAGGCGATCGATTATGTGAATGCGCATGATCGTCCGCTCGGCCTTTATTATTTCGGGCAGGACAAGAGCGAGGAGGACCGCGTGCTGACGCGGACGATTTCGGGCGGCGTCACGGTCAACGACGTGCTGTTTCATAATGCGATGGAAGACCTGCCCTTCGGTGGGGTCGGGCCGTCGGGAATGGGCAATTATCACGGCGTCGACGGCTTCCGCACCTTCAGCCACGCGCGCGCCGTTTATCGCCAGCCCAAGCTCGACGTCGCCGGGCTCGCCGGCTTCAAGCCGCCCTATGGCAAAGCGACCGCCAAGACGATCGCGAAGGAATTGAAGAAATAGCTTGGCAAGCGGCGGCGCTTCGCCCTAGGGGGAGCGCCGCGCTTTCGGGCGATGCGCCCGTGGCAGGCCCCTGTGGTGAAATTGGTAGACGCGCTCGACTCAAAATCGAGTTCCGCAAGGAGTGCTGGTTCGAGTCCGGCCAGGGGCACCATAACCCATAATCGACCTTCAGACGCGTAACGGCTCCGGCGGAACCCGCATGGCAGGCCGCGCATTGCATTCGCATTCCGCTATGGAGGTTTGCAGATGGTGCAACGCGCCTATTGGAAGGGTCAGATCCGCCTCGCACTGGTGTCGATCCCGGTCGAAATCTATCCGGCAACCAAATCGGGGGCCAGCGTCAGCTTTCGCCAGATCCACGAACCGAGCGGCAAGCCGGTCAAATATGAAAAGGTCGTGCCCGGCATCGGCGCCATCGATACCGATGATATCGTTAAGGGCTATGAGGTGTCTAAGGGCCAGTATGTCCTGCTCGACGAAGAAGAGATTGAGGCGGTCAAGCTGGAGAGCAAGCGGACGCTCGAGCTTGTCCAATTCGTCGACGCGAGCGACATCGACATCCTCTATTATGAAAAGCCCTATTATGTTGTCCCCGCCGACGATCTGGCCGAGGAAGCCTATATCGTCCTGCGCGAAGCGCTGCGGCGAACGAAGAAGGTGGGGCTGGGACAGCTTGCGCTGCGCGGTCAGGAACAGCTCGTTGGGCTGCGTCCTTGCGGCAAGGGGCTGGTGCTCGAAGTGCTGCGCTATGCCGAGGAAGTGAACAAGGCGGCCAGCTATTTCCGCGACGTGTCCGCGAGCAAGCCCGACGCCGACCTTCTCGATCTCGCCGAAACGCTGATCGACAAGAAGAGCGGCAAGTTCGACGCCGCCGACTATCACAATCACTACGTCGATGCGCTGAAGCGCGTCATTTCCAAGAAGGCGAAAGCCAAGGGCAAGCGCGTGCTCGAGGATGTCGGGGAACCCCCCGATGTGCGCGAAGGATCGAATGTCATTGATCTGATGGCAGCGCTCAAGGCGTCGGTCGACGGCAAGAAAACGGCCGCCGCTGCGACGAAGAAGAAGGCGCCAGCCAAAAAGGCGCCGGCAAAGAAGCGGGCATAGTCTCGTGAGCGCCGGATTGCCGCCGGCTGTTTTGTGCCCCTGCGAAGGCAGGAGTTCATCATCCGGCCTCGCGCCATTTTCCTACGGTTCGGCTCGCGTTGCCCGCATCGGTGATGGGCCCCTGCCTTCGCAGGGGCACAGCCAGGGTGGAACGCGATGACCCGTGCCGACCCTCTCGCCCGATATAACAAGAAACGCGATTTCACGCGGACGTCCGAACCTGCGGGCAAGGTTGCGAAGGGGGGCGGCAATCGCTTCATCGTCCAGAAGCACGACGCAACGCGCCTCCATTACGACTTCCGGCTCGAAGTCGATGGCGTGCTGAAAAGCTGGGCGGTGACGCGGGGGCCGAGCGCGAACCCCGACGACAAGCGGCTCGCGGTACGCACCGAAGATCATCCGATGGCCTATGCCGATTTCGAGGGGGTGATTCCCAAGGGCGAATATGGCGGCGGTTCGGTGATGCTGTGGGATCGCGGCACCTGGGCGCCGGTCGCGGGCAAGAGCACGAAAGATCTGGAAAAGGGCCACCTTCACTTCGCCCTCGACGGCGAGCGGATGAAGGGCGAATGGCTGCTCGTCCGCATGAAACCGCGCGCCGGCGAAAAGCGCGAAAACTGGCTGCTCCGCAAGATCGACGACGCCTATGCGGGGGGCAGCGACGACTTGACCGGCCGCTACCTCACCAGCGTCCTCACCGGCCGCCCGATGGCCGAGATTGCGGGCGACGAGGACGGCGAGCAATCGCTGAAGGGCGCGAAGGGCGGAGCCTTTGCCAAAAAGATGGCCGCCGCCGCCGCGCATAACCGCAAGGTCGCCAAAGGCTCAAAAGCAGGCGCCAAGCCGCCCAAATTCCGCAAGCTGCAGCTGGCGACGCTCGTCGACAGCGTGCCGGCGGGCAACAACTGGTTCCACGAGATCAAGTTCGACGGCTATCGCGCGCTCGTCGCCGCGGCGGGGAATCAGGTCGTCGTCTATACGCGCAGCGGGCTCGACTGGACCGACAAGTTTGCCCCGCTCGCCCGCCATATCGCCGCGCTCGACCTGCCGCCCTGCCTGATCGACGGTGAGATCGTCGCCTATGGCAAGGACGGCAACCCCGACTTCTCCTCGCTCCAGGCGGTCCTGAAACGCGGCCACGGCGCGCAGGACGAGGCGACCGACCTCCACTTCTTCGCCTTCGACCTGCTCGAAGAGCGCGGCAAGTCGCTCACCGTGCTCGGCAATCTCGAACGCAAGGAGCGTCTCGAGGCGCTGCTCCGCGATGCGGCGCCGCCGATTGCTATCGCCGATCATGTCATCGGCGCGGGCGAAAAGCTCTATGAGGCGATGTGCGGCGCAGGGCAGGAGGGCATCATCGCCAAGCGCGCCGATGCACCCTATGCCGGCCGCCGGTCGAAAAACTGGGTGAAGGTCAAATGCACCCGTCGCCAGGAATTCATCATCGTCGGTTGGAAGGAGAGTTCGGCGAAGACACGCCCCTTCGCCTCGCTCCTCCTCGCGCAGCGCGAAAAGGGCGAATTCGTCTATAAGGGCAATGTCGGCACCGGCTTCGATGCCGATACGATGGCGATGCTCGCGGCGAAATTCGCGGGCCGCGCGCGCAAGACTGCGCCGGTCGAGGTCGACAAGGAGGCGGCGCGCAAGGTCCATTGGGTAAGGCCCGACCTTGTCGCCGAGATCGCCTTCGCCGAATATACCGCCGGCGGCTCGGTCCGCCACGCGAGCTTCGTCGGGCTGCGCGCCGACAAGGAGGCGAAGGACGTGAAACCCGAAACCAAGGCCAAGGCTCCCGCCCCGGTCGGCGACGTGAAGATCAGCAGCCGCGAGCGCGTCATCTTCCCCGAGGCAAAGGCGACGAAGGGCGACCTCGCCGACTATTATGCCGCGGTGGCGCCGGTCATGCTCCCTCACCTCGCGCGCCGCCCGGTCAGCCTCGTCCGCTGCCCGCAGGGGCGCGCGAAGCAATGTTTTTTCCAGAAGCATGACTCGGGCAGCTTCGGCCCGCACGTCCGCCACGTCCCGATCGAAGAGAAGGACGGCGGCGTTGAGGATTATCTCTATGTCGAGGATGCGGACGGCATCCTCGCCTGCGTCCAGATGGGGACGATCGAATTCCATGGCTGGGGCAGCCACGCAGACGCCGTCGAACGGCCCGACCGCATGGCATTCGACCTCGACCCCGACGAAGGCCTCGATTTCGCCGACGTCAAAAAGGCCGCGGCGGATTTGAAGCGCCAACTCGCCGACATCGGCCTCGTCAGCTTCGCGATGCTCTCGGGCGGCAAGGGCGTCCATGTCGTCGTGCCGCTCGATCCGGGGCACAGCTGGGACGCGCACAAGGATTTCTCGAAACGCTTTGCCGAGGCAATGAGCCTTGCCGAACCCGAGCGCTTCGTCGCGACGATGAGCAAAGCAAAGCGCAAGGGAAAGATCTTCATCGACTGGCTGCGCAACCAGCGCGGCAGCACCGCAATCATGCCCTATTCGGCGCGCGCGCGGGCGGGGGCGCCGGTGGCGGTTCCCATCGATTGGGACGGGCTGGCCGCCATCGACAGCGCGCGTCACTGGACCATCGCAGACGCCCGCGCCTTGCTCGATCGCGCCGCGAGCCCCACGCTGAAGGGATGGGGATTTGCGCGGCAGGCGCTGCCCGCGATCTGACCCCGCATCGGCGCTGCGATCCTCCCGCTTTCGAGGCCCGCAAAATAACGATGCTTAGCCATTTAATGTTGCAATTCTGGCACCGTTAAAATGGGGAAAATGTGCAAATTATTCATAATCGGGATGCATGCTTATCGGGTGGTTCCGTCAACTTGTTGAAAGCAGGTTAACCTTACTCGGGACATGTTTGAATATTTTGCAGAATTCGGATATTCTTGCCCGACTAGGCGTGAATATTCTCCGTTAGTTCGATGCCATTTCCTTCCATCGGGATGGCATTGTGGATCAGGAGGATGGAATGATCGAACCCCGCTTTTCGGGCACGGCGCACGAACCCAGGGCCGCGACCGATGGCGATCGTCGTGGGGGGGACCGTTACCGGACGGTCTGGCGGATCGCAAAAGTCGTGCGCGACAATGATGTCGGGCTGTGGCGCGTGCGCAATATTTCCGATCGCGGCATGCAGCTTGCGGCCGACGTTCCCGTCCATGTCGACGAAAATCTGGACATCTATCTGTCCGACAGTGTCGTGCTGAAGGGCAAGATCGTATGGGCCGACGGTGGCCGCTGCGGCGTCGCCTTTCACGAGGAGATCGACGGCGCCGGCCTGCTCAAACAGCTTGCTGCCGAACAGCGCGCTTATGGCTATCGCGCCCCGCGCATCCCGCTCCACTCGCGCGCCAAGGCGCAGGTCGATGGGGTCGAAAGCATCATCGAGCTTGTCGACATGTCGCAAAGCGGCGCGGGCTTCGTCCATGGCGGACATCTTGAGGTCGGGCGCCATCTGCACCTGACGCTGGCCGACGGGCTGGAGCGCAAGGCGATCGTGCGATGGGCGCGCGGCGGCCGCGGGGGACTCTGGTTTACCGAACCGCTGAACCGCGTCGATCTGGAAAGCATTCGCCGCTTCGAGGGCTGAACCGTTCAGGCGATCGCCTTTGCCGTGCCGTCGCGGACGATCTTCGCCCAAGGGTTGAGATCGGCTTCGGCAACCTTGACCAGCCGGTTGTGGTCGCGGTGCCGGAAAGGCTCGTCGCGGCCATGCACCATCAGCATCGTGTCGGAGACATAGCTCCACGATCCGTCAGCATGGAATTCGACGTCGAGCTGATAGCTGTCGGTACGGAACGCCGCTTCCAGAAACGCGGTCGAGCAGATGCCATATTCGGTCTGGCCGCGCTCGGCGCGGACCGACAGCTTGCGCGCATCGGGCACCGCGTGCCCCGCCGCAATCGCGATCTGGCCGCGCGGGATCGCCAGCGTCTGCAGGATCAGCCCGGTCGCCGGTTCGTAGAGCCAGTAACCGACCTGGTCATGGAAGGTGATATCCTCTTCGGGCGTGTTGATGTGCAGATGGTAGCGCAGGCCATAGAATAGCTGCGGCCCGTTCGCTTGCGGGTCGATCGGCTGCATTTCGACCCGTTCGTAATAGTTGCGGGTTTCGGGGCCGTCGGCCTTCGGATTGACATCGACGCCGCGCTTTCCTTCCCAGATACCGGCGAAGTGGCGCAGCGGGCCGAGATTGGCGAGCGTGTCGGGATCGACATTCTCGGGCTCGGTGAAGATGTCGTTCGGCACGTCCATGCGTTATCCCCCCAATCCGCGCGGTCAGATGTCCTCGGCCAGCCGTCCGTAAAGCTGGGGCCGGCGGTCGCGGAAAAAGCCCATGCCCGCACGATGCTTCGCCGCGCGGTCGAGATCGATCGTTTCGACCAGCACCCCCGTTTCGGCGGCGCCGAACGCCTGCGTCAGATCGCCCCATTCGTCGGTTATGAAGCTGTGGCCATAGAAATTCGCGTCACCCTCTGCGCCGATGCGGTTGGCGGCGATCACCGGCATGCAGTTCGACACCGCATGACCCTGCATCGCGCGGCGCCACATGTGGCGGGTGTCGAGGTCGGCGTCATAGGGCTCGCTGCCGATCGCGGTCGGGTAGAAAAGCAGTTCGGCGCCCATCAGCGCCATCGCACGCGCGCATTCGGGATACCATTGGTCCCAACACACCCCGACGCCGATGCGGGTGCCAAAGACGTCCCACACCTTGAACCCCGTGTTGCCGGGGCGGAAATAATATTTCTCTTCATAGCCCGGCCCATCGGGGATGTGGCTTTTGCGATAGATACCCATGATCGCGCCATCGGGGCCGATCATTGCGAGCGTGTTGTAATAATGCGGCCCGTCCTTCTCGAAGAAGCTGGTCGGGATCGCGACCTTCAGCTTCGCGGCGAGCGCCTGCATCGCCTTGACGCTCGGATGCTCGGCGGTCGGGTGGGCGCTAGCGAACAGCGCCTCTTCTTCGACCTGGCAGAAATAGGGGCCTTCAAACAGCTCGGGCGGCAGGATGACCTGCGCGCCCTTGGCCGCCGCCTCCTCGACGAGCGCCGTGACCGCGTCGATATTGGGTTGCACGGGTCCGGGAAGGGGGAGCTGGAGCGCGGCGACGGTGATGGTACGGGTCATGAGGCGGATATAAGCAAGCCAGCGCATCTTGCCACCGCAAAAGCGGATGAGCGGTTGGCGTTGTTAGGATCGGGGGCGTCGGCTAGCGACCGATGGCGGTCATCGGGCCATCAAAGCTGTGACGCGTCCCACGGCGACAGCCGTAAAGGTTCTCTTTGTTGCACGATCGTCGAAGCCGCTTCCTGCCTTAACGTTGCCGCGTCCGATGCGAGGTTGGACATGCGCTCGGCCTTTAGACGAAGCACCGATGTTCGATCCCCGGGGCCATTCAACACACGCCCGAACATTTCGGCTGCTTCATCGTTACGCCCGACTAGCCCTGCTGCGACCCCGGCGTTGTAGAGCATCCAACTTGGGTGCGCCGGTGCCTGTCGCGCTTCGGTCCGTCCCTGTTCCAGGAGAATCTCGGCCGTATCGGGTAGGGAACTAAACATTGCCGCAAGTCGCCGTGCTCCATCGGCCGCTCTGTCGGCGAGGCGCGCGACTGCCACCGCAAATTGTTCGTCCGATAAGTATTCCTCGAAGCCTTCCAAGCGTCCGCCGAAGTCGAAGCTGATCGGCGCAACGTCCATCCCAAGCCAGTGTGCTCCGACGTTAAGATAGCTGCCCTTGCTCCAAGAGCTTGGCTGGAACTCGACAACAGTGAGCCACCAAGAATGATCGAAGAACCATAAGCGCGATTGCCCTTTGCGCTGAAAGCCTAAGGGCCTCAGCGCCGCTGTTGCGGCGTTGGCAATGATCTTGTCGTGTGGGCCCGGTATTCGTCCTCCGCGCCAAAACCTATTCGCGCTTTCGTCGGTTTCCTACCCCAACACCGACGCTTGCACCACCATCCGTGCCCACGCGTCGCCTCACGCCGGCACCTGCTGGCTCGAGCAATGGAAGCTGCCGCCGCCGGCGATGATTCCGCGCGCTGGAACGCCGACGGCGCGGCGATCGGGGAACAGCACCGCGAGTGCCTCGACTGCAGCAGCATCGTTGGCGACGCCATAGGTCGGGACGACTACAACCGTGTTGCCGATGTAGAAGTTCATATAGCTCGCCGCGACGATCTCGCCGTCCATCTCGACCCGGCCGGGCGAGGGGAGGTCGACGATCTCGATGCCACCGAACGCCGCGGCGCGCACGCGCGCATCCTCGTAAATATCGGCGTTGGGGTCGTCGCTGCCCGCCGCCACGGGCAAGGCAAGCCGCCCCTCGCCCACGAAGCGGGCGAGATTGTCGACATGGCCGTCGGTATGGTCGCCGACCAGCCCCTTGCCGAGCCACAGCAGGCGGTCGATACCGAGGGACTGGTGTAGCCTTACGGCAATGTCCGTGCGCGTCAGAGACGGGTTGCGGTTGATGTTGAGCAGGCATTCCTCGGTCGTGACGCAAAGTCCGGTGCCGTCGACGTCGATCCCGCCGCCTTCGAGCACCCAATCCTGCTCATCGACGGGCAGGCCGCTTTCGGTCGCCAGCGCGGCGCCGACTTCCTGATCGCCCGGCATGACGAATTTCTCGCCCCACCAGTTGAAACGAAAGTTGCGCGCGCGCCTTTTCAGGCCCGCTCCCACGATGATCGGTCCCGTGTCGCGCAGCCAGATGTCGCCGAGCGGCTGCACCAGGATGCGCACCCCGTGGTCGACGAGAGCCGCAGCAATCTGCGCCTGCCGCTCGTCATTGACCACTAGCCGCACCTCCTCGCCGCGGCCGCCGTCGTGGACAACGTTGGCAAAAGCAGCGACATCGGCACGCGCCGCATCGATTTGCCCCGCCCACTCGTCATCGAGGTGCGGAAAGCCGATCCACACTGCGGCGTGCGGCGCCCATTCGGCGGGCATATGGAGCGTCATGGGCGCCGCCTCGCTTATTTGCCTTCGCGCGATTTGTCGCGCGCGGCGCGGAACTCGTCGCCTTCGTTCCAGTTGGGCCAGCTATCGGTCGATGCGAGCATCCGGCCGGCGGCATAATAGAGGCGGAGATCGGCGAGCATGCCGTCCCAATTCTTTATCGCAGCATATTCGTCGCCGGGCGCGTGGTAACGGTTCTTCTCATAATCCTCGGCGGCTTTCTTGCCGGCGTCCTTGCCGCCCGCGAACAGATCCTCGCCGGCGCCGAAGTTGAAGAAGGGCACGCCGCGCTTGGCGAAGCTGAAGTGATCCGAGCGATAGTAGAAGCCCTTTTCGGGGGTCGGTTCATCGACAATCGTCACCTTCGCCGCCTTGGCGATCTTCTCCAGATAGGCGTCGAGCTGCGACTTGCCGCGGCCGACGACGACGATGTCCTTCGCGGGCCCATTGGGGTTGAGCGCGTCCATATTCACGCCGCCAACCGTTTGCGCGAGCGGAAACACCGGGTTCGCGGCATAATATTCCGATCCGAGCAGACCCGATTCCTCCGCCGTCACCGCCAGGAACACGATGCTGCGGTCGGGCGCGCCCGCCTTCTGATAGGCCTGCGCCAGCGTCACCAAGGCGGCGGTGCCGGTCGCATTATCGACGGCGCCGTTGCAGATGTCGTCGCCGTTCACCGGCGTGCAGCGGCCAAGATGGTCCCAATGCGCGGTATAGAGCACATATTCGTCGGGCCGCTTCTTGCCAGGCAGAATGCCGATGATGTTATGCGACAGCTTCTTGGAAATCTGATTGTCGAAGCTGAGCGAGGCCTTGACGCCGGTGAGCGGGACGGCCTTGAAACCCCTCTTGCCCGCCGCTTCGCGCAGCGCGTCGAAATCCTGCCCGGCGCTTGCGAACAATTCCTTCGCCTTGTCGAGCTGTATCCAGCCGTTCGCCGCAGTCTGATCGGCGCCGCCATCCTTCTTTTCGGCGAGATATTGGGTGCCGGTGTTGCTGCTTTCCACGACGTTCCAGCCATAGGCGGCGGGTTCGGTGTCGTGGACGATCAGCGCGGCGGCGGCGCCCTGGCGCGCCGCTTCTTCATATTTATAGCTCCAGCGGCCGTAATAGGTCATCGCGCGGCCGTTGAATTCGCCTTTGGTTTCCGGGGTTTGCCAGTCGGGGTCGTTGACGAGGATGACCACCGTCTTGCCCTTCACATTGAGCCCGGCATAATCGTTCCAGCCCTTTTCAGGCGCGTTGATGCCATAGCCTACGAAGACGACGTCGCTGTCCTTGATTTCGGTCTTCGGCTGCACGCGGTAGCTGAAGGCGACATAATCCTTCGCATATTGCAGCGTGACCGGCGCCTTGCCGCCGGTGAAGCGCAGCGGCGTCGCATTCTTCGCTGTGATCTCGACAAGCGGGACTTCCTGCGTCCACTGGCCGTTGTTGCCGGGCTTCAGCCCTGCCGCCGCGAACTGGCTCGTCAGATAAGCGATCGTCTTTTCCTCGCCCTTCGTCCCGGGTGCGCGGCCCTCATAGGCGTCCGATGACAATTCCTTGGTCACATCCTGCAAAGTCTGGAGCGACAACTCGGGGAACTGGACATCGGGCAGCACGGCAACAGCGTCGGCCGCCGTGGCCCCGGTCGTCGGCGCATCGGCATTGCACCCGGCAACGCCGAGCAGAACCGCAAGAGCTGCGGTGGTTCGGGGGAAGCGAAGCATGGAATTTCCTTGGGTTTTCGTGTTTGACGGGAGGCTTTTGCCAGCCGGGCCGCCCCGATGCAAGAAGGGCGGCCCTTTCGGACCGCCCCCTTGATGTCGCTTCGGTGGAAACCGGATCAGCGCGAATAGAATTCGACGACCAGATTGGGTTCCATCTTCACCGGATAGGGTACTTCGTCGAGCGTCGGCACGCGGACGAAAGTCGCCTTGGTGCCGTCGAGCGCCAGATATTCGGGCAGGTCGCGCTCGGGCAGGCTCTGCGCTTCGGCAACCAGCGCCATTTCCTGCGCCTTCTTGCCGAGGGTGACTTCGTCGCCCGGCTTCACGAGGCGGCTCGCGATGTTGCACTTCACGCCGTTCACATAGACGTGACCATGGCTGACGAGCTGGCGCGCCGAGAAGATCGTCGGCGCGAACTTGGCGCGATAGACAAGCGCGTCGAGGCGGCGTTCGAGCAGGCCGATCAGATTCTGGCCGGTGTCGCCCTTCATGCGCGCGGCTTCGATATAGTTCTTCTTGAACTGCTTTTCGGTGATGTCGCCGTAATAGCCCTTGAGCTTCTGCTTGGCGCGGAGCTGGATGCCGAAGTCCGACATCTTGCCCTTGCGGCGCTGACCGTGCTGGCCGGGGCCATATTCGCGGCGGTTGACCGGGCTCTTCGGGCGACCCCAGATGTTTTCGCCCATCCGGCGGTCGAGTTTGTACTTGGCGCTCTGGCGCTTCGACATATGTCGTCTCCAATTTGCTGTGTGCCGAAGGATTTCGGCGGATCCCGGATCGCACCACAGGTCCGCTGTCCTGTGCGACCGCCGCTTCACCGGGGTGCGGGGTCAATTTGCGAAGGCGCGCGGTTAGACCGTAGGCGCGGCCGAGTCAAGTCGTGCCGGACGCTGGACGGCGCGCAAAAAGGCGCTAAAGGCAGCGCGCATGACCTCTGCCAAACTTCCAGACCAATGCGAAACCATGGCCGACGTGCGCGCCGGCGTCGATCAGGTCGACCGCGAGCTTGTCGCGCTGCTGGTGCGCCGGTTCGGCTATATGGACGCGGCGGCGCGGATCAAGACCGAGCGGAGCGCCGTTCGCGACGAGCCGCGCAAGGCGCAGGTGCTCGACAATGTCGCGCGCGAAGCCGAAAGCGCGGGCCTCGATCCGCAGCGTATCCGCGCGGTGTGGAACGAACTGGTCGAACAGTCGATCGCCTATGAGGCCGTCCGCTGGGACCGCCTGCGCGCCGACTAACCGTCGCTCAATTGGTGGCGGCGGTACCGGGCTTGTCGCCATCGGCGTGGGCATCGTCCTTTGGCGGTGCCGATTCGACGACGGTGCGGCAGATGCGCTTCGGCACCGCGCTGCCGGTGCTTTCGACCTTTTCGCAAATCTTCTTCGGCTTGGCCGACTTTGCCGGCGGAGGGGCTTCGGTTCCCGCCGCTGCAAAGGCGAGCGAAAGCATCAGGCTCATCATCTTCAGTCTACTCCCGGGGAGAGCCGCGTCGCAATTCTGCGGCGGCGGGCCAACGATGCTGCACCGCAGCACGATGCGAAGAAATTGTCAATTCCGTTGCGGCGGACGACTTACCGCGCGCGGGGCGTGCGGCCCAATATGGTCACGATCCCGTGCATCATCCGGATGTCGTTGTGCGACCAGCCGGTCTTCGTCAGCGCGGTGCGCAGCGTCCGCAGCGTTGCCTCGGTCCGTTCCTCGGGAAAGAAATAGCCGGCCTTGTCGAGGTCGCGGACGAAATGCTGGATCAACTCCTCTAGCTCGCCGTGCGGGGCGGGGGGATCGAGCGGGACGTCCGGCGGGCTGGCGAGCGCGATGCCTCCCTTGCCCCCGCTCGGGACATGCTTCGACCATTCATAGGCGAGCAGGATCACCGCCTGCGCCAGATTGAGCGATCCGAACTGGGGGTTGATCGGCACCGTGACGATGCTGTGGGCCAACGCGACGTCGTCGGTTTCCAGTCCCGAGCGCTCGGGCCCGAAGATATAGGCCGACCGTCCGGCGCTGGCATGAACCTGCCTTGCCGCCTCTTCGGGCGTGAACACGGGCTTGGAAACCCCGCGCTTGCGCACGGTGGTCGCATAGATGGTCTGGCAATCGGCGACCGCATCGGCCAGCGTATTGAATACCTGCGCCTCGGCCAGCACCACGTCGGCCCCCGATGCGGCGGGCCCCGCATCGGGGTTCGGCCAGCCATCGCGCGGCGCGACAAGGCGCAGTTCGGTCAACCCGAAATTGAGCATCGCGCGCGCTGCCTTGCCGATATTCTCGCCAAGTTGGGGGCGCACGAGAACAATGACGGGGGGAGGGGCCAGATCCGTCACGGTCAGCCCTGCTTCGCTGCCTCGGTGATCGACGAGGCGAATTCCTCGAAATCCCGGGCTTCGGTAAAGTCGCGATAGACGCTGGCGAAGCGGATATAGGCGACATTGTCGAAGCCCTTGAGCGCCTCCATCACCATCGCGCCGATCTGCGTCGCCTGGACCTCGTTGTCGCCCGAGGTTTCGAGTTGGCGCTGGATGCCCGACACCAGTCGTTCGATCCGCGCGCCGTCAATCGGGCGTTTGCGGCACGCGATCTGGACGCTGCGCATCAGCTTTTCGCGGTCGAAGGGTTCGCGCCGCCCGTCGGCCTTGAGTACGGCGACCTCGCGCAGCTGGATACGCTCGAAGGTGGTGAAGCGCGCGCCGCAATCCTCGCACTGGCGGCGGCGGCGAATGGCGGCGCCGTCCTCGGTCGGGCGGCTGTCCTTCACCTGGCTGTCTTCATGTCCGCAATAGGGGCAGCGCATGGGCTATCGCTTCACCCGCGTATAGAGTGCGATGGCTGCGCCCGCGAACAACCCGACCGGCCAGGTCACGACGGGCAGCACCGCACCCGCGATCGCACCCACGACGCCGCCGGTGATGACCGGCCGCGTCGAGGGATGGTCGATCCCCTGCTTGCCCATCGCCTTGACCTCTTCGATCGTCAGTTCGACCAGCGTCGGTTCCTCGGGGTGCTGCCGCGCCATCGCCCTTATCCCTGATAGATGGGGAAACGTTCGCACAGCGTGCGGACGCGGGCGCGGACATTCGCTTCGACATCGGCATCGCCATGCTCGCCCTTGTCGCGCAGCGCTTCGAGCACGTCGGCGACCATGTCGCCGATTTCCTCGAACTCGGCGATCCCGAAGCCGCGCGTCGTTCCCGCGGGCGATCCGACGCGGATGCCGCTGGTCTTGACCGGCGGCAGCGGATCGAAGGGCACGCCATTCTTGTTGCAGGTGATCGCCGAGCGTTCGAGCGCCTCGTCGGCGTCGCGGCCGGTGATGCCGAGCGGACGCAGGTCGATGAGGGCGAGGTGCGTGTCGGTGCCGCCCGCGACGACGTCGGCGCCGCGCGCCTTGAGCCGATTGGCGAGCGCCTGCGCGTTGGCGATCGTCGCCTTCGCATAGTCCTTGAACTCGGGGCGCAGCGCCTCGCCGAATGCCACCGCCTTGGCCGCGATGACGTGCATCAGCGGGCCGCCCTGCAGGCCGGGGAACACCGCCGAGTTGATGCGCTTCGCAATCGCCTCGTCATTGGTCAGGATCATGCCGCCGCGCGGGCCGCGCAGCGTCTTGTGCGTCGTCGTGGTGACGACATGGGCATGTTCCATCGGCGAAGGGTGGGCGCCGCCGGCGACGAGGCCCGCGAAATGCGCCATATCGACCATCAGCAGCGCGCCGACATCGTCGGCGATGGCGCGGAAGCGCGCGAAGTCGAGCGTACGTGGATAGGCCGAGCCGCCCGCAATGATGAGCGCGGGGCGATGTTCCTTCGCCAGTGCCTCGACCTGGTCGAAATCGACCAGATGATCGTCGGCGCGCACGCCATATTGGACGGCGTTGAACCATTTACCCGACATGGCAGGCGCCGCACCGTGCGTGAGGTGGCCGCCGGCATCGAGGCTCATGCCGAGGATCGTCGCGCCGGGCTTGGTCAGCGCCAGCATCACCGCCCCGTTCGCCTGCGCGCCCGAGTGTGGCTGGACGTTCGCGAAGTTGCAGTCGAAAAGCTGCTTCGCGCGATCAATCGCGAGCTGTTCGACTTCATCCGACGGCGCGCAGCCCTGATAATAGCGGCGCCCCGGATAGCCTTCGGCATATTTGTTGGTGAAGACCGACCCCTGCGCCTCGAGCACCGCCTTGGAGACGATGTTTTCCGAGGCGATCAGTTCGATCTGATATTGTTCGCGTTCCAGCTCATGCTTCATCGCTGCGGCGACTGCAGGGTCGGTGGCGGCGACGCCGTCGGTGAAATAGCCGGCCGATTTGATGGGCTTGTCGAGCGTGTCGGTGGTCATTGGCTGTTCTCCAGGACGGGCGGGTGGGAAAGCTTGTCGACGCGGCGCGCGTGGCGGTCGCCGGCGAAGTCGGTGGTCAGGAAGGCGGTGACGCAGGCCTTGGCCATGTCGATGCCCGTCAGCCGCGCACCCATCGCGATGACGTTCGCGTCATTATGTTCGCGGGCAAGCTTCGCCGACAGCGGCTCGGACACCAGGGCGCAGCGGCACGCCGGATTGCGGTTGACCGAGATCGAGATGCCAATGCCCGACCCGCACAGCGCAATGCCTTTATCGGCGCTGCCATTGGCGACCGCAGCGGCGAGGCGGTAGCCATAATCGGGGTAATCGACGCTCTCGGGACCATGGGTGCCGAGGTCGGCAACCTCATGCCCTTCGCCGCGCAGCCAGTCGGCGAGCAGCGCCTTCAGGTCGGTGGCGGCATGGTCGGATGCAATGGCGATGCGCACGGCGCGTCTCCCGCTGGGGCGTTGAGGGAATCGGATGAGCGCGCTTTAAGCGAAGCGCCGCGGATTGGCCATAAGCGGCAGCGGCTTTTTCGCCGCTATTTTGTCACAAAGCGGGTTTGACCGGCCGGCCTGCCGCCCGTAGAGCGCCGGGCATGGGCGACCTATTGCTTTCTATCGTCATGTTGGGCGGAATCGCGCTGCTGGGCGGTGGGGTCATGGTGTTTCGCAGCGGCGACCGCCGCCGCGCGCTGCTGATGGTTGTCGCGGCGCTGATCATGTTCGCCAATGTCGCCATCTGGCTGGTTCCGGTGAAATGATATCGGTCCTCCCTGTCGCGTAGCGATGGGGAGGGGGACCGCTCGCGAAGCGAGTGGTGGAGGGGCGGCGGATTCGCGCTATTTGCCCCTCCGTCAGCCCTTCAGGCTGCCACCTCCCCATGGCTTCGCCACAGGGAGGATTTGAAGCTCAGCGGATCGGTGAATCGGGCGCAAGCCGCATGTCGAGATAATTGTCGAGCGACTTCATCAGCTGATCGAGTTCATGCTCGAAGAAATGGTTGGCGCGCGGAATCTCGTCGTGGTGGATGGTGATGCCCTTTTGGGTGCGCAGCTTGTCGACGAGCTTCTGGATCGCGCCTGGCGGGACGATTTCGTCCTGGCCGCCCGCGACGATGATACCCGACGACGGGCAGGGCGCGAGGAAGCTGAAGTCGTACATGTTCGCCGGCGGCGCGACCGACAGGAAGCCGCGAATTTCAGGGCGCCGCATCAGAAGCTGCATGCCGATCCAGGCGCCGAAGCTGAAGCCGGCGACCCAGGTCGTCTGCGCCTCGGGGTGGATCGACTGGACCCAGTCGAGCGCTGCCGCGGCATCGGACAATTCGCCGATGCCATTGTCGAACGTGCCCTGGCTGCGGCCGACGCCGCGGAAGTTGAAGCGCAGCACGGCGAAGCCGCGCGCGACAAAGCTCTTGTACATCGCCTGGGTGATGCGGTCGTTCATCGTGCCGCCACCCTGCGGGTGCGGGTGAAGGATCAGCGCAACCGGTGCGCGCGGACGCGGCGGGGGCGAGAAACGACCTTCGATGCGGCCCTCGGGGCCGGGGAAAATGACGTCGGGCATGGAAGCACCTCTTATCTTTTTTGAGCTCCCGGCCGAATCGCCGGTTGGCGGGGTGGCGGAGCGAAGGTCGCGCCTATATAGAAAATAGGTCTCAACTTGCAACTTTTGCGAATCGTTCGCAATAGAAGGCGATTCCTACTCTTGTTGGTCATCCGACGAGAAAGAGAGAGCGTCGCTCGACACCAACGCGATTAGCGGGCAAATGCCGCAAATGATCTACCTCGACTATCAGGCCACGACCCCGCTCGCTCCCGAAGCGCGCGAGGCGATGCTGCGATGGCTTGGCGATGACGGCGACAGCTTTGCGAACCCCGCGAGCACGCACAAGGCAGGGCGCGCGGCGGCGGCGGCGGTCGAGGTTGCGCGCGATCAGGTGGCGGCGCTGTTGCCGCGCGGGGGGCGCGTCATCTTCACGTCGGGCGCGACCGAGGCGCTGAACTGGGCGCTCTTCTGCGGTGCGCGCGCGATGCCCGGCGGGGTTGCGGGGCTCAGCATCGAACATGCCGCATCGCTCCAGTGCCTCGAGCGGCTGGACGCGGCGATCCTGCCGGTCGATGCGGCGGGGCTGGCGCTGCCGCCCGACGCGGCGCTGATTCCTGAAGGCGGTATCGTCGCGACGATGCTGGTCAACAACGAGGTCGGGACGATCCAGCCGGTCGCCGATTTCGCCGCGGCGGCGCATGCGAAGAACAGCCTGCTGCTGTGCGACGCGGTACAGGGGTTCGGCCGCATCGCGATCCCCGAAGGGCCCGACCTGATCGCCGTATCGGCGCACAAGATTCACGGGCCCAAGGGGATCGGCGCGCTGTGGATTCGCGACGGCGTCGATCTGCCGCCGCTGATGCTGGGCGGCGCGCAGGAACAGGGGCTGCGATCGGGGACCGTCTCGCCCGCGCTCTGTGCCGGGTTCGGTGCGGCGGCGGCGCTGGCGGCCGACCGTCTGGAGGTCGACGCTGCGCATGTCGAGCGCCTGTGGTCGCTCGCGATGGACATGCTGCCCGAGTGGACGATCAACGGCGCCGAAAGCCAGCGCTATCACGGCAATCTCAATATCCGACGCGAAGGGGTCAACGGGCTGCGGCTGATGTCCGATGCGCGCGGCGTCGCCTTTTCGCTGGGCAGCGCCTGTGGCAGTGGATCGGGCAAGGTCAGCCATGTGCTGCGCGCGATGGGCATCAGCGAAGCCGACGCGCGCGCCTCCATCCGTCTCGGTTGGGGACGCTATACGTCCGAACAGGCGTTGCGCGACGGGCTGAATGCCATCAAGGATGCGGTCCGCTTGCAGGGAGTGAATTGATGCGCGTCACCTTCATCCATGCCGATGGCAAGGGACGCACCGAAGTCGTCGCGGAACCGGATTCGATCCTGCTCGACGTGGCGCAGGCGCATATGATGCCGCTGGAAGGGACGTGCGAGGGGCAGATGGCCTGTTCGACCTGCCATGTCATCGTCGCGAAGGAGGATTTCGGCCGCCTGCCGCCCGCCAGCGAGATGGAGGAGGATATGCTCGATCTTGCCGCCGGGGTGCGCCGGACCAGCCGCCTGTCGTGCCAGATCGTACTGACCGAGGATCTCGACGGTCTGACCGTTCATATCCCGTCCGAAAGCCGCAACATGCAGGGGCCGCGCTGATGCGTCGCCGGCGCGCTGTGGGCTTTGCCCTGACGCTCGCCGCCGTCGTCACGCTGGCCGGGTGCGCGTCGTCGCCTGCCGCGACCAACAGCGCCCGCGACAGCGCGCAGGCGAGCGTCGCGAACCGGATCGCGGCACTGGAAAAGAAAAGCGGCGGTCGGCTGGGCGTTGCCGTTACCGACCAGTTCGGGAAGCTGATCGTCGGCCACCGCGCCGACGAGCGTTTTGCGATGTGCTCGACCTTCAAGCTGCTGCTCGCGGCACAAACGCTGACCGCGGCGAAGAACGGTGTGTCGCTGCGCACGCCGCTGCCCTTCACGCGCGCCGAACTGCTGCCGTACTCGCCGGGCGCCGAGCGCCTGCTCGATGCGGAGGGGAAGGGCGAATATCGTATCGGCTTCGCCGCCGAGGACGCCGTGGTGCTCAGCGACAATCTCGCCGCCAATCTGCTGCTCGATCATTTCGGTGGCCCGACCGCCTTCACCGATCATGTTCAGGCGACCGGCGATCTGGTCACGCGACTCGACCGGATGGAGCCCGACCTCAACGCCAATATTCCGGGCGATCCGCGCGATACCACCAGCCCCGCGGCGATGGCGAAGAGCGCGGCCGCCTATATCTTCGGCGACAAGCTCGACACCGCCTATCGCACGATGCTGCGCGATTGGCTGGTCAAGAGCGAGACCGGGCTTGCACGCATCCGCGCCGGGCTGCCCAGGACCTGGCATGTCGGCGACAAGACGGGGTCGTGTGGTACCGCCTATAATGACGTGGCGTTCGTCGAGGAGCCGGGGGGCGACAAATATATGATCGCCGTCTATCTCGACCGCCCCGCGCTGAAGGGCGACGCCGCCAACGCGATCATCGCCGATGTGGCGCGCGCGGTGACGGGCGACCGCACCGAATAGCCGCGCCGCTTGCAATTCGCGCCCACCGCCGCCATATGTGCGCCGGGAGTCGGGCGGACGCAGTCTTCGCCAACCCGGTCAGGTCCGGAAGGAAGCAGCCGCAACGAATTCGCTGCGGGTCGTTCCGACTCCCACCCCTCATGAAATTCAGAGCTGTCCGGACTGGCTTTATTCGTCCTTGCTCTTGTCGAAATGGCCCGCCAATCCTCTGTAGATTGGGGGAGGAATATATGCACCTGTGGGCAGCGATCGCGACGATTTTGGCGATGGCGACGTCTGGACAGACTTTCGCCGCGGAACCCGCGGCCACCGGCGCCTCCTTGTCGCGATTGTGCGGACTCCAGAAGGCCGGGCCATATCGGTTCGGAGTGCCGAGGTATGAAGCGCGATTGGGCGAATCTAAGCCGGGCGGCGAATCTTTTCCCGCCCCGTTCAGCCGCGTAAACCTTGTCACGACCAACTGGTCCGGCCGTGTGATGCTGGTCGAGTTTCGGGGCCCGATCGCCGATTCGGACGCGGGATCGGCAGCCGAGACGATGATGGTAGCGGGGTTCCAACGCGATGGCTGGCGTCCTCTGTTCGATGCGGCCGACGAGTCCGTGCCGACCGCTCCTGAGATCGCGGATGCCGATTATATTTTCACGCGGACAACAGACGAAAAGGGGATGTCGGGAACCCTATACGCGGGGTTGAGCTGGCGCGCCGGCCAACTCACGCTTGCTTGCGGGCGTGCCGATCTGCTGGCGCTCGACAGGCTCGAAGCTGAGGGGGTGCTGCCCGAGGATGCACGGCGGCCCCAGGAACCGGCGCCGGTTACAGCGGCACCGCTTACGTCTGCCCGATGCATCGATCTGGAGACGCAGGCGCAGGCAGCGGCAATGTTCGATGGCGGGACCGACGCCTATGTCGATCAGGTCGGCGATCAACAGGATTATTGGGATAGGCTGGCGCGGTGGCAGCGCTGGCGCCTTGAAAAGTCGGGCAAGGTCGATGCGGCTCGTCTCGACGAGCTGCAATATGCGGCGGAGGACGCCCGTAACGCAGCTGCGCAAGAGGATCCGCTGGCGGCTATGACCGGTGCACTTGAGGCGATGCCGGAGCTGGAAGAGGCCCGGAAATCGCGTGAGCCGCGACGGATATGCGAAGCCTATGCGAGGGTTGCAAATTTCGTGGCGAATGATCTGTGGCAGCGCGCGGAGCGTTCAAAGGCCGTGAGCGCGGCATGGGCGGCGGAAGCTGCGCGACTGGATATTCCGCTGGATTAAGCTCTTCGTTTTTCCTCCGGTCATAGCCAAGACTACGGCTTGACCGCCCGCAATTGCCCGCACACCCTGCGCGTCGCAGCAGGGGAGGATGGGCATGAGATATCTTGTTCCGGCCGGACTGGGCATGGCGGTCTTGCTCGTAATGGGGGCGGTGCAGACCTCGACGGCGTATGAGATCAAACCGAAACAGCCCAATCATGAGCGGCTGACCGCGCTGGCCGAGCGGTGCCTTGCTGCCGCCGCCGGTGCCTTGCCCAGCCATTGCCCGCTGCCCCGCACCGCGGCCGAGTTTGCGGCGACCGACATTGGCGGGTCGGTCTACGCCAATGCCGTCCGCTGGCCGGACGATCCGACGCGCCAGATCAGTGCGACGGGCCTGGGCAAGATTGCGGTCAATCTTGGCGCCGAACGCTGCAAGAGGCATGTCGGGCCGGGCAAGCCCTTTGGCGGCCTGATGTGCAACAGCCATTATGGCGCGCTGCAATTCCTGCACGCCATGCGCCCGACGGCGGGCGAGGCGCCATCCGAAACCCGCGCCAAGATCCTCGGCTGGACGCGCGCGGCCTTTGCCATCGCAACAGGGCAGGGCGTTGATGCGACGACGGGATATTGCACCTATTTCCGAAGCCAATCTCCCGCACTTGCCGAAGCTTTTGCGCCGCCCGGCTTTCCCTATTGCGACGACCGGACCGAAGGCGGGAAAAGCTATAAGGCGTGGCGCGTGCATACGCTGTTCACGCTCGAATGCCGCAATCCCTTCGCGTCGACCAAATGCAGCGAATTGACCGGCGATGTCGCAGCCGATCTGGCACGCAAGCGCGCGGCCGGGGCTTTGCTGCATCTCATCCAGGACAGTTTCTCGCAAAGCCATACGGCGCGGGGCGGCGTTTTTCCCGCCGGCCCCTACAGCGCCCGCGTCGTGTGCCTGCCGGTGCGCGAATATTATGATTATGCCCAGAATAGCGGCGTCCATCCGGCGGCCGACAAGGCGCCGACCTTCGACCTTGCCGGCTGCGCCGACGGGCCGGTGGCCGATCCGATCACCGCGTCGGCGCAGATGCTCTGGTTGATCGAGCAGCGCGCGAATCCCGATGCGGCGGTCAAGCTGATGGCGGAGGCGGTTCTGGGCGCGGCGACCTGACGCGCGGCGGCGCGCGCATACCCTTCGACAATCGGCGCGGCGCATCCTAAAGACCGGCTATGGACGATTCCGCCGACGACACTCCGATGCTGGGCATGGACTTGCCAGAGGCGCCGCCCGCGTCCGCCTCGAACGGGCCATACCGCGTCCTTGCCCGCAAATATCGGCCGCAGACCTTTGCCGAACTGATCGGGCAGGATGCGATGGTGCGCACGCTCGGCAATGCGATCGCGCGCGATCGGCTGGCGCATGCGTTCCTGATGACCGGGGTGCGCGGGGTCGGCAAGACGTCGACCGCGCGGCTGATCGCCAAGGCACTCAACTGCATCGGCCCCGACGGGCAGGGTGGGCCGACGATCGACCCGTGCGGGGTGTGCGAGCCGTGCCGCGCGATCACCGAAGGGCGTCATATCGACGTGATCGAGATGGACGCGGCGTCGAACACCGGCGTCGACGACGTCCGCGAGATTATCGAGGCGGTGCGCTATGCCGCGGTGTCGGCGCGCTACAAGATCTATATCATCGACGAAGTGCATATGTTGTCGCGTAACGCGTTCAACGCACTTCTGAAAACGCTCGAAGAGCCGCCGCCGCACGTCAAATTCCTCTTCGCGACGACCGAGGTGAACAAGGTGCCGGTGACGGTGCTGTCGCGCTGTCAGCGGTTCGATCTGCGGCGCATTACCCCCGACATGCTGTTCGCGCATTTCAGTTCGATCCTGCAGAAAGAGGGCGTCGAGGCCGAGGCGCCCGCCATCTGGCTGATCGCCAATGCCGCCGAAGGATCGGTGCGCGACGGGCTTTCGATCCTCGACCAGGCGATTGCCCACGCCGATCTGGAGGCCGATGGCGCGGGCGGCGGGCGGATTTCGGCCGACCAGGTCCGCACGATGCTGGGCCTGTCGGACCGCACGGCGATTGCGCAGTTGATGGCGACCGTGCTTGGCGGCGATGCGGGTGCCGCGATCGACCTTGCGCGCGCGCAATATGCGCTTGGGATCGAGCCGGTCGCGATGGTGCGTGGGTTGATGGACCTGACGCATGCGGTGACGCTGGCCAAGGTGGCGCGCCACGACGATCCGGCGCTGGCCGCCGCCGACCGCGAACGCATCGGCGATTGGGCGCAGAAGCTGGGCTTCGCACCGCTCAACCGGCTGTGGCAATTGCTGCTCAAGGGGCATGACGAGGTGCTGCGCGCGAACAATCCGCTCGAGCATCTGGAAATGCTGTTGCTGCGCGTGATCTATGCAGCGTCGCTGCCCGATCCGGGCGAACTGGCGAAGCTGCTCGAATCGGGCGGCGTTCCGGCGATGCCGCTTGCGGCGCCGCAGCCTGCGCCCGGCGGCGATACGCCCGGCGCGCCGGTTGCGGCCGCCACGCCGCCGGCGACGGTCGAGGCGGTGGAAGCACCGCCCCCTGCGGCGCTGACCATCGCGCAGATTCACCAGCTGCTCGAATCGACGGGCAATCATCGGCTTGCGGTCGACGTCTATGACCATATGCGCCTGATCGCGCTCGAACCGGGGACGCTGACGTTCGCGCCCGTGCCGGCGCTCGGCGAAGGCTTTGCCCGCGATCTGGCCGACGCGCTGCTCGCGGCGACGGGCAATCGCTGGTCGGTGCGCGCGGGCGAGGGTGAAGGCCGGCCCAGCCTGGCGCAAATGCGCGCCGCGAAACTGGCCGACAATGATGCGCGAATCCGCGAACTGCCCGTGGTAAGGGCCGTTTTGGCGGCATTTCCCGACGCAAGACTTGTCGAGGATGGCGACAATCGCCATAAGTCCGCCCCATGAAATCGATCGAAGAAATGATGAAGGCGGCGCAGGAAGCGGCTGCCACGGTGCAGGCCCAGATGCAGGAGGCACAGGCGAAGCTCGACAATGTCGAGGTCGAGGGCGTTTCGGGCGGCGGCCTGGTCAGGATTACCGCGACCGCCAAGGGCCGGATCAAGGCGATCGCGATTGACGACAGCCTGATGGTTCCTGGCGAAAAGCAGATGCTCGAAGACCTGCTTGCCGCTGCGTTCAATGACGCGCGCGAAAAGGCCGATCAGGCGAGCAACGAGGAAATGGGCAAGATGACCAGCGGCCTGCCGCTGCCGCCCGGGTTCAAGCTGCCGTTTTGACGAATTGATCCTCCCTGTGGCGGAGCCATGGGGAAGGGGGACCGCCGCCTCAGGCGGTGGTGAGGGGCGACGACATTGCGTCATTGGCCCCTCCGTCAGCCCTTCGGGCTGCCACCTCCCCATGGCTTTGCCACAGGGAGGAGAGATGCCCATTCACTGCACCGTCATTGAATGCGCGCCAAGTTACGCCATATTAGCGATAACCACCCTATTAAAAGGGCGGCGCGCGGTCTTGCGCCCGCTCAGGAGCCCTGATGAACCAGTCTTTTCCCCTTCTGCCCCTGCGGGACATTGTCGTCTTTCCGCACATGATCGTGCCGCTGTTCGTCGGCCGCGATCGCTCGGTCGCCGCGCTCGAAGCGGCGATGGAAGCCGATAAGGAAATTTTTCTCGTCGCCCAGCTCGATCCGGGCGAGGACGATCCTGTCCGCGACGATCTGTACGATACCGGCGTGATCGCGACGGTTCTGCAATTGCTCAAACTACCCGACGGCACCGTCCGCGTGCTGGTCGAAGGCAAGCAGCGCGCCAAGCTTCAGTCGCTCGACGATGACGGCAAGGCCGTGATGGCAACGGTCGAGCCGATCGCTGATGCCGTCGACGACAGTGTCGATACCGCGGCGCTGATGCGCTCGGTCGTCGACCAGTTCGAAAGCTATGCCAAGCTCAACAAGAAGATGCCGGCCGAAACCGCGGTGCAATTGTCGCAGATCGACGATTCGTCGCGCCTCGCCGACTCGGTTGCCGGCAACCTCAACATCAAGGTCGCCGACAAGCAGGCGCTGCTCGTCGAGAATGCGCCCGCAAAGCGGCTCGAAATGGTGTTCGCCTTCATGGAAGGCGAGCTCGGCGTGCTGCAGGTCGAAAAGAAGATCCGCGGCCGCGTGAAGCGCCAGATGGAAAAGAGTCAGCGCGAATATTATCTCAACGAGCAATTGAAGGCGATCCAGCGCGAACTCGGCAACGACAATGGCGAGGGCGGCGACGATCTCGCGGAACTGCAGGCCAAGATCGACAGCCTGAAGATGTCGAAGGAAGCCAAGGCCAAGGCGAACGCCGAGCTCAAGAAGCTGCGCGCGATGGCGCCGATGTCGGCCGAGGCGACCGTCGTTCGCAACTATCTCGACACGCTGATCGGCCTGCCCTGGGGCAAGAAGTCGAAGCTGAAAAAGGACATCGCGAAGGCGCAGGACGTTCTGGATGCCGATCATTTCGCGCTCGAAAAGGTCAAGGACCGGATCGTCGAATATCTTGCGGTCCAGGCGCGCACCAACAAGCTGAAGGGGCCGATCCTGTGCCTCGTCGGTCCTCCGGGCGTCGGCAAGACTTCGCTCGGCCGCTCGATCGCGAAGGCCACGGGCCGCGAGTTCGTGCGCCAGTCGCTCGGCGGCGTGCGCGACGAGGCCGAAATCCGCGGCCACCGCCGGACCTATATCGGCTCGCTGCCGGGCAAGATCGTGACCAACCTCAAAAAGGCCGGCACGATGAACCCGCTGTTCCTGCTCGACGAGATCGACAAGCTGGGTCAGGATTTCCGCGGCGATCCGGCGTCGGCGCTGCTTGAGGTGCTCGACCCCGAACAGAATGCGAAGTTCCAGGACCATTATCTGGAGGTCGACGTCGACCTTTCGGACATCATGTTCGTGACCACCGCCAACTCTCTCAACCTGCCGCAACCGCTGCTCGATCGCATGGAGATCATCCGGCTCGAAGGCTATACCGAGGACGAGAAGGTCGAGATCGCCAAGCGTCATCTGATCGCCAAGCAGGTCGAGGCGCACGGGCTGAAGGCCGGCGAGTTCGAGCTGACCGACGAAGGTCTGCGCGACCTGATCCGCTATTATACCCGCGAAGCGGGCGTCCGGACGCTCGAGCGCGAGATTGCGCGTCTGGCGCGCAAGGCGCTGCGCAAGATCCTCGAAGGGAAGGCGGAAAGCGTCGTGGTGACGCCCGAAAACCTCTCCGAATTTGCGGGCGTGCGCAAATTTCGCCACGGCGTTTCGGACCGCGAGGATCAGGTGGGCGCGGTTACCGGCCTTGCCTGGACCGAGGTCGGCGGCGAACTGTTGACGATCGAAGCCGTCACTGCGGCGGGCAAGGGGCAAGTACGCACCACCGGCAAGCTGGGCGAGGTGATGACCGAGTCGGTGCAGGCCGCGCTGTCCTTCGTCAAGGCGCGGGCGCCCGCCTATGGCATCAAGCCCAGCCTGTTCGCGCGCAAGGACATCCACATCCACCTGCCCGAAGGCGCGGTGCCCAAGGACGGGCCCTCGGCCGGCGTCGGCATGGTCACGGCGATGGTGTCGACGCTGACCGGCATCGCGGTGCGCAAGGATGTCGCGATGACCGGCGAGGTTACGCTGCGTGGCCGCGTGCTGGCGATCGGCGGCCTCAAGGAAAAGCTGCTTGCGGCTCTGAGGGGCGGCATCACGACCGTTTTCATTCCCGAAGAGAATGAAAAGGACCTGGTCGAGATTCCGGCGAACATTACCGCGGCGCTGAAGATCATTCCGGTGAGTCATGTCGATCAGGTGCTCGCCGAGGCGCTGGTCAGCCCTGTCGAGCCGATTGAATGGACCGAAGCCGACGAATTGGCCGCTTCGCCGCCGATTTCGGCGGGTGGAGACCCCGAATCGGCGATTCGGCACTGACCGGACCGCCGACGGGGCTTCCGCAAGAGCCTTTTCATCGCAAAATCGGCATTTTGGCCGGTTTCGCGCCGCTTTTTGCTTTGACAAGGCGGGGCGAAACATCGTTAGTGGCGCGCCATGGCTTCGGGCCATGAGAATCATTCAACAACCACACACAGGGGTTCCTTAGGCATGAACAAACAAGACCTGATCGCCGCCGTCGCTGACTCGAGCGGCCTCACCAAGGGCGATGCGAGCAAGGCTGTCGAAGCTGTGTTCGATTCGATCACCGGCGCGCTGAAGAAGGGCGGCGAAGTCCGTCTCGTCGGCTTCGGCACCTTCGCGGTCAGCAAGCGCAAGGCGTCGACCGGCCGCAACCCGCGCACCGGCGAAACGATGACCATCGCGGCGTCGAACCAGCCGAAGTTCAAGGCCGGCAAGGCCCTCAAGGACGCCGTCAACTAATCGCTGGCGCTTCTTGACGAAGAAACATCTCGGGCCGTGGCGCAAGCTGCGGCCCGATTTGCATTTCGGGGGTGCCGAGTCGCAAATCGGCGTTGCAATCGCGGCGCGAGCGGTTATGGACGACCCGCTTTCGGACGCGGCGCAGCCGCTTCGGTCCGGGACGGGCGCGTAGCTCAGCGGTAGAGCACACCCTTCACACGGGTGGGGTCACAGGTTCAATCCCTGTCGCGCCCACCATGGCCCGGTGGCATGGTCGGTGGTTGTCGCATTGCGACACATCGGCTGACGGGGCCATTCATCGCCTATTCAATGCATAGGGGCTAAATCTCCCGGCATGATCCGCACCCTAACCCTCTCGATCGCCTCGGCGCTGCTGCTTGCTGCAGCCGGCCCGGCGGCTGCGCGCGGCGATCGCAACCGCGACCAGGACAATTTGCGCGAAGCGGCGGCACAGGGGCAGGTGATCCCGCTCAACCGCCTGATCGCCGATGTCCGTTCGCGCGCGCCCTACAGCAATATGACCTATCTCGGCGGCCCACAGTTCGATGCGCGCCAGATGGTCTATGCCCTCAAGTTCATGGACGGCAGCCAGGTGGTCATCGTCTATGTCGACGCGCGCACCGGCCGGATCGTCGGCCGCAGACCCTGACATTTTTCGCTGCAACGACATTTTGCGATGATCGTTGCGTCTTGGTAGAGAGGCGTTCGGCCCGCCCTGTCCGGTGGGTTCGCAGACGAAAGGTGCCTGAATGCGGATTTTGATTGTCGAAGACGAACCCACGCTGGGTCCGCAGCTCAAGGCGACGCTGGAGGGGAACGGCTATGCCGTCGACCTTGCCACCGATGGCGAAGACGGGCACTTCCTGGGCTCGACCGAAGATTATGACGCCGCGATCCTCGACCTCGGCTTGCCCGAAGTCGACGGGCTGACCGTGCTTGATCGCTGGCGCCGCGAAAAGCGCAACTTTCCCGTTCTCGTGCTGACCGCCCGCGACAGCTGGTCGGACAAGGTGGCCGGGCTCGACGCGGGTGCCGACGATTATCTCGCCAAGCCGTTCCAGACCGAGGAATTGATCGCTCGTCTGCGCGCGCTGATCCGCCGCGCCTCGGGCAATGCGTCGAGCGAGTTGATCGCGGGCAAGGTGCGGCTCGATACGCGCTCGGGCCGCGTCACGCTCGATGGCGAGCCGGTCAAGCTGACCGCGCAGGAGTATAAGCTCCTGTCGTACCTGCTGCATCACAAAGGCAAGGTCGTGTCGCGCACCGAACTGATCGAACATATCTATGATCAGGATTTCGATCGCGATTCGAACACGATCGAGGTGTTCGTCACCCGCATCCGCAAGAAGCTGGGTGCCGACATCATCACGACGATCCGCGGCCTCGGATATCAGCTCGACGATCCGCAGGGCTGATCATGGCCGAGGCCGACGCCGCCTCGCCGATCGAGCCCGGCACCGGAACCCGCACGGAGCCGGCTGCGCTGGCGAGCCTGACGACGGGTTCGCTCGCGCGGCGCATGATTGCGATCGCGGCGCTGTGGATTTCGGTGCTGCTGATCGGCGGCGGCTTCGCGCTCGACCGGGTGCTGACCGGCGCGATCACGCGCAACTTCGATTCGAGCCTCGAATATGTGCTGATCGCGATGATCCGCTCGTCGGAGATCGGCCCCGATGGCGAGGTGCGGCTGATCGAGCCGTTGGGTGACCAGCGCTTCCTCGAACCCTATAGCGGCCTTTATTGGCAGATCAGCGGCGGCGGGCAGGAGCCTTATCGCTCGCGCTCGCTGTGGGAACGGACACTCAAATCGCCCAAACCGCACGTTGATACCGGGCTTCATACCTATGACAGCACGCAGTTTCCCGACGAACAGCTGCGCATATTGGAGCGCAACGTCATCCTCCCGGGCAGCAAGACCAACTGGCGTTTCCAGATCGCACAGTCGCGTCAGGCACTCGACGAGCAAATCCGCGCGGTGCGCGCGACGCTGATTCCCAGCCTGGGGCTGCTTGGCGTCGGGCTGATCGTCCTCGCCGCGCTGCAGACCTTTTACGGCCTCTGGCCGCTGCGCCACATCCGGCGCGCGATCGCGGCGATGCGCGGCGGTGAAAACCGCCGCGTCATCGCGCCGCTGCCGCTGGAGGTGCAGCCGATGGTCGAGGAATTGAACGCGCTGCTCGCGCATAACGAAAAGCAGGCAGAGGAGGCGCGGCTGCACGCCGGCAATCTGGCGCATGCGCTCAAGACGCCGCTGACCGTGCTGCTCAACAGCGCCGCGGGGTCGGACAGCGAACTCGCCGAAACGATCCGGCGCGAGGCGGCGACGATGCGGCGGCAGGTCGATCATCATTTGGCGCGCGCGCGGGCGGTCGGGCGCCGCGGGGCGGCGCAGGCGCGCGCCGTTGTCTGGGACAGCGTCGACAGCGTGCTGCGCGCGCTGACCCGCCTCCATCCCGACGTGCGTTTCGACGAGGCGGGCGACAAGACGCTGGTGGCACGGGTCGAGCGGCAGGATCTGGACGAATTGATCGGAAACCTGCTCGAAAATGCGGCCAAATATGGCGGCGGGAGCGTTTTCGTGACCGTGCAGCGCGCGGGCGGCATGGCCGAGATACTGATCGAGGACGACGGCCCCGGCATTTCGCCCGCCGACCGTCAGCGTATCTTCGACCGCGGCGTCCGGCTCGACAGCGGCAAGCCGGGGACGGGGCTTGGCCTCGCCATCGTCCGCGACGTTGCTGAAATCTATGGCGGCAGCGTCGCGCTCGAAGAGAGCGAGGATCTTGGCGGGACGCTCGTACGGCTCAAACTGCCCGCCGGCTAGGTGCGCCGCGCAAAAGAAAAGGCCCACCGGCGGACCGGCGGGCCTTCGATTGTGGAAATATGCGGGGCCGGTGCGACATGCCTGAAAGGCGGCCGGCCCGTGGCTGCGTTACGGCGCGAGGATCGCGACGGTCAGATAGACCAGCAGCGGCAGGCCGAAGCCCAGCAAAGTCAGTGCCACAAAGGCGACGCGCGTCCACAAGACGTCGAAGCCGAAGTGGTCCGCCATGCCGGCGCAGACGCCGAAGACCATGCCATCGCGACGATTCTTGCGAAAACCCTGTTTCATTTCTTTCCTTTCCGTCCCGGTCCCTCCGGGACCGGCGTTGTTCATGGGTGGGGGCGGCTGGTCAGATGACCAGCCGGCCGAGTTCCGCACCGTTCGGGCCAGCAGCGGCCAGGAACATGATCGAGCAGTAGAGCGTGGCAACCGCCGCGATGGCGTAGCTCTTGAGCGATTCGGTGTTGAAATGAGCCATGATATAATCCTTTCGTTCCTCCCACCCGGACCATCCGGTGGATGCCACAAGTAATGCAGGAGGCGTGCCAATTTCATTCATTGGCGGTTAACCGCGGTTTTTTCGACATTGAAACTATATTTCAGCGGGAAAAAATCAATGATGTGGTGAAAATTGCCTCAAATTGGAATTTTTTGCGTTTCCTCTTTGCCGGACAGCGATGATGCGCGGGACTCGCATCGCACACAGGGCTGGGGTAGGCGCAACGCAGATGACGCTGATCCGCCTTTCGTTGACCGATTTCCGCAATCACGCGGGGGCCGATCTGGCCGCCGGGCCCGGCCTTGTCGCTCTTCACGGCGACAATGGCGCGGGCAAGACCAATATATTGGAGGCGATATCGCTGCTCGCGCCGGGGCGCGGGATTCGGCGCGCGGCGTTGCCCGATATGGTGCGCGACGGCGCCGCCGGCGGCTTCGCAGTGTTCGGCGAGGTGCAGGGTGATCCCGCGCTCGCCCCCGTGGCGCTTGGTACCGGGGTCGAACCCTCGGCGCCGGGGCGCCGGATCGTCCGGATCAACGGCAGCGCCGCGGCCGCGACGGCACTCGGCGACTGGCTCGCCATCCTCTGGCTCACTCCGGCAATGGACCGTTTGTTCGTCGAAACGGCGGGCAATCGGCGGCGCTTCCTCGACCGCCTCGTCCTTGCCCTTGACCCGCGCCATGCCCAGCATGGCAATCGTTATGAAGCGGCGATGCGCGCGCGGGGAAAATTGCTCGCGGACCTTCCCGCCGCCGATCCGCAATGGCTGGCGAGCTTGGAGGCGCAGCTGGCCGAGCATGGTGCGGCGATCGATGCGGCGCGCCAGCGGACGCTCGCGGCACTGTCCGCCGAACTGGCGGAACAGCCCGAAGCGCCCTTCGCGCGTCCGCTACTCACCCTTGTCGATGCCGATGGCGCCCCGCGCGGCGCGGCGCACGACGCCGCGGCGCTGCGCGATCTGTTTGCGGCGCGGCGCCGGATCGATGCCGCCGCCGGGCGCGCGACGGCCGGCCCGCACCGCGACGATCTTGCCGCCGTCCACGCGGCGAGCGGCCGCGCCGCGGCGCGCTGCTCGACCGGCGAGCAAAAGGCGATGCTGCTCTCGCTCGTGCTTGCGCACAGCGATTGCGTGGCGCGCGACCGGGGACAGCGGCCGATATTGCTGCTCGACGAAGTCGCCGCGCATCTCGACCCGCTGCGCCGCGCCGCGCTTTACGCGCGCCTTGCCGGTCAGGGCGGGCAGGCGTGGCTCACCGGAACCGAGGCGGGGCTGTTCGTCGCGATGCCGGGTCAGGTGTCGCGCTTTCGGGTTGCGGGCGGGCGGATCGCGCCGGGCTAGGGCGTCGCCGCGCCGCGACGAACACTGCGCCTTTCCACGCTTCGCCCGCTTGTGCGGCCCGTCGTTCGTCCGTAACGCTGAGGCGAATCTCCGGCGCCCGACCGGACGGATATGGGAGCAATGCGCGTGACGAGTGACGTGATGATAGAGCCGCTGGTGGCGCTCGATCCGGCCTGGCCGAAGATGTCGATGGCCGATGCAACCGCGGTGCTGACCGCGCCAGGCGCGCGCTTCGAGATGGAGACGGTAACGATCCGCGGCGTCCCGACGCGCGTCTGGAAAAATGCCCCCAACGATCTGGGCGTCCTTCTGGACCTGTCGCGCACCCATGGCGCGCGGCTATTCTCAATTCTCGACGACGACCGCGTCAGCTTCGAGGCGAATTGGCGCGCCACCGCGGCGCTGGCGCATGCGCTGCAGGAGATGGGCGTCGGCAAGGGTGACCGCGTCGCCTTTGCGATGCGCAACCTGCCCGAATGGCCGATGGTCTTTTTCGCGATCACGACGATCGGCGCGATCGCAGTGCCGCTCAACGCGTGGTGGACCGGCGCCGAACTGGCCTATGGCATCCGCGATTCGGGGGCGAAGGTCGTGATCGTCGATGGCCAGCGGCTGGAGCGGCTGCGCGATCATCGCGAAGAACTGGGCGGCGTATCGCGCTGGATCGTCGCGCGCGGCGGCGCTGAAGGGGACACGACGGCGATCGAGGATATCGTCGGCGCACCCGCAAGCTGGGCGGCGCTTCCCGATATTGCGCGGCCTGTCGTTGCGATCGATCCCGATGACGAGGCGACGATCTTCTACACCAGCGGTACGACGGGCAATCCCAAGGGCGCGCTCGGCACCCATCGCAATCTGATGAGCAATATCCTCTCGGGCGGCTTTTCGGCGGCGCGCAGCTTTCTGCGCCGCGGCGAAGCGATCCCCGATCCGCAGCCGCGCACGACGCTGACCGTCATTCCGATGTTTCACGTCACCGCCTGTTCGGCCAGCCTGATGGGCAGCATGGCGGCGGGCAACACGACGATTTTCATGCGCAAATGGGACGTGGTGCAGGCGATGGAGATCATCGCGCGCGAAAAGGTCAATGTGACCGGCGGCGTGCCGACGATCGCCTGGCAGCTGATCGAGCATCCCGACCGCGCCAATTACGACCTCTCGTCGATCGAAGCGATCGCCTATGGCGGCGCGCCGTCGGCGCCCGAACTGGTCAAGCGCATCTACGAAGAATTCGGGGCGCTGCCCGGCAACGGCTGGGGGATGACCGAAACAATGGCGACAGTGACGTCGCATTCGTCGGAAGATTATCTCAATCGTCCGACCAGCGCCGGGCCGGCGGTTGCGGTCGCCGACCTTGAAATCCGCGACGATGACGGCGTGACGGTGCTGCCGACGGGAACGGTCGGCGAGCTGTGGGCGCGCGGCCCGATGATCGTCAAAGGCTATTGGAACAAGCCCGAGGCAACGGCCGAAACCTTTGTCGACGGCTGGGTGCGCACCGGCGATCTCGCGCGCCTCGATGACGAAGGCTTCGTCTATATCGTCGACCGGGCGAAAGACATGGTGCTGCGCGGCGGCGAGAATATCTATTCGTCGGAAGTCGAAAACGCGCTCTACGAACATCCGGCGGTCACCGATTGCGCGATCATCGGCATCCCGCATCGCACGCTGGGCGAAGAACCCGCGGCGGTCGTCCATCTGGCGCCGGGGATGACGGCAAGCGAGAGCGAATTGCAGGATTGGGTGCGCGCGCGGCTCGCCGCGTTCAAGGTGCCGGTGGCGGTGCATTTCGTCGCCGACACGCTGCCGCGCAACGCCAATGGCAAGATATTGAAGAAGGATCTGAAGGCGCTGTTCGCCGACCGCGCAAGCTGACGGACGTTTTGGGACGAGCGGGGAGTGCGGCTTTGCCGCCCCCGCGACGTCTTCCGGGCAAAGGATAGGCCTTTGCCAAAACTTCTATACGATTTTCCGCTCCATGTTCGCTCGCCGCGCGGCGCGATGATCCTGCCTCTGCTGACTCTCGCAGCCTGCGGCGCACCGCATTCGCCCTCCGATCAGGCGATTGCGACCTTCTCGCTGACGACGCGCGCGGGCATTACCGATTATGCGGTCGATCCCGATCCGCTCAAACATGCCGCTGCCGGCTATTTTCGCGATGTCGCGGTGGCGGCGCCGGACGAATCGGCCGGGCAGTTTCGCGCTCGCGTCGCTACCGCCATCTATTCCGAAAAAGGCGTCCACGCGTCGCTCGGGGCAGCGGCGCAGCAGGCGATCGTGCCGCGGCTCGCGGCGCTCGATGCCGCCGCGCGGCAGGACGACCGGCAGGGTGCCGGACTCGCCGCGCTCGAAATCTATCGCGCGCTGGTCGAGGATATGGCGACGGTGTCGAAGGCGACAACGGCAATGGCGCTGATTGATTATGCGCAATTGGCCGGGGCCGCGCGTCTTGCGGCGGCGCGGCCGGACTGGTCCGGGGTCGATGCCGCGATGACAATGGCCGGCCAGCATTGGGATGACATTGCGGGCGACGTCGGCGACCCGGCGCTGGCGGGCCAGATGGGTGCAGCACTGAAGGCGGCACGGGAGGGCGCGGCGCGGCGCGACGATGCCGCCACCGAGCAGGCGTTACAGGCTGCGCGGCCGTCGATCGATCGCCTGATCGCCTATTTCAAACGGACATAGCCGAGCGGGCCGCGTGCGGCGGTCGGCGCGAGCGGCCTCGCAAGGGGCGCGAGGCGATAGCGCGCGACATAGCCGATATGGTCGGACAGCATGCGGCCGTCGGCGCCGCGCCCGAACGGCACCGATATGGCTTCAGCGGTGAGCGCGGCAAAGCGTGTCGATGCAAATAATTGCCAGTCCTTCGAGCGGCGAAAGCTTTCGAGCGCGGCGCGGGGGAGGCCGCTTGTGCTGCGCGAGCAGGCGTGCATCGCATCGTCGAGCGCGCCGGTGCGGCCATTTCCCCACCAGCCGTCCGTTGCCGACGCGAAGGCGCGGGCGCGCGGCGCGATCTTGCCGACGTTGAAGTCACCGGCAAAGATGATCGGATAGCGATGCCATGGGCTTTGCGCCATGAACCGTCCGGCAGCGTCGAGCTGGCGGCGATAGGCATAGTCGGCGCGCTCATCCGAAACCCCCGACGCGCCGCGCGAATTGAAATGTGCGGTGGTGACGACGACCGGCGTTGCCGCGCCCGGCACCGCGACGAGCGCCATCAATATGCCCTTGTTGGCAAGGCAGTCATAACCGGCACAGGCATAGGCCGGAAAGGGCGCGCGGCGTACCGCGAGGATCGGATAGTCCGACAGCAGTTGCAGCCCGCTGCCGAGCAGCTTGCCCGACCGCTCGCCCTTGAACCACGATGCCGCGGCAGCGAAGCGGCGGTCGGCGTCGGTTGCGGGCAGGCTGCTTCGATCGGCGGCGGCCGGGCCGTCCACGACATAGCGATAGCCGCTTTCTGCGCCGATCCGCTGGGCGGAGCGGGTGAAGGCTTCCTGCAGCACGACGATGTGCGGCTGGATTCCCGCCTGCCGCATCGCGCGCAGCCGCGCCGCGATCTGTCCGAAATCATCGCTGCGCCCCCAGGCAAGCGGCCAGGGAAGACCATGGATATTGTAGGTGAGGACACTGATCGGCGTTGCGGAGGCTGGCGACGGCGCGGCGGTGGCGGTGCAACTTGCGGCAAACGCCGCCGCCAGCGTAGCGATCCGGAGCGCGCGGCGGGACAGGATTTGGGACATGGGGCAAGACTCCCGCTACGCAATTCGACCATCGCCCCTGTCAAATGGACGGCGCCGCGCGCGATTTTCCGCATCGGCACGAAAAAAGCGTCGCATTGCCGATCGATGGGCGCGATCCGATTGCGGCTTGCGCGCGGCATTGGTATGGGGCGGCGCATGATCGCCGACGGTCTGGATGGGGCGTTCCTGGCCCACCGCGCAGCGCTGGAACGTTTCGTGCGGGCCCGCTGCGGCGACGCGTCGGACGCCGAGGATATTCTGCAGGATTTGTGGATCAAGATCGGCGGGATCGCGGCGGTTCCAGACGATCCGTTCTCCTATCTCTATCGGGTCGCCGACAATCTGGTGATCGATCGCCGCCGCTCGGCGCAGCGCCGCGAGCGGCGCGACGATGCGTGGAGCGCGCTGGCAACGGGCGACGCGGGCGAGGCGTCGCCGGCTCCATCGGCCGAGCGCACGGCGATCGCGAAGAGCGAGCTTGCCCGCGTCGCGGCGCTGTTTGACGAACTGGGCGAGCCGACCACCGGCATCTTCCGCAGCTACCGCATCGACGGCACACCGCAGCGCGATATTGCCGCGCATTTCGGCCTCAGCCTGAGCGCTGTCGAAAAACATCTACAAAAGGCCTACAAGGCCGTATTGCAATTACGTGACAAACTCGATGCGGAAAATGACTGACCATACCGTCCTAGCTGCGAAGGGACGGTTTTAGGCATGGCAAACGGCGCGGCAGAAAAGGAAGCGGTGGGCTGGTTCGTCCGGCAGCGCGACCCCGCGCATGCCGATTGGCCCGCCTTCACCGCGTGGCTGGAGGCCGATCCGGCGCACGCCGCAGCCTATGACCGGGTAGCGATCGCCGATGCGGCGATGACCGAGGCCCTCGCCGCGCGCCCCTTGGCCGCGGATCGCCCCGACGCCGCGCCTGCCAACGACAATGCCCCCGGATTCTTCCGCCGCTCTGGTGCAGTCGCCGCCGCGCTGCTTGTCGCGGTGAGCGCATGGCCGGTCTACCGCGTCGCGGTGCCGACCTATGCGGTCGAGACCGCGCTCGGCGAGCAGCGCAGCGTGACGCTGGACGACGGGACGGTGATAGACTTAAACGGCGGAACGCGCGTGACACTCGACCGCCGCAATCCGCGCATCGCCACGCTCGAAAGCGGCGAGGCGGTGTTCCGCGTCACCCACGATCCGGCCGATCCCTTCACCGTCGTATCGGGCGATATGCGGCTGCGCGATATCGGCACGGTCTTCAACGTCGCGCGCGAGGACGGACGTGCCGAAGTGAGCGTTGCCGAAGGTGCGGTGATGTTCGATCCCGATCGCGCGGCCCTGCTGCTCCGCGCGGGGCAGCGGCTGCTCATCGCACATAGCGGCGCGGCGCCGGTCGTCACCCGCGTCGATCCCGCAACGGTGGCGGGGTGGAAGACGGGCCGGCTCGATTTCACCGCGACACCGCTGTCGGATATTGCACCCGACCTGTCGCGCGCGCTTGGCGCCCCGATCGCCGTCGATCCCGCCATCGCCGATCGCACCTTTACGGGCACGATCCTGATCGACGGCAAGGATAGGGCCGCTATAGAAAAGATCGCGATCCTGATGGGCGTTTCGGCCCGCAAGGTCGGCGAGGAGTGGCGACTGACCGCGAACTGATGGTGCAGCGTTACAGGCAATGGGCGGCGGCCAGCCTCGTGGCGGCTCTGGCCCCCGCGTCGGTCCATGCCGCCGAGACGCATCGCTTTGCCATCGCTGCCGGCCGGCTCGACCAGGCGATCCTCGACCTCGGGCGCCAGGGCGGCGTCAGCGTCGCGCTTGCCGATCCTGCGATGGGCGAGATCCGGGTGCGCCGCGTCGCCGGCACGATGGACGTCGAAACCGCGCTCGCGCGGCTGCTGCGCGGCACCGGGCTGGGCGTGACGATCATCGACGCGCGCAGCTTTCGCATTGTGCGCGTCCCCGTCCGGGCGCGCCCGGCACCGCCGCCGCGCCGCCCGGCGCCGCGCCCCGCGGCTCCGCGCCCGGCCGACTCCGCGCCGCCCGAAGAGATTATCGTCACGGCCAGCAAGCGCGACACCTCGCTCGCCGACTATCCCGCTGCGGTCACGGTGATGCGCCTCGATGACAGTTTCGCGGGCGCGCCCGGGCAGCATGGTTCGGACGTCATCGTGCGCCAGCTTCCGTCGGTCAATTCGACCAACCTCGGCCCCGGCCGCAACAAACTGTTCATTCGCGGCGTCGCCGATTCAAGCTTCACCGGCCCGACGCAGGCGACGGTTGGGCAATATTTCGGCTACGCGCGGCTCAACTATAACGCGCCCGATCCCGACATCGCGCTCTATGACATCGACAAGATCGAGGTGCTGGAAGGGCCGCAGGGGACGCTTTACGGCGCCGGATCGCTCGGCGGCATCATCCGCATCGATCCGGCAAAGCCCGATAGCGGCGGTTTCGCGGCGCGGATGCAAGCGGGCTATGCACTGACCCAGCACGGCGCCGACAGCCACGATGCGGCGGCGACGCTCAACCTGCCGCTGTTGACCGACCGTGCTGCGCTGCGTGTCGTCGGCTATCATCGCATCGATGGCGGCTATATCGACGACAGCGCCCGCGGGCTGAGCAACGTCAACCGCAGCCGCATCTTCGGCGGGCGCGCGGCGCTGCGTGTGACACCGGGCGACGGCTGGACGATCGATGCGGGCTGGGTGCGGCAGGACATCCAGACGCGCGACGGTCAATATTCGGAGGCCGGGCTGCCCGACCTGACGCGGCAGAGCCTGATCGCGCAGCCCTTCGACAATGATTATTCGCTGCTTTACGCGACGGTCGAAAGAAGCTGGGGTCCGCTGGTGCTGCGATCGACTGGTGCGATCGTGTCGCACGATCTGGCGAACCGCTTCGATGCGTCGGCGCTCGGCGGCGGGAACCCCTTGGCCTTTACGCAGGATATTGGGATCCGCCAGCACGCCAATGAAACCACGCTGTCGCGGCAGGGCGCGCACGGGCATGGCTGGATCGCGGGGATCGGCATCACCGACGGGAAGGACCGGACCCGGCGCGCGCTTGGCGACCCCGCCGCGCCCGCCCCGATTGCCGATATTCTGAACGAACGCAGCGAGGTGGCGCTGTTCGGCGAATGGACCTTCGGCCTGGCGCCGCGGCTCAGCGCCAGCCTCGGCGGCCGCTATGCCCATACGCGTTTTTCGGGCGAGTTGATCGATCCCGCCAACCCGAACCCGCCCGAACCGCGCCGCGCCGTCGACTATTTCGTACCCGCCGCGTCGCTGCGCTGGAAGCCGGGGGGCGGGTGGCTGATCTACGGGCGCTATCAGGAGGGATTCCGACCCGGCGGCTTGTCGGTGAGCAGCCCGGGAAGCGCGGTCGCCTTCCAGTCGGACACCATTGCGACGTTCGAACTCGGCGCGCGGCGGGGCGCGCCCGATCATGATCCGCTCAGCGTGGCGCTGTCGGGCTCATACGCGCGCTGGGAATCGATCCAGGCCGACCTCGTCGATGCGCAGGGTTTTCCCTACACGGACAATATCGGCAATGGTTCGATTCTCGGATTCAGCGCGTCTGCGACGTGGAACGCCACCCCGTCGCTGCGCCTCGACGGCAGCGCCTTTCTCAACCACAGCAGCCTGACCCAGGCCGCACCGGCCTATGCGCGGGCGGAGGACAATGATCTGCCCAATATCGCGCAGTGGGGCGCGCGGGTGGGCGCGCGCTGGGTGCAGAGCGTCGGCGCCGATGCCCGCCTGTCGATTGCCGCCGATGCGCGCTATGTCGGCAAATCCTATCTCGGCGTCGGCAATCTGCTCGACATCAGCCAGGGCCGCTATGTCGACACGGCTCTGAACCTGCGTCTCGAGCGCGGGCGTTTCGGCTTTGCGCTAGGTGTCACGAACCTGTTCAACGCCGATCGTAACCGCTTTTCCTATGGGAACCCCTTCACTGTGGTCGCCGGTCGGCAGGAAACGCCGCTGCGGCCCCGCACCGTTAGGATTGGCCTGGATGCAGCCTTTTGAACGGAGGTTCAGCCGCGCGCGGCGGCGGCGCCTTTGCGGGCGCGGCGCGGGTGCGAGGCGCCTTGTCCGCGTTGCGGCTGCCCCAGACGAGCAAGCGATAGACCATCGCCATCAAGGACATGTCAGTCATGCGGCCCTCCGATAAATCCTCGCGCAAATTCCTCGCCTCGATCCACGACGTCAGCCCGCGCTTCGCCGACGAGGTCGATCGCCTGCTCGATCAACTCGTCCGCCACCTTGGTGGGCCGAAGGTCGCGATGCTGGTCGTTCCCGACCATTGGGACAGCGCGCCGATCGCCGAAGACCGGGGCTTTCAGAGCCGCCTGCGCGGCTGGGCCGACGCGGGTGTTGAAATGTTTGTGCATGGCTGGGCGCATCGCGACGACAGCCGGCACAGCGGAGCGCTCGACGGCTTCCGCGCGCGCCACATGACGGCGGGCGAGGGCGAGTTCCTCGGCCTTGACCATGCCACCGCGCTGGCGCGGATGACGGCGGCCAAGAAACTGGTTGAGGACGTGACAGGGGTTGCCGCAACCGGTTTCATCGCGCCCGCGTGGCTCTACGGAGCTGGGGCTCTGTCCGCTTTGCCACAGGCCGGATTTACGATGGCCGAGGATCATATGAAGGTGTGGAATCCGCAAACCGGCGCGGTGCTCGCGCGCGGTCCGGTCATCACCTGGGCAAGCCGCAGCAGGGCGCGGATTGCCAGTTCCTTGTTGTTTTCTGCGCTCGCGCGGCATGCGCTGAAGCCGATGCGCGACGTGCGCGTCGCGTTGCATCCGGGCGATGCGCATGTGCCCAGCCTTGTGACCAGCATCGACAAATGCTGTGCCGCGCTGCTCGCCGGACGCCGGGTCGCCCGCTATGGGGATCTCGCGGCCGATCATGCCGCCACCCGCGACGAACGCGCGGCGATCAGCGCGTCATAATGGCGGAGCAGGTCCGCGACATGGTCGCGGTCCGACCGGACGGCGATGGCGGCACGGCGCGCCGCCTGACGGACCGCCGCGCGATCGCGCGCGCAGAAGCGGGCGATGGCCTGCGTCGCTGCGGCGGCATCGCGTGCGGCATAGGTTTCCGCAAAATCCTGGCGAGCGATCTCGGCACAGCCGCCCTCGTCGGGGACGATCAACGGCAGGCCCGACGCCAGCGCTTCCGACGCCACCAGGCCGAAGGTTTCGCCTTCGCATCCGTGGATCAGCGCGTCGCAGCTCGCCATCAGCGTTGCCAGTTGCGGCCGGTCATAGATTGGCTGGAACATGCGGATATGCGGATTGCCGCCGACCTGCTTGCGCAGCGCGGCGCTCGCCGGTCCCTTGCCGATCAGGATCAGGCCGACGGGTTCGCGGGCGGCGGCCGCCTGCACCGCGTCGATCACCATGTCCCATCGCTTTTCGCCATGGTGCCGCCCGATGCCGACCAGCAGCGTGGCGCTTTCGGGAAGGTCGCATTGCGCCAGCAGGTCGGCGCGCAGGCTGGCGTCGCGCAGGGTCGGTGAAAAGGCGGCGCGATCGATGCCCAGCGCGACGCAATGCGCCGGACCGATGTGGCGGTCGCTCAGCCGCTTGCCCAGCGAATCGCCGCAGACCACCAGACTGTCGAACAGCGGCATCGCGCGGCGCAGATAACGATTGAACCATTCGAAGGCGGCGTCGATCTTTTCGCGCGAGGCGATCCGTCCGAACCAGCGCTGCGGATAGGATACGACCGGGTCGCTGTGCAGGAAAAAGACCTTCGCGGCGTCGCCGGCCCATTTTCCGACGATCCACGCGGGGCGCCAGGGCGAAGAGGCTTCGACGACATCGGGGTGCAACCGGTCGAGCCAGGCATGGATCGGCGCCGCATCCCAGAACATGCGATAATTGGCATCGAACGGCAGCGGCGGCGCCTTGACCCAGATGATCCGGCCGCCGGTCGCGCGCACTTCCTCGCGATCCTCGGCGCCGGGCGCGAGGACGATCAGTTCGTGGCCGGCTTCGGCAAGCAACTGCATCTTGCGGTCGACATAGGAGCGGATGCCGCCGCCGGTGGGGGAATAGAATTCGCAGACGTCGACGATCCGCATCACCTCAATCCTTCTTGACCGGCGAAAAGCCCAGGCCGTGGAAATAATTCATCATCACGTGCATTTCCGTGACACCGCTGCCCAGCGTCACCGCGGCCTTTGCCGATTTGGGTTTGCTCCACCCCAATTTGGGATTGCCGGGAAAGCCGACGCCGTCGGAGGAAAAGCTGAACTTGTGCTTGCCGTCGCGGTCGTGGATCATCGCGAAGCTGAAGCGGCCAGGCCGCGGCGCCCGGATGCACACCGCGACCGGACCGGCGGCGGGGGCCGCAAATTCGATGCGGCGGAAATCCTTGCCCGCTTTCTGAAGGACGAAATCATCCTCCAGAAAATCCTTGTCGTTGCTCGGGAACAGCTCGACCCGGATCCGTCCCTTGCGGTCCTTCAGCCCGTCGAGCCAGACGAGCAGCGCCGGCGTTGTCGAACCCGCGGCGCAGGCGGGCGCGTCGCCATAGACCGCGGCGCGTGCGGACGGCACCATTGCGGCTGAAGCCAGCATGGCGGCGGCGAGGGCAGGGAAGCGGAAGCGGGTCATGCGGCCGCTCCCTTGCGCAGCGGCAGCCAGGTCAGCGCAAAGACGATGACGTGGCAGAGCAGGGTCAGCGCGACTGTCAGAGCCACGAGCCGCGTCACCGCGGCGTCGTTGCCGACCAGAAAGACCGCCAGATTGGCAAAGACGATGTCCTTGTTGGGGACGAGCGGCAGGCGCGCGACGAGTTGGCGTCCCGTCACGAGCAGCATCCAGAGCGCGAGCGGCACGAGCGGCAGCGCAAGATGCCAGCACAGCGCGAGCAGCCCGGTGTAGGCGATGGTGCGGACGAGGTGGATCAGGAACACCCAGCGCAGTTCACTCGCAGGAAGCGAGAACAGGCGGCCGCGGAAGAGCAGGATGGCGAGCGACAGGGCGAGCATGACCCCTACCGACCCCAGGATCGGGCGGATATGCTCGGCGGGCAGCAGCGAATAGGCGAAGGGCGTGGCGATAGCGAGCAGTGCCAGCGTGAAGATGTTGCCGACGACCGCCGACAGGATGCTGACATCCTTGATCGCCGCGAAAGGCGCCGCGACCATGTTGAGCCGCGTCCGGGCCCAGGCGTAGAAATAGGCTTCCCCCGAATAGCCGAGCAAAATCTCGTTCGCGACCAGCTTGCGCAGGATCGGCACGATGCCCGACAGCGGCAGGCCCCACAGCCGCCGGAAAATCACCAGATCGGACAGCGGCTGCACCGCATAGATGGCAAGGAAGACCAGATAGAATAGCGGGTTGGTGGGCAGCGCCTCGTGCAGCGCGGCCAGTCCGCCGCCCAAAAGCTCGCGTATCAGTCCGGCGAGCAGCGCCAGGCTGAGCAGGCCGCTGACCAGCGCCGGCCAGCGGCTGCGGATTGGTGTCAGCGGCTCAAGTGCGGCGAGGGGGGGCGTCGGTGTGGGGGCTGTGGCAACCGTCAATCCGTTCACGCTTTTATCCCGTTAGTATCGTTTCCAGCGATTTTTCGCTTCTTCAGCTTCAGACGCCGCGGCGCGGCCGATCCCGCATCGGCGCGGTGCGGAAAATCGACGCGCGCGGCGTCTTGTCGATGGAAGGGCGTCCGACACGGGCGCCGGTATGGCATCGGAAAGGCCTGCGGCGTGGCGCGAGCGCAGCACATCGTCATCATTTTCCACGATTTTTCGTTCGGAGGGACCGAGATGATCGCGCTGCGGCTGGCGCGCGAATGGGTGGCGCAGGGGCGCCGCGTCACCTTGCTTTGCGGCACATTCGATGGTCCGCTGCGCTCCGCCGTGCCGCGCGGGGTACACACCGAACGCCTCGAACCCGAAATTCCCAGAACGCCGCTTTCGCGCCTGCGCCTGCGGCGTGCGCTGTCGGCGGCGATCGCTCGCCTGCGGCCGGACGTCCTCTTTCTGCCGGGCAATTTTCATCATGTGCTGGCGGGCGCCGTGCGCGATTTGCCGCGGCGGCCGAAGGTCGTGGCGAAGATCAGCAATCCGCTGGCGCCTTCGGCGATCCCGGCGCTACGCGCGCTGCTTGCGCGGGCCTTTCGTTGGGCGGCGCGCGATGTCGACTGGTTCGCCGCCATGTCGACCGGGCTCGCGGACGATGTGCGTGCGCTGACGGGACGCGCGGAGGTCAGCGTGATCTTCGATCCCAATATCGACACGATCATAAATTTGCCGGCAGCCAGGAAGGTGCCGGGCACCGGGCCGCTGCATCTGCTGGCGGCGGGGCGACTCGTCGAGCAGAAGGATTTCGGTCTCGCGGTGCGCGTTGTCGCCGAACTGGCCAAGCATCGCGACGTGCGGCTGACCATTGCGGGCGACGGGCCCGACGCGCCGCGGCTGGCGCGGCTGGCGCGGCGTTTGGGCGTTGCGGACCGGATTGCGCTACCGGGGCGCCTGGCATCGATCGGGCCGGCGCTCGACCATGCCGACCTGCTGCTGATTACCTCGCGCTACGAAGGCGGGCCTGCCGTTGCGGTCGAAGCGCTCGAACGCGGCGTTCCGGTTATCGCCACCGACTGTTCGCATTTCCTGCGAGATTTGCTCGCGGACGGTGATTGCGGCGCGATCGTCCCCAGCCGCGAACCGGCGGCGATTGCCGAGGCGATGCTCGAATGGATCGACCGGCAGGATCGCCGACCCTTTTCTCCGGCGGTCGTTACCGAGCCTTTCGGCACGGCTTTCGCTGCGCGCCGCTATCTCGATCTTTTCGACCGTCTGGCCGGGGCGGGCGGTTGCGCCGCGGCGGTCAGCAGGTCAACGCCGCCGCGAACAGGCAGCGAAAGCGCTCGACGCACTCGGCCCCTTCTTCGGCATCGAGTTCGAAATTATCGACCTTCATGATCGTCCGCAGGACGCCGACGCCCATCAGGATCGCCAGCAGCATATTGGCGCGCATCTCGCCCTGATCGCCGCCGATCGTTCCGGCGAGCGGCTCCAGAACGTCGCGGTTCACCAGTTCGCGGATGATATCGCCCGCCTTGGGAGACGAGGCCGAGCGCAGCATGATGACGAACATCTCCATGCGATGATGGCGGTCGGCGTCGTCGTCTTCGGCGACGAGTTGCGCCAGAAAACCGGGTAATTCGTCGATGCTTTTGGGCTCGCGGAACAGATGCGGCTTTGCTTCGTCGCTGACGACTTCGCGGAACAGCCCTTCCTTGCCGCCGAAATAGCGGCTGATCAGCGCGACATCGACCCCGGCATCACCCGCAATGTCGCGCAGTCCGACATTTTCATACGCCTCGCGCAGAAAGCGTTGGTGCGCGGCCGCCAATATCGACGCGCGGGTTGCAACGGCATCGCGCCGCTTGATGGTTGAGCTTCTCTCCATTTTTGCGTCCATAATGGTGAATGAGAATAAATCAACAACTGTTGACTTACGATGAACGGCCCACTAGTTGACAGCGACCGTCATCGCGCAACTTCCCCCCTCCCTGTGGCGCGATGGCGGAACGCTTCAACAGAAAAGACAAGATCATGCAAAAGCGCTTTCTCCTCGCGCCCGTCCTGTGCCTTTCGTTCGCGCTGGCTGCCTGTTCGGGCGGCGGCGACCAAGGACAGGGCGGTCCGCCGTCGCTTCCCGTCACCGTGTCTCAGCCCCTCGTCCGCGACGTGACGGAGTGGGATGATTTTGTCGGCCGTTTCGAAGCGATCGACAGTGTCGAAGTGCGGCCGCGCGCCTCGGGATATTTGCAGCGCGTACACTTTGCCGACGGCCAATATGTGCGGGCCGGGCAGCTTCTCTTTTCGATCGATGCGCGCCCGAACCAGGCGGCGCTCGATCAGGCGCGCGCGCAGTTGGCGCGCGCCAACGCGACCTTGGCGAACGCAAAAACCGAATTCGCGCGCTCGGCGACACTGGCCGCATCGCAAGCGGCGAGTACCGAGGAGGTCGAGCAGCGCCGTGCCGCGGTGCGCGCCGGCGAAGCCGATGTGGCGGCGGCGCAGGCCGCGGTGCGATCGGCGCAGCTCAACGTCGGCTTCACGCGCGTGACCGCACCGATTTCGGGGCGTATTTCGCAGCGGCTGGTCGATCCCGGCAATGCGGTCACCGCCGATCAGACGGTGTTGACGACGATCGTGTCGACGAGCCCCATCCATTTCAGCTTCCAGGGTTCCGAGGCGAGCCTGCTCGGCTATGAACGCCGCGGCGACAAGCTCGACGGCGCGCCGGTGCGTATCCGCCTGCAAGGACAGCAGGATTATGCGATTTCGGGCCGGATCGACTTTGTCGACAACGCACTGTCGAACGGATCGGGGACGATCACCGTCCGCGCCGTCGTGCCCAACCCCGATGGCAAGCTGCGCCCGGGCATGTTCGGCCAGCTTCAGCTTGCGGCTTCGGCGCCGCACGCCGCCGTCATGGTTCCCGACACCGCCATCGTCACCGATGCGGCGCGGCGCCTGGTCTATGTGATCGGCGACAAGAATGTGGTGCAGGCGCGCCCGGTCGAGCTTGGCCCCGTCATCGACGGGCTGCGCGTGATCCGTTCGGGCATCACCGCCAAGGATCGCGTCGTCGTCGGCGGCATCCAGCGCGCGATGCCGGGCAAGCCCGCGAAGATCGAGGCGGGCCGGATCGGTGCCGATGGCAAGGTCGTGCCCGCCAAGGCGGCCGCGAAGCCTGCCGCGGCGGGCGCTGCAGCGGGCAAGGGCGGCGCACAGTGAATTTCAGCCGATTTTTCGTCGACCGCCCGATCTTCGCGGCGGTCATCGCCATCTTCATCACGCTGATCGGCGCCTTTGCCTATCCGCAGCTTCCGCTCGCCCAATATCCGGAGATCGCGCCGCCGACGATCAGCATCACCGCATCCTATCCCGGCGCCTCGCCCGACACGATCGCCGAAACGGTGTCGTCGACCATCGAGCAGGAGGTCAACGGCGTCGAGAATATGCTCTATATCCAGTCGTCCTCGACGCAGGGTCTGGCGCAGATAACGGTGACATTCCAGCCAGGCACCGACCTCGATGCGGCGCAGGTGCTCGTTCAGAACCGCGTTGCGCTCGCCGAACCGCGCCTGCCCGAACAGGTGCGCCAGATCGGCGTGCAGGTGAACAAGCAGGAAACCGGCTTCCTGATGATCGTCGCGCTGACGACGACCGATCCGGCGATCGACCTCGATTATGTCGGCAACTATGCCAATTCGACGCTGCGCGACCGGCTGCTGCGCCTGAAGGGCGTCGGCGGGGTGCAGATTTTCGGCGGCGGCTATTATTCGATGCGCGTGTGGATCGACCCCGACAAGGCCGCCGCGCGCAACCTGACCGCGACCGAGATTGTCGCGGCGCTGCAGAGCCAGAATGTCCAAGTCGCCGGCGGCTCGGTCGGCGCGCCGCCCTATGGCAAGGGCAATCCCGCGTTCGAGCTTCCGGTCGAAGTGCCGGGACGCCTCGTGACGCCCGAACAATTCGCCAATGTCGTGATCAAGACCGATACGCAGAATGGCGCGATCACGCGGCTGAAGGACGTCGCGCGGGTCGAGCTTGGCAGTCAGGATTATGGCGTGCGCGGCGTTTTCAACGGCCAGCCGGGCGTCGGCATGGCGGTGATCCAGCAGCCGGGCGCCAACGCGCTCGATGCCGCGAAGCTGGTGCTCGACGAGGTCAAGGCGGCGTCGAAGGACTTCCCGCCGGGGCTGGAATATCAGATCCCCTTCAACCCGACCGAATATGTGCAGGCGTCGGTGAGCGCGGTGCAGGAAACGCTGATCGAGGCGATCATCCTCGTCGTCATCGTCGTGCTCGTCTTTCTGCAGACCTGGCGCGCGGCGATCATCCCGATCATCGCGATTCCGGTGGCGCTCATCGGCACCTTTGCGGTGCAGCTGGCGCTCGGCTTTTCGATCAACTCGCTGTCGCTGTTCGCGCTGGTGCTCGCGGTCGGCATCGTCGTCGACGACGCGATCGTGGTCGTCGAGGCGGTCGAGAAGCATATTCGTCAGGGCCTCACCCCGCGCGAAGCCGCGCACCGGACGATGAGCGAAGTGTCGGGCGCGCTGATCGCGATCGGCCTCGTCCTTGTCGCGGTGTTCGTGCCGACGGCCTTCATCCCCGGCATCCCCGGTATCTTCTATCAGCAATTCGCGGTAACGATCGCGGCGGCGACGGTCTTTTCGCTGCTGACGTCGCTTACCCTGTCGCCCGCGATGGCGGCGCTGCTGCTAAAGCCACACGAGGAGCATCACGCCGAACCGAAAAACCGGATCATGCGCGTGGTCCGCCGCGCCGCGAACAGGTTCAACGACGGGTTCGACCGACTGTCCGAACGCTATGGCACCACCACCGCGTCGCTGATCCGCAAGACGGCGCTGATGCTGGGCATCTATGCGGTACTGCTCGCCGCGACCGGCTGGCGCCTCGCAGATACGCCGACGGGCTTCATCCCCGATCAGGATCAGGGCGTGCTGATCGGCGTGGTTCAGCTTCCGCCCGGCGCGTCGCTCGATCGCACGAGCGAGGTGCTGGCGCGCGCGCAGAAGACGGTGTCGCAGATCGACGGCGTCGAGAGCATCGCGACCTTTTCGGGGCTCGACGGCGCGAGCTTTTCGACCGCATCGAACGCGGGCACGATGTTCATCCGTCTGAAGGACTGGAGCGAGCGCGGCAGCGATCTGAGCGCCAGCGCATTGTCGGGCAAGCTGTCGGGCGTCCTCGCGATGGCGCTCCCTGAAGCAAACGCCTTCGTCATCGCGCCGCCCGCGGTGCAGGGCCTCGGTAACGGCAACGGCTTCACCATGATGCTGCAGGCGCGCGAGGGGCAAAACTATCGCGACCTTGAAAAGGTGACGCAGGCGATGATGGGCGGGGCGCAGCAGGTGCCCGACGTCACGCAGGTCTTTTCGCTGTTCAACACCGGAAGCCCGCGCATCTTCGCCGATGTCGATCGTGACAAGGCGCAGATATTGGGCGTCGACCCGAGCCAGGTCTACGCCGCGCTCGGCACCTATCTTGCCTCGACCTATGTCAACGACTTCAACTTCCTTGGCCGCACCTTCCGCGTCACGGCTCAGGCCGAACCAAGCGCGCGCAGCCGGATCGAGGATGTGGGCCGATTGCAGGTGCGGTCCTCGTCGGGCGAGATGGTTCCGCTCTCGTCGGTCGCGACCTTCCGCGACGACAGCGGTCCGACCCGCGTCGTGCGTTACAATCTGTTCCCCGCGGTCGAACTGCAGGGACAGGCGGCGCCGGGCGTCTCATCGGGTGCGGCGTTGACCTCGATGGAGGGACTGGCCGCGAAGACGATGCCGCAGGGCTTTTCCTATGAATGGACGGGCCTTGCCTATCAGGAAAAGCAGGCGGGGAGCAGCGCGGTGCTGATCTTCCTGCTCGCGGTGGTCTTCGTCTTCCTGGTGCTGGCGGCGCAATATGAATCGCTGCCGCTGCCGCTCGCGGTGATCCTGATCGTGCCGATGTGCATATTGGCGGCGATGCTTGGCGTGAACCTGCGCGGGATGGACAATAATATCCTGACGCAAGTCGGGCTGGTCGTGCTGATTGCGCTCGCGGCGAAGAACGCGATCCTGATCGTCGAATTCGCCAAGCAGGCGGAGGAAGAGGAGGGGATGGCTCCGCTCGACGCCGCGGTTCACGCCGCGCAGTCGCGCCTGCGTCCGATCCTGATGACCAGCTTTGCCTTCATCTTCGGCGTCATTCCGCTCGCGGTGGCAAGCGGGCCGGGGCAGGAAATGCGCCAGGCACTCGGCACGGCGGTGACGTTCGGCATGCTCGGCGTCACCATATTCGGGCTGATCTTCACGCCGATCTTCTACGTCGTGTCGCGCAAGCTGGGCTATCGCGTCCAGCAATGGTTCGCGCGCGGCCGCACCAACAAGGGCGGCGATGCGCCGCTGGAGATGCCATGATGAGCCGTAATGTCCTGCTGGCCGGTGCCGCCGCGCTTGCACTGTCGGGCTGTGCCGTCGGTCCGGCCTATGTGTCGCCGACCCCCGCCGCTCCCGGACAGACGCCTTTCCTCGAGGCAGGCAAATCGCCCGCCTTCACCGGCGAGCAGCCGGCGGGGCATTGGTGGAGCCTGTTCGGCGACCCGACGCTCGACGCGCTCGTCGAAGAGGCGCTCGCCGCCAATACCGATCTGCGCGTCGCCGCCGCCAATCTGGCACAGGCGCGCGCGGTGTTGAAGGAATCGCGAGCGGGGCGCCTGCCGACCACCGGAATAAGCGCCAGCGGCACCTACGCCCGCCAGCCGGGCAGTGTCACCGGCATCGGCCCGGTCGAGGGCGAAAGCTATGATGTCGGGCTCGACATCGGTTATCAGGTCGATCTGTTCGGGCGCGTCGAAAGTGCGATCCGCGCGAGCCGCGCAGATGCCGACGCGGTGCAGGCGGCCTTCGACCTGACGCGCATCACGGTCGCGGCGGAAACGACGCGCGCCTATGCTGACGTCTGCGCCTACAACCGCCAGCTTGCGGTGGCGGAGGAAACGCTGCGCATTCAGGAACAGACCTTCGACCTGACGCGCCGGCTGTTCGAAGGCGGGCGCGCGACGCGGCTCGACACCGGGCAGGCAGGGGCGCTGTTGGAACAGACGCGCGCGACCCTGCCGACCTTGAAGGCGCAGCGCGCCGGGGCGCTCTATCGCCTTGCGCTGCTGACTGGCAAGCCGCCCGCCGAAGCGCCGCAGGCCGCGTTGCAATGCCAGGCGCCGCCCGAACTCGACCGTCCGATTCCGGTCGGTGACGGCGCCGCGCTGCTCGCCCGTCGCCCGGATATTCGCCGGGCCGAGCGCCAGCTCGCCGCCGCCGCGGCGCGCGTCAATGTTGCGACCGCCGACCTTTATCCCAGCATCAGCATCGGCGGGTCTGTGGGATCGACCGCCGACGCGGTGTCGGGGCTGGGCAAGTCCGACAGCTTCCGCTTTTCGATCGGGCCGCTGATTTCGTGGAGCTTTCCGAACATCGCGGTCGCGCGTTCGCGGCTGAAGCAGGCGGAGGCCGGCGCCGACGCGGCGCTGGCGACCTTCGACGGCACCTGGCTCGGCGCGCTTCAGGAAACCGAAAGCGCGCTCGCCAACTATGCCGGCGAACTCGACCGGCTTGCCGCGCTACGCCGTGCAGCGGACGAAGCGGGCGAGGCGGCGCGGATCGCGCGGCTTCGCTATCAGGCGGGGCGCGAGAATTTTCAGGTCGTACTCGATGCCGAGCGCTCGTTGGCGCAGATCCAGGCGAGCATCGCCCAGTCCGAACAGCAGCGCGCGACCTATCTGGTCGCGCTGTTCCTGGCGCTGGGCGGCGGCTGGCAGGACGGCGCCGCCTAAGGCGCCGATCTCGTGAAAGAAAAAGGCCGGTGCAGCGTGGGCTGCGCCGGCCTTTTTCATGGCTGCTTTGCCGGTCAGAGCGTCGCGTCGTCGTCGGCGGGCGAGTGGAATTCGTGCCACAAGCCGTTCAATATGCCGAAGCCGACCGCGAGGCCGAGGCCGAGTACCCAGGTAAAATACCACATGGCGTGTTCCTCCGGTCAGTAGAAATCGAGGTTGGTGCGAACGTCGTCGAGCGTGACGCGGCCGAACAACACCTTGAGCACCCACGCCGTGTAGGCGAGGACGATGGGCAGGAAGATCAGGGTCACGACGAGCATGATCCACAAGGTGAGGTGGCTCGACGAGGCATTCCAGACCATCAGGCTCGAATGCGGGTCGATCGAGCTGGGCAGGATGAAAGGGAACATCGACAGGCCGACCGTCGAGATGATCCCGACCACCGCGAGCGCCGAGCCGACGAAGAGCAGGCTCTGCTTGCGCCCGGCGATCGCGACATAGGCGAGGATCGGGCCCAGGAAGCCGAGGATCGGCGCGAGCAGCATCCACGGGTGGCGCCCATAATTGTCGAGCCATGCGCCCGCCGCCGGGACTGACGTTGCCCACAGCGGGTTCGAGGGGCCGGCGGGATCGAGTTCGCCCTCCAGCCGGTAGCCAATGTTCGTCGTGGCGACCATCGCGCCGCCGATTGCGAACAGCGCGATGACGAGCAGCGCGGCGATCTTGCCCCAGCGGCGCGCCCGGTCCATCACGACGCCGTCTTCGGCCTTGAGCGCGAGCCAGCCGGCGCCGTGCAGCACGACCATCGCCACCGACAGCAGGCCGGTGAGCAAGGTGAAGGGCGAAAAGAGGCCGAGCAGCGAGCCTTCGTAAAAGGCGCGCAGGTCGCTATCGAGGCGGAAGGGTGCGCCCAGAAGGACGTTGCCGACCGCGACCCCGAACACCAGTGCGGGGACGAAACCGCCGACGAACAGCGCCCAATCCCAGCGGCTGCGCCAGGCGGGATCGTCGTGCTTCGAGCGATATTTGAATGCCACGGGGCGCAGGATCAGCGCCGCGAGGACAAGGAATATCGCGAGATAGAAGCCCGAAAAGCTGATCGCATAGACAAAGGGCCATGCGGCGAAGATCGCGCCGCCGCCTAGGATCAGCCAAACCTGATGCCCCTCCCAAGTCGGGGCGATGCTGTTGATTGCCAGCCGCCGTTCCTCGTCGGTCCGCGCGATGAAGGGCAGCAGCGCGGCGACGCCGAGGTCGTAGCCGTCGGTGAGCGTGAAGCCGATCAGCAGCACGCCGAGAAGCAGCCACCAGATCAGGCGGAGCGTTTCATAGTCGAAGGGAATCGCCATCGTCTGATCCTCCTTATTCGGCCGGCAGCGGGGTATAGCCCGCGTCGGTGGGTTCGATGCCCGAGGCAAGGTCGCGGCCGCGCTTGGACTCGGGGCCCTTGCGGATCGCCGCGAGCATCAGCCGCACCTCGATGAAAGCGAGCGCGCTGTAGAGCAGGGTGAAGGCCGCGATGGTCGTCCAGACCTGCGCCACCGTCAGGCTCGATGCGCCGAGGAAGGTCGGCAGCACGCCCTCGATCGCCCATGGCTGGCGGCCATATTCGGCGAGCACCCAGCCCATTTCGGCGGCCAGCCACGGCAGCGGCATGATGATCACCGCGGCGCGCAGGAACCACTTCACATCGAAGCGCCGCACCGTCGCATAATAGAAGGCGAGGGCGAAGAAGCCGATGAAGAAGAAGCCGAGCCCCGCCATGAAGCGGAACAGCCAGAAGGTGACCGGGACGTTGGGCACCGTGTCCCACGCCGCCTGCATGACCTGGTCGGCGGTCGCGTTGCGCGGATCGGGGACATAACGCTTGAGCAGCATCGCATAGCCGAGGTTGCTGCGGTTCGCCTCGAAGATCGCGCGCGCGGTTGCGTTGGTGCGATCGGCCTTCAGATCCTCGAGCGCGCCATAGGCGAGCTTGCCGCTTTCGATGCGTTCCTGCGCGTGGAGGACCAGTTCGTTGATCCCCTGGACCTGCCCGGTCAGGCTGCGCGTCGAAATCAGGCCGAGGACATAGGGTATCTTGATTTCATAGCGCGTCTCGCGGTCCTTGACCGACGGCAGGCCGAAGAGCGTGAGCCCGGCGGGCGCCATTTCGGTGTGCCACATTGCCTCGATCGCGGCGAGTTTCATCTTCTGATGATCGGTGAGCGCATAGCCCGATTCGTCGCCGAGGACGACCACCGACAGCGAGGAGGCGAGGCCGAAGGCCGCGGCGACGGTCAGCGAGCGCTTCGCGAGCGCGGTGTAACGGCCGCGGAGCAGATACCAGGCCGAAATGCCGAGAACGAAGACCGAGGCGGTGACATAGCCGGCGCTGACCGTGTGGACGAACTTCGCCTGCGCGACGGGGTTGAACAGCACCGAATAAAAGTCGACGACTTCCATGCGCATCGTGTCGGGATTGAAGCGCGACCCGACCGGATTCTGCATCCAGCCGTTGGCGATCAGAATCCAAAGCGCCGAAAGATTGGAACCCAGCGCGACGAGGAAGGTGACGAGGAGATGGAGCTGCTTGGACAATTTGTCCCAGCCGAAGAACATCAGCCCGACGAAGGTCGCCTCGAGGAAAAAGGCCATGAGCCCCTCGATCGCGAGCGGCGCGCCGAAGATGTCGCCGACATAGTGCGAATAATAGGACCAGTTCATCCCGAATTCGAACTCCATCGTCAGGCCGGTCGCGACCCCGAGGACGAAGTTGATCCCGAACAGGCGGGCCCAGAAACGCGTGATGGTACGCCAGATTTCCCTTTCGGTGATGACATAGATGCTCTCCATGATCACCAGCATGAAGGAAAGCCCCAGCGTCAGCGGAACGAAGAGGAAATGGTACATCGCCGTAAGGGCGAATTGCAGGCGGGATAATTCGACTACGGCCAGGTCCATGGCGCCACTCCTGAACAGCGACTCGGCGGGGTGCCGCACGGCTTGCGGCATCGTCATTTAATGAATATGGGAATGTGTGAATATTAGAAAAATGTCAAGTAGAGATAACGCCACATCTGCAGCACCCGCCGCCAGCCGCGGTGCCTTGGCCGCTTGGCTTGGCGATGCCGTTGCCGCGGTGCTCTTCGCGCTCGCGCTCGCGCAATTGCTGGCGCTCCACGTCGCGCGCGACCTTCGCGGCGGCGGAGGGGGCGACGCGGGATTCGGCATTGCGGGCTGGGCGTGGATGCTGCTGCTGATTGGCGCGGCGCTGGCACGCGGCGCTTTGCAGGGCGGCGCCTTTGCGATCGGCCTGCGCCACGCCGCGCGCTTTGCCGCCGAGCTGCGCGCGCGCGTCGCGCCCGCGCTCATGGTGAGCGCGGCGGGGCGCGGACGCCTGATCGGTGAAGATGCCGAACTAGCGGTGACCGCGATCGACCGCATCGAGCCCTATGTTGCGCGTTTCCTGCCGCTGCGCCGCGCCGCGATGCTTTCGCCGCTGCTGATCGCGCTGGCGGCGCTGCTCGCAAGCAGCGTCGCCGCGGCGATCCTGTTCGGCACGCTGTTGCCCTTCGCGATCGGTATGGCGCTCGCCGGCAGCGCCGCGGCGCGGGCGAGCGAGGCGCAATTGGGGGCGCTGTCGCGGCTCGGCGGCTTGTTCGTCGACCGGGTTCGCGCGCTGCCGCTGATCCTCTCCTATGGCGCCGAGGATCGCGTCACGCGTCAGATCGGCGGGGCGGCGCGCGATCTGGCGGAACGGACGCTGGGCGTGCTGCGCATCGCCTTTGCATCGAGCGCGATCCTCGAATTTTTCAGCGCGCTCGCGGTCGCGCTCGTCGCGGTTTATTGTGGCTTTTCGCTGCTCGGCCTGCTGCCCTTTCGCGCGCCCGAAAGCCTCGACTTCGCCGAAGCCTTTTACGTTCTTGCGCTCGCGCCCGAATTTTATCTCGGCATGCGCCGCCTGGCCGCGGCCTATCACGACAAGCAGCAAGGCGAAGCGGCGCTGGCGGCGCTTGCCGCCGCGGAGGCACCGATCGCCGATCACGCAGTCGCACCGCCGTTACCCGGCGCACCGGCGGCTCTTGTCGTCGATGCGTGGGTTGTTCGGCACCCCGAAGGCGCGGCGATCGGACCGATCAGCGCGCGCTGGATCGGCCCCGGCCTTCACCTGATCGTCGGGCCGAGCGGATCGGGCAAGACCAGCCTCCTCCGCGCGTTGATCGGGCAGGTGTCCGTCGAGTCGGGGCGCCTTTACGCCGACGATGCCGCGGTCGACCCACGCGCGCTCGCCTCGCTGTGCGGCTGGGCGGGTCAGCGGCCCTTGCTGTTGCCCGGGAGTCTCCGCGCCAATCTGCTCGTAGGAGAGGCGAAGGCGCGCGATGCTGCGATCATTGCCGAACTCGACGTGCTCGGTCTTTCGGCGCTGATTACCGCGCGTGGCGGCGGGATCGACTGGGTTGTCGATGACCGCGGCAGCGGGTTGTCGGGCGGCGAACGGCGACGGATCGGGCTGGCGCGCGCGCTGCTGTCGCCCCGCCCGCTGCTGCTGCTCGACGAGCCGACTGCCGACCTCGACGCCGCGAGTGCGGCGCGCGTCGTCGCGGTGTTGCAGGCCGCTGCGACGACCCGGACGATCGTCGCGGCGACGCACGATCCGGCGCTGATCGCCGCGGCGGACAGCGTGGTGGAAATCGGATGATCGCGGCATTGCTCCGATCCGCGCGCGCGGGCCAGCGCCGCGCGGTGTTGCTCGGCATGGCGGCAGCTGCAGTCGCTGCGCTGTCGGCGATCGGCCTGCTCGCGGTGTCGGGCTGGTTCCTGACCGGTGCGGCGATTGCCGGCCTGACCGGCGCGGCGGCGGTCAAGGCGTTCAATTATCTGGTGCCCAGCGCCGCCATCCGCGGGCTGGCGATCTTGCGCACGCTGTCGCGCTATGGCGAGCGGCTGTTCAGCCATCAGGCGATGCTGTTTGCCCTTGCCGAGGTGCGTGCCGTGCTGTTTGCGCGGTTGATCGCGGCACCGCCGGCGACGGCGCTTCTCCACAATCGCGGCGATGTCACGGCGCGGCTTGGTGGCGACGTCGAAACGCTGGAGGAGGCACTGCTGCGCACGACGCTGGTACCGTCGGGCATCGCAACGCTCGCGGGGACGATGCTGTTGATGGCACTCGCGGGCTGGGCTGCTGCAGCGGCCTTGCTGGGCGCAGCGGGGGCAAGTTTTGCAGTCGCGCGCCGGATCGGGCGCGACCGGATCGCCCCGGCGCTCGACGCCGAAAGCGCAGCGCTCGGTGCGCTCAAGCGATGCTATGTCGAACTGGCGGCCGGGGGCGACGATATTGCGGTCTATGGGCTTGCCGCCGACGTGCGAGCGGCAATCGCGGCGGCCGAAGCGCCGCTCCACCGCGCCCGCGCGGCGATGGCCGGCGCCGACACGCTGGTGTCGATCGTGCATTGGGGGCTGACCGGTGCGGCGGTGGCCGCGATCGTCGCGCTGTCGCCCGCTAGCGCCCCGGTTGTCGCGCTCGCAGCGCTTGCTGCGACCGCTGCTATGGAGATCGTCGGCGGCCTCGCCCGGCTCGACATTCAACGCTGGAAGAGCCGCGGTGCGCGCGCGCGGCTCGATGCGATGTTTCCGGACGTCGCCGCCCCGGCGAGCGATGGTGCGCCGGCGCAGCCGATCGTCGAACTGGCGGTCGCGGGCGCCCTGTACCGCATTGTTCCGGGCGACCGCGTTCTGCTCGCCGGGCGGTCGGGGAGCGGCAAGACGCGGTTGCTCGAAACGCTGACGGGGCTGCGCGACGATGCGCCCGAAGATGTGCGGATCGGCGGATTGCTTGCGGTAGGCTTGCCGCTCGCGGCGCGGCGGTCGCTGTTCGCGCTCGCGGCGCAGGACGCGGCGATGATCGCGGGCAGCGTGGCCGACAATCTGTCGCTCGCACGGCCGGGCATCACGCGCGACGAGATGCAGGCGGCGCTGACCGTTGCCTGCCTTGACGATGTCGTTGCGCAATTGCCCGGTGGGCTCGACTGCCGGCTGGGCGACGACGGCGCGCGGCTGTCGGGCGGACAGCGCAAGCGGCTGTCGCTGGCGCGAGCGCTGCTGGCGCAGCGGCCGTTCCTGCTGCTCGACGAACCGAGCGAAGGGCTCGACGGGGCGACCGAAGCGCGGCTGATCGTGCGACTGGGCGACTGGCTTGCGGAGGCGGGAAGCGGGTTGATCCTCGTCAGCCACCGCCCCGCAATGCGGGCGCTTGCCACGCGGCAGATCGAGATGGACGGCGATCCCGGCTAGCGCCAGGATCCTAGCGCAAGATTCTCGCGAAATGGGCGGCGCTGGCGGAGGCGTCGCGGGTGCTCGTCGTCGCGGCGGGACTGACGCCGAACTGGTCGGCGAACGCGCGGACGGGCGCGAGCGCTTCGGGTTTCAGGCGGTAGAAAATCTGCTTCGCCTCGCGCCGCGTTTCGACGATCCGCGCGTTGCGCAGCACGCCGAGTTGCTGGCTGAGCAGCGGCTGGCCGATGCCGGTCGCGCTTTCGATCTGCCCCACAGCAAGTTCCTGATCGCGCACGGCGAAGATCAGCTTGAGCCGCACCGGATGCGCCAGGACGCGCAGCAGTTCGACCAGATCGTCGTCGATGAGCGCCTCACCGGTCATTGCGCCCTGGCATCCTTCGCGAGCGTGTAGAACCAGCCGGTCGGATTGTCGGCCGCGAGCACGCCTTCGGTGGCGAGTTCGGGCGGGACGAGGAGGTCGTCGCCGGGCTGCCAACCCGCGGGCGTCATCGCCGACCCGTCGCTCGTGCGCTGGAGCGCCGCGACGGTGCGCACCATCTCGTCGACCGAGCGGCCGACGGTCAGCGGATAGATGGTCAGCGCACGGACGACGCCGTCGGGATCGATGAAAAAGGCCGCGCGCACCGTCGCGGCGCTGAAGGACTGGGCGTCGACCATGCCGAAAGCGTGCGCGATTTCGAGCGAGGGGTCCTCGACGATCGGAAAGGGGATGGCGACGCCCAAGTCGTCGCGCAGCGCGCGGATCCACGCGAGATGCGAAAAAAGGCTGTCGACCGAATGGGCGAGCAGCGCGCAATCGAGCGCGGCAAAGCGGTCGGCGGCACGTGCGATGGCCAGAAACTCGCTGGTGCAGACAGGGGTGAAATCGCCTGGGTGCGAAAAGAAGAGCAGCCACCGGCCGCGATAATCGCTGAGCCGCACCGGTCCGGCGGTGCTGCGCGCGATGAAATCGGGCGCGGTGTCGCCGATGCGGATCGGGCGCGCAGCGGGCCGGTTGTCGCTGTTGTCGGGCATCGGGATTCCTCTGGGAGCTTCCTCTCGCTCGACAGCGATCATATATAATTCATAATATCGTGTAAATGTGATATGCGCTCAGCCGAGCATGGCCCCGGCGCTGTGGTAGAGCATATAGGCGGCCACGACGAGAACGAGCAGCGCGAACAGCGTGTTGAGCCGTCCAGTTCTGGCCGACAGGCGCTGCGCACCCTTGAGCCCCAGCCAGCTTCCCAGCGCGCCGCCCGCGATGAACAGCCCGGCAAGCTGCCAGTCGACGAGGCCCGACCAGGCATAGTTGGCGGCGGTGGTGAGCCCGAAGGCGGTTACCGCGACCAGCGAGGTGCCGACCGCGTTGATCATCGGCATTCCCGTCGCGGCGACGATGCCGGGGACGATCAGAAAGCCGCCGCCGATGCCGAAAAAGCCGCTGAACGCTCCGCTGCCGAGGCCGTAGCCGAGCAGGCGCGGCGCATTTTCCCGGCTGATCCGCACCGCGGGATCGCCGATCTGGCCGCGCTTGCGCAGCATGATGACCGCGATGACGACCATCAGCAGCGCGAAGAGAAAGAGCAGCTTGGCGCCGTCGAAGCTCTTGCCGAGGGTCGATCCGGCGAAGGCGCCGACGATTCCGGCGCCGGCGAAGGTCAGCCCGCACGGCCAGCGCACATTGCCAGCGCGCGCATGGTTGGTCAGCCCAACCGCCGCATTGGCGGCGACGGCGAGTGCTGCGGTCCCGATCGCGACATGCGGCTGCGGCACCCCGACGAGATAGACCATCAGCGGCACCGCAAGGATCGACCCGCCGCCGCCGACGAGCCCGAGCGTGAAGCCGACGAGCACGCCGGAGAGCGCGCCGAGGATCATCTGGGCGAGGCTGATCGTCATGGGATCGGTCATCGCGCGCGCTATCCTACAGCTTATCGAGCGGCAGCTTCAGATATCGGGTGCCGTTCGCTTCAGGTTCGGGGAAATGACCCGCGCGCATATTGACCTGGATCGACGGGAGGATCAGCCGCGGCATCGACAGCGTCTTGTCGCGCGCCTCGCGCATCGCGACGAACTGATCTTCGTCCACGCCTTCGTGGACATGAACGTTGGCGGTGCGCTCGGCCGCGATCGTCGTTTCCCAAGCAAAGCTGTCGCGATCCGGCGCCTTGTAATCGTGGCAGAGGAACAGCCGCGTTTCGCCGGGAAGCGACAGCAAGCGCTGGATCGAGCGATAGAGGGTGCGCGCATCGCCGCCGGGAAAGTCGGCGCGCGCGGTGCCATAGTCGGGCATGAACAAGGTATCGCCGGTGAACAGCGCATCGCCGATGATCCACACCATGCACGCCGGCGTGTGGCCGGGGGTGTGGAGGACCATCCCCTCGATCTCGCCGAGCATGAAGCGCTCGCCGTCGGCCATCAGCCGGTCGAACTGCGAGCCGTCGCGCGCGAAGCGCTCATCTTCGTTGAAAATGGCGCCGAACACCGTCTGCACCGTTTCGATATGCCGACCGATGACGATCTGGCCGCCGAGCTTCGCTTGCAGATAGGGGGCAGCGGAGAGGTGGTCGGCATGGGCGTGGGTTTCGATCTGCCATTCGACGGTCAGCCCTTCGCGGCGGACATAATCGACGATCGCGTCGGCCGACGCATGGCCGGTGCGGCCCGAAGGCTGGTCGAAATCGAGTACCGAGTCGATGATTGCCGCCTTGCGCGTCGCGGGGTCGTGGACGACGTGCGTCGCGGTGAAGGTAGGTTCGTCGAAGAAGCTTTTGACGACGGGGATAAGGCCGGTTGCCCGCGCCTTGTCGATCAGCGCGGCGGCGGAATCGCGGTGAAGGTCGTCCATGCGATCATTCCTTCGTTTAAAATATTAGATAAAACTAATATAGTGAGGCGGCGCCGTTTGTCCAGTGGAGGAGGAGGCCTATTCGATACCGCAGAGCAGGCGGAGGCGCCACGCCGCGGTCTGCACCGATGCCTGCGCTTCGGCGAGCCGCGCGGTCGCGGCGATCGCTTCGCGTTCGGCATCGAGCTCGGCGAGCGGGGGGCGGGCGCCCGAGCGCACTTCGAGGCGGGTGCCGCGTAGCGCCTCGCGCGCCGCGGCGTCGCCATCGCGCGCGGCATCGAGCGCGCGTTCGGCGCTGTCGAGCCCGCTCCACGCCTCGATCACCGCCTGGGTGACGTCGTCGCGCGCCTGACGCAGCCGCGCTTCGCTGGCCGAGAGTTTCGATTGCGCCTCGCGGACGCGCGCGCTGCCCGCGCCGCTGTCGAAGAAGGTCCAGCGCCCGCGCAGCCCGACGGTGACACTGTCGGCGCGATAGTCGGGGAAAAATTGGTCGCGGATCCGCGCGCCCTCGGCAAAGACGCCGAGCTGCGGGCGGTTGGTCGCCTTGGCGGCGCGCACTCCCGCGGCGGCGCCGTCGACGCCGGCATCGGCCTGCGCGAGCAGGACATTCGCGGCGACGGCGGCCTCGACCGCTTCGCCGAGCGTCGCGGGAACCTCGGGGCGCGGGGGCAGGGGGGCGAGATCGCCGACAGGCTTGCCGGTCAGCCGCTCGAGGCGGGCGAGCGCGGCGGTGAGGCGGCCCTGGGCCTGGACAAGACCGGCCTGTCCCTCGGCGCGGCGTGCTTTCGCCTGGGCGACCTCGCTGCTCGTCGCATCGCCGACGTCGTAGCGCAGGCCGGTATGACGAACGATCTCGCCCAGCGCATCGACTAGCTTGCCATAGCTCGCGACAAGATCGCGCGCGGTGAGCACTTCGGCATAGGCGCCGACAGTCGCGAGGGTCAGATTCTGGCGCGCCATATCCTTGCCAAGCGTCGCAGCGCGGCTGCCCGCTGCGGCCTGATCGATCGCGGCGCTGATCCGTCCACCGGCGTAGAGCGGGTATTCGCCGACCAGTTGCACGGCGCTGGGGGTCACGTTTTGCGCGGTTAGACCGAAATAGCCGCCAGGGTCGAGCCGGCCGGTGCCGACGCTGCCCTCGACACTGGCGGTGGGACCGGCGGCGGCGCGCGCCTGCGCGAGCCGCGCAGCGGCGGCATCGGCATCGGCTGCCGCCGCTTCGAGCGCGGGCGAGTGCGCGCGCGCGTCGGCGATGGCGGTCGCCAGATCCTGCGCCGCCGCGGGGTGCGGCAGCGCGAGCGCGGCAAGGCATGCCGCCGTCAGCAGGGTCGCGGCGCGCTTCACTTAAAGGCGGCTCCCTGCCGCACGCCGAGACGCTTGAAAATGGCCGCCGCGGGACAGAAGCCGGTGAAGCTTGCCTGGATCATGTTGAGCCCCGCAAAGGCGGCGAGTCCGATCCACCAAGGATGGACGAACCAGGCGAGCAGCACGCTCGTCAGCACGACGAGGCCCGCGAAGCGCAAAACGGCACGATCGAGGTTCATGGGTCTTCCTTTCGTCAGAAGCGGAGTTTTTTGATCCCGAGCGCATGCATCGCGAGCTTTTCGTAAAAGGGCTCGCTCTCGCCCTTGCGGACCTTGCGCAGGAAATATTTTTCGAAGCCGATCTTCGCGAGATGGACCCACTTGCCTGACGACGACCAGTTGAGGTTGCGTGGCGGGATCTGTGGCTGCGCGACAAAGGCAACGCCGCCGTCGCCGAAGTCGGCGAGGCAGACGGCGTTCCACGTCGCCTCATGCTTCGGTGGCTGACCGGCGAGTTCGAGTTTCAGATTCTGCGCGATCGCGGTGACCATCGATTCGATCATGAAGCCCGTCTTGGGCACGCCCACCGGGACCGGGGTCGGGCCGACCGGCGGAATCGCGACGCAGACGCCGAGCGAATAGATGTTGGCGAAGGTCGGATTGCGCTGATGCTTGTCGGCGATGATGAAGCCGCGCGGATTGGTCAGTCCTTCGATGCCGAAGACGGCATCGACGCCGCGAAAGGCGGGCAGCAGCATCGAATAGCCGAAGGGCAGGTCGTGCTTGGCCTTGACGCTGCCGTCCTCGGCGACTTCCTCGACATGCGCCATGCCGGCCTCGAAGCTGGTGACGCGCGCATTGGTGATCCATTTGATGTGACGGTTGCGCAGCTCGCTTTCGAGCAGGCTCTTGGTATCGCCGACGCCATCGAGGCCGAGATGGCCGATATAGGGTTCGGCGGTGACGAAGGTCATCGGCACCCGGTCGCGCAGCTTGCGGCGCTTGAGTTCGGTGTCGAGGATCAGCGCGAATTCATAGGCCGGCCCATAACAGGAGGCGCCCTGTGCGGCGCCGACGACGATCGGCCCCGGATTTTCGCAGAAGCGGTCGAAGGCATCGGCCGCGGCGGCGGCATGATCGGTGGCGCATACCGATACGGTGTTCGCCTCCGGCCCGAAGCCCTCGATCTCGTCGAAGGCGAGTTTCGGCCCGGTTGCGATGACCAGATAATCATAATCGATGAAGGCGCCGTCGTTCAGTTCGACCCGATTTTCCTTGGGGTGGACGCGCTTCGCGCCGACCGCGGTGAAATCGATGCCCTTGCGCTTCATGACGGGGGGCAGGTGAACGCAGATCGCTTCGGGTTCGCGCCAGCGGACCGCGACCCAGGGGTTGGAGGGGACGAACCAGTAATTTTCCTGGTCGGAAATCACCATCACCTCGGCCTTGCCCTTGGAAACCTCCCGTATTTCGTAAGCGGCAATGGTGCCCCCGAGTCCGGCGCCCAGAACGACGATCCGCGGTAACGACATGCTTTCTCTCCTTGTTCCGGCGCTGGCTGGCTCCGGCTTTTTCAAATGGTTCGGTGTGCGGCCAGTTCGGTGAGTCGGACCCGATTGCTGTCGGCATAATATTAGATATTGCGAATATTACAACTAAGTAATATTATCAGTGTCGAAATCTGGCCGCGCCGGTTAGCGTGCCGGTCAACCGAGGAGTTTCGTCATGCTGAGCCTATTCCGCAAACCGCGCCATAAGGAGATTCCCGCACAGCAGCTTGCGGCTTTGCTTGACCAAAAGCGTGCGATTCTGGTCGATGTCCGCGAATCGGACGAATTCGCGAGCGGCCATGTCGCGGGCGCGCTGTCGATGCCGCTGTCGCGGTTTCAGGCAAGCGCGCTTCCGGCGGGCGACAAGCCGGTCATCCTGACCTGCGCCGCGGGTCGCCGTTCGGCGATGGCGCTCGACAAGGCGGCGGCGGGGCGGCCCGACATCGACACCCATCTTGCGGGCGGCATGGGCGCCTGGCGCGCGGCCGGCCTGCCGGTCGTGACGGGGAATTGACGATGCGCCCATCATCCCTGCTCACCTCTGCGCTGCTCAGCGCCGCCCTGTTTGCGGCATCGCTGTCGCTCGCCGGCTGTGGCGGCGAGACGACTGCGCCCGCCGAAAAGAGCGCGGCCGTGACGGGCGAAAGGCTGGCGTTGCAGCCGGTGACGATCACCGACTGGAAGGATGTTGGCGCGCTGGTAACGAGCGTCGATATGGCCGACGCCCGCGCGCGTATTCCCGGCATCCTCGACAGTCTGAGTGTTCGCGAAGGCGACATGGTGCGCAAGGGACAGGTGATCGGCCGCGTCGTCGACAGCCGCCTCGGCTATGAAGGCGCGGCCTATGGCGCGCAGGCGGCGGCGGCCCAGGCGCAGGCTGCACAGGCCGATGCCGAGCTGGAGCGCGTGCGCTACCTCCATGCCAATGGCGTCTATGCGCAGGCGCGGCTCGATCAGGCCGAAGCGCAGGTGCGTGCGGCGCGGGCACAGGTTTCGGCGGCGCGGGCGCAGCAATCGGCGGTCGGTGCGGTCGCCGGGCAGGGCGCGGTGGTCGCCCCCTCGACAGGGCGCGTGCTGATCGCGCAGGTTCCGGCGGGTTCGGCGGTCGCGCCCGGCACGTCGATCGCGACGATCACCTCGGGACCGATGGTCCTGCGCCTCGAACTGCCCGAAACCTTGGCCGACAAGGTTCATGTCGGAAGCGCGGTGCTGGCGACGGGGCTTTCGGACGACAAGGGCGCGGCACCGCCGCGCGCCGGCGTCGGCCGCGTCTATCCCGCGGTCAGCGGCGGGCAGATGTCGGCCGACGTTCCGATCCCCGGACTTGCCAGCACGATGGTCGGTCGCCGCGTCGCGGCGCGCGTTGCGGTCGGCGAGCGGCAGGCGCTCGTCGTTCCGCGCCGCTTCGTCGAAACCAGCTATGGCATCGACTATGTGACGATCATCGTCGGCAAGGATGCGACGTCGCGGGTGCCGGTCCAGATCGCGCCGACCGACGATCCGGCGCGGGTCGAGATATTGTCGGGCGCGGGCAAGGGCGACACGCTGATCGCGGTGGCGCGCGGGGCGGCAGGCAAATGAGCCTGGGCCTGTCGGGGCGGCTGACGCGCGCGACGATCCGCAGTCCGCTGACGCCGCTGATGCTGCTCGCCGCCATAATGGTGGGGCTGCTCGCGATCATGACGATCCCGCGCGAGGAGGAGCCACAGATCAGCGTGCCGATGGTCGACCTGATGGTCGCCGCGCCCGGCCTGTCCGCGAGCGATGCAGTCGAGCTGATCGGCAAGCCGCTGGAGACGATCGTCAAGAGCGTCGACGGCGTCGAACATGTTTATACCCAGGCCGAAGACGACGGGGTGATGGTCACCGCGCGCTTCCTGGTCGGGTCCGATCCCGACGACGCCGCCATCCGTATCAACGAGCGGCTGTCGGCGAATATGGACAAGCTGCCGCAGGGCATCCAGCCGCCGCAGGTGACGGTGCGCGGGATCGGCGATGTGCCGATCGTGGTGCTGACGCTGTCGCCCAAGGCCGGCGCGCGCGGCGACTGGAACGAGCAGGCGCTGCGGTCGCTCGCCGCCCGGTTGCGGACCGAGGTTGCGAAGGTCGACAATGTCGGCCTGACCTTCATCACCGGCGGACAGGAGGAACAGCTTCGCGTCGTTCCCGATCCGGCGAGACTCGCCGCGCATGGCGTCTCGCTCGGCGCGCTGATGGACGCGGTGGGACAGGCAAACCGCAGCTTCCCGCTCGGAACGGTGCGCGAAGGCGGCGCGGCGACCGCCGTCGTTGCCGGACAGACGGTCCGCAGCGCCGAGCAACTGGCGACGATCACGGTGCGCGCCGCCAACGGCAATCCCGTCTATCTGCGCGATGTCGCGACGGTCACGCAGGGGCCGGGTGAGGATCAGGCGCGAGCATGGCGCTGGGCCAAGGGCGCGGGCGATCGCTGGTCGATGGCGCCCGCGGTCAGCCTGGCCATCGCGAAGCGTTCGGGGGCCAATGCCGTCAATGTTTCGGACGCTGTGGTCGCGCGGGTCGAGGCGCTGCGCGGCAGCCTGATCCCGCCGGGCGTCGAGGTCGCGGTGACGCGCAATTATGGCGAAAGCGCCAATGAAAAGGCGAACGAGCTGATCTTCCACCTCGGACTCGCGACGGTGTCGATCGTCATTCTGATCGGCTTCGCGATCGGCTGGCGCGAGGCGGGGGTGACGGCGGTGGTCATCCCGACCACGATCCTGCTCACCATGTTCGCGTCGAACATCATGGGCTTCACGATCAACCGCGTCAGCCTGTTCGCGCTGATCTTTTCGATCGGCATCCTGGTCGATGACGCGATCGTGATGATCGAGAATATCGCGCGCCACCGGGCGATGGCCGACGGGCGCAGCCGGATCGACGCGACGGTCGATGCGGTCGCCGAGGTCGGCAATCCGACGATCATCGCGACGCTGACCGTCGTCGCGGCGCTGCTTCCCATGCTGTTCGTATCGGGACTGATGGGCCCCTATATGGCGCCGATCCCGATCAACGCCTCGGCGGCGATGCTCTTTTCCTTCTTCGTCGCGGTGATCATCGCGCCGTGGCTGATGGTGCGCTTTGCGCGCGATACGCTGGCGCAGGGCGCGCACGACCATGCGGGCGGGGGCAAGCTCGGCGCGCTCTATGGCCGCGTCGCCATCCGCGTGATCCGCGATCGCAAGAGCGCGCGCAATTTCCTGATTGCCGTCGGCGCCGCGACGCTCGTCGCCTGCTCGATGTTCTATTTCAAGGCGGTGACGGTGAAGCTGCTGCCCTTCGACAACAAGTCGGAGGTGCAGCTTGTCCTCGACATGCCCGAGGGCACGTCGCTCGAGACGACGGGGCGCACGCTCGACGCCGCCGCGGCGGTGGTGCGGCAGATTCCCGAGGCGCGGTCGATGGAAGCCTATGCGGGCACCTCGGCGCCGTTCAATTTCAACGGCCTCGTGCGGCACTATTTCCTGCGCAATCGGCCCGAGATGGGCGATTTGATGGTGACGCTGACGCCCAAGGGCGAGCGCGACCGGTCGAGCCACGCCATTGCGCTCGATCTGCGCCAGCGGCTGAAGAAAGCGCTGCCGCTGCCCGCCGGTGGGTCGATCAAGGTCGTCGAAACCCCGCCGGGACCGCCGGTGCTCGCGACGCTGCTCGCCGAAATATATGGTCCCGACGAAGCGACGCGGCGCAAGACCGCCGCGCAGGTCGAGGCGCTGTTCCGCACCGTCCCCTATGTCGTGGATGTCGACAACAGCTTCGGCGTCCCGCGCCCCCGCCTGCGGCTGATACCCGATCGGGCGCGGATGGACGCCTATGGCATTTCGGAGCGCCAGCTTTTCGACAGTATCGGCGCGCTGCTGGGCGGGCAGACCGTCGGCTATGCGCCGCGCGGCGACGGGCGCGATCCGCTGCCGATCCGCATCGCGCTCGATCAGTCGCAGCGCAGCTGGAGCGCCGACCTTGCCGCGACGCCGGTTGCGACGATGGGACCGGGCGGGCGGCTCGTCCAGCTCGGCGAGATCGTCGATGCGCGCGAGGAGGCAGGATCACCCGCGCTGTTCCGCCGCAACGGCCGCGCCGCCGATATGGTCACCGCCGAACTGGCGGGCGAATATGAAGCGCCCATCTATGGCATCTTCGCGGTCGACGATGCGATCGAGGCGTTCGACTGGAAGGCGCACGGGATGGAAAAGCCGGTGGTCCGCTTCAACGGTCAGCCCGACGATGAACAGGTGCCGACCCTGCTGTGGGACGGCGAGTGGGAGATCACCTGGGTGACCTTCCGCGACATGGGCGCCGCCTTCATGGTTGCGCTCCTGGGCATCTATGTCCTGGTCGTCGGGCAGTTCCGCAATTTCAAGATTCCGCTCGTCATCCTGACGCCGATCCCGCTGACGCTCGTCGGTATCGTGCTGGGGCATATGCTGTTCGGCGCGCCCTTTACTGCGACGTCGATGATCGGCTTCATCGCGCTGGCCGGGATTATCGTCCGCAATTCGATCCTGCTGGTCGACTTCATCAACCATGCGAAGGGCGAGGGCAAACCGCTGCGCGATACGCTGCTCGAAGCGGGGATGATCCGCTTCAAGCCGATCGTGCTGACGGCGGCGGCGGCGATGATCGGGGCGGCGACGATCCTGACCGACCCGATCTTTCAGGGCCTTGCGATTTCGCTGCTCTTCGGACTCGCCTCCTCGACACTGCTCACCGTGCTCGTTATTCCCGCGATTTACATCGTCCTGCGCGACGATGGCCGTGAAGGAACTCTCTCCCCATGACCAAGCCGACCGACCTTTCGATCCTGAAACGCGATGCGCGCGAGATGGCCGACTATTTGAAGCTGCTCGCGCATCCCGAGCGGCTGCTGATGCTGTGCCAGATGGACGAGCGCGAAGTGTCGGTCGGCGAACTCACCGAACTCAGCGGGCTGTCGCAATCGGCCGTGTCGCAGCATCTGGCGCGCTTTCGCGACCAGGGCATCGTGTCGGCGCGCGGCGAGGCGCAGACGCGCTATTACAGCCTGTCCGACGCCAAGATGCAGCGCATCATCGCGGCGCTGTGCGAGGCATGTCACGGGCACGAAGCGGCTTAACACTTGACCCGGAGCCGCCGCCGCGCTTGGAGCGCCGACGTGTTCCGGATACGCAAAACCCGTCTGCTGATCGCCGCCGCGCGGCAACGCCGGCGGCTGCGCGAGAGCGAAGCCGCGTTCATCCTGCTCGCCGCGCTGGCGGGGCTGGCGGCTGGGGTGCTGACCAACATCCAGCAATTTCTGGCGCATGGCATACAGCAGCTTCTTTACGGCGTCACGATCAACCGGCTGAGCGCGCTCGGTGAGATCCATCATCCGTGGAAGCTGATCGCGCTGCCCATCGGCGGCCTTCTGCTCGTCCTGCTCGCGCGCGGCCTGCGCAACCGCAAGCGCATGCCCGTCGACGTGGTCGAGGCGAACGCGCTGCACGGCGGACGCATTCCCTTTGCCGACAATCTGGTGATCGCGTCGCAGACGATTATCTCGAACGGTGCTGGCGCGTCGGTGGGGCTCGAAGCCGCCTATGCGCAGATGGGCGGCGGCTTCGCCTCGCAGCTCGGCCAGTGGTTCGCACTGCGCCGCAACGATCTGCGCACGCTGGTCGGCGCCGGGGCGGGCGGGGCGATCGGCGCGGCCTTCGGCGCCCCGCTGACCGGCGCCTTCTATGCGTTCGAGATCGTCATCGGCAACTATACCCCCGCCGCGATCGCCCCGGTGATGGTCGCGGCGCTGTCGGCCGTGTTCGTCAGCCGCGCGCTCGGCGTCGATCCCTATCTGATCGCGACGACCGTCGACCGCGCTTTTTCGACCGCCGACTATCTTGCCTATGCGTTGCTCGGGCTGGTTGCCGCGCTGTTCGGCATCCTCATCATGCGGCTCGTCACCTTCGCCGAAATTCGCGTTCAGGGATGGCAAAGGATCGCAGGCTGGCGGCCACTGATCGGCGGCTTGCTGCTGATCCCCTTGGCGCTGGTGTCGCCGCAGACGCTGTCGGCGGGGCATGGCGCGCTGCACCTTGATCTGGTGCTCCGCCCGGCGCTGTCCTTCCTCGCCATCGTGCTGCTGCTCAAGATCGCGGCGTCGGTCGTGTCGCTCAGCTTCGGCTTTCGCGGCGGGCTGTTCTTTGCCTCGCTGTTCCTGGGGTCGCTGATCGGACAGATCTTTGCGGGACTCGTCAACATGAGCCCCCTCGGCATCGCACTCGATCCCAATGACGCGGCGCTGGTCGGCATGGCGGCGCTCAGCGTCTCGGTCGTTGGCGGGCCGATGACGCTCGCGGTGCTGATGCTCGAGACGACGCATGATTTCGCGCTGATGGGCGTGGTGCTGACCGCGACGCTGGTGTCGAGCGCGCTGACGCGCGAATGGTTCGGCTACAGCTTCTCGACCTGGCGCCTGCATTTGCGCGGCTCGAAGATCCGCAGTCCGCGCGACATTGGCCGGTTGCTGACGCTCACCGCCGGACGGATCATGCGCACCGACTGGACCGCCGTCCCCGCCGCCATGACCGTCGCCGATTTCCGCCTGCGCGTGCCGCTCGGTTCGACGGCCAAGGCCGTACTCACCGATGGCGAGGGCCGCTATGGCGGGATCGTCGTCACAGCCGCGGCCTATCATCCCGACATTGCGGGCGACGCGCCGATCGCCAGCCTTGCGACGCTCACCGACGACACGCTGCACCCCGCAACCGGGGTCGAGGCGATGATCGCAGCCTTCGATGCCGCCTCGGCCGATGAACTCGCGGTGGTCGACGATGGCGGAAAGGTGATCGGCGTCGTCACCGAAAAACATGCACGGCGCCGCTATTTCGAGGCGCTCGAAGAGGCGCAGCGCGACCTGTTCGGAGAAAGCTGAAAAATTTGCGCCGGCGGATGGGGCCGCCGGTGCACCTCCCTAAGGGGGGAGGGAGAGGAGAACAGCGTATCGTGCTTTGCCCCGCCGCTGTGGGCGCAATCGGCGGTCGGCGCGCCTGCGCTGCGCCGAAACGCGATTATCGCGCCACGAAGGTTGCGGGAGATAGTGCGGGAGGCCGGGGGGCGCCGCGCCGGTGTTAGCGGGTGGCGCTCGCCGCCATCACCTGCCGCCCGTCGCTCGCGAAAGCCCCAAGAACGATATCGTCGCCGTCTCCGCGCAGCGCCAGATGCAATTGCTCGCCGCAGATCGCCGGAGACGTGCCGCGGAAATCGAAGCGGGTGAGGGCGTTGTCGCCAAAGTGCCGCGCCGCGAGGTCGAGGAGCAGCGTTGCGGTGAGCGGGCCGTGGACGACGAGGCCGCGATAGCCCTCTTCTTCGGTCGCATAAGGTAGGTCGTAGTGGATGCGGTGGCTGTTGAAGGTCAGCGCCGAGTAGCGGAACAGCAGCGCCTCCGACGGAACGAGCATGCGGTTTGCGTCCCAGCCCGTCGGATCGAAGCGGCCCTCGCCCGGCGGCGGCGGGGCTGGTGGGGCGCCGGCGGGCGCGGGTTCGCGGAAAACGATGGTCTGCGTCTCGCGCACCGCGAGTTCGCCGTCGCCATGCGTTTCGTGCGCGACCTCGGCAAAGACGAGCGCGCCGCTGCCGCCCTGCTTTTCGGTGATCGCGGCGACGCGCGAGCTGCGCATTACCGTCTGGCCGGGGCGCAGGGGATTGAGGAATTCGATCTTGCTTGAGGCCCACATGCGGCGCGGGAGGGGGATGGGGGGCAGGAAGCTGTCGTCGCTATCCTCGCGCACGGGGTGGCCGTCGGCGCCCAGGATCGCCGTCGGTGCACCGGGGAGGCAGAGGCACCAGTGATAGGCTTGCGGAACGCTATCGTCGGCGGGCGCGGAGCGGTCGAGCGTCGCGAGCCAGCGCTTCACCGCGCCGCCATCGACATGATCGTGGCGGATATCCTCGCGGCCGATCCAGGCGCTCCAATCATTCATCAATTGCGTCCTCCGGTCAGCCCGCGCGCGATCACCTGCGCCTGAATCTCGGCCGCGCCCTCGAAGATGTTGAGGATGCGGGCATCGCAGAGCACCCGGCTGATCTCATATTCAAGTGCATAGCCGTTGCCGCCGTGGATTTGCAGCGCGGCGTCGGCGTTCGCCCAGGCGGCGCGCGCGCTGAGCAGCTTTGCCATACCGGCTTCGATGTCACAGCGTTTGCCGCTATCCTTGGCGCGCGCGGCGGCGTAGCTGAGTTCGCGCGCCATCACGAAGTCGACAAGGCTCATCGCCAGCTTGTCCGAAACACGCGGAAAATGGAGGATCGCCTTGCCGAACTGCTTGCGGGTGCGCGCATAGTCGAGCCCGAGTTCGAGCGCGCGGCGCGCGACGCCGACCGCGCGCGCGGCGGTCTGGATGCGCGCGCCCTCGAAGGTGCGCATGAGCTGCTTGAAGCCCTGACCTTCCTCGCCGCCGAGCAGCGCGTCGGAGGGTGCGGTCATGGCGTCGAATTGCAATGCATATTCGCGCATCCCGCGATAGCCGAGCACCTCGATCTCGCTGCCGGTCATGCCGGCGGCGGGGAAGGGATCGGCCTCGCTCCCGCGCGGCTTCGGGACGAGCAGCATCGACAGGCCGGCATAGCCTTTCGCGTCGGGCAGGGTGCGCGCGAGCAGGGTCATCAGGTCCGATCGTGCGGCGTGGGTGATCCAGTTTTTGGCGCCGTCGATGACCCAATGGTCGCCGTCGCGGCGGGCCCGGGTTTGCAGCGCGCCGAGGTCGGAGCCGACATCGGGTTCGGTGAACACCGCGGTCGGCAGGATTTCGCCGCTCGCGATCCGCGGCAGCCATTCGGCCTTCTGCGCATCGGTGCCGCCATGAACGATCAACTCGCCCGCGATCTCGGACCGGGTGCCGAGCGAACCGGTACCGATCCAGCCGCGCGATAGTTCCTCGGTGACGATGCACATGACGAGCTTGCCGAGGCCGAGGCCGCCAAATTCCTCGGGAATACAGACGCCAAAGGTGCCTAGCTCAGCCATCGCTTGAACCGTCGCATCGGGGATCAGCTCATTGGCGAGGTGCCAGCTATGCGCGTGCGGGATGATCGCGGCGTCGGTGAAGCGGCGATACTGGTCGCGGATCGCGTCGAGGTCGGCGTCGTGGAGCGTCTCGCTTGGCCATTGATTTTCGGCTAGCGCGGTGGCGACTTTAGCGCGGGTGGCGGCATGGTCGGCGTCGAGCAGGTTCGCGCAGGCGTCGGCGAGCACGCGCGCCGCAGCGCTGAGGCCAAGATCGGCGGGGCGGAAAATCTCGTTCTGGCCCATCGGCAGGCCGCCGGTGAGCTGGCCGATGCTCTCGGCGAAGGCGAGGGTGGCGATCTGCGCGTTGAGCGGGATCGAGTCATTGCCAGCGCCAAGCCAATCGAGCGTCGCTTCGAGCGCCGCGACCGTCGTTGCGACCCACGCGAAGCCATGCGCGGCGCGCTGCTCGCTGTCGATTGGGGTGGCCGCCAGCCGCTCGGCGAGCGCGGCTTGCGCCGCACCGCGATACGCCTGCGCGGCAAGCAGCGCGGCGTTCAGATTAGCGTGCATCACCAAAAATCCGTTCGCCCTGAGCCTGTCGAAGGGCTGTTCTTCTCTTCAACGCGGCGAAGGAAGGACGGTGCTTCGACAAGCTCAGCACGAACGGCTTTTTGCGGAGAGGCCGCTCCAATGTTCATTGGTCGGATATCCTTCAAGCCGCGCGCTCGAAGATCGCGGCGATGCCTTGGCCGCCGCCGATACACATGGTTTCAAGGCCGTAGCGGCCATTCCTGCGAACGAGTTCGCGCGTCAGATTGGCGAGGATGCGGCCGCCGGTCGCGCCGATCGGATGGCCGAGCGAGATGCCCGAGCCGTTGACGTTGAGGATTTCGTTCCGGCTGTCGTCGTCGGACCAGCCCCAGCCCTTGAGCACCGCGAGCACCTGCGGCGCGAAGGCTTCGTTGAGTTCGACAAGGTCGATGTCGCCCCAGCCGAGGCCATTGCGCGCGAAGAGGCGTTCGACGGCCGGGACGGGGCCGATGCCCATGCGGCTGGGGTCGCAGCCCGCCGCAGCCGAGCTGTGATACCAGGCGATGGGGGTCAGCCCGAGTTCGTCGAGCTTGTCTTCGGCGACCACGAGGCACGCGGCGGCGGCGTCATTCTGTTGGCTGGCGTTGCCCGCGGTGACGACGCCGCCTTCGAGTGCGCGCAATTTGCTCAATGTTTCCATCGTCGCGTCGGCGCGGTAGCCTTCGTCGTGGGCGAAGACGACCGGGTCGCCCTTTTTCTGCGGGACCGAGACGGGGACGAGTTCGTCATCGAACAGGCCATTCGCCCAGGCGGCGGCGGCGCGCTGGTGGCTGCGCACGGCATAGGCGTCGCAGGCCTCGCGGCTGATGTCATAATCCTTGGCGAGATTTTCTGCGGTCTCGATCATCCCGGTGATGACGCCGAAGCGTTCGACGGGCTGCGACATCAGCCGCCCGCGGGTCAGCCGGTCGTGGAGCGTGAGGTTCCCCGCCCGCACGCCCTTGCGGATATCGGTCGAATAATGCTCGACGTTCGACATCGATTCGACGCCGCCCGCGACGACGACGTCGGACATGCCGGTCTGGACCATCATTGCGGCGTTGACGACCGCCTGCAGTCCCGAGCCGCAGCGGCGGTCGAGCTGGTAGCCCGGCACGTCGAGCGGCAGCCCTGCTGCAAGCCACGACCAGTGGCCGATCGCCGGCGCTTCGCCATTGCCATAGCCCTGCGAAAAGACGACGTCATCGACGCGCGCGGGGTCGATCTTCGTGCGCTCCATGAGCGCCTTCAGAATGACCGCGCCGAGGGCGCCGGCGGTCATGGAGGACAGCGAGCCGCCGAACTTGCCGACGGCGGTGCGGATCGGGGCGACGATGGCGGCGCGGCGAAGGGTCATTTGGGGTCTCCGGTTTGTGTTCGTTCAAAATGCCACGTGCCCCCGCGAAGGCGGGGGCCCACAGAGAGAAGAAGGGAAGGCTAGGCGACACCGACGATACCGGCATCAATCAGGCGGGCGATTTCGCCCGAGGAGAGCGAAAGGCGCGAGGTCAGCACTTCTTCACTGTGCTGGCCGTTGAGCGGGGCAGGGCGCGGGGGTTCGCGTTCCGCCTGCGGGATGGTCGCGAAGGCGCCCGCGGCGGGGTAGGCGAAGCCGCTGGGGTTCTGCGCCGCGCCGAAGATCGGGTTGTTCGCGACGAGCGCCGGGTCCTGAACCGCATCAAGCATCGTGCGGTAGAGCGAATAGACGATCCCGCCCGCATCGAAGGCGGCGGCGAGATCGGCATGGTCGCGATTTGCGATGGCTTTCTCGAACAAGGGGTAGAGCGCATCGCGGTGGTCGAAGCGGAGGCCGTCGTCCTTGGCGAACGAGACGCCGCGCGCCGCCTCGATGCTCGCGATGGCGTCGCCGAGATTGAGCGCCGCAATCAGGTTCGCCCATTGGCGCGGCGTGACGACGACGATCATCGTCCGCTGGCCGTCGCGGGTCACGAAGTCGCGACCGAACAGGCCGTAAACCGCGTTGCCGAGCCGCGGGCGGCTTTCGCCCGAATAGAGGACTTCGGCGACACCGCCGAGGTTGGCGACGGTGCCGATCGCGACGTCCGACAGGGGTATGCGGACCTCGCCGCCTTCGCCGCTGACGCTGCGCCGCTGGATCGCGGCGAGCAGCGCAAAGGCGGCATAGGCACCGGTGAGCAGGTCCCAGGCGGGCAGGACATGGTTGACCGGCTCGGGCCCGGCGCCGGTTAGCATCGGATAGCCGACGCTGTTGTTCACCGTATAATCGAGCGCGGGCGAGCCGTCGGCCCAGCCCATGACGCGGACGGTGATGAGGTCGGCGCGGCCTTCGGCGAGCGTGTCGTGCGACAGGAAGCCGCCCGCCGGAAAGTTGGTGATGAACTGGCCGGTCGCGCGGACCAGTTGCTGCAGCAACTCGCGTCCCTCTGGCCGGGACAGATCGAGCGCCACCGACTTTTTCGCCCGGTTCAGATTTTCCCAATAGAGCGAATTATTCTCTGCGGTCACCGGCCAGCGGCGGAAATCGGGGCCGCCGCCGATCTGGTCAACGCGGATCACCTCGGCGCCGAACTGCGCGCAGTAGAGCCCGGCCGTGGGCGAGGCGACGAAGGAGGACGCCTCGATGACCGAGAGGCCGGAGAGGAGGTTATACATGGCGTGTTCCGTCGTCCCCCGCTCCCGTCATCCCGGCGAAGGCCGGGATCTCGCCGGTGCATTCAAACGCTACGGCGAGATCCCGGCCTTCGCCGGGATGACGATAGGGTGTGAGGCGGCGCTCCACCCTCAATTCGCCGCCGCAAACTCGCGCAGCATATGCTTGGCGATCTGGAGCTGCAGGATCTGCGTCGTCCCTTCGTAGATGCGATAGATGCGCGCATCGCGGAAGAAACGCTCGGCGTCATATTCGGCGAGATAGCCCGCGCCGCCATAAACCTGCACGCACGCATCGACGACGCGGCCGCACATTTCGCTGGCGAAGACCTTGAACGCCGCCGCCTTGCGCAGGACATTCTCGCCCGCGTCGGCGCGGCGGGTGACGTCCTCCATCATGCATTCGGCGCCATAGATATCGATCTCGCTCTGCGCGAGCATCTGCTGGATCAGCTGGAAATTGGCGATCGGTTCGCCGAACGCCTTGCGTTCGGTCGCATAGCGTACCGCGCTGTCGAGCGCGCGGCGGGCATAGGCGGTCGCCGCGGCGCCGACCGACATGCGGCCGTTGTCGAGGCTCATCATCGCATAGGCAAAGCCTTTGCCGAGCTCGCCGCCCAGCAGCGCTTCGCCGCCAACGCGAACATCCTCCATGATCACGTCGGCGATGTGACTGCCCGCCTGGCCCATCTTCTTGTCCGACTTGCCGATCGATACACCGGGGGCGTCCATTGGCACGACGAACGCCGAGACATGGGCGTTCTTCGGCAGATTTTCCTTGCTTGTCCGCGCCATGATCAGGCCGACCTTGGCGAAGGGCGAGTTGGTGATGTAGCGTTTGGTGCCGTTCAAGACCCAGCCATTGTCGGTCTGCGTCGCGGTCGTCTGGAGCCCCGCCGAGTCCGATCCCGAGCCGGGTTCGGTGAGGCCGAAGCAGGCGATCTCGCCCGCCGCGACGCGCGGCAGCCATTCGGCCTTCTGCGCCTCGGTCCCGCCATTCTTCAATGCCGAGGCGAACATGCCGATGTTGATCGAGATGATCGAGCGGAACGCCGGCATCGCATAGCTGATCGTGTGGATCGTGCGGATATACTGGCTGACGTTCATCCCCGCGCCGCCAAATTCCTCCGGGATCGTCAGTCCGAAGAGGCCCATGTCGCGCATCTCGGACAGGATATCGTCGGGGATCGCGTCGCTCTCGATGATCTCCTTCTCGGCGGGGAGAAGGCGATCGCGGACATAGCGTTCGAGTTGTTCGATGAACTGTTCGAAGACGTCCGCGTCCATGCCGGGATTGCTCATCTTGAAGTCCTCAGATCGGGTCGTAAGGGAAAACATGCGCCGACACCTCGTCGGCGCGCGCGAAAGCTGGGCGGAAGGCGGGGATCAACTCGTCGGCAATCGCTTCGGCGGTCCAGCCTTCGAGCTTCGCCATCGAGCGGACCGGGCGCGGCTTCGAGAAAAGCAATATCTCGTTCTTGCGCACGCTGAAGATCTGGTTGGTCACATCCTTCGACAGGTCGGACGCGAGATAGGCGACGAGCGGCGCGATCTTGTCGGGCGACATTTCCTGCAACCGCTTGACGCGCTCTTGCTCTGCCGGGGTCGTCGCCGGGATCGAACTGGTCATGCGGCTCCACGCGAAGGGCGCGATGCAGTTCGAGCGCACCCCGACGCGCGCCATGTCGAGCGCGATCGATTGCGACAGCGCGACGACGCCGAGCTTGGCGGCGGAATAATTGGCCTGGCCGATGTTACCGATAAGCCCGCTGGTCGAGGTGAAGTGGATAAAGCTGCCCGACTGCTGCTCGCGGAAGTACGGCGTCGCGGCCTTCGAGACGTTGAAGACGCCGGTGAGGTTGACCTCGATGACGCTCTTCCAATCCTCGTAGCTCATCTTGTGCCAGATGGTGTCGCGCAGGATGCCGGCGTTGTTCACGACGGCATCGATGCGGCCGAACTTTGCGACCGCATCCTCGATGATGCCGGCGGCTTCCTTGGGATCGGCGACATTGCCGAAATTGGCGGCAGCCTTGCCGCCCGCGGCGACAATGTCGTTCGCGGTGGTCTCCGCCGGGGCAGCGTCGCCGCCATCGCCCGCCTGCGCGACGCCGGGGTCGTTGACGATGACCGCTGCGCCTTGCGCGGCGCAGTGGAGCGCCAGTTCGCGCCCGATGCCGCGTCCCGCGCCGGTAATCGCGACCACTTTGCCGTCCAGACAACCGCTCATGTCACTCTCCCGTCGAATCAATCGATAGCGCGATAGGGCGGGCAATGCATCATTTCAACATTGGGAATTGTTCTTTCATATATATGAAAATATAGAAGAGCCATGACTGGTCCCGTGCGTTCCGTTTCTCTGGCTTTCGCGATTCTGCGCCTGCTCGCCGACGCGGGACCGCTGACGCTGTCGGACATCGGGCGTAGCCTCGGCCTCAGTCCGTCCAGTTGCCTCAATCTTCTCAAGACGCTGGCGGGTGAAGGCGCGATCGAGCGCGCCGAGCCGGGCAAGCGGTACCGGCTGACGGCGGCCTGGCAGGCGGCTGCGCTGCTGCGCGACAATGGCGGCGCCGCGGCGCTTGCCGAACGCGCCCGCCCCCTGATGCTTCGCTTTGCGCAGCGCAGTGAGGCGGCGGTCGGCCTGTGGGCGGCGGTGTCGCGCGAGCGGATGCAATTGCTCGCGCATGCCGAAAGCGATGCCGGAATGCGGCTGCGCCTCGCCGACGAACAGCGCCAGCCGCTCGGCGGGGGCGCGGCCGGCCGGGCGCTCGCGGCGGCGCAGGGCGTCGATGCCCCTGAACTTGCGCGTCGCTTTGCACCGGTGCGCTGGCAGGCCGCGCTCGATTTCGAGACCTATGCCGCGCAGGTGCGCGAGGCGGCGGCGAAGGGCTTTGCCGTCGACGAGGGCTTCGCGCATCGCGGCGTCGTGACCGTGGCCGCAGGGCTGGCCGAGCCACGCCCCGGCTTTTGCCTGTCGGCGTCGATCGTCGCGGGGTCGCGCAGCGCGGCAGAGATCGAAGCGCTTGGGGATGCGCTGCGGCAATTGCGCGATGCGCTCGGCGCAGGCGGGGTCGCCGACGCAGGGCGATAAGCTCTGGAGTTCATGCAATGGCGGGACCATAGTGGGCGTCCAATCGCTCGGGATACGACCATGGCCGAAGGCAAGCCCCGCTACACCCCCTACAAGCAGCCCGCGGGCGGATGGGGCGCCGCCGCGGCCACCGCAAAAGTGCTGCTCGAACAAAGCGTCGTTACCAAGGGATCGCGCGCGCTGCTGTCGATGAACCAACCGGGCGGTTTCAAATGTCCGAGCTGCGCCTTTCCTGATGCGAGTTGCACCAAGAAGCTGGAATTCTGCGAGAATGGGGCCAAGGCGCTCGCGCATGAGGCGACGAAATTCCGGGTCACGCGCGACTTCTTCGCGGCGTACAGCGTCACCGAGCTCATGGCGCAGTCGGACTATTGGCTCGAGATGCAGGGGCGGCTCACCGAGCCGATGCGCTATGACGCCGCGACCGACCATTATGTGCCGGTGAGCTGGGACGACGCCTTTGCGCTGATCGGCCGGCACCTGCGCGCGCTCGACGATCCCGACCAGGCCGAATTCTATACCTCCGGTCGCACTCCGAACGAGGCGGCGTTCCTTTATTCGATCTTCGTGCGCGAGTTCGGCACCAACAATTTTCCCGATTGTTCGAACATGTGCCATGAGCCGACGAGCCGCGGCCTGCCGCCCGCGATCGGGGTGGGCAAAGGGACGGTGATCCTCGACGATTTCGACCATGCCGAGGCCATCTTCGTGATCGGACAGAACCCCGGCACCAACGCGCCGCGCATGATGACCTGCCTCGTCGAAGCGCGGCGGCGCGGGGTTCCGATTGTCGCGGTCAATCCGATGCCCGAACGCGCGCTGATCCGCTTCACCGAGCCGCAGGACATCGCGCAGATGGCGACCTTCGGCTCGACGCCGATCGCCAGCGAATTCGTGCATGTGAAGATCGGCGGCGATCTTGCGCTGATCAAGGGCATGATGCGCGCGATGTTCGAGCGCGAAGCCGCGGGCGAAACGATCTTCGACCATGATTTCATCGCCGAGCATACCGAAGGCTTCGAGGAACTGCGCGACGATATCATGGCGCAGGACTGGGGCGAGATGGTCGCGGTGTCGGGCATTTCGGAAGAGCAGATTCGCCGATGCGCCGAAGTCTATATCCGCTCCAACGCCACGATCATCTGTTACGGCATGGGGCTGACCCAGCATCAACTTGGATCGCGGCTGCTCCAGCAAGTTGCGGCGCTGCTTCTGCTCAAGGGCAATTACGGCAAGCCCGGCGCCGGCATCTCCCCGATCCGCGGCCATTCGAACGTGCAGGGCGATCGCACCGTCGGCATCGACGAAAAGCCGACCGAGGCTTATCTCGATCGCGTGCGCGATGTCTTCGGCTTCGAGCCGCCGCGCGCACACGGCCATCACACCGTCGAATCGGTCGAGGCGATGATGGCGGGCACCGCGAAGGTCTTCATCGGGCTGGGCGGCAATTTCGTGCGCGCGGTGCCCGATACCGACCGCGCCTATGACGCGATGCGCAAGCTGGACCTGACCGTCGGCATCGCGACCAAGCTCAACCGCGGGCATCTGGTGCATGGCAAGGATGCGCTCATCCTGCCGGTCATCGCGCGATCCGAACGCATCGAAACCGCGGCGGGCGAGCAATTCGTCACGATCGAGGATTCGATGTCGAACGTCACCGCCTCGGGCGGGGTGCTCGATCCGGCGAGCGAACATCTGTTGCCGGAGGTCGAGATCGTCTGCCGCATGGCAATGGCGGCCTTGCCCGACAGCAAGGTCGATTGGGCGAGCTATATCGACGATTATGCCCGCATCCGCGACCGGATCGCCGATGTCTATCCTGCCGTCTACGCCGATTTCGGCGAGCGCATCAAAGCGCCCAAAGGCTTTCATCTCGACATCGCGCCGCGGCGGCGCGCGTGGCTGACCCCGAACGGGAAAGCCAACTTCCTGCCGCTGCCCGGACTGCACGTCGATGCGCCGGTCGAGGATCCCGGCATGCTGCGGCTGGCGACGGTGCGATCGCACGATCAGTTCAACACGACGATCTACAGCTATAATGATCGCTATCGCGGCGTGTACAACGACCGGATGGTGGTGTTCATGAATGCCGAGGACATGGCGGCGCGCGGCTTGGCCGAAGGCGCGAAGGTCACGCTGGAAACGATCAGCACCGACGGCATTGTGCGGCGGGTCGAGGGGCTGACCGCGATCGACTATCCGATGCCGGCAGGTTCCATCGCGGGCTATTATCCCGAACTCAACCCGCTGCTGCCGCTCGCCTATTATGACCCGATCAGCGGCTGTCCGGCGGCAAAGTCGATCCCGGTGCGGGTCGTCGGCGACTAAGCGAAACGATCGAGATCGGACGGGTGGTTGATGTTCGGCAGATCGACATCGCTCTCGACCGCACGCGCACCGATGCGGCGGGCGAAGCCGCGTACCGACCGGTCGTCCTCTTCGCTGAGGAGCGCGTCGAGCAGCAGAAGTGCCCGCACCGGCCACAGACCGATAACCGGCTGCGCGGCGAGAAAAGCCGGCGGCGGGGCGAGCAGATCGCGCATATTCGCGGGCAGCCGCAAGCAGTCGACCGGCACCGTCAGCACCGCATCGAAGCCTTCGTTTGCGGCATAAGCAAGCGCCCCGGCGATGCCGCCGAGCGGGCCGAGGCCGGGCCGCGGCCGGTCGAGTATCGCGGCGACGGGCCCGTTTTCGCGCCCGACGATGACGATCCGGTCGCATTGGGGCTTCAGCGCCGCGACGGCATGATCGAGGAGCGTTGTGCCGCCCAAGCGCGCCTGCGCCTTGTCGGAGCCGAAACGGCGCGACTGCCCGCCGGCGAGCACCGCGCCGAGCAGCCTCATGCGATCATGCCGTGCGCGTCGCAGATGATGAGGGCATTGTCGGCGCGCGCCAGCGAGACGAGCGTCAGCCCTACCGACGCGGCGCGCTCGGCGGCCAGGCTGGTGGGCGCCGAGATGGTGACGAGCATCGGGCAACCCGCGCGCACCGTCTTTTCAACCAGTTCGTAGCTACAGCGCGCCGACAGCAGGATGAAGCCGCCCGCCGGATCGGTAGCGCCGCGTGCGAGCGCACCGACAAGCTTGTCGAGCGCATTGTGCCGGCCGACATCTTCACGAACGAGCAGAATGTCGCCATCGGGGTCGCAGAAAGCGGCGGCATGGGCGGCGCCGGTCGCACGCCCGAGCGGTTGCCGCTCTGGAAGCGCCGCAAGCGCGCGCGCGATCGCCGCGCGCGGCACGGTGACGCGCGCGGTCACGGGGGGCAGCGGGCGCAGCACCGCATCGATATTTTCGAGGCCGCACAGGCCGCAACTGCTCTCGCTCACGCGCGTCCGGGCGCGGTCGAGCGCGCGCGCAGCGCAAGCGGGGGAAAGCCAGAGCCGCAGCGCATGGCCGCCGGGAACGGGCTGCGCGTCGATCCGGTCGATCTGCGCTGCCGTATCGACGAACCCCTCGGCCAGCGCGAAGCCGACGCCGAAATCTTCGAGATCGGCGGGCGTCGCCATCATCACGGCATAGGCGAGCCCCTGAACCTCGATCGAGACCGGCATTTCGACCGCGATCATGCGCTCGATGTCGGCATCGCCCGCCACCCCCAGACCCATCCGGCGCACCGGGCGCGGAAGGAAGGGCGGGGTATCGGCCATCAATAGGACCGCGGCATGCCGAGGACATGCTCGGCGAGGAAGGAAAGGATCAGGTTGGTCGAGATCGGCGCGACCTGATAGAGTCGCGTCTCGCGGAACTTGCGCTCGACGTCATATTCCTCGGCAAAGCCGAAGCCGCCGTGGGTCTGGATGCAGACATTGCCGGCTTCGACCGATGCGTCGGCGGCGAGCATCTTTGCCATATTGGCCTCCGCGCCGTTGGGCTGTCCCGCTTCATAAAGCCGGGCGGCTTCGTGAACCATCAATTCGGCGGCGCGCATATTGGCATAGGCGCGCGCGATCGGGAAGGAGATGCCCTGGTTCTGGCCGATCGCGCGGCCGAAAACATGGCGTTCGTTCGCATAGTCGGCGGACTTCCGGATGAACCATTTGGCGTCGCCGACACATTCGGCGGCGATCAACGTCCGTTCGGCGTTCATGCCCGAGAGGATGTAACGGAAGCCTTTTCCTTCCTCGCCCAACAGGTTGGCGGCCGGAATGCGCATATTGTCGAAGAAGACCTCGGTCGTCGCATGATTCATCATCGTGCGGATCGGACGGATGGTGAGCGACCCGTCGGCGAGCGCCTTTTTCATGTCGACGATGAAGGTCGAAAGGCCGTCGGTCTTTTTCGCCGCCTGATCTTTCGGCGTCGTGCGCGCGAGCAGCAGCATCAGGTCGCTATGCTCGGCGCGGCTCGTCCAGATTTTCTGGCCGTTCACGACATAATCGTCGCCATCGCGCACCGCGACGGTGCGCAGCGCGGTCGTGTCGGTGCCGCTAGTCGGCTCGGTGACGCCGAAGGCTTGCAGGCGCAACTCGCCGGTTGCAATTTTGGGCAGATAGGCTTGCTTCTGTTCTTCCGACCCGTGGCGCAGGATCGAACCCATGATGTACATCTGCGCGTGGCAGGCGCCGCCGTTGCAGCCTTCGGCCTGAATCGTCTCGAGGATCGCCGCCGCCGCCGACAGGCCGAGCCCCGATCCGCCATATTCTTCGGGGATCAGCACCGAGAGATAGCCCGCGTCGGTCAGCTCCTTGACGAATGCGGTGGGATATTCGCGCCTTACGTCGAGTTCGCGCCAATATTCGCCCGGAAACTCGGCGCACAGCCGCCGCACGCCCTCACGAATCTCGGGAAAATGCTCGCTGTCATAGGGGCTGAGCTGCATCGTCGCTGGTCCAATCCTCTCTTTGCTTCGCGCCGCTTATGCCGAAGCACCGCGCCGCCGCAACCATCAAGCGTGAGAGCGCGGGCGGCCGATCACTCGGCCTCGGTGCTCAACCCCAGCGCCGGGATGCCGATCGACCGGCGTCCGCCGAAATCGGACCGCACCACCACCGCGCCCTGCCGCTCCATATATTCGACGAGGCGGCGGACCCGGCCCGGCGAGCGCGTGCCATAAGCCGCGCCGAGCGCATCGTCGTCGGGGCAGGGCGATCCCTCCATCGCGGCGCGCCCGATCAGCAGGAAGGGCGCGAGCATGTCGTCGGGCAGGCGCGCCGCCGCGTCGAGCAGGTCGTGCCATTGCGGCTCGGCGGGATCGAAGATCCCCGCCTTGGCGAGTGCGAAGCGGCGCCGGAACTGCGCAAGGTCGAGCGGCACCTGCCGCAGCTTCTGCATCCGGCAGCGCACCGAAAAATCCTGATAGAGAAAGGATTCGGCATGGAAACCGCACGCCGGGTCGGCGAGCATGTCGCGCAGCGCCGCGATGACCACGGGTTCGGGATCGATCGCCGGTGCCGGCTCCGACGGCGGGCCGTCGTCGATGGGCGATGTGGCGGCTTCGGCGGGGACGACGAAGCGCTCCATCAACTCCTGCGCCGCGACCGGGCGTGGGGCCGGGGCGGGGGACGGCGCGGGTTGGGCGTCGAGATTGGCGAAGAGCATCGTCTGCATGTCGGCCGGTTCGGCGCTTGGCAGCGGCAACAGGCTGTGCGTGCCCGCGCGCGTGGCGGTACGGGTCGACCCGATGCGGATCGATACCGGCCGCCGCGTGATCGCGGGACCAAGGCCGAGGAAGCAGCCGCGGTCGAGGTCGCGTATCTGCTCGGCCTGGCGGCGCTCCATGCCGAGCAGGTCGGCGGCGCGCGCCATGTCGATGTCGAGGAAGGTGCGCCCCATCAGGAAATTGCTCGCCTCCGCGGCGACATTCTTGGCGAGCTTTGCGAGCCGCTGCGTCGCGATGGCGCCGGCGAGGCCGCGCTTGCGGCCGCGGCACATCAAATTTGTCATCGCCGACAGCGAGGCGCGCCGAACCGCGTCGGACACTTCGCCCGCCGCGCTCGGTGCGAACATCTGGGCTTCGTCGACGACGACGAGCGCCGGGAACCAGTGCGCGCGCGGCGCATCGAACAGGGCGTTCAGGAAGACCGCGACGCAGCTCATCTGCGCCTCAATCTCCAGCGTGTCGAGGCTGAGGACGACCGAGGCGCGATGTTCGCGGATGCGCGCGCCCATCGCCGCGATTTCGGCCTCGCTATAATCGCCTGCGTTGACGACGATGTGCGAATATTGGTCGGCGAGGGTGACGAAATCGCCCTCGGGATCGATCACGATCTGTTGGACGAGTCCTGCGCTTTCTTCGAGCAGGCGGCGGAGCAGGTGCGATTTGCCCGATCCCGAATTGCCCTGGACCAACAGGCGCGTCGCCAGCAATTCCTGGACATTGACATGAACGGGCCGCTGCGCGCCGTCGATTCCGATTTCGATGCTGTTGTCCACTGCGCAGCCCCTAACGAGGCGTCCGCGCCGTGACAACCGGGCTCGGCGCTCCGCGACGGCGCGCGCCGCGTCAGCGGATGATCGTCCCGCCTTTCATCACATGATCGATCCGTTCGAGGACGCGGATATCGGTCAGCGGATCGGCCTTCACCGCGATCAGGTCGCCATAGCGGCCCGGTGCCACCGCGCCGACATCGCTACGGCCCATTTCTTCCGAAGCGCGGCCAGTCGCGGCCTGGATCGCCTGCATCGGCGTCATGCCATAACGGACCATATAGGCGAATTGCCGCGCGTTGAGCCCGTGCGGATAGACCCCCGCGTCGGTCGCGAAGCCGATCTTGATCCCCAGCTCGACGGCCCGCTTGAACGCCGCGCGCTGCGTGTCGGTGGTTTCGCGATTCTTGCGCAAATATTCCTCGGGCCAACCCTCTTTCGTCCCGATGTCGTTGATGTAATCGCCGTTGTAGATGTCCATCGCGAGCCAGGTGCCGTGCGCCTTCGCCATTTGCAGCGCTTCTTCGTCGGCGAGGCTTGCATGCTCGATGCTGTCGACCCCGGCACGGATCGCATTTTTGATCCCTTCGGCGCCATGCGCGTGAGCCGTGACGCGTTTGCCGCGTGCGTGGGCGACCGTCACGACGGCGCGAAGCTGATCCTCGGTGAGTTCGGGTGCACCGGGTTCGGTGCCGATCGCCAGCACCGCCCCGGTCGCAATCGTCTTGATGAAATCGGCGCCATGATCGAGCAGAAAGGCGGTCTTGGCCGCCGCCTCTTCGAGCGTCGCGGCGACCCCCAGCCGCATATCGGGCGGGAGCTGGTCATTGGGGACCACGCCGTTGAGTTCGCCGCCGCCGCCGGGGATGGTGATATAGGCGCCCGCGACCCACATGCGCGGCCCCGGTATATCGCCGCGGTCGATCGCATTGCGGAGTGCGACATCGGTCAGCCCGCGATAGGTGCCGACGTCGCGCACGCTGGTGAAGCCGGCGTCGAGCGTCACGCGTGCGTTGCGCGCGCCGACGAGCGCTGTTTCGGCGGGCGAGGCCTTCATCGGTGCGGCAAGATCGGCGCTCTGCCCCAGATCGGCGAGGTGCGTGTGCAGGTCGATCAGCCCGGGCAGCACGGTATAGGCCGACCAGTCGACGACCTGTGCGCCGTCGGGCGCCTTGCCGCACGGCGCGACCGCGACGATATGCTCGTCGGCGATGGTGATGCACTGGCCGGTGCGAACGGTGTCGGTCAGCCCGTCGATCAGGCGCCCGGCCTTTACATAGATGCTTGCCGCCGAAGCGGGCGCGGATGCCGCCGCCAGCGCGGCGATCAGCGCGAAGCGTTGAAGGTGTCGCACTGGCGCGGATCTCCGGTTTCCAGGCCGCGGCGCAGCCAGCTCATGCGCTGTTCGCTCGTGCCGTGGGTGAAACTTTCAGGAACGGGACGCTGCCCGGCCGAGCGCATCAGCGTATCGTCGCCGATCGCGTTGGCGGCGCGCATCGCTTCTTCCATATCGCCGGGTTCCATCACCGGCTGACCGTCCTTCGTCCGCGCGCGATTGGCCCAAACGCCGGCGTAGCAGTCGGCCTGCAGCTCCATGCGAACCTGCAGTGCATTGCCCTCGGCCTGCGACGATCGCGCCTGCATCTGGCGAACCTTGTCCGAAATGCCGGTCAGCGTCTGGATGTGGTGACCGACCTCGTGCGCGACGACATAGGCCTGCGCCGCATCGCCGGCGGCGCCGAAACGGCTGGCCAGTTCGTTGAAGAAGTTGGTGTCGAGATAGACGCCCTGATCGGCGGGGCAGTAGAAGGGCCCCATCGCCGCCTGCGCCGCGCCGCAGCCCGACCGGTTTTCGTCGGTGAAGAAATTGAGCGTCGGCTTGCGATAGCCGTCGACGAGCTGACCCCAGACCTGATGCGTCGAGCCGAAGACGTTGCAGGCGAATTTCTCCGCCGCCGTGTCGCAGGCAACCCCCTGCGGTGCGCCGCGGCTTTGTGCCATCGGGTCGGCGCTTCCGCCCCCGGTGCTGAGCAGGCTGGCGCCGGGACCGAGAAAGACGAAGGCGAGCACGCCGAGCAGCAGGATGGTCCCGCAGCCCATCTTGCGTCCGAGCAGCATCGGCAGCAGGCCGACGAGCAATCCGCCCATGCCGCCGCCCCCGCCGCCGAATCCGCCTCCGCCGCGACCGAGATCGCGAATGTCGTCGCCGGGATCATAATCGTCGAGGCGCATGCCTGTCTCCGCCGTCAAAGCCTTGTCGTAAAACGGTTGTGGCAGCAGCACCCCGCAATTGGAAGGGGATTCGCGCTGCACAGCACCCTTGCATTGTTCGCTGTTGCGGCGCACAAAAGACGCGGGTGCCGACCCAGAAGAGGATCGTTTCCGAGTCCATGCCTCGCCGCGCTGCCCGAGCCGCCCTGCCGCTTCCCGACCTTGTGGTGCTTGTCCTGCAGGGGGGCGGTGCGCTTGGCGCCTTTCAGGCGGGCGTTTACGAAGCGCTGATCGATCTGGGGATCGAACTCGATTGGGTCGCGGGCATTTCGATCGGGGCGATCAACGCCGCCATCATCGCGGGCAATCCGCGCGACGAGGCGGTCGGAAAGATGCGCGCCTTTTGGGAGGGCGTGTCGTCGGCGCTGCCCTCGCTACCGGTGGTCGACAATGATGCGGTGCGTGAGTGGGTGCATCTGGGCGCTGCCGCGCAGGTCGCGAGTTTCGGGGTGCCGGGATTTTTCGTTCCGCGCATCCCGCCGCCGCTTTTCGCCGAACGGCAAACGCCTGCCGCGGTCAGCTATTATGACACGACGCCGCTGATCGCGACGCTCGACCGGCTGATCGACTGGGATCGGCTCAACACGGGCAATGTCCGGCTTTCGGTCGGCGCGGTCGCGGTCGAGACGGGCAATTTCCGCTATTTCGATACCCGCACCGACCGGATCGACGCGCGGCATATCATGGCGTCGGGCGCCTTGCCGCCGGGACTGCCGCCGATCGAAATCGACGGGCATTGGTATTGGGATGGCGGGCTGGTGTCGAACACGCCGCTCGAGCATGTGGTCGAGGCGGCGCACGAGGATATGCTCGTCTTTCAGGTCGATCTTTTCCCGGCGCGCGGCGATCGTCCGCACGATCTGGAAGAGGCCTGGTCGCGCGAAAAGGATATCCGCTATTCGAGCCGTACGCGGCGCATTTCCGACGGTCTGGTACGGCGGCGCAAGGAGCATGCGTTGATCGATCGGATGCTGGCGAAGCTGCCGCCCGAGGCGCGCGATCTGCCCGAGGTCAAGGCGGTCCAGAAGATGGTCGATTGCAAGGCGCTGAACGTCGTGCAGCTCATTCATCAACCGCCCGCCTGGCAAACCGGTGCGCGCGATTTCGAATTCTCGCGCTCGACGATGGAGGCCAATTGGGCGCTCGGCCGCGCCGCGGTCGAAGCGGCGATGAAGGACGGGCATCTTCTTGCCGAAAGCATCGCCGAAGGGCGATCGGACAGTTTCGCGGTGCAGGCCGACCTGCTGCGGCCCAAGGCCGGCTGACCGCCATCATTATCTCCCCCCGAAGAAAGGATTATTTATGCGACTGCAAGGCAAGACGGCTCTCGTCACTGGATCGACGTCGGGCATCGGCCTCGGCATTGCCAAGGCGCTCGCCGCCGAGGGCGCGAACATCATCATCAACGGCTTCGGCGAAGCGGCGGCGATCGAAGCCGAACGCGCGGCGCTGCAGGTGCTGAACAGCGGCAAGGCCGCCTATGATGGTGCCGACCTGACCAAGCCCGACGAGATCGAGGCGATGTTCAAGCGCGCCGACAAGGACATGGGCGGCGTCGACATCCTCGTGAACAATGCGGGCATGCAATATGTCGCGCCGGTCGAGGATTTCCCGGTCGAAAAATGGGACATGATCATCGCGCTCAACCTGACCGCGGCTTTCCACACGATCCGCCATGCGGTTCCGGGGATGCGCAAGAAGGGATGGGGGCGGATCATCGGGACCGCATCGGCGCACTCGCTCGTCGCCTCGCCGTTCAAATCGGCCTATGTCACCGCGAAACATGGTCTGGCTGGCCTGACCAAGACGGTTGCACTGGAAGTTGCCGATGCGGGCATCACGGTCAATTGCATCAGCCCCGGCTATGTCTGGACGCCGCTCGTCGAAAACCAGATCCCCGATACGATGAAGGCGCGGCATATGACGCGCGAGCAGGTCATCAACGACGTGCTGCTCGCTGGTCAGCCGACCAAGCAGTTCGTGACGGTCGAGCAAGTGGCCGCGATCGCCGCCTTCCTGACCCGCGACGAGGCCGCGAACATCACTGGCGCCAATCTGAGCGTCGATGGCGGCTGGACCGCCGCCTGAGGGCGCTTGCGCGCGTCCCGCCCTTGAGCATTCGTCCGTCGCCTCCTAAGGGTTAACCAAAGCCGATCAGGAGAGACGGAGAATGCGGGGTCGCACTACGCTTGTTTCTACCCTGGCGCTGGGGTTGACCCTTGGCGCCTGCCAGACCGTGCCCGCCGTGCCGCCTTCGGCGGCCGACGCCCTTGCGTCCGCAGGAACGTGGCGCGCGACGGCGACCGATCAGGACAAGGAACGCATACGCAGCTGGTACAAGAGCTGGCAGGCGGCGCTGACCGATGCGCGCGCGAAAGGCTACGGCGCCGAAATCGAGCGCGAGGGCGTTTTGCTCGAGCCGATGGCGGCGCTGCCCAATCCGCACATTCCCGCCGGCGATTACCGGTGCCGGACGATCAAGCTCGGTACGCAGGGGCGCAGCACGCTCGCCTATATCGCTTATGACCGGTTCCGGTGCCGCATCGCCGACGAGCAGGGCATCGCGAGCTTCGTCAAGCTGACCGGATCGCAGCGTCCCGTGGGCCTGATCTTTCCCGACAGCCTGAACCGGCAGGTCTTTCTGGGCACGTTGCAGCTTGGCGACGAACGGCTGGCCATCGATTATGGTACCGACCGCATGCGCGATATGGCGGGGCTGCTCGAACGGATTGGCGACAATCGCTGGCGGCTGGTGCTGCCGGCGCCGGCCTATGAATCCTTGCTCGACGTGATCGAGCTGGTTCCCGCAAACTGACGGAAAAATTTGACGGACGAGATTGACGGACAAAGGGGGATTTATGCGGATTTTGTGGACGGGCGTTGCGGCACTGGCGCTGACGATGCCGGCGGCGGCGCAATCGCTGGGCGATCAGGTGCAGCAGCAGATGCCCTCGTTGATGGCGATCTACAAGGATCTGCACGCCAACCCCGAACTCAGCTTCATGGAGGTGCGCTCGGCCGGTATTCTCGCCACCGAAGCGCGCAAGCTCGGCTTCGATGTCACCGAAAAGGTTGGCGGAACCGGCGTCGTCGCCGTGATGAAGAACGGCCCCGGTCCGGTGGTGCTGGTGCGCGCGGACATGGACGGATTGCCGGTGACCGAACAGACGGGCCTGCCCGGTGCGTCAAAGGTTCGCGTGACCACCAAGGAAGGCGTCGAAACCGGCGTGATGCATGCGTGCGGCCACGATACGCACATGACGTCGTGGATCGGCACCGCGCGGCTGATGGCGGCGAACAAGGATAAATGGTCGGGAACGCTGGTGATGATCGGCCAACCCGCCGAGGAGCGCGGCGCGGGCGCGCGGATGATGCTCGAGGATGGGCTCTATACCCGCTTTCCGAAGCCGGAATATGCGCTCGCCTTCCACGACGCAGCGCAGTTTCCGGCCGGAGCGATCGGCTACACGCCGGGCTATGCGCTCGCCAATGTCGATAGCGTCGACATATTGGTAAAGGGCGTCGGCGGTCATGGCGCCTATCCGCAGGCAACCAAGGATCCGATCGTGCTGGCGAGCCGGATCGTCACCGCGCTGCAAACGCTCGTGTCGCGTGAAATCAGCCCGCTCGACAGCGCCGTCGTCACCGTCGGCAGTTTCCATGCCGGCGCGAAGCATAATATCATCCCCGACGAGGCGCGACTGCAGTTGACGGTTCGCAGCTATACCGACGAGGTGCGCAACCATCTGCTCGACGGCATTGCGCGCGTGGCCAAGGGCGAAGCGATCGCCGCAGGCCTCCCCGACGACAAATTGCCGGTGGTCAGCGTCGAAAAGGACGAATTCACGCCCTCGACCTTCAACACCCCCGATTTTACCGAGGATATGGCGGCGTTCCTGACGACGCGCTTTGGCGACAAGCGCGTCATCAAGATGCCGCCGGTCATGGGCGGCGAGGATTTCGGCCGCTTCTCACGCGATGACAAGGACATCAAGAGCCTGATCATCTGGGTCGGCGGCGTGCCGCAGGCCGAACTCGATGCGGCGAAGAAGGAAGGGCGGACCCTGCCCAGCCTTCACTCGCCCTTCTGGGCGCCCGACGCGCCCGCGGTCATCTCGACCGCGACCGAGGCGCTGACGTCGATGGCGATGAAGCTGATGCCGAAGGGGTGATCGGCGGATTGGGGCCGACGCGCTGACCTGATTCGGGCGGCTCGGTCGCAGGCATGATCGGCCTGGCCCTAGCGCCATTTCCCAAATAAATTGGGATGGACCTGTCGGTGGCGCTGTGGTGAGCAAAATCCATGTCTGCGAATGACCCGTTTCCCGGCTTGTCTGCGCGTCTTACCGACCGGGAAGTGGAGGTTTTGCGCCTGTTGGTCGCCGGGCATACCGTCAAGACCATCGCGGCGCGCCTGGGGCGTTCGGAAACCTCGATCAATGAGCGCCTGCGCTCCGCCCGCCGCAAGACGGGGGTCGGCAGCAGCCGCGAATTGGCGCGCCTTCTCGACCTCCAAGAAACTTGTGACGAAAATATCGATCTTCCGAAACCGCCCTCCGATGTGGAGCCGTTGGCGCACACCGCAACCATCGGGGTTCGCGGTTCGAAAGGATTGATCGCCATGCTCTTTGCAATATCCCTGGCCGCCGCCGGGTTGATGTTTGCGGCCGCCCCGTCCGATGACCAGCCGGGTTCATCGAACGCCGCCCATGATACGGCATCGCGTTCCTTGCCGCTGGTCGGAAGCTGGTCGCTGGACGCATCGCAGTTGCCCGAAAAAGAACGGCCCCGGCGAGTGACGATCAGCTTCCGGCCGGCGCAGGACGGCAAGTGGACAACGCGCGTCGAAATCGTCGCGCCCGACGGCTCGGTCAAATATTCGGAATCGACCGCCGCGCTCGATGGCGTCGCCGTGCCGATCACCGGCAATATGGGGTTCATCGACACCGTCGCCCTGCGTCAGCCGGCACCGGACACATTGGTCATGACATTGGGAAAGGCAGGCACCCGGGTATCGACGCGGGTCTATACCGTCGCCAAGGATCTGAAATCGATGACCGAAACGATCGTCTGGTCGAGCGACAATAGCCAGAAGCTGGAAACCACGCATTTCAATCGCGTCGAGTGATCGACGCGTAGCGTCCCGTCGCCGGCAGGCGTTCTCCCAAATGTCCCCGGGAGGACTTGCAAGCGGCGGGGCGCTATCCTACATTTGAAAAGTGCGGGCCGGGCCCCTCTGGCGTCGGCGGGATATTTCCCGCCACGTGATGTCGGACCGCATCGGGTGACACCGATGCCTTGGCGGCCCATCCTCCCCCCTACCAAAGGGCCCGGCATCGGCGTCACCTGTTTTGAGCAATCTCAATCAGGAGGCGCCTTATGTCCATGAATACCCACATTTATCGATTGACCGTGCTGCACCGCAAGCTCGACGACGCCGTGCGTCGCGAGCGCGGACGGCGTGGCGGCGATCCGTTTCGCCTGTTGCGGCTGAAGAAGCTGAAGCTGGCGGTCAAGGATCGCCTTGCCATGCTCGCGCGGCGCCCGGCCTTCGGCCGCTAACCATCGATAATCCATGATATGGGCGCGTCGCTTGCGAGCGGCGCGTCCCTTCTTTTGGGACGGACGCATATGGAATTTCTGTTTTCCGACTGGCTCGGCACGCCGGTCTGGTTCTGGGCCGCCTTCATCGTCCTTGTCGTCGCGCTGACCGCATTCGACCTTGGCATCCTGCACAAGGAGAACAAGGAGATGGGGATCGGCGAGAGCCTGAAGCTCTCGGCGCTCTATATCGGCATCGCGCTGGCCTTCGGCGCCTGGATCTGGGCGGAGAAGGGCGGCGAGGCCGGCCTGCAATATTATACGGGCTTCTTCATCGAGAAGGCGCTGTCGATCGACAATATCTTCGTTATCTCGCTGATCTTCGCGACTTTTGCCATCCCCGCGCGCTATCAGTATCGCGCGCTGCTGTGGGGCATCGTCGCGGTGATCGTGCTGCGCGGGATCATGATCGCGGGCGGCGCGGCGCTGGTTACCGAATATGAATGGCTGCTCTATGTCTTCGCCGCCTTTCTGGTCTTCACCGGCGTCAAGATGCTGTTCGCGAGCGACAAGCCGATGGACGTTGCGGGCAATCCGGTCGTCCGCTGGCTGTCACGGCACATTCCGATCACGCCCGACCTGCACGGCGAAAAATTCTTCGTCCGCACGATCGACAAGAAGAGCGGCAAGCTCGCGCTCGCCGCGACGCCGTTGTTCCTGGCGCTGGTGGTCATCAATCTGGCCGACCTCGTGTTCGCGTTCGATAGTGTGCCGGCGATCTTCGCGATCACGACCGACACCTTCATCGTCTATACGTCGAACATCATGGCGATCCTCGGTCTTCGCGCGCTCTATTTCGCGCTCGCCGCGATGGTGCACCGTTTCCACTATCTGAAATATGCGCTGGCGCTGGTGCTCGTCTTCATCGGGTCGAAGATCTTCGTCGCCGACTTCCTGCTCGGCGGGGCCAAATTCCCGCCGCTGATCAGCCTGGGCGTCACGGTCGCGTTGATCGCCGGCGGCGTGCTCTGGTCGCTCGTTAAGACGAAGGACGGCGACGCATCGGCATCCACATAGGAAGCGTGCGGGCCGTCTTTACCTCCCGACAGGGTGGAGGCGGCCCGAACTGCAGCCTGCATGGGAACTCCAGCAGAAAATGCCGGAGCGGCCAGCGGACCGGATTAGATCGACAGGACGAGCGTGTCTTCGTCCTTCGGCGCCACGGGCTCAAAGGCCGGGAGCGGGTCGAAGCCTTCGTCGACCAGCTCGGTCTGCGCCAGTCCATCGAGCTTGAAATGGCCGAGCCGGCGCTCGTCGTCGGAACGCCAATTCTTGTCGAGGTTGAGCGCGCTGACGAACAGCGCGCCGTGGCGTTCGAACATCAGATGCGGCGCGAGGCGCATCACATTGCCATTGTAGCGCGCAGTCACGGTTCGCTTGCGCGCGATGGCTTCCATCAGTTTCAGTCGGGTATCGTTCATGGGGAGATGCCGTTTGTGGGGAGAGGGATTTTTCTATTTCCCCCATAATGCACGCAAATCGGCGGGATACAAGGCCAATGGGGTAAGTCACCGTATCCAGACAAAAATGCCCGCCGGACATCGATCGACGTCCGGCGGGCAGGCTTTCCTCCCCAGGAAAGCTCGGAAGGCGCGGGGGGCAACGAAAACCCCCGCGCCAAACTGGGTCAGGCGGCGAACTGGTTCATCGTATTGTCCTTGCCCGCGGCCTTCAGAGCCGCTTCGCCGGCGAAATATTCCTTGTGGTCGTCGCCGATGTCGCTGCCCGACATGTTCTGATGCTTCACGCAGGCGATGCCCTGGCGGATTTCCTTGCGCTGGACGCCCTTGACGTAGCCGAGCATCGCTTCGTCGCCGAAATATTCCTTGGCGAGATTGTCGGTGCTGAGCGCCGCAGTGTGATAGGTCGGCAGCGTGATGAGGTGGTGGAAGATGCCCGCCCGCTTCGCCGCGTCGCGCTGGAAGGTGCGGATGCGGTTGTCGGCTTCGATCGACAGCTCCGTCTCGTCATAATCGGCGCTCATCAGCTTGGCGCGATCATAGGCGCTGACGTCCTTGCCTTCGGCCTGCCAGCTGTCGAACACCTGCTGGCGGAAGTTGAGCGTCCAGTTGAAGCTCGGCGAATTATTATAGGCGAGTTTCGCATTGGGGACGACTTCGCGGATGCGATCGACCATGCCGGCGATCTGTTCGATGTGCGGCTTTTCGGTTTCGATCCACAGCAGGTCGGCGCCGTTCTGAAGGCTGGCGATGCAGTCCATAACGCAGCGATCCTCGCCAGTTCCGGGGCGGAACTGATAAAGGTTCGAGGGCAGGCGCTTCGGGCGCATCAGCTTGCCGTCGCGGTTGATCAGGACGTCGCCGGGGTTGCCCGCGCCTTCGACCTCTTCGCAGTCGAGGAAGCTGTTATACCGGTCGCCAAGGTCGCCGGGTTCCTTCGAGAAGGCGATCTGCTTGGTCAGGCCCGCGCCGAGGCTGTCGGTGCGCGTCACGATGATCCCATCCTCGACGCCGAGTTCCATGAAGGCGTAGCGGCAGGCGCGGATCTTCGCGATAAAGTCTTCGTGCGGCACGGTGACCTTGCCGTCCTGGTGACCGCACTGCTTTTCGTCCGAAACCTGATTTTCGATCTGCAGCGCGCAGGCGCCGGCTTCGATCATCTTCTTGGCGAGCAGGTAGGTCGCCTCGGCATTGCCGAAGCCCGCGTCGATGTCGGCAATGATCGGCACGACATGCGTTTCATAATTGTCGATTGCGGCCTGAACCTGCTTGGCCTTGAGTTCGTCGCCCTCGGCGCGCGCGGCGTCGAGATCGCGGAACAGCATGCCGAGTTCGCGGGCGTCGGCCTGACGCAGGAAGGTGTAGATTTCCTCGATCAGCGCCGGGACGCTGGTCTTTTCGTGCATCGACTGGTCGGGCAGCGGACCGAATTCGCTGCGCAGCGCCGCAATCATCCAGCCCGACAGATAGATGTAGCGGCCCTTGGTGGTGCCGAAATGCTTCTTGACCGAGATCATCTTCTGCTGCGCGATGAAGCCGTGCCAGCAGCCGAGCGACTGGGTGTAGTTGGCGGGATCGGCGTCATAGGCGGCCATATCGGCGCGCATGATCCGCGCGGTGTAGCGGGCGATGTCGAGGCCGGTGCGGAACTTGTTCTGGGCGCGCATGCGCGCGACGCTCTCGCCGCTGATGCCGTCCCAGGTGCCATCATAGTCGCGGATGAGGCGGCCAGCCTGTGCCATGTCTTCCTGATAACCCATCGTCATATCCTTGTGAGAGGTGATGGGTGGATGGTGGCGAAAGTGCCGCCGAAAGTGAAAATCTTTGTCAATAATATTTGTGAAATATGGCCATCAGGTGTAAATCAGCATGTAAATCAGTAAAGAAAGTTACAATTATGGCGGAGCGGCGGGTGTTTGCGGGGCCGGCGGTGCGCAAGGTCCGGCGCGAAGCGGCGATGACGCAGGCGGCGATGGCCGAGGCGCTCGATATTTCGCCGAGCTATCTCAACCTGATCGAGCATGGTCAGCGGCCGTTGTCGGCGACGGTGATCGTGCGCCTGGCCGAGCGTTTCGGCTTCGATGCCGCAAAATTGGGCGCCGAGGACGTGCTCGGCGGGCTTGCAGGCCTGCGGCGGCGGCTTGCCGATCCGCGTTTCGCCGATCTCGGCATCGGCGCGCAGGAGGTCGATGAATGGCTGCAGACTGCGCCCACGACCGCCGCGGCCTTTGCACGGCTGTTCGACGCGGCGCCAGAGGGGCGCGCGGACGTGGAGGGCGATGCCCCCGAAGTGGCCGCGGTGCGCCGCGCCATCGAGAAATGGCGCAACCATTTCCCCGACCTCGACGCCCGCGCCGAGGAACTGGCCGATGAATTGCGCCTTGCGGGCGGTGACCTTTACGGCACGATTTCGGAGCGGCTGCGTACGCGCCACCAGCTCGGCATCCGCATCCTGCCCGCCGATGTCATGCCCGACCGGCTCCGCTGGCTCGACTGGCATGCGCGGCAATTGATGCTGAACGAACTGCTGCGCCCGGCAAGCCGGACCTTTCAGGCGGCGGCGACGCTGGCGCAGATCGAGGCGAAGGACGAGATCGATGCGCTGATTGCCGGCGCGGAATTTGCCGAAGCGGCAGCGGCGCGGCTGTTCGAGCGGCACCTGATCCAATATTTCGCGAGCGCGCTGATGATGCCCTATGGCCGCTTCCTGCGCGCCTGTGATGCGACGGGTTACGATCTGCTGTTGCTGCAGCGCCGCTTCGGGGCGAGCTTCGAGCAGGTGGCGCATCGGTTGACGACGCTGCAGCGCGTGGGTGCGCGCGGGCTGCCCTTCTTCATGCTGCGCATCGACCGCGCGGGGCAGGGGAGCAAGCGCTATGCCGGCGCGAGCCAGTCGCCGCTCGTCGACGGCGATGCGCGCTGTCCCTTGTGGGGCGTCCACGAAGCGTTCGCGCGCCCCGGCGAAGTGGTCGCCGATCTCGTCGAACTGGAAGACGGATCGCGCTGGTTCACGCAGAGCCGCAACGTGGCGGCGCCCGGCGCGACGGGGGGCGGGACGCCGGCGCGGTTCGCGGTGTGCGTCGGCGTCGATGCCAAGGTTGCGGCGCCGCTGATCGCCGCGCGCGGTCTGGACCTGATGCGCAGCGCCGCGACGCCGATCGGCCTTGGTTGTCGTCGCTGCACGCGGACCGGCTGCGTCCAGCGATCGGCGCCGCCGATCGGTCGCCCGCTGCGCTTTCGCGATGGCGAACGCGGCGTGAGCGCCTTCGATTTTGCGGGCGATTGAGTTTCCGTCCCAAAACGGGGCAGCGCATATACCCGCTTTTAAGAAAGTCTATGTAGCGCCGGAGGTTGGCATCGGGGGGATGCCAAGGACCTGTTGGGACCGCGCGTTATGTTGGTTCGGATAAAGCCCGAAGAGGCTCAGATCGGGATGTTCGTCCACGGCTTTGAAGGCTCGTGGTTCGATCACCCATTTTGGCGTCGGCATTTTCGCGTCGAAACGATGGAACAATTGCTGCGTATCCGCGCCTCCGCAATCGACGCGCTGATCATCGACAAGAGCCGCAGCGACATCGATGAAGCGACAGACGCGCCGTGGCCCGAGTCGGTCGCGGCGAAACTTCCTGCGCGTCCCCAGCCATCGCGCGCCGCGGCACGGCCGATCGCCTGGCCCGAGCCCATGGTGCCCCCGCCTCCGCCGCCGCGCGACGAACCGCGCCAGCGCAAGGGCTATGCCGCCGAATGTCGCCGCGCGCGCCGCGCCATCGAACGGTCGCGCGAAGCGGTCAGCGAAATGTTCGAGACGGCTCGGCTGGGCCGCGCGGTCGAGGCCCGGCGGATGGTGCCGCTCGCCAAATCGATCGGCGCGTCGATCGAACGCGATCCCAAGGCGCTGATCAATCTCGTCCGCCTGAAGGAAAAGGACCAATATACCTATCTCCATTCGGTGGCGGTGTGCGCGCTGATGATGAATTTCGCGCGGCATCTGGAACTCGATGAGCGCGTCGTGCAGGATCTGGGCGTCGCCGGACTGCTTCACGATGTCGGCAAGATTGCGATTTCGGACGACATTTTGACCAAGTCGGGGGCGCTGTCGGATCTTGAGCGCGATTCGGTGCGCGGGCATCCGGCGGCTGGCCACCAATTGCTCGCCAATTCGAAGGATGTTCCCGAGGCGGCGCTCGAAGTCTGCCTGCGGCACCATGAGAAGGTCGATGGCGCCGGCTATCCCGATGGCCTGTCGGGCGAGGCATTGTCGCTGTTCGCGCGGATGGGTGCCATCTGCGACGTCTATGACGCGGTGACGTCGGAGCGTCCCTACAAGGATCCGTGGACGCCGTGCGAGGCGCTGACCGAAATGCAGCAATGGCACGGGCATTTCGATAGCCGTCTGCTCGAACAATTCGCCGACAGCCTGGGCATTTATCCGGTCGGGACGCTGGTGCGGCTGTCGTGCGGCGAACTGGGCGTCGTGACGGGCAGCGCGGGCGACTATGCTGAGGATGTCATGGTGCGCATCTTCTTCGACTGCGAGACGCTGACCGAGATCGCGTTCCACGACCGCGCCATCGGGCCATCGGCAGATAATCCGCGTATTGTCGGACGCGACAGCCCGACCTTCTGGCGCTTCGCCGACTGGGACGCGATGCGCCAGCGGATATTGGCAGCGCAGGTCGATATCCTGCCCGCGGAGGAGAATGGCGCGCGCCTCGCGCCCTAACCGCGTGCCTTGGCCGCGGCACGGACGTCCTGCGAGCGGTCGAGCGGCATGACGAGAATGTCGTCGCCGTCGACGATGACCGCGACGCCTTCCATCCCGACGAGCGACACGCGCTTGCCGCCGGCACGGACAAGATTGCCGTGACTGTCGTGCAGGAACGCGTCGCCGCTGACCGCATTGCCGTCGGCATCCTTGCCGCCAGCCAGAGCGTGGACGGCCTGCCAACTTCCGAGATCCGACCAGCCCATCGCCACGGGAACGACGGCGACGAGGTCGTCCTTTTCCATCACCGCATAGTCGATCGAATCGGAGGGCGCGGCGGCAAAGGCGTCGGCGTCGGCATAGAGCGCGTCGCCGTCATATCGGCCCGCGGCGACGGCGCGGTCGGCGGCTTCGAAGATCGCGCGGCAATGGGTGAGCATCGCATCGCGCATGCGGCCAGCGCGAAACAGGAAAATGCCCGCGTTCCAGCTATAACCGCCTGCAGCCAGCATATGTTCGGCCTCGGCCAGGGGCGGCTTTTCCACGAAGCGGGCGACCGCGAAACCATCGTCGCCGAGCGCGGCGCCGCTGGCGATATAGCCGAAGCCGGTTTCGGGGCGGTCGGGGGCGATGCCGAAGGTGACGAGCCAGTCCTGCTGCGCCAGATGCGCGCCCTTGGCGATGGCGGCGTGGAAGGCGGAAACGTCGGCGATGATATGGTCGCTGGGCATGACGAGCAGCAAGCTGTCGGCGTCGGCGCGCGCCACCGCAAGCGCGATGGCGGCGGCGGTGTTGCGCGGCATCGGTTCGACGAGCAGCGCGGCCTCATGATCGCCCATCTGGTCGCGCACGGTCGCGACATGGCCTGTCCCGCACAGGATCACGGGCGGCGTGAAATGCGCCCCGGCTGGGGTGCGGGCGACGGTCTGCCGGAGCAGGCTTTCGGAGCCGGTCAGCGGCAGGAATTGCTTGGCGCGATCACCGCGCGATTCGGGCCAGAGACGGGTACCCGCGCCGCCGCACAGGATGATCGGTTGAATTTCGGTACTCATCCCCTGGCTCTATCCTCTGTCGGTCGCGCGGTCATCCCCGAATAGGGTCCGGCGCGAGTGTAAAATTAACCGACACTTCACGCCTCGACCTTAGGATGTCAGCCCGAAAGGGCCAGGCGCAACATGTTCCGTTTGTTCAAACATTATGTCCCGCACGCGGTCGTCTGGCTCGCGCTGCTGGAATTTGCGGCGCTGTTTGCGTCTGCCAATGCGGCGTGGGCGCTTTATGCGCATATCGCCGGCTTCGATGCCGGTGACTTCAGCGATCGCTGGTTGCCGCTCACCACCTTTGCCGTCGCCAATTCGCTCGCGATGATGGCGACCGGCATGTATGGCGCCGAAGCGCTGCGATCGATGAAATTCGCGACGGCGCGCCTGCTCGCCGCGGTGTCGCTGGGCGTCATTTTCCTTTCGGTGGTCGGCTTTCTTCTGCCGACCGCGACGCTGTGGCGCGTCAACAGCTTTTACGCGATGGGATTGGCGATCGCGGCGCTGTTTCTCATCCGGCTGGCACTGACGCAAAGTGCGGGCGCCGATGCGTTCAAGCGGCGCATCCTCGTGCTGGGCGCCGGCGCGCGCGCGGCGCGGCTGCGCGCGCTGGCCGAGGCGCCGGGAAGCGGCATCGACGTCGTCGGCTTCGTTGCGATGACCGGGAACGAGCGCACGATTGCCGAGGCGGTCCCACGCGAAGCGATCGCCAACCTGTCCGACCATGTCGTTGCGCTGCGCGCGGGCGAGGTCGTGCTCGCGATGGAGGAGCGGCGCAATGCGCTGCCGCTCGCCGATCTGCTGCGCGTCAAGACCACCGGCGTGCATGTCAACGACATCGCCAGCTTCATCGAACGCGAAACGGGCCGCGTCGATCTGGCGACGACAAACCCCAGCGTTCTGATCTTTTCCGACGGTTTTTCGGCGGGGCAACGCATCTCCAAGGTCGGCAAACGGCTGTTCGATATCGTTGCCAGCCTGATCGTGCTGGTGATCGGCCTGCCGCTCGCGCTGATCGCGGCGCTTGCCGTGAAACTCGATAGCAAGGGGCCGGTCCTCTATCGCCAGCCGCGCGTCGGTTTGTTCGGCGAACCTTATAATATCTTGAAGATCCGTTCGATGCGCACCGATGCCGAAGCGGCGGGCAAGGCGGTGTGGGCGGCGGAAAACGACCCCCGCATCACGCGCGTCGGCCACATCATCCGCAAGCTGCGCATCGACGAACTGCCGCAGCTCTGGTGCGTGCTGAAAGGCGAGATGAGCTTCGTTGGCCCGCGCCCCGAACGGCCGAGCTTCGTCGACGAACTCGAACGCCAGCTGCCCTATTATGCCGAACGCCATATGGTGAAGCCCGGCCTGACCGGCTGGGCGCAGATCAACTATCCCTATGGCGCGTCGGTCGAGGATGCGCGGGTGAAGCTGGAATATGATCTTTATTATGCAAAGAATTATTCGCCCTTCCTCGATCTTCTGATCCTGCTCCAGACGGTGCGCGTCGTGCTGTGGCCGGAGGGCGCGCGCTGACGATGACGCTTCTCGCCGGCCTTACGCATTTGTTCGCCGGGCTTGGAACCTTGGGCTTTTCGGGCGCCGCGATCTGGCTGCTCGTGCGGCCGCGCGCGCGCATGGCGGCCTTGCTCACCGCACCGCGCGCCACGATTGCGGCGGCGGCGGCGATGGCCGTGTGGTGCGGCGCCTTGTGGCTCGCGGGGCCGGACAGTGCGGCCGCGCTCGTCGTGCAACCGCTGCGCGATGCGGCGATCCTGCTATGGCTCGGCGCCAGTTTCTGGAGTGCGGCGGCGCCGATGGGGCGGCCGTTGCGGCTGGTTCAGCGACTGCTGCTGACCATCTGTTTCCTGATGTTCGGTATCGGCGCGCTGTCGATCTGGCAGGGCGGCGATGCGGCTGAATCCTGGGCGGCGCCGACGCTTGCGATTTCGGTGATGATCGTCGCGACGGGCGGGTTGATCGTCGTCGATGGCGGCGTGCGCCGCGCGAGCGCCGCGATCCGCACCCCGGTGCTGGCAATCGCCGGCGGCTTCGCGATGCTGTGGACCTATGAGCTCAATATCCAGTTCATCGGGGCGCTGACCGGCACCCGCGCGACGACGCTGATCGCGCTGCTTCCCGCGGTCGCGCTGTTGATCCTGCCGCTGTTCGTGCTCGCCGCGATGGACGTCGGGCGCGAGCGTATCCGCCTGTCGCGCAGCGTCGCGGCACGGGGGATGCTGCTGCTTGCGGCGGCCGCCTATCTGGTGCTGATCGGCGTCGTCGGGGCGGTCACGCGGCTGATCGGCGGCGATTATGGAGAGGCGGCGCAGGGGATCTTCCTGATCGCGGCGCTGGGTATCGGCGGGCTGCTGCTGCTGTCGGCGCCGACGCGTGCCTGGCTGTCGGTGATGATCTCCAAGCACTTCTTCGAGCACCGCTATGATTACCGCGCCGAATGGCTGCGCTTCACCGCGACGCTGGGCCAGTTCGGTGAACGCGCGGGCGATGGCGTGGAGGGGGGCGAGGATGGGGGCGATCTCCACCGCCGTGTCGCCAAGGCGCTCGCCGAACTGACCGGCAGTCCTGGCGCGCTGCTGCTGGTACCCGACGGGCAGGGCGGCTTTCGGGCCGCCGACCGGTGGCGCTGGACCGACGCGGGCGAGGGCGAGGGGCAGGGCGATGCGTCGCTGTCGCCGCGATCGGCCTATATGCTTCAGGAAACGCGGCACATCGTCGATCTCGACGCCGAACGCGCGGGCAAGCGGCAGGGGGCTGAGGATCTGGCGTTTCCCGACTGGCTGCTCTCCGACCCGCGGGCGTGGGTGGTGGTGCCCGTGCTGCATTTCCAGCGAATGATTGCGGTCGTGGTGCTCCACCGCCCGCCGGTGTCGCGCGCGCTCGACTGGGAGGATCTCGACGTGCTGCGCATCGCGGGCCAGCAGGCGGCGAGCTATCTGGCCGAAGCGCAGGGGCAGCAGGCGCTGTCGGAAGCCAAGCGCTTCGACGAATTCAACCGCCGCTTCGCCTTCATCATGCACGACATCAAGAATCTGGCGAGCCAATTGTCGCTGCTCGCGCGCAATGCCGAGCGCCATGCCGACAAGCCGGAGTTTCGTGCCGACATGATCGAGACGCTGCGCATTTCGGCGGGGCGCCTGTCCGATCTGCTCGAACGACTGTCGCCGCGCGGCCGCGGACCCGCGGGCGAGCGCGGACGCGTCCTGATCGAGCCGGTGCTAAACGACGTCGCAGCCGAAGTGCGCGCGCGCCGCGCGCTGTTCGTCGGGTGTCAGGCGGGGCTGACGGCGTGGGGCGATGCGGCGTCGATCCGGCAGATCGTCCAGCATCTCGTCACCAATGCCATCGACGCCTCGCCGTCCGATACGCCAGTGCAACTGATCGCAGTCGCCGAACAGGGCCGGGTGCGGATCGATGTCATCGACCAGGGCAGCGGCATGACGCGCGCCTTCATCCGCGACGAACTGTTCAAACCCTTTGTGTCGACCAAGGATGGCGGCTTCGGGCTGGGGGCGTTCGAGGCGATGGGGCTGGCGCAGGCGATGGGCGGGCGGATCGAGGTGACGAGCGAGCCGGGCAAGGGCAGCGATTTTTCGCTGTGGCTGCCGCTCGCCGACGGGCGCGACGCGGTGAATGACGATCAGGACGACAGGAAAGCAGTAAATCAATGAGCGACACCGGCGCGCCCCGCCCGAAACTGCTGGTCGTCGAGGACGATCCGGGGCTGCAGACGCAGCTCAAATGGGCCTATGAAGATTATGAGGTGCTGGTCGCGGGCGACCACGACAGCGCGATCGACCTGCTGCGCGCGGAAGAACCTTCGGTGGTCACGCTCGACCTCGGCCTTCCGCCCGATCCCGACGGAACGCGCGAGGGCTTCCGCATCCTGCAGGCGATCCTCGAGCTGAAGCCCGATACCAAGGTGATCGTCGTTTCGGGGCATGGCGAGCGCTCCAGCGCCCTTGCCGCTATCGCAAGCGGGGCTTGGGATTTTTATCAGAAACCGATCGACATCGACGAACTGGGCCTGATCGTCCGCCGCGCCTTTCACGTCCGCGCGCTCGAGGTCGAAAATGCGCGGCTTGCCGAGGCAGGGACGGGCGACAACCGCGTCCTCGGCGGCATGATTACCGGCGCCCCCGAAATGCAGAAGGTTGCGCGCACGATCGAGCGCGTCGCCAACCTCGACGTGTCGGTGATGCTACTCGGCGCCAGCGGCACGGGCAAGGAATTGCTCGCGCGCGGGCTGCACGAGGCGAGCGGGCGGCGGGACGGCGCTTTCGTCGCGATCAACTGCGCCGCCATCCCCGAAAATCTGCTCGAAAGCGAATTGTTCGGGCATGAAAAGGGCGCGTTCACCGGCGCGGTCAAGACCACCGAGGGCAAGATCGAGCTGGCGCACGGCGGCACGCTGTTCCTCGACGAAGTCGGCGACATTCCGCTCCCGCTGCAGGTGAAGCTGCTGCGTTTCCTGCAGGAACGCACGATCGAGCGCATCGGCGGCCGCAAGCCGATCGCGGTTGATACGCGCATCGTCTGTGCAACGCACCGCGACCTCGACGCGATGATCGCCCAAGGTGCCTTCCGCGATGACCTTTATTACCGGCTCGCCGAAATGGTGGTGAAGATCCCCGCGCTCGCCGAACGGCCGGGCGACGCGGTGCTGCTCGCACGGCATTTCCTGCATAAATATGCGCCCGAAATGAACCCGGCGGTGCGCGGCTTTGCACCCGATGCGTTGCAGGCGATCGATGCGGCCCGCTGGCCGGGCAATGTGCGCGAGCTGGAAAACCGGATCAAGCGCGCGGTCATCATGGCCGACGGCAAGCTGGTGACGAAGGACGATCTCGACATTGCGGGGCGCGGCGACGAGCCCGGGGAAAGCCACCTCAATCTGCGCAGCGCGCGCGAAGCCGCCGACCGCGTGGCGATCCGCCGCGCGATGACGCAAAGCGAGGGGAATATCTCGCTTGCCTCCAAATTGCTCGGGATCAGTCGCCCCACGCTTTACGACCTGCTCAAGCAATATCGGATTCAGGCCTGAATGGCATGGCGCGGGCCTTGGCTGGCCGTGCTGGTCGCGGCGTCGGCGCTCGCCGGCTGCGCCGCGCCGCAGCCGCCGGGTTCGCGCGCCGACCTGCAGGAGCGCCGCGCCGAACTGCAACGGGCGGTCGCTGACGATCCGCAATCGTTCGAACCGCGCATCCGGCTGATCCGCATATTGTTCCGGCTCGGCGACGGAGTGGCGGCCGAGGCCGCGGTCAAGGCGACGATCGATGCGGGCGGCAATCGCGCCGTGCTGCGCCCGCTGCTCGCGCGCGCCTATGCGATGCAGGGCGACGGCCGCCGCGCCTTCGAGGAACTCGACGGCGGTCCGATCGCACCCGAAATGATGGGCGAGGCGGCGTGGGTCGCGGGCAACGTCCATCTGGACAATGGCGACCTTGCGTCGGCGCGCGACGCCTATGACCGCGCGGTGCGCGAACTGCCCCGCGATTCAATGCTGTGGGTCGATGTCGCGCGCTTCCGCAATGCCAATGCCGATATCAAGGGCGCCCGCGATGCGGCCGACTATGCGATCGAACTCGATGGAACGAACAGCGCAGCGCTGGCACTCAAGGCCAATCTCGTCCGCACCGAGGAGGGGCTGCGCGCATCGCTGCGCTGGTACGACGCGGCGCTCGCCGCCGATCCCGACAATGCCGGGGCGCTGATCGATCAGGCCGCGACGCTCGGCGATATCGGCCGCTATCGCGACATGCTGGTCGCGTTGCGCCACGCCGCGACGCTGATCCCCGGCGATCCGCGGATCTATTATCTGCAGGCAGTGCTCGCGGCGCGCGCCGACGATTATCAGCTCGCGCGCAGCCTGCTCCAGCGCACACGCGGGCAGATGGACGACGAACCGGGCTTCATGCTGCTAAGCGCCATCGTTGAGCTGCAACTGGGCGGCGAGGCAGTCGGCGCGAGCTGGGCCGAGCGGCTGCTTGCCGAACAGCCCGACAATTTCACCGCGCGGCGCGTGCTGGCCGCGGCGAACTGGGCCGATGGCGACGACGACGGCGCGATGGCGGCGCTGCAACCGATCGTCGATCGCGGCGATGCCGATAGCTGGTCGCTGCTGCTTGCTGCACGCGTCGCTGCCGAAGAAGGCCGAGGCGGCGTATCTGCGGATTATCAGGCGCGCGCCGCCAGCCTGGCGCGCGGCGAGGCTGGACCCTTTGCGGTCGATAACGACTATGGCCTGGTCGCGATGGCGGCCGATGCCGCCCCGCTCGATCCGGCAAAGGCGATCCCGGCGATCGCGGCCGACATGGCAAGCGGCCAATATGCCCGGGCCATCGCGCGCGCGACGCGGCTGCGCGACGCCAATCGCGGCGTCGCCGACGCGCATATCCTGCTCGGCGACGCGGCGCTGGCGGGCGAGCGCTATGATCTTGCCATCGCCGCCTATCGTGCCGCGCGCGACCTCGACGCGGGGGAGCGCACGACGCTGCGGCTCGCCAACGCGCTCTATCGCTCGGGCGATCCGGCGGGATCGGGCGCGGCGATCCTCGCGCTGCGCAATCGCCAGCCATCGAGCCTCGCCGCCGAACGGCTGGCGGGGCATCTGGCGATGGACTTGCGGCATTGGCATCAGGCGATCGCCCATTTTGACCGGGTGCGGCAACGGATCGGCAACCGCGACGTAGTCATCCTGCGCGAACTGGCGCGCGCCTGGGCCGCAAAGGGCGACGACGCCCGCGCACTGCCGATGATCGCGCTCGCCTATCGCCTGCAGCCGCTGAACGCCGACATCATGCGGCTCTATGCCGATCTTCTCGAACGGCGGGGGAAGGATCAGGCGGCAGCCGACCTGCGCGACAAGGCCGATCAGATCGGGCGGTGATGCAGGGGAAGTTGGAGCGGGTAGCGGGAATCGAACCCGCCTAGCTAGCTTGGAAGGCTAGAGCATTACCACTATGCTATACCCGCTTCGCCAAGGTGCGCGCGATTGCCAGTTTGGGGCGGGGTCGTCAAGCGGAACGCGCAGCGGTGATTGAGAACATCGTGGCAACATGCTAGGAATCGGCGTGTGAGCGAGACCGGCGACAGTGAAGCGGACGGCGGCGAGGCGCCGGTTCGCAAAATCATCCATGTCGACATGGACGCCTTTTACGCCTCGGTCGAGCAGCGCGATGATCCGGCGCTGCGCGGCAAGCCCGTCGCGGTCGGCGGATCTTCGCGGCGCGGGGTGGTCGCCGCCGCATCCTATGAAGCGCGCAAATTCGGCGTCCGGTCGGCGATGCCGAGCATCACCGCGAAGCGCCAGTGTCCCGAGCTGATTTTCGTGCCGCCGCGGTTCGACGCCTATCGCGCGATATCGCATCAGATCCGCGCAATCTTTCACGACTACGCCGACGATGTCGAACCGTTGTCGCTCGACGAAGCCTATCTCGACGTGACGCGCGACAAGGCGGAACTGGGCAGCGCGACGGCGACCGCGCGGCTGATCCGGGAACGCATCCGCGCCGAAACCGGCCTGACCGCGTCGGCCGGCGTGTCGTACAACAAGTTCATCGCCAAGCTGGCATCGGATCAGAACAAGCCCGACGGGATGACGGTGATTCCGCCGGGGAAAGGCGCGACGTTCGTCCAGACGCTGTCGATCCGGCGGTTTCATGGCATCGGCCCCGTGTCCGCCGCGAAGATGGAGGGGCTCGGCATCTTTTCGGGCGCCGATCTGGCGGCGCAGGACCGCGCGTGGCTGGCGGCGCATTTCGGCAATAGCGCCGAATGGCTCTATAACCTGGCGCGCGGGGTGGACCATCGCCGCGTCCGGTCGAACCGGCCGCTCAAGTCCCTCGGCGGCGAGCGGACCTTCTTCAACGATCTGGTCAGCGACACCGAAATTCGCGAGGCGCTCGCCCATGTCTGCACCGTGGTATGGGACCGGGCGGCGAAGAAGCGCGCGCGCGGGCGGACGGTGACGCTGAAGCTGCGCTATGCCGACTTCCGCACGATCACGCGCGCAAAGTCGGTGGCAGCGCCGATCGCCGACGGGGCGGCGTTGCTCGCGGCGGGGGAGGCGATCCTTGCCCCCTTGCTGCCGGTCGAGCAGGGGATCCGGCTGCTCGGCGTGACGCTGAGCAAGTTCGAGGGCGAGGAAGAGGAGAGCGACGCGGCCGCTGCGCCCGCAGATTTGCTGAGCCTGCTCTGATGTAGGTCGCCCCAGCCTTCGCGGGGGCGGCGAGATTATTGGGCCGGTGCGAACACCCGTTCCTTGGTCGCGGTGAAGCGGATTGACGGGTTGCGCTGCGTCACATAGCCGACTTCCCACGCATCCTTGGCCATGAAGACCGGCGCGCCGTCACGGTCGGTGGCGGCGGCGCCGCGATTGTCGGCCTGGAACTGCTTGAGCGCGGCGGCGTCATCGCTGGCGATCCAGCGCGCGGTATCCCACGGGCTGGCCTCGAGCTTTGCCTCGACCTTATATTCGGCCTCGAGCCGACTGATCAGCACGTCGAGCTGGAGCTGGCCGACGACGCCCACGATCATGTTGGCCCCGATCTCCGGATAGAAGACCTGGATGATCCCTTCTTCGGCCATGTCGTCGAGCGCCTTGCGGAGCTGTTTGGTCTTGGTCGGATCGACGAGCGCGACGCGGCGTAGGATTTCGGGGGCGAAGTTCGGCAGGCCGGTGATCATCACGTCGCTGCGTTCGGAGAGGGTGTCGCCGACGCGCAGCGTTCCGTGGTTGGGGATGCCGATGATGTCGCCGGGCCAGGCTTCTTCGGCCATTTCGCGGTCCTGCGCGAGGAAAAGCATCGGGCGGCTGATCGCGATCGCCTTGCCGGTGCCGCCCTGCGTCAGTCGCATCCCGCGCTCGAACTTGCCCGAACACAGGCGCATGAAGGCGATGCGGTCGCGGTGCGCGGGGTTCATATTCGCCTGTACCTTGAAGACGAAGCCGGTGACGGCATCGTCGTCGGGGCGTACCGGCGCGGGTTCGGCAGGCTGCGGCTGCGGTCCCGGCGCATGCGCCGCGAGCCCGGCGAGCAGATCGACGACGCCGAATTCCTTGAGCGCGGAGCCGAAATAGACGGGGGTGAGGTCGCCGTTCCGATAGGCGTCAACGTCGAAGGACGCATAGCCCGCGGAGGCGAGCTCGATTTCTTCGTTGAACTGATCGAGCGCACGCGAATCGACCGCCGCCGCCAGCTTCGGATCGTCATGGCCGGTGAGCGCGATCCATTCGCCCTCGAACGCCCGCGAGGCTTCCTTGCCGGGGACCGCGAGCGACGGTTCGACCAGATCATAGAGGCCCGAGAAGGTGCCGCCCATCCCGACCGGCCAGTTCATCGGACAGACGTCGAGCGCCAGCCGGTCGGCGACCTCGTCGAGCAGTTCGAAGGGCGACTGGCCTTCGCGGTCGACCTTGTTGATGAAGGTGATGATCGGCACCGAGCGCAGGCGGCACACCTCGAACAGCTTGAGCGTCTGCGGTTCGATCCCCTTGGCGGCGTCGATCACCATCACCGCGCTATCGACCGCGGTGAGCGTGCGATAGGTGTCCTCGCTGAAATCCTCGTGCCCCGGCGTGTCGAGCAGGTTGAAGACAAGGCCCTGATGTTCGAAGGTCATCACCGACGAGGTCACCGAAATGCCGCGCTGCTGTTCGATCTTCATCCAGTCGGAGCGGGCGCGCCGCGCCTGTCCGCGTGCCTTGACCTCGCCCGCCATATGGATGGCGCCGCCCGCAACGAGCAGCTTTTCGGTCAGCGTCGTCTTGCCCGCGTCGGGGTGCGAGATGATGGCGAAGGTGCGGCGGTCTGGGTGGTTCTGGGACATGGCGCCGGGCGCCTAGCAGGTGGCGGCGTCAGTGGAAAGGGCTGACGCAGCATCGTGTCTTCCCGCAGCGGCGGCGCAGCGGCCCCGCTCGTCGCGTTCGGGAATGACGATTAGGCGTCGGTGAGGTCGAGCAGCGTCCGCGCGTCGAGGCCGATGCGGCGCATCTGCTCGGCGACCGGCGGCCAGACGTTGGTCAGGAAATCTTCGCGCATCAGCGTGCGCAGGCGATCGGTTGCACCCTCGGCGACGAACATGCCGACCCCGCGCTTTACCGTGACCAGACCTTCGTCCTGAAAGGTCTGATAGGCTTTGGCGACGGTCAGCGGGTTGGCGCCTTCCTCGGCAGCGAGCGACCGGACCGACGGGAGCATGTCGCCGTCGCGAAAGGTGCCGTCGAGAATCGCATTGGCGATCACGTCACGAAGCCGTTGATAAACGGGTTTGGTCTGATCGAGCATGCCGCCTTAATGCCATAAGACAGCAGCACAGTCAATTGAAGAAAATTAGTTTCTGCTGATATTAAGCGACACTAAATGTCCCAGGCGCTGACGATTTCGTCATAATCTGGACGCGGGCGTTCCGACAGGTCGGCGCAGGGGGTGCCGATAAAGAAATAGCCGACGATCGCGTCGCCTTCGCGCAGCCCGAATGCGGCGCCGACGTTCGGGCTGAACGCCGCCCAGCCGGTGAGCCAGCTGCCGACATAGCCGTGGGCGTGCGCGGCGTGGAGCAGGTTCATGCCGACTGCTCCCGCCGACATCTGCTGTTCCCACAGCGGGATCTTGCTGCCCGCGACGGGCGCCGAGACGAGGAGCAGCAGCGTCGGCGCCTGATGCGCAAACTGGTCGAGCGCAGAGAGATCCATGCCGGCCGCGCCGGGATTTTCGGCAACCCATGCCTGCTTGAGCAGCGCGGCAAAGGCATCGCGCTGTTCGGGCGCGATCGTGATGATGCGCCAGGGGGCGAGCTTGCCATGATCGGGCGTGCGCAGCGCGAGTTCGATGATCGCGCGCAATTCGTCCGCGTCGGGCCCAGGGGCGACCATGTCGCGCGCCTTGCCCGAGCGGCGCGTGGCGAGGTGGCTTTTCAGCGAAGAGGTGTCATTGAACATCGCGCGCCATGTGGCGTCTCGCCCGCATCCGCGCAACCCCGCCGCGTCGGGCGCTTTGGTTTCATGCGCAATTAGATTCTTCCCATACGCAATTTTCGCGCTAGGTTGCCCCATTCGCGCGGCAGAAGTCCGCGGCAAAACCATCCGGGAAAAGGGACGCATATAGATGAAAAATATGGCCTTATGGGACGAGGGGGACTGGATCGCGGTTATCGCGCTGGTCATCCTGGGGGTCTTTTTGAGCATCGGCGCTTTGGTCGCCGCCAGCAAGAAACCTGAATTCGCCGGCCATCCCAAGGGCCTCTACATGCTGTTCTTTGCCGAGATGTGGGAACGCTTCTCCTACTACGGCATGCGCGCGCTGCTGATCTTCTACCTGACGCAGCATTGGCTGTTTTCGGACGGCAAATCGAACCTGATCTACGGCGCCTATACCGCGCTCGTCTATATCACCCCCGTGCTCGGCGGATATCTTGCGGATCGCTATCTGGGGCAGCGCAAGGCGGTGCTGTTCGGCGGTGTGCTCCTCGCCTTCGGCCATTTGTTCATGGCCTTCGAGGGCGATCACGGCATCACCGATGCCGCGACGAAGCAGGCCGATCCCGCGATCAACATCTTCTGGCTCGCGCTCGCGCTCATCATCGTCGGCTCGGGTTTCCTCAAGGCCAATATCTCGGTGATGGTCGGCCAGCTCTATCGCCTGACCGACATGCGCCGCGATGCGGCCTACACCATCTTCTACATGGGGATTAACGTCGGCGCGGCGCTCGGCACGATCCTCGTCGGCTATCTCGGCCAGAAGATCGGCTGGGCCTATGGCTTCGGTCTTGCCGGCATCGGCATGGTCGCCGGCCTGATCGTCTTCGTGCTCGGCAAGAATGTCCTGCTCGGCGCCGGCGAGGCACCCGCACCGCTCGCGAAATCCAAGGAGTGGAGCATCTATGGCGTCGGCCTTGTCGCCGTCGGCGTGATGTGGGCGCTCGTCCAGTATCAGGACGTGATCCAGACGTTGCTCGTCATTTCGGGCCTCGGCCTGCTCGGCTGGGTGCTGTTGCAGGCCTTCAAGCTCGAGAAGGAACCGCGCGAACGCATTTTCGCCATTCTGTTCCTGATCGCGCTCAACCCGCTGTTCTGGGGTCTGTTCGAACAGGCCGGCGGCAGCTTCAACCTCTACACCGACCGCTATGTCGACAAGGGCGGCGTTCCCGCTTCGGTGTTCCAGTCGATCAACCCCATCTACATCATCCTCTTCGCGCCGGTCTTTGCGGCGCTGTGGCAGTGGCTGGGCAAGCGCGGGCTCGAACCCTCGGCGCCGGCGAAGTTCGCGCTGGCGCTCGCGCAGGTCGGGGCGGGCTTCCTCGTCTTCGTGTGGGGCGCGAGCAGCGTCGGACCCGAAGTCGCGACGCCCGTCCTGTTCGTCTTCCTGCTCTATCTTCTCCACACGACCGGCGAGCTGTGCCTGTCGCCGGTGGGGCTGAGCGCGATGAATCGCCTCGCGCCGTCGTTCATGGCCTCGCTCATCATGGGCGCCTGGTTCTACATGACCGCGGTCGGCAATTTCGTCGCGGGCAAGATCGGGGAAGCGACCGGCGGAGAAAGCGGCAACATGACCAAGGAGGCGACGCTCGCCATCTATCAGGAAATCGGCATCATCACGATCGGCGTCAGCGTCGTCGTGCTGGCGCTGTCGCCTATCGTGAAGAAGTGGATGCACCTCGACACGCTGCGCGACCGCGACGACAGCGTTGCCGGAGCTGGCGAACTTGCCGAACCGCAAGCGGCGGGGACGCATCCCGAACCGAAGGGGGCATAAGCACATGATCAGGGGCGTGAAGGGCAGTCTGCTGGCTGCCGTTTCGCTGGCGTTCGCGGGTTGCGCGGCGTCGGGCACCTCGGCGCAGTCGGCGGGCGACAAGCCCGCCGCGAGCGCCGAAAAGCCGGTGAAGTTCAACAAGGATCCCTATCCGTCGACCTATCACGCCTATGCAGGCCGCCCCACGGCGGTGCGCGGCGTGACGATCTTCGACGGCGAAGGCGGCCGCATCGACAATGGCGTCGCGCTGTTTGCCGACGGCAAGGTGGTGAGCATCGGCGGCCCTGATACGGCGACCCCCGCGGGTTATGACGTCGTCGACGGCAGTGGCAAATATCTCACCCCCGGCGTGATCGATATCCACAGCCACCTCGGCGTCTATCCGAGCCCGTCGGTCGATGCGCATTCGGACGGGAATGAGGCGACCAGCCCGACGACGCCCGAAGTCTGGGCCGAGCATAGCGTCTGGCCGCAGGATCCGGGCTTCAGCCGTGCGCTCGCCAATGGCGGGGTGACGAGCCTCCAGATTCTGCCGGGCAGCGCCAATCTGATCGGCGGCCGCTCGGTCGTGCTCAAAAATGTTCCGGCGCGCACGGTGCAGGGGATGAAATTCCCCGGTGCCCCCTATGGTATGAAGATGGCGTGCGGCGAGAATCCGAAGCGCGTCTATGGTAGCAAGGGGCGCATGCCCTCGACCCGCATGGGCAATTTCGCGGTCGATCGTGCGACCTGGGCCAAGGCCGCAGCCTATAAGAAGAAGCTCGACGAAGGAAAGCCGGTCGATCGCGATCTGGCGATGGAAACGCTCGCCGGCGTGCTGTCGGGCGAAATCCTGGTTCAGAACCATTGCTACCGCGCCGACGAAATGGCGCAGGTCATCGATATGAGCCACGAGTTCGGATATAAGGTGTCGGCGTTCCACCATGCGGTCGAAGCCTACAAGATCGCCGACGTGCTGGCGAAGGAAGGCATTTGTGCCGCCATCTGGGCCGACTGGTGGGGCTTCAAGATGGAAGCCTATGACTCGGTGCCCGAAAATATTGCGCTTGTTTACAAGGCGGGCGCCTGCACGATCGTCCATTCGGACGACGAAAACCAGATCCAGCGCCTGAACCAGGAAGCGGCGAAGGGACTTGCCGCCGGGCGGCGCATGGGGATGCAGATCAGCGACGAACAGGCGTGGACCTGGCTGTCGTACAATCCCGCCAAGGCGCTGGGCATCGCCGACAAGACCGGCAGTCTGAAGCCGGGCAAGATGGCCGACGTCGTGCTGTGGAACGGCAACCCGTTCAGCGTCTATACGCGGCCCGAAAAGGTCTGGATCGACGGCGCGCTGATGTTTGACGCGACCGATCCCAAGCGGCGACCGGTGAGCGATTTCGAGCTGGGGCAGCCCGGCGAGGGAGATGTGAAATGATGCGCGCGCTTCTGCTTTCCGCCGCCGCGCTGATCGCGGCCCCGGTCGCGGCACAGGATGTTGCGATCACCAACGCGCGGCTCGTCATCGGCGACGGCAGCGCCCCGATCGAGGGCGGCACAGTCGTCGTGCGCGGCGGCAAGATCGTCGCCGCCGGCGCGGGCGTTGCGGTCCCCGCAGGGATCGAGCGCGTTGACGCCGGCGGCCATTGGGTAACGCCCGGCATCGTCGCGGCGTTCAGCCGCGTCGGACTGGTCGAGGTCGATGCCGTGCAGGGCAGCAACGACCGCTCGGCGCGTCGTTCGCGCTTTTCGGCGGGTATCGACATCGCGCCCGCGCTCAACCCGATGGGCTCGCCCGTCGCGGTCAACCGCGCCGCCGGCGTCACCCGCGCGATCGTTGCGCCGGGCGACAGCAGCGGGCTGTTCGCGGGCCAAGGGGCGGTCGTCGATCTGGGCGACGACAATGACATGGTGACGCGCCCGCGCGCGCTGCAGTTCATCGAATTCGGCGAGGGCGGATCGTCGAACGCGGGGGGAAGCCGCGCGGCGACCTTCCTGATGTTCCGCGAACAATTGCTGGCGGCGCGCAGCTATGCCCGCAATCCCGCGACGCTTGCCGAATGGGGCAGCGACGCGCTGATCCAGCGCGCCGACGCCGACGCACTGGTCCGCGTGATCAACGGCACGACCCCGCTGTTCGTGCGCGTCGATCGCGCCGCCGACATATTGAACGTGCTGAAACTGAAGGGCGAATTTCCGGCGCTGAAGCTCGTGCTCGTCGGCGCGACCGAGGGCTGGCTCGTCGCCCGGGACATCGCTGCGGCGAAGGTGCCGGTGCTGGTCTCGCCGCTGAGCGACCTCCCCGCGAGCTTCGAACGGCTGGGCGCGACGCAATCGAATGCCGGGCGGCTCGAAGCCGCCGGCGTCGATGTTTCGGTTGGCGTGTTCGACGACGATGACGCGCACAAGATGGGTTATACCACGCAATATGCCGGCAACCTGGTTGCCCTGACGAAGCTGCCGGGCGCCAGCGGGCTGAGCTGGGATCAGGCGTTCGCCGCCATCACCAGCGCCCCTGCGCGGGCGGTCGGCATGGACGGCACGATCGGATCGCTGCGCGCCGGGCGCGTCGGCGACGTCGTGATCTGGGACAATGATCCGCTCGAACTCGGCAGCCGGCCGACCGCGGTGTGGATCGACGGCAAGCGCCAATCGCTCGTGACGCGACAAGACCGCTTGCGCGATCGCTATGCGACGCCGCAAGAAGGCGCATTGCCCAAGGCCTATGACCGGTAAGCGCCAGAGAGGCTGAGCGCGCCGCGAGATGAAGGAGGCGAGCCGATGAACCCCATGTCGCTGTTGATCGCAACCGCGGTGCTGTTTGTCGGCTCGCACCTCCTCCTGTCGCACCCGCTGCGCGACGGGCTGGCCAGCCGGCTCGGCGAGCGAGGGTTCCAAATCGTCTATTCGATCGTGGCCTTCGCCACGTTCATTCCGCTCGTTCAGGCGTGGCGCGCGATGCCGCCCGAACCGCCGCTGTGGATGGTCGACGATCCGCTATGGGCGCTCGCGACCTTGATCGTCCTCTTTGCGAGCATCCTGTTCATGGGGTCATTGATCGGCAATCCGGCGCTGCCGTCGCCGAAGGCGGCGTTCGCCGCCCAGGGGGCGCCGCGCGGGGTTTTCGCGATTACCCGTCATCCGATGATGTGGGGCTTTGCGCTGTGGGCGTTCGCCCACGCGCTCGTCATGCCGACGGGCGCGCAGTTGCTGCTGTCGGCGACGATCGCCTTCCTCGCGCTTGTCGGATCGGCGGGGCAGGATGCGAAGAAGGCGCGGTTGATGGGTGATGCGTGGCGCCACTGGGCGGCGCGGACGAGCTTCGTGCCGTTCGGGCGCCAGGTTGCGGGGGCGGCGCCGTGGGGCGATGCGATCCCGCGCGGCCATGCGCTGTTCGGCGGCATCCTGCTGTGGCTCGCGGCGACCTGGGGGCATGGCGCGCTCGGCTATATGGCGGCGGGCATCTGGCGCTGGATCGGCTGACCGTCATGAATGACGAAGCCCGGATCGCGGACATGGCGCTGCGCCTGCTCGGGCGCGCGTTCAACGAACTCGACGAACAGGAGCAGCGCGTCATCTGCGCCATCGCCGAACGCGCACCGACCAGCCGCAACGCGGGCGAGATCGACGATGAGGAAGCGAGCTTCGGTGACCGGCTGGCCGACCGGGTGGCGGCGGTCGGCGGTTCGTGGGGTTTCATCATCGCCTTCGGCGTCGTGCTCGTCGCGTGGATGCTGCTCAATTCGAGCGTCCTCGCGCGTGCGGGGCTCGTCTTCGATCCCTATCCCTATATCTTCCTCAACCTGATGCTCTCGATGCTCGCGGCGATCCAGGCGCCGGTGATCATGATGAGCCAGAACCGGCAGGCGGCGAAGGACCGGCTGTCGGCCCGGCTCGATTATGAAATCAACCTGCGCGCCGAACTGGAAATCATGCGCCTGCACGAAAAGATCGACCGCATGCGCATCGCCGACCTGGTCGAGAAGGTCGAAGACTTGAGCAAACGGCTCGATCGGAACGGGTAGGGGACGGTGGCGTTGGGGTGATGGGGTGGACGCCCCCCGGCGGCATCGATGTGCCATAGTGGAGGTGTTATCACACCACTAGAGGAGGCGTCCGTGTTGGAAGTTAGCATAATCGGATTGGATATCGCGAAGAATGTTTTTCATGCGCACGGCGTGGATGCGAGCGGGCGAGCACTGTTCAGCCGCAAGATCGGCCGAGGGAAGCTGCTGGAGTTCTTTGCTGGGCACCAGCGTTGTACGGTCGCGCTGGAAGCCTGTGGGGGCGCGCACCATTGGGGCCGAGAGCTGACACGGCTGGGATACAAGGTGAAGCTGATCCCGCCGGCGTATGTGAAGCCGTTCGTGAAGCGGAACAAGAATGATGCGGCGGATGCGGAGGCGATCTGCGAGGCCGCCCAGCGCCCGAGCATGCGGTTCGTGGCGATCAAGAGCGAAGAGCAGCAGGCGTCAGGCCTGGTGTTCCGGACCCGTGACCTGCTGGTGCGGCAGCGCACCCAGCTGATCAATGCCATCCGAGGTCATCTTACCGAATATGGCTGGGTAGCGCCCAAGGGTCCCTCGCATGTCGCGATGCTCGGCGATCTGCTTGAGGACGAGATGGCCTCGTCGCTACCCGAGGCAGCCAGGGCGATGTTCCGCACGATGCTCGACCTGCTGGAGGAGCTGAACGAGAAGATCGGCGATCTCGACAAGGAGATTGCGCGGCGGGCTCGTGAGGATGCCGTCGCGAGGCGGCTTATGACGATCCCTGGGGTTGGACCGATTACGGCCACCGCATTGGCGGCTCTGGCACCGCCGGCAGAAAGCTTCACCAAGGGACGGGACTTTGCGGCGTGGCTAGGTCTGGCGCCAAGGCAGATGTCGACGGGCGGCAAGCAGAAGCTGGGCTCGATATCCAAAATGGGCGAGCGCACACTGCGGCGATTGCTCATCATCGGTTGCAGTGCGGTGGTCCTGCAGGCCAGCAAGCGAGGCGCGCCTCAAGGCTCCTGGCTCGAGCAGATGATGGCGAGGAAACCGCGTATGCTGGTCACGGTTGCCCTTGCCAACAAGACAGCGCGGATCATCTGGGCCGTGCTCGTGAAGGAAGAGGATTACAGAGCTCCGGTCGCAGCCGCGGCGTAAGCCAAGGCGGACCAGAGGTCGCCGGAAGGCGTAGTCGGTCGAAGGAGAGTATGGCACAACAGTCGGCGAGACGGGGCCGGAAGAACCAGGGCTTTCCACTGTGCCGCGAGCACGCTGTGGGTGATGTGGTTCCGGTCCGCGAACTCCCATACGGGCCCGCAGCCTCCGATGCTGCATTGCAAGGCCGGACAGATGGCCGCATCCGACTACGTGCACTACCTCCAAAAATCGCTTGCGTCTTTTGGGGCGTCCACAGATGGGAAGCGCCACCCTCCATTTTCGTCATCCCGGCGAAGGCCGGGATCTTTCTGGTGCGCTACCGCGATAGGGTGAGATCCCGCCCTTCGCCGGGATGACGGAGTGTGATCGAAATCCGTTTTTTTCCCGTTCGTGTCGAGCGAAGTCGAGACACCCGTCGACACGGCGCCTAGTCCGAGGGGCATCTCGACTTCGCTCGATGCGAACGGGTTGGGGGAAGCATGAGTGTCCGCTTCAGGGTCGTTAGCGGACGTTGCTTCAGAACGTCGCCCCCGCGCAGGCGGGGGCCGCAATCGGCCTTTTTTTGCGGCGCTGCGTAAACCGACAGCGGCCCCGCCTTCGCGGGGGGCGACGGGACTTGTTCCGGCCGAAACCCGAAACCCTACAGCCGCACCATCCGCATTCCCTGTTCGCCATAGCGCGGGCCGCTGGTGCCGCCCTTCGGCGCTGCTGCGTCGATCGCCGCAATATCGTCGGCGCTGAGGGTCAGGTCGGCGGCGGCCATGCTGTCTTCCATCGTGGCGCGGCGCTTGGTGCCGGGAATGGGGACGATGTCGTCGCCCTGCGCGAGCAGCCACGCGAGTCCGACCTGCGCCTTAGACACGCGGTGCCGGTCGGCGACTGCGCCGATCGCATCGACGATGCGCAGGTTGGCGGGCAGATTTTCCTCCGAATAGCGCGGGTCGTTGCGGCGCCAGTCATGCTCGGGCAGCTCGTCGCGGCTGCGCACCGCGCCCGCAAGGAACCCGCGGCCGAGCGGCGAATAGGGGACGAAGCCGATGCCGAACTCGCGGCAGACCGGCAGGATTTCATCCTCCACGTCGCGCTCCCAGATCGAATATTCGCTCTGCAAGGCGGTGATCGGTGCGGCCTTGGCGGCGCGGCGCAGCGTCTCGGGGCCGGCTTCGGATAGCGCGATGTGGCGCACCTTGCCTTCCTTGACCAGTTCCATCATCCCGCCGACGGTTTCCTCGATCGGTACCGAGGGGTCGACGCGGTGCTGGTAGAAGAGATCGATCGTGTCGATGCCAAGGCGCTGGAGCGAGCCTTCGCAGGCGCGCCGCGCGTTGTCGGGGCTGCCGTCCACGCCGACGATCTGCTTGCCGTCGAAGCGGAAGCCGAACTTGGTCGCGATGACAAGACCGTCGCGCTTGCCCTTGATGGCTTCGCCGAGCAGTTCTTCATTGGTGAACGGGCCATAGATTTGCGCGGTGTCGAAGAAGGTGACGCCCATGTCGATCGCGCGGTGGATCGTCCGCGTCGCCTCGTCCATGTCGGCGGCTTCGCCATAGAGGATATTGCCGCCCTTGATCATCGGCATACAGCCGACGCCGATCGCCGAGACTTCGAGGCCGTGGCCGAGCTTGCGATATTTCATGCTGCTTCTCCTTCTGGTTCGTCGCGAACGCCGTCGGCGGCATATTTGGTCGCGGCGACGTCGGCGATAACATTGCCCAATGTCCGGAATATGTCGGGAAAGGTCTCGACCGCGACGAGCAGCCCCAGCGGCGCGACGGGCACCCCCATCGATACGGCAATCGGCGCGATCGATGTGACATAGCTGATCGATCCGGGCAGGCTGACCGAACTCAGCGCCGCGGCCATCGCGACGGCAAGGCCGACCGCCATCGTCCACGGCGACAGCGTCAGGCCGAACAGCCAGGCAATATAGACGACCACCGCCAGGTTCATCGCCGGGCTGGTAAAGCGGAAGAGCGCCACCGCGAGCGGCAGGACGATATCGGCCTTTTTGGGATCGACGCCCAGATCCTCGGTCGCGCGGAGCATCGCGGGCAGGCTGGCGAGCGAGCTTTGCGTTGACAGCGCGACGGCGAGCGTGGGCACCATCGCCCGGACGAAACGCGCCGGCGCGACGCCGACGACCAGCCAGGCGAGCGCGAGGCCGAGGAGAATACAGCAGACGCCAACGCCGGAGACGATCAGCACATAGTGGAGAAGGCCGCCGAACGCCGCGAGCCCGGCCTTGATTGCCAGCGCATAGCCGAGTGCGAACACCCCGATCGGGGCGAGCGCAAGCACCCAGCCGATGACGACGAGCATCGTGTCGCCCAATGCCTTGAACAGGCCCGACAGGCTGGCGCGCGCGTCGGGGGCGATGCGCGTCATGGCGAAGGCGAAGATGGTGGTGAAGACGATCAGCGGCAGGACAGTCGTCTCCGCCGCCGCGGCGATCGGGTTGGCGGGGATCAGGCCGAGGATGAAATCCGAAAAGGTCGGCGAGGGCGGCGCTTCGGTCGCGCCGCCGAGCCCGCCGCGCAGCGCCGCCGCGGCGCCCTGCGACAGCGGAAACAGGCGGAGCAACAGCGGCGTGACGAGCAGCGACATCAGGCCGGTGAGAAAAATCGATACCATGAAGATGCCGACCGACCGCGCCGCGAGCGTTCCCGCGCGCGCGGCGTCTGCGGTCGCAGTGATGCCGGTGATCAGCAGCGCGACGATTAGCGGGATGATCGTCATCGTCAGCGCCTTCAGCCACAACAGGCCGACGGTTTCGACATAGGGAAGCGACGCCGTGCCCGCTGTCGGGGCGGCCATGTCGAGCAGGATGCCGAGCAGCATGCCTGCAATCAGCGATGACAGGATGATCCATGCCGATTTCAAGTTCAAAACCTCCGGCCTGCTTGCCAAGCAAATATGGGTGACTTAGTGCCGTCCGGACTGCCGGGGTGGGCGAGCGTGAACCCCGAGGATTAGGAAGCGGAGACGGCATGCGCAAGTTTTTCGGAACCGACGGGATCCGGGGCCTGACCAACAAGGTGCCGATGACCGCCGAAGTGGCGATGCGCGTCGGCATGGCGGCGGGCGCGCATTTCCTGCGCGGCGGGCACAAACATCGCGTCGTGATCGGCAAGGATACGCGCTTGTCGGGCTATATGCTCGAAAATGCGCTGGTCGCGGGGTTCACCAGCGTCGGCATGGACGTGGTGCAGGTCGGCCCGATGCCGACGCCTGCAGTGGCGATGCTGACGCAGTCGATGCGCGCCGATCTGGGCGTGATGATCTCTGCCAGCCACAATCCCTTCCACGACAATGGCATCAAACTGTTCGGGCCCGATGGCTACAAGCTGTCCGATGCCGATGAAATGCAGATCGAGGCATTGCTCGAAGCGGCGCCGGCGCTTGCCGAACCCGCGCATATCGGCCGCGCCAAACGGATCGAGGACGCGCGCGGGCGCTATATTCACGCGGTAAAGCAGAGCCTGCCCGGCTCGGTGCGCCTCGACGGGCTGAAGCTGGTGCTCGATTGCGCCAATGGTGCCGCCTACAACAGCGCGCCGACCGTATTCTGGGAACTGGGCGCCGACGTGATCGCGATCGGCGTCGAACCCAACGGCACCAACATCAACGACCGCTGCGGATCGACCGCGCCGGCGCTGCTTCAGGAAACGGTGGTGGCGAGCGGCGCCGACATCGGGGTCGCGCTCGACGGCGACGCCGACCGGTTGATCGTCGTCGACGAAAAGGGCAACATCGTCGACGGCGACCAGATCATGGCGCTGATCGGGGCGAGCTGGGCGCGGCAGGGACGGCTCAAAGGCGGCGGCGTCGTCGCGACGGTGATGTCGAACCTTGGCCTCGAACGCTTTCTCGAGAGCGAGGGGCTGCGGCTCGAGCGGACCAAGGTCGGCGACCGTTATGTCCTCGAACGGATGAAGGCGGGCGGTTTCAACGTCGGCGGCGAACAATCGGGGCACATGATCCTGTCGGACCATGCGACGACGGGCGACGGGACGCTCGCCGCGCTTCAATTGCTTGCCGAACTCGTCCGCGCCGGACGACCGGCGAGCGAGTTGCTCCACCAATTCGACCCGGTCCCGCAGCTTTTGAAGAATGTGCGCTTCGCCGGCGGCAAACCGCTCGACGCGCCAACGGTGCAGGCGGCGATCGCCGAGGGTGAAACCATGCTCGACGGCCGCGGCCGCCTTGTCATCCGGGCCTCGGGCACCGAACCCGTCATCCGCGTCATGGCCGAAGGCGACGATGCGGGTGAGGTTGAACAGGTGGTCGACATGATCTGCGACGCGGTGCGCGCGGCGGCGGCGAATTGACAACCGAATAGTCTCATCCCGTTCGTGCTGAGCTTGTCGAAGCACCATTCTCTTCTCTATGAACCGAGCAGGAAGAACGGCCCCCCTTCGACAAGAGCAGGGCGAACGGCTTTTAAGGAATTTGTACATGCTTGAAATGCGACCCGATTGCGAACGCTGCGGCCGTGATTTGCCCGCGGACATTCACGGCGCCTTCATCTGCTCGTTCGAATGCACCTTTTGCGCGACCTGCGCCGACAAGCTCGACGAACGCTGCCCCAATTGCGGCGGCGACCTGCTCGACCGTCCGCTGCGCGAAGGCGCTGCGCTGGCGAAATTCCCCGCTTCGACGGAGCGAAAGTTCAAGCGTTGACCGCACGCGTTCTGATTATCGCCGGCTCCGATAGCGGCGGCGGTGCGGGCATTCAGGCGGATATCAAGACCGTCACCATGCTCGGCGGCCACGCGATGACCGCGATCACCGCGATCACCGCGCAGAATACGATGGGCGTGCAGGGCGTCCACGCGATCCCGGCCGAGATGGTGCTGATGCAGATCGACAGCGTCGTCGCCGACATCGGCGTCGACGCGGTGAAGATCGGCATGATCGGCAGCGCGGCAACCGCGGCGGCGGTCGCCGAACGGCTTCGCCGGCCCGACATGGCCGGGGCCGCGGTGGTGTTCGACCCGGTAATGGTCGCCACCAGTGGATCGGTGCTTGCCGACGCCGACACAATCCGCGCGTTCGAGGCGCTGCTGGACCGGGCGGCGGTGGCGACGCCCAATCTCGGCGAACTGGCGGCGCTCGGCGGCGAGGCGGCGGTGCTGGCGCATGGCTGCGCGCTGCTCGCCAAGGGCGGGCATGGCGAAGGCGACACCGTGGTCGACCGGCTGATCGAGGCCGATGCGGGCGAAGTGGCGCGCTGGGAAGCCCCGCGTATCGCGACGATGAACACCCACGGTACCGGCTGCACGCTTGCCAGCGCAATCGCGACCGGGCTGGCGCAGGGTATGCCGCTCGAGCCCGCGGTGGCGCGCGCGCGCGACTTCGTGCGGTTGGCGCTAATGGATGCGCCCGGATTGGGCGAGGGGCATGGTCCGATGGGGCAACAGGGGGTGCGGAACGACGGGCTGTTTACCGGCCCTGCACTCAACCAGATCACCCTGCCGGCGACCGATTATGCGGCTTCGGTGGCCTTCTACAAACAAATGGGGCTGACCCAGATCGTCGATAGCAACGCAAAGGGCTATGCCCGCTTCGAGGCTGCGAACGGCGTCACCCTCTCGATTCATGTCGGCGACGGCGACGCGGGCGGGACGACCACCTATCTGGAAAGCGGCGCGCTCGACGCCTGGGTCGCCTATCTCGCGCGGCGCGGGGCGCGCTTCGACCAGATGCCGCGCGACGAGGAATGGGGCTGGCGCGAGGCGCGGTTGACCGATCCCGCGGGCAATCGTCTGTGCCTCTATCAGGCGGGCGAATATCGGCGTTATCCGCCGTGGCGGATATGATCGTCGTCGGCGTCGACGAGGCGGGGCGCGGACCGCTCGCGGGTCCGGTGGTCGCGGCCGCGGTGATCCTGTGCGACGACGGGATCGACGGTCTCGACGACAGCAAGAAATTGAGCGCGAAGCGCCGTGCCGCGCTGGAGATCGAAATCAAGGCGCGTTGCCGCTGGGGCGTCGGCGAAGCGAGCGTGACCGAGATCGACAGCATCAACATTTTGCAGGCGACTTTCCTTGCGATGACGCGCGCGGTCGAGGCACTGGGGGTCGAGCCCGGCGAGGTGCTGGTCGACGGCAATCGCCTGCCCAGATGGCGCTGGCGCGCGCAGGCGATCGTCGACGGCGATGCGCTGCACCCTTGTATTTCGGCGGCGAGCATCATCGCCAAGGAGCATCGCGACCGCTTCATGGCCGACGCGGCGCGCCGCTTTCCCGGTTTTGGCTGGGAGACGAATATGGGCTATGGCACCGCGCAGCATCTGGCGGCGCTGCGGCAATTGGGGCCGACGCCGCTCCACCGCGCGAGCTTTGCGCCGGTCGCACAGCTGACGCTGATCTGACGGACGGGAGAGGGCGATGAGCGGATTTACGGCAGAGCATGTATCCGCGCAGACCGGTCGCCGCTTCCTCGTCACCGGCGCCAATGCCGGCATCGGTTTCGAAGTTGCGCGCATCCTGGCGGCGCGCGGGGCGGCGGTGGTGCTTGCCTGCCGCGACGCAGCGCGCGCCGAGGCGGCAATGGCGCGCATCGCGGACGATGTTCCCGGCGCCGACCTGTCCTTCGTGCGGCTCGATCTCGCCGATCTCGATCAGGTTCGCGAGGCGGCGGCCGTGGTACGCGCCGGGCCGCGCATCGATGTCCTCGTCAACAATGCGGGCGTCATGATCCCGCCGCGGTCGCTGACCGCGCAGGGCTTCGAATTGCAGTTCGGGGTCAATTACCTCGGCACCTTTGCCTTTACCGGCTTGATACATGGTCATGTCGACGACCGGATCGTCGTCACCGCCAGCCTGGCGCACAAGAGCGGAACGATCGACTTCAGCGATCTCGATGCCCGGCGCGGCTATCATGGCTGGTCGCGCTATCAGGCGAGCAAGCTCGCCAATCTGTCCTATATGTTCGAGCTCGATCGCCGGCTGGGCGCGGCGAGGCGGGCGACGCAGGCGATCGGTGCGCATCCGGGTGTCGCGCTCACCGAGCTGACACGCCATCTGCCGTGGCCGCTGCGGTCGATGACGCCGCTGGCCACGCCCTTCTTCAACAGCGCGGCGCAGGGCGCCTGGCCGACCTTGCAGGCGGCAACCGGCGCCCATGTGCAGGGCGGCGACTATCTGGGACCGCAGGGGCTGGGCGAGATCAGCGGCGCGTCGGGACCCGCGCGCGCGACCAAGGCGGCGCGCGACCCGAAGCTGGGGCGCGAATTGTGGGAGCGTTCGGTCGACCTCACCGGGGTCGATCCGGGAATTTGAACACGAATGGCGCTTGGTTGGGCGCCAAATCGAAAAAAATCTGCCGCTGAGTCCTGACGGCCACACCACCAGTGGTTGAGTCCCCGAGTCGCGCGAGACTCCATATGTCGTGGCAGACTCCTTTCGTTCTCGGCGCGTTAACCATTTCGAGAGGCGGAATCCCTAGAATCCTGCGCTTGACGGCGGACTCCGCCGGACTCATCAGGGGCTTCTTTCGGACAAGGACAGGGGCGAAACATGGGTGTTATGGAACGGGTCAAGGCGCCGGCCGCAAAACAGCGGACGCCGAAAGCGGCCCCGCTCGATCTGCCACTGGACAGCATCCTGCAAGGCGACTGCATCGCCATGATGCGCAGCCTGCCGGCGGCATCGGTCGACATGATCTTCGCCGACCCGCCCTATAACCTCCAGCTCGGCGGGGATCTGCATCGTCCCGACGGCAGCCAGGTCGACGCCGTCGACGATGATTGGGACAAGTTCGACAGTCTCGCGGCCTATGACCGTTTCACCCATGCGTGGCTCAAGGAAGCGAAGCGCATCCTGAAACCCAATGGCAGCATCTGGGTGATCGGCAGCTATCACAACATCTTCCGCGTCGGCACCGCGCTTCAGGACAATGGCTATTGGATCCTGAACGATATCGTGTGGCGCAAGGCGAACCCGATGCCCAATTTCAAGGGCACGCGCTTCACCAATGCGCACGAGACGCTGATCTGGGCCTCGATGGGCGAAAAGTCGCGCTACACCTTCAATTATCGCGCGATGAAGACGCTCAACGACGAGCTTCAGATGCGCTCCGACTGGCTCATCCCGATCTGCGGCGGTCAGGAACGGCTCAAGAAGGGCGGCACGAAAGTACACCCGACCCAGAAGCCCGAGGCGCTGTTGTATCGCATCCTGCTCGCCTGCTCGAACCCCGGCGACGTGATCCTCGACCCGTTTTTCGGCACCGGAACCACCGGCGCGGTCGCGAAGCGCCTCGGCCGCCGCTTCATCGGCATCGAACGCGAGGACGGCTATATCGAAGCGGCAAAGGAGCGCATCGAAATGGCGCTGCCGCTCGACGAAAGCACGGTGCGGACGATGATGGCGCCTAAGGCCGCAACGCGCGTCGCCTTCGGCACGCTGGTCGAATGCGGCATGATTGCACCGGGAACGACGCTCACCGATACGAAGCGCCGCTGGAAGGCGGTGGTGCGTGTCGACGGCAGTCTGGAATGCGAGGGGCAACCCGCGGGGTCGATCCACAAGGTCGGCGCGGGCGTGCAGGGCACGCCGAGCTGCAACGGCTGGACATTCTGGCACGTCGATACGGGCAAGGAATTGCGCGTGATCGACACGGTGCGGCAGGACTGGTTGCTCGCGAACGAGGCATAAGCCTCGCCGCCCCCGCGAAGGCGGGGGCCGTGGGCTAGATCGCACTGCCGCGCCGCGGAAGGCCGACTACGGTTCCCGCCTCCGCGGGGGCGACGGGAAAGGGATTGCATGTTCGTTCCACTCACCAAGCCGGACTTCGGTACGACATGGGAGGATGCGCGTGTCTACCTCCGCCCGACCTGCTTCGTCGATCGGCCGCATGAACTTGACAAGCATTGCCTGCGGCTTGCCGACGCGATGATCTGGTTTGCGGCCTGGCATGTCAGCCTGCGCGATAATGACATGATCCGCTCGGCGGTGGTGCCGGTGGCCGAACTCGACGACTGGATTGCCGCGATGCCCAGCCGGCTCGCCGATGCAGCGCGCGCGCAGCGGGCCGCGACGGCACGACCGCGCGGCGCGCTGACGCTGGGCGCGCGGACAGTTCGGCTCGGCGAGCCGCAGATCATGGGCATCCTCAACGTCACGCCCGACAGTTTTTCCGACGGTGGCAAGACAATCGACGAGGCGGCGGCGATCGAGGCCGGTTTCGCCATGGCCTCGGCAGGGGCGGCGATCGTCGATGTCGGCGGGGAATCGACCCGGCCCGGCGCGCCGCTGGTCTGGGAAGGCGACGAGGTCAAGCGCGTGGAAAATGTCGTGGCGGCGCTCGCGCGCGGCGGAACCGCGGTGTCGATCGACACGCGCAAGGCGGCGGTCATGGAGGCGGCGCTCGCCGCCGGGGCGACGATCGTCAACGATATTTCGGCGCTGCGCTACGACGACCGCGCGACGGAGGTCGTGGCGCGCGCAGGCTGCGCCGTCGTGCTGATGCACGCGCCGTCGGCAAAGAGCGATCCGCACGAAGGCGGCACCTACGCGCATGTCCTGTTCGACGTTTACGACATGCTCGCCGAGCGTGTCGCGGACTGCATCGCGGCGGGCATCGACCCCGCAAAGATCATCGTCGATCCGGGCATCGGCTTCGGCAAGGGGGTCGCCGACAATCTGGCGCTGATCAATGGCCTTGCGCTCTTCCACACCCTCGGCTGCCCGCTGCTCTTCGGGGCGAGCCGCAAGCGCCTGATCGGGGCACTGGACAACGAAGCCCCTGCAGACCAGCGCCTTGGCGGCACAGTCGCGCTTCATTATCAGGCTGCGACGCAGGGCGCACAGTTGCTGCGGGTGCATGATGTGGCCGAAAACCGGCAGGCGCTGCGGGTGTGGCGCGGGCTGCGGGATGCGGCGCTGACCGCCTGAGTTCCTCCATCGGTCGCGGGAGAGGAAACCCTGCAGCACTGTCATGCGTCCCCTTCCTGAAGGCCCGCTCCGATTGCGGGCTCCGAAGGAGACTTCCATGCAGCTTCCCCATGGCACCCATGTCGCCGTCGCCGACGGCAACCGCTTCGTTCTGTTTCGCAACGATGGCGATGCAGACCTTATCAACCTTGTCGATGCGGCCAGCCCGGAGGTCGACGCCGGAAACCGTGGCGGCGCGAAGCCCGAACCCCGCGACCTTGACGAGCGTGGACACGCCGCGGGTGTCGCGGCGCTTCTTAACAAGCGCATCCTCGACAACGAAATCGAAAAGCTGCTCGTGATTGCCGATCCGCACACGCTCGGCGTGATGCGCGGGCATTATCACCGCGAACTTGAAAAGCGGCTGGTCGGCGAACTCGCCAAGACGCTGACCAATGCCGATACGGCGCAGATCGAGCAGGCGATCGGCGCGGCTTAGGCCGCGGTGTCGATCCCCAGATCGCTGAGCTTGCGATACAGCGTCGAGCGCCCGATCCCGAGCCGGCGGGCGACTTCGCTCATGCGGCCGCGGTAATGGCCGATGGCGAGGCGGATGACATCGGCTTCGATATCCTCGAGCGGACGAAGATTGCCGTCCGGGAGGTAGAGGGTGATGCCGATCGCCTCGCCGTTGATCGCGACATTGGCGTCTCCGCTCACGCTGCCACCGAGCGCAGCTTCGATCGCCTTGAAGTCGGCACTCGTCAGCACGTCGGTCTTGCTTTCGACCGCCGCGCGGAACAGCACGTCCTGCAACTGACGGACATTGCCCGGCCAGGCATAGGCGGCGAGCAGGCGTAGGGCATCGTCGGTGATGCCGATCGGCCCCATGCCGGGCAGGCCGCCGATGCGCGTGAGCAGATGGCGGGCGAGCGGCCCAACATCGCCGCGCCGTTCGGAAAGCGAGGGCAGGGTGAATTGCGCGGTCGACAGCGCGTAGAACAGGTCTTCGCGGAAGTGTCCTGCCTCGATCAGCTTGTCGAGCGGGCTGGCGCTGGTCGCGATGATGCGGACGTCGACGGTCTGGCGGATCGAGCCACCGATCATCTGCACTTCGCCGCTGTTCAGAAATTCGACGAGTTTTGCCTGCGTGTCGAGCGGGATACATTCGACATGGTCGATGATGATGCTGCCGCCGTCGGCCTGCACCAGCCGGCCGACCTGCCGGTCGAAGGCGCCGGGAAAGGCACCGCGTTCGTGGCCGAACAGTCCCGATCCGATAAGCCCCGGCGATACCGCCGAACAATCGACCATCACCAGCGGGCCGCGCGCACGCGGACTGGCGCTGTGGATCGCGCGGGCAAAGACTTCCTTGCCGGTGCCCGGCTTGCCGTTGATCATCACCGGCACGCGGGCGCGCGCGGCCTTGGCGGCGATCGCCAGCGCGCTACGGAAATTGGGCGACGAACCGATGATTTCTTCGAAGGCGAGCGGCGCGCGCAGCTTTTCGGTGAGCGGGCGCAATTCGCCCTGCGGGCCGGTCTGCGAGACGATGCGGTCGAGCGCGCCGAGCAGCCGGTCGGGCGCGATGGGCTTTTGCACGAAATCGCTCGCGCCAGCGCGCATCGCGGCAACCGCGACTTCGACGCCGTTGCGCATGGTGATGACGATAAGCGGCAGCGCCGGGCGCCAGCGGCGCAGTTCGGCGATGAATTCGGGGATCGGCACGCCCGGCGCGCCCTGATCGACGAGCACGGCGTCGAGCGCCATGCCTTCCTGGGTGCCGAGCTTCGCGAGCGCGGTGTCGGTGTCGGCGGCGACGATGCTGCGCCAGCCGCCCCGCGACACCAGCGCCGAAAGGAATCGCTGCTGCGCCGGTTCGCTGTCGACGATCATCACCATTCGCGTGTCGCGCGCGTTCGCCATCGCTTCCCAGTTGCCCCTTTTGTCGGCACGCAGGGTGCCGGTATCCGCGGTAGCCGCCATGTGTAACCGGGATGGGTAAAGGCCGGATTAAGGCCACCAGGCTTTTGCCCGCCGTGCGCCGCGGCGCAAAACGGGCTATTGAGCATCGGGGGGCGCATGGCTAAGACCGGCGCGATATCCGATTCTGGCGGGCGCCCGGCGCAGCGCCGGCGGGCAGGAAACAAGCGGATACAAGGCAAAGGGGAATGGCCATGGCGGAACAGGATATGAAAACGGCGAACCAGACCTATGAAGGCTTTCTGGGCCTTTTGAAGGTCGGCACGATCGCAACCGTGATCGTCGCCGTCGTCGTCGTCCTTCTGATCTCTTCCTAAGCGGCGCCGGTCATGCGCATCGCCGTGCTGAAAGACCTCGCCGCGGGCGAGACCCGTGTCGCTGCGACCCCGGAAACGGTGAAGAAATTCATCGGCCTGGGCGCTGAAGTCGCCGTCGAGAGCGGAGCAGGGGTTACGGCCTCGATCGCCGACGCCGATTACACCGCTGCGGGGGCGAGCCTGGGCAGCCGCGCCGATGTGCTGAAGGGTGCGAACATCATCCTCGGGATTCAGGGCCCCGATCCCAAGAGCCTGTCGGGCTTTGCCGACGGGGCGTGGCTGGCGGCGGGGCTCAACCCGTTCGGCGAGCGCGCCCGCGTTGACGACTATGCCAAGCTTGGCATCGAGGCGCTGGCGATGGAATTCATGCCGCGCATCACGCGCGCGCAGTCGATGGATATCCTGTCCAGCCAGGCAAATCTCGCGGGCTACAAGGCGGTGCTGATGGCGGCAAACGCCTATGGCCGCGCCTTTCCGATGATGATGACCGCCGCCGGCACCGTCAGCGCGGCCAAGGCGTTCATCATGGGCGTCGGCGTCGCCGGGCTCCAGGCGATCGCGACCGCGCGGCGCCTGGGGGCGCAGGTCAGCGCGACCGACGTGCGCTCCGCGACCAAGGAACAGATCCTCAGCCTCGGCGCCAAGCCGATCTTCGTCGAAAGCGTCGCGGGGATCGAGGGCGAAGGTGCGGGCGGCTATGCCACCGAAATGTCGGACGAATATCAGAAGGCGCAGGCCGAGCTGGTGTCGGGACATATCGCCAAGCAGGATATTGTCATCACCACCGCGCTGATCCCGGGGCGCCCCGCGCCGCGGCTGATTTCGGACGCGCAACTCGCGACGATGCGCACGGGCAGCGTGATCGTCGACATGGCGGCCGAAAGCGGCGGCAATGTCGAAGGCTCGGTGGCCGGCGAAACGAAGCAGATCCACGGTGTCACCGTGATCGGCGCAAAGAATATCGCCGCGCTGATGCCCGCCGACACGAGCGCGCTGTTCAGCCGCAACCTGTTCAATTTCCTGTCGGCCTTCTGGGACAAGGAAGCCGGCAAGCCCGTGCTCGACGAGGAAATCGGCAATGCCGTGCGGCTGACGCAGGGCGGCAAGGTCGTGAACGAGCGGCTGCTGGGGTAGGCGTTTCGCTGGACGCGTCCGGCTGACTTTCTTCTGAAACTTTCGCGCGCCAATGGCGTTGCGAATCGGGGTGCGGCGCGATGTGGCACGGGGCCGTTCAGGCCGTTTCAGCAAGGAGATCAGAGGTGACGAAATCCGGCTTGTTCATGAGTGCCATGGTAGCGGCGTTGGCGCTCGGCGGCTGCAACAAGACTCCCGAGCCGCCCAAGGCCGATACCGAAAGCGGCGCGATGAACGATGTCGTAACCGCGAGCGCCAATCCGCAGGTCGGCGGTGCCGCGATGGCGCCTGACAAGACGATCCTCGCCAATGCCGCTGCCTCTCCGATACTGAGCCAGTTGACCGCGGCGGTGAATCAGGCTGGGCTGGCCGATACGCTCTCGGGGCCGGGGCCTTTCACGCTGTTTGCGCCCAATGACGCCGCCTTTGCGCAGGTTCCCGCGGTCACGCGCGACGGCTGGGCGCGTCCGGCGCAGACGGTGGTGCTTGCCGGCGTGCTCAAATATCATGTCGTGCCGGGCAAGCTGACCGCCGCCGATCTCGCCGCGAAGATCGATGCGGGCGGCGGCAAGGCGGTGCTCAAGACGCTCGACGGGCAGGATCTGACCGCGACCAAATCGGGCGAGGCGATCATCCTGACGAGTGCGAGCGGCAACAAGGCCGCGGTAACGCAGGCGGACGTTGGACAGGCGAACGGTATCGTCCATGTCATCGACGCGGTGCTGCTGCCAAAGATGTAAATTGTCCTGACGCGTAATTATGTTTCACAAAGCGCCCGCCATTTCCGGCCTGGAGATGCGCGGGCGTGACTTTTTGACAGCTTTGGAGTCGACAGGCCTTCGCTCCCACGGCAAGAGGTGCCGACGCGGAATCAGCAGGGGAGCGCGCCGTGGATTTCATTTCCATCTTTTCGATTTTCGTCCTGGCCTGTTTCGTCGGCTATTTCGTCGTCTGGTCGGTGACGCCGGCGCTGCACACGCCGCTGATGAGCGTGACCAACGCGATTTCGTCGGTCATCATCGTCGGCGCGCTGATCGCCAGCGCGGCGGCGGGCTCGGCAAGCTCTAAATGGCTCGGCCTTGCCGCGGTCGTGATGGCGAGCATCAATATTTTCGGCGGCTTTGCGGTCACCGGGCGCATGCTCGCAATGTACAAGAAAAAAGAGCGTTAAGGCGCTGCGAACCAAGGATTTGACGGGCCATGGACGGATGGCCCGACGGGGGAATTAGCATGCACGAAGTAGCACCGATCAATCCCTGGGTGGCGCTGGCCTATCTCGCCTCGGGCATCCTGTTCATCCTCGCGCTGCGCGGCCTGTCGAGCCCGGCATCGTCACGGCGCGGCAACCGTTTCGGCATGATCGGCATGACGATTGCGGTCGTCACGACGCTGATTACCCACGCGCCGTGGAAAAGCGGCGACGCCGCGAACAGTTATGTCGGGATCAATGTCACGGCGATGGCGGAGATATTGGGCGCGATCGCGATCGGCGCCATCATCGGCATCGTCATGGCGCGCCGGATCGCGATGACCGCGATGCCGCAGCTTGTCGCGGCCTTTCACAGCCTCGTCGGGCTTGCCGCAGTCGCGGTGGCCGCGGCCGCCTACCTCAATCCCGGCGCCTTTCATATCGCCGACGAAATGGGTCAGATTTTCGCGGTCAGCCGGATCGAAATGGGGCTCGGCATCGCCATCGGCGCGATCACCTTTTCGGGCTCGGTCATCGCCTTTCTGAAGCTCAACGGCAATATGTCGGGCGCCCCGATCATGCTGCCCGCGCGGCACGTCATCAACCTCGGCACGCTCGCCGCGATCATCGGCCTTGTCGCCTATTTCCTGACCGACCAGTCGCCGTGGGTTTTCTGGACGATCACCGCATTGAGCTTCCTGATCGGTTTCCTGCTGATCATCCCGATCGGCGGCGCCGACATGCCGGTCGTCGTGTCGATGCTGAACAGCTATTCGGGCTGGGCCGCGGCGGCGATGGGCTTCACGCTCGGCAACACCGCGATGATCATCACCGGCGCGCTCGTCGGTTCGTCGGGCGCGATCCTTTCGTACATCATGTGCCGCGCGATGAACCGCAGCTTCATCAGCGTCATCGCCGGCGGTTTCGGCGCCGACGATTCGGGCGGCGGTGCGGGTGGTTCGAAGGAACAGCGCCCGTGGAAGCCTGGCAGCGCCGAAGACGCGGCCTTCCTGATGAGCCAGGCGGAAAATGTCATCATCGTTCCCGGCTACGGCATGGCAGTGGCGCAGGCGCAGCACGCGCTGCGCGAAATGTCGGACATGCTCAAGAAAGAGGGCGTGAACGTCAAATATGCGATCCATCCGGTCGCGGGCCGCATGCCCGGCCATATGAACGTGCTGCTCGCCGAAGCGAATGTTCCCTATGACGAAGTGTTCGAGCTTGAGGACATCAATGGCGAATTCGCGCAATGCGACGTCGCCTTCGTGATCGGCGCCAACGACGTGACCAACCCGGCGGCCAAGACCGACAAGTCGTCGCCGATCTATGGCATGCCGGTGCTCGACGTCGAAAAGGCGAAGACCGTGCTGTTCGTGAAGCGGTCGATGGGCGGCGTCGGCTATGCCGGCGTCGATAACGACGTCTTCTACATGGACCAGACGATGATGCTGCTCGGCGACGCCAAGAAGATGGCCGACGACATCGTCAAGGCGCTGAGCGGCAGCGGGCACTAGGGTCGAACGCGGCAAGCCGGCGCGCGACGGTGCCGATCGTCGCGATGCCATAGCCGTCGGGATCGGGCGCGGCCGCGCGAAAGCGGTTCGCGACATCGTCGAGATCGGCGAGCAGGCGGCCCAGATAGATGTGCGCATCCTCCTCGCCGGGGCGCGGATCGAGCGCGATGGCCTTCATCGCGCCGATCGCCTGCAGTTCGTCCAGCCTGACGTTGCGCCCGGTGCGGCTGTCGGTCCAATAGCCGTCGCCAAGGTGCCGGGCCGCTTCGGCTTCCTGCTCGGCGAGCTGCGCCAGAAAATAGTGCCGGATCGCGTCCATCGCGCCGGTCTGCCGCGTGCGGCGGGCCGCGTCAAAGAAAAGCAGGTGCGATGCCGCGGCGCGCCCGCCGCCTCCAGCCCTGCGGGGCATTGACCCGAATCGTCATCCCGGCGAAGGCCGGGATATCAACCTCGCGTCGGAAATGGACGGCGAGACCCCGGCCTTCGCCGGGGTGACGATGAAGGGATAGACGTCACCCATGCGCAAAATCGGTTTGATCGGAGGAATGAGCTGGGCATCGACCGAGCTTTATTATCGGCACCTCAACAAGGGGCTGCAAATGCGGGTCGGCACCGGCTGTTCGGCGCCGATCCTGATGGAAAGCCTGAATTATTGCGATCTGTCGCGGCTCTCGACACCCGAGCAATGGGATCATGCGAAGGAGGTGCTGATCGCATCGGCGCGGCGGCTCGAGGCGGCGGGGGCGACGGCGCTGATGATCGCGGCCAATTCGATGCACAAGGTGGCGGACGACGTCGCCGCGGCGATTTCGATCCCGCTGCTCCATATCGTCGACGAAACGGGCGAAAAGATGCGCGCCGACGGCGTGAAGGCGGCGGCAGTGGTCGGCACCCGCAACGTCATGACCGAACCCTGGTTCCGCCAGCGGCTCGTGCGCCACGGCCTGACGCTCGCCCCCTATGACGCGAGCCGCGCCGAGGAGATCGACCGCATCATCTATGACGAGCTGATGCAGGGCAAGGTGACCGAGGATTCGCGCCGGACGATGCGCACCTTCATCACCGACATCGCCAAGCAGGATATTCAGGCGCTCGTCCTGGCCTGCACCGAGCTGGTGATGCTTGTCGATCCCGACGCGAACCTGCTGCCGGTGTATGATACGGCGCGCATCCATGTCGCCGCAGGTGTCGACTGGATATTGGGCGACGCACCCTGATTGCCGGAGGCGCGCGCCGTTACGCGGCGACGCCGTCCGCCACTTTCATCCACTCGGCCAGCGCCGCGCCCGCGCGCTGCGTGTAGGCGAGCTTGCGGTCCTTCTTGCGGACATCCTCCGCAACCGGCGGGAACAGCCCGAAATTGACGTTCATGGGCTGATAGGATGCGGCGTCGGCGCCGCCGGTGATATGGCCGAGCAGCGCACCGAGCGCGGTTTCGGGCGGCGGCGGCGGTAGCGAACGACCGCCGAGCTCGGCGATCGCGAAGCGCGCGGCGACAAGCCCGATCGCGGCGCTTTCGACATAGCCTTCGCAGCCGGTAATCTGACCCGCGAAGCGGATATGCGGCGCCGATTTCAGGCGAAGCTGGCCGTCGAGCAGTTCGGGCGACCGGATGAAGCTGTTGCGGTGAAGACCGCCCAGCCGCGCGAACTCGGCCTTTTCGAGCCCCGGAATGGTGCGGAATAGCTCTACCTGCGCGCCATGCTTCAGCTTGGTCTGAAAGCCGACCATATTCCACAAGGTGCCGAGCGCATTGTCCTGGCGGAGCTGGACGACGGCATAGGGCCAGCGCCCGGTGCGCGGATTGTCCAGCCCGACGCCCTTCATCGGTCCGAAGCGCAGCGTTTCGATGCCGCGTTCGGCCATCACCTCAATGGGCATACAGCCCTCGAAATAGGGCGTGTCCTTTTCCCAGTCCTTGAATTCAGTCTTGTCGCCGTCGATCAGCCCCTGGACGAAGGCATAATATTGATCCTTGTCCATGGGGCAGTTGATATAATCCTTGCCGTCGCCGATCGGCCCGGCCTTGTCCCAGCGGCTCGCCATCCAGGCGATGTCCATGTCGATGCTGTCGCGGTAAACGATGGGCGCGATCGCGTCGAAAAAGGCAAGCGCGTCCTTCCCCGTTGCGACGCCGATGCTCTCCGCGAGGCTGGCGGCGGTGAGCGGTCCCGTCGCGACGATCGTCATGCCCTCGGTCGGCAGTGTGTCGACGCGTTCGCGCACGATCGTGACATTGGGATGCTCGGCAAGCGCTTTGGTGACGCCGCCCGAAAAGAGATCGCGGTCGACCGCGAGCGCCGATCCGGCGGGAACTTTTGTGGCATCGGCTTCGCGCATGATGATCGAGCCCAGGCTGCGCATCTCGCGGTGGAGCAGGCCGACGGCGTTGCTGTCGCCATCATCGCTGCGAAAGCTGTTCGAACACACCATTTCGGCGAGCGTGTCGCCCTGATGCGCCGGGGTCATGTCGCCGCCCCCGCGCATTTCGGACAGACGTACGCGGTAGCCCGCTTCGGCAAGCTGCCAAGCCGCCTCCGACCCCGCGAGGCCGCCGCCGATGATATGAATGTCGTGAGCCACTATACGCTATCCGTTGACTTGTACCTGATCCGCCGCGCAGTAGGCGCCTTGTGAGGAAGATGCAAAGGGGTGGGCGATGAGCGATGAACGGGGGCGGGATCGCGCGCGGTGGATTTGGTGGCTCGCGCTGGCCGGCGGTGTCAGCTTTTTCGTCGCGGTTCATCAGCATTGGCACGGCCCCGCGATCTGGGCGTGGAAGACGAGCGGGGTTGCGCTGCTCGCCTTGTGGGCCGCCGCGAACGCGCGCGGGACCGATGGCCGCCTGATCGCGCTGGCGCTCGGTTTCGGGGCGCTCGGCGACTATCTGCTCGACGCCAGGGGGCTGATCGTCGGCGCGCTGGCCTTTGCCGCGGGGCATGTCACCGCGATCATCCTTTACTGGCGGAACCGGCGCCCGGCACTGTCGGCCCCGCAGCGCGGGCTCGGCTGGCTGACCGTTCCGGCGGCGCTCGTCATCGCCTGGGGGCTGACGCGCGGTGCGCCCGACGGCGCGGCGGCGGTCGGCTATACCGCGCTCGTCGCGGCGATGGCGGCTGCGGCGTGGACGAGCCGTTTTCCGCGCTATCGCACCGGGATCGGCGCGATGCTGTTCCTCGCGAGCGACCTCTTCATCTTCGCCGGGGAAGGCGGTGCGCTTTCGAAGGACGTCACCCTGTGGCTCGTCTGGCCGCTCTACTTTGCGGGACAGGCGCTGATCGCCTGGGGCGTCGTATGGACGCTGGTCAAGGAATAGACGCGGTCACGAGGGCGGTGCCCCATCGCCGATAAGCAGCGCCTCGATATCCGACACCGGACGGTCGGTCATTTCCTTGACATGCTCACCCGCGAGGCGGCGCTGCACTTCCTTGTGCCACAGCGGTCGCAACTCGCCCATCGTGCGCGCGGGCGCGACGATGACGAGATCGTCGAATTCGCCCGCGAGCGCCATCGCGTTGACCTTTTCGCTAAGATCGCGCGCAAAGCGATCTTCCTCCTGCTGGTGGAAATCCGTTTCGTGCATCGTGTCCTGAAACGCCCCAGTAGCCGGAGCGCGGCCCGAGCGGCCCGCGGCGTCGGTCTTGATGTCGCTGTCCTTACGATCCTCGCGTTCGCGATGCGATGCGGTGCGCAGGTCGATCTGATGCTCATCGCCGCGATTGCGCAAAAATAATGCCTTGCGACCGTCTGCGACGAGGACGAGCGTGTCGTGGGGAATTGTCATACCATGGCTCCCTTCTCGGAAAAGCCAACTCATGGGTCTGCGGCGAAGATTCGCCAATCGGGGATATTCCCTAGGCGCGCGAACGGTGCGCGCCGGGCTCATCGCCGTCCCACGCAGCGATCGTCGTGCGGTGGAGCAGGCGGTCGTGACCGTCATAGCCGCCGGTCGCGCGGTGAAGCAGCGAGCGATTGTCCCACATCAGCAGCGTGCCCGCGTCCCACCTGTGACTGTAGCGAAATTCCTCGCGCCCCTGCCAGTGCAGCAGTTCGACGATCAGCGGCAGTGCCTCCGCGTCGTCCATATCCTCGATCCCGATGATATAGCCGGCGCAGCCGAACAGGCCCTCGCGGCCCGTTTCGGGGTGCCTGCGGATGATCGGGTGGGCCTGCGTCGCCATCGCCGCTTCGCCGGGGCGGATGTCCATGCTGCGGCCCTTGTCGTTCGCGCCATACATGCCGGAGGGGGCGTAGCCGCCGCGCGCGCTGTGGATCGCGCGGCGCCCCTCGATCCCGGCTCGCAGCGCGTCCGGCATCGCGGCGAGAGCCGCATGCTGGTTCGCAAATTCGGTGTTGCCGCCAATCGGCGGGATGGTGATGCCGTAAAGACAGGTTCCGGCGGGCGGCCTTGCCTGAAAGCTCCAATCGCTGTGCCAGTTTTCGGCGAACAGCGGCGCGGTTTCGTCGGCGCGGCGCTTGACCGCGATGACGTGCCGGCGCCCCGGAACCGGTGCGATGAAGGGATCGTCGCCGAAGCCGCCGAAATATTGGGTGAACCGCTCCAGATCATCGTCACCCAGCGACTGGCCGGGAAAGGCGAGGACATGATGGTCGAGCCACGCCGCGCGGATGTCGGCCACGACGTCGGCAGAAAGCGGCTGCGTCAGGTCGATGCCGGTGATCGCGGCGCCGCACGCCTGACCGCTGGGGGTGATCGTGAAAGCCATGGCGCGATGCTGCGCCGTTCGCCCGCCGCCGTCAATCGGTGTGCGAAACCGGTGCGCCATCGATCAGCGCGACGGCGCGGATCCAGCCGGCGCTCGCGCGCTCGATCTTCACCGGGAAGCAGGACAGCGTCCAGCCGGTCGGGGGCAGGGCGGCAAGGCCCGTCAGCTTCTCGATCTGGTAATAGGGCCGGATCCGCCCTGCCTTATGGCCTTCCCAGATGATCGTCGGATCGCGCGTTTCGGCCCAGCGTTTCGCCGTGTGGCTGAACGGTGCGTCCCAACTCCACGCGTCGGTGCCGACGACCTTCACGCCGCGCTCGGTGAGATAAAGCGTCGCCTCGGCACCCATGCCGCAGCCCTGATCGGTGAAATTGTCGGTACCATAGATCGCGCCCGACTGGACGAGCACGATGTCGAACGGCTGAAGGGTGTGGCCGATCCGCGCCAGTTCGGCCTCCACCTCGGCCGCGCTGACGACATGGCCTGCGGGACGATCCGAAAAGTCGAGTTTGACGCCGGGCCGGAAAAAGAGGTCGAGCGGCGCCTCGTCGATGCTGGGTGCAGGCGTGGCGCCCGCATCGGTCGTCGAATGGAAATGCCACGGCGCATCCATATGCGTGCCGTTGTGCGTGCTCAAAGTCAGGCTTTCGACCGCCCAGCCTTCGCCATCGGGAAGGTCCTCCTTCACGAGTCCCGGAAAGAACATCGCAATCTGTTCCCACGTCGTCTCGTGGGTCATGTAGCTGATTTGCGGGCGCATCACCGGCGGGTCGGAGATGACGTCGTTGGTGATCGGGATCGAAAGGTCGATGAACTGCATGGCCCGCAATCTGCCACCGATAAGCCGCCGCGCCAAGCGAAGGCTTGCGCGCCGTCGGACGCCCGCTAGAAACGGTGGCAAGCCCGAACCGGGGCAGGGGAGAGTATATGACCGACGCAGCCGCCGTCGCCGATCATGGTGCGGTCTATGAGCCGACCGCGAAGGATATTCGCATGGTCATCGCCGCATCGTCGGCGGGCACCATTTTTGAATGGTATGATTTCTTCATCTACGGTACGCTCGCCGCGATCATTGGCAAAGCCTTTTTCCCCAGCGACAACGCCACGCTGGAGGTGCTGCTGGTGTGGGCCGGCTTTGCCGTCGGCTTCGGCTTCCGGCCGCTCGGTGCGGTGCTGTTCGGCTTTCTCGGCGACCGGCTGGGGCGCAAATATACCTTTCTCGTCACCGTCACCCTGATGGGGATCGCCACCGCCGGGGTCGGCATGATCCCCTCGGCGGCAACGATCGGCATCGCGGCACCGATCATCATCATCCTGCTGCGCATATTGCAGGGATTGGCGCTCGGCGGGGAATATGGCGGCGCGGCGGTCTATGTCGCCGAACATTCGCCGCCCGAACGGCGCGGTTTCTATACCAGCTTCATCCAGGCGAGCGTCGTCGGGGGTTTCGTGCTCAGCCTGATCGTCGTGCTATCGTGCAAGGCGGCGATGCCCGCCGATGTCTGGGAAAGCTGGGGCTGGCGCGTGCCATTCCTGCTGTCGCTGCTGCTGCTCGCGATTTCGCTGTGGATGCGGCTCAAACTCTCCGAAAGCCCGGTGTTCCAGGCAATGAAGGAAGAGGGGGAGATCGCCAAGAATCCGCTGAAGGAATGCTTCACCTATCCCGGCAACCCCAATCGCATCTTCGTTGCGCTGTTCGGGATTGCGGCGGGGCTGACCGTCATCTGGTACACTGCGATGTTCTCCGGCCTCGCTTTCCTGAAGGGCCCGATGAAGGTCGACGATACCGCGGCCGAGGTCATCGTTGGCCTAGCCGCCGCGCTCGGTATGGGATTTTTCATCTGGGCGGGCAAAATGTCGGACCGGATCGGGCGCAAGAAGCCGATCGTCTGGGGCTATGCGGTGACGCTGTTCGTGCTTTTCCCGCTCTTCTGGATGATGGGCGCAGTTGCCAATCCTGCGCTCAAGGAGGCGGCGGCAAAGGCGCCGGTCGTCGTGACCGGCAGCCAATGTTCCTACAATCCCTTCGAACAGAAGCAGCAGACGACGGCTTGCGGCCGCACGATTGCCGAACTCACCAAGCTGGGCGTGCCCTATAAGGTGCAGCCGTCGGGAAGCGGCTTCGACAGCGTGAAAATCCATATCGGCGGCCGCGAGGTCGCCAGCGAAGATCCGGCGCTACTGCGGCCAGCGCTCGAGGCGATGGGCTATAGCTTCGACAAGCAGGTACCGGGGGTCGGCAGCCTCGCGGTGATCCTGCTCGCGCTGCTCGGCCTCAGCGCGCTGTCGGGCTTTACCTATGGCCCCGTCGCCGCCCTGCTCGCCGAGATGTTCCCGCCGCACGTGCGCTATTCCTCGCTGTCGATCCCCTATCATATCGGCACCGGCTATTTCGGGGGCTTCCTCCCGTTCATCGCCAGCCTGATCGCCGCAGTGACGGGCAATGCCTATGCGGGCCTGTGGTACACATGGGGCGTCGTGCTCGTCGCTTTCCTGGTCGCCGCCTTCATGCTCAAGGAGCCCGTGCCCGGCGAATGGGACAAGCGCGCCGCCGACGCCTGAACGGGCATTGGCGGCGGGTTCGTTCCGGGCTAGGGCGAAGCGATGATCGACATTGCTTCGCCGCTCCGGCTCCGTCTCGATTCAGCCGCGCTCGTCCATAACTGGCGCTGGCTGGCCGATCGCAGCGGCCCGGCGGCGTGCGGCGCGGCGGTGAAGGCCGATGGCTATGGCCTCGGTGCCGGCGCCATCGTGCGCCATCTTGCGGTGGCGGGATGCCGGCATTTCTTCGTCGCGACCTGGGCCGAAGCGGCGGCGCTGATGCCCTTGCCTGCGGGCGTGTCGCTATCGGTGCTGCACGGCGTTGGCGCGACCGACATGGTCGCCGCGCGCACGCTGCCCGCGCGTCCTGTGCTGGCGAGCGTCGAACAGGTGACGCGCTGGCGCGCGGCAGGCGAAGGCCGTCCGTGCGACGTGATGATCGACACCGGGATGAACCGGCTCGGCCTGCGTGTCGAAGAGGCGCTGGGCGGGGCGCTCGACGGGCTCGGCATCGTCAATCTGCTCAGCCATCTCGCTTCGGCGGACGAGGACAGCGCGCAAAATGCGCGGCAGCTTGCGGCCTTCCGCGCGGTGCGCAGCCAGATTCCGGCGCAGCGTTATAGCCTTGCGAACAGCGCCGGCATTTGCCTCGGCCTCGACTATGCCTTCGACCTGACGCGTCCCGGTCTTGCGCTCTATGGCGGTTTACCGCGCGGCGAGGCGGCCGGGCACATCCGGCAGGTCGCCTATCCCGAAGCGCGCGTGCTGCAGGTGCGGATTGTCCCGGCGGGCGAAACGGTGGGCTATGGCGCCACCTGGACCGCCCCGCGGCCCACGCGGGTGGCGGTGGCGAACCTCGGCTATGCCGACGGCTATCTGCGCTGTCACGCCGGAACCGGCGGTGCGACATGGGAGGGTAGCGCCCTGCCACTGATCGGCCGCGTCTCGATGGATCTCACCGCCTTCGACGCAAGCGCCGCCGAAGGCATAGGCGAGGGCGACTGGCTGGCGCTGGACTATGACCTGCCGGCAACCGCCGCCGCGAGCGGACTGTCGCAATATGAACTGCTGACGGGGCTGGGCGCGCGGTTTGCGACAGCTTAGGGGCATCCGTCGACGCTCGGAAGCATGCCCGGTGCTTATCTAAAAAAGGCTCCCCGGTGTAGCCGGGGAGCCTCATTGTTTACGGAGAAGGCGATCAGAACTTTACCGTCGCGCCTGCCCGCACATAGCGTCCAAGAAGCCCGCGGAAGTAAGTAATCGTACCGCCGCTCGCTGGATAAGGGTACGGCGGCTGCTTGTCGAACACGTTATCGACGTTCACCTGAAATTCGAAACGCTCATCCACATCGAAGTTGACGCCCATATTTACGAAGATCACGCTCGGAATGTTGTTGAGGCCATCCGGATAATAATCATCCGGTACCTGCGTATCGATCTTCGCCTTGCCGATGTATGACAGCTGTGTGAACAGGTTGAACGCCGGCTCCGAATAATTGATGGTCAGAACACCTTTGTGCTTCGAATAGCCGATGCTGCCGTCCGTACGCGACTTGGCCGAATTGGCGTCCGCGCGGGTACTCAACTCGTCAAGATATTGATACGACAGGTTGATCCCGATTTGACCGTCCGACGAGATCGCAGGGACTGGGAGGCGATAATCGATAGCTGCCAGATAGCCTTTGTAGCGAAGCTGCGCGGAATTGAAGTAGCCCGTCTCGATAAAGGTGATCTGGCCGTCGTTCTGCGATCCATCGCCAACGAACGGATTACGAGTGACGCGGTCGCAGAACTCATTGCTCGGAAAATCGGCCGAATCGTAGCAATTTGCAACGACTTGGTCACCCGACAACTCGCTGATCACGTCCTTGAGCTTGATATCGACATAGTCAACGCTCGCACGAAAACGCGGGATGAAGGAGGGTTCGAGAACGACGCCGACAGTCCAGCTGTTCGCTTTCTCGTTGTTGAGCGACGGATTGCCGGCAATCGCTTGCTTGAACGATCGGCTGCTCGACAACGAGCTGAAGTCGCCCGGCAGGCCTAGCGCAGCGCAATTTGCTGCGCGGGTCGCCGGATCCGGGCCGTTGTTCACATTGGCTTCGTCGCACGGATCATCAGCAAAACCGAAGAAATCACTCGACGGATTAAAGGCCTCGGTGATTGCGGGCGCGCGGATCGACCGCGTGAAGTTGCCGCGGATCGTGAAATCCTCGATCGGCTTTACGCGACCGCCAAGCGTCCACGTGAAATCACCGCCCGCGATCGAGTGATCGACCCAGCGGCCTGCCGCTTGAACTTCAAGCAGGTTAATAAAAGTTCCGGTCGAAGGGCTGATCAACTCGGCACGGATTTCACCGGAAACTTCGTCGGTATTGAATTTACCGATAACGGGCTGGATCGGAACCGAACGGCCGTAGCTTGCATAGGTGCCATCGCTCTGAAGCTCGCCACGGAAATAGGCTCCTGGATCGAAATTCTGTGACTCCTCGCGATGTTCATAGCCAACGGCGATTGAGAAATCGCCCCCCGGCAACCTGAACAGCGGACCCGAAAGAGAGGCGCTGAACACCTTCTGCTTGTTGAGCGAAACCGGTCGCGCGATCGCCGACACATAGTCCAGCGCCTCCTGAGATATACGTCCCGTGCCGAACAGATTCAACGGAGCGCAGGTGCTGCTGACCGTTTGGATAGTCGCATTGGTATAGCCCGGACGACAGACGATGTTGCCGCTACCATCAAGGACGGCATCGACAGCGTTTTCGAAATTCTGCTGCACGAGCTCTCGCGAATAGCCGGAGGTCTTCGACCGGCCGTAATTGCCAACAACTTCCCAGTTCCAAGTGCCTGCAAGCGCGTCGAACGATCCGTCGAAGCCAGCGACGAAGCGCATGACTTCGACCTCGCCGGTGGAGTTGCCGGTGGCCAAATCAGTATTTGCACGGCCGAGATAGAAATAATTCTGCGTCACACCCAGGAAATTTTGATCAGAGAACGGGTTGTTATCGATCGAGTTCTGGATTGCCGCGCGGGCCGCATCCGAAAGGAACGGGTTGTTGATGCTAACGATGATGTTGCCGTCGGGGGTGCCCGCCGCATCGAACAGTGCCGAGTTGTAGACGGGTTGATCGCGCAGGTTGCGACCCTTGCTATTCGAATACCACGCCTCACCGAAAAAGCGGACCGAATCGGACATCTGATACTTCGTCGTAGCGATACCGCTATAACGACGCGTTTCTGACAAGAGGTTCGAGGTGGGAACGAGGCTGAAGCCGTTGCCGCCCGCAAAGTCGATGCCAAACGAGCCCGGGCGACCGGCGTATGTACCGAAGTTGATCGGGATCAAGTTCCCGTTTTCGTCGAAGCGAAGCTGGTCGCCTGCACCATTCGAAACAGCACCGTTAAAACCGGCGGGCAGGCCGAACAACGGACCCTGATAATCGGGGAAATTGAAATCAAGGCCATAGTCAGCAAGGCCGACAATGGGCGTACCCGATTCCGAAATGGATGGAAGTCGACGATCGGCGTAAAGCTGCTGTGAGAAGCCCCGGCTGGGATCGCTGGCGTTGCGGAAGAAAAGGCCACTTGCAAAAAGCGGGCGGTCAACGCCGGTTAGGCCTTCACCCTTATTGTATTCCCCCGAAAGCGTGATGTTGCCGCGACCATCGGCAAAATTATATCCGGCAAGAGCGCGGAAGCGATAGTTGGCCGCGTCGCCACGCGTGGTCAAACCGTATTGGCCGTCGATTTCGAGGCCTTGGTAATCTTGCTTTAGGATAACGTTGATCGTGCCAGAGATGGCATCCGAACCATAAATTGGCGCGCCTCCGACGGCGATCGTTTCAACCCGCTCGATCAATTTGGTCGGGATTACGTTAAGGTCGACTTGGCTACCGGCGCCGGTCGGACCGAAAATGGAAGCGGTGTTCGAACCGACGAAACGACGACCATTGACGAGCGTCAGGGTGCGTTGCGATCCGAGCCCCAGGAAGTTTACAAAGCTTTGGCCTTGGCCGAATCCGGACTGGCCGCCGACAGGCGATGAGCCTGGAACACCGAAGGAGGGTTGTTCGTTGAGCGCTTGGCCCAGCGTTTCGAATCCGCGAGCCTCGATATCCGCAGACGAAACGACAACCGACGGTTCTACGGTGTCGAAATTAGCGCGCGCAATGCGCGAACCAGTAACGATGATCGCGCCGCCGTCATTGGCTGGCGTCGACGCCTCATCCTTGTCGCAGACTCCGTTATCGTCGGTGTCAGCGCAATTGGTGGACGTTTCCTGTGCGAAAGTGGGCTGGCTTGCAGAAATGGCCACTGCAAAGGCAGCGACACCCATAAGCAGGTGCGACTTATTCATAGATAACTCCCCGGTTGCCCGTTCACAAAATTTCGATGAACGGCTTGCGATCAAGAAAGACGGAAAGAGCAGCATGCACAAGCCCTTGAAGGCAATTTTCTTACACCCGCGGGGGGGAACATCATTAGTTGTGTCTTTTCAGCAACAGGCGCGCACGCATACACGATCCCGTTGATACTAATTTGCGTATCCGCGAACGAAATTTATCCCGCGCTTGCGGGAGCAAATTGGCGAATGATGACGAAAAATACGTAACTTTTGAAACTAAGTTGCCAATGGCGATCACGCGATGGATATAGGCGTAGTCGCACAATGCTGCGTTCTGTATCGATTTTTCAGCTATTAGAAACGGTGATGCGGCACCCTGACCTCGCGGCGTGTGACCGAATCATCCCCACCGACTGCACTTATGTTGCGGCGCGTCATGGATTGATGCTAATGCCGGACTTTGTCACATCGGTGCCGCGGCAAGCGATCGCGCGCCGCGCCGGAAGAGGAGCCGCCGCAGCATGGCCAAGTCCAAAACGACCGCCGAGGGCGACGTCGTTACGATCAAGAAATATGCGAACCGGCGGCTCTATGACACCGAACGCAGCTGTTACATCACGCTCGACGATCTGGGCGCCATGGTGCGCGAGGGGCGCGAATTTCGGGTCGTCGATGCCAAAAGCGGCGACGATATCACGCATAATGTGCTCACCCAGATCATCATGGACACCGAAACGCGCGGCGAAACGCTGCTGCCGGTCAATTTTCTGCGCCACCTGATCGGCATGTACGGCGACAAGATGCAGTCGATGGTGCCCCAATATCTGGAAGCGTCGATGACCGCGTTCCGCAAGAACCAGCAGGATGTGCGTGCCGCGTTCGAGGGCGCGCTGGGATCGAGCCCGCTCGCCGAGCTGACGCGCCGCAACATGGAAATGTTCCAGCAGGCGGCGGGCGCCTTCATCCCGGGTGTCGGCGGCGGCAAGGCCAGGGATGCCGAAATTGCCGCGCTCAAGGCCGAAATCGCCGACCTCAAGGCCGAGCTCGCCAAAAAGAAGTGACACATCGGGGCCTCTCCCGCCCCCAGCACAGAAAACAGGACAGATGATCAAGCATGCGCTCAGCGTAACCCGTCAGGCCGACTTCGCGGCCTGGTATCAGGATGTCATTGCCGAAGCCGACCTTGCCGAGGAATCGGGCGTACGCGGCTGCATGGTCATCAAGCCGTGGGGCTATGGCATCTGGGAACGGATCCAGACGGTAATGGACGCCGCGATCAAGTATGCGGGGGTTCAGAACTGCTATTTCCCGCTTTTCATTCCCTTGAGCTTCTTTGAGAAGGAAGCCGACCATGTCGATGGTTTCGCGAAGGAAATGGCGGTCGTCACGCATCACCGCCTGATCGGTGACGGCAAGGGCAAACTGGTCCCCGACCCCGAGGCGAAGCTCGAGGAGCCGCTGATCGTTCGCCCGACCTCGGAAACCGTGATCGGCGCCGCGATGAGTCGCTGGGTGCAGAGTTGGCGCGATCTGCCGCTCAAGGTCAATCAGTGGGCGAATGTCGTGCGCTGGGAAATGCGCACGCGCATGTTCCTGCGCACCAGCGAATTTCTGTGGCAGGAAGGCCATACGGCGCACGCCGACGAAGGCGATGCGATGGCCGAGACGCTGCGCGCGCTCGAAATGTATCGCAGCTTTGCGGAGGACGTCCTCGCCATGCCGGTGATCGCGGGTGAAAAGCCTGAGAACGAACGCTTCCCCGGCGCCGTCGCGACCTATTCGATCGAGGCGATGATGCAGGATGGCAAGGCGCTGCAGGCCGGCACCTCGCATTATCTCGGTACCGGTTTCGCCGAGGCGGCAAATATCCGCTATCAGGACAAGGACGGCGGCCACAGCCTTTGCCATACGACGAGCTGGGGTGTGTCGACGCGCATGATCGGTGGCGTCATCATGACGCATGGCGACGACGATGGCCTCCGCTGTCCGCCGCGCATCGCGCCGCACCAGATCGTCATCGTGCCGATGCTGCGCGACAATGAAGAGGATGCCGCGATCCTTGATTATTGCCGCGACCTCGAGATGAAGCTGAAGGCGCTCGACGCGTTCCGCGAACCGGTGCGCGTGCTGCTCGACACCGGCGCGAACAAGGCGCAGACCAAGCGCTGGGGCTGGGTCAAGAAGGGCGCGCCGATCATCGTCGAGGTCGGCCCGCGCGACGTCGCGGGCGGCAATGTCGCGGTCATCCGCCGCGACCGATTGTATCAGGAGAGCGGCAAGCTCGACACCGCCTTCGTCGCGAAAGACGCCTTCGTCGCCGAAGCCGCGACTATACTTCAGGCGATCCAGCAGGGGCTTTATGCCGACGCGAAGGCGCGCCTCGACGCCAACATCCGCCGGGACGTCACCGACCTTGCGGCGCATTTCGGCGGTGACGACAAATTCGTCGGCTGGGCCGAGGTGCAATGGTCGCGTCCGACGGGCGCCGCGCTCGAAGGGATCGTTGAGCAGTTGAAAGCGTTGAAGCTGACGATGCGTAACACTCCCCTCGACGCCGCGCCCGCCGACGGCGCCTGCTTCTTCACCGGCGAGCCCGCGGTCGAACGCGTGCTCATCGGGCGGACCTATTAATTGGCAAAGGCGCCGAAGCGGCCGCAGCCGACAGGTCTGCCCTCGCGCGAGCAGATATTGCGTTTCATCGAGGACAGCCCCGGTGCGGTGGGCAAGCGTGAGATTGCCAAGCATTTCGCGCTGCGCGGTGCCGACAAGATCGCGCTGAAGGCGCTGCTCAAGGACATGACCGACGAAGGCGTCGTCGACATGGCCCCGGGGCGGGCGTTCCACAAGCATGGCGGCCTTCCCAAAGTCACCGTGCTGCGCGTTGCCGCGGTCGAGGGCGATACGGTCTGGGCGGTACCCGACCGCTGGGAAGGCAGCGGCCCGGCGCCGCGCCTGCGCGTGATGGAAAAGGGGCGCCCCAATCGTTCAGGAACGCGCGCGCTCGGCGTCGGCGACCGTATCCTTGCCCGAACCGAGGAGCGTGGCACCGGTCATGTCGCGCATCCGATGAAAAAGCTCCAGTCGGGCGGTGAAAGCGTGATCGGCGTGCTCGTTGCCGATACCGGCCCCGGCGGCAAGCCGATGACCTGGCTGCGTCCCGCCGACAAGCGCGCGCGGTTCGACTTCGCCGTGGCCGACATGGGCGATGCGGCAATCGGCGACCTGGTCCGGGCGGAACTGTCGGGACGCGGCCCGGCGACCAAGGCGCGCGTGATCGACCGCATCGGCGACCCTTTCGCGCCGCGCTCGCTCAGCATGATCGCGATTGCGAAGCACGATATCCCGCATCTGTTCGGCGACGAGACGCTTGCCGAGGCCGAGCGCGCCGCGACGCTGCCACTGACGCCCGAGGGGCGCGAGGATCTGCGCGATCTGCCGATCGTCGCGATCGACCCCGCCGATGCGCGCGACCATGACGACGCGGTGTGGGCGATCCCTGACGAGGATCCCGGCAACAAGGGTGGGTGGAAGGCGATCGTCGCGATCGCCGACGTCAGCTATTATGTCCGCCCCGACGGTGCGCTCGACCGCGAGGCGCGGCGCCGCGGCAACAGCGTCTATTTCCCTGATCGCGTCGTTCCGATGCTGCCCGAAACACTGTCGGCGGGCGTCTGCTCGCTGAAAGCAGGGCAGGACCGCGCGGCGATGGCGTGCCACCTGACCGTCGACAAGCATGGCAAGGTGACGTCATGGCGTTTCACCCGCGCGCTGGTGCGGCTGCGTGCCAACATCGCCTATGAACGCGCGCAGGCGGCCTATGATGCGGACGCGCCCGACAAGGACTGGGACGCCGACGTGATGCCGGCGCTCCGCCACCTCTGGGGCTGCTGGACCTGGCTCGCCAAGGCGCGCGCGGCGCGCTCGCCGCTCGACCTCGATCTGCCCGAACGGCAGGTGATTCTCGACGCGCAGGGCAATATCGCCGAAATACGCGTGCGCGAACGGCTCGACGCGCACCGGTTGATCGAGGATTATATGATCGCGGCCAATGTCGCGGCGGCGAAGGCGCTCGAGGCGAAGAAATCGCCGGTGATGTATCGCATCCACGAACCGCCGAGCCGCGAAAAGCTGGTCAGCCTGAAGGAATATCTCAAAAGCTTCGAACAAAGCTTCGCGCTGGGACAGGTGATCACGCCGGCGGTGTTCAACCGCCTGATCGACGGCTTTTCGGGCGACGACCGATTGCCAGAAATCATGGAGGCGATCCTGCGCAGTCAGACACAGGCCTATTATGGCCCCGCCAATGCGGGCCATTTCGGCCTCGCGCTTGGCAGCTACGCGCATTTCACCTCACCGATCCGCCGTTATGCCGATCTGCTCGTCCACCGGGCGCTGGTCGACAGCTATCGTCTCGAAGTGCCCGGCAAGCCCAAGGGCCTGCCCGAGCGCAGCGGGCTCGGCGAGGCCGACCAAAAGGGCTTTTCGCGCATCGGCGAGGCGATCAGCGGGCTCGAACGCCGCGCGATGGAGGCCGAGCGCGAGACGGTCGACCGCTATGTTGCCGCCTATCTTGCGGGCAAGGTGGGCGAAATCGTGCCGGCGCGGATAACCGGGGTGCAGCCGTTCGGCTTCTTCGCGACCGTCGATGGCCTCGGCGGCGACGGACTGGTGCCCGTCTCGATGCTCGGCAGCGAGCGGTTTTTCTACGATGAAGCCGCGCGCACGCTCGACAGCGAGCATGGACGGGTCAGCTATAGCGTCGGCCAGCGGCTCGATCTCAGGCTGATGGAGGCGAACCCGGTCAGCGGCGCGCTGCGTTTCGAATTGCCCGACGCGCCCGAAGGCGGCTTCCGCAATCGACCGCCGCGCCGCGACGGTGTGAAGAAGGCGGGCAAGCATGCGGTCGGTAAACGCGGACGGCCCGGCAATATCCGCCATCAAGGCAAGCGCCGATAATCGTCCCTCGTCATTGCGAGGAGCGCAGCGACGAAGCAATCTCCAGCGTGCCACCTTCCGCAACGCGGAAAGCCGGAGATTGCCTCCTTGCCTTCGGCTTCTTGCACTGACGAAGCTTATGGCTCCGTCGCCAGTCGCTGCAGCAACGCCGCGCTCTCGGCATCGGCAGGAAAAAAGGCCTCGATCGCCAGTTCGGACAGGGTGATATCGACGGGCGTTCCGAAGATCGTCACGGTCGAGACGAGGCCGATCCGCCCGGCGGCGGTGTCGACGATTAGCGGGACCGCGATGCTGCTTGCGGGCGGGGCGGGCTGATCGCCCGGCCGCGCGGGGTAGCCGGCGATTTCGTCGCGCAGCGCGGCGAGCTCCGCATCGGCGCTCGCCTCGATCTGCTGATCCAGCCGGTGCAGGATATGCGCGCGCCATTCGGCATGGTTGACGATCCGCGGCGCCAGCCCTTCCGGATGGAGCGCGATGCGTAGCACGTTGACCGGCGGCTCGAGCAGGGCAGGGGACACGGCGGCGGTCAGGATCGCGATGGCATCGTTTGCGGCGACCATGTTCCAGTGCCGGTCGACTGCGAGCGCGGGATAGGGCGCGTGCCCTTTCAGCACATGGTCGACAATGGCCTTCATCCCGGTCATTTCGGGGCTGTCGAGCGGGCGCTCGCGATAATCGGGGGCGTATCCGGCGGCGAGCAGCATCGCGTTGCGCGCTCGGTGCGGCACCTCCAGACAATCGGCGATGCGCTGGATCATCGCGGCGCTCGGCTTCGAGCGGCCCGTTTCGATGAAACTCAGGTGGCGGGTCGAAATCTCGCTGTCGAGGGCGAGGTCCATCTGACTCATCCGGCGCCGCGCGCGCCATTCGCGAAGCTGCTCGCCGAGCGGCACCATCTGCATCGCCTGTCTCCTTTTGCCTCTGGTTAGCGATGGCAGTGCGCGATTTCCATTACCTGACGCATAATCGACGCGATGACGTCGCGGCGCCATTCAGGAGGGGTTCGAAAGGAGAATCCGTCATGTCCTATTTCAATCTCAAGAACAGCCTCGTCATCGATGCGATTACCTGCAGCATCCTGTTCCTGGCGTGCGTGTTCGCGACCGCGCCGGTCGCGGCGCTGCTCGGTCTGCCGACCGGGCTTGTCGCGGCCGCGGGCTGGATCGGGTTGCCGTCGGCGGCGCTGATGCTGTTCGTTGCCGGGCAGAAGAACCCGAGCCGCGCGCTCGCCAATCTAATCGCCATCGGCAATCTCGGTTGGGTCGCGGCGAGTTTTGCGGTGCTGGCGATGTTCGCGGGCCAGATGAGCTGGACCGGTATCGCAATCCTGATCGTGCAGGCGATTGTCGTTCTCGAACTCGCGCTGTTCGAAGCGAAGGGCGCAGCAGCGCTCCCGCGCGCTGCTGCGGCCTAACTAAGCGCGTCGAGCCGGGCGAGGTCGATCGCGCCCGGAACCAGCATCACCGGGCATGGCAGCGTTCCCGCGTCGTGCCCGGTGAAATGCGCCACCAGCGGGCCCGGCGCTCCGCTCGCGGCGGTGGCAAGGACGAGCGCCGCTATCTCGTCGTTCGCGCCGATCACGTCGCGCACGATCTCGGCGGGCTTGCCTGATTTGACCATGATCTGGGGCGTCACATTCGCTTCCTGCGCGATCGCATCGGCGGCGGCGGCGACCAGTTCTTCGGCATGTTCGCGCGCTTCGGCCTCGATCGTCGCCTGGACCCCGCCGAAAGCGACGAAATCCTGCGGCGGCACGATCGCCAGCACCATCACGCCGCCGCCCGTGCGCGCGGCGCGCCGCGCCGCAAAGCGCAGCGCCAGCGTCGCCTCCGGACTGTCGTCGATAACCACCAGATAGGTGCGCATGCCCCGGCCCCCGCTATGCCTTTTGCGGGCGGACAGTGCGTCACATTCGTATGAAAGGCAAGTTCCGCCCGATAGACCTTGACCCGCGATGCGCTTATGACGAGGACGAATCCGTAGCGGCAGGCCTGCGCCTGCGAGACTGACAGGGACAAAAGCGACGATGCCGATTGAACTGAAGATGCCCGCCCTTTCGCCGACGATGGAGGAAGGGACCCTCGCCAAATGGCTGGTGAAGGAGGGGGACAGCGTCCAGTCAGGTGACCTTTTGGCCGAAATCGAAACCGACAAGGCGACGATGGAATTCGAAGCGGTCGATGAAGGCACGATCGCGCAAATCCTGATCCCCGAAGGCACCGACAATGTGAAGGTCGGCACCGTGATCGCCGTTATCTCCGGCGAGGACGAGGATGCGGGCAGCGCCAAGGCTGCGCCTACGCCTGCACCTGCACCGGCGCGCGCCGCCAAGGCCGACCCCGCGCCTGCTCCCGCGGCTGCACCCGCCCCGGCGCCGACTGCCGCCCCGGTCCCTGCCGCGCAGGGCGAGCGGATCAAGGCGAGCCCGCTCGCCAAGCGCATCGCCGCTGACAAGGGCATCGATCTCGCTGCGCTGACCGGCAGCGGACCCGGCGGCCGCATCGTCAAGGCCGACCTCGAAGGCGCTGCTGCGTCGGCCGCCGCCCCGGCAAGCGCGGCCGCGCCCAGCCCCGCGCCCGCCGATGCGCCCGCCCCCGCGCAGCCGTTCGAAACCGACATTCCGCACAGCGCCGAAAAGCTCAGCAATATGCGCAAGACGATCGCGCGCCGCCTGACCCAGTCGAAGCAGGAGGTGCCGCACATCTATCTGACGGTCGATGTCCAGCTCGACAAATTGCTCAAGCTGCGCGGCGAACTCAACGCGGCACTCGAGCCGCAGGGCGTCAAGCTCAGCGTCAACGACCTGCTGATCAAGGCGCTGGCAAAGGCGCTGATCCAGGTGCCGAAATGCAATGTCAGCTTCGCCGGCGATCAGCTCATCAGCTACGAACGCGCCGACATCTCGGTCGCGGTCAGCGTGCCGGCTGGCCTGATCACCCCGATCATCGTCGGCGCCGACGACAAGTCGGTCAGCAAGATTTCGACCGAGATGAAGGAACTTGCGGGCCGCGCCAAGGAAGGCAAGCTCCAGCCGCACGAATATCAGGGCGGCACCGCCAGCCTGTCGAACATGGGCATGTTCGGCATCAAGCAGTTCGAGGCGGTCATCAACCCGCCGCAGGGCATGATCATGGCGATCGGCGCGGGCGAGAAGCGGCCTTATGTGGTCGACGACGCGCTCGCCATCGCGACCGTGATGTCGGCCACGGGCAGCTTCGACCACCGCGCCATCGACGGCGCAGACGGCGCGCAGTTGATGCAGGCGTTCAAGCAGATCGTCGAAAACCCGCTCGGACTGGTGGCGTAACATGGCTGAAAATTACGACCTCATCGTTCTAGGCTCCGGCCCCGGCGGCTATGTCGCGGCGATCCGCGCGGCGCAGCTTGGGTTGAAGACCGCGATCGTCGAGCGCGAGAATCTGGGCGGCATCTGCCTCAACTGGGGCTGCATCCCGACCAAGGCACTCCTGCGCTCGGCCGAGATCTTTCATTATATGAGCCACGCCAAGGATTATGGCCTCGCCGCCGCCGGCATCAGCGCCGATCTCGATGCGGTGGTCAAGCGGTCGCGCGGCGTCGCGAAGCAGCTCAATCAGGGCGTCACGCACCTGATGAAAAAGAACAAGATCGCGGTTCATATGGGCGACGGCAAGCTCGCCGGCGCGGGCAAGGTCGAGGTGAAGGGCGACAAGGGCAGCGAGACGCTGACCGCCAAGCATATCATCGTCGCGACCGGCGCCCGCGCGCGCGACCTGCCTTTCGCGCCAGCCGACGGCAAGCGCATCTGGACCTATCGCCATGCGATGACCCCGGCCGAAATGCCCAAGAAGCTGCTCGTCATCGGATCGGGCGCGATCGGGATCGAATTCGCGAGCTTCTACAACGATATGGGGGCCGAGGTGACGGTCGTCGAAATGCTCGACCGCATCGTCCCTGTCGAGGATGCCGACGTGTCGAGCTTCCTCGAAAAATCGCTGAAGAAGCAGGGCATGACGATCCTGACCGGCGCCGGCGTCGAGGAGTTGAAAGCGACCGCGAGCGGCGTTTCGGCGAAGATCAAGACGAAGGACGGCAAGGTTCAGGCGGGCGACTACAGCCACGCGATCGTCGCCATCGGCATTGTTCCCAACACCGAAAATATCGGCCTCGAAGCGCTCGGCGTCAAAACGACGAAGGGGCATATCGACACCGATCCCTATTGCCGCACCAATGTGAAGGGTCTGTGGGCGATCGGCGATGTCACCGCGCCGCCGTGGCTCGCGCACAAGGCCAGCCACGAAGGCGTGATCGCGGCCGAGGCGATTGCGAAGGAACTCGGCAACAAGGACGCGCACCCGCATCCGATGGACGCGAAGAACATCCCCGGCTGCACCTATTGCCACCCCCAGATCGCAAGCGTCGGGCTGACCGAGGCGAAGGCCAGGGAAGCGGGCTATGACGTCAAGGTCGGCAATTTCCCTTTCATCGGCAACGGCAAGGCGATCGCGCTCGGCGAAGTCGAAGGGTTCGTGAAGACCGTGTTCGACGCCAAGACCGGCGAACTGCTCGGCGCGCATATGGTCGGCGCCGAAGTGACCGAAATGATCCAGGGCTATACCGTCGGCAAGACCGCCGAGCTGGTGGAACAGGATTTCATGCACACCGTCTATCCGCACCCGACGATCAGCGAGACGATGCACGAAGCGGTGCTTGGCGCCTATGGGCGGGCGCTGCATATCTGATCGCGCTTGAACCCGTCGATCCTTCACTATGCGCGCGGCGGCAATAGCGGGAAGGCTCTGCTCTTCCTTGCCTTTGCGGTCGTGGCTTTCCTTGTGGCCGGGTTGATGTACGACGACGCCCACGCCCCGCCGCCGCCGCCAGTGCCTCTCGCCGGCGGCTTGTGGCCCGCGTCGGCGCCGCGGCGCGATCCGCTGGCACCGTTCCATATGATCGTGCTGATCGGGGCCGGATGCGGCTGCCTCTTCTATGCGGCGCGGCATGGGGGGCGGGCGGCCGCGGCGCGCGTTGCGGCCAGGATCGAGAACGGGCGCCTCTATTCCGATCTGCTGCACGATGCCGGGATCGGGTCGCTCGATGCGCGCGACATCACGCAGCTTCTCGTCGAACGCGCCGATCGCCTTCCGGGCGACCTCTCCGTATCGGTTGGATTGGGCGCGCGTTTCCGGCACGGACTATATCTCGCCTATCGCACCGATCAGGGGCCGGGCGTGCTGCGGTTGATGGACAATGACGTCGACGGCGGCACCGAGCAACTGCGCCGTTTTGCCGCCTATCTCGAGGCATGGCGCAAGCCCGCCGGCGACCGGATCAGGCAAGCCTGATCGTGGCGCAACCACCGGCGCGTTTGCGGAACAGGGCGGTCATCGTCGTGATGCTTGCTGTCGCGGTGCTGATGCTCGGCCTGCTGACCCGCGCTGATTATGGCGCGGCCCTCGACGCCGCGATCGCGCGGCATCTTACGTGGCCCGACGGCGCCGGTCCCGCACCGCTTATCGCCTTCATGCAGGCGATAAGCTGGATCGGCGGCGGCACGCCGCGTTGGGTACTGGTCGGCCTGATCGCGGCGGCGGTGCGCTTTTGGGGCGGGCGGCGTCCGGCGCTCGCGATCGTGGCCGCAGTGCTGTTCGCCAACATTGCGTCGAGCCTGCTCAAGGCGGCCTTCGACCGCCCGCGCCCCGACCTGATCGCGCATCTCGATCATGTCAGCAGCGCCTCCTATCCCAGCGGCCACGCCACCAGTGCAGCGGCGCTCTACCTGACGCTGGCGTTGCTCGCGCCAGTGCAATGGCGGCGGGCGACATGGACCCTCGCGGTGCTGATGATCGGCTTTACCGGCCTGTCGCGCATCATGCTCGGCGTGCATTGGCCGAGCGATATCGTGGGCGGCATCCTGCTCGGCGCGGCCTTCGCGCTGACGGCGGCGTGGTGGGCGCAACCGGAGCGCGCCGGGCTGGCATGACCGCTCGACAGCGCCGGCCAAGCAGCTAGGGTGGGGTGATGACACATGGCACGCATGACTTCGTCCCCGATCCGCGCAACGACGCGATCCTAATCAACGTCAACGGCGCGCTCGTTCCGCGCGCCGAAGCCAGCGTGTCGGTCTTCGACAGCGGCTTCATGCTCGGCGACGGAGTGTGGGAGGGGATCCGCGTCCACCGCGGCCGCATGGCCTTTCTCGACCAGCATCTCGACCGGTTGTGGGAGGGCGCGAAGGCGATCGCGATGGACATCGGGATTTCGCGCGAAGCGCTCGAACGGCGGCTCTACGACACGATCGATGCCAACCGGATGGACGCGTGCCATATCCGCCTGATGGTGACGCGCGGTATCCGCTCGACCCCTTATCAGGATCCGCGCGTGATCGTTTCACCCGCGACGATCGTCATCATTGCCGAACATAAGGACCCACTGCCCGCGACGGTCGAAAAGGGGCTGTCGCTCTTTACCGTCCACGTCCGCCGCGGCGATCCCGCGGTGCAGGATCCGAAGCTCAATTCGCATTCGAAGCTCAACTGCATCACGGCCTGCATCCAGGCGGCGCAGGCGGGCGCCGACGAGGGGCTGATGCTCGATCCGCACGGCTTCGTCGCGACCTGCAATTCGACCCATTTCTTCATCGTCCGCAAAGGCGAGGTGTGGACGTCGACCGGCGATTATTGCCTGGGCGGGATCACGCGCGGCAACGTCATCCGTATCTGCCGCGACAACGGAATAGCGGTCCATGAACGGAACTTCTCGCTGACCGATGTCTATGGCGCCGACGAGGCGTTCGTGACCGGCACCTTTGCGGGCGTCGTGCCTGCGCACACGATCGACGGGCGCACGCTGACCGATGGGCGCGGGCCGATGGTCGAGCGCCTGCAGGGCCTCTATCGTGCGCTGATCGAGGCCGATATCGCGGCGCGGGGACGACCGTGACCGATTGCATCCGCATCGCCATGTGGTCGGGGCCGCGAAACCTGTCGACCGCGATGATGCGCAGTTTCGGCAGCCGCGCCGACAGCATCGTCACCGACGAACCTTTTTACGGTGCCTATCTGCGGCAAACCGGCGACCCGCAGCCGATGAGGGAGCAGGTCATGGCGTCGATGGACTGCGATTGGCGCAGCGTCGCGCGCACCCTGTCGGGGCCGAATCCCGCCGCCACGCCGATCTGGTACCAGAAGCATATGGCGCACCATATGGTCGGCCCGATTGCGCATCACGATCTGCCCGGCCTTCGCCACGCCTTCCTGATCCGCGACCCGGCGCGCGTCGTCGCGAGCTATGCCGCCAAGCGCGTGATGGTCCGCCCCGACCATCTCGGCACCGCGCGTCAGGTCGAGTTTTTCGACCGCGAGGCCGACCGGCTCGGCCATGCGCCGCCGGTGATCGACAGCGCCGACATATTGCGCGATCCGGCGGCGATGCTGCAGAAATTGTGCGCAGCGCTCGGCATCGACTGGGATGCCGCCATGTTGCGGTGGCAACCCGGAATCCACGCCACCGACGGTATATGGGCCTCGCATTGGTATGATGCGGTCGCCGCCAGCACGGGCTTCGGTGCGCCCGACAAGCCGGCGGCGCCGCTGTTGCCTCAGGCCCAGGCCGTCGCGGACGCGTGCCGCGCCGACTATGCCTATCTTGCGCAGCATAAAATCGCCGCCTGACGCAATTTTCGCTGTCCTACACGGGCGCCTTTTGCCATCAAGTCTGCGGGCAGCAACAGAGGGTGGACGCGTGATGCAATCCAGTGTGAAGTTCGGCAGTTTTCTGCGGGGAATCGCGATCGGCGCGGCGGCGCTTTTCGCCGTTGGTACGGCATCGGCGCAGGACGCGGCGGCGACGCAGAAGACGGTGATTACCGCGGCGCGCTATCTCGACGTGCTGACCGGCAAGACCGTCGAGCATCCCGCGATCTTCGTCGGGCCAGACGGGCGCATCACCGGCATCGCCGATGCGCGCACCGTGCGCTGGGGCTCCGACGTCCGGCAGATCGACCTCGGCGATCGCACGCTGTTGCCCGGCCTCATCGACATGCACGTCCATCTGACCTCGCTCGCCGAAGTCGGCGGCTATCAGGGGCTGCGCTACACCGACAGCTTCTGGACCGTCGTCGGCGTCGCCAATGCGAAGAAGGTGCTCGACGCGGGCTTCACCACCGTGCGCAATGTCGGCTCGGCCGATTTCGAGGATGTCGGGCTGAAGCAGGCGATCGAGGGCGGTTTCATTCAGGGACCGCGCATCATTCCGGCGGGTTGGGCGATCGGCGCGACCGGCGGCCATTGCGACAGCGGCGGGCTGCCGCCCTCGATGGACCGCAAGGAGGCGTCGGTGATCGACAGCCCCGAAGAGGCGCGCGCGAAGGTGCGCTGGCTGCACAAATATGGCGCGCGCGTCATCAAGATCTGCGCGACCGGCGGCGTCTTTTCGCTCGGCGACAGCGTCGGCGCGCAGCAACTGACCTTCGACGAGATGAAGGCGATTGCCGACGAGGCGCATATGCTGGGGCTGAAGGTCGCGGCCCACGCGCATGGCGACGACGGGATCAAGACGGCGATCCTTGCCGGCATCGATACGATCGAACATGCCAGCCTTGCGAGCGATGCGGCGATCAAGCTCGCCATCGAGCACAAGACCTGGTTCGACATGGATATCTATAACGACGATTATATCCTCGCGACCGGGACCGCCAACGGCACCGAACAGGAAAGCCTCGACAAGGAAAAGGCGATCGGCCTTGCCCAGCGCCAGACCTTCCAGCGCGCTGTGAAGGCAGGAGTGCGGATACTGTTCGGCACCGATGCCGGCGTCTATCCGCACGGCGATAACGGCAAGCAGTTCGCAAAGATGGTCGAGTGGGGGATGACCCCGCTCCAGGCGATCCGCGCCGCGACGGTCAGCGGCGCCGAAGCGCTCGACATGACGAACGACCTCGGCGCGATCGCGGTCGGTCGCTACGCCGACATCATCGCGGTCGATGGCGACCCGCTCACCGATGTAACCCGGCTCGAGCATGTGGCCGCGGTCGTGAAGGGCGGGGTGGTGGTGAAGGGCGAATAATCTGCCCTTGAGGAAAGGGGCTAGACGACCAGCTTGTCGATCAGGGCCTCGCGCATCGCGGGGGTGAAATTCAGCACCGCCTCGGCATAGCTTGGAATATCCCCATGATCGCGGCGCACCGTCGCCAGCGCGGCGTCGAGATAGGCGGGATTGACCGACATCAGCGCGCGCACCGCCTCGTCCTTGATCTCCGCCCCATAGCGGGCGCGGATGTGCGCGGCGCCCTGCGCGATGCGTTCCTCGATCTTGCCCGCCGTGTTGGTGAGCAGATAGTCGTGCATCAGGTCATCTTCGTGCACGCCGACGAGCCGGTGGACGATCGCGACCGCAAAGCCGGTGCGGTCCTTGCCGGCGACGCAGTGCACCAGGCTCGGCGCGTCATATTCGGCGAGCGCCGCCAGATAGAGGCGCAGCGTCGCGACGAGCGCCGAGCGATAGGGCATGCCTGCATAGGTGTCGATCATTCGCGCCCGTGCCGTCTCGACATCGATCGCGCCGCCCGCCGCCTGAAGATGCGGTGCCAGGCCGGCGGTGACGCCGCCCGCGAACAGGACGCGCGCCGAAAAATTGTCGGAACGGCGACAGGGATGCATTTCGCGCTCGTCGTCGCCGCGCAGGTCGATCACGGTTTCGAGGCCCAGCGCATCGACCGCGCCCAGATCCGCGTCGGTCGCCTGTTCATGGTGCGCCGAACGCCAGAGCAGTCCCTGCCGTAGCCGCCCGCCATCCTCGACCGCATAGCCGCCATAGTCGCGGAAATTGTGGATGCCCGAAAGCGGCAGGACGCGGTCGGCGATCATGGCTATTCTCCGGTAAAGACGGGTGGGCGCTTTTCGACGAAGGCGTTGATCGCCTCGCGGTTGTCGGCGGTTTCGTGGACGATCGCCTGATAGGCGGCGCTGAGTTCGAGGATGTCGCTCATCCGGCTGTGCTGCGCCTCGCGGAGCAGCCGCTTGGTGAGCCGCAGCGCGCGCGGCGGGTTGCACACGATGCGCTCGGCGATCGCCACCGCACGGTCGAGCAGTTCGGCGTCGGGGACGACTTCGGTGACAAGCCCATAGTCCTTTGCCGTCTGCGCATCGAAGCGGTCGCCGGTCAGGAAGAGTTCGGCCGCGCGCGGATAGCCGAGGACGCGCTGGAGAAGCCAGGCGCCGCCGTCGCCGGGGACGATGCCGACCTTGATGAAGCTGCAGGCGAATTTGGCGCTCTCCGCCGCGATACGGATGTCGCAGGTGCAGGCAAGGTCGCAGCCGAGGCCGACGGCATGGCCGTTGACCGCGGCGATCATCGGGATTTCGCAGTCCATCAGCGCGCGGATCACCGCCTGCACGCCGCGGCGATAATTGGCGCGGGTTGAATCAGGCTGATCGAGCACGCCGATCCCCTTGCGATCCTGCATCGACTTGAGATTGCCGCCCGCGCTGAACGCCTTGCCGCTGCCCGTAAGGATGATCGCGCTGACGCTGCGATCCTCGCCCAGCGCGCGGAGCGTGTCGACGATATCGTCGCAGTCGGCATGGGTGCCGATGGCGTTCATGCTCTCGGGCTTGATCATCGTCAGGATGGCGATCTTTCCCCGCCGCTCGACACTCAGAAATTCGCCCATCATCACGTCTCCTGTACCGCGCACAGGCTATGCCCCGCGGTCTGTTCTGGCAAGTTGCAGATGGCGTTGCCGGGCGCGGATCGGCGCCCGGTCGCCGTATCGGTTCAGCGGACCGCGCCTCCGCTGCGCAGCGCAGCGATTCGCTCGGCGTCGTAGCCGAGCGCGGCAAGCACCGCGTCGCCATCGGCGCCCACCGCCGGAGCGGGACGCGGCGTGTCGGCCTTCGTCGCCGAATAGCGCGGAGCGGGGGCGGGCTGGGTGGCGCCGCCGACCGAGAGGAAGGTTTCGCGCTCGACATTGTGCGGATGCTGCGGCGCCTCGGCGAGCGAAAGGACGGGGGCAAAGCACACGTCGGTCATTTCCATCAGCGCGCACCATTCGTCGCGCGTCCTGGTCGCGAACAGCGCTGTCAGCTTGTCCTTGAGCGGTTCCCACTGCGACGGGTCCATCTGCGCATCGAAGGCGGGATCGGCGTCGAGCCCGGTCTTTTCGCGCAGCAAGGCATAGAATTGCGGCTCGATCGAGCCGATCGAGATGAACTTGCCGTCGGCGCACGCATAGGTGTCGTAGAAATGGGCGCCGGTATCGAGCATGTTCACCCCCGGCTCGTCGCGCAGCCGACCCATGGCATAAAAGCCCCAGCTCATCCCCGCGAGCAATGCCGACCCGTCGGTCATGGCGCAGTCGATGACCTGACCCTCGCCGGTCTTCGCGGCGTGCAGCAGCGCGCTTGCCATGCCGAAGGCCAGCATCATGCCGCCGCCGCCGAAATCGCCCACATAATTGACTGGCGGCACCGGCTTTTCTCCAGCGCGGCCAACGGTATGGAGGACGCCCGACAGCGCGATATAGTTGATGTCGTGTCCGGCCGCCTGCGAATAGGGGCCATATTGGCCCCAGCCGGTCATGCGTCCGTAAACAAGCCTGGGATTGTCGGCGAGCAGCACATCGGGGCCGAGCCCCAGCCGCTCCATGACGCCCGGACGATAGCCTTCGATGATGCCGTCGGCGCTCTTGCACAGATCGCGCGCGATCGCGACCGCATCGGGATTTTTCATGTCGAGCGCGATCGAGGTGCGGTTGCGCGACAGCGGATCGCGCGGGTCCATGAAACCGCCGGGACGATCGATGCGGATCACCTCCGCACCATGGTCGGCGAGCATCATCCCGCAATAGGGGCCGGGACCGATCCCCGCAAATTCGATGATCCTGATGCCCTTGAGGGGTCCGGCCATGTCGTGTCTCCCATGCCTGCATCGTCATTGCGAGGACCCCGGACTTGATCCGGGGGACGCTGCAATCCAGGGGGGCGTAAACCGCCCTGGATTGCTTCCCCCGGCTTTCGCCAGGGTCGCAATGACGATGATTGTCTTAGATGCGTTCGATGATGATGGCCGGTGCCATGCCGCCCGCGGCGCACATGGTGACGAGGCCATAGCGGCCACCCGAGCGTTCGAGTTCGTCGAGCGCGGTGCCGATCAGGATCGAACCGGTCGCGCCGATCGGATGACCGAGCGCCATCGCGCCGCCATTGATGTTCACCTTTTCGCGATCGAGGTCGAGGTCGCGGATGAACTTTTCGGCGACCACCGAAAAGGCTTCGTTGATTTCCCAGACGTCGATTTCGTCCTTGGTCAGTCCCGCTTTTTCGAGCACCTTCTTGGCCGCCGGAACCGGGGCGTTGAGCATCAGCGTCGGATCGTCGCCGATATTGGCATAGGCGACGACGCGCGCGCGGGGCTTCAGGCCATGCTTGTCGGCATAATCCTTGGATGTCAGCAAAATCGCGGCGGCGCCGTCGACAACGCCCGACGAATTGCCTGCATGATGGAAATGCTGGATTTCAAGGTCGGGATAGCGGCGGTTGATCTGCTTCCGGAAGGTGAAGCCGCCGCCCATGTCGAAATCGGCGAGCGCGGCAAAGCTGGGCTTGAGTGACGCAAGGCCCTCCGCGGTGGTTTCGGGGCGCGGGAATTCTTCATGGTCCAGCGCAACGCTGCCGTCCGGGTTCAGGACGGGCACGACCGACTTGTTGAAGCGGCCTTCCTTGATCGCCCTGTCGGCGCGCTGTTGGCTGACGAGCGCGAGCGCGTCGAGCGCTTCGCGGCTGATGCCCTCGATCGTTGCGATCGCGTCGCCGCAGATGCCCTGGTGCGATTGCGGGTGGATTTCGTCGAGCGCTTCATGGCCCGATCCCATCAGGCGCGGCGGCAGTCCCGCGTTCGCCTGCTCGGCGGCAAAGGCGGTGGTGTAGCTCATCATCTCGGTGCCGCCGGCGATGACGCAGTCTTCCATTCCGCTCATCACGCTCGCCGCGGCGAAATTGACCGAGCTGATGCCGCCGCCACAGAAGCGGTCGAGCGTCGTTCCACTGGCCTTGGTGTCATATCCTGCCGACAGCGCCGCCATGCGGCCAAGGTCGCCGCCCTGCTTGCCGTTCTGCGACGAGGTCGACCAGACGATATCGTCGACCGTTGCCGTGTCGAGATGATTGCGGTCGCGGATCGCCGCGAGGACGGTCGCGGCGAGATGCTGTGGGTGAAGATGCGACAACGCGCCCTTGCCGGGCTTGCCGATCCCGCGCGGGGTGCGGACGGCGTCGATGATATAGGCTTCGGCCATGATGATGTTCCTTTTTTGAAAGTCTTGACGCGGGGCCATGCGGCCACCCCGAGGTTTACCGAGGGGCCATGCGGATCGCGCCGTCGAGGCGAACGGCCTGGCCGTTGAAATAGGTGTTGCGGATCATTTCCATCGCCAGGCTGGCATATTCCTCGGCCTTGCCGAGCCGCTTGGGGAAGGGGACCGACGCTTCGAGGCTTTCCTTGACCTTGGGGTTCATATTGCCGAGCAGCGGCGTACCGAACACGCCGGGCATGATCGAATTGACCCGGATGCCGAGGTCCATCAGATCGCGCGCCATCGGCAGGACGAGGCCGTTTACCCCGGCCTTGGCCGACCCGTAGATGACCTGACCGATCTGCGCGTCCTGCGCCGCGACCGAGGCGGTGAAGATGATTGCGCCGCGTTCGCCGTCTTCGAGTTCGGGCAGGGTCGCCATGCCTTCGGCCGCGATCGATCCGATGCGGTAGCTTGCGGTCAATATGCCCGCGACACCATATTCATAATCCGCGGTCGGGGTCCGGCGAAATTTGCCCGTTTCCTTGTCATGGGCGAGCGTCTTACCGCGGCGCGACGTCATCGCGCAGTGGACCGCGATGCGTTCCTGACCATGAGCGGCGCGCGCCTTGGCAAAGCCGTCGAGAACCGACTGTTCGTCGGTGATATCGACATGGACGAACAGGCCGCCGATCGAATGCGCCACCTCTTCGCCCAGCGCGTCGTTGATATCGAAGATCGCGACCTTCACACCCGCGGCGGCAAGTGCTTCGGCGGTTGCGCGGCCAAGACCGGACGCGCCGCCGGTGACGACGGCCGCGGTCGAGGAATCGAGTTTCATGGGGAGGCTCCTCAGGCTGGAATCTGGTTGAAGGGGACGCCCTTGTCGGGGCGATGATCTTGCGGCAGGCCGAGGATGCGCTCGGCGATGGTGTTGAGCAGCGTTTCGTCCGAACCGCCGGCGATGCGTCCGGTCGGCGCATTGATCCAGCTCGATGCCCAATCGTCCTTGGGCGAGGCATGCTCGTCGAAGTGGAATCCGCCCACGCCTTGCAGGTCGATCGCGAGTTCGGACAGCTTCTGGCGCGAGCGCACCGCGACCAGCTTGTTGAGCGAGCCTTCGGGGCCCGGCGTCATACCCGCCTGCATCATCAATCGTGCGCGGACATTGATCGAATCGAGTCCCGAACGCATCGCATAGTTGCGGGCGATCTGCTGCCGGATGCGGCCATCCTCGATCGCCGGTCGGCCATTGATCATCAGGTCTTTCGCCAGATCGACGAACAGGTCGAGGTGCGGGCCGAATCCGGCGCTGTCGGTCGCGACATAGCGTTCGATCATCAGGGTCGCGAGCGCGACCGAGAAGCCGCCGCCGACCGGAGACATGCGGTGGTCGTCGCTGATCTTCACATCGTCGAAGAAGACTTCGTTGACGTGATTGTCGCCGCCGGCGAGCTTGATCGGGCGCACGGTGACGCCGGGCGCCTTCATGTCGACCCAGAAATAGGTAAGGCCCTTGTGCTTGGCGACGGTCGGGTCGGTGCGCACGACGATGACGCCATAGTCGCTATATTGCGCCCAGCTCGTCCAGACTTTCTGGCCGTTAATCTTCCATCCGTTGCCATCGGTTTCGGCGCGCGTGCGCAGGCCGGCAAGATCGGTGCCGCCCGATGGTTCGGAGAAAAGCTGGCACCAGATTTCTTCGCCCTGCAGGGCCTTGAGCACGCGCTCCTTCACAAATTCGCGGTCGGAGCCGAACTGCATCAGCACCGGCACCGGCATGCCGAGCGAGATGCCGAAATAGACGATGGGGAAGCCGTGCTTCATCTCCTCGGCTTCGAAGGTGATCTTCTCGATATGGCCAAGGCCCTGTCCGCCGAGGTCGGTAGGCCAGTTGATGCCGGCGAAGCCCGCATCGAATTTCGCCTTTTGATAGCGGCGTCCGAGCGCGAGATCCTCTTCGACGCTCAGGCCCTTGCGGGCCGCCTTGCCGAACGTGGGCGCGACGGATTCGCACCAGGCTGCGGCCTTCGCGCGATAGGCTTCGAGATCGCTCATGCTGCTTCTCCTGCCAGGCGGTCGACCAATATATCTTCCCAGAACAGGCTGCTTCCCTGTTCAAGCGCCAGCGTGCGGGCGCGGCGCATATGAAGGTGCAGGCCGATTTCCCAGGTCACGCCGATGCCGCCGTGGATCTGCACGCAATCGCGCGCCGCGGTGTCATAGGCTTCGGTCGCCGAAAGCCGCGCCGCGGCGGCCGCCGTCACGAAGTCGCTCTGCCCCTCGCGCGAGGCCGCGTGGATGCAATTGGCGCGCGCGAGTTCGACGAGGCCGTAGAGTTCGGCGATGCGGTGCTTGATCGACTGGAAGGCGCCGATCGGTTGCCCGAACGCCTTGCGCGTGACGGCATAGTCGCGCGCGATTTCCATCAGCGCCTCGGCTCCCCCCGTCTGTTCGTGCGCGGTGATGACGGCCTGCAATGCCAGAATGTGCAGCGCCGCCGCGCGCGCGGCGCTTCCGCTGACGAGCGTCTCGGTGGGCGTATCGGCAAAATGCAGGTCGGCGAGGCAGCGGCTGTTGTCGAAGCTGTCGGTCGCCGTCTTTTCGACCTTGGCAAGATCGACCAACGCGAGGACCGGCATACCCGGGCCATTGGCGAAGACAATGGCGACGTCGGCATGTAATGCGCCCGAAACGCCGTCCTTCACCCCATCGAGGCGATCATTGGTCAGCGTGACTTTGGGATGGGCGGGCAGGGCGTCAGGCCCCGATGCAATCGCGACCGCCCCGATGACGTCACCGCTTGCCAGTCCAGGTAGCCAGCGGTGTTTCTGATCATCGCTGCCGTATAGTTCGATCGCTTTTGCCGCACCGAAATTCGAGGTCAGAAAGGGTGCGCCGCTGAGCGTGCGGCCCGCCTGGTGCGCGATCAGGCCGAGTTCGACTAGGCCGAGCGCAAGGCCGCCATAGGCTTCCGGCAAGGCCAGCGCGGTCCAGCCTTGTTCTTTCGCGGTGGCCCAGAAGGCTTCGTGATAGCGCCCGCTTGTCTGGAGCAGCGGGAGCAGATCGTCCTTGTGCACGCGCGCTTCCAATATGCGGCGCGATTCGGTGGCGATCGCCTGTTGTCCTTCGTCGTACAAAATCGACATCGGTCCGAGTCCTCTACCCTTTATGTTTTCACCCATCATCCGGACGTTAACGTAAACGTCAAGTCGTTTTGACGCTACGGCTGGAGGATCGGGCGGCAAAGTGCAACTGACAGGGGCATCAGGTGCGTCCGGCCTTCCAGTCGCGGCGGATCTTCTTGGCAAGGCTCCATTTGTGGACCTCGGTCGGACCGTCGTAGATGCGGAAGGCGCGCACTTCGCGGAACACCTGTTCGACGATCGTGCGGTCGGTGACGCCGGTCCCGCCCATCACCTGAACGCAGCGGTCGGCGATCCGCATCAGCGCTTCGGAGACCGCAACCTTTGCCATCGAGCTTTCGACCGTGCCGAGCGATCCGGTGTCGAGAACGCCGGCGCACCAGTCGATCATCAGTTCGGCCTGCTTCAGATCGATCATATTCTCGGCGAGCATAAAGCCGACGCCTTCATGCTCGATCAGCGGCTTGCCAAAGGCTTCACGCCGGTTGGCATAGTCGGTCGCGATTTCGTGCGCGCGAATGCAGCAGCCGAGCCAGCGCATGCAGTGTGACAGCCGGGCAGGGGACAGCCGCGCCTGCGCATAGCGAAAGCCTTCGCCTGCCTGTCCCAGCATCTGATCGGCGGGGATACGCAGATTGTCGATGGTCAGCGTCGCGTGCCCGCCGGGCATCGAACTGTCGATCGTGTTCGGAATCTCGTCGATGCAGATCGCCGGATCGGGCAGATCGACGAGGAACATGCACGCGCCTTCTTCGGCCTTCGCCATGACGATGCCGACGCGCGCGCCTTCCGCGCCGGTGATGAAGGTCTTGCGGCCGTTCACCACCCAATGATTGCCGTCGGGGCGGCAGGTCGTCTTCATCATCGAAGGATCGGACCCCGCGCCGCCTTCTTCGGCGGGTTCGGTCATGAAAAAGGCCGATCGGACGCGCCCCTCCACCATCGGTTTCAGGAACCGTTCCTTGAGCTCCGGGCTGCCCTCCTTGCCGAGCAGGTACATATTGCCTTCGTCGGGCGCCATCGTGTTGCACGCGAGTGGACCGAGCGGCGACAGCCCTGACTTGATGAGGACGACCGCCGTCTCGCGCTGATTGAGGTGACTGCCGTCGGACAGGATATGCGGCGTTAGCACGCCCGCCGCGCGGGCATGGTCGCGCATTTCCATCACCAGCTCGTCGGTCGGCGCGCCATGATGGTCGCGGCGCGGATCTTTTTCATAGGGGACGACCGTTTCGCGGACGAAAGCCTCGACCTTCGCTGCAATCGCGAGCGCCCGATCCGATATGCCTTGGTGCGTCGCCGCCATTCCGATTCCCTTCGCTATCTAACTACCTACTCTCAACCCGACGTTGACGTAAGCGTCAAGTTAATTCAAGGGAGAAGCAACGGTGCCGTAACGGCAGAGACAGAAGGGAAGGATGGACCATGGCTTTCAAGACGCGCATCACCGAAATGCTGGGTGTCGAGCATCCGATCGTGCAGGGCGGCATGCAGAGCGTCGGCTATGCCGAACTGGCGAGCGCCGTCTCGAACGCCGGCGGCCTCGGCATCATCACCGCGCTGACCCAGCCAAGCCCTGACGCTCTGCGCGACGAAATCGAACGCTGCCGGTCGATGACCGACAAGCCCTTCGGCGTGAACATGACGGTCTTTCCGACGATCAACGCCCCCGATTACAAGGCCTATGCGCAGGCGATCATCGACGGCGGCGTCAAGATCGTCGAAACGGCGGGCACCCAGGCGGTGCGCGAGATATGGGAAATGCTCAAGCCCCATGGCGTTACCATCCTCCACAAATGCACCGCCGTGCGTCATGCGCTGTCGGCCGAAAAAGCGGGCTGCGATATCATCTCGATCGACGGCTTCGAATGTGCAGGCCATCCCGGCGAGGACGATATTCCGGGGCTGATCCTGATCCCGGCCGCCGCCGACAAGGTGAAGATCCCGATGCTGGCGTCGGGCGGCTTCGGCGACGGACGCGGGCTGGTCGCAGCGCTGTCGCTCGGTGCCGAAGGCATCAACATGGGGACGCGCTTCTGCGCGACCAAGGAAGCGCCGATCCACGACAATGTGAAGCAGGCCTATGTCGACAATGACGAGCGCGGCAGCTTCCTGATCTTCCGCAGCCTCAAGAACACCGCGCGCGTCGGCAAGAGCGCAGTGTCGGAGGAGGTGGTGCGCCGCCTTGCGCAGCCCGATGCGACCTTTGCCGACGTCGCCGAACTGGTCAACGGCAAGGCCGGCCGCGAACTCCTCGAAACGGGAGATCTGACGAAGGGGGTATTCTGGGCCGGGATGGTCCAGGGCCTTATCCATGATATTCCGAGCTGCCAGGAATTGATCGACCGCATCATAGCCGAGGCGGAGGCTGTCCTCGATCAGCGACTGGCCGGGTTTCGCGCCTGAACGGCCTTCCCAAAGAAATGCCCCGCCGGTGGGACGCCGGCAGGGCAGTTGGGGGAGGTGATCTGGGTGGCAACTGGTGCAGGGTTGCCGTGAACGCAGGTTCGATCACCGGAACCTGCCATCCGCTTTTGGCAATGGTGCGGTTCCCCGACTTTGACTTGCATCAACAAGCGAAAATAATCATGCCCGACCGGTCGCCGCCGCGGCACCGGACGAAAGAGATTTTCACGGCATGAGCATCGTTCATTATCAGGGCTTCGCAGGAATCCGCCTCGAAGCCGACGTCATCGGATCGGACAATGATCCGGCGGTGCTGTTGCTTCACGGCGCGGGCCAGACGCGCGCGATCTGGTCGAATGTCGCCGACGCGCTCGAACAGGCCGGCCGCCGCGTCATCAGCCTCGACCTTCGGGGTCATGGCGGTAGCGAGTGGCCCGAGGATGGGCGCTATGATTTCGATGCGTTGGTCGGCGATCTGCGCGCGGTGCTGGCACAGCTCGGCACGCGGCCGGTCGTCGTCGCCTCGACCCTCGGAGGATGGATCGCCGCTGCCGCGCTCGAACGCGACGCGGCGGTGCTCGCCTCGGGGTTGGTGCTCGTCGACCTGCCGGTCAGCGACGATGTCACGATGGCGCAGCGCATCGGCGACCGCCTGCGCGAAGCGGCCAATCGCGCGCCCGGCCAAGCGGCATGGGACGCCCGCCTGTTCGAGGCTTTCGACGCGGCGACGGTGACCGAGCGGCTTTCGGATATCGCCCGCAATATAGCCTTGCCGACGCTCTACGTCCGCGGCGCGATGAGCGAACTCGTCTCGCGCGCCTCGGCGGCGGCGTTCGTCGGCCAGCTCCCCGATGGCGAACTGGTCGAGGTGGAGGACGCCGCGCTGGTCGTCACCGAAGACCGGATCGATGCGCTTGGCGCGCATCTGATCGACTTTCTCGAGCGTCGCGCGCCGCGCGGCTGGCCCGAATATCGCGCTGGGTCGGATGCGCGGACCTTTCGCGACGCACTCGGCTGTTTCGCGACCGGCGTTACCGTCGTCACAGCGATCGATGCGGCGGGCCAGCCGATCGGCCTCACCGCCAACAGCTTCACCTCGGTATCGCTCGACCCGCCGCTCCTCCTGGTTTGCATCGCCAACAATGCCGGCAGCGCGGCGGTGCTGCGCGAAGCGGAGCATTTCGCGGTCAATGTGCTCCAGATCGGCCAGCAGCCGACGTCGAATCGCTTTGCGGGCAAGGGCGAGGACCGCTTCGCGGCAACCGGGTGGGAGATCGGCGAATTCGGTACGCCGGTGCTGTCGGGATCGCTCAGCAGTTTCGAATGCGCGCGCGAGGCAGTGCATCCGGGCGGCGATCATTTCATTCTTGTCGGCCGCGTCCTGAAAGCGATCTTCGAACCGCGCCGCGATCCCTTGCTCTACTTCCGCGGCAAATATCGCAAGCTGCACTTCGCCTGAGGTAAGGCGCCAATTCCGGCGGTTATGGTGAGCCCTGCTGGGTTCGAACCAGCGACCTACTGATTAAAAGTCAGTTGCTCTACCGACTGAGCTAAGGGCCCATCGCGGACCGCCGGGGGGGCAGTGTGCGAAAGCGAGCCGTCGCCCTAGTGCGCCGAAGCGCCGTGGTCAACCGGCTTTGCCCGCGAAAGACGCGCGGCGAGTTGGCGGACGCTTTGGCCGCTGAGTGGATGGCGCCAGGCGGGTGCGATCATGCGGAGCGGGCCGAGCACGAAATCGCGCATGGTCATCGCCGCGTGCGGCACGGTGAGCGCCGCATCGCTCCATGCGCCCTCCGACCACAGCAATATGTCGAGGTCGAGCGTGCGTGCGCCCCAGCGCTGGCCGCGCCGCCGTCCGAAAGCAGCTTCGATGGCTTTCAGCCGATCGAGCATCTCGGGCGGGCTGAGCGGCGAGGCGACGAGCGCGACGGCATTGGCGTAGCGGCGGCGCGAAGGGCCGATCGGCGCACTCGCGACGATCGGGCTCGCATCGACGGGTTCGATATCGTCGCTTTCGAGCGCGGCGAGTGCTGCGAGCAACACGCGCCGCGGATCACCGAAACGGACGTGGCGGCGGTTCGAACCAAGGCCGATGGCATAGAGGGGGAGGGGCGTTGCGCTGGTCATGCCCATGCGCCTATCGCAGCGGGGTGAAGATTGACAGCCCCTTGCCCGGTACCGAGCCGCCGCGCGATTGCCGGCGTTGCCCGCGCCTTGTCGGGTTGCGCGCCGCCTGTCGCGCCGAGCATCCCGATTGGTGGAATGCGCCGGTCTATGCTTTCGGCGATCCCGATGCGTGGCTCGCCATCGCCGGGCTCGCGCCGGGAAAGCACGGTGCCAACCGCACCGGGCGGCCGTTTACCGGAGATTATGCGGGCGACCTGTTGTTCGAAACGCTCGCCGCATTCGCGCTCAGCCGCGGCGTCTATGACGGGCGCATCGACGACGGGCTGCGCCTGAACGGAACGATCATCGTCAACAGCGTCAAATGCCTGCCGCCGCAGAACAAGCCGACGCCCGCCGAAATCGCCGCCTGCCGACCCTATTTCGAGGGACAGCTCGCGGCGCTGCCACGGGTCAGGGTGCTGATCGCACTCGGCCGAATTGCGCATGACGCGGCGGTTCGGGCTGTGGGCGGGCGGCTCGCCGCCTATCGGTTTGCGCATGGCGCGGTGCATCGCCTGCCCGACGGGCGCCATCTGGTCGATAGCTATCATTGCTCGCGCTACAACACGAACACCGGGCGACTGACGCCGGCGATGTTCGCCGACGTCTTTCGCACCGCCGTCGCTTTGCGCGATCAGACCAGTGGGCGGAATTCGTCGACGACGGCGCGGTAAAGCTGGCGCTTGAACGGGACGATCAGCCGTTCGAGCTCGTCGAGTTCGGCCCAGCGCCAGGCGCGAAATTCCTGATGCCGGGTCGCGATATCGACATCGCTATCCTCGCCCATGAAGCGCATCAGGAACCACGACTGGCGCTGACCGCGATATTTCCCGCCCCACATCTTGCCCATCAGATGGTCGGGCAGGTCGTAGAAATGCTCGGTCTTGCTGCGCGCGATGATATCGACCAGTCCGGCATGGACGCCGGTTTCCTCGCTGAGTTCGCGGATTGCGGCATCTTCGGCATCCTCGCCGGGATCGATGCCGCCTTGCGGCATCTGCCACGCGTCCTCGGCCGAATCGAGTCGCTGGCCGACAAAGACACGGCCATGACGATTGGCGAGCATCACCCCGGCGCAGGGGCGATAGGGAAGGGCGCTGGCGTCGATCATGCGGTCGCTTCGGCGACGATCGCCTTGAGGACGGTCAGATTGCCGCGGATGTCGTCCTTGGCACTCGGGATGCCCTGCGCCAGACAGATATAGCCGTGGATGGTGCCCGCGGCCTCGCGGTAGGTCGTCGGCACCCCGGCGGCGATCAGCTTGCCGGCATAGGCGCGGCCCTGATCGCGCAGGGGATCGAGCCCCGCGGTCACAAGCAGGGTCGGCGGCAGGCCGGCGGCGTCGAAATCGATCGGCGATGCGCGGCGATCGGCGGGATCGGCTGCATAATGATCGCCGAACCAGGTCATGCCGCCTTCGGTGAGCAGATAGCCATCCTTGAAATCGCGGTAGCTTTGCCAATCCTGATGCGTCGTGACCGCCGGATAGATCGGATGGATCGCGACCACGGACTTCGCGGCTGGCGTATCGCGCAGCGCGAGCGCGGTCGCGATGGTCAGATTGCCGCCCGCGCTGTCGCCCGACAGGACCAGCCCGGTGCAAGGAATATTGTCGGCGACCCAGCGCGTCGCCGCTTCGCAATCCTCGGGCGCCGCAGGGAAGGGGTGTTCTGGTGCGAGGCGATAGTCGACGGCGATCACCGGCATGTCGAGCTGACGCGCCGCTTCGGCGCAATAGGGATCGTGCGTGTCGAGATCGCCGATCACCCAGCCGCCGCCATGGTAGAAGACCATGACCGGGCCGGGCTCGCGATCGGGACGGTTGTCATAGATGCGGATCGGAATCTCACCGGCGGGTCCGGGAATGGTGCGATCCTCGACCTTCGCGATCGCGCCGCGCGGCACGTCGGCCATCTGGCCCATCACGCGCATCATCTCGCGCCCCGCCTCGGGCGGCATCTCTTCCATCTTGGGGCCGTCCTGGGCGTTGAGGAAAGCGAGAAAGGCCGCCACATCGGGGCGAACATAAGGAGTCGTGCCGTCGGTCATCCGTCAAATCCCTTGCTATGTTGTTGCCGCTGCTATTCGCCATCGGGCGGCATAATTCAATGGCAATTGGAAACTGATTGCGGCAGGCGCGCGCCGATCCGCTTTGCAGCGCACAAATTTTTCTGAATTGCGGGCGGCGTAAGACGGGCCTAGGCCCATTCCGGTAATTCGCAGGACTCTAAAGGCAGAACAGAAAATGGCGACAGTGGTCGAGGACCGGGCCGAAGATCGGCAGTCCCCCCTTTCCGACGCAGTGGTGGTTCGTTTCGCAGGCGACAGCGGCGACGGGATGCAGCTTACCGGTGGTCAGTTCACGCTTTCGACCGCGCTCGCGGGCAATGACCTGGCGACTTTCCCCGATTTTCCGGCCGAAATCCGAGCGCCGCAGGGGACGTTGTTCGGTGTTTCGGCGTTCCAGATCAATTTCGGGTCGAGCGAGATCACGACCGCGGGCGACGCCCCCGACGTGCTCGTCGCGATGAACCCCGCGGCGCTCAAGACCAATGTCGGCGTGCTCAAGCTGGGCGGCCTGATCATTGCCGACGAAGGCGAATTCAACGACCGCAATCTCGCCAAGGCGAAATATGACGCCAATCCGCTCGAGGATGGCAGCCTTGCGAAATGGCAGCTGCTGAAGCTCAACATCAGTCAGGCGACGATGGATGCCGTCAAGCCGTTCGGGCTCGGCAACAAGGAAGCGCTGCGCTGCAAGAATATGTGGACGCTCGGCCTTGCGCTGTGGATGTTCGACCGCGACCGCCAGCCGCTGACCGAGTGGCTGAAGGTGAAATTCGCCAAGGATCCCAATCTTGCCGAAGCGAATATCGCGGCGCTCAATGCGGGCCATGCCTATGGCGAAACCGCCGAACTCGCGGGACCGCTCAAGCAGCATCATGTCGCGCCGGCGCCCGCCGAACCCGGCCTCTATCGCACGCTGACCGGCGCCGAGGGCATCGCGCTCGGTCTTGTCGCCGGGGCGCAGCTTGCGCATCTGCCGATGTTCTTCGGCGGCTATCCGATCACGCCCGCATCGGCGATCCTCCACCATCTGTCGCGGCTCAAGGAATATGACGTCACGACCTTCCAGGCCGAGGATGAAATCGCCGCCATCTGTTCGGCGATCGGTGCGAGCTACGCAGGGTCGCTGGGCGTCACTAGCTCGTCGGGGCCGGGCATCGCGCTGAAGGGCGAGGCAATGGGCCTCGCGATCATGACCGAGCTGCCGCTCGTCATCGTCAATTCGCAGCGTGGCGGCCCGTCGACGGGCCTGCCGACCAAGACCGAACAGTCGGATCTCTATCAGGCGGTCTATGGCCGCAACGGCGATGCGCCGATGCCGGTGATCGCCGCGCGCTCGCCGGGTGACGCGTTCGAATGCGCGATCGAGGCGTGCCGGATCGCAGTGCAATATATGACGCCGGTGATGCTGCTGACCGACGGCTATATCGCCAACGCGGCCGAGCCGTGGAAAGTCCCCGACCTCACCGCCTATGAAGCCTTCCCGGTCGAATTTCTGACCCAGGTACCGGAAGGCGGCTTCAAACCCTATGGCCGCGACGAAAAGCTCGCGCGCCCCTGGGTGAAGCCGGGTACGCCCGACCTGCTGCACCGGATCGGCGGGATCGAGAAGGAAATCGACACCGGGCACATCAATTATGCGCCCGAAAATCACCAGGCGATGACCGACATTCGCAAGGCGAAGATCGACGGGGTCAAGGTTCCCGACCAGATCGTCGAACTCGGCGCCGAGGGCGGCAAGCTTGCGATCGTCGGCTGGGGATCGACCTATGGCCCGATCCATCAGGCGGTGCGCCGCAAGCGCGCCGAAGGGAAGGACGTCAGCCAGATTCACCTGCGCCATATCTGGCCGCTCCCCGCCAATCTGGGCGAATTGCTCAAAAGCTATGACAAGGTGATCGTGCCCGAAATGAACACGGGCCAGCTCAAGACGGTGCTGCGAGACCAGTATCTGGTCGATGCCAAGCCGCTCAACAAGGTGTCGGGCCAGCCCTTCCGGATTGCCGAAATCGAAGCTGCCATCGAGGAGGCGCTCCAGTGAACGAGATGACGACCATCGCCCGCACGACGACGCTCAAGGATTGGGAAACCGATCAGGAAGTGCGCTGGTGCCCCGGCTGCGGCGACTATGCGATCCTGAAGGCGGTGCAGCGCACCCTGCCGGAAATCGGCGCGGTGCCCGAAAGCACCGTGTTCATCAGCGGGATCGGCTGCTCGTCGCGCTTTCCCTATTATGTCGAAAGCTATGGCTTCCATACGATCCACGGCCGTGCGCCGGCGTTCGCGACGGGGCTGAAGCTTGCCAATCCCGAACTCGACGTGTGGATCGTCACCGGCGACGGCGATGGTCTGTCGATCGGCGGCAATCACACGATGCACCTCATCCGGCGCAACCTCGATTGCCAGATCATGCTGTTCAACAACGAGATTTACGGGCTGACCAAGGGCCAATATTCGCCCACCAGCCGCGTCGGCACCAACAGCCCGTCGACCCCGTTCGGCTCGGTCGACCGCCCGGCGCAGCCCTGCGCCTTCGCACTCGGCGCGGGCGCCCGCTTCGTTGCGCGCGGCTTCGACGTGTCGAAGGAACTGCCGAATGTTCTGAAAGCGGCCCATGCGCACAAGGGCGCGGCCTTTATCGAAATCTTCCAGAACTGCATCGTCTATAACAAGGACGTGTTCCAGGATTTCGCCGCGCCGAAGGGCGCTGAAGACCGCCAGCTCTGGCTCCAGAACGGGGAACCGATGCTGTTTGCCAAGGGCGCGAAGGGCATCGCGCTCGATCAGGAGGCGCTGACGCTTAAGGTCGTCGATGTCGTCGATGGCGACTGGCAGGCAGCGGGCGTGATCGTCCACGACGTCACCAACCGCAGCGTCGCGCACATGCTCGTGGAAATGCGCTTCGGCGAATTCCCGATGGCGCTCGGTGTCCTCTACGATGATCCGCGTCCGACTTTCGAAGCCGACGTATGGCGCCAGAACAAGGCGGCGGCTGAGGGCAAGAAGGCCGATCTGCAGAGCCTGCTCAAAAAAGGGCAGACCTGGACGGTCAGCGAAGGTGGGCCCGATCTCTGATCGCTTGCGGTCGATGCGCGCGTCGGCTTTATAGGGGCGCATGGACAATCTGACCCACAGCCTCGTCGGCGCGGTACTTGGGCAAATGGGACTCAAGAAAAAGACCGCGCTGGCGATGCCGACGCTGATCCTCGCCGCGAACCTGCCCGATATCGACGCAAGCTGCGCCTTTTATGGCGTCGAATCGCTCGCGATGCGCCGCGGGATCACCCATGGGCCGATCGCGCTGCTTTTGCTGCCGGTCCTGCTCTGGGCCGCGATGATTGCCTTCGACGGCTGGCAGACGCGGCGGGGAACGCGGCCCGCTACAAGGCCGCCCTTGCATCGCGGCTGGTTGCTCGCGCTCGCCTATATCGGGTGCCTCAGCCACCCGGCGCTCGACTGGCTCAACAACTATGGCGTGCGGTTGCTCGAACCGTTCAGCCACCGCTGGTTCTACGGCGATACACTGTTTATCATCGACCTGTGGATATGGCTGGCGCTCGGCCTGTCGGTCTGGCTGTCGCTGCGACGCGAACGTCGCGGGGCGCCTGACTGGCAACGACCGGCTTGGATCGGTTTCACCGCCGTTTGCGCCTATATCTTCGCCAACGGTGTCATGACGGGGCAGGCCGAGGCGCAGGCATCCGACCTGCTGCGGCGGAGCGGACAAGACGGCGCGCTGGTCGTCGCGAGCCCGCCGCCGATCGCCTTCTGGCGGCGCGATATCTTTTGGCGCGGCGGTGGACGCTATGGCAGCGGCGCCTACGCGCTGGGGCAGGGGAGCACGGTGGAGCCGGGGGTTCCGACGGGCATGGACGACATGCGCCTCCGCGAGTGGCTGAAGTCCGATCCGCCCGCGCGCGCCTTCCTTTTCTGGGCGCGGATGCCGGTCGCGACGCGCGACGGCGATGCGATCGTCCTGCACGATCAGCGCTATATGCAGCCGCTGGCGCGCGACCAGTTCACGGTGCGCGTGACCGCACCCGATACCGCCAGCTATCCCTGATGGCGCCGCCGACGATCCTGTGGTTTCGCCGCGATCTGCGGCTCGCCGATCAGGCGGCGCTTGTCGCTGCGGCGACGTCGGGTCCGGTCATTCCCGTCTATATTCTCGACGACGAAACGCCGCGGCACCGCGCGATGGGCGGCGCGTCGCGCTGGTGGCTGCATCACAGCCTCGCGCGGCTCGACGAAAACTTGTGCGCGCGCGGCTCGCGGCTGATCCTGCGGCGCGGCAAATGCGAAGAGGAACTGGCGAAGATTGCCGAGGAGAGCGGGGCCGGCGCCGTCCATTGCCTCCGTCATTACGAGCCATGGTGGCGCAATGCTGAGCGCGCGGTCGCGAAGCGGCTCGATCTTAGATGTCACGACGGCAATTACCTCGCGCCGCCGGGCTCGGTGAAGACCGGCAGCGGCGGTCTCTATAAAATCTACACCCCCTTCTGGCGCGCGCTGCGCGATCATATGCCGCCGCCTGCCCCCTTGGATGCGCCCGAAGGCCTCGATGCGCCCGACCGCTGGCCCGCCTCGGACCGGCTGGACGATTGGAAACTGCTGCCGTCCCGGCCCAATTGGGCGACTGGGTTCGAAGGCGAATGGACGCCGGGCGAAACGGGCGCGCAGGTGCGACTCGGCGCTTTTGCCGAGATCGCGGCGCGTTATGACGAGCAACGGAACCTGCCCGCGATCGAAGGCAGTTCGCGCCTGTCGCCACATCTTCACTTCGGAGAGGTTTCGCCCGCCGCGATCTGGCATGCCGTCGCAGACGCGGGGGGATCGGTCGATGTGTTCCTCGCCGAGATCGGGTGGCGCGACTATGCGCAGACGGTGATCTTGCAATATCCCGATTACGGCGGCCGCAGTGCCCGCGAAGCCTTCGATACCGCGCTGCCTTGGCGGAGCGGCAAGGAGGCCGACGCCGATTTCGCCGCCTGGCAACAGGGACGCACGGGCTATCCGATCGTCGATGCCGGCATGCGGCAGCTCTGGGCAACCGGCTGGATGCACAATCGCGTCCGGATGATCGCCGCGAGCTTCCTCATCAAGCATCTGCTCATCGACTGGCGGCGCGGCGAACAATGGTTTTGGGATACGTTGATCGATGCCGATTACGCGTCCAATGCGGTGAATTGGCAATGGGTCGCGGGGTCAGGTGTCGACTCGAACATGTTTCCGCGGATCATGGCACCGCTTACCCAGACGGAGAAATTCGATGCCGCCGCCTATATCCGCCAATGGGTGCCCGAACTGGCCGATATCGGCGATGCCGCAATCCACGATCCCGACGAATTCGGTCGCCGTCCGCGAAGCTATCCCCCGAAAATCATTGGGCATCGCGAAGCCCGCGCGCGGGCGCTGTCGGCATATGACGTCATGAAGGCCGACGACAACTGATTGTCATGCGGCGGGTTTTGCGGCAGGGAATGCTAATGAACACCCATGTCAGCCCCCGTCGCGGCAAAGCGCTTCTTCGCGCCGACAGGGCTTTTCGGTCGGGTGGTTTTATCGCGCGCCTCGTCGGCCGCGCCCCGGCGGGGCAGTTCCATCGCCTGCTCGACCGCATCGATGCGGGGCTGGGCAAGGGGACGCTCGAGGGCCATCTGCCCGACGGCAGCGTGCGCATCCTGGGCGGGCGTGGCAAGGGACCGACCGCGATCGTTCATCTGAAAAGCTGGTCGGCGTTGGTGCGCCTCGCGATGTCGGGATCGGTCGGTTGGTACCGGGCCTGGGACCTGGGCGAATGGAGTTCGCCCGATCCGGTCCCGCTGTTCGATCTGTTCATGCGCAACGGTGAAACACTGGGCAATGTCGCGCGCTCGCGCGGGCCGCTGCACTGGATCAATCGCGCCGCCCATATCGTCAACCGCAACAGCCGCAGCGGTTCGAAGCGCAATATTCTGGCGCATTACGATCTGGGCAATGATTTCTACCGGCTGTGGCTCGACAGCGGACTTAATTATTCGAGTGCCTTGTTCACCGACCTTAGCATGACGCTGGAAGAGGCGCAGGAGGTCAAGGTCGATGCGATCCTCGACAGGCTCGACCTGCGGTCGGGGACGCGGCTGCTCGAAATCGGCTGCGGCTGGGGCGCACTCGCCGAACGCGCGGTCGAGCGCCACGATGTTCTCTACACCGGTATCACCCTGTCTCCGTCGCAGGCGGAGGTGGCCGAGGCGCGATTGCAGGCGGTCGATCTTTCGGGACGCTCGCGTGTCGAAATCTGCGATTATCGGGACGCCAAGGGCCCCTATGACGCGATTGCGAGCGTCGAAATGGTCGAGGCGGTGGGGCAGGCCTATTGGCCCGCCTATCTCGACGCGATCGCGCGGCTGCTCCGCCCCGGCGGGAAGGCGGCGATCCAATATATCGCGATCAACGACGCGCTGTTCGAACGCTATGCGGCGAGCAGCGACTTCATTCAGGCCTATATTTTCCCCGGCGGTTGCCTGATTTCCGAAAGTCGCTTCCGGGCCTTGGCCGAAGCGCGCGGGCTGGCATGGGGCAATGTGCGTCATTTCGGCGGCGACTATGCCGAAACGCTGCGCCAGTGGCGCGAACGTTTTGACGAGGCGGTGTCGGCGGGGCAACTCCCGTCGGGCTTTGACGAACGCTTCATCCGTCTGTGGCGCTATTATCTGCAATATTGCGAAGGCGGCTTTCGCGGCGGTGGGATCGACGTCGCGCAGGTCACGCTGGAAAAGATCGACGGATAGTCGACTGTAATCGAGAAGAGGGAGAGGGGAATGCGACGACGATTGGCCGCCTTGCTATTGCCCGTGGCGCTGGCCGGCCTTGCCGGAACAGCCGCGACACAGACCACCGACGCCATGCCAAAGGATCAGAATGTGCTGTTTTGGAGCCAGGATCAACGCGACGCCGCTTTCCGTACGATGGAATCGGTGCCCAAGGTCGTCGTGCACACCATTGCGGCGGGCGGCCCGGTCTATCCGCTGCCCGAAGGACAGCCGCTCGATGTCGGGGTCGACATCGACGCGCATATGGCGCGCCAGCGCAATGCGGGGCTGATCATCGTTCAGGACGGCAAGATCCGGCTCGAAAAATATGCGCTCGGCTATGGTCCTGCGGGACGCTGGACGAGCTTTTCGGTCGCGAAGAGCTTTACCTCGACGCTTGTCGGTGCGGCGGTCAAGGATGGCTATATCAAGAGCCTCGACGACAAGGTGACGCAGTATATCCCCGGACTGCGCGGTTCGGCCTATGACGATGTCAGCGTGCGGCAGCTGCTCACGATGACGTCGGGCGTGCGATGGAACGAAGATTATACCGATCCCAAATCGGACGTGGCGCAGTTCAATCTGCAAAAGCCAGTCGCGGGCGAGGATATTACCGTCAGCTATATGAAGACCTTGCCGCGCGAGGCGCCCGCGGGGTCGAAATGGGTCTACAAGACCGGCGAGACCAATTTGATCGGCGTCCTCGTGTCGAGTGCGACGGGCAAGACACTCTCATCCTATCTGTCCGAAAAGATATGGAAGCCGTTCGGCATGGATCAGGACGCGGTCTGGATGCTCGGCCCGACGGGGCACGAGATCAGCGGTTGCTGCGTATCGGCCAGCCTGCGCGATTATGCCCGTTTCGGTCTGTTCATTCTCGGCGGCGGCGTGGCTGGTGGGGAGAAAGTTCTGCCCGATGACTGGCTCGCCGCCGCGACGACCAAGCAGGCCGCGATCGATCAGCCGGGGCGCGGCTACGGGTATCAATGGTGGACCAACGACGACGGCAGCTTCGCCGCGCAGGGCATCTTCGGGCAGGGCATCTTCATCGACCCCAAACGACGGCTCGTCATCGCATCGAACGGCAACTGGCCGACCGCAACCGACCCCGAAGGCGTGGGCGCGGCGCGCGAGGCCTTTTACAAGGCGGTGCAGGCTGCGGTCGACCGGGAAAGCAGCCGCTGATTTGTTGATGCGTCTAGCGCCACAGTGCCGTTCAGACGACCGGCGTAGCGGTAGCGCGCTGAGCGAGCCAGGCGGCTACAACCGGGATCAGGACGCCCAGCGCCATCACCCACCAGGCATCAGCCAAGGTGATCGAACGATAGATGGCTGCGCCCAGAATCGCTCCGGCAACAACCCAGCCGGCGCCGGTGCCGTCCGAAATGCGCATCGCGAGCCAGCTTCCGGCGAAGGTGCCGACGAACCAGCCGACGAGCAACGCAATTGTCGCGCCGAGCGGGATCAGGATTTCGCCGGTGTCGAGGTCATAGACTTCGGGAGCGAATTCGCCGCCCGCATATTGGGCGATCCACAACAGGCCGAAGGCAACCGCAATGCCGATAACCGCCGCGACCCCGGAACGCAGAATATTGCCGCCCATTTCCATGCCCTTGCTTCTCGAAACGCTTGAGAGCGCGTGATAGCCCGGGAAAGCAAATATCGCGTTAAGCCTCTGCCATCATCTTCGGCAGCGCGTGATAGGCGGTGCTGTCGAAGCCATCGACCATCATCCGAGCGACGAATTCGCCGACGACTGCCGGATCCTTGATGCTCTGCGGGTCTTCGCCGGGATAGGCGCGTGCGCGCATCTGGGTGCGCGTGCCGCCGGGGTCGAGAATTGCGGTGCGGACGTTCGAGATATTGCGCATTTCGGCGCCATAGCTCGACACCAGCACCTCAAACGCCGCCTTCGACGCGGCGTAGGCGCCCCAATAGGCGCGCGGCGTTCGTGCAACGCCGGTCGATAGCGCGACGAGGCGCCCTGCGGGCGCGCGGCGCAGCAGCGGATCGAAATTGGCGATCAGCGCCTGCTGCGCGACAAGATTGAGCGTCAGCAGCTTGTTGAATTCCTTGCTGTCGATCGCGCCAACCGGGGTCAGCGTGCCGAGCATCGCGGCATTGAGCACGAGCATGTCGAGTTGCTGCCACCGTTCGGCGATCGCGCTCGCCAGCCGGGCGATGCTGTCGCCGTCGGTCAGGTCGAGCGGCGCAATGGTCGCGCTGCCGCCCGCGTCGTGGATGCGGTCTTCCAGTTCCTCGAGCCCGCCCGCGGTGCGGGCGGTGATCACGACATGCGCGCCGCGTCGTGCGAGCGATTCGGCGATCGCAGCGCCGATGCCGCGGCTCGCGCCGGTGACGAGCGCCGTCTGGCCCGCCAGTTCTTCAGATTTCATCGTCATTTTGTCAGACAACCCGTTCGGCAAGCAGCGAAAATTGATCTTCCAGGCTGTTCTCGTCGAAATCGGTCAGCGTGGTCGGATAGTCGCCGGTGAAGCAGGCATCGCAATATTGCGGACAATCGTCGTTGCGTCGCGCCTCACCCAGCGCGCGGTACAGACCGTCGATGGTCAGGAAGGACAGGCTGTCGGCATTGATGAAATTGGCCATCTGGCCGACCGTCATCTGCGCCGCGAGCAGCTTGGCGCGTTCGGGCGTGTCGACGCCGTAGAAGCAGCTATGCGACGTCGGCGGGCTGGCGATGCGCATATGCACTTCGGCGGCGCCCGCGTCGCGCATCATCTGCACGATCTTGAGGCTGGTTGTGCCGCGCACGATCGAATCGTCGATCAGCACGATCCGCTTGCCGGCGATCAGGGCGCGATTGGCATTGTGCTTCAGCTTGACGCCGAGGTGGCGAACCTTGTCGCCCGGCTGAATGAAGGTACGGCCGACATAGTGCGAACGGATGATGCCGAGCTCGAAGGGAATGCCCGATTCCTGCGCATAGCCGATCGCCGCGGGGGTTCCCGAATCGGGGACCGGGATGACGAGATCGGCGTCGACCGGATTTTCGCGCGCCAGTTCGGCGCCGATCGCCTTGCGCACCGAATAGACGCTGGTGCCATCGACGATCGAATCGGGGCGCGAGAAATAGACATATTCGAAGATGCACGGCCGTGCCGCGCGATCGGCGAAGGGGCGGTGCGACGAAAGCTGGCCGTCGCGGATGATCACAAGTTCGCCGGGATCGACCGAGCGGACGAATTCGGCGCCGACGACGTCGAGCGCCACGGTTTCGGACGCGAGGATGTACGCATCGCCCAGCTTGCCGATGACCAGCGGACGAATGCCGAGCGGATCGCGGCAGCCGATCATGCCTTCCGCGGTCAGGCAGATCAGCGAATAGGCGCCCTCGACCTGTTTCAGCGCGTCGATGAAGCGATCGAGCAGGGTGCGATAGTTGGACGTGGCGACGAGGTGGATGATGACCTCGGTATCGCTCGTCGACTGAAAGATCGATCCGCGGCGCACCAATATCTTGCGCAGCGCCATCGCGTTGGAAATATTGCCGTTATGCGCGACTGCAAAGCCGCCGGTGGCCAGGTCGGCGAACAGCGGCTGGACATTGCGCAGCGCCGTCTCGCCGGTGGTTGAGTAGCGGACATGGCCGATCGCCGACGCGCCCGCGAGCTGGCGGATGATGTCGTCGCGGTCGAAATTGCCCGCAACATGCCCCATCGCGCGGTGGGTATGGAAATCCTTGCCATCGAAGGCGGTGATGCCCGCGGCTTCCTGACCGCGGTGCTGCAGGGCGTGAAGCCCCAGCGCCGCGACCGCAGCGGCACTTTCGGCGCCGTGAATACCAAAGACGCCGCACTCCTCGCGGAGCTTGTCGTCGTCAAAAGGATGGGTCGTCAGCATGTCAATCCAGGGGCAGGGGGCTGGGACTGCCGCGCATATAGGAGTGCCGAACCCAAATGTCGCCCCCCATATTTGACCTTTTGATGTCAACCCCACCCGCGCGGGGGGTGACAGCCGCTCTCGACCTGCTCTAAGGCGCGGACCATGGATGCTTCGCGCGACACCACCGACCGTTTCCTGCCGCGTTTCGACGCCGCCGGGCTGGTGACCGCCATCGTGACCGACGCCGACAGCGGCGTGCTGCTGATGGTCGCGCATATGAATGCCGACGCGATCGCGCTGACGCAGGAGACGGGGCAGGCACATTTCTGGTCGCGGTCGCGGGCCGCGCTGTGGCGCAAAGGCGAAACCTCGGGCAACGAGCTGGCGGTCGTCGAAATGCGCGTCGATTGTGATCAGGATGCGCTGCTCTTGCGCGTGAAGCCCGCCGGTCCCGCCTGTCACACCGGGCGCCGGTCCTGCTTTTATCGCCGGATCGAGCGCGACGGCAGCCTGACCTTCCTCGATACCGATGCCTAGCCCACGCGTCGCGGGCCTCCTCGTCGCGGTTCTGCTGCTCGTCGGCGGCTGCGACCGGGCGAAGCGCGACGGCGCCGATGCCGCGATCGATACGCGCAATCCGTTAGAAATCGCGGCGCGCGAACGCGGGGTGGTACGCGCCGATGCAAGCGATCCGACCGGCCTGTTCGAACGCACGCACGAGCTTGGCCGCGATGCGATGTGCGTTGTCCCCGATGGCGCCGGGCAGTGGCGCTTTGCGGTGAGCGCGTCTTTCGGTCCCGGCCTGTCGTGCAATGCGCGCGGCACCATCGTCCGCGACGGGGATGACTGGCGGATGCGCTTCGCCGGGGTCGAGGGATGCGAGGCACTTGTCCACGAAGAGGATGACGAACTGCGCCTGCCCGGACGCCTGCCGTCGCAATGCGACAGCCTGTGCCCGTCACGCGCCTCGCTCTCGGGCCTGCGCCTGCCGCGGGCGAGCTGGTCGGCGGACGATGCAAAGGGCTTGCAGTTGCGCGATGGACGCGGCAATATGGTTCGGCCTTGCGGATCGCCGTAAGCGGCGCTTTTCCTTATCTCCGACGGCCTTGACGTTCACGTCAACGGAAACTAGTCTTTCGGGATGACCGAAGAATACGGCCACGCCCATATCGACACGCCCGATCATCTGGGGCGCGAGCAATATAGCATCACCGATCTGTCGACCGAATTCGGCGTCACCGCGCGCGCGCTTCGGTTCTACGAGGACGAAGGGCTGATCAGCCCCTCGCGCAAGGGGCTGTCGCGTATCTATTCGAAACGCGACCGCGCCCGGCTGGCCTGGATTCTGCGTGCCAAGCGCACCGGATTTAGCCTGGCCGACATTCGCGAGATGATCGACCTTTACGACGTCGGCGATGGCCGCAAGCTCCAGCGCCAGGTCACGGTCGAAAAATGCGAGGAGCGCATCGCGCTGCTCCAGCGTCAGCGCGATGACATCGACAGCGCCGTCGAGGAACTGACACGTTTCATCGATATGGTGAAAAAGGTCGACGCTGGCGAAAAAGTCGGCTGAGCTTCGGCAACCAGAACCTCCCCGGGCAAGTTTGATTGCCAACACCTGATTTATCGGAAAGATTTCGCATGCCTGTCTACCGCGCCCCGATCCAAGATACGCTGTTCCAGCTCAATGATGTCCTCGGTATCGATCGCTACGCCGACCTGCCGGGCTTCGCCAATGCGTCGCCCGATATGGTCGAAGCGGTGCTGACCGAGGCCGGCAAATTCTGCGAAGAGGTGCTGTTCCCGATCAACCGATCGGGCGACCTCGAAGGCTGCACGCGGCATGAAGATGGTTCGGTCACCACGCCCGAGGGGTTCAAGGAAGCGTATAAGGCCTATTGTGAAGCGGGCTGGACGCTACTCAACCAGCCCGAGGAGTTCGGCGGTCAGGGGCTGCCCCACGTCCTCGGCTTTCCGGTCGAGGAATATCGCATGGCGGCGAACCAGGCCTTTGCCATGTATCCGGGGTTGACGCAGGCCGCAGTCTCGGCGCTGTTGGTCAAAGGGTCGGACGAGCAGAAAAGGCTCTATGTCCCCAAGATGGTGTCGGGCGAATGGGGCGGCACGATGAACCTGACCGAGCCCCAGTGCGGCACCGATCTTGGGCTGATCCGCACGCGCGCAGTTCCGAACGCCGACGGCAGCTATTCGATCACGGGGACGAAGATTTTCATCTCGTCGGGCGAGCATGACCTCACCGACAATATCATCCATCTCGTGCTGGCAAAGACCCCTGACGCACCCGACAGCGTCAAGGGAATTTCGCTGTTCATCGTCCCCAAATATCTGGTGAACGACGACGGTTCGCTCGGTGAGCGCAACACGCTGTCGTGCGGGTCGATCGAGCACAAGATGGGCATCCACGCCAATGCGACCTGCGTGATGAACTATGACGGCGCAAAAGGCTGGATGGTTGGCGAGGAGAACAAGGGCCTTGCCGCGATGTTCGTGATGATGAACGCCGCGCGGCTCGGCGTCGGCATACAGGGGTTGGGTCAGGCCGACATAGCCTATCAGAATGCCGTCCAATATGCGCAGGACCGCCGGCAGGGCCGGGCGCTGACCGGGCCTCAGGATCCCGCCCAGAAGGCCGACCCGCTGTTCGTCCATCCCGACGTGCGCCGCATGCTGATGGATGGCAAGGCGGTGGTTGAGGGGCTGCGCGGCCTGTGTCTCTGGGGCGCGCTGCAGGTCGATCTGGCGCATGGCGCCGCGTCCGAAGAGGAGCGGCAGCAGGCCGACGACCTCGTCAGCCTGCTGACCCCGGTGATCAAGGGCTATGGCACCGACAAGGGCTATGACGTCGCGACCAACGCGCAGCAGGTGTTCGGCGGCCACGGCTACATCGAAGAGCAGGGCATGAGCCAATATGTCCGCGATGCCCGCATCACGATGATCTACGAAGGCGCCAACGGCGTACAGGCGATGGACCTCGTCGGGCGCAAGCTCGCGCAGAATGGCGGCCGTGCCATCCAGGCCTTTTTCGCGATCGTCGACGCCGAATGTGCGGCGGCGAAGGACAAGCCGGCCTTCGCCGATTTTGCGGGGCAACTCGAAAAGGCCAATGGCGAACTCAAGGCCGCGACGATGTGGTTCATGGCCAATGGCATGACCAACCCCAATAATGTCGGCGCGGGCGCGCATCATTACATGCACATCATGGGTATCGTCGCGCTGGGCCTCATGTGGCTGCGCATGGCCGAAGCGGCACAGAAGACGCTCGACGAAGGGCGCGGGAACAAGGCGTTCCTCGAAGCCAAGCTTGTTACCGCGCGTCATTTCGGCGAACGCTTCATCCCCGATGCGGGCGCGTTGCGCCGCAAGATCGAGGTCGGCAGCGAAGCGATGATGGCGCTGACGCCCGATCAATTCTTCGCCGCCTGACGTGCAGGCTCGCAACCATCGCCGCCGCCCGTGCGTGTAGGCGGCGATGAGCGAGGATGCGCTGACCCCGATCGTTGAGGAAGGCCGCAATTGCTGGCGGATCGAACGCGCCAACAAGGCGCGGATGATCGTCGATGCGGCCGACTATTACGCGCTGCTCGTCCGGCTGATGGAGCGCGCGAAAGAGCGCATCCTGCTGATCGGCTGGGATTTCGACCCGCGGATTGCCCTGACGCCCGACGATGCGGGCAAGGGCGAATCGCTGGGGCATTTTCTGCTGCGTCTGGCCCATGCGAAACCCGACCGCGATATCGACATTCTTCGCTGGAATTTCGGCGGTCTGAAACAGTTTCTCATGCCGCGCATCGTCTCGATGGTGCTGCGCTGGAAGGTGACGCGCTCGATCAGCTTCCGGCTCGACAGCGCGCACCCCACTGGATGCAGCCACCACCAGAAGGTCGCGGTGTTCGACGATCATCTGGCGGTGTGCGGCGGCATCGACGTGTCCTCATCGCGCTGGGATACGCGGGGCCATCGCGACGGCGATCCGCGGCGCACCAATCCCGACGGCCAGCCCTATATGCCGTGGCACGATTCGACGATGATCCTGGCCGGGCCGGTCGGCGAAGCGCTTGCCGATCTGGGCAACGAACGGTGGCAGCGCGCAACGAACAAGCAATTGCGCGACGTAAAGGGCGACGGCGAAAACTGGCCCGAAAATCTCGAACCCGATTTTACGAACGTCGATGTCGCAATATCGCGCACGCGCGCCGAATATGACGGCTATCCCGAAATTCGCGAGATTGAGCAGCTCTATCTCGACATGATCGCCTCGGCGAAGCGCTTCGTCTATTTCGAAAATCAATATTTTACCTCGGCCAAGATCGCGGCGGCGATCGCCGAGCGGCTGGACGAGGACGATCCGCCCGAATTCGTCATGGTGATGCCGCGTACCGCCGACGGGTGGCTCGAACAGATGGCGATGGACGCGGCGCGCGTGAAGCTGGTGCGCGCGATTGCCAAGGCGCGGCACGGCGACCGCCTGCGCGTATATGTCCCGCACACCGCGGGCGGCGATCCGATCTATGTTCATGCAAAGACTGCGGTCGTCGACGATCGCCTGCTGCGTATCGGATCGTCGAACATGAACAATCGATCGCTGGGGCTCGACAGCGAATGCGATGTGACGATCGATGCCGCTTTGCCCGCGAACCGCGGGGTGGAGCCGACGATCCGGGCGCTGCGCGAATCGCTGATCGGCGAGCATCTGGACGTCGATCCGGCCGATGTCGGCCGCCTTTATGAAACAACGGGGTCGCTTATCGATGCGATCGAGGCGCTGCGCGGGCCGGGCCGCTCGCTCGAGTTACTCGATCTCGTCGAGCCCGGGCCGTTCGACGATTATATCGCCGAGCATGAACTGCTCGATCCCGAAAATCCCGACGCGATGTTCGAAGGGATCGCCGAGCGCGGGCTGCGCCGGAACTGGCACCGCGGCAAAGCCTGGATGAAGCGTCACCGCCCGTTCCGGCGGAGATGATAGCGCGGCCTCAGTCCGCCAGCGACAGGATATGCCGCGCCTGTTTGAGGTGCGGGGCATCGACCATTTTGCCGTCCACCTGAAGCACCCCCGAGCCCGGATTGGCGGCGAAGGCATCGACGATCGCCTGCGCACGCTGAACCTCGTCGGCCGACGGCGTGAAGGCGCCGTTGATCGGCGCGACCTGCGATGGATGGATCGCCATCATGCCGGTAAAGCCATCGCGCCGCGCGCGTGCGGCATAGGCGGCAAGTCCCGCCTCGTTCTTGATCGCAGGGAACACCGTATCGATCGCCGCGGCACCTGCGCCATGCGCGGCAAACAGCGTCAGCGCGCGCGCGACCTCATAGGGTTGGGTATAGCTGCCGTCGTCGTTCCGGCTTGTCGTCGCGCCGATCGCGGCGGGAAGGTCCTCGGCGCCCCACGTCAGACCGATCAGCCGGTCTTTCACTTCGCGATAGCTGCCGAGCGTGAAAATCGCCGCAGGCGTTTCGGTCGCGATAGGCAGGATCGGCGGCAGCGAGGCGTCGCGAGCAGATTCGCTGCGGAGGATCGTGTCGAGCTGCTGAATGCTCGGCGCCCCTTCGGCTTTGGGTAGCATGATCGCATCGGGCCGGGCATCGGCAATGGCGGCCACATCGGCCGCCGTCATATGTCCGTCGAGCGGATTGACACGGACCAGCGTGATGACTTCGCGTGTTCCTGACAGATATTCGGTCACGGCCGCGCGCGCAGCTTCCTTGTTCGCCAGAGAGACCGAATCTTCCAGATCGAGAATGATCGCATCGGCGCCCGATGCGGCCGCCTTGGCGAAGCGCTCGGGGCGGTCGCCGGGAACGAAGAGAAGCGAACGCAGGCGCATCAGGCAGCCTTTCCCTTGATCAATGCCGCCCGCTCGCACTGGCATACAATCTCCCCGCGCTGATTGATACAGCGATGGAGGAAGGTGACGATTCCCGAGCCCGGGCGAGATTTCGATTCTTTGAGGCCGATCACTTCGGTTTCGGCGCGCAGCGTGTCGCCGATGAACACAGGCTTCGGCATCACGAGCTTGTCATAACCGAGGTTCGCGACGAGCGTGCCGAGCGTCGTGTCGCCGACCGACAGCCCGACCATGAGGCTGAAAGTGAAGGTGCCGTTGACCAGGATCTGGCCGAACTCGGACGCCTTCGCCGCCTCGGCATCGAGGTGCAGCGGCTGCGGGTTATGCGTCATCGTCGAAAAGAGCAAATTGTCGGTCTCGGTCACCGTACGCCGGATTTCGTGCGTGATCGTCTCGCCGATTTGCCACTCGTCGAAAAACTTGCCTGCCATTTTCAGTCCCTCAAATGCAATTTCATGCCGACATGGCTCTGCACGAAGCCGAGCCGGGCGTAAAAGCGGTGCGCGTCGGTGCGTTTAGCCGAGGATGTGAGCTGAACAAGCTTGCAGTCGCGCGCGCGGCACTGCTCGACCGCCCACAGGATCATCCGCTCGCCCAGCCTTTGCCCGCGCAGGTCGCTCGCGATCCGCACCGCCTCGATCAACCCGCGCCAGCTTCCGACAAAGGAAAGCCCGGGCAGGAAGCTCAGCTGCATCGTCCCGACAACGCGGCCGCCCATTTCGGCTGCGATCAGATGCTGGTTCGGATCGGCGTCGATCGCCTTGAACGCCGCGAGATAGCGCGGGTCCGACGGATCGGCCTCGCGGTTCGCCGGAATCGTATCCTCCGCGAGCATGGCGAGGATGGCGGGAAGGTCCGCCACCGTCGCGTCGCGAAGGATCAACTCGCTCACTCGGCGGCCTCGATCTTCGCGAGCAGGGCTTCGACCTGCACCTGCGCGCCGGCGGTCGCGTTGAGTTCGGCGACGATACCGTCGAACGGCGCGGTCAGGCTATGCTCCATCTTCATCGCTTCGAGGGTGAGCAGCTTCTGGCCCTTGGTCACCTTGTCGCCCGCGGCGACGTCGACCGCTATGATCTTGCCGGGCATCGGCGACAGGATCGCCCCGTCGCCCGCTGCGCCGCCGGCACCGCCCGCGGCGCGCCAGGGCGTGAGCTGCCACACCGCGCCACTTTCGGCGACGAGCATGGCGGGGGCGGGCTCCTCGGCGCCGGGGCCGTGCAGCGTGACATCGACGCGCTTGCCGTCGAGCAGGAAGGGCGCGGTGCGCACATCGGGCGCGTTGAGACGGAAACCCGACTGCAGCGAGCGGGGAACCATCGCCATCGCGGCATTGGTCAGCGCCTGATCCGAGGGCATCGGCTCGGCCGTCATGCTGTCGCCATCGCGGCCGATCAGCCCGGTGTCGACCGTGCCTGCGACGAAATCGGGGTGATTGAGGGCGGCAATCAGGAACGCCGAATTGGTCTTCACCGGCCAGATCGCGCTGTCCTCCAGCATTTCGGCCAGCATTTCACGGGCTTCGCTACGATCGTCGCCGTAAGCGATGACTTTGGCGATCATCGGATCGTAGAAGGGCGACACCTGCGCGCCTTCGTAGACGCCGGTGTCGATGCGGCCGAGATGTTCGGGAAGCTGGAACAGTTCGAGCGTGCCGATGCTGGGCAGGAAACCCCTGGCCGGATCTTCGGCATAGAGCCGTGCTTCCATCGCCCAACCGTTGATCGCGAGCTCGTCCTGTGCCAGCGGGATCGGTTCGCCCGACGCGACACGGAGCTGCCATTCGACCAGATCGACCCCGGTAATCTCTTCGGTTACCGGATGCTCGACCTGCAGGCGCGTGTTCATTTCCATGAACCAGATGCGGTCGGCGCGCAGGCCTTCGCTGGCGTCCGCGATGAATTCGATCGTCCCTGCACCGACGTAGTCGACGGCCTTTGCGGCACGGACTGCTGCGGCGCAAAGGTCCGCGCGCGTCGCCTCGTCCATGCCGGGGGCAGGGGCTTCCTCGATCACCTTCTGGTGGCGGCGCTGGAGCGAGCAGTCGCGCTCGAACAGATGGACGACATTGCCGTGCGTGTCGCCGAACACCTGCACCTCGATATGGCGCGGGGTCAGGATATATTTCTCGATCAGCACGTGATCGTTGCCGAACGACGCCGCCGCCTCGCGCTGGCACGAGGCAAGCGCGTCGAGGAAGTCCGCCGCCGCATCGACCTTGCGCATGCCCTTGCCGCCGCCGCCGGCGACCGCCTTGATCAGTACGGGATAGCCGATCTGCGCGGCCTGTTCGGCGAGGAAGGCGGGATCCTGATTTTCGCCCATATAGCCCGGCGTCACCGGCACTCCGGCGTCGGCCATCAGCTTCTTCGCGGCGTCTTTCAGCCCCATTGCGGTGATCGACGAAGGCTTCGGCCCTACCCAGACGAGTCCGGCATCGGCGACCGCCTGTGCGAACTCGGCGTTCTCAGAGAGGAAGCCGTAACCGGGATGGATCGCCTCGGCCCCGGTCGCCTTGGCGGCGGCGATAATCTTCTCGCCGACCAGATAGGATTCGCGCGCCGGCGAAGGCCCGATATGCACGGCCTCGTCGGCCTCGCGCACATGCAGCGCCTTGGCGTCCGCGTCCGAATAGACCGCAACGGTCCGGATGCCCATCTCGCGCGCGGTACGGATGATACGGCAGGCGATTTCGCCACGATTGGCGATGAGGAGGGACTTAATCATTCGGGCGCGCTTCCATTGTCTCGCGGACTATCTGCCATTCCGGCCAAGGGTTCTCTAAATCTATGTCGGCATAGTCACGTTGGGCGGGGAGCTGCTCTCTCATGCTGATCGGCATCGCCATGCATACCGCGCCGTCGCGAACATCGATGACCTCTGCTTCGGTCAGAGGCGTTCCCTTCTTCGCTTCGAGATCGAAAAGAAGATTGAACAGCGGCGGAATGGGCACTGGCACAACCGGCTCCGCTGGTTCGTGAGGAGAGATGGCGGCGTTGCCATCTTTGCCGAAAATTTTCTTCAGAAAATCCATCGCCGCTACATCCTGAACACGCCGAACCCGCGGTCTTCAACCGGGGCGTTCAGCGTTGCAGCAAAGGCCAGCCCCAGCACGTCACGCGTCTGCGCGGGGTCGATGATGCCATCGTCCCACAGCCTCGCCGTCGCGTGATAGGGATTGCCCTCATCCTCATATTTCTGGCGGATCGGCGCCTTGAAGGCTTCGGCCTCCTCGGGCGTCCATTTGTCGGCGTCGCGGTGGACGGTCGCCAGCACGCTTGCTGCCTGCTCACCGCCCATCACGCTGATCCGGCTATTGGGCCAGCTGAACAGGAAGCGGGGGCTGTAGGCGCGCCCGCACATGCCGTAATTGCCCGCGCCGAAGCTGCCGCCGATCAGCACGGTGATTTTCGGCACCGTCGCGGTCGCTACCGCCGTCACCAGCTTTGCGCCATGCTTGGCGATCCCTTCGGCCTCATATTTGCCGCCGACCATGAAGCCGCTGATATTCTGGAGGAAGAGTAGGGGAATGCGCCGCTGCTGCGCCAGCTCGATGAAATGCGCGCCCTTGACTGCAGACTCACTGAACAGCACGCCGTTGTTCGCGAGGATCGCGACCGGTATACCCCAGATATGCGCGAAGCCGCAGACGAGCGTGGTGCCATAGTTCGCCTTGAACTCGTGGAACTCGCTGCCGTCGACGATGCGCGCAATCACCTCGTGCACGTCATAGGGCGCGCGGACATCCTCGGGGATGATGCCGTAGAGCTCTTCGGCGTCATATTTGGGCGGACGCGGGTCTTTCATCGCGACGTCGAAGCCATCGTCGGCCCCGAAGGTCGACACGATATCGCGCACGATGGTCAGCGCATGTTCGTCATTCTCGGCCAGATGATCGACCACGCCCGACTTCTTCGCGTGCAGGTCGCCGCCGCCCAGATCCTCGGCGCTGATCTCTTCGCCCGTCGCGGCCTTCACCAGCGGCGGGCCGGCGAGGAAGATCGTACCCTGGTTGCGCACGATCACCGTCTCGTCGGACATCGCGGGAACATAAGCACCGCCCGCGGTGCAGCTGCCCATCACGCAGGCGATCTGCGGGATGCGTTTCGCCGACATATTCGCCTGGTTGAAGAAGATGCGCCCGAAATGGTCGCGGTCGGGAAAGACCTGATCCTGATGCGGCAGGTTCGCGCCGCCGCTGTCGACAAGGTAGATGCAGGGCAGGCGGTTCGCCTCGGCAATCTCCTGCGCGCGAAGATGTTTCTTCACCGTCATCGGATAGTAGGTGCCGCCCTTCACCGTGGCGTCGTTGCACACGATCATCGTCTGCTTGCCCGACACACGGCCGATGCCGGCGATCATCCCGGCGCCCGGAACCTCGCCCTCATACATGTCGCCCGCCGCGAGCTGGCCGATCTCGAGGAAGGGCGAACCCGGATCGAGCAGCCGCTCGACGCGCTCGCGCGGCAGCAGCTTGCCGCGGCTGGTATGCCGCTCGCGCGACTTTTCGTTGCCGCCGAGCGCCGCTTCGGCGACGCGGGCATAGAGCGCGTCGCGCAGGCCGCGGTTGTGCGCGGCGCGTGCCTGGGTCTGCGGATCGTCGGGATTATATTGCGTCGAAAGGACGGGGGCGCTCACGGTTCACTCTCTCCCTGAAACTGTCTGCGCCCTAGCCGGTCGCTCGTCGATTGGAAAGCACCGCAGGCCGAAAATGGTTGGTATTGAAACGGGATTGTCACAGGCGTATCGCCGTCCGACACCCCCCAGAAAGCAAGGCAACGCCATGAAAAAGACCGTCCTCGCCATCCTCCTGTCCACCGCGACGATCATTGCCGGGCCGATCGCCTGCACCAGCGCCAACGGCGACAAGGCTGCTTACACGCTCGGCACCGACCTCGGCATCAGCAAGGAAGCGATGGACACCAGCGTCAAGCCGGGCGACGATTTTTACGCCTATGCGAACGGCAATTGGCAAAAGGCGACCCAGATCCCCGCCGACCGCTCGTCGATCGGCGCCTTCTACACCGCCTTCCTTGAAACAGAGAAGCGGACGCGTGAACTCGTCGATGCGATCGTCAAGAGCGGCGGCGATGCGGGCACCGACGACGGCCGCATTGCTGCCTTCTACAACGCCTATATGAACACCAAGGCGATCGACGCCGCCGGGATGAAACCGGTCGAGGCCGATCTGGCGCGCTTCGACACCATCGCCGACAAGGCGGCGCTGTCGACCATCCTGGGCGAACAGACGCGCGCCGACGTCGATCCGCTCAACGCCACCGACTTCAACACCGAGAATCTCTTCGGCATCTTCGTTTCGCAGGGACTGGCGACGCCGGGCGAGGTTATTCCCTATATGCTGCAGGGCGGGCTCGGCCTTCCCGAGCGCGAATATTACCTGTCGGCCGACCCGAAGATGGCGAGCATCCGTGACGCCTACAAAGCCTATATCGCCAAGCTGCTGACTCAGGCGGGGATCGCCGATGCCGATGCCAAGGCGCAGCGCATCTTCGATCTGGAAACCAAGATCGCCCGCGCCCATGCGACGCGCGAGGAGAGTGAGGATTTCACCAAATCGGCCGACGTCTGGACCAAGGCCGACTTTGCCAAAAAGGCGCCCGGGATCGACTGGGACGCTTATTTTGCCGCTGCCGGGCTCGACAAGGCGGCGAAGTTCGGCGCCTATCATGCGCGGGCGATCACCGGCCTGTCGGCGCTCGTCGCATCGCAGCCGCTCGAGGCGTGGAAGGACTGGCTCGTCTTCCATCAGATCAACAGCCATACCGATGTGCTGCCTAGCGCGCTCGACGATGCGCATTTCGCCTTTTACGGCACCACCCTGTCGGGTACGCCGCAGCAGCGCAGCCGCGACAAGCGCGCGCTCGACGCGCTCAACACCAATCTCGGCGATGCGGTCGGCCGCGTCTATGCCGAGAAATATTTCCCGGCGTCGGCCAAGGCCGAAGTTGGCGACATGGTGAAGGGGATCAAGGCCGCCTTTGCGAAGCGCGTCAACACGATCGACTGGATGGCGCCCGAAACGAAGAAGGAAGCGATCAAGAAGGTCGAAACCATCGTCGTCGGCGTCGGCTATCCTGAAAACTGGCGCGACTATGGCAGCTACACGATCAGCGCCGACGACGCCTATGCGAACGAAGTCGCCGGCGAGAAGGCCGAATATGCGCACCAGCTCGCCAAGATCGGCAAGCCCTTCGACAAGGGCGAATGGTGGATGACCCCGCAGACGGTCAACGCCGTCAATCTGCCGGTGCAGAATGCGCTGAATTTCCCCGCCGCGATCCTGCAGCCGCCCTTCTTCGACGCCAAGGCCGATCCCGCCTATAATTACGGGGCGATCGGCGCCGTCATCGGCCACGAAATCAGCCACAGCTTCGACAATAATGGCGCCGCCTTCGATTCGACCGGCGCGCTGCGCAACTGGTGGACGGCCGAGGATCTCAAGAAGTTCGAGGCGGCGGGGGCGGCGCTAGCCGCGCAATATGACAGCTACAAGCCGTTCCCCGATCTTGCGGTCAACGGCAAGCTGACGCTGGGAGAGAATATCGCCGACGTCGCGGGCCTGCAGACGGCTTATGACGCCTATCGCGCTTCGCTGAACGGCAAGGAAGCGCCGGTGATCGACGGCTTCACGGGCGATCAGCGTTTCTTCATCGCCTATGCGCAGACCTGGGCCACCAAGATGCGTGACGAAGCGATGCGCGCGCGGATCGCGACCGACGGCCATGCGCCGGGCAACTACCGCGCACTCACCGTCCGCAACCTCGACGCGTGGTACAAGGCGTTCAACGTTCAGCCGACCGACAAGCTGTATCTCGCCCCCGATCAGCGCGTCCGCGTCTGGGGGTGATGTCCGCTTCTCCTCGTCGCGAGGAGCGGAGCGACGAAGCAATCTCCAGTCATCGGCCCGAGGTTAACTCGGGACGCTGGAGATTGCTTCGCTGCGCTCGCGAAGACGCTATTTTTCTGATGCCTGCGGCGCCCCCGGCTTTTCCTTGAGGATCAAGTACCGGTAAACGCCGACGCAGTTGATGCACAGCAGCGCGATATTCTGCCAGCCGATGCCTTCGCTGTCGCTTTGCAGAAAGCCCCACGCGACGAGCGCGATGCTGCTGGTCACGAAAATGACGAAGGCCCAGCCGGTCGGGCGCCGCCCGAGATTGAGCGATACGATCAGCGCCGCGAGCGTTCCGGCCCCGGCGCCATAATATTGCAGCGCGTCGAGCAGCGTATCGCTCATCCGCCGGTCGCCCCGAACACGAACTCGAGCTTCAACCCGTCAGGGTCGGCAAAGAAAAGCGCATAATAGGTCGGTCCGTAGCGCGGATAATCGGCGGGGGCATCGAGGATCGTCGCGCCTATGCTGCGCAGCAAATCATGCAGCGCATCGACGTCGGCGCGGCTTTCGGCAGTCCAGGCAAGATGATGCAGTCCGGGCGAAAAGCGGTCGTGGCTCCGTAATGCGCCGGCCCCCTGCGCTTCGACGATCCCGATCGAATGGAACGGTTCGCCGTCGCGGTCCCAATCGCTGCCATGATCATAATCGGCGGCGCGCCGGTAGCCGAGAAAGCCCAGCACCGCATCATAGAAAATCCGCGACCGCGCCGCGTCGCGAACCGTCAGGTCGATATGATGGACAAGGCCGCGCGCGCTCATAAGGCCCCGGCAATCGCGAGCAGTCCGGATGCAGTCAAAAACGGCCAGCCGATGTGTCGGCCGCGCGTATATACGGCATCGAACAGACCGGTCGCCGTCCACGAGGCCCCGATCAGCAGGATCAGACCGCGCGGCGTTCCGGGCCACAGGACCGACGCGGCGGACACCAGCATCAGGAGCGAGAGCGCATGCCATGCCAGACGAAACACCCGGCGCGCCAAGTCGATCCCCATGATTCCGCTGTCGAGCGACATCAACGGCCTGACAAGTCGTCTTTCGCCCAGCAAGCCGTGCACCAGGGCGGTCGCCACCATGAAGGTGGCCGACAGCCCCAGCCAGATCACGCGCCTGCGCCAATCAGTTCGCGGCCGATCAGCATGCGGCGGATTTCGTTGGTGCCCGCCCCGATGTCGAGCAGTTTGGCATCGCGCCAATAGCGCTCCACCGGCCAGTCCTTGGTGTAGCCCGCGCCGCCAAGCGCCTGGATCGCTTCGCCCGCGACCCTCACCGCGCTTTCGCTGGCCAGCAGGATGGCGCCCGCGGCGTCGAACCGCGTCGTCAGCCCGGCGTCGCATGCCTTGGCGACATTATAGACATAGGAGCGCGCCGACTGGAGCGCGACATACATATCGGCGACCTTGGCCTGCATAAGCTGGAACGAGCCGATCGGCTTGCCGAACTGCTTGCGCTCGCGAAGATAGGGGATGACCGTGTCGAGGCAGCCCTGCATGATGCCGAGCTGGAGCCCGGCGAGCACGACGCGCTCATAGTCGAGGCCCGACATCAGCACGCCGACGCCGCCGTTGACCGGCCCCATCACCTGGTCCTCGCTAACTTCGCAGTCGGTGAAGACGAGTTCGGCGGTCGGGGATCCGCGCATGCCGACCTTGTCGATCTTCTGACCGATGCTGAAGCCCGGCATATCCTTTTCGATCAGGAAGGCGGTGATGCCGCGTGACCCCGCTTCGGGCGTCGTCTTGGCATAGACGACCAGCGTGTCCGCACAGGTGGCGTTGGTGATCCAGAATTTGGTCCCGTTGAGGACATAGCCGCCCTGAACCGGCTCGGCCTTCAGTTTCATCGAGACGACGTCGCTCCCGGCGCCGGCTTCCGACATCGCAAGGCTGCCGACATGCTCGCCCGAGATCAGCTTCGGCAGATATTTCGCCTTCTGCTCTTCATTGCCCCAGCGGCGGATCTGGTTGACGCACAGATTCGAATGGGCGCCATAGGACAGGCCGATCGCGCCGCTCGCGCGGCTGACTTCCTCGACCGCGAGAACATGTTCGAGGTAGCCGAGACCGAGGCCGCCCCATTCCTCCTCGACCGTGATGCCGTGCAGGCCCAGCGCGCCCATCTGCGTCCACAGCTCGTCGCGAGGGAACCAATCCTCGCGGTCGGCCCTGTCGGCCAGCGGCGCAATCTGCTCGTCGGCGAAGCGGGCCGTGGTGTCGCGGATCATCTCGGCGGTCTCGCCAAGGGCAAAATCGAAATCGGGTGTGGCGCGCATATCGTCCTCTGTTTCTGGTTTCGGATGCGACTAGCAGGAAGCGGGCGCGGTTTGAAGCGCAGCGGACAAGTCTGGCTTGCAAGGCGAAAAGGCCATACAGCTTGCGTGCCGCCATGGGGGTCGGCAAGGGCGGGGCATGATCGACACGCTTACCCATCTGGACCGTCTCGAGGCCGAGAGCATCCACATCATGCGCGAAGTGATGGCCGACGCCGTCAACCCCGTGATGCTCTATTCGGTCGGCAAGGACAGCGCGGTGATGCTGCATCTCGCGCGCAAGGCTTTCTATCCCTCGCCGCCGCCCTTTCCGCTGCTCCACGTCGATACCACGTGGAAGTTCCGCGCGATGTACAAACTGCGCGACCGCATGGCCGCGGAATCGGGCATGGACCTGATCGTCCATCAGAACCCCGAGGCGAAGGCGCGCGGGATCAATCCGTTCGACCATGGGCCGCTGCATACCGACATGTGGAAGACCGAAGGGCTCAAGCAGGCGCTCGACCTTCACGGATTCGACGTGGCCTTCGGCGGTGCGCGGCGCGACGAGGAAAAGAGCCGCGCGAAGGAGCGCATCTTTTCCTTCCGCACGGCGAGTCACGGCTGGGATCCCAAGCAGCAGCGCCCCGAGCTGTGGAATCTCTACAATGCGCGCAAGGCGAAGGGGGAAAGCATCCGGGTCTTTCCGATCTCCAACTGGACCGAACTCGACATCTGGCAATATATCGCGCGCGAGAATATCCCGATCGTGCCGCTCTATTTCGCCGCGCCCCGACCGACGGTGATACGCGACGGGCTGTTGCTGATGGTCGATGACGACCGCTTCCCGCTACGCGACGGTGAAGAGCCGGTGATGCGCTCGGTGCGTTTCCGCACCCTCGGCTGCTATCCGCTCACCGGGGCGGTCGAAAGCGAGGCGACGACGCTCAGCCAAGTCATCCAGGAAATGCTGTTGGCGACGACCAGCGAACGGCAGGGACGCATCATCGACAAGGATGGCGGCGATGCGTCGATGGAGAAGAAGAAGCAGGAGGGGTATTTTTGACCCGCCGCGTCAATCTTCAGATTGACGAAGGGTCAACCCCCGCGAAGGCGGGGGCCTCTTTCTGTATCAACGGACGAAGCGGGATTCCCGCTGTCGCGGGAATGACGAAGTAAGAATATGACCGACCCCATCTATGTCACCGACGCTCTGATCGCCGAGGATATCGACGCCTATCTCGCGAGTCACGAGCGGAAGTCGCTGCTCCGCTTCATCACCTGCGGCAGCGTCGATGACGGCAAATCGACGCTGATCGGACGCCTGCTCTACGACAGCAAGATGATCTTCGAGGATCAACTCGCCGCGCTCGAGGCCGACAGCAAGCGCGTCGGTACGCAGGGCGGTGAGATCGATTTCGCGCTGCTCGTCGATGGGCTTGCCGCCGAGCGCGAGCAGGGCATCACGATCGACGTCGCCTATCGTTTTTTCACGACCGAAAAGCGCAAGTTCATCGTCGCCGACACGCCGGGGCACGAGCAATATACGCGCAACATGGTCACCGGCGCGTCGACCGCCGACCTTGCCGTGATCCTCGTCGATGCGCGCAAGGGCGTGCTGACGCAGACGCGCCGCCACAGCTTCCTCGCGCACCTGCTCGGCATCCGGCATATCGTGCTTGCGGTGAACAAGATGGACCTTGTCGGCTATGACAAGGCGGTCTTCGATCGCATCACGCTCGCCTATCGTGCCTTTGCGAGCGAGATCGGTATCACCAATTTCACCGCCATTCCCATCTCGGGCTTTAAGGGCGACAATATCACCGCGCTATCGGCGAACACGCCCTGGTTCAAGGGGCCGGCGCTGGTCGACCATCTTGAAACGGTCGAGATCGGCGGCACCGCCGACCAAGCCAAGCCTTTCCGGATGCCCGTTCAATGGGTCAACCGCCCGAATCTGGATTTCCGGGGCTTTTCGGGCCAGCTTGCAAGCGGCAAGGTCAAGCCGGGCGACGCCGTCCGTATCCTGCCGAGCGGGAAGACGACGACGATCGACCGGATCGTTACGCTTGATGGCGATCTGAATGAAGCAGTCGCGGGCCAGTCGGTGACGCTGACGCTGGCGGACGAAGTCGATTGTTCGCGCGGCGATGTCATCGCGGCCGCAGATGCGCCCCCCGAAACCGCCGACCAGTTCGAAGCGACGCTCGTCTGGATGGCCGACGAGGCGATGATACCCGGCCGCGCCTATTGGCTGAAGCTCGCGACGCAGAGCGTTTCGGCGACCGTCCAGGCGCCGAAGTACGAGATCAACGTCAACACGCTCGACCGGCTGGCGGCAAAGACGCTCGACTTGAACGGGATCGGGGTGGTCGAGGTGTCGACCGACAAGCCCATCACCTTCGAAGCCTATGCCGACAACAAGACGCTCGGCGGCTTCATCCTGATCGACAAGCTGACCAACGCGACGGTGGCCGCCGGGATGCTGCACTTCAGCTTGCGCCGGGCACAGAATGTCCATTGGCAGGCCGGCGACATCGATCGCGATATGCGCGCGAACCTCAAGAACCAGCGGCCGGCGCTGCTGTGGTTTACCGGCCTGTCGGGGTCGGGCAAATCGACGATCGCGAACCTTGTCGAGAAGAAGCTGCACCGGATGAACCGGCACAGCTTCCTGCTCGACGGCGACAACGTCCGCCACGGGCTCAACAAGGATCTGGGCTTCACCGAAGCCGACCGGATCGAGAATATCCGCCGCGTCGGCGAGGTTGCCAAGCTGATGACCGACGCCGGGCTGATCGTCATCACCGCCTTCATCTCGCCCTTCCGCGCCGAGCGCGAAATGGTGCGCGCGATGCTGCCCGAGGGCGAGTTTCTTGAAATATTCATCGACACCCCGCTGGCCGAGGCGGAACGGCGCGACGTCAAGGGCCTCTACAAGAAGGCACGGGCGGGTCAGCTCAAGAATTTCACCGGCATCGACAGCCCTTACGAGGCGCCCGAGGCGCCGGAGGTTCGCATCGACACGACCGCGATGACGGCAGAGGAGGCCGCCGACCTCATCGTCGAACGGCTGCTGGGCTAACCGGTGCTGCTGTTCCGGGGCCGCGAGGCGCACAGCCGATCTTTCGCCAAGGCGGTCAGCTGGCGCGCTCTGGGCAGCATCGACACCTTCATCCTCAGCTACATCTTCACCGCCAATGTGAAGGCCGCCGGCGCAATTGCGAGCACCGAAGTGCTGACCAAGATGCTGCTCTATTATGTCCACGAACGCGCGTGGAGCCGGGTAACCTGGGGCATGGACAAGACGCCGCGCGATACGGGAACCGAAGGGCTTGACGAACGCGGCGGCGAGGGCTCTGGCACGCAGCCATGACCGAGAATGACGAACAATTGGCGACGCGGCTCGCCGATGCCGCCGGCCGCATCCTGCTCGACCTGCGCGCAGCGGGCGACCTCACGGGCAAGGCGCTGGGGCAGGCGGGTGACGAGGCTGCGAACGCGATGCTCTGCCGCGAGCTTCGCGCGGCGCGTCCCGACGACGCGCTTTTGTCCGAAGAGGAAAAGGACAATCCGGTGCGCCTCGCCAGCCGCCGGGTTTGGATCGTCGATCCGCTCGACGGCACGCGCGAATATGGCGAGGGCCGGTCCGACTGGGCGGTGCATGTCGCGCTCGCGATCGATGGCGTCGCCAGCGTCGGCGCGGTCGCGTTGCCAGGGCTCGGGCTGACGCTGACCTCGGGCGCGCCGACCGCATTGGCGCCTGCCAACGAGCCGCTGCGGATGCTTGTCAGCCGCACCCGCCCCGCTGCCGAGGCGGTTCAGGTCGCCGAACGGATGGGCGCGGAACTGCTTGCGATGGGCTCGGCCGGAGCGAAGGCCATGGCCGTGGTGCGCGGCGAGGCCGACATCTATCTGCACACCGGCGGCCAATATGAATGGGACAATTGCGCGCCCGTTGCGGTTGCGCAGGCTGCGGGGCTGCACGTCAGCCGCGTCGATGGCTCGCCGCTGCGCTACAACAATGCCGATACCTATCTGCCTGACCTGCTCATCTGCCGCCGCGAACTGGCAGACGAGGTGCTGCGCCTCGCGTCGGAATATTCGCCCGGCTGAACCGGGCGGCATTGCCAGCGGCGGCCCTTCGCCCTAACCCGTTGCATCGAGAAACCAAATTACGCCAAGGGAGACGTGCGATGACCGATTTGCCCGAAACCAATCTGACGATGCTGACGCTCGCCAAGCCGGAGGGCGAACTCGAAGTCTATTTCGAACGCCGCCCGATGCCCGAGCCCAAGCCGCACGAGGTGCTGGTGAAGGTTCTCACCACCCCGATCAATCCGTCCGATCTCGGCCTGCTGTTCGGCGGTGCCGACATGAGCAGCGCGCGCGCCGGCACCCGCAACGACTTGCCGATGATCACGGCCGATATTCCGCCGCCCGGCATGCGCGCGATGGCGAGCCGGATCGGCGATGCGCTCCCGATCGGCAACGAAGGGTGCGGCGTCGTCGTCAAGGCGGGGTCCTCGCCCGAGGCGCAGGCGCTGATGGGCAAGACCGTCGCGCTGCTTGGCGGCGAGATGTATGCCGAATATCGCTGCCTTCCAATTCAGATGACGATGCCGCTGCCCGACGGCACCGATCCGGTCGATGGGGCCTCCTGCTTCGTCAATCCGCTCACCAGCCTTGCTTTCACCGAAACGATGCGGATGGAGGGGCATAGCGCGATCGTCCACACCGCCGCGGCGTCGAACCTCGGCCAGATGCTCGTCAAGATCTGCGCCAAGGACAATATCCCGCTGGTCAATATCGTGCGCAGCGCGGCGCAGGTCGAATTGCTGAAGGGCATCGGTGCGACGCATATCGTGAATAGCAGCGACGATGATTTCGTCGACCAACTCGTCGCCGCGATCACCGAAACCGGCGCCACGATCGGCTTCGATGCGATCGGCGGCGGCAAGCTTGCGGGCCAGATTCTCGCCGCGATGGAAGCGGCGGCGGTCAAGCGCATGACGAGCTACAGCCGCTATGGCTCGGACACTTTCAAACAGGTCTATATCTACGGCGCGCTCGACCTCGGCCCGACGCTGCTCAACCGCAGCTTCGGCTTCAGCTGGTCGCTCTCGGGCTTCCTGCTCACGCCCTTCCTGCAAAAGGCGGGGATGGAGACGGCGATGCGAATGCGTCAGCGTGTCGTCGACGAGCTGACGACGACCTTCAAGAGCCATTACAGCCACCAGATTTCGCTGGCCGATGCGCTCAACCTCGACGTCGCGAACGCCTATAATGCCAAGCGCACGGGCGAGAAATATCTGATCCGCCCGCACGGTTGAGCGCTGGAGCCTTCAAACGGGCTGCAGCACTGCGAGCGAAGTGATCCGGGGTTAATTGAACCAAGCTGGATCGCTTCGCTCAGCGCTTCATGCACTGCCGCGTGTCGTCGCGCGCATATTCGCTGCAGTTCCACAGCGCCTTTTCAAAGCCCGATTTTTCGTCGCGCAGATAGGAAAAGCTCATCGCCGCGCGCTGCATGTCGTTCATCGCGTCGCTGTCGGGCTTCATGACCGGGTTGGTCCAGCCCATGAACTTACAATAGGGGCGTTCGCCGCAAAGGCGCAGCGCGAGCGTGACGAAACTTTCGGGCGTCGCGCGGCGGTCGAGCTGGACATAGATGGTATCGCGCCCGACCGCGTCTCCGGCGCCCGTTACCAACTTGACCGGGCCAATGATGGCGGCGCCTTCGGCCAGGTCGCTTGGCGGCGCGAGGGCAAGCGCATGGGCGGGGGACAGGCCCGCCATCTTCGCAATCGGCGCGTCGTTCGCCGAAACCGCGCCGCGGAACGCGCCGGGCGTTCCCCAGAAACCGGGCCAGCGGAAAAAGAGGTGCGTGCCCTCGCTCGCGATCTTTTCCAGACTGTCGCTCCAATAGGGGCGCACCCAGTCGGTGTGATAATGCGTCGCCAGCCCGACTTTCGGATCGATCAGTCCGGCGAGCATGCGATCGGCATTGCTGCGTGCGCGCGCCCATGCGGCATCCGGATAGCGGCGATTGAGTGCGCCGTCGCAGGTGAAGGTGAACTGACAGCCCGTGGTGCGCTCCGATCCCTGGAATACGACGCCGCAGATCGTCTTGGGGAAGGCGGGATGGCGGACGCGGTTGATGACAACCTGACCGACCGCAAGCTGTCCCTTGCTATCGTCGCCGGCCTCGTAAAGCATCGCCGCTGCCATGCAGTCGCGGGCGCGGTCGCGTGCCTTGCTTGCGCCGGGATAGACGAATGGGCGCGCTGCAACGAAGCCCTTGGTCACAAATGCTATGCGCGCATTTTCGGCACGCGCGTCCTGCTCGGTAACCGGGGCGAACTCCATCGGCTGGACGTCGGGCACGACGTTGGCGGGCGGCGCAACGGGGTGCGGCATCACCGGCAGCGGGCGGCTCGTCTGTCCGCTGAAATGCAGCACCGCCGCAATCGCCGCAAAGCTCAAAAGCGCGAACAGCCAGCCGCGCCATTCGCGCGGGTTCTGCGTCGTATCCGGATGCTCCATTGGGAGCATGGCTGCTGCTCAGATCTCCGGCAGGAAGTCGGGCACCGACAGATAGCGCTCGCCGGTGTCATAGTTGAAGCCGAGGACGCGGCTGCCCGCCGGAAGCTCGGCGAGCTTCTGCTTGATCGCCGCCAGCGTCGCGCCCGACGAGATGCCGACGAGCATCCCTTCCTCGGTCGCCGAGCGCCGCGCCATCTCCTTCGCATCGGCGGCATCGACCTGGATCACGCCGTCGAGCAGATCGGTATGCAGGTTACGCGGGATGAAGCCGGCACCGATGCCCTGGATCGGATGCGGAGCAGGCTGGCCGCCCGAGATGACCGGCGAAGCAACGGGTTCGACGGCATAGACCTTCAGATTGGGCCAATGCTGTTTCAAGAATTGCGCAACGCCGGTAATGTGTCCGCCGGTGCCGACGCCGGTAATCAGCGCGTCGATCGGCGTGTCCTTGAAATCGTTCAGGATTTCGGGGCCGGTGGTCCGGACATGGACGTCGATGTTCGCCTCGTTCTCAAACTGCTGCGGCATCCAGGCACCGGGGGTGGTCTCGACCAGTTCGATCGCCCGCTCGATGGCGCCCTTCATGCCCTTTTCGCGCGGCGTCAGATCGAAGGTCGCGCCATAGGCCAGCATGAGGCGCCGGCGTTCGAGCGACATGCTTTCGGGCATGACGAGGATCAGCTTGTACCCCTTGACCGCGGCGGCCATCGCCAGGCCGATGCCGGTGTTGCCCGATGTCGGCTCGACGATGACGCCGCCCGGTTTCAGGCTGCCGTCGCGCTCGGCCGCTTCGATCATCGCCAGCCCGATGCGATCCTTGATCGACCCGCCCGGATTGGCGCGTTCGGACTTCACCCAGACTTCGGCGTCGGGAAACAGCTTCGCGACGCGAATGTGCGGCGTGTTGCCGATGGTTTCGAGGATCGAATTGGCTTTCATCGTCTCTATGCACTTTCCTTGAAGTCGAAGCGCGGATCGCGGCGCACCCGGTTCGGCCAGTCTCCGGCGCGGACCCACAGCCTTTCGTCGGCCAGGGCGGGCGTCGGAGCGGGTTGTAACGACGCCAGCAGATACTGTCCATAAGGCCAGTCGCCGATCGCCGAGTCGGCGTTGATATGCCCGAAGGGGCCGGCATTGACGAAGCGCGCGTCCCACTTGCGCGACAGGCGCCAGACATGCGCGGACTTGGCGTAGGGATCATTGTCGCTCGCAACCACGATCATCGGAGCTCGCGCAGAAAAGGCCGGGGTATCATCGAATCCGGTGATGCGATTGCTACGGCGCAGCAAAGCGAGGTCGGGCGGCGCAACGAGCAGCGCGCCGACAATCCGCGTCCGCGCGAAAGCGCTGGCGCCGGCGAACCAGTGGGCGAAGGCATGGCATCCCAGGCTATGCGCCGCGACAAGCACGGGGGCGTCCTCGGTCGCGATCGTGTCGGCGATGCGGCGGACCCATTCGCCCTTGGTCGGCGCGTTCCAATTGCCAAGGTCGATGCGTTCGCAATCGGGGAATTTCTGTTCCCACAGGCTTTGCCAGTGACCCGGCCCGCTGTTGTCGAGGCCCGGGATGGTCAGAATTTTGTGGCGGATTGTCGAGCTGTGCATGGCGGTCGTTCCATCGAGAGAGGGAAGGGAAGCCGCGGTGACGGGTGCGTCCGTTTTAACTCAATTAAATACATTGACAATAGGTGCTGGACAAAGCGGGGCGATTTTGCGCCGAAACGCCATCAACAGCGCTCAATCATTCGCCGGATCGAACCGCGCCTCGAAAGTCCGGGCGTGCCTCAGTTCGGGGAATATCCTGGCCCACAGCGCAGTAACACCGATCGCCGCGACGCCGCCTACGACCACCGCACTCACCGGGCCAAGCACCGCCGCCATTGCGCCGGCGCGCATTTCGCCCAATTCGTTCGACGCGGAGATGGCGAGCCCCGACGCCGCGCTGACGCGGCCGCGCATATGGTCGGGCGTGTTGAGCTGAATCAGCGTCCCGCGCACGAAGACCGAGAACATGTCCGCGGCGCCCATGACCACGAGCAGCGCGAGCGACAGCAGGAAGTTGGTCGACAAGCCGAAAGCGACCGTCCCGGCGCCGAATGCCGCGACAGCCCACAGCATCTTGACCCCGACATTGCGCTCGATCGGCCGCCACGCGAGGCCCAATGCGATGATCGCGGCGCCGACCGCGGGGGCCGCGCGCAGAAAACCCAACCCTTCGGACCCCGTGTGCAATATGTCGCGGGCATAGACGGGCAGCATCGCCGTCGCGCCCGACAGGATCACCGCGAACAGGTCGAGCGTGATGGTGCCCAGCAGAAAGCGCTCGGTCCAGACGAACTGCAGCCCGTCGACCATCTCGCGCAGCGGGTGCCGGCGCACTTCAGCGGGCGGCGGTAGCACCGGGCGGACCCTGCTGACCATGAAGGCCGAAAGGACGAGCAAGGCGGCTGCGAAGATATACACCGATGTGGGATGGACGGCATAGATCAGGCCGCCCGCCGCCGGTCCGACGACCGACGCCGATTGCCAGGCGATGCTGCTCATCGCGATCGCGCGCGGCAGCACTGCCGGCGGCACGATATTCGGCGCGATCGCGCTCATCGCCGGGCCGGAAAAAACGCGGGCGACGCCGTGCAGTGCCGCGAGGGTGAAGAGCAGCGGAAGCGTCAGTCCCTCAGTCCAGGTGAACCAGCCGAGCGTCGCGGCGATCGTCAGGTCGATCATGTTGGAAAAGATCGCGACGCGGCGCCGTTCGAACCGGTCGGCGGCCCAACCCGCGACGGGGGTCAGCACCGCAAGCGGAATGAACTGGACGAGGCCGAGGAGGCCGAGCTGGAACGACGCTTCCTTGATCGACATGCCATAGCTGGAGCGCGCCGTATCATAGAGCTGATAGCCGATGACGACGACCATCGCGATCGTCGCCATGACCGCGGTGAAGCGCGCGAACCAGTAATAGCGATAATCGGCGAAGCTGAGCGGGGAGGGGGGCTTCGACGGGCCGTCGATGGAGGAGGAGGAGGCCATTGCGATTTGCCCTAACCGTCTTTTGGCGCCTGTCCAGCATGCTTTGTCGCCGCCGTTCGTCGATTATCGAGTGCAGCCCGTTGGACGCGGTGGCAGACAGTCGCCATCGATCAAGGGAGACGCATCGAATGACACGTAAATTTGCCCGCTTCGGCGGCGCGGCTATGGCCGGCGCGCTGCTCGTGCTTGCCGCATGCAGCGCCGAAAAGGCGCCGCAATCCGCCGGATCTGCCGCCAACTGGACCGAATTTCGCGACCAGTTCCTTGCCGGCTATTTCCCGCTGAATCCCAATTTTGCGGTCTATCAGGGCAAGCATGAGTTCGACGGTCAGCTTCCCGACTGGTCGGCGGACGGATTGCAGAAGCAGATCGCTTTCCTCGAAAAAACGATCGCCGATGCCCAAGCATTCGATGGCAAGATGAGCGATGCCGAGAAATTCGAGCGCGACTATCTCGTCCATGTTGCCCAGGGGCAGCTCTTCTTTTTGAAGGACGCCGATTTCCCGCATAAAAACCCGGCCTTCTACGTCGGGCAGCTCGACCCCAACGTCTATATCTCGCGCCCCTATGCCGATCCGGCGACGCGCATGAAGGCGTTCATTACCTACGCCGAAAAGGTTCCGGCCGCCGCTGCCCAAATCAAGGCCAATCTGAAACTGCCGATGCCCGCAACCTTCGTCAAATATGGCAGCGCCGGCTTCGGTGGCTTTGCCGACTATTACACCGGGGATGCCAAGGCCGCCTTTGCCGATGTGAAGGACCCGGCGCTGCAAAAGCAGTTCGATGAGGTCGCGGCCAAGGCGGCCGCGGCGATGAAGGATCTTGCCGCCTATGTGGCGTCGCAGCCGGGCAGCGCCGACGGCTGGGCGCTCGGCGCCGACAAATTTTCGAGGATGCTGCTCACGAACGAAGCGGTGGACACGCCGCTCGACGAACTCGAGCGGATCGGCCAGGCCGACCTCAAGCGCAATCAGGATGCGTTGAAGGCCGCGTGCGCGACCTATGCCGCGGGCATGACGATCGCCGATTGCATGAAGAAGATGGGGTCCGACAAGCCCGCCGATGGTCCGGTGGCCGAGGCGCGGCGCCAGCTTCCGATGCTGCGCGCCTTCCTCGTCGAAAAGGATCTGGTATCGATCCCGGGCACCGAACAGGCGCAGGTGGAGGAATCGCCGCCCTACAACCGGCAGAACAGCGCCTATATCGACATCCCCGGACCCTATGAGAAGGGCCTGCCGTCGGTCTATTACATCTCGCCGCCCGACCCGAGCTGGGACAAGCAGACGCAGCTCGACTTCGTGCCGGGCAAGAAGGATCTGCTCTTCACCTCGGTCCATGAAGTCTGGCCGGGTCACTTCCTCAATTTCCTGCACTCGAACCGCGCGGAGAGCATCTTCGGCAAGCTGTTCGTCGGCTATGCCTTCGCCGAGGGCTGGGCGCATTATACCGAGGAAATGATGTGGGACGCAGGGCTCGGCGATGGCGACCCCGAAACGCACATCGGCCAGCTGTCGAACGCGCTTTTGCGTAACTGCCGCTACCTGTCGGCGATCGGTCTCCACACCAAGGGAATGACGGTCGCGGATTCGGAAAAGCTGTTCAAGGAGCAATGCTATCAGGACGAGGGCAACGCGCGGCAGCAGGCGGCGCGTGGTACTTATGATCCGCTCTATCTCAACTACACCATGGGCAAGCTCATGATCCGCAAGCTGCGCGAGGATTGGACCAAGGGGGACAAGACGAAGTGGAAGGCCTTCCACGACGAATTCCTTTCCTACGGCGGTCCGCCGATCCCGATGGTGCGCGCAGCGATGATGAAGGAAGCAAGCCCGAAGGCGGTTTTCTGATCGCATTCAGCGCATAAGGTGTCGGCCGACCGTTGGTTGGCCGGCACCGACCTGCCCCAATTTGGGGCTGTCCGGTCATGGTTAAGCCAAATTGACGGCCCTGCCGGGCGCGGATAATGGCGAATCGATATCGTCCCAGCAGTTGCCCCAATCAGCTGACTGGCTTTTTGAAAGTCGGTCCACATGTCTGCATCGCGGCTCAGCGTCGTCATGCCCATGTATAATGCGGCACGCTTCGTCGAAGCGGCGATCGACAGCATTTTGGCCCAGACGACGGGCGATTTTATCTTTTACATCGTCGATGACGGTTCGACCGACGCGTCGGGGGACATCGCCGCGCGCAAGGCGGCGACCGATCGGCGGATCAGACTGATTCGCCAGTCCAATCAGGGCATCGTTGCGAGCATGAACCGGATGCTTGGGCTGGTCGAAACGCCCTTCGTCGCGCGTATGGATGCCGACGACATCTCGCTGCCCGACCGTTTCGCGCTGCAGCTGGCGCATTTCGATCGCACGCCGACACTCGGTGCGCTCGGTGGGCAATATGTCGAGATCGACAATGGCGGGCGCCGACGGAGCGGTCATTTCCGGCAACCGGTGGGCTGCGATGACGTGCGCGCCGAACTCGAACTGCGGCCTGCGGTCGCCAATCCGACCGTGATGTTCCGCACCGATGCGCTGCGAAAGGCCGGGCTCTATCGCCCGGCGTTCGGCTATTGCGAGGATTACGACCTCTTTCTGCGGCTCTCCGAGATCGCTGATATCGACAATTTGCCGGACACGCTGCTGCTCTATCGCCGGTCGCCCGAACAGATGAGCGTCGCCAACAACGCGCAGCAGACCGAACAGGCCGCCTATGCCCGGCTCGCGCATCTCGTGCGCAAGACGGGCGCCCCCGATCCCTTCCGCGACATGGCGCGGCTGCCGGCGCTCGCCGATCTCGATGCGCTGCTCAAAAAGCCCGGTATCGGACGGATGGTGGAGACCGATATCATCGCCGCGCGCCGCTATGCTGTCGCCAGCATGGCAGACAGTGAGTTCGTCGACTATTGCAAGCGGCTGGCGAGCGGCGTGCGGCTGGAGGCCGCGACGCGTACGGTGGTGCGCTGCCTCGTCAGTCGGCGCGTCGATCGGGCGTTCCGGCTGGCGAGTTCGCTCGTCGCCGGGGTTTTCGTCTGACGCGCGTCAGGTTGACGGCGCGCGCAGCCGCGCTACGAAAAAGCCGTCGAGCCCGCCTGCGTCAGCCAGCATCCCCGGCAAGGTTCTGACGCAGCTCATCGCATCCGGCGTTACGCCCTGCGGCAGTTCGTCAGGCCGTACGGGGTCGATCTGCCATGCCGGGTGGGCGTCCAGAAACGCCTTGATCTGCTCCTCACCCTCGGCGCGCTCCAGCGAGCAGGTCGCATAGACGAGCGACCCGCCCGGCTTGACCCAACCGGCGGCGCGCGCGAGCAACTCGCCTTGCAGCACCGCAAGCTCGTCGATCTGGCGGTCTTCGACGCGGTGCAGCACATCGGGATGGCGACGGAAAATGCCGGTTGCCGAACAGGGGGCGTCGAGCAGCACGGCATCGGCCTGTGCGTCCGGCTCCCAGCGCCGGATGTCAGCCTGAATGATCTCCGCGGTCTGCTGCGTCCGGCGCAAATTGTCGGTCAGTCGTTCGAGCCGGCGCGCGCTGGTGTCGACAGCCGTCACCGCCCAGCCCGCCGCCGCGAGCTGCATCGTCTTTCCGCCCGGCGCGGCGCACAGGTCGAACACCGATCGGCCATTGCCCTGACCAAGCAGGCGGGCCGGGATGCTGGCGGCAAGATCCTGCACCCACCAGCCGCCATCGCGGAAGCCGGGCAGGTCTTCGACCGCGCTGCCCCGCGGCAGGCGATAGTGCCGCGGTGCGAGCGATCGGGCTTCGGCCCATCCCGCGGCGTCGGGCTCGGCTGCAAAGCTCAGGTCGATCGGCGGCGGTGCGCTCCAGCCATGTTCGGCCGCGGCAACCGTCTCGGCGCCCCAGGCATCGTGCCAGCGCGCCGCCGTCGCGGGCGGCAGGCTCGCGCGCTCGGGTAGTTTCCACGCGTCTTGTTGTGCGCGCGACAGAAGCGCGTGAACCAGTCGCCGCGGCCCACCCGCTACGAGCGGCAGCGCGGTGGCAACCACCGCATGCGGCGGACTGCCGAGCGCGAGCAATTGGGCGAGCGCGAGCCGCAGCACGGCGCGCGACTTCACGTCCTCGGGTAGCGGCTGGGGCGTTGCGCTATCGATCAGCGCATCGAGGTCGACCATCCAGCGCAGCGTTTCCGACGCGATGGCAATGGCAAAGGCCCGATCGGACGGCGGGAGGCCCTGCGTGGCGGCATGCGCCGCAACGTCGAGCGCCTCGCCGCGGCGCAGCACTGCGTCGAGCAGGCGGAGGGCGGCGCGGCGCGGCGCGGTGCCGGCGGGCTCACTTTCGCCGCCTCGTGGCCGGCGTCCGCGGCGCTCGGGCATTTTCGGTCGGCTATCATTGGCGTTCTTCATCATAACGTCCTATATCGGATCCATCATGGCGCACGATCCTCAATCCGACCACATCGGCGGCACGCCCCGAGCGACCAAGCGTCCCGGCGATGTTAGACCGCCCGCAAACTGGACCAACGAACCGCTGCCCAAGCCGCAGCCGATTATCGAAGACGCCGCGGAGGCGCAGCCCGGCGGCCGCAACCCGGTACGCTATGGCGACTGGGAATTGAAGGGTCTGGCGATCGACTTCTGATCGGCCGCCGTGCGCAGGTCAGAAGGGGGTCATCCGGCCCATCAGGCGCGTACGGTCGACATATTGATGCTTCAGCACCGCCAATATGTGGATGACGACGAGCACGAGCATGGTGATGCCCAAAAGTTCGTGCCGTTCGTGCAGCGTGTCGGCGAGCGCTTTTGACGGCGCGGCGATCGACGGCACGGTGAACAATCCGAAGAAGTCGATCGGCCGATCGGCGGCGGACATCCAGACCCAGCCCGACAGCGGCAGCAGGATCAGCAGCAGATAGAACAGGAAATGCAGGATCTTGCTGACCGGACGCTGCCATGCGGGCGTTCCGGCGGGCAGCGGCGGGGGCTTGTGGCCGAGGCGCCACAATATGCGCAGCGCGGTCAGCACGAGGATCGTTATCCCCAGCGCCTTGTGGACGTTCATCGCTTCGCGGTGCGCTTCGCGCGGCAGACCTTCGGTCAGCATCGCAAGGCCGATATTGACGATGACCGAAAGGCCGATCAGCCAATGCAGCCATATGGCCACCTTCGTATAGCGCGGGTCGGCGGTCGATCCGGCATCGGCGAGGGTGGCCATATCGGTTCTCCTTAGGCGACGGGGGCGTCCGTCATTGCCGGCACCTTGCCAGCTTTTACCTGTTCGGCAAAGATGTCGCGCATCAGCTGGAGCGAAAGCAGGTGCGCATAGATGAGCGGCAACGTGCCGTTCTGCATCAGCTTGCGCAGCACATCGCCGCGCAGTTCGCGCAGCTTGTTTTCGTCGACCATCTGGAAACCGCGATAGACGAAGGGCTTGTCCGAACCGTCGGGCTGGATGGCGACTTCGCCGTCCATCAGCAGGTCGGCCTTCTTGAGTTCGTCGACCAACATGCCGGTGCGCTGCCCGGCTTCTTCGAAGTTGCGGCAGAAATCGAGCACGGCTTTGGTCTGCTCGCTCGGCTGGCCGTCAACGAACAGGGCGTCGCCCTCGTCGAACTTGCCGACCGCGCCAGAGGTCGGGTCGAAGCAGAGCGACAATTCTTCGCTGCCCGGGTTGAGGCGCGCGAGAAGGAAGGGGTAGCGGCGAATATATGCCGGAACATAAACCGGATTCTTCAGCTTGCCTTCGTCGTCAACGAAGACGTTGACGCCTTCGTTGAGGCCCATGAGCGCCAGCGGAACCGGATTGTCGCCAGCCGAAAAGATAATCGGAAAGAAGCGGCAAGCCGAGGTGAATTCGTCGGCGGTCAGCGGAATCGCATGCTGGCCGACGAGAAACTTCGCTTCGGCGAGCGGACGGGCGTGGAAATCGACGTGATCGACGCTCGAAAGCGGAACGAGGTCGCCATAGAAAAGCGGGAGGTTGTTGGCGGGCGCTGTGGCCATGATGAAACTCCGGATTGGCGCCCCCAAAGGGATCGAGGGCGAAAGGAATAATCGCGCGCCTTATTGGCAGGCGCGGCGCGGCGCAAGGGGCGTTAGGCCAAGGGCGCCTTCTGGGCGACCAACTTGCCGGGATTGAATAGCCCCCGCGGATCGAGTCCGTCTTTCACCGCACGCAGCGCGGCGAGGCGGGCGGGGCTGTCGAGTTCGGCGAGCATGTCGCGCTTCATCTGCCCGATACCATGTTCGGCCGAGATCGAGCCGCCGAGTTCGAGTACGTGGGTGTAGACGATCCGGCTTGCGTCCTCACCATGCGCCGCGAGCCATGCACGACCGTCGACGCCCATTGGTGGCTGGACATGATGGTGGACGTTTCCGTCGCCAAGATGGCCGAAGGACAGCGCCCGGGTACCCGGAAATGCGGCATCGAGGCGCGCGGGGTTTTCCGCAATGAACTGCGGCATCCGGTCGACTGGAACGCTGACGTCATGCTGGAGGGCCGGACCTTCGGCGCGCTCGGCCTCCGAGATCGAATCGCGCAGACGCCAGAATTGCTCGCTTTCGCTTTCGCTCTTGGCAATCGCGACGTCACGGATCAGCCCGTCCTCGAGTGCCTTTGCAAGCGATGATTCCAGCGCTTCGGTCAACGCATCACCATCATCACCGGCCAGCTCGACGAGCGCATACCAGGGATCGGAGGCAACGAGCGGCGCGCGGGTCTGTGGAATATGGCGCAGCACGGCCTGCAGGCAGGCGTCGGGGATGAGTTCAAAGCCTTCGAGCGTGCGACCGAGCGCGGCGCCGAGCCGGCGCAGGAGGCGCAGCGCATCGTCGGGCGAAGCAAGGCCGGTCCACGCCGTGCAGCGCGCGGCGGCGGCGGGGACGAGGCGCAGCGTCGCGGCGGTGACGACGCCGATCGTGCCCTCGGCGCCGCAAAACAGATGCCGCAGGTCATAGCCGCGATTATCCTTCTTGAGCGGGGCCAGCGCGTCGAGAAGCTCGCCGTCGGGCAGAACCGCCTCAACGCCTTCGACCAGCGCCCGCATCGTTCCGAACTGCAACACCTGCGTTCCGCCGGCATTGGTCGAAACCAGCCCGCCGACCGTCGCTGACCCCTTGCCGCCGAGGGTGAGCGGAAAGCGCAGTCCGTGCGCAAGGGCTGCACCATGCAGATGTTCGAGCACGACCCCCGCTTCGACGATCGCCAATCCGGCGGCGACGTCGATATCACGGATCCGGTTCATGCGCCGCAGGCTGAGCAGAAGCTGGTTGCCCGTCGCGTCGGGCGTTGCGCCACCAACCATGCCGCTGTTTCCGCCTTGCGGGACGATGGCAACCTGCTCCGCGGCGCAGAGCCTGACGACTGCGGCGACCTCGTCACGATTGGCCGGGGAAAGCATGGCGGCCGCTTGGCCTCGATAACGGCCGCGCCAATCCGTGAGCCAGGGTGCCATATCGTCCGGATCACGGCTGAACCCCTTGGGGCCCAGCAGATCGGCGAGGTGGTTGAGCAGGTCGGCGGAGGGCGGTTGGGTCATGCAGGGCGTCTCGTTGGGGCGCGGGCGCGCAATAGGGGTCGACATCAATTCATTTGCTGTTCAATCATGGTCGTTAAAGGGTTGGCAGATGAATTGCCACCTTATGGGGCTTTGCAGCGAACGGGAGTATCGGGTGAACGCCATGGCCTGGCACAGTGATGCGGAGCGGGCGCATCCATGGTGACGGCGCTGGCCGTGCTGGTCGCGGCGGCTGCGCCCGCGTCGGACGTGCCCATTGCGGCAACGCTGCCGCCGGTGGAGGCGTCCATGCCCGCCATTGTTCCCCCTGATGTCGGCTTTTTCCAGGTCGTGATCGAGCAGCAGATCATCATCCGTGTTCCGGCACAGCGTAGTCCGATCAATAATTTCGCAGCCCCCGCCCCGCCGCCACCGCCCGTTCGTCCGCGCGAAGCGCAGGTGGTCTGGAAGGAAAAGAAGGGGCCGCGCTGCGTCGCGATGAAGAACATCGTGCGGATGGAGGCGGTGCAGCGCGACAGCATCGACCTCATCACCCGCCAGAAGCAGTTGCTGCGTGCCCAGTTGAACCGTGGCTGCCGGGCGCTCGACTTCTATGCCGGATTCTACATGAAGGGAAACAAGGACGGGCAGCTGTGCAAAGGCCGTGACGAAATCCATGCGCGGACCGGCGCAAAGTGCGAGGTAGACGAGTTTCGCTTGCTCGTCCCGGTGGCGCGCGACGACGACTGAGCGGGGCGGCGCGCGATTTTTCGGCCAGATCGGTCGGCTTTTCTTGACTTTTCACCGCCACTTCCCCTAGGGGCGCGGCAGCAACGGCTGGCGTGGGAAGCCGTGCTACAACATTTTTCCGGACATGATGACCTTATGAAATTTGCCGACATCGGCCTTTCCGACGAACTTTTGCGCGCTGTGACCGAAGCGGGCTATGACGAACCGACACCGATCCAGGCGGGCGCCATCCCTTCGGTTCTGATGATGCGCGACATTATCGGCATCGCGCAAACGGGCACCGGCAAGACAGCATCCTTTGTGCTGCCGATGATCGACATTCTGGCGCATGGCCGCGCCCGCGCGCTGATGCCGCGCTCGCTGATCCTCGAACCGACGCGCGAACTTGCGGCGCAGGTGGCCGAGAATTTCGAAAAATACGGCAAATATCACAAGCTTTCGATGGCGTTGCTCATCGGCGGCGTCCAGATGGGCGATCAGATCAAGGCGCTCGAAAGGGGCGTCGATGTGCTGATCGCGACGCCCGGCCGCCTGATGGACCTGTTCGAGCGCGGCAAGATATTGCTCACCGGCTGCGACCTCCTCGTCATCGACGAGGCGGACCGGATGCTCGACATGGGATTCATTCCGGACATCGAGAATATCTGCACCAAGCTGCCGGCGAATCGCCAGACCTTGCTCTTTTCGGCGACGATGCCGCCGCCGATCAAGAAGCTCGCCGACAAATTCCTGTCGAATCCCAAGACGATCGAAGTCGCGCGGCCCGCGAGCACCAACGTCAATATTACCGAGTTCCTGGTCAAGACCAGCGAGCGCGGCAAGCGCGAAACGCTGCGCGGGCTGCTCGAGGAAGAGGATATCAGCACCGCGATCATCTTCTGCAATCGCAAGACGACCGTGCGTGAGCTCGCCAAATCGCTCCAACGCTACCGCTATCGCGCGGGCGAGATCCATGGCGACATGGATCAGTCGAGCCGCATTGCCGAACTCGATCGCTTCAAAAAGGGCGATATCAACATCCTCGTCGCGTCCGACGTCGCGGCCCGGGGTCTCGATGTGAAGGGCGTCAGCCACGTCTTCAACTTCGACGCGCCTTGGCATCCCGACGACTATGTCCACCGCATCGGACGTACCGGGCGGGCAGGGGCGAAGGGCCGGGCCTTCACGCTCGTCAGCCCGTCCGATGCGGAGGCGGTTGACAACATCCAGAAGCTGACCGGCCACAAGATCGATATCTTTGCGGGCGGCGAGCGTCAGGAACCCACCGAAGAGATTGAGGAAAAGCAACCGCCGCAAGCGAAGAAGAGCCGGCGCGGCGGTGCGAAACCGAAATCGAAGGACGATGCACCCCGCGCGGAATCCAAAAGCAGCGTATCCAGGCGCCCCGAACGCAAGACACCTGATGCGCCGCGCCAGAAGCCGGTTCGCGACGACGAACCCGACGACGGCTGGAACGGCCCGATGCCGGGCTTCCTTTCGGTCGGTTTCGGTAGCTAAAACCGGGCCCGGATCGGCGGTGCGTTCGCGTCAGACGCGGACGAGCATCTTTCCGATATTCGCGCCGGAAAACAAACCAAGGAACGCGTCGGGCGCCGCTTCGACCCCGTCGCGCACGGTTTCACGCATCGTCACCGCACCGCTCGCGATCAGCCCTGCCATGTCGGCGTAGAATTCTTCCATGCAGTCGAAGAACTGGTCGGTATAGATAAAGCCCTCCATGCGGATACGCGCCGGGATCGTCCGGATCAGGTTGCGCATTTCCTGGGGCTTTCCGTCATTATAGACGTCGATCATGCCGCAGATGGCAAAGCGGGCGAAATCATTGGCGAGTGCGAAGGCCGCGTCGAGATGATCTCCCCCGACATTGTCGAAATAGACGTCGATGCCACTTTTGCCGAGACCGTCCAGCGCTTCGGTGAGCGCGGGGACCAGCGGGCCCGCCTTGTAATCCACAACGGCATCGGCTCCCAGATCCTTGACCCAGCCGCATTTTTCTGCGCCGCCGGCGGAGCCGATAACCGTCATCTCGCGCGCTTTGGCGATCTGGACCACCGCCGAGCCAACGGCGCCTGCGGCGGCGGACACGAAAACCGTGTCGCCGGGCTTTGCCGCTGCAATGCGGAGAAGGCCGATCCACGCGGTGCCCCCGGTCAGCCCCATATTGTGGAGAAAGGTCTGGGGCGGCATGCCAGCGGCGAGCAGATCGGCAGGCAGCTTGGTGGGCGTCATCTCCAGCCCGATGGTTCCGCCGTCGCGCCAGCCGCCCATGTGCAGGATGATGTCGCCCGGCGCAAAGCCGTCCATTGCGCTTTCGACGACTTCGCCGATCGCTCCGCCGGTCATCGGCTGGTCTAGCTGGAAGGAGGCGGCGTAGCTTTTGGCATCGTTCATCCGGCCGCGCATATAGGGGTCGACCGACAGCCAGTGATTGCGCACGCGAAGCTGATCGGTTTCGAGCGGCAGATCGGGAAGCGCGTGCAGCGCAAAATCGTCGATCGTCGGCAATCCTTGCGGACGACGCACCAGATGCCATGCCTTCGCCATCGATCGTTCCCCCCAATTATCCGAAGATATTTCCTATCGTCAGAAAAGCCGTTGCCAGTGTCAACCAGTCCCGTTAAGAGCGCCCCGTCGCGGGGCCGTAGCTCAGATGGGAGAGCGCTGCAATCGCACTGCAGAGGTCAGGGGTTCGATTCCCCTCGGCTCCACCAGCGACATTCCTCGAATTTTTTGATCAGTGACCGTCATCATAGGCGTCGATGGCAGAAAACAGCATCGTGAGCTGCTCGCGTTCGTCGGTGTCGATGTCGGGACGCCATATCTCGAATAACAGCACTGTGCGGTCGCTGGTGCCGCGATTCCACGCTTCATGTTCAAAGCTGTCGTCGAAGATCATCAATTCACCTTCGCGCCATGCGCGCGTTTCGGCGCCGACGCGGATGCCGCAGCCATCGGGCACTACGAGTGGCAGATGGCAAATAAGCCGAGTATTAAGCAGCCCGTGATGTGGCGCAATGTGGGTTCCGGGTTTGAGACGGGAAAACAACGCTATGGGTGCACGTCCCGGGATCACTGGCTGCGGGGCGAGCGCCAGCGTTGCGAGAGTTTGCGGGCACAAGCGATCCATGCCGCTTGCAATCTCGCCACTTTGCCACAGCCAAGCCGCTCCCCAGTCCGGCTTGTCCAGCAATGGATTGTTGGGCGGAGGTCGATCGGGGTTGGCCGCGACATAGGGCGAAAAATGTTCGCCCGGATCGTTCAACAAGGCTTGCAGTTCGTCGCGGATGGCGGCGGTGGCGGTCTCCACTTCGGAAACCCAGTCAAATTCCGACCGATCAAAAAATGCCCGCTGCGCAAGGCCGGGAAAGTAGAACATATTAGGCTGCTGCTGATACAGCGGTTGTTCGCCCGATAATAGCCGCAGAGCCTCAGCTACACGCGGGGTCGCGGTGCGTTGGTCGAGTCCGGCTGCGCGAAGGCGGCTGAACAGGTGGTCGGCCAGAACATTGTCGACATCGGACAAATATTGCTCCGCTCTTTGCAACGAAGGGTGCAGCGCAGGATGCACGTCCCGAGCCTGGGCCGCGGTTGCCAGCGCCAAGCGGTAGAAGCTGCTGGCGGCACGCTCGTCATTGAGCCGACGCTTGAGTTCCGCCATCGCGATCAGCGCCGCGATGTTGGTCCGATCCGCTCGAATGAGCGCGTCGAGCGCCGCTGCTTCGGCGGCTGAATCGCCCCTGCCATGGGCTTCGTGTGCTTTGCGCAGCCATTCATCCTTGGTTGTCATGCCGCCCTCACAAAGCCGTCGAGCACCCGCTTTGCGCCCGCCTGCTCGAATTCGACCTCCAGCTTGTTGCCGTCGATGTCGATGATTTCGCCATAGCCGAATTTTTCGTGGAACACGCGCATACCGATGGCGAGGTCGGCGCGCGGCTTGGCTCCCACCGATGCGGCGGGCGCTCGCTCGGATGGCGCGGGCGCGCGGGTGACGGTCGATGATTGGGCGACCGCGCGCTGCCATGCCGGGCCGCGCGTCATGGTGCGGGCGGGCTGGCGTTCGGCAACATGCGCAAAAGGATCGCCCTGCGCCGCCCAGTTGGCCCGCCAAAGGCTCTGGCCACCACCGAAGCTGTTCTCGCTCGCCACATGCTCGGGCGGGATTTCGCCGATGAAGCGGCTCGGGATGCTGCTCATCCACTGGCCGTAGATGCGCCGGTTCGCGGCATGATAGATGCTGGCGCGCTGACGGGCGCGGGTGATCGCGACATAGGCCAGTCGGCGCTCTTCCTCCAAGCTCGCCGTCCCGCCCTCATCCATCGCGCGTTGCGACGGAAAGACCCCGTCCTCCCATCCGGCGAGGAAGACATGATCGAATTCGAGGCCCTTGGCGGCATGGATCGTCATGATCGTCACCGTTTCGGTCTGGTCGTCATTGTCGCGGTCCATCACCAGGCTGACATGCTCGAGGAAGGCTTCGAGCGAGTCATATTCTTCCATCGCGCGAACGAGTTCGGAGAGGTTTTCAAGCCGTCCCGCCGCCTCGGCGCTGCGATCGGCCTGCAGCATCGCGGTATAGCCCGATTCATCGAGGATGAGCTGCGTCAGCTCGGGATGCGACAGCTCGCCCGCCTTCGATTGCCAGCCGCGCATCATCGCAACGAAATTGGCGAGCTGGCGCCGCGCCTGCGGAGTCAGCTCGTCGGTTTCGGTGATCCGTGACGCCGCATGAAACAGCGGGGTCCGGTCGATCCGCGCGAACTGGTGGATCCGCGCCACCGCCTTGTCGCCCAATCCGCGCTTCGGGACATTGACAATCCGCTCGAACGCCAGATCGTCGGCTGGCGACTGGACGAGGCGCAAATAGGCGAGCGCATCGCGAATTTCGGCGCGCTCATAGAAGCGGAAGCCGCCGACGATGCGATAGGGCATGCCGATCGCGATGAAGCGATCCTCGAATTCGCGGGTCTGGAACTGTGCGCGGACGAGGATGGCGGCGCGGTCAAGTGAAACCCGCCGGCGTTGCAAATCTTCCAGTTCCTCGCCGATCCGCCGCGCTTCCTCGGGGCCGTCCCACACGCCGACGACGCGCACCTTGTCGCCCGCATCGAGTTCGGTCCACAGCGTCTTGCCGAGGCGGTCGCTGTTCTGCGCAATCAGCGCCGACGCGGCCGCCAATATCTGCGGGGTCGATCGGTAATTCTGCTCGAGCCGGATTACCGTCGCGCCGGGAAAGTCCTTTTCGAAGCGCAGGATGTTCGCGACCTCGGCGCCGCGCCACGAATAGATCGACTGGTCGTCGTCGCCGACGCAGCAGATATTCTTGCGCGCCTGCGCCAGCAGCCGCAGCCAGAGATACTGGCTGGCGTTGGTATCCTGATATTCATCGACGAGGATATATTTGAAGCGCTGCTGATAATGTTCGAGCACATCGCGGTGATTTTTCAGGATCACCAGCATGTGCAGCAGCAGGTCGCCGAAATCGCAGGCGTTGAGCGTCTTCAGCCGCGCCTGATACAGCGCATAGAAATGGCCGCCCTTGCCGTCGGCATAGGCTTCCTTGTCACCCGCATCGAGGTCGGGCGGCGTCAGGCCGCGGTTCTTCCACTTGTCGATCAGCGCCGCGAGCTGGCGCGCCGGCCAGCGCTTTTCATCGAGTCCCTCGGTCTGGATGATCTGCTTGAGCACGCGAAGCTGGTCGTCGGTGTCGAGGATGGTGAAATTGCTTTGCAGGCCGACGAGTTCGGCGTGACGGCGCAGCATTTTCGCGCAGATGCTGTGAAAAGTGCCCAGCCAGGGCATGCCCTCGACCGCGTCGCCGATCATCCGCCCGATGCGTTCGCGCATCTCGCGCGCTGCCCTGTTGGTGAAGGTGACGGCCAGGATTTCCGACGGCCAGGCGCGCCGCGTCGCGATGATATGCGCCAGCCGTGCCGTCAGTGCGGCGGTCTTGCCCGTGCCGGCCCCGGCGAGCATCAGCACTGGACCTTCGGTGGTGAGAACGGCCTGCCGCTGCGGGCCGTTCAGGCCCTGCAGATAGGGCGGATCCGACGGCGAGGGCGGCGGCAATTCGGGGAGGGATGAGGGGGTATCCATTATGCGCGAACGATTAGGGAACAGCGCCGCTGCTGTCCAGTGCGCGGCGCAGCGCTGCGTCGGGCCGGGCGCCCTCGTGTTCGAGCCGGTCTATCGTGGCAACCGCCATCGCCCGATATGCGGCGACAAGGTCGGGATCATGCGCGGCAAGCGCCGCAACATGATCACGGATCGTCTGAACGTCGCCACGCAGCAACGGTCCCGAAAGGGCACCGAACCCGCGGTCGAGGCTGTTGTCCAGAGCAGCCTGCACCAGCGGCGCGAGCAGCGCGCGCGGCGCGGCGACTCCCGCGCGTTCAAGAGCCTGCGCGGCATCGGCAATCAGCGTCACGAGATGGTTCGACGCGTGGCAGAGCGCCGCGTGATAAAGCGCGCGGCGCTCTTCGGGAATTTCGACCGCAACACCGCCGAGCAGGCCGACGACCCGCCTGGCTTGCACGGCCGCGTCGACGCTTGAGCCGGTGATCGCAAAGCGCGCGCCCGCCATCCGCGCGACTTCACCCGGCGGGTTGCCCGTGAAGGTCATCGCCGGATGGATAGCGGCCGTCAGCCAGCCCGCATCGCGCAGCGGCGCCAGAGGCGCGGCTCCGCTACGGCCGCTGACGTGGAAAACGAAAGGCGAGGACGGCGTCTTGGATGCTTCGGCCGCCAACGTGGCCACGATGCCGGAAAGGGCGTCATCGGCAACGGCGATCGCAATCGCATCGCATGTTTGGACGAGTGCCCCAAGGTTGGGGGTGGTTTCGATGCCATCGACTTGCCGCTCCGCTTCGGCCAGTTGTTCGGGCGAACGTCCCCATAGCAAGGGCGGTTTGTGCGACGCGGGCTTCAGTCCGAGCGCCAAGGCGCGCGCTACGCGGCCCGATCCTACGATTCCGATCCGCCGAAATATGTCGATGTTCATGATGTCTGCGATACGGCAGATCATGGTCTGCCGCCACCCGGCGACGGGATCAGGGCTAATCGAAAGGGAGGAAAATGGTGGGCGTGGCAAGGATTGAACTTGCGACCCCTGCGATGTCAACACAGTGCTCTACCACTGAGCTACACGCCCACACGTTTTGGGGTGACGCGCCCCTTAAAGGCCTCGGCGCAGGCTGGCAAGCCCTTCGCGCGCAAAGTTGAAATTATTGTTGGTTGCTGCGATCGGCGCGGCCGAAAAGCATATCGACCTCGCGCACCAGATCCTTGAGGTGAAAGGGCTTGGACAGCAGCTTGGCTTGCGGGACATTCTCTTCGGCGCGCAGCGATACCGCCGCGAATCCGGTGATGAACATCACCTGCGTTTGCGGCGCCGCCTTTGCGGTGTGCTGCGCCAGCTCGATACCATCCATTTCGGGCATCACGATGTCGGAGAGGAGCAGGTCGAATGTGCCCGAATCGATATAGGGGACCGCTTCGGTCCCGCGGTCGACCGCGGTCACATGATAACCCGCGCTGGTCAGCGCCCGCGCCAGATATTCGCGCATCACATCATCATCTTCGGCGAGCAAGATGCGGATCATCGTAAAATTCTGCCCCTGTCTTCCGGCTGCGCCCGACCGTGTAATCGCGCGTACCGCACCCCTCGAATGAAACTGTGTCATAGCGGGAGAGATTTAACAAATTCCCGCGCCGCTGGATTCGTCGGCGCTTTTTTGCCACCCTCTCATATCGATGCCCCACCGCACCCTTCCGCCCGCCGCAATCGCGGTCCAACGTCCCGACGCGCCAGGCTCCGTCGTCGTGTCGATCCCGCATGCCGGGCGCCTCTATCCGCCTGAAATACTTGCAGCGGCGCGCGTGCCGATCGCCGATCTCGAGCGGCTGGAGGATCGCTGGTGCGATGTCATCGCGGCGGGTGCGGTCGAGGCCGGCGCGACAGTGGTGCAGGCGCTGTGGGCGCGCGCTGTCGCCGATTGCAATCGCGGCGAGGGGCAGATGGCGCCCGCCGAGGTCGCAGTGCCGCTTCGCGCACAATTTTCGGCGCCGGGCCGCAAGGAGCGCGCCGGGCTGGGCGTCGTGCCGACGCGGCTCGCCGACTGCGGTACATTGTGGAAACGTCCGATCGACCGGGCCGCGCTGCACTGGCGTCTCGAATCGCTGCATCGGCCCTATCATGCAGCAATTGCCGAAGAACTCGCTGCGGCGCGTGATCGCTTCGGCCACGCCATTCTGATCGACCTGCACAGCATGCCTTCGATTCCGTCCGGACAGCCAGGTCATGGGGCGCGCATCGTGATCGGCGATCGCTTCGGCACGTCCGCGGGCGAGTGGCTGTCCGACCTGCTTCTCGACAGTGCCGCACGGCTCGGCGTCGCCGTGACGCGCAACCAGCCCTATGCGGGTGGGCATATCGTGCGGACGCACGGGCGACCGCTGGCGGGCGTCCACGCGGTTCAGATCGAAATCGACCGGAGCCTCTATCTGCACCCCGACAAGAGCGTCGATGCGGCCCGTTCGGGCGCGCTTGCACGCTGGTTCGCCGGCCTGATCGATGCGGCGGGGCAGATGCGTCCCGATGGCGACATGCTGCCGCTGGCCGCCGAATAAAAAACCACCTCGTACCGGAGTACGAGGTGGCCAGGGTCCAGGGAGGACGCACCCACGTCCGCTAGGACGAGGCGCTCGCCGCGATGGAAAGGGGGAAAACCATGGCGGCGTAGGATCAATTTAGGATGGGTCGCGACACGTTACAAGACGCGTCTGTGCAAAATCTGCAGCAATGCGAAACTGGTCGGGGAGAGAGGATTCGAACCTCCGGCCCCTGCCTCCCGAAGACAGTGCTCTACCAGGCTGAGCTACTCCCCGACCGATCTCTGGCGCCGGCGGACCGGCGCGAGGGCAGGGCGGTCCTCTAGACGCGCCTTTTCGGAACTTCAAGCGTCAATCGGCAGCTTTGGCGATATTCGCCGATTTAGAGCAATTGCGCGCGGCGAAAGCTGAAATGACCATGATCGACGAAGATCAGATGATCGGTCAAATCGACGGCGATTCGGCGGAGAAAATCCATCGCCTCGCCGGTCGCCGCCAGATCGGCTTCGCTCGGGTAGGCGCAGCCCGATGGATGATTATGCGCCATCAACACGGTCGCGGCGCCCCGGCCGATCAGCCGGTGCCAGCAGGCAGGGGCGATCGTGCAACGGCCGTCGATACCGCCTTCGCAGCATTCGATCCGCATCAGGCGTCCGAAACCATCGAATCCGGCCAGGATCAGCCGCTCGCGGTCAGCGGGGAACTCGGCGCGCAGCAGATCCCGGGCCACCGCGTCCTCCGCGTCGCGATCGACGAAGCCGCTCAGCGTCGTGCCATCGAAGGGGCGGGCAGGTGGGAAAGCGAGCGCCATAGCCGAAATCTGCGCTCCAGGGCGGTCCGCGCCAAGCCGGGACTGGGCCGAAACGGTGCAAGGTCGGGCGGGGCGCTTGCGAGGCGCGCCGCTGCCGCCTAGCAAAGAGGCCGCAATGCCGGGAGCGAGTCTTGTCCGAATCCATCCATTATGAACTTCAATATCTCGACTTGATGCGTCGGATATGGACCGAAGGCGACGAACGCGTCGACCGCACCGGGGTCGGGACGCGCTCGCTGTTCGGCGAAACGATGGGCTTTTCGCTGCGCGACGATGCCATTCCCTTGCTCACAACCAAGCGCGTGTACTGGAAAACGGCGCTGCGCGAGCTGTTGTGGTTCCTGACCGGCGACACCAATATCCGACCGCTCGTTGCGCAGGGCGTCCGCATATGGACCGACTGGCCGCTCGAGAAATATCGCCGCGCGACGGGCGAGCAGATCGACGCCGAAGCGTTCGAGGCGCGGATCGTCGCCGATCCTGATTTCGCGGCGGCGTGGGGCGATCTGGGGCCGGTCTATGGTCATCAGTGGGTCAATTGGCCGCGCTATGAGCCGGCGGGCGAGGGGCTGTTCCGCCGCGCGGAACAGGGGCACAACCAGATCGCCGCGCTGATCGACTCGCTCCGCAACAACCCCGGATCGCGCCGGCATATCTTCACAGGCTGGAATGTCGCCGATCTCGACCGCATGGCGCTGCCGCCCTGTCACATGACCTATCAGTTTCATGTGCGGAGCGACGGCGGACTGTCGTGCCTTCTGTTCCAGCGGTCGTGCGACCTGGGCCTGGGTTTTGCCTTCAACATATTCGAAGCCGCGCTGCTGACGCGAATGGTTGCGGCGCAATGCGGTCTTCATGCCCATGAACTGGTGTGGACCGGCGGCGACGTCCATCTTTACCTCAATCACGCAGAGCTCGTGGAACAGCAGCTTCGGCGCGTTCCATCGGGCGCACCGCGATTGCGCATCCTTCGGCAGGCTTCGAGCATTTTCGATTATGCGTTCGACGATTTCGCGGTCGAGAATTACGCCCCGCAGGCGCACATTTCCGCGCCCGTCGCGGTCTGAGAGGCCGCCATTGCATTGCTATGCAGGAAGTAATAATATGTCGTCCAATTGAAATATAACGGCGCGGCGATTCGCGCCCTGAAGGGACGAAGATATGCCCGAAACGCATCGGCGCCCGGCGAGCAATCTGCCGCCGCTGTCGCTCCATATTCCCGAACCCCGCTATCGCCCCGGCGACACGCCCGACTTTGGCGATATCGATGTTCCGGCGGTCGAGGCGACCCCGCGTCCGGGCGAAGCGACCAAGCCCGATGCGATGCGCGATATGTGCTACGGCCTTGTCCGCGTGCTCGATTTTGACGGGCAGGCGAAGGGCGCGTGGGATCCGAAGCTCAGCGCCGAACGGTTGCGGGCGATGCTGCGTTACATGATGCTCGTCCGCGCCTTCGATGACCGCATGTTCCGCGCCCAGCGCCAGGGCAAGACCAGCTTTTACATGAAATGCACCGGCGAGGAGGCGACCTCGGTCGCCTCGACGATGGCGATCGACCGCGCCGATATGTGCTTTCCCAGCTACCGCCAGCAAGGCATCTTGATCGCGCGCGATTATCCGCTGATCCAGATGATGAACCAGATCTATTCGAACCGCGGCGACCATCTGCTCGGGCGGCAATTGCCGATCATGTATTCGGCGCCCGAGCACGGGTTTTTCAGCGTTTCGGGCAATCTCGCGACGCAATATCCCCAAGCAGTCGGCTGGGCGATGGCATCGGCCTCGAAGGGCGACAGCCGCATCGCGACCGTGTGGTGCGGCGAAGGGTCGTCGGCCGAAGGCGATTTCCATTCGGCGCTAACCTTTGCGACCGTCTATAACGCGCCGGTCATCTTCAACGTCGTCAACAACCAGTGGGCGATTTCCAGCTTTTCGGGTTTTGCCGGGGGTGAGCGGACGACTTTTGCGGCGCGCGCCGTCGGCTATGGCATCGCCGGCCTGCGCGTCGACGGCAATGACCCGCTTGCCGTCTATGCCGCGACGCAATGGGCGGCTGACCGGGCGCGGACGAATAACGGTCCGACGCTGATCGAACATTTCACCTATCGCGCCGAAGGGCACAGCACCTCGGACGACCCGAGTGCCTATCGCGCAGCGCAGGAAGCGAGCGCCTGGCCGTTCGGCGATCCGATCGCGCGCCTGAAGCAGCATCTGATCGCGCTAGGCGAATGGGACGATGCCCAGCATGATGCGCTGCGCGCCGAGCTCGACGATCTGGTAAAGACGACGCAGAAGCAGTCGGAAAAGCTCGGGATTCTGGGTCACGGCATGCACCAGCCTTTCGAAACGATGTTTGAGGATGTCTTCGAGCAAATGCCTTGGCATCTCAAGGAGCAGTGCGATCAAATGCTGGCCGAACAGGAAAAGAAGTTCGGCCCCAATTGGAAGCCCGAATGATGGCCGGCGAAACCCAGACCAAGACGACGATGAACATGATCGAGGCGATCAACAGCGCCATGGACATCATGCTCGAACGCGATCCTAACACCGTCGTGATGGGTGAGGACGTCGGCTTTTTCGGCGGCGTCTTTCGCGCTACCGCGGGCCTGCAGAAAAAGCACGGCAAGACGCGTGTTTTCGATACCCCCATCAACGAATGCGGCATCATCGGCGTCGCCGTCGGCATGGGCGCTTATGGCCTGCGTCCGGTCCCCGAAATCCAGTTTGCCGACTATATCTACCCCGGGCTCGACCAACTCGTGAGCGAGGCGGCGCGGCTGCGCTATCGTTCAGCGAACGATTTTATCTGCCCGATGACGGTACGCACGCCGTTCGGTGGCGGCATTTTTGGCGGCCAGACGCACAGCCAGTCGCCCGAAAGCATCATGACGCATATCTGCGGCGTGAAGACGGTCATTCCGTCGAACCCCTATGATGCCAAGGGCCTGTTGATCGCAGCGATCGAGGATAACGACCCCGTCGTCTTCCTCGAACCCAAACGTATCTACAATGGCCCGTTCAGCGGCTATTACGACCGCCCGGTCGAACCCTGGTCGAAGCATGATGCGAGCGCGGTCCCCGAAGATTATTATCGCATCGAACTCGGCAAGGCGGCGACGGTACGCGCCGGCGAGGCGGTGACGGTGCTCGCCTATGGCACGATGGTCCACGTCGCCAAGACGGTGATCGAGGAGATGGGCGTCGACGCCGAAATCCTCGACCTGCGGACGCTGCTGCCGCTCGACATCGATGCGATCGAAACCTCGGTAAAGAAGACCGGGCGCTGCCTCATCATCCATGAAGCGACGCGCACCTCAGGCTTTGGCGCCGAACTGGCGGCGCTCGTTCAGGAACGCTGCTTCTATCATCTCGAGGCGCCGGTTGAGCGCGTGACGGGTTTCGACACGCCTTACCCCCACAGCCTCGAATGGGCTTATTTCCCCGGGCCGGTGCGCATCGCGACCGCGCTCGAAAAGATCATGAAGGATTGACCGCCATGGCTCGCTATTCATTTCGCCTGCCCGACATTGGCGAGGGCATCGCCGAGGCCGAGATTGTCGCCTGGCACGTCAAGATCGGCGAGCGCGTCGAGGAGGACGCCCAACTGGCCGACATGATGACCGACAAGGCGACGGTCGAAATGGAATCGCCCGTGTCGGGGGTCGTTGTCGAACTCGCCGGTGACGTCGGCGACATGGTTTCGATCGGCTCGACGCTGGCGGTGATCGAAACCGACGGCGAAGCCGCGGTCGAAGACATGATCGCCGAAGAGGAATTCGAAGAGGACATCGCGGCCGAAACGCCGGGCGTCGAAGAGGCTGCGGTGGCGGAAGCGCCGCCGTCCCTCCAAGCCGCCCGCCCGGAGCCTGTCGAAGCGCCGCCCTTGTCTTCCACCGTTGAAAAGAAGGACGGGGCTTCGACAAGCCCAGCCCGAACGGAACAGGGTAGAGCCATCCTCGCGTCGCCGGCCGTTCGCGCTCGGGCGAAGGATTTGGGCATCGATCTGGGGCAGGTCCATTCCGATGGCGAGCGGATTCGCCATGCCGATCTCGACGCATTCCTCCGCTACAGCGGCGGGCAGGGCTATCACGCCCCGGGCGCCAGCCGCGCCCGCGCCGACGAACCGGTCAAGGTCATCGGCATGCGCCGCAAGATCGCCGAGAATATGGCGGCGTCGAAGCGCGCGATCCCGCACTTCACCTATGTCGAGGAAATGGACGTCACCGCGCTCGAAGCGATGCGCGCCGACCTCAATGCCAATCGCGGCGGTCGGCCTAAGCTGACGATGCTGCCGTTCCTGATCGTCGCGATCTGCCGCACGATTCCCGAATTTCCCATGATCAACGCACGTTACGACGACGAAGCGGGTGTTGTGACGCGGCATGGTGCCGTCCATCTCGGCATGGCGACGCAGACCGACGCCGGACTGATGGTCCCGGTGATCCGCGACGCACAGGACAAGAATGTGTGGCAGCTCGCGAGCGAAATCGGCCGGTTGGCGGAGGCCGCACGCACGGGCAAGGCGAAGGTAGAGGAGCTGACGGGGGGCACGCTGACGGTCACCTCGCTCGGCCCGCTCGGCGGTATCGCAACGACGCCGGTGATCAACCGGCCTGAAGTCGCGATCATCGGCCCGAACAAGATCGTCGAACGCCCGGTTTTTGACGGCGACGACATCCGCCGCGCCAAGCTGATGAACCTGTCGATCAGTTGCGACCACCGCGTAGTCGACGGCTGGGACGCCGCAAGCTATGTGCAGGCGCTCAAGAAGCTGATCGAGACGCCGGTTCTGCTGTTCGCGGACTGAGTCTATGTCGTCATTGCGAGGAGCTTAGCTGCGATCGCAATGACGGCTATCCAAGCTGCGTTACAATCCCAGCCCGGCAAAGCTCGTCTGGTCGAACTTCAGCTTGAAGGTCACATAGGCGCCCGAGCGGGCGAAGCGCGCGTCCTCGAAATCGCGGTCGTGGAAGCCCGCGAAATTATAGCCGAAGGTGACATTCGCATTGGCCATCGGCGCGAGAGCCAGCGTCGGGCCGGCGGCCCAGGTGACGGTATCGCCGCCGGTTCCGACGCGGACGCTGCCCGAGGCGCCGACGTCGACATGCTCACCCAGATTGAAGCGGAAGTCGGCGCCGAACATGTTCGACCAGCCTTTGACGTCATCGGCGCCGAAACGGTCGAAATTATAGCGCGTGCCCCAGAAGAAACTGAGTTCGCCGCGTTCATACCATAGCCGGTCGCCTTCACGACGGTCGCCGCGATCACCGAGCGGCGACCAGTTGACCGACAGACTGTTGATGACGCGGCGGCTGGTTGCGTCGCCGTCGATTGTTAGCGCCGCGCCGCCGATCGGCCCGGCCTGACCCGCGACCGCGTCGCGCACCTTGTCCGAGCGAACTTCGGTCTTGTTGAGCCAGGACAGCCGCGAATCGGCGGGACGATGCGCCCAGCTGAGTTCGAACTGGATCACTTCGGTCGACGGCATGGTGCCGGCGCCGCTGGCCTTCGCATAGGTGAAGAGCGCGCCGAGCGCCCGGCCTTCGCCAAGCTGGCGCAGCCCGCCGAGCGTGAGGCCATAGCGATTGGCAAGCTCGCCATCGCGATATTCGGCGCGACCCGTGATCGTCCAGCGGTCGGCGCGGTAGTTGGCGCCGGTGCTGACCGCCACGAAATCCTCGGTCAGTGTCCCGTTGCCCGCAAGGAAACCACCCGACGCCGCAGGCTGTCCCGCGTTCAGCACATCGCTCGCGCGGATACCGCCCAAGGTGCGGTTGCCATCGACCGACAGATCGACCGACCAGCGCTCGCCGAGCCGCAGCGATTGCGACAGGCCATAGGCCGCAAAGCTGCGCGGGCCATATTCGCTGATGTCCTGCTGGTTGGCGGTCGCGAGCAGGCGTGCCCCGGCCCACGGCGCGAGGTCGAAGCCCAGCCGCGCGGTACGGGCCTTGACACTGCTGCCGTCGGCGATTTCGTAGCTGCCGACCAGATTGACGTCGCGCGTGATCGCAAAGCGCGCGCCGAGCCGCTGGCGGGTCGGGAAATCGACGCTTGCATCCTGTCCGCCCAAGGCAAATTCGCTCTGCGCATCGAGTTCGAGGCGCTTGTCGAACAGCCGCTGCGTCGCACCGAGCTGGACGATGTCCGATTTGTTGGTGCTGCCGTCACTGAGCCGGTCGTCGGCGTGGGTCAGTCCGGCGCGGAGCAGCGTGGTGCCATTGTCATATTCGACCAGCGCGCGCGCCGCCCGGCGGCGGGCATCGGTGTCAAGATAATCTTCCTGCCACGCGCTGCCCGTCACCGAAAGCTGGCGTCCAACGCGCAGCCGTCCGTCGAAGCCGAACTTGCGCGTGCCGTTTTCGCTGCTGCTGATCTGACCGGTGCCGAATCCGCTTTCCTGTTCGCGAACATAGGCCAGGAAGTCGGCGCTGCTGCTGTGATGCTCGGCCTCGATCAGCCACGCCTTCGCGGTTCCGGTGGGGCTGCTGTTGCTGCTGCCCGCCTTGCTGCTTGCGTCGCTGACCGCGATTTCGGCGCGAACCTCGGTATCGGTATCGGGCCGGAAGCGCGCATCGATGCCGCCGAGGTTGGTTTTGCGATCATTATCCTCGTCGTGGATCAGCGTCGCGCCGACGCGCAGCCGGTCGTCGTCGCTGCGATAGCTTACGCGGCCGCCGGCATTGAGCACGCGTTCGCCGACGCCATCGACTTCATATTCGGCGACGATAAACTGCGGATCTAGCGCCGAGGACCGGCTGCGTATCGGCTCGCGAAAGCGCAGCGTGCCAGCGGCGTAATCGATGTCATAGTCGATGTTGCGCGTCAGCGTCTTGCTGTCGACGATGCGTTCGCTGTGCAGCCGGTCGCGCGTTTCGATCGTGATGCGGTCGCTGTTCGGCAGAATGTCCCGCGCAGCGAGCTGATAGGGACCGGTCAGGCCATTGCCCTGAATCTCGTCGCGGCGGAAGCGGTAGGGCGTATCGGCGGCGAAGGCCGTCACGGCGAGGTTGCGCCCGCGATACTCCGCCTTGGCACCGTTGAGCGCGCGCTGATAGCGGGCGAGCTGCGGCTCCGAAATGCCCGTCTCGAAATCGCCGAACATCGCATAGAATTGCGGCCGTTCGAGCCGCAGATAGAGCTTGCGAACCGACGCGGCATCATAGCGCGTCTCGTTGCGGTCGGCGTAAATAGTGTAATAGGCGCGCGGATCGATCACGCCGCCAAAGCGGGCGTCGTCCTGTTCCTTGTCGCTGTCATAGGCCAGCGTCATCAGCCATTTGCCCTGGATGCGGCCCTTGGCATAGAGCGCGAGTCGGGCGTCGGCGTTGAGGTCGTCGAGCTTCTCCGCGACCGCTTCCATACGGTCGTCCAGCGTATTGTAGCCGAGCGTTCCAGCCGCAAAGCCTACCACCGTCCACGGGCGATTGCCCGGATCGAGCCAGGTTTCGATCGTCTGCTGGCGCTCGACCTTGGTATCGCGAAAGCGGAAATCGATCGTCAGCGTCCCCGATGCGGTCGTCGGTTCGAGCTCGATGAAGGCAAGACCGTCGTCGCCTTCGGTCTTCCAGACCGGCTGCGCGCGTTCGAGCCCGGCAAGCTGGCGCGCCTGCTGCGCTTCGGCCTCGACCGCCGGGTAATAGGGTGCGGGGACGCTGAAATCGCCCGTCAGTCCCGCGCGGATCGGCTTGCCGTCTCGATCGGTCAGACGCACCGCGATCACCGGGCGCGTGACACCGTCCGCCACAAGCACCGATTTGTCGCGCACCAGCGTCGCGCGCATCGGCGTGATCGAATAATGGACATTGCGCTCGATCGTCTGCACTGGCGCGCCGTTCGCATCCTCGACCTTTGCTTCGAGGCGATTCTCACCCTCGGCAATCTCGATCCCGCGCCAGACGCTGACGGCGACGCTCCCGTCGGCCGACTTGCTGACGCCCTCGAAATTGAGCGCATTGACCGGCTTGCCATTGATGCAGAGCGTCACGCGCTGCCCCGGCAGATGCTTGACAGCGGCGCGGATCGACTTGGCGCGCGGATTATGATCGGGTTCGGGAAACAACCAGCCGATGCCGGGTGCCTGGCCGGCAAGCCAGTCGCGATTGGCACCTGCGGCTTCGGGATCGCTGAGGGTTTTGCGGGTTTCGGCAGGATTGGTTGCCGGGGCGGCGCGCGGCGCGCTTATCGCGGCGCGGAAATCGGCGCGCTTCAGCGAACCGCCGCGACCTTCGACGAAGCGCGAGATCGCACTTCCGGCATCGACGGTCGAGCGAGCGCAATCGACCGGCGCGCGATCGAGCGGCAGGGTCGAAGGATCGATCTGGACGACGTGCAGGCCGGGGCGAACGCCTTCGAAATGATAGCGCCCATCCTCGTCGGTGACGGTGTAGCTGCCGTCCTGGAGCATCACGCGGACGCCGCCGATTCCGCGCGCCTTGCCCGGGTCGACGGCGCAGCCGCCGTCGGTGATACGGCCGATGATCGTCATACGGTCGCCAAGCTGGTCGCGTTTGATCGCGATCGTCGCTTCGGCGACATTGCTGACGGTCCCGCGGTTGTCCTGCGCCGTCGCGCGATTGAGCGCGCTGCCCGGCTGCGCCGAAACCGTGACTTCAGCGACATAGGTTAGCAGGACCGACGCCGAGGGTGCGATGGAGGGAAGGGCGACGCTGAAGCTGCGTCCGTCGGCTGCCACGGTCGGGTCGACGCGGGTGCCGTCGATGCGAACCGTATCGGCGCGAAGGCGCATCCCAGCGGGCAACTGGTCGCCGACCGTCACTGCACCGGTCGTCCGCCGCGCATCGCGGTTCGAAACCGTAATGCGATATTGGACGACATCGCCGGGCACCGCGACCTGCGTCGAAGTCGTCTTGGCGATCACCAACGGCTGGCCGGGCTGATCGACGGGAATATCGACCCGCACCGGGGCAGGGCTGGAAAGCGTGAAGGCGCGGCTGTAGCTCGCGTCGGTGATGGTGAAGGGCTGACCGTCATCGGGACGGCGCAAGCTCGCAAGATCCGTGGGGCTGGAAGCCGACGGCGCGGTGTAAGGCGCGGGCGGTTCGACGAGCAGTCGATAGGTGCCGGGCGCCACGAACGGAAAGCGATAGTCGCCCGCGGGGAAGGTATAGACCGTGCCACCGCTGTCGGTGACGTTCTGCCCGGTGACGACCGTGGACGGGTAGGAGGAGGTTCCGTCGTCGCCGAACACCTGCGCCGGCTGGCCGGTTGCTGCGTCGATCAGCGTGACGCGGCTGCCCGCGACGGGCGAACCATCGCCGCTGTCGAAGACGATGCCGAAGGGATCGACCAGAAAGTCGATCGTCGCGATGGCGACGAGGCTCGCATTGGCGCGATCGGTGACGCGGACCTGAATTGGCGCGCCCGGCGTGACCGACAGGCGGCAATCGCCGGCAACCACGGCGGGCGGAACGCCGATCGTGTTGATAATACCGACAAATTCGCCGCTGTTTGGTTCGGTTTCGGTCAGCGTGATCTGTTCATGATCGCCATTCTGCAAGTCGATGCTGACGGGCAGCAGATCGCGCTGCGCCGGATCGGTATTTGCGGAGGCGAGGGTGACGCCGACGACAAGCATTTCGCCCGCGCGGAAGCTGGCGGTGCTCTGCAGCGACGCCGGGTTGGTCGGCAGGCCGGCATAGGGTCCGGCAAGCTGGATGAGTTGGCCCGCGCTCGCCGCACTCAGGCTTTGCGCAGCGATGATCGATCCGCCGCAGGGGGTCGGAACGACCGGCGCCGATTTGTTGCCGCCGCTGTCGACTAGGCGGTAGGTGCTGACGACCGGCTGCTCGGGCGGCCTTGCGACCACCGTCACATCGACGCGATTGGAAAGCACTTGCGTCGCGCCGCCGCTGCCCGTCCACTGCGCCGATGCGGTATTCGAAATCACCTGCGCATGCGCCGCGGGTGCCGCAGGCAGCAAGGCTGCCGCGACCAGGGCGGTCACATAGGAGAGGGTTTTCGAGCCGAAGGTCATTGCCGGTCCTGAAGGGGACGGTGCCGCGCCATGCGCGCCGCCGCCCCCTTCACTGGTCCTGTCAGTTGACGGTCGCGCGGAACAACAGGGTGCGCGTGTCGCCCGCGGCCACCGTCGCAACGGTGCCCGACACGACCGGCGCGGCATAGTTGGTCCCTGCCGCGACGCCGTCGGTGTTGCAGGTGCCTGCCGTAACCGTGCCGTTGACCCGCGCCGAACCGGCGACATAGGTCAACTGCGTCGGGACGCTGTCGTTGATTGCGACCGACGTGGCGCTGGCACCGCCCGCGGCGTTGGCGACGAGGATGCAATATTCTACCGTCGCACCCGGGATCAGCTTCGGATTCGTCGTTCCGTTGAACGGATCGTCGACCACGCGGCTGGTCTTGGTTACAGTGAGTGTCGCGGTCTTGACCGTATAATCGTCGGCGGCGCTATGCGACGCGTCGCGATTGGCGTCATTCACCCCGGCGACGTCCGCAAAGACAGTGTCCTTGGCGGCCGTATTGGCCCCGGCAGTCTGCGTAATCGCGGCGCCCTGCGTGCCCGAAGCCCCACCTTCACGTGCCGTCGCGCGCAGCTGGACGCCCGCAACAGCACTGGTGGAAAGACCGGCCGGGACGTCAGCGACGACGAACAGCCGGATCGGCGTATCGGTTGCAAGCTCGTCGACATAGGTGACGAGCGTATCGGCCGCATCGAAGCTGCCGACCGTACCCGACGATATATTGTCGCGGTAGATGCGGACGTTGCTCACATCGAAGCTGTCGGTGCCGCCATGCGCAGCCGTCCCGCCAGCGATCTGGCTGGCCGTCAGTGCGAAATCGAGCACTTCGTTCGACGTATTCGTCAACTGGAACGTCGTGACGGCATTGCTTTGCCCCGGCACGACCTCGGTCGTGACGCTACCCACTTCTTCGACAAGCAGATTGATCTTGCGGTCGACGACGAAGCTGTTCGACGCGGTCTGCTGGCCCTGTGCGACGCCGCCGACCTGATAGTCGACGGTGACGTTATTCGTAATGGTGGTGCCCGCGGTCGTGCCGGCCGCATAGGCCGGGCTGGCAGCGATCAACGCGATCGCTGTCATTCCGATGGCGCCCACATAAGTCAGCTTGCTGGTCATAGCTGAACTCCAGGCTTGTTCGGTCCCCTATTGCCCCACCGCCGGCGACCTTTAAGCGGTTATGATCAGAGGGTTATTTTACGACCCCCCTGAAGATGAGCTTGCCGGTCGCTCCTGCGGGGATCGGCTTCTGGAACGCCCAGCGAACGTGTGTGACATCGGCGGGCTGCGCCGGGCGGCGCGTTCCGTCGGCCATCGGCACGGTCAGATCGGCGAGCTGTCCCCACATCTTGCCGCCATCGACCGAGACGAGCGGCGGCGTATCGCCGGCGCCCGCAAAACGGACCGCTGAGGGCATCGGATTGGTGATGACGAATTTGTCGGCAGGCTGCGCGCCCGCGTTGCGATAGTTGAGCACGAAGACCAGCCGGTCGCCAGGAACGACGACCTTCGGTTCCTCGAGCAGGACGCGCTGCTTGCCGGCCGCGTCGGTCGTCACCCGCTCGACGAAGACATTATTGTCGAGCGCGACCTGGTTGGCGGCGAACGCCTGTGCCGGTGCGAGGGCGGCGATCAGAAGGAAAAGAGCCTTGCGCATGCGAATCTCCATCAGTCGATCTTGGTCTTGAAGGTAACGGTGCGGGTCTGGCCGCCCGCGACGGTGCCGAGTTGCACGCGGATCCGTGTGCCATTGTAGTCGCCGGCATCGGCGTCGCTCGCATCGCTCAGCGGCGCGCCGCCGAGGGTGATCGAACCGGTGACATAGGATGTGTCGGCCGGAATATTGTCGGTGATCGCGAGACCGCTGACCGACCCCGTACCCGCGACCGTCGCGGTGATCGTGTAGGTGATCGTCGCGCCCGGAACGGGCTCGCTGCCGCCGAACGGATCGGCGACGACCGCCGATTTGACGAGCGTGACGGTGGCCGCCGACACCTTGTAGGCGCCATTGTCCTGCCCGTCGGCGCCGGTTGAACCGACGACCGCATCGCCGCCGCCCTGGCCCTCGCCCGCGAAGGTGGTGCCCGGGGCACCGGTGCCGGTCTTGGCCGCCGCGACCAGCGTCACGATGCCGCGATCATTGTCGGCGACCGTCCCCGGCGTCGTCGCAACGACGAAAATGCGCGCGCTCTGGTCGGGGTTGAGCACCGGATCGTTCGACCCGGCGGTATAGAGCGTGTCGGTGGCGGGATCGAAGATGCCGTCGCCATTGTCGATATAGATGCCGGTGATGGTCGGGTCGTAATTGTCGCCGCCGACATTGGCGAGCGTGCTGAGCCCGAACGCTTCCTGCCCGTTGCCGGTGTTGGTCACAGTGAACGTAAGCAGCTGGTTGGTCCCACCGGGCGTCGTTGCGACATCCGACGGGTTGTTCGAGGCAACCGTCACGTCGAGCAGTTCGTCGACGCGCAGGTTGACCGTGTTCGAATCGATCGTCTGCGTCCCCGCTCCGTTGTCGAAGCTGGCGCTGGCGGTGTTGCTGATGGTTGATCCGGCTACCGTACCGGCGGCATGCGCCTGCATCGGCAGGGCGAGCGCGCAAAGCAACAGGGCGGAATAAGAGGGTCGAAGAAGCTGATGCTTCGCGCCCCCCACAGGCGCTTTCATCATCGAATTGGCTCCATAATTGCTGGTCCTTGGGAGCCGTCCTCGCGGAAAAAGGGTAATTTCTGGTTAAAATGGTGAAAATACTCGGCCTTTTGTCCTAAATGGGGACAGGGCAATAATGGCGCACCATTGGGCCAATCCCTTCGGGCGCCACTGGCGCCGACGCCAAAGTGCGCCTAAGAGGATCGGGTTCAACGGGAGCGATCGACGCAATGGAGGACAGCGAGCACCCGAAGGTGCCACCCTTGCTCAAAGACGCAGCGCAACGCGTTGAGATCGATGACTTTCGTCGAGACCGCTTGCTCGCGGCGCTGACGCTCATCATCGGCGCGGCCTTCTGCCTGGGGCTACCCTTCGCGTTGCAGGCCGGTGCCGAATTCTTCCTGCCGCTCACCGCGGCGATCGTCGTTTCCATTGCCCTCGTTCCGCTACTCGAATGGCTCGAGCGGCGCCGCGTTCCGTCGGCGCTGGCGGCCTTTTTGGCGCTCTCGAGCTTTCTGATGCTGGTCAACGCGGCGCTGGCGATCATCGTCGTTCCCGCGACGGGCTGGTTCGCGCGCATCCCCGAATCGATCCCGCGCATCCAGACCAATCTGGCGCCGGTGATCGATTTCTATTCGACCTTGCAGAAATTCGTCGACCGCACGTTGACCTCGGTCGCAAGCGGGTCCGAAGCGACCGCGCAGGCTATGGCCGCCACCGCGCCAACCTCGGTCGTCGACTATTTCATCTCGGCCGCGCCCGCGGCGGCAGTGCAGCTTCTCTTCGCGGTACTCGTGATCTTCTTCTTCCTCGCCGGATGGACGCGGCTGCGGCGCAGCACGATCCGGCGGCGCGGCAGCTTCGATGGCGCGATGCAGACCGCGCGCGTGATCCAGAATGTCGTCGATGCGACTGCCGACTATCTCGCGACGATCACGATGATCAATGCGCTGCTGGGACTGATCGTCTCGTTGTTGCTGTGGGCGCTTGGCATGCCGTCGCCCTTCATGTGGGGCGGCATCGTCTCGCTGTGCAATTTCGTGCCCTATCTCGGGCCGATCGTCGCCGCGATGCTCCTGGGTCTGGGCGGGCTGATGACCTTCGACGCGGTCGGGGTCGCGCTGTTGCCGGCCGTCATCTTCATTGGGGTGCATCTGGTCGAGGCGAATTTGATCACGCCGCTGGTGTTGGGGCGGCGGCTGACCGTCAATCCGCTGCTGATTCTCGTCTCGCTCAGCTTTTGGGGATGGGTGTGGGGGACGCCGGGCGCGCTGCTTGCGGTGCCGCTGCTCCTGATCGTGCAGACCGTCCTTGCCTCGACCGGCACCCCTGATCTTGCCGGTTTCCTTTTCGAACATGGGACGCTCACCGCGACCGAAGAGATGCGCGAGCGATTAAATCGAAAAGAGTTTGATCGGGACGGTTGACAGGTCGGGACGAGGGCAATATTGGCGCGGCTCCCAAGCGCAAGCGGGTGTAGCTCAGTTGGTTAGAGCGCCGGCCTGTCACGCCGGAGGTCGCGGGTTCGAGCCCCGTCACTCGCGCCACTTGCCCTGAATTTCGGCAGGTGGCGCCTCCTTCAATCCTTGGCTTGGGTCGCTTCCGTCTTTCGCGAATATATTGGATATTCGATCGCACCGGCCTTCTGCCGGGCAAGCTCCACCGACGCCATATCGAACCCGTCGGGGATGGCGAACTGCTCCGGCGCATCGCAGACTTGCGCAATGCCGAAACGCCGCTGCATGACGTCCTGAAATTCGGTGAGATTGCCGATCGGGGCATCGCAGCGCAGCCGGCCTCGCTGATAATCAGCCGCTGCGCCTGCGATGGCGAGCAGCGTGATTGCGCCGTCCGTATCGCCGGTCTTGTCGCGTAGCCACGCGAGTTCGGGCATCAGCAGCCAACGCAGCGGATAGGCGGACGTCTCGCTTGCCAACGGCTCGAGCAAGCGCCGCGCCCCGGCATAATCGCGTCCGGCAACGGCAGCATAAGCGCGGGTGATCACCGCATCGGTCGCGGCGTCGCCAGTCCGCTCGGCGCGCCGGAAATATTCGGCGACAAGGACATAGCGGACGCAATCGGCGCACGCTGTCCTGTCCCAGTCAGGCATGGCAACATCGGCCTGCGGATAAAAGAGAATGTCGGCGATCTTCGCGCTCGGCAATTCGCGCCGGCAATCGGTCGAAATCAGCCAGCTTCGCGCATCGCGCATCACCTCGATCGTCGACCCGGCATAGTCGAAGGGGCAGGGCGGAACCTCGCTTTTGCTGCGGTGCGCCGTCAGCCCCATCTGTTCGAGTTGCAGACAGGGATCGGCAAGCAGGCGATCGAGTTCCGCCGCCGCCGCCGGAAGCAGGCGGCCGCGCTGGACGCGGCGGCTCTTGTCGGGGGCGGGCTTGACCTGCTCGATCATGAAACCATAGGCCGCATCGGGCTCTTCGAACAATTCGGGGGGCGGCGGGGGCGGTGGCACGGGCGGCAGCGTCCCATGATCGACGCGCAAGACTTGCCATGCCCCGGCCGCGTCGCGCCACAGGGTGCTGACGGTCGAAAAGCGGATATCCTGCGTGATGCTTGAACCGATCACGCCGCGCAGCATGATCGTTGCGCCGCTGCTACCCGGTTGCGTATCGGGATCGGGCGCCCCGGCCCATTCTTCGAACCTTGCCCGATAGTCCGGCGTGGCCAGGCCGTCGGGCGTCAGGGCGGCAAGATCATAGCCTTTGGCAGCGGCGGGGCACGCCTTGACGAGCGCCTTCACCTGCTTGCGCAGGCCGTCATCACGCGCCGCCGCCGGGGTGCTCGCCAAAATCAGCGACAGGACAGCCGCCGTTCCCATAAATACCCGCATCGCGCCTGCCTCACCAATGGTGCGCGCAGGCTATCGAATAATCGGGCGGTGCCAATCCCTATTGTGGGGCGCGCCAGCGCCCGGTTTCCATCCAGCACAGCAGTGGCCGCAGCGGCAGCACCCATACCCAGGCGATCCCCGCGACCAGATAGAAAATCGCCTGGACCAGCACCGGCCAGCCGCCGACCCACGGCGAGAGGCTGACGACGGCAGCCGCCCACGCCGTGATCAGCGCCAAGATCAGAAGGATGCCGGTCGGCTTGCGCCAGCTCGGCTGCGGATCGGCGGGGAGCTCGCTCACAATCGGTCTCCGGTAATGATATATTCCTGCTCGGTCAGGACCGCATCGAGCAAAATATCGGTTTGTTCAATGGGAACAGTGTCAACTTCCTGCACCGACCAGCCGATCCCGATGCGCGGAACCGCCGGATATTCGGCAAAGAACCGGTCATAATGCCCGCCTCCCTGACCAAGTCGGCCGCCGTGGCGGTCGAAACCGACGAGCGGGCAGAGGATGATGTCGGGATGCACGATTTCGGCACTGTCGGGCGGCTGGGGCGATCCCCACGGCCCTTTTCGAAGCGCATCGCCATCGTCCGATATCCGAAAGGTCATTGCGGCCGTGCGGCCTGCGTGATGCGGCAGCGCGATGCGCCGGCCATCCAGCAGCAGCAGCGGGCGGATATCGGGTTCGTCGCCCCACGGTGCATAGGCGCCGACGACAGGGCTGGCATCGAGCAGCTTGCGGAGCGTGTCGGGAACGGCGCGAAAGGCAGCGAGCCGCCCCACCGGGTCTAGATTGGCGACGAAATGACGGCGGCGAAAGCGCAACCGGTCGCGCAGCGCCTGTTTCTGCGAAGCGAGGTCGGGCGTCATGCGGGCCGGGCCTCCTTCAAAGCCTGTCGGGTTGGCGGGACCACCATGGGTCGGTTTCCGGAAGATCCTCTGACGCCAGTAACGTCAGGTGGGGGCCATGTACGTCGGACCAGGGTCCGGGCAGGGACAGCTCCCTTGGATGATGTATCGCCTCAGGGATTTTCGCAACGGCTCGTGCCGGGCAGTACCCGCCGATACCTATTTAGGGACGCGGAGCCCCATCCTCAAGCGCTTTGCTCAACCTTTGCGGCGAGCGCCTCGATCCGGTCGGCGATCTGGAGCAGCGCGCGGTCGTGCGCCGCGCGCGGCGCGGCGGCTGGAGCGGGTGGTGGTGCAGCCTTCAGCGCCTCGATTTCCTTGCGGGCCGCGGCGAGTTCATCGCGCGCCTGCGTTTCGCGGCTTTCTGCCAGCGCAACCGCGGCGCGCAGCGAATCGGATTGCGGTTCGGACTTGTCGGCCTTGGCCTTTGCTTCCTGCGCTTCGTCGGCGAGCATGAGTGCCGCGAAGAGAAGCTGGCGCACCTCGGTGCTTCCCGGGATGGCACGGACCTTTTCGTCGATCAGCCCGGCCAGCTTCTGAAGCTGCGGTTCTTCGCCGTCGGCGCAGGTCAGGTCATAGGTGCGCCCGGCTATGTTCAGTCGGACATCAGCCACGATTCGCCTCCGCAATCAGTCGGTCCAGTTCGCCGATAACAGCGTTAACTTCGGCCTTCAGGGCCGATTGATCGCTTGTCGGTTGATCGGATGCGCCGCGTTCAGCGCGCTCGGCCAGGCTCTTTTCGATGCGGCTCAGCGCGCGCTCGATGCGGTCGATGGCGAGGCTGGATTCGTCGAGATCGAGTTCCATGCCACAGGGGTAGCAGCGCCGAGGGAGGGGTGCAATCGCCTGTCGGCGCCGAAATGCGCGTGAATTCTTGCCGCGGGCGGTTGACTCTCGGCTGCGCCGCCGCAAAGGGCAGTCGCGCACGCCAGCCCAGACATAAGCGGGGAAAAGATGACACTGCCCGAACGCCAGCTCGCCAACGCGATCCGCGCGCTTGCGATGGACGCCGTACAGGCCGCGAACAGCGGTCACCCCGGGATGCCGATGGGCATGGCCGACGTCGCGACCGTCCTCTATTCGGATTATCTGAAGTTCGATCCGACCGATCCGAAATGGGCCGATCGCGACCGATTCGTCCTGTCGGCTGGCCATGGCTCGATGCTCGCCTATGCGACGCTCCATCTCGCGGGCTATGCGCACCCGACGATGGAGGAAATCCGCAATTTCCGCCAGCTGAACAGTCCCTGCGCCGGGCACCCCGAAAATTTCGAACTCGCTGGCGTTGAAACGACAACTGGGCCGCTGGGGCAGGGGCTTGCGACCGCGGTCGGCATGGCCATTGCCGAGCGCCATCTCAATGCCATTTACGGCGACGACCTCGTCGACCATCGCACCTGGGTCATCGCCGGTGACGGCTGCCTGATGGAAGGCATCAATCACGAAGCCATTGGTCTGGCCGGCCATCTGGGCCTCGGCCGCCTGATCGTGCTGTGGGACGACAACAAGATCACGATCGACGGATCGACCGACCTTTCGACCAGCGAGGATGTGAAAGCGCGTTATGCAGCGACCGGTTGGCATGTCGACAGCTGCGACGGCCATGATGCCGCTGATATTCGCCGTGCGATCGACGCGGCGCTGGCGGACGGCCGCCCGTCGCTGATCGCGTGCAAGACGCTGATCGGCTTCGGCGCGCCGAACAAGCAGGGCACATCGGCGACGCATGGCTCGCCGCTCGGCGCCGACGAGGTGGCGGCGGCGCGCGCCAATATGGGCTGGACCGCCGAACCGTTCGTCATTCCCGCCGACATTGCCGACGCATGGCGCGGCTTTGGCCAGCGCGGCCAGGTGCTTCATGCTGCGTGGAATGCTCGCCTTGCAAGTAGCGATAAGAAAAAGGATTTTGAGGATCGCCTGGGCGGCAAGGTGGCGCCGGGCGATGCGTTCAAGGCCTATCTCGACGGGCTGGTTGCCGAACCGCCGAAGGTCGCGACGCGCAAGGCGTCGGAAAATGCGCTGACCGCGCTCACCGCCGACATCGCCTCGCTTGTCGGTGGCAGCGCCGACCTTACCGGCTCGAACAATACCAAGACACCGTCGACCAAGCCGCTGAACCGGAACGATTATTCGGGTCGCTATATCTATTATGGCATCCGCGAATTCGGTATGTCGGCGGCGATGAACGGGATGGCGCTCCACGGCGGCGTTATCCCCTATGGCGGCACTTTCCTGGTCTTTTCGGACTATTGCCGCGGCGCGATCCGCCTGTCAGCGCTCCAGCGTCAGCGCGTCGTTTACGTGATGACGCACGACAGCATCGGGCTCGGCGAGGATGGACCGACGCACCAGCCGATCGAGCATCTGCAGTCGCTGCGCGCCATGCCCAATCTGCTCGTGATGCGCCCCGCCGACGCGGTCGAGACGGCCGAATGCTGGGCGATCGCGCTGGCGCAGGACAGCCGTCCGACGCTCCTCGCACTTACGCGCCAGAATCTGCCGCCGCTGCGTCATGACGTCACGGAAAATCTCTGTCTGAAAGGCGGTTACCGTCTTCGCAGCGCCGCCGCGGCGCGCAAGGTTGTGCTGGTCGCGACCGGCTCCGAAGTGTCGCTGGCGCTCGATGTCGCCGAAAAGCTCGAAGCGGCGGGGCAGGGTGCCGATGTCGTTTCGATGGTGTCGACCGAATTGTTCGACGAACAGGATGCGGCCTATCAGGCCGATCTGCTGCCCGACGATGCCCTGATCGTCTCGATCGAGGCCGGGACGACCTTCGGCTGGGAACGCTACACCGGCCGCCATGGCCTGCGCTTCGGCATCGACAGCTTCGGCGCGTCGGCGCCGATCGACGATCTCTACCGGCATTTCGGCCTGACGGTCGACGCCATCACCCCCAAGATTCTGGCGCGGCTCGGCGCATAAGACCGGCCGCCACCTTCCGCAGAAAGGACTAACCGACATGGCAGTGAAAGTCGCAATCAACGGTTTCGGACGCATCGGCCGCAATGTGGCGCGCGCCCTTCTCGAGCGCACCGATCACGACCTTGAACTGGTGTCGATCAACGATCTGGGCGATGCCAAGGCCAATGCCCGCCTGCTTCGCCATGACTCCGTTCATGGCGCCTTCAACGGCACCGTCGAAGTCGATGGCAACGACCTGATCATCAACGGCAAGCGCATCCAGGTCACCGCCGAGCGCGATCCCGCCGCCCTGCCGCACGCCGCCAATGGCGTGGACATCGTGATGGAATGCACCGGCTTCTTCACCAACAAGGCCGGCGGCCAGAAGCATCTCGACGCCGGCGCGAAGCGCGTCCTCATTTCGGCGCCCGCCAAGGAAGTCGACCTGACCGTCGTTTACGGCGTCAACGACAGCCAGATCACCGCCGATCACCGGATCATCTCGAACGCGTCCTGCACCACCAATTGCCTCGCGCCCTTCGCCAAGGTGCTGCACGAAGCGATCGGCATCGAACGCGGCCTGATGACGACAATCCATGCCTATACCAACGACCAGAAAATCCTCGATCAGATCCACGACGATCCGCGCCGCGCCCGTGCCGCCGCAATGTCGATGATCCCGACCTCGACCGGTGCGGCGGTCGCCGTCGGCCTCGTCCTGCCCGAACTGAAGGGCAAGCTCGACGGGTCATCGATCCGCGTTCCGACGCCGAATGTGTCGGTGGTCGACCTCACTTTCACCCCGTCGCGCGAAACGACCAAGGAAGAAGTGAACGCGGTGCTCAAGGCCGCGGCCGAAGGCGCGCTGAAGGGCGTCCTTGGTTATACCGAGGAGCCGCTGGTTTCGATCGACTTCAACCATAACGCCGCCAGCTCGACCATCGACAGCCTTGAAACCGCGGTTATCGACGGCAAGCTGGTGCGGGTGCTGAGCTGGTACGACAATGAATGGGGCTTCTCCAACCGCATGATCGACACGGCGGGCGTGATCGCGAAGTTCCTTTAACATTATCCTTGTGCCCCCGCGAAGGCGGGGGCCCATCTCCGACCGCATCGGAATGAAACCGGCGGTGATCAGGGGATAAGAGCGCAGGAGATGGACCCCCGCCTTCGCGGGGGAACACTCCGGGATCGGAGTGAGAGATGGCAGATTTCAAGACGCTCGACGACATCGGTGACGTCACCGGCAAGAAGGTGCTGGTGCGCGTCGATCTCAACGTGCCGATGTCCGATGGCGCCGTCGCCGACGACACGCGAATTCGCGCAGCGATGCCGACGATCCGCGAACTGTCGGACAAGGGTGCCATAGTTCTGCTGCTTGCCCATTTCGGCCGCCCGAAAGGGGCGAAGAACCCGACCCAGTCGCTCAGCCTCGTCATCGATGGCGTCGCCGACGTTCTCGGCCATTCGGTGATGTTCATCCCCGATTGCATCGGCGAAGGCGCCAAGGCGGGCGTTGCGGTCCTCGCGCCCGGCGACGTCGCCGTGCTTGAAAACACGCGCTTTCATGCGGGTGAGGAAAAGAACGACCCCGCGTTCGCCGATGCGCTTGCCGAAATCGGCGACATCTATGTCAACGATGCCTTTTCGGCGGCGCACCGCGCGCATGGCTCGACCGAGGGCATTGCCCATCGGCTGCCCGCCTATGCCGGCCGCGCGATGGAGGCCGAACTCAAGGCGCTCGACGCCGCGCTCGGCAATCCCGCGCATCCGGTTGCGGCGGTTGTCGGCGGCGCGAAAGTGTCGAGCAAGATCGACGTGCTGCGCAACCTTGTCGGCAAGGTCGATCATCTGATCATCGGCGGCGGGATGGCGAACACTTTCCTCGCGGCGCGCGGCGTCGATGTCGGCAAGTCGCTGTGCGAGCACGACCTCGTCGATACCGCCAACGCGATATTCGACGCGGCGGATGCCGCAGGCTGCACCATCCATCTGCCCTATGACGTGGTCGTCGCGAAAGAATTTGCCGCGAACCCGCCGACGCGCACCGTGAACATCCACGAAGTCGCGGCGGACGAGATGATCCTCGATGTCGGGCCTGCGGCGGTCGAGGCGCTCGGTGACGTGCTGAAAAGCTGCCGCACGTTGGTGTGGAACGGTCCGCTCGGCGCTTTCGAGATTTCGCCGTTCGACGCCGCAACCGTCGCACTCGCCCGGACGGCGGCGGCGTTGACGCGCGAAGGGTCGCTGATTTCGGTTGCCGGCGGCGGCGATACCGTCGCCGCGCTCAACCATGCCGGCGTTGCGGACGAGTTCACCTTTGTTTCGACCGCAGGCGGCGCCTTCCTCGAATGGATGGAAGGAAAGCCTTTGCCGGGGGTGGACGCGCTTAAGGCCTGAGTTCCCATCGCATTGCGTCCCGGGCGACGGGCCGCTATGCGCGCCGCACCATACGTATGCAAATCCACGGAGACGTTATGACGACCGCCAATGCCGAGATGCTGGAAAAGATCAAATCGGGCCAGGGCTTCATCGCCGCGCTCGACCAGAGTGGCGGTTCGACGCCCAAGGCGCTCAAGGGCTATGGCATCGAAGAAGGTGAATATTCGGGCGACGAGGAAATGTTCGCGCTGATCCATGCAATGCGCAGCCGGATCGTGACCGCACCCTGCTTCAACGGCGACAAGGTGATCGGTGCGATCCTGTTCGAACGCACCATGGACGGCGAAGCCGATGGCAAGCCGATCCCGGCTCTGCTGTGGGAGCGCGGCGTGGTCCCGTTTCTCAAGGTCGACAAAGGCCTCGAAGCCGAAGCTGACGGCGTTCAGTTGATGAAGCCCAACGCCGATCTCGACGCGCTGTGCGAGCGGGCGGTTGCGAAGGGCGTGTTCGGGACCAAGATGCGCAGCGTCGTCAACCTCGCCAACCCGGTGGGCGTCAAGGCAATCGTCGCGCAGCAATTTGCCGAAGCCGCGCGCATCGCCGCGCGCGGCCTGGTGCCGATCATCGAACCCGAAGTGAATATCAAGAGCCCCGAGCGCGATGCGGCGGACCGACTGTTGCTGGCGGAAACGCTCGCGGCGCTCGACGCATGGACCGGCGCGCCGGTCATGCTCAAGCTGTCGCTGCCCACCGAAGCAGGCCTGTTCCAGCCGCTCGTCGATCATCCCAAGGTGCTGCGCGTCGTCGCGCTCTCGGGCGGCTTCGCGCGCCCCGAAGCGTGTATCGAACTGGCCAAGAATCCCGGTATCATCGCCAGCTTCAGCCGCGCGCTGCTGGAAGATTTGCGTCACCAGATGAGCGACGCGGAATTCAACGGCTCGCTCGGCGGCGCGATCGACGAAATTCACGCCGCATCGGTCGCCTGATGACCGATAGCTGGGACCGCGTCGACACCTATATCGGCGAGAAGCTGATTGGCGACGACCCGGTTCTGGCGGCCACACTCGCGCACAATGCCGAAAACGGCCTGCCGCCGATCGACGTCTCGGCGGCGCAGGGCAAGATGCTCTATCTGCTCGCGCAAATGGCGGGCGCGCGGCGCATCCTCGAAATCGGGACGCTCGGCGGCTATTCGACGATCTGGCTCGCGCGGGCGCTACCGGACGATGGCGCGCTGGTGACGCTGGAAGTCGATCCCAAGCATGCCCGCGTCGCGCAGGCGAACCTCGATCGCGCCGGCCTGTCCAATCGGGCCGAAATCCGCGTCGGCCCGGCGATGGACAGCCTTACCGCAATGACCGACGTCGCGCCTTTCGACTTTGTCTTCATCGACGCCGACAAGCAGAGCAATGTCGATTATGTCGCCGAGGCGATCCGACTCGGCCGCAGCGGCACGACGATCATCGTCGACAATGTCGTGCGTGAAGGCGGCGTGCTCGATGCCGCGAGTGACGATGCCCGCATTCAAGGAACGCGCGCGCTGTTTGACTTTCTGCAATCCGACCCGCGCATCGACGCAACCGCGGTGCAGACGGTCGGCGCGAAGGGATGGGACGGCTTCGTGCTGGCGCGGGTCGCCTAAAGACCGCCCATGAATCGGAAGGCGAAGCGGTAATCGCCGGGCTTGATCTGTCGGTCGGGGCGCTTGTCGGGATGCACCGATTCGAACGTGATCGTGCCGTCGGCGAGCGGCGTCGGTTCGCCCAGCACTGCCTCAAACGGTTGGGCCTCGCCATTGGGACGAAGCCACAGCATCTTCACCCGGACGCGGCCTGCCCATATGCAGGCGACCCCGACGGGACAGCGACTGTCCTCGATCACCGCGACCGGCTGGATCAGCGGCCCGTCGGCATAGGCGCGCTGGCCGATGGCGACGTTGGCGGCGTCGGGCGAAGCGGTGGCTTCGCGCGTCGCGGCGCAGGCGGAAACGGCCGTGACCGCGACAAGGGACAGGGTGGCGGTGCTAAACATCTTCTGCATTTGCGGCATGCTGGCGGCATGGCTATGAACCCGCCATGACCGAACCGACCTGCCAGCTTTACCTCATCTCGCCCGCCGACGTCGGCGGTGACTTTCCGGCGCAACTCGAAGCGGCGCTGGCCGCCGGACCGGTTGCCGCGTTCCAGTTCCGCGTCAAGGGTTTGACCCAGCACGAAGCGGCGCGCCTTGCCGAACCGCTACAGGCGATTTGCGCTGCGCACGATGTCGCCTTCATCGTCAACGACGACATGGCGCTGGCGAAGCGGCTCAAGGCTGATGGCGTCCATCTGGGGCAGGGGGACGACGATCCGCAGGAGGCGCGGCAGCTGCTCGGCCCCGGCGCGCAGATCGGCGTAACCTGTCACAACAGCCGCCACCTTGCGATGGATGCCGGCGAAGCGGGGGCGGATTATGTCGCCTTCGGCGCCTTCTTCCCCACGACGACAAAGGCGGTCGAACATCGCGCCGAGCCCGAAATCCTGAGTTGGTGGCAGGGACTGTTCGAGCTGCCCTGCGTTGCGATCGGCGGGATCACGGTCGAGAATGCGGAGCTGTTGATCGATGCTGGCGCCGATTTCCTTGCCGTATCGGGCGGCGTCTGGAACCATCCGGACGGCCCGGCCGCGGCGGTGCAGGCTTTCGCCGCGCTGATGGCAGCGGATTAGGCCGCGCGCGTCAGGTCCGCGTGCGCGGACGCTCGTCGCGCGGTACGTCGTCGCACTTGCGCCACCCGAAAAGGCCCGCGCAGGGCGCCGGGCGCTTGACCGAAGCGGCCGCTTCGGGGCCGGGATGCGGCTTGGGATCGGGAAGGGCCGTTGTCATGCCCGGCTCTATGCGCCGCGCCGCGGGGCGATGATTGGATCGAAGCGTCAATTCGGTTTCGCTTCGTCGCGTTTCCACGCCTGTTTTGACTTGCCTAATTCCCCGCCGCCCGCGACACAGCGCGCGGGGAGAAATTTATGTCCGATACCGACCAGCGCAGCGTTTCGATGCGCGAACTCACCGTCCGCGGGATCGTCCTCGGCGGACTGATCACGCTGCTGTTCACGGCGGCAAACGTCTATCTGGGGTTGAAGGTCGGGTTGACCTTTGCAACCTCGATACCCGCCGCGGTCATTTCGATGGCGATCCTGCGCTTCCTGTCGGGGGCGACGATTTTGGAGAATAATATCGTCCAGACGATCGCCAGCGCGGCGGGGACGCTTGCGGCCATCATCTTCGTCCTGCCCGGTCTGGTCATCGTCGGCTGGTGGCAGGGTTTCCCCTATTGGACGACCGCCGCCGTCTGTTTCATCGGCGGAACGCTGGGCGTGATGTTCTCGGTCCCGTTGCGCCGCGCGCTCGTCGCCGGGTCGGACCTTCCCTATCCCGAAGGCGTCGCCGCGGCCGAAGTGCTCAAGGTCGGGTCGCGCGCGGGCGAGGGGGCCGAGGAGAATCAGCGCGGCCTGCGTACGATCCTGCTCGGATCGCTGATCAGCGCCGGTTTCTCGCTGCTTGGCGCGATGAAGCTCGCGGCGCTCGAAGTGTCGAAGAATTTCAAGCTCGGCGCCGGAGCCACCGGCGTCAGCGGCAGCCTGTCCTTCGCGCTGATCGGCGTCGGCCATCTTGTCGGCCTGTCGGTCGGCGTTGCGATGTTCATCGGCATGGTCATCGCATGGGCGGGTCTGATGCCCGCGCTGACCGCGGCGCAGGGGCTGACCGGACCGGTCGACGATGTAGTCGGCATGGTGTTTTCGCAGCAGGTGCGCTTCATCGGCGCCGGGACGATCGGGGTCGCGGCATTGTGGACGCTGCTCAAGATCGTCGGCCCGATCGTCAAGGGCATCAAGGGCTCGATCGCGTCGTCGCGGGCGCGCGGCGCGGGCGAGGTGGTCGAACTGGGCGAGCGTGACCTGTCCTTCGGCATCGTCGCGGGGACGATCCTGGGCTCGCTGATTCCGATCGCGGGATTGCTGTGGTTCTTTGCGCAGGGCGGCCCGATCGCGGCCAATCCGGTCGGCGTCATTTTCGCGACGCTGCTGTTCGTGCTGTTCGTCGGCGCGATCATCGCCGCCGTCACCGGCTATATGGCCGGCCTGATCGGTGCGTCGAACAGCCCGGTGTCGGGCGTCGGTATCCTCGCCATCATTGCCGCTTCGCTGATGCTGCTCCTCTTCTTCGGGCGCATTCACAGTGAAGCCGATACCGCTGCGCTTGTCGCCTACGCACTGTTCACTACCGCGATCGTCTTTTCGGTGGCGACGATTTCCAACGACAATCTCCAGGATCTGAAGACCGGCCAGCTCGTGGGTGCGACGCCGTGGAAGCAGCAGCTCGCGCTGGTCATCGGTGTCGGCTTCGGTTCGCTCATCATTCCGCCGGTTCTCGACCTGTTGAACCAGGCATTCGGCTTTGCCGGTGCAGCGGGGGCGGGCGCCAATGCGCTGCCGGCGCCGCAAGCGGCCCTGATCAGCGCGCTGGCCAAGGGCGTGCTCGGCGGCGATCTGCGCTGGGATCTGATCGGCTATGGTGCATTGATCGGCGCCGCGGTCATCGCCGCCGACGAGATATTGGGGCGTATGGGCAAGCTGCGCCTGCCGCCGCTCGGTGTCGGTATGGGCATCTATCTGCCGATGTCGCTGACCTTGCTCATTCCGATCGGCGCGGTGATCGGCCATTTCTGGGAAAAGCGCGCCGAACGCAGCGCTCGCCCTGAATTCTACAGCCGGATGGGCGTCTTGCTGGCGACGGGCTTCATCGTTGGCGAGAGCATTTTCGGGGTATTGTTCGCGGGCGTCGTCGCGGGTTCGGGAAGCGATGCGCCGCTGGCGCTGGTCGGGGAGAACTTCGAGCCGACGGCGATTGTCGTCGGCCTTTCGCTCTTCGTCGCGCTGATCGCATACAGCTATCGGCGCACGCGCCGCGCGACCGAAAGCGTCTAACGCGCTTGCCCTTGGCCGCGCAGGCGGCTAAGGGCGCGCTCCTGTGACCGGCGCACCCGCTGCGCCGGCGGCTCTTTCCATCCTTGAACTAGCGAGTGTGCGCGATGAAAATCACCGGCGTTGAAATCCGTCCCGGCAATATTATCGAATATGAGGGCGGCATCTGGAAGGTCACCAAGATCCAGCACACCCAGCCGGGCAAGGGCGGCGCCTATATGCAGGTCGAAGCCAAGAATCTGATCGACGGGCGCAAGCTCAACAACCGTTTCCGCAGCGCCGATACGGTCGAGAAGGTCCGCCTCGACACCAAGGATTTCCAGTTCCTCTATGCCGAGGGCGACGACCTCGTGTTCATGGACAAGGACAGCTACGAACAGATCACCATCTCGAAGGATGTCGTCGGCGAAGCCCACGAATTCCTGCAGGACGGCATGGAAGTCGTGCTCGAACTGTGGGAAGAGCGCCCGATCTCGGTCGAACTGCCCGAACAGATCGAAGCGACGATCGTCGAGGCCGATGCGGTGGTGAAGGGCCAGACGGCCTCTTCGTCGTACAAGCCCGCGATCCTCGACAATGGCGTGCGGGTCATGGTGCCGCCCCACATCACCAGTGGCACGCGTATCGTGGTCAACGTCTATGACCGCGAATATGTCCGCCGTGCTGACTAAGTAACGTCGCCCCCGCGAAGGCGGGGGCCGCTAGCAATCTGGCGCAACGCAGCCAGCGGCCCCCACCTCCGCGGGGCCGACGCGTTGAAGGAAACAAAAATGGCCGTATCCGGCATCATCACCGTCATGGAACGTGCCGCGCGCAAGGCGGGCACGAAGCTGCGCCGCGACTTTGGCGAGATCGAGCATCTGCAGGTTTCGCAAAAAGGACCAGCGGATTTCGTGTCCAAGGCCGACCAGGCCGCCGAGCGCACGCTGTATGACGAACTCACCCATGCCCGTCCGGGTTGGGGTTTCCTGATGGAGGAAGCTGGCGAGATCGAAGGCGAGCCCGGCAAGCCCCGCTTCATCATCGACCCGCTCGACGGCACCTCGAACTTTCTGCACGCGATCCCGCAATTCGCGATTTCGGTCGCGGTGCAGGAACCGAAGCTCGGCGGCGGCTGGGGCGATGTGACCGCGGGGCTGATCTATCAGCCGGTTACCGACGAAAGCTATTGGGCGGAACGCGGTCGCGGCGCATGGTTGCATGACCGGCGCCTGCGCGTCTCGTCGCGCCGCAATCTCAACGAATGTCTGATCGCGACCGGCATCCCCTATATGGGCCATGGCGATTTCGGCCAGTGGAGCCGCATTTTCGGTGCGGTTGCGCCCGAAGTTGCGGGCATCCGCCGCTTCGGCGCCGCCAGCCTCGACCTCGCATGGGTCGCCGCGGGGCGGTTCGACGGATTCTGGGAAGCCGATCTGTCGATTTGGGACGTTGCGGCGGGCATGTTGCTCGTGCGCGAAGCCGGCGGCTTCGTCAGCGATTTCCGCGGCGGCGATCGGGCGATCGAGCGCAGCGAGTTCATCGCGGGCAGCGGCGCGGTGCATTCCAAGCTGCAAAAACTGGTCGCGGGCGCGCTTCGCAACGCCTGACCCGTTATGCAAGCGCAAAAAGGCCATCCGCGGGATAACCGGGATGGCCTTTTTGCTGTCCGCGTTTCGCCGGATCAATCGTCGTAGATGAACTCGCGATAGGCATCCATCAGCGACGCCCAGGTGTTGAAGCTCTCGCCCAGATTTTCGCGCGGCAATCCGGCAAAATCGACATCGACGTCCATTTCCAGCACCGGATCGCCCTCATTGTCGCGATAGGCGCGCGCGAAGCGTTTTTCCTTGTTCCAGCTGTTGAACTTTTCGAACGGCACATTCTTCGCGTCGTTGAAGCCCATATAATATTGCAGCGTCTTGCACTCCTTGTGCGCGTCGTTGCAGTTCATGAACAGAACGAGGAATTTCAGTCCGTTGCGGCTGCTCTCGATATAGGGATCGGCATCGATGGCGGTCACCAGCTTGGCGGGCCAGCCCTGCGATTCGACGATCGCTACGATTGCTGCGGGATTCTTGGGCGTAACCAGTTCGGCATGGGCCGGCGTCGCGCCGAGCGCGGTGGCGGCAAGTGTGGCAAGAGCAGTGGCAAATGGCAGTTGGCGCATAAAGTCCCCCAGTTGGATGGCGGCAAATCGTGCCGCAACACGCGTCCCGTTCAGCCGCCTAACATAGCTTCGCCCGTCCTTGCCAGTGTTCCCCGCGCTTTTGGTGTTCGCAACGCGATTTTCCTGTCCGCAGCGCTTGCGGGCAGCGCCATGCTGGCCTAAAGCGCCCGCAGAAACGGGGTGGCAAACGCCCGAAATCATGACTGCGAGCTCCCATGGTCGATCTGACTCAATATTTGCCGATCCTGATATTCCTGGGCATCGCCGTTGCGCTGTCGGCGGCGTTCGTGTTCCTGCCGATGGGCGTGGCGCGGTTGACCGGGGCGCATCAGCCCGATCCGGCGAAGCTGACCGAATATGAGTGCGGCTTTCCCGCTTTCGAGGATGCGCGCAGCCAGTTCGACGTGCGCTTCTATCTCGTCGCGATTCTGTTCATCATCTTCGATCTTGAAGCGGCCTTCCTCTTTCCCTGGGCGGTCAGCCTGAAGGAAATCGGCTGGGCCGGCTGGGCGACGATGATGGTTTTCCTGGCCGAGCTCGCGATCGGTCTTGTCTATGCGTGGAAGAAAGGGGCGTTGGATTGGGAATGAGCAATTCGACCATCCTGACCCCCGGCACGATGCCGGTCGCTCCGGGGACCGCCCCGGACCAGAGCTTTTTCGACGATCTCAATGCAGAGGTCGGCGATAAGGGGTTTCTCGTCACCTCGACCGAGGATCTGTTCAACTGGGCGCGCACCGGCTCGCTGTGGTGGATGACCTTCGGCCTCGCTTGCTGCGCGGTCGAGATGATCCACGTCAACATGCCGCGTTATGACATGGAGCGTTTCGGCGTTGCGCCGCGCGCCAGCCCGCGCCAGTCCGACGTGATGATCGTCGCGGGTACGCTGTGCAACAAGATGGCCCCGGCGCTGCGCCGCGTTTACGACCAGATGTCGAACCCCAAATATGTGATTTCGATGGGTAGCTGCGCCAATGGCGGCGGCTATTACCACTACAGCTATTCGGTGGTGCGCGGCTGCGATCGTATCGTGCCCGTGGACATCTATGTCCCCGGCTGCCCCCCGACCGCCGAAGCGCTGCTCTATGGTGTCATGCAGTTGCAGCGGAAAATCCGCCGCACCGGAACGATCGAACGCTGATGGCCAGTCCCGCTCCCCTGATCGCGCCGCGCGACGGCATTGTCGAGGCGCTGAAGAAAGTCGTCGGCGGCGATCTGATCGCGCATGTCTTCGCCGTGGGCGAGGACAGCATCACCGTGCGCCGCGAAGCGGTTGCCGGGGTGATGGTCGGCCTGCGCGACGAACTTGCCTATCAGCAGCTCATGGAGATCGCCGGGGTCGATTATCCCGACCGGCCAGAGCGGTTCGAAGTCGTCTATCATCTGCTCAGCGTGACCCAGAACCACCGTCTGCGCGTCCGGGTGCTGACCGACGAGGCAACCCCGGTGCCGAGCATTGTCTCTGTCTGGCCCAACGCTGGCTGGCTCGAACGCGAAGTGTTCGACATGTACGGGGTGCTGTTCAGCGGCAATCCCGACCTGCGCCGCATCCTGACCGACTATGGTTTCCAGGGGCACCCGCAGCGCAAGGACTTCCCGCTGACCGGCTATACCGAACTGCGCTATTCCGAAGAGGACAAGCGCGTCGTCTATGAACCCGTCAAGCTGGCGCAGGATTTCCGCAGCTTCGACTTCCTCAGCCCGTGGGAAGGCGCCGACTATATCCTTCCCGGCGACGAAAAGGCGGGCGGCACCGGTGAGGCGCCGGGCAAGGGCGCGCCGACGCCGATGACCGCAGAGGCCGTCAAGAAGGCCGACGAGGCCAAGAAGGCGCCGCCTCCGACGCCCAAGACGACCGACAATGCCAAACAGACCGGTGCGGGCGACAAGGCGAACAAGGAAGCCGCGAAGCCCAGCAAGGACAGTGCCAAGGCCAAGCCTGCGGCAAAGGCGAAGACGCCCGCGACCAAGAAGGCCGAAAAGGCTCCGGCAAAGCCCAAGGCGGCTGCCAAGGCTCCGGCCAAGCCGCGCAAGCCCAAAGCAGGAGGTGACGCATGACCGATAATGCGACGGTCCGGCACCACGGAAGCGACATGTTCGAAGGCTATCCGGTCGATACCGCCGATACGGCGGGCGATCAGGTCGTCACCAATTACACCATCAACTTCGGTCCGCAGCACCCCGCGGCACACGGCGTGCTGCGCATGGTGATGGAACTCGACGGTGAGATCATCGAGCGCGTCGACCCGCACGTCGGGCTGCTCCACCGCGGCACCGAAAAGCTGATCGAATTTAAGACCTATCTGCAGGCTTTGCCCTATTTCGACCGGCTCGACTATTGCTCGCCGCTCGGCATGGAGCATAGCTATGTGCTGGCGATCGAGAAATTGCTCGATCTCGAAGTGCCCGAACGCGCGCAATATCTGCGCGTGCTGTTCGCCGAGCTGACGCGCATCTGCAACCATATGCTCAACATCGGGTCGCACGTCATGGACGTCGGCGCGATGACGCCGAACCTGTGGGTGTTCGAACTGCGCGAAGATTGCCTCAACTTCTTCGAACGTGCTTCGGGCGCGCGGATGCACTCGGCCTGGTTCCGCCCCGGCGGCGTCCATCAGGACGTTCCCGAAAAGCTGCTCGTCGACATCGGCGAATGGGTCGACAAGCGCCTGCCCGAACTGTTCGGCGACGCGATGAGCCTCGTCATCGACAACCGCATCTTCAAACAGCGCAACGTCGATATCGCCGTGGTCAGCAAGGAAGACGCGCTGGCCTGGGGCTTCTCGGGCCCGATGATCCGCGGCAGCGGCATCGCGTGGGATTTGCGCAAGTCACAGCCCTATGACGCCTATGCCAAGATGGAATTCGACATTCCCGTCGGCACGCGCGGCGACTGCTACGATCGCTTCATGGTCCGCGTGCAGGAAGTCTATCAGTCGGCGCGCATTATCAAGCAGTGCCTGCGCGATATGCCCTCGGGCCCAGTCGCGAGCCTCGACCGCAAAGTCGTGCCGCCGAAACGCGGCGAGATGAAGCAGACGATGGAATCGCTGATCCATCACTTCAAGCTCTATACCGAGGGCTTCCACGTCCCCGCGGGCGAGGTTTACGTGGCGACCGAAAGCCCCAAGGGCGAATTCGGCGTCTATCTGGTCAGCGACGGCACCAACAAGCCGTACCGCTGCAAAATCCGCCCCACGGCGTTTTCGCACCTTCAGGCGATGGACTTCATGTGCAAGGGCCACATGCTCGCCGACACCACCGCGATCATCGGCGCGATCGACGTCGTGTTCGGGGAGTGCGACCGGTGAGTCTACTGCATTCCTATCGCGTCTGGCTGGCCAGTGACCAAGCGGGACGATTTTATCGATATGTGAAAGGGACATGGGGTCTGGTCATGCTCGTTCTTTGGGCATGGATAGGGCTGGAAATAGCCTTTCCTGACCCCGCTGAACGAGGAACGGGCTTCAGTTTGCTGGCAATGGGGTTTTTGGGCTCTTTATATCTGACTGGCGCCTTCGCTGTGGTGCGCCTGTTTGTTGCGCCGGCTACCGGAGGGAAAAATGGCTGACGCACCTCAAATCCCCGACGAAACCGAAGTCCGCGCGCGCTGGGGCGCTTTTGCGTGGACGAAGGAAAATGCCGAGAAGGCCAAGGCCGTTATCGCGCGCTATCCCGCGGGGCGTCAGCGCTCGGCGGTGATGCCGCTGCTTGATCTCGCGCAGCGCCAGGTCGGTGCCGAGACGCAGACGCAGGGCTGGCTGCCCGTGCCGGTGATCGAATATGTCGCGGCCGAGCTCGATATGCCGTTCATGCGCGCCTACGAAGTCGCGACCTTCTACACCATGTACAATCTCGCGCCGGTCGGCCGCTATCATGTGCAGGTTTGCGGTACGACGCCGTGCCTGCTGCGCGGGTCGGACGATGTCATGGCGGCGTGCAAGAACCGCGGGATGACCAAAGGCAAGACCACGCCCGACGGGCTGTTCACGCTGACCGAGGTCGAGTGCATGGGCACCTGCACCAACGCGCCGATGGTCCAGATCAACGACGATAATTACGAAGATCTCGACTATGACAGCATGACCCGCATCCTCGAGGATCTGGCGGCGGGCAAACAGCCCAAGACCGGCACCCAGAATGCGCAGCGTCATACGAGCGACCCCGAAGGCGGCCCGACGACCCTGAAGGACATGGTCAAGGCCAATCACGACTATCGGAAGGAATGGTGATGACCCAGAAGGACATCATCACGATCCTCGCGATCATCGGCGCGCTTGTCGTACTCGGTTTCGTGCTGCGCGTGACCTTTGTGCTGATCGGTCCGCTGCTGATCCTCGCGCTCGGTTACGTCATTTACACGATGATGAAAAACAAGGGTGGGACCAACTGATGCTCGCCGACAAGGACCGCATCTTTACCAATCTCTATGGCTATCAGCCGTGGAACCTGAAAGCCGCGCAGGCGCGCGGCGATTGGGACAAGACCAAGGATCTGATGACTCGCGGCCAGGACGCGATCATCGAGGAGATCAAGGCGTCTGGCCTGCGCGGCCGTGGCGGCGCGGGCTTCCCGACCGGCCTGAAATGGTCGTTCATGCCGAAGGAACCGCGCGCCGACCGCCCGAGCTTCCTCGTCATCAACGCCGACGAATCCGAACCCGGCTCGTGCAAGGACCGTGAGATCATCCGCCACGATCCGCACAAGCTGATCGAGGGCGCGCTGATCGCGGGCTATGCGATGCGTGCGCGCGCTGCGTACATCTACATTCGCGGCGAGTTCATCCGTGAGGCCGAGACACTCTTCGCGGCGGTGCAGGAGGCCTATGACGCCGGCCTGCTCGGCAAGAATGCGGCGAAGTCGGGCTATGATTTCGACGTCTTCGTCCATCGCGGCGCCGGCGCGTACATCTGCGGCGAAGAAACCGCAATGATCGAAAGCCTGGAAGGCAAGAAGGGCCAGCCGCGCCTGAAGCCTCCGTTTCCGGCGGGGGCGGGCCTCTACGGCTGCCCGACGACGGTCAACAATGTCGAAAGCATCGCGGTCGTCCCGACGATCCTGCGCCGCGGCGCGGCGTGGTTCTCCAGTTTCGGGCGCGAGAATAACAAGGGCACCAAGCTCTTCCAGATCTCGGGCCATGTCGAACGCCCGTGCGTCGTCGAGGAAGAGATGGGCATCCCGTTCCGCGACCTCATCGAAAAGCATTGCGGCGGCATAAGAGGCGGCTGGGACAATCTGCTCGCGGTGATCCCCGGCGGTTCGTCGGTGCCGCTCGTCCCGGCGGCGCAGATCATGGACGCGCCGATGGATTTCGACGGCCTCAAGGAACTCGGCTCGGGCCTTGGCACCGCCGCCGCGATCGTGATGGACAAGTCGACCGACGTTGTTCAGGCGATCAGCCGTATCAGCTATTTCTACAAGCATGAAAGCTGCGGCCAGTGCACGCCGTGCCGCGAAGGCACCGGCTGGATGTGGCGCGTGATGGAGCGGCTGCGCACCGGCGACGCCGACATTAGCGAGATCGATACCTTGTTCGATGTGACCAAGCAGGTCGAAGGGCATACGATCTGCGCGCTCGGCGATGCGGCGGCCTGGCCGATCCAGGGCCTGATCCGCCACTTCCGCCCCGAACTCGAACGCCGCATTCGCGAAAATGGCGGCGCGCTGGAGGCAGCCGAATAATGCCTAAAGTTACCGTAGATGGCGTAGAAATCGACGTGCCGCAGGGCGCCACCGTTCTGCAGGCGTGCGAGATGGCGGGGAAGGAAATCCCGCGCTTCTGCTACCATGAACGCCTGTCGATCGCCGGCAATTGCCGCATGTGCCTCGTCGAAGTGTCGCCCGGCCCGCCGAAGCCGCAGGCGTCGTGCGCGCTGCCGACCGCCGAAGGGCAGGTGATCAAGACCGATAGCCCGATGGTGAAAAAGGCGCGCGAAGGGGTGATGGAGTTTCTGCTCATCAACCACCCGCTCGACTGCCCGATCTGCGATCAGGGCGGCGAATGCGACCTGCAGGACCAGTCGGTCGCCTATGGCCGCGGTGCCTCGCGCTATGACGAGAACAAGCGTGCGGTGACCGAGAAATATATGGGGCCGATCGTCAAGACGGTGATGACGCGCTGCATCCAGTGCACGCGCTGCGTCCGCTTTGCCGAGGAAGTCGCCGGGGTCGAGGATATCGGCGCGATCTATCGCGGCGAGAATATGCAGATCACCAGCTATCTCGAGCGCGCGGTCGCGAGCGAGCTGTCGGGCAATGTCGTCGATCTTTGCCCGGTCGGCGCGCTGACCAGCAAGCCCTACGCGTTCGAGGCGCGGCCGTGGGAGCTGACCAAGACGCTGGGCATCGACATGATGGACGCGGTCGGCACCAATGTCCGTATCGACAGCCGCGGCCGCCAGGTGCTGCGCGTGCTGCCGCGCGTCAACGACGATGTGAACGAGGAATGGGCGAGCGACAAGACGCGCCACCATGTCGACGGCCTGATGCGCCGCCGCCTCGACCGCCCCTATGTGCGCAAGGACGGCAGGCTCGTCGAGGCGAGCTGGGCCGAAGCTTTTGCCGCGATCAAGGCGGCGAACGCCGGCAAGTCGGTCGCGGCGATTGCGGGCGACATGGTCGATTGCGAGACGATGTTCGCGGCGAAGGCGCTGGTGAATGCGCTCGGTTCCGACCTGCTCGAAGGACGCCAGACGGGCCTTGCCTATGACGTCACCAGCCTGTCGGCGGTCAATTTCAATACCACGATTGCGCAGGCCGAAAATGCCGACGTGATCCTGCTCGTCGGCACCAATCTGCGCTGGGAAGCGCCGCTCATCAACACGCGCGTCCGCAAGGCGGTGTGGAAGAAGGGCGCGAAAGTGTTCGGTATCGGGCCCGAAGTCGATCTCACCTACAAGACCGAATGGCTCGGCGACGATGCCTCGCTGGTCGCGAAACTGCCCAAGGCAGCGATGGATGCGCTGAAGGGCGCCGAGAGGCCGATGCTGGTATTCGGCGGCGGCGCGCTGTCGGTGCCGGGCGTCCATGGCGCCGCGCTGGCGCTCGCCAAGAGCGTCGACGCGGTGAAGGACGGCTGGAACGGCTTCAACGTCGTCCATTTCTCGGCCGCGCGCATGGGGGCCTTGATGCTAGGCTACGCACAGCCGGGCGGGATCAAGGACATCATCGCCGCCAAGCCCAAGCTGACCTTCTTCCTGGGCGCCGACGAGGTCGATTTCGCGGCCTTCGACAAGAGCTTCAAAGTCTATGTCGGCCATCATGGCGACAAGGGCGCGCATGCGGCCGACGTCATCCTGCCGGCCGCGGCGTGGACCGAAAAGGACTTCACGACGGTCAACACCGAAGGCCGCGTCCAGCGCAGCGAAAAGGCGGTGTTCGCGCCGGGTGACGCGCGCGAAGACTGGAGCATCTTCCGCGCGCTGGCCGATGCGCTCGGCGTCAGCGTCGGCTTCGACAGCTTCGACGAATGTCGCGCGGCGATGGTCGCGGCGGTGCCGGCGCTCGGCGTCGAGGGGCTGGCCGATTACGGCTGGTCCGTGCCCAAGCTCGACGCGAAGCCCGAGGCGCGCGCGATCCCGTCGCCGATCAAGGATTTCTACCTCACCAACGCCATCTGCCGCGCCTCGCCGACGATGGAGCGCTGCTCGGCCGAACTGCTGCATGGCGCGGATTATGCGGAGGCCGCGGAATGACCGAGTTTTTCCAAAGCCTGGGCATGTCCTATGAATGGGCGTGGGGCATCGCCACGATCTGCGGTATTCTGCTCATCGCGCTGCCGTTGATGCTCGCGGTGGCTATGATCATCTATGCCGACCGCAAGATCTGGGCCGCGATCGCGCTGCGCCGCGGTCCCAACGTCGTCGGTCCCTTCGGACTGTTGCAGAGCTTCGCCGACGGCCTGAAAGTTTTCCTGCAGGAAACGATCATCCCGTCGAGCGCGAACCGCGGCCTGTTCCTGATCGCGCCGATCATCACCTTCACCGTGGCGTTGATGGCGTGGGCGGTTATCCCGTTCAATTCGGGCGCGGTGCTCGCCGACATCAATGTCGGGCTGCTCTACATCCTCGCGATTTCGTCGCTCGGCGTTTACGGCGTCATCCTGTCGGGCTGGTCGTCGAACTCGAAATATCCCTTCTTTTCCGCGCTGCGCGCCTCGGCGCAGATGATCTCCTATGAAGTGTCGATCGGCTTCATCCTGATCGGCGTCGTCCTGTGGGCCGACAGCTTCAACCTCAATGAGATCGTCAAGGCGCAGCAGGGGCACGGGCTGGGCTTCGTCAACGCCTTCGGCTTCAACTTGCTGCTCTTCCCGCTCGCGGTGATGTTCTTGATCTCCGCGCTCGCCGAAACCGCGCGCGCGCCGTTCGACCTGACCGAAGCGGAAAGCGAACTCGTCGCGGGCTATCAGACCGAATATTCGTCGATGAGCTTCGCGCTCTTCTGGCTCGGCGAATATGCGAACGTCCTGCTGATGTGCACGCTCAACGCGGTGCTCTTCTGGGGCGGCTGGCTGCCGCCGGTCGACTGGGCGCCGCTCTATGCCGTCCCCGGCATCATCTGGCTGTTCGCGAAAATCCTGTTCTTCTTCTTCGTCTTCAGCTGGGTGAAGGCGACCGTCCCGCGCTACCGCTATGACCAGCTGATGCGGCTGGGCTGGAAAATCTTCCTGCCGATTTCGCTGATCTGGGTGTTCCTGATCTCCGGCTATCTGATGCTGACGAGGTATTCATGAGTTACGTTGCCCATCTCGTCAAAAGCTTCACCTTGTGGGAATTCGTGAAGGCGCACGCCCTCACGCTGAAATATTTCTTCAAGCCGAAGGCGACGATCAACTATCCGTTTGAGAAGAACCCGCTCAGCCCGCGTTTCCGCGGCGAGCATGCGCTGCGCCGTTATCCGAACGGCGAGGAACGCTGCATCGCGTGCAAGCTGTGCGAGGCGATCTGTCCGGCGCAGGCGATCACGATCGAGGCCGAGCCGCGCGACGACGGTTCGCGCCGCACGACGCGCTACGACATCGACATGACCAAGTGCATCTATTGCGGCTTCTGTCAGGAAGCCTGCCCGGTTGATGCCATCGTCGAGGGGCCGAACTTCGAATTCGCGACCGAAACGCGCGAGGAACTGCTCTATGACAAGGCCAAGCTGCTCGCCAATGGCGACAAATGGGAACGCGCGATTGCGGCCAATCTTGCCGCCGACGCGCCCTATCGGTAAGGGCGCGCGGACATGATTCAACTGATCGCCTTTTACCTGTTCGCGACCATCGTGATCGCGTCGGCCGCGATGGTGATTTTCGCTCGCAATCCCGTGCATAGCGTGATGTGGCTGATCCTCGCCTTCTTCAACGCGGCGGGGCTGATGCTGCTCGCGGGCGCCGAATTCATCGCGATGCTGCTCGTCATCGTCTATGTCGGCGCGGTCGCGGTGCTGTTCCTGTTCGTCGTGATGATGCTCGACATCGATTTCGCCGAATTGCGCGCCGGTTTCGTGCGCTATCTCCCGCTGGGCGCGCTCGTCGCGATCATCCTTGCCGCCGAACTGGTGTTCGCGGTCGGCGCCTGGAGCGCCGGGGGGATCGATCTTGCGGCGCGCGCCGCGCCCGTGGTCAGCGACAAGAGCAATATCCAGCAGATCGGCGAACTGCTCTACACGCGCTACATCTTCCTGTTCGAGGCGGCGGGCATCGTCCTCCTCGTCGCGATGATCGGTGCGATCGTGCTCACCCACCGCCAGCGCGGCGGCGTGCGTGGACAGAATATCAGCCAGCAGGTGCGCCGCCGTCCCGAAGATGCGACGCGCCTCGTCGATCCGGGCGTCGGGCAGGGGATGGAACTGTGATTTCGGTCGGCCATTATCTCGCCGTTTCGGCGGTGCTGTTCACGCTCGGCGTGCTCGGTATCTTTATCAACCGCAAGAATATCATCGTCATCCTGATGGCGATCGAGCTCATTCTGCTTGCCGTGAATATCAACCTCGTGGCGTTCAGCGCCGCGCTGGGTGATCTGGTGGGCCAGGTCTTTTCGATGTTCGTGCTGACCGTTGCCGCGGGCGAAGCCGCGATCGGTCTCGCGATCCTTGTCATTTATTTCCGCGGCCGCGGCACCATCGCCGTCGACGATGCCAACCGGATGAAGGGGTAAGCCGGTGATTCAGGCGATCGTTTTCCTGCCGCTGCTCGCGGCGCTTGTCGCAGGTCTGGGCCAGCGCACCATCGGCACCACCGCAGCAAAGCTCGTGACCACCGGTGCGCTGTTCGCAAGCTGCGCGCTGAGCTGGTCGATTTTCCTGTCCTTCGTCGCGGGAACGGGCGAAGCGGGTGTCACGCCGGTGCTGCACTGGGTTTCGTCGGGCGCGCTCCAGTTCAACTGGGAATTGCGCGTCGACACGCTGACCGCGGTGATGCTGGTCGTCATCACGACCGTTTCGGCGCTCGTCCACCTCTATAGCTGGGGCTATATGAGCGAGGACCCGGATCAGCCGCGTTTCTTCGCCTATCTGTCGCTCTTCACCTTCGCGATGCTGATGCTCGTGACCGCGAACAATCTCGTCCAGATGTTCTTCGGCTGGGAAGGCGTTGGTTTGGCGTCCTATCTGCTGATCGGTTTCTGGTACAAGAAGCCGAGCGCCAATGCTGCAGCGATCAAGGCGTTCGTCGTCAATCGCGTCGGCGACCTCGGCTTCATGCTCGGCATCTTCGGCACCTTCCTGGTGTTCGGCACCGTCTCGATCCCCGAGATTCTGTCCGCCGCGCCGGGCATGGCCGGATCGACGATCGGCTTCCTCGGCCACCGCTTCGACACGATGACCGTGCTCTGCCTGCTGCTGTTCATCGGCGCGATGGGCAAGTCGGCACAGCTTGGCTTGCACACCTGGCTTCCCGACGCGATGGAAGGTCCGACCCCCGTGTCGGCGCTGATCCACGCCGCAACGATGGTCACCGCGGGCGTGTTCATGGTCTGCCGCCTGTCGCCGATGTTCGAAGCCGCGCCGGTCGCGGCGGGCGTCGTCACCTTCGTCGGCGCCGCCACCTGCTTCTTCGCCGCGACCGTCGGCACGACCCAGTGGGACATCAAGCGCGTCATCGCCTATTCGACCTGTTCGCAGCTCGGCTACATGTTCTTTGCGGCGGGCGTCGGCGCTTATGGCGCGGCGATGTTCCACCTGTTCACGCACGCCTTCTTCAAGGCGCTGCTTTTCCTGGGCGCGGGGTCGGTCATCCATGCGATGCACCACGAACAGGACATGCGCTATTATGGCGGCCTTCGGAAGCATATCCCGCTGACCTATTGGGCGATGATGATGGGGACGCTGGCAATCACCGGCGTCGGCATTGCGGGCGTGGCGGGTTTCGCCGGTTTCTATTCGAAGGACGGGATCCTCGAGGCAGCGTTCGCTGCTGGCGGTGGCGGCCAGATCGCCTTCTGGGTCGGTATTTTCGCCGCGTTGCTGACGAGCTTCTACTCATGGCGTCTCGTCTTCCTGACCTTCTATGGCAAGCCGCGGTGGGAGCAGAGCGAGCATATCCAGCATGCGGTGCACGACGATCATGGCCACGGCCATGACGATCACGCCCATGCGCCTCACCAAGACGCGCACGGCGATGGCACGGCGGGCTATCATCCGCACGAAAGCCCGATCAACATGCTGATCCCGCTGGGCGTGCTGTCGCTCGGCGCGGTGTTTGCGGGGATGCTCTTCAACCACCAGTTCATCTACCCGGAAGAGGGCGCGGCTTTCTGGAAGGGCAGCTTGGCGTTCAACGAACATTTGATGCACGCGGCGCACGAAGTGCCGCTGTGGGTCAAGTGGATGCCGTTCACGGTGATGGCGATCGGCCTGTTCCTTGCCTGGAACAGCTATATTCGCAACACGACGCTGCCTGCGCGGTTCGTGGCGCAGTTCTCGCTGCTGCACAAATTCCTGTTCCACAAATGGTATTTCGACGAGCTCTACAACTTCCTCTTCGTCAAGCCGGCGTTCGCGATCGGCCGCTTCTTCTGGAAGCGCGGGGATGAAGGCACCATCGACCGTTTCGGTCCCAATGGTGTGGCGGCACTCATCCAGGGGGGCACCCGGCTCGCGGTCCGGCTGCAATCGGGTTATGTTTATGGATATGCGTTCGTGATGCTGCTCGGTCTTGTCGGCCTCGCCAGCTGGGCCATGGTGAAGTTCCAGTGAGCGGTCTTCCGATCCTTTCGCTGATGCTGGCGGTCCCTGCGGTCGCCGCCATCGCCTGTGTCTTCGCCGGCGATCGCAACGCGCGCCTGATCGCGCTCGCGGCGACGCTGATTGACTTCGCGCTCGGCGTCATGCTGTGGGCGAATTTCGATATCGGCGGCGCGCAGTGGCAGTTTCAGGAGATGCATCGCGGCATCTTCGGCCCGTTCAACTATGCGCTCGGCATTGACGGCATCGCGCTGGTGCTGATCATGCTCAGCGTCTTCCTGATGCCGTTGTGCATCCTGGCGAGCTGGCAATCCGTGACGAAGCGCGTCGGCCTCTACATGGCGATGTTCCTCGTCATGGAAGTGGTGATGATCGGCGTCTTTGCGGCGCAGGATCTGCTGCTCTTCTATATCTTCTTCGAAGCCGGCCTGATCCCGATGTATTTCATCATCGGCATCTGGGGCGGCGCGAACCGCATCTATGCGGCGTTCAAATTCTTCCTCTACACGCTGCTCGGCTCGGTGCTGATGCTGATTGCGATGATCGCGATGATCCGTGAAGCGGGGACCACCGACATCCCGACGCTGCTCGTCTACAATTTCCCGCCGGAAATGCAGACGTGGCTGTGGCTCGCCTTTTTCGCCAGCCTCGCGGTGAAGATGCCGATGTGGCCGGTCCATACCTGGCTTCCCGACGCGCACGTCCAGGCGCCGACGGCGGGTTCGATGATCCTGGCGGGCGTACTGCTCAAGATGGGCAGCTATGGGTTCATCCGGTTCATGATGCCGATGTTCCCCGATGCCTCGGCGCAGCTGATGTGGATCGTCTTTGCGCTGTCAATGATCGCGGTGGTCTACACCAGCCTCGTCGCGCTGGTGCAGAGCGACATGAAGAAGCTGATCGCCTATTCGTCGGTCGCCCACATGGCGATCGTGACCGCGGGCCTCTTCGCCTTCAACCAGCAGGGCATCGAAGGCGCGATGATCATCATGCTCAGCCATGGGATCGTTTCGGCCGCGCTCTTCTTCTGCGTCGGCGTGATCTATGACCGGCTGCACACGCGCGAGATCGACCGCTACGGCGGCCTCGCGGTGAACATGCCGGCCTATGCGCTGTTCTTCATGCTCTTCACCATGGCGTCGATCGGCCTTCCGGGGACCAGCGGCTTCGTCGGCGAATTCCTGAGCCTCGCCGGTATCTACGAAGCGTCGAGCTGGGTCGCGCTGGTTTGCACGACCGGGATCATCCTGGGCGCCGCCTATATGCTTTACCTCTATCGCCGCATCGTGTTCGGCGAACTGACCAAGGACGATGTGAAGGCCATGCCCGACATCAATCCCCGCGAATGGGCGATTTTCGTGCCGCTGGCCGCGGTGGCGCTGTGGATGGGCGTCTATCCCGAAAGCTTCCTCGCCCCGATCCGCGGCGACGTGACCACGGTGGTCGCGCGCCTTGCGCCCGCCAAGCCCGCCGGCGATGCCCACGTCACCGCCGGCAAGCCCAAGGCGGCGCACGACGCGCATGGAGAGGCCGCCGCCGCCGGCGAAGCGCATCATGCGGGAGGCGTCCAATGACCGCCGATCTCGCCCTCATCTGGCCCGAACTGATCCTGACGATCGGCGGGCTCGTTACGCTGCTGCTCGGCACCTTTGGTGGTGACCGTCAGGTTGGCCTTTATCAGCTCGCGGCGCTCATCACGCTCGCTGCCGCGGCGGCGGCGGTCGTCGCGATGTTCGGGACGCAGGCTTCGGTCTTTTCGAATACGCTGGAAGTCGACGCCTTCGGCGGCTTTGCCAAGCTGCTCATCTATGCCGCAAGCTTCATCTGCATCCTGATCGCGCCGCGCTTCTTCAAGGACGCGATGCGCGCCGAATATCCGGTGCTGATCCTGTTCGCGGCGCTCGGCATGGGTATCATGGCGTCGGCGCGCGACCTGATGACGCTCTACGTCGGGCTCGAGCTCAACAGCCTTGCCGCCTATGTGCTTGCCAGCTTCATGCGGTCGGACGACCGGTCGAGCGAGGCGGGGCTCAAATATTTCGTCCTTGGCGCGCTGGCTTCGGGGATGCTGCTTTACGGCATTTCGCTGCTCTACGGCTTTTCGGGAACGACGCAGTTCGCCGGCATCGCGCAGGCGATGGGCGGCGGCATGAACAACGGTCTGCTGTTCGGCCTCGTCTTCGTGATCGCCGGTCTGGCGTTCAAGATCAGCGCGGTGCCCTTCCACATGTGGACGCCCGACGTCTATGAAGGCGCGCCGACCCCGGTGACGACCTTTTTCGCCAGCGCTCCCAAGGTCGCGGCGATGGCGCTCATGACGCGCGTCGTCATCGAAGCCATGGGTCCGGCGACCGCGGCGTGGCAGCAGATCATGATCTTCCTCGCGCTCGCGTCGATCATCCTCGGCGCTGTCGGGGCGATCGGGCAGAAGAATATCAAGCGCCTGCTTGCCTATTCGTCGATCAACAATGTCGGCTTCATGCTCGTCGGCCTGGCCGCCGGCACCCAGCAGGGGGTCGAGTCGGTGCTGACCTATCTGCTCGTCTATGTCGTGACGACGATCGGCAGCTTCCTCGTCGTGCTTCAGCTGCGCGATACCGAGGGCAATCCGATCGAAAGCATCCCGGCGCTCGCGGGCTTTTCGCAGCGGCGCCCGGGGCTTGCCGCGGCGATGGCGGTGTTCCTGTTCAGCCTCGCCGGCATTCCGCCCCTCTTTGGCTTCTGGCCGAAATATCTGGTGTTCCAGGCCGCGGTCGACGCCAATCTGCTGCCGCTGGCGATTGCCGGGATCGTCGCGTCGGTGATCGGTGCTTTCTATTATATCGCGGTGATCAAGACGATGTACTTCGACGACAAGTCGGAGGTCGAATTCGGCACCGGCGGCGTCGTGGTCGAGGATGCGGTCATTACCGCCAGCGCCCTGTGGCTGTCGGTCGTCGGCTATTTCTTCATTCCGGTGCTGGCGGTCGTCTCCGCCACCGCGGCTGCGGTGCTGTTCTGATCCCGCCGATCGAGCGGATCGCGCAGACAGGTTCGACCAACGCCGACCTGCTGGCGCGGCTGGCAGCAGGCGAGCATGTCGGCGAAGGGCATTGGCTTGTCGCCGACCGCCAGACCGCCGGGCGCGGGCGACTGGGCCGCGCATGGGGCGATGGTCTGGGCAATTTCATGGGATCGACGGTGGTGCAGCTGCGCGCCGGCGACCCGCTCGCCGCGACGCTCGCGCTGGTCGCCGGGGTCGCGCTGGCGAAGACGATCCGCGCGCTCGCGCCGGCGATCGACTTCCAGCTCAAATGGCCGAATGATGTCCTGGCCGACGGTGCCAAATGCTCGGGCATCCTGCTCGAACGCAGCGGCGACAGCGTGGTGATCGGGATTGGCGTCAATCTGGTTTCCGCGCCCGATCTGCCCGACCGTGCCACCGCATCGCTCGCCGAAAAGGGCGCGGTCATCGAGCGTGACCGCTTTGCCGATGCGCTGGCGGTCGCCATGGCCGATGCGCTCTGGACCTGGCGCCAGGAAGGCGTCGAAAGCATCGTGCGCGCCTGGTTGCCGCTGGGGCATCCCGTGGGCACGCCGCTACATGTGTCCGAACAGGCACTCGACGGATATTTCGACGGCCTCGCGCCCGACGGAGCGCTGCGCTTGCGCCGCGCCGACGGGGAGGTCATGCTGGTGCATGCGGGTGACGTCGAATTGCGGCGACCCGTAGAGGAGGGGACATAACCGTGCTGCTCGCGATCGATGTCGGCAACACCAACGCGAAATTCGCTGTTTTCCGCGACTCGATGGCGGTCGCGCGCTGGCGCATCGCGACCGACGACCGGCGCACCGCCGACGAATATATGGTGTGGCTCGATCAATTGCTGCGGCTCGAAGGGCTCGACCGCGCTGAAATCGACGCCGTGATTATCTCGACCGTCGTGCCGCGTGCGCTCCACAATCTGCAACTGCTCGCCGACAAATATTTCGGTGTCGAGGCACTCGTCGCCGGGCGCGAACCGGTAAGCTGGGGCATCGCGCTCAAGGTCGACGAGCCGCAGGCGGTGGGCGCCGACCGCGCCTGCAACGCCATTTCGGCGCAAGCGATCGAGCCGGGCAGGGACAAGCTGGTCATCAGCTTCGGCACTGCGACGACCTTCGATCATATCGGGCCCGACGGTGCCTATCTCGGTGGCATCATCGCGCCCGGGGTCAATCTGTCGCTCGAAGCGCTCGTCAATGCCGCCGCCAAGCTGCCACGCATCGCGATCGAAGCACCGGCGTCGAACAGCGTCATCGGCCGCACCACCGAAAGCCAGATGCTGATCGGCGTCTATTGGGGCTATGTCGGGATGATCGAGGGGCTTATGCACCGCATGAAGGCGGAAATCGGCAAGCCTGTCACCGTCATCGCGACGGGCGGGCTCGCGATATTGTTTCAGGAACAGGCGCATCTGTTCGACCGGGTCGAACCCGATCTGACGCTCAACGGGTTGATGCACCTCTATAATCAGAGAGGCATTTCGGCATGACCGTTCCCGGCAAGGAACTGCTTTTCCTCGCGCTCGGCGGCTCGGGAGAGATCGGCATGAACGCCAATCTCTATGGCTGCGACGGCAAGTGGATCATGCTCGATCTCGGCGTCAGCTTCGGGTCGCAGGATTATCCCGGCATCGACATCGTCATGCCCGACCTTGAGTTTATCGAGGATCGCAAGGCCGACCTGCTCGGCATCATCCTGACCCACGGGCATGAGGATCATATCGGCGCGATTCCCTATCTCGCCGCCGACCTTGGCGTGCCGCTCTATGCCAATCGCTTCACCGCCGGCCTGATCGCGCACAAGCTCGCCGAGGAAGGGCTGGAGAAAGAGGTCGAGCTGAAGGTTGTCGATATCGATGCGCAGTTCCGCATCGGCCCGTTCGGCATCCGCCTGATGCCGCTCGCCCACTCGATCCTCGAGATGAGCGCGGCGGTGATCGACACACCCTACGGCCGCGTCTTCCACACCGGCGACTGGAAGCTCGACGACGATCCGGTCATCGGCACCCCGTCGAGCGCGGCAGCGCTGACCGCGGTGGGCGATGAAGGCGTCGATGTGCTCGTCTGCGATTCGACCAATGCCTTCAATGCGCAGGCGTCGGGCACCGAAGGCGGTGTACGCGACGGGCTGCTCGCCGCCGTCGGCGCGGCAAAGGGCAGGGTGGTCGTCACCACATTCGCCTCCAACGCGGCGCGTCTCGACACGCTGGGGCAGGTCGCGAAAGCCACCGGGCGCACCCTGTGCGTCGCGGGGCGGTCGCTCGATCGCATTTTGGGCGTTGCACGCACCGCGGGGTATCTCAAGGATTTCCCGGCGACGGTCGACTTCGACGAAGCGATGCGGCTGCCGCGCGACAAGGTGATGATCGTCGCGACGGGCGGGCAGGGCGAACCACGCGCCGCGCTCGCGCGCATCGCCGAAGGGATTCACCAGATCAAGCTCGAGGCGGGCGATACGGTCGTCTTTTCGTCGAAGCAGATCCCCGGCAACGAGATTGCGATCGGACGGATCATGAACCAGCTCGCCGCGCGCGACATTCTGACCGTGACCGAAAAGCAGGCGCATATTCACGTCAGCGGCCATCCGGGGCAGCCGGAACTTGCGGCGCTTTATGGCTGGCTGCGCCCCAGGCTGATCGTCCCGGTGCATGGCGAGATCCGCCATATGCACGAACAGGCGCGCTTCGCTCTCGAACAACGCGTCCCCGACGCGCTGGTGCAGGAAAATGGCGATCTGGTGCGCTTGGCCCCCGGTTCCGCTCGTATCCTCGAGCGCGTGCGCTCGGGCCGACTGATCCTCGACGGCGACGTGATCCTGCCCGCCGATGGCGAAACGATCAATGAGCGGCGCAAATTGTCCTTCTACGGCCAGATTTCGGTCGCGGTCGTGCTGTCCAAGGGCAAATTCGCGGACAGTGCGATCCAGTATCGCGGCGTACCGGTCGAGGACGAGCGCGAGGTCTTTCTCGACGAAATGAACGCCGCTGCAGAAAAGGCAGCCAAATCCCCGGCGCGCGACCGCGACGCCCTCAAGGAAGCGATCCGTCTTGGCGTCCGGCGCATCGCAACCGACTGGACCGGCAAAAAGCCGATCGTCGATGTGCTGATTCTGGATATCTGACCGATGAAATGGACCTCGGCGCTCGCCATCTACCTGCTTATCTGGGCGTTCAGCACCTTCTTCGTACTGCCCTTCCACGGCCGCCGTGCCGAAGATGATGCCGTGCCCTTGATCGATGGCCAGGAACCGGGCGCACCCGCGCGCTTCCACCCGCTGCGCATTCTGATCCAGATCACGATCGTCGCCACGATCGCCTTCGGCCTCTTCTATGTCGCCTATATCAACGGCTGGACAAACCCTGACGTCCTGAGCGGCCGCGCCTGACGCGACGCGGGCAGCGGCTTCGGGTCGAAGGGCCGGTTTGGGGTGGAGAGCAGAAAGGCGGCTTTCGGCCTTAGATCGGTGCAAAGGGGACGTTAAGACTGATTGCCTATGCCCCTACCGAGCCGCTTCGGAGCCAGACCGTGTTTGACGTTCATCTAGACATATCACTGTTCACCACGAACGCCGCGTTTGGCATGATCTCAGGCAGCATGCGCTTACCCCTGATTCCTCAGGTCGGCGATGTATTGTCATTCCGGATTACAAGGTCGGTCGAAGCCTTCTGCGACACCCACCCATTCACCGGAGTTTTGCGAGTCACTAATCGGATCATCAGCCCAGATGGGGTCAGTGTCGCTCTGGAGGATTTGACCGCCGCGACACCCGGAGATGCTCAGTCGATAATTGAAATTTTCGAAGAAAATCACGGGCTAAAGGGAGATGTTTGGGAAAACTAACGACGGCTATTAGGATCGTTGGTACCTTGGAATGACGACCAAAATCGGTCGTAGCAGGCCCATCCACTGCCGCGCGCCCCGGTTCCGCAATCAGCTCCGCAGGCGGTCGATCGCCTGTGCCAGTGCCACGTAAAGCTTGCCGATGTCCGACGACAGCAGCGTCACGCTGATCGCGGATCCGTCGCGCGCGCCGATCAGCAGGCGCAGCATCGCTTCGAAGTCATGGATGAACTGATTGACTGCTGCGTGGAAACCATCGTCATTCTGGTAGAGGCGCAGAATTTCCTTGGTTTCGCTGTTGTCGAGCAGCTTCACCGCGCGCCGCGCGAAGATGCCGCGGTCTCCCTTCAGATAGGCGTCCCACGCGGCGTCGCTGACCTCGCTCGACATCACCTTGGTAATATCGATCGCGCTAGATTTGAGCGCTTCGGTGAGGATACCGACCTGCTTTGCGAGCGAATCCCGGTCCGATGCGGCGATGGCCTGCTCGGCTTCGGCGACGCGCTGTTCGACGCTGGCGCTGGTGTCCATGATCGTAATGAGCTGGCGCATGAGCCGATCGGCGGCGCCATTCGCCGCTTCCACCGCGCGCTGCGAGGCATCCTCGACCGCCTTGAGCTGCGCCGTCACTTCGGTCTTGAACGCCGCGTCGATGGCCTCGGTCGCGGTCGCCTGCATCGCATCGCGGGCATTCCCGACCAGTCGCTCGAGCGTCTGCCGCGCTTCGTCGGCTGCGGATTCGGCGGTGGACTTAACTTCGGCGAGGGTAGCGATCATGCGCGCGCCGCCCTGATCGGCAAAATCGTCCGCCCCCGCACGCAGCCGGGCCAAGGCCGCATCGGCGTCGGCAAGCGCTGCGTTGACCCGGTCGGTCAGCGCCTGTTGGCTTTCGCCATGCTCGGCCATCTTGGCTTCATTCGCCTGCAACGTCGATTTGACTGCGTTGACGTGTGACAAGGTCGATTGCGCGACAAGTTCGGAGGCTTCGAGCAGCGGCTTGATCTGCCCGAGCGCACCTTGGGTCGCCTTGCCGTGCGAGGCCATGCGGTCGAGCGCATTCGGCAGCGTTTCGTCGAGTTCGCGCGTCACCGCATCGAGCGCGAGCAACAGCGACTCGGCGTGAGTGATAAGCTGATGCGCCGAATTATTGCCGGTCTGCACATCGGCGATGAAGGCGCCCAGTTGGGCCTTGGTATCGTCGATCGCGCGACCGATGACACCGGTGCTGGCCGATACGCTGACATCGAGCACCTCGAGCTGCTGCCGCGTTTCGGTGACATGCGCCGTAATCCGCGCCGCCAGTTCCTCGCTCGCCGTGCCATGCGCCGCGAGCTGGTCGCCAAGCGCCGCGCCGGCTGCTTCTGCCGACGCAAGACGTGCATCCATCTGGTCTGCGGCGGCATCGACCCGGTCGCGATATTGCTGCCAGGTGGTATCGAGGCGCGCGCCCAGATTATCGACCGTCGTCTGTAGCGTATCGCGGATCGAGGCCGAGGATTGGGTGATTTGGGCCAGCGCGACGCCATGCGCGTCGGTGACTTGCGACGCCGCGGCAATCAGCCCCGATTCGGTTTCCTGCGTCTGCTGTTGCAGCGCGCCGAGCGCTTCGTGGAGGCCCGCTGCGGCGGCTTCGCCGGTCCGCGCGGCCTTGGCCGCCTCTTCGCCGAGTTCGGCGAGCTTGGCTTCAAGATTCGCGCCCTGCTGATGTGCGACGAGCCCCGCTTCGCGGAAATTGACCGCGAGCCGCTGCGCCACATCGTCGATGCGCGGCAGCCCGGCGAGCAGGCCGTCCATGCGCTGCATCGCGACGTCGCCCGATCGCGCGAGCTGATCGTGGGCATTGGCGATGACCGACGCATTGGTTGCGAGCTTGTCGCTGCTGTCGTTGAGCCGGAGCACGGCATCGACGCCCAGCTGCTGAACATTGCGCGCCTGTTCGGAAAGCTGACGCTGAGCCTCGCCGAGTTTCTCGCTAAGCACCGCCATCGATTGCGCAAGCGCATCATTTTCATGGCGCAGCGCCGCGGCGAGGCGAGCAAAGCGCGCCTGTTCGGACCGGCTCGACCGCAGCAACGCCATCCAGAGCAGAGTCAGCAAAACGAGCGGCATCGACAGGGTCGCGACAAGCGCCGGCCATTGATCGAGCGCGACCGGACGCGCAAAACCCTTCGTCGCGGTAAACAGGGCGAACAGACACCAGCCGAGGCCGATGATTACCAACAGCGTCGGCATCAGCCGGTCGCGCCACGCGCCGCTCTGCGGATCGGGCATATCGTCGTCATCGGTCGCGAGCGGCGTCATATCGAGCCATTCGCGCTCGACCGGAACCTCGGCTTCGAGGGCGGACGCGGCTTCACTCGCCGGTGCATCGGTCTGCGCCGGCTGCTCATTCTCCCGGTTTGCCGCGGACTCCCGCCACAGACCGACGATTTTCTTTTCCCCCGTCATCAGGCCATCTTAGCATCAAATGCCCGCCATGAAACGGAAACTTAACCATGGGCTGTCAAGGCTGTGGAATGTCGTTCGACAGCGGCCCTCTCGATCGCTTTCTCTCTTCGGCCATCGGCGACGATGCGGCGATGGCGATGGATCTGCGCGCCGTTTTTGCCGACAGCGCCCGCGAGCTTGCCGACCTGATGCGCCGGTCGCGCTGCGATGCCAACTGGCATATGGCGGCGCTGCGGCTCAAGAGCCTCGCCGCGACCTTCGGGGTCATCTCGCTGATCGAGCTAGCGGAAGGCGCGATGGCCGGGGTCCCGGGCGATCCGGCAGTGCTGCGCGATATCAACGCCGCCATCGACGCCATCGGCTGACCCGGTTTCGGGTTCAAACGCCGTTCAGGCGGCAATCTCCATTGGAAATATCGACCGTGCTCGTCTTGCCATGGCAACGCGACGGGGCTAGCCGCGTTGCTGAACGTGGCCGGACCTGTTCGTGCGGGAAACCGGCGGCCGATACAAAGGAGAGATTTCGATGTTCAAGCGTTTCCGCCAGACGTCCGCAACCGCCGTTGCCGCCGTCCTCGGCTGCGCCCTGATTGTCGCCGCGCCCGCCGCCGCGAAGGAAAAGCCGAAAAAGGAAGAAGAGGAGAAGGGCGCGCAGCTCAAGCCCAGCAAGGAATTCAGCCCTGCGCTCAAGAAGCTGACCGAGGCGGCGAAGGCAAAGGACATGGCGGCCCTCGAAGCCGCATTGGCCGAAGGGCAGGCGAGCGCGACAAGCCCCGACGACAAATATCTCGTATCTTTCTACGAACTCCAGCTCGGAATCGGCAAGAGCGACAAGGCGATCCAGGGCAAGGCGCTCGACGGCATGCTCGAATCGGGCCTGACGCCGCCGGAAAGCCTGGCCGCCTATAATTTCTTCTCGGGCAATTTCGCCTATGGCGACAAGGATTATGCGAAGGCCGTCAAGCGTCTGGAAGCCGCAAAGGCCGCCGGTTCGACCGAGCAGGGCCTGCCGGTTCTTCTGATGGACAGCTATCTCAAGCTGAACCAGGTCGATCAGGGGCTTGCTGTTGCGAAGGAAGCGATCGCTGCGGCGCGTGCCGCGGGCCGTGTGCCGTCGGAAGAACTTTATGTTCGTCCGGCAGGCGCCTTGCAGGCGGCGAAGCGCAATGGCGAACTGCTCGATATGCTGGCGATGCGCCTGGAGGACTATCCGCAGCCGGTGATTTGGCGGAACACGCTTTTCATCTTGCTGCAGCAGGAAGCGAGCGACAAGGTCATGAACCTCGACACGTTCCGCCTGATGCGTGCAACCAAGTCGATGACGCAGCGTCCCGAATATCTTGAATATGCCGCGCTGGCGACCGAGGCGGGCTATCCGAGTGAAGCGGTTGCCGTGATCAAGGAAGGTCAGGCTGCGAACGTCATCCAGACGTCCGACGAGCGTTTCAACACGATCCTCGAATCGCAGGAACCGCGGGCCAAGGCCGACGCCGTCGCGCTCAAGGCGGACGCGGCCAAGGCCGCAACCGCGGCGAACCCCAAGCTGGCGCGCCAGACCGCCGACGGCCTTGTCGGCATCGGCGACTATGCGACCGCGATCTCGCTGTATGAAAAGGCGGCTGCCGGCGGCGACCCGCTTGCGCAATATCGCCTCGGCGTGGCGCAGGCTCTCGCGGGACAGAAGGATGCGGCGATCGCCAGCTTCGCGAAGGTGCAGGGTGACCGGGCGCGTCTCGCGAATCTGTGGACCATCCACCTCTCGGCCAAAGCGCCCGCTGCAGCCGCAGCAGCGGCTCCCGCCGCCGCACCGGCGAACTGATCGGACATAAAAAGGGGCGCCCTCCCGCTGGGGAGGGCGCCCCTTTTCGTGCGCGTCGCGATTATGGCTCGACCGGGATGCCGGCGAGTTGTTTGGCGGTGCGAATCGTAAGCGACGTCTTCACGCTCGTGACATTCGGTGCCGAGGTGAGATGCGCCGTCAGGAACGACTGAAAGCTCTGCAAGTCGCGCGCGACGACCTTCAGCAGGAAGTCGATTTCGCCGTTGAGCATGTAACATTCGCGCACTTCGGCCAGTCCGCCGACATAATCCTCGAACGCCTTGAGGTCGGATTCGGCCTGACTGCGCAGGCTGACCATCGCGAAGACGGTGATCCCGTAACCCAGCTTCGCGGCATCGAGATCGGCGTGATAGGATCGTATCACGCCCGACTCCTCCAGCGCGCGGACGCGGCGCAGGCACGGGGGAGCCGTCAGCCCCACCTGCTGTGCCAATTCCACATTGGTTATCCGCCCGTTTTTCTGCAGCTCGTTGAGGATCTGCAAATCAATTTGATCGAACTTCTGGCTTGCCATCATTGAAACATCCGCTTTCCCCGATTGCCCTCACCATAATATTATTTCAGGCGATTGCAATTGTCCCACAATGTGACGTGGTGCCCTTACCCTCTTTCGTGAGCGATTGATTCACGCTAGCCGCTAAGCTTCCGCTAACCAACAAAACGGGAATGGGCTGGCCTCGCGTGACCGCTGACTCGATGATCGCGACCATCTTGCGGCAAGCGCCGGCGGACCGCCGTGCGAGCACCGCCGCGTGGCGCCAGCTCACCGATATTCTGGCGCAGCGCGGCAATCAACTGGATACGACCGATATACGTCGCGCCTTCCACGCGCTCGCGGTGCTGCGCCGCGATGTGCCTGAAAAGGTGCGGCGCGATTGCGCCGTTGCGGTGGCCCGCCACGGGCGCTTTGCGCCGCTGGTCGCTTTTTACGCGAATGACGTTCCGGCCGTCTCCGCGACGATGCTACGCCGCGCGCGGCTGGCGGAGGCGGACTGGTTGGCGATGCTGCCGACGACCGCCGCCACCGCGCGTTCGATCCTCGCCGGGCGCAGCGATCTGCCCGTGAGCGTGCGCCGCGCGCTGGACAGCCTGGGCGCGGGATCGGTCGCACTGCCGCAACCCGCCCTCGCGGCCGCCGACGTCGCAGCATCGGACGTCGTCGACGAGGCACCTGCGAGCCAGATCAGCGAACTGGTACGGCGGATTGACAAATATCAGTCGTCGCGCAGCAAGCCCGCTCCGGCACGGCCGCGCACGAGCTTCCTGTTCGAAACCGGACCCGACGGCGTGATCCGCTGGGTCGACGGAATAACCCGCGGCGCGGCGATCGGTCTGTCGATCGCCGAGAGCGCCTTGGGCGGCGAGCCAGGGACCGATGGCGCCGCAGTGGGCGCGTTTCGCCAGCGTGCCGAAATCGTCAACGCCCGTATGATCCTTGAAGGGTCGGCAGCTGACGCCGGCGAATGGCGCTTTTCGGCATTGCCCTGGTTCGATCCCGCGACCGGCCAGTTTTGCGGCTATCGCGGCACCGCTCGGCGGCCGCAGCACAATGAATTGCCTTATGGCCGCCCGGAATCGAGCGATTCGGGCGACTCTATCCGGCAGTTGATCCATGAACTGCGCAGCCCGCTCAATGCGATCTCGGGCTTTGCCCAGATTATTTCGGGACAGATGTTCGGTCCGGTCAGCGGCGCCTATCGCAAGATGGCCGATTCGATCATCGCCGACGCGGGCGCGGTTCAGGACATCATCGACGATCTTGACGTCGCGGCACGTTCGACAGGCGTCGTTGAGACGAAGGCGAGCGACGAGGTCGCCGACCTTGCGACGGTGATGGCGCAGATCGAAGGCGACCTCGCGCCGCTGCTGGCCGACCAGCGGATCGATCTCAGCATTTCGCGCGTCGGCGGCCCCTTCCTGGCCCATGCCGACGATGCCAATTCGCGGCGGATGGTTGGCCGACTGCTCACCGCACTCGTCGATATTTGCGAAGCCGGTACGACGCTTGTCGGGCAACTGGTTGCGGAGGCCGGTCCCGATGACATGCTGCAACTGCGCATCGTGCGTCCCGCCGCGATCCGCTTCGCATCGGCGGCCGATCTGCTTGATCCGGGCTTCAGCCCCGAAGGCGAGGCGCCCGGCGCCGCGATCCTCAGCCTCGGCTTTTCGTTGCGACTGGTCGACAGCCTGGCGCGCGGCGCCGGGGGACGACTCGATATCGGTCATAATGCCTTGACCTTGTATCTTCCCTCGGCCAACCCAAGGGCCGACACCGAACTAGGTGCCCAACACGGCGAATAGCCGAACCGCATAGGGGCGGGGTAAAGGGGAATAAGGTGGGTTCTGCGGCCAATATTCAGGCCTATCCTCCGGAATCCGGTCAAATTGCACTCAAGGACGGTGAGGCGCCGCGCTTTTGGGTGACGATCGATACCGAGGAAGATTTTGACTGGAACGGACCATTTTCTCGGACCGATTTCCGGCTCGATTCGGTCCCCGCGCTGTCCGCCTGCCAATCCTATTTCGAACGGGCCGGGGTGCGTCCCATCTATCTCGTCGACTGGCCGATCGTGCAGGACGACCGGGCGGTCGCCATTCTAGCACCGGCGCTGGCGTCAGGCCGCTGCGACATCGGCGCCCAACTCCATCCCTGGGTAACGCCGCCGTTCGACGAGGCGGTGAACGATCGCAACAGTTACACCGGCAATCTCCCCGAAACATTGCAGCGCGCCAAGATGCAAACGCTCCGCGATGGCATCCGCGACCGGTTCGGCACCGCGCCGCTCGCCTATCGTGCGGGGCGTTACGGGCTGGGACGCAGCAGCGCCGCGATGCTCGCCGATCTCGGCTTTCGGCTCGACACCTCGGTCCGGTCGGGCTTCGACTATCGTCCCGGCCATGGTCCCGACTATCGCTGCGCGCCGCTGCGGCCCTGGTGGGTGGGGCAGGGGAGCGATGCCATTCTGGAAGTCCCCGTCACAACCGTCTTCGGGGGCGCGCTCGGCCGTCTCGGTCCGCCGGTCTATCACCGGGTGGCGCGCGATGGCCTGCGCGCCGGCGCCGCGCTCGCGCGCCTGGGGCTCGTCGAACGCATCGCGCTGACGCCCGAAGGAATTCCCGCCGACAAGGCGTGCCGCGCAATCGACATCGCGATCGAGCAAAGCCTGCCCATCCTCAACTTTTCGTTTCACTCGCCCTCGCTGCAACCGGGAAACACGCCCTATGTGCGCAGCGACGCGGACTTGGACCTCTTCTACCGCTGGTGGGACGTGGTGCTCGACCATCTGGCGCGGCGCAGCATCGCCGCAATCGATACCGACGGCATATTGGCAATGGCGACGCGCTCGGCTATCGCCCGCTGATCCCTCTCGGGGGCCTGTAGCTCAATGGTTAGAGCTGGCCGCTCATAACGGCTAGGTTGCGGGTTCGAGTCCTGCCGGGCCCACCATTTCCCTTGCAAATTGCAACCGGTCGCTGTCCATTGGGCCGAGTTGAAAGGGAGAGGGACATGGCAAGCAAGAAGACGATCCTGCTCGGCGGGCTGGCGGTCATCGTGGCGGTCGGGGCTGTCGTCGGCGTGCGAACCGCGACCTTTGCGCCCAAGGACATCGCCGACGGCAGCGACGTGACGCTCGCGCCCGCGCCTACGTACGACCTGCAGGCCGCCGTCCGGCACCTCAGCGAAGCGGCACAGATTCCGACCGTCTCGCATCAGGATGCCGCCGACAACGACGGGGCGCAGTGGGACCGGCTGCACGGCTGGCTCGCGGCGAGCTATCCGGCGGCCCATGCGGCGATGACCCGCACCATCCTGCCGAACAAGACGTTGATCTACCAATGGCAGGGCAGCGATCCCGCCGCGGCGCCGATCATCGTCATGGCGCATCAGGATGTCGTGCCGGTGACCCCGGGGACCGAGAAGGACTGGAAATATCCGCCCTTCGCGGGGACGATTGCCGATAACGCGGTATGGGGCCGCGGCACCGTCGACGACAAGGGATCGCTCGTCGGCCTGTTCGAGGCGATCGAGGCGCTGGCAGTGCAGGGTTTCAAGCCGAAGCGCAGCATCTACCTCATCTCCGGCCACGACGAGGAGGCGGGTGGATCGGGTGCCATCACCGCGGCGGCGCAGCTCAAGGCGAAGGGCGTCAAGGCGATCTTCACTATAGACGAAGGCAGCATCGTGCTCACCGACACGCCGGTCATCAACGGCCCGGCCATCCTGATCGGCGTCGGCGAAAAGGGCTATGGCACGCTGAAGGTCACGGCCAATGCCCCCGGTGGGCATAGCTCGATGCCGCCGGCCCAAACCGGGGTCGAAACGCTGGCCAAGGCGATCCTCGACATTACCGGCGATCCCTTTCCGATGGAGGTGCGCGGCCCCGGTGCCTCGATGATCGAAGTGCTCGCCGCGAAGAAAGGCGGCGTTACCAAGATGGCGGTCGCCAACCAGTGGCTGTTCGGGCCGATACTCAAGCGCCAGCTCACCGGCTCGCCGTCGACCGCGGCGGCGTTTCACACCACGATCGCGCCGACGATGCTCGAGGGCAGCCCCAAGGAGAACGTACTGCCGCAATCGGCCAATGCGCTCATCAACTATCGCATCGCGCCGTGGAACCGGTCGTCGGACATCATGGCGCGCGCGAAGGCGGCGGTGGGCGATGCCAAGGTCGATCTCGCCTGGGTCAAGCCGCCGCGCGAACCGTCGCGCATCTCTTCGTCAACGTCGCAGGGCTGGAAGTGGATCGCTGCAGCGGCACGCGCCGACGCGCCCGAGGCGGTGCTCAGCCCGATGCTCGTCGTCGGCGGCACCGACAGCCGCAGCATGGAGGGCGTGTCCGAGGACGTCTATCGCTTCATGCCGATGCATTTCACGCTGAAGGAATCGGCAATGATCCACGGCACCAACGAGCATATGGCGATCGACAGCTTCAAACGCATGATCGATTTCTATGCGCGGTTGATCGCGACGTCAGCGGGATAGACTTGCGCTCCAAGCCTGTCTAAGGCGCCTTCCACGGTCGGGGAGTAGCGCAGCCCGGTAGCGCGCCTGCTTTGGGAGCAGGATGTCGCAGGTTCGAATCCTGTCTCCCCGACCAATGCTTCACCGCAGCGCCCCCTCTGGCTGCGCGCGGCCATGCTTAACCCGCTGCTAAACAATCCTCTCTATGCTCGCGGGTCGAGATAGGGACCAGATATCGAGATGACCGGCGGCCGTCTGAAGAAACTGTTCGCGGCGCTGGCGGCGCTGTTTGCGGCGCTGTGCGCTGCAAGTCCCGCAATGGCGGCCAATTGCTATTACGCGACCGCTCAGGGATCGACCGGGCCTGCCGATTGGCAGACCTATTGCTGGCTCGACTTTACCGGTTACAGCGAAACGACGGCGCGATCGGCGTCCGGACAGAATTTTTCCTTCACCCTGTCCGACGGCACGGTGATGAGCTTCAATCTCAAGGTGTCGGGAGCGGCGATGACCGCCGCTACATCGCCGTCCTGGTCGGGCAGTGCGGTCGGCAATACGGCTTTTCTTGGCATCGCCGGGCGTCCGATCATGTATCAGACCGCGGCCGGGACAACGACCATCGCGATCAGCAGCATCGCGCTGACGCCGCCCGCAGCCGGGACGATCAGCGCCTATATGTTTGTCGCCGCCGACGGCGAGTCGAGCAACGAAGGCGAATCGCTGCGATTCCAGACCAATGGCGGCAATTGGCAGGAGCTCGATCGCGCCGGGCCGATCAGCGGCAGCACCTATCCGACGACGACCGGGACGGGAACGAACAGCTTCACCGAAACGGGCGCTGCGGGAACCGTGGGCGCCTATATCATGGGGTCGACATCGCCGACGTCGGTAACGACGACTTTGGTGGGCGGGGGGCTGCAAGGCGCGATGTTCGCGGTGCGCTTCGCCTCGATCCGGCTGAACACGCAGATTTCGGGCGCACGCGCCAACCCGGCCGACCAGTTCACCTTTTCGGTCAACACGACGGGAACGGGATCGACGCTGGCAACGGGGACGTCGAGCGGCACCGGCCTCGGTCCCTTTACCTCGGCCGCGCTGTCGAGCTCGGCGGCGATCCCGCTGACGCTGAACCAGACGATGGCCGCCGGCAGCGTCAACAGCCTGTCGCATTATCGCTCGGCGCTGACCTGCACCAATACGGCAACCGGTTCGAGCACGCCGCTGCCGACCAATGTCGTCACCACCGCCTATAATTTCGGATCGCTCCAGTTCGGCGATGCGGTGCAATGCACCTTTACCGAGACGCCTTATCCGCATCTGACATTGACCAAGGCTCTGGCAGCGTCCGGCCGTCAGTTCAGCGGCGACCAGTTCACCTTGACGATCGCGCAGGGTGCCACGGTGGTCGGCACCACCACCACGACGGGCAGCGGGGCGACCGTGTCGAATGGTTCGACGCCGCAGGTGCAGCTCAGCGCCGGCACGGCGTACAGCCTGTCGGAAGCGGCCGCAGGGACGACGACGCTGGGCCAGTATACGGCGACGATGAACTGCACCAATGCCGCCGCCTCGTCGACGCCTCTGCCGACAAGTCCGGGCGGCAGCGTGACGCCGCAAATGGGCGATGTGATCGCTTGCGTCATCACCAATACCAAGCGCGGATCGAACGCCACGCTGGCAATCGCCAAAAGCTCGACGCTGGTGTCGGATCCGGTCAACGGCACGACGAACCCGAAAGCGATACCGGGGGCGGTCGTGCGGTACAGCTTCACGGTTCAGAACAGCGGACCGACCGCGACCGACAGCAACAGCGTGTTCATCGTCGACAGCTTGCCGGCGCAGATCAGCGTCGGGACCGCGGCATCGCCGGTCTTCACCCAGGGATCGCCGACGAGCGCGCTCAGCTTCAGCGCCGCGAGCGATATCCGCTATTCCAATGCTGCAACCGCGCCGGCCAGCTTTGCCGCCTGCACCTATTCGCCGGTCGCCACCTACGACCCCGCGGTCCGCTATGTCTGCCTGCGGCCGCAGGGCAGCATGGCGGGATCGACCGGCACGCCCACCAGCTTCACGCTGAGCATCGAGGGCGTGGTCAACTGAGCTGTGCGCGCACCCAGGCTGACAGAGGTGAAAAAGCAGCGCGCAAAGAAAAAGGCGGCCTTCCCGAAGGAAGACCGCCCTTTGTTTCGGTCATTGCCCCGAAGGGCTGTGACTTACTTCTTTTCTTCTGCCGTGGCAGCGGTCGCAGCCGAGTCAGCAGCGGCAGCGGCGGTGTCAGCAGCCATAGCAGCCGTATCGGCAGCAGCAGCAGCCGAGTCAGCAGCCATAGCGGCGGTGTCCGCACCAGCTTCAGCGGCGGTGTCAGCAGCCGGAGCTTCGGTGGTCGCTTCTTCAGCAGCCTTTTCACCGCAAGCGGCGAGGGCGAACATGCTGGCAGCAACAGCGATAGCAGCAAACTTCTTCATGATGTGTGGGCTCCCTAAAATGCCATTCCGCGCTGGGGAAACTTTCCCGTCCCGCGAGCGGCGGGATTTAGACGTTCCGTACCAATCGTCAACAAAAATAATTGAGATGGCAGGCGCGCCCTGTTCTGATTACCCCGCGCTGTCCGTCATGGTAGCTCGGCATCGGCGCTATTTGCAAGCAGCCCGATCGTGACCGTCCAGGCGACCACATTTTGGCGGATTTGCGCGGGATCCACCTTGTCGAACGTGTCATCGGGCGTGTGGTGAATATCGAAATAGCGTGTCCCATCTTGTTGCAGGTCGATGGTCGGCACCCCCGACTCGATCAGGGCGCCGACATCGGCGCCGCCACCCGCAGGCTGCTTTCCGCGGGTGATTCCATAAGGCGCGAGTGCCGCGGCGATGCGGTCGGCAAGCCCGGCTGCGCCCTCGGGCAGCTTGAAATCGACGCGCCAGACGCGGTCTGCACCGAAATCCGACTCCATGGCGACCGCGTGGCGTTCCTTGCCATGGGCATCGAAATAGGCCTTGCCGCCGAACACGCCGACTTCTTCGGCACCGGCCCACAGGATGCGGATCGTCCGCCGCGGCTGCCCCGCGGCCATGATATGCTTCGCCGCGGCCGTTATGATGCCGCAGCCCGCCGCATCGTCGATCGCGCCGGTGCCGAGATCCCAGCTGTCGAGATGGCAGGCGATGATGACCGGGCTCGCCTTGGGATCGCTGCCAGGGACTTCGGCGATGACATTGCCCGACGGCTGGTCGCCCAGCGTTTTCGGGGTCAGCAACAGCTTCAGGCCCAGCGGCTTGCCGTGCTGCCACTGCCGGACCAGCAGGTCGGCGTCGGGATTGGAGATGGCACCCGCGGGGATCGGCGTGACACCGGCTTCGAAATTGGTCACGCCGGTATGCGGATTGCGATGGCTGTCGGTGCCGATCGATCGGATGACGATGGCGATGGCGCCCTTTTTGGCGGCCGCGTTTGGCCCGACGAAGCGCCCGCGTCCGAAATAGCCATAGCCGCTGCCGTCCTGCGCCGCCTTCATCTGGTTGTCGATGAAGACGATCTTGCCTTTGACCGCGGCATCGGGCGCGGCCTTCAGCGCGTCGAAGCTCGGGAAATAGGCGATGTCGCCCTCGATGCCGTCGGCTCCGGTCGAGCCGCTGTTGCCCAGCGCGGCGATCGCGAGCTTCTGGGGGTGGAACGGTCCGGTGAGTTCGGCCGTCTCGGCGCCGCGGACCCAGACCGGCATGGTATAGGCTTCTTCACGAACATTGGCGAAGCCCATTGAACGCAGCCGTTCGACCGCCCATTTACGGGCAGCGGTCTCGGCTTCGGTCCCCGCCATGCGCGGTCCGATCTCGGTCGTAAGGTCTTCGGTGATCTTGAGCGCCGGGTCTTCGCCCGTTTGCGCCATCTCGACGGCGCTCGGCGCGGCAAAGGCGGCGGTGGACAAAAGACAGGCGGCGAGGCCGGTCAGGCGAGCGATTGTGCGGCGATGTGTCATGCCTCTGTCCTAACCAGCCAATACGCCCTGCCGCAAGCGTCGATTGCCAAGCGCGCGCCCATTCGCTAACCGGCCCGCGACCTCATTCTCTTCCGGCCGCGCGCTGCGCGGCTCAGCCAGTTTCGGAGCATTTCATGGCCGCCCAATATAGTTTCGTGATGAAGGGTCTGACCAAGACCTATCCCGGCGCGCAAAAGCCGGTGCTCAACGGCATCAATTTGCAATTCTATTCGGATGCGAAGATCGGCATCGTCGGGCCCAACGGCACCGGCAAGTCGACGCTGATGAAAGTCATGGCGGGCATCGATACCGATTTCACCGGCGAAGCGTGGCCGGGCGAGGGGATTACCCTCGGCTATCTGGCGCAGGAACCCGAACTCGATCCGACGAAGACGGTGAAGGAAAATGTCATGGACGGCGTCCGCCCCGTCGCCGACATGCTCGACCGCTTCAACGAGATCAGCGCGCTGATGGCCGATCCGCCCGAGGATGCCGATTTCGACGCGCTGATGACCGAAATGGGCGAGTTGCAGGAAAAGATCGACGCGGTCGACGGCTGGACGCTCGACAACCAGCTTGAAATCGCGATGGAAGCCCTGCGTTGTCCGCCGGGCGACTGGGGCGTCGAAAGCCTGTCGGGCGGTGAAAAGCGCCGTATTGCGCTGACGCGCCTGCTGCTCGAAAAGCCATCGATCCTGCTGCTCGACGAACCGACCAACCACCTCGACGCCGAAAGCGTTGCCTGGCTCGAAAAGCATCTCGTTGATTATCCGGGCAACGTCATCCTCGTCACCCACGATCGCTACTTCCTCGACAATGTCGTGAACTGGATCCTCGAACTCGATCGCGGTCGCTATTTCCCCTATGAGGGCAATTATTCGACCTATCTGGAAAAGAAGGCGAAGCGCCTCGAACAGGAATCGCGCGAGGAAGCGGGCCGCCAGAAGGCGATCCGGGACGAACTCGAATGGATCCGGCAGTCGCCCAAGGCACGCCAGGCCAAGTCGAAGGCACGTATCAAGAGCTTCGACCAGCTCGTTGAAGCGCAGGAGAACCGCACCCCCGGCAAGGCGCAGATCGTCATTCAGGTGCCCGAACGTCTGGGCGGCAAGGTGATCGAGGTTCACAATGTCTCCAAGGCCTATGGCGACAAGCTATTGTTCGAAGATCTGTCCTTCACCCTGCCGCCGGGCGGCATCGTCGGCGTCATCGGGCCGAACGGCGCGGGTAAGTCGACGCTGTTCAAGCTCATCACGGGTCAGGAAACCCCCGACAGCGGCGAGGTCGTGATCGGTGACACCGTGCGCCTCGGCTATGTCGACCAGAGCCGCGATGCGCTCGACCCCAATAAGAATGTCTGGGAAGAAATCTCGGGCGGGCACGAACTGATGACGATCGGCAAGCATCAGATGCAGACCCGCGCCTATGTCGGCGCCTTCAACTTCAAGGGCGGCGACCAGCAGAAGAAGGTCGGCATGTTGTCGGGCGGCGAACGCAACCGCGTTCATATGGCCAAGATGCTGAAGGAGGGCGGCAACGTCCTTCTGCTCGACGAACCGACCAACGACCTCGACACCGAAACGCTCGCGGCGCTTGAAGAAGCGCTCGAAAATTTCGCCGGCTGCGCCGTGGTCATCAGCCACGACCGCTTCTTCCTCGACCGTCTGGCGACCCACATCCTGGCGTTCGAGGGCAACAGCCACGTCGAATGGTTCGAAGGCAATTTCGAAGCCTATGAGGAGGACAAGATCCGCCGCCTCGGCGACGAAGCGACGCGCCCGCACGCGACGACCTACAAGAAGCTGTCGCGCTAAAAATCGTGGCGGGGGAGGCGCCTATCTCGGCGAGCGCGATCCGCATGGATGCGGACGCGCTCAACGCCTTCATGGCCGAAGCCTTCCCCCACTCCGAACCGGGGTCGCGTGGCCATGTCGTTGCGGCCGCGCCGGGCCATATCCAGGCGCGCATCGATCCCAACGACAAGGCGCTGCGCCCCGGCGGGCTGATTTCCGGCCCGACGCAGATGGGCTTTGCCGATATGGCCGCCTACGCCCTCGTCCTCGCCCATATCGGCCCCGTCGCGATGGCGGTGACGAGCGCGCTCAACTATCAGTTCCTGCGCCCGTGCCGACCGGGCCCGGTCATGGCCGACGCCTATATGCTGCGCCTTGGCAAGCGGCTCGCGGTGATGGATGTCCGCGTGTGGACCGACGATCCCGACAAGCCGGTCGGACAGGCGAACGTGACCTACGCCATTCCCTAGGCGGGCGTGCATCCTGGCAAATGGCCGGTTACGACCAATTGTTGCCGCTTAAGGCGAATTGTTCGGCCGCCATTGCAGACATTGTCGAGGTATGAGATTAGCAGCTATGGGCGCTCTCTATTCCATCACATTCGACCCGAGAAGCGGCAGACCTATTCCCCCTATGTGGTGGAAACTCGTTCCGTTCTTTACAGTTCAGGCTTGGGTTGTGGCCGCCCTGATGGCATTTGCGGTCGGCCTAGCCATTCGTGATGGCCAGACAGATTGGATCGTCGGGCCGTCTGTCGCCGGGGTGGCGGTATTGCTGTTCACTTATTGGCACCGAGCGTGCATTGCCCGAGCAAAGCTTCACTTTGCCGATCTGATTGCGAGATACGAATCTGCGCTGTCACAATAAGGTGATGTCAGCTTTGGCGGTCCGATTATTCCATAGCTGCCGGTCGCCTTCCCACCCCAAAGCCGCCACCTGGCGCCCGGAATTTAGCCCTCCGATGGCGCCGCTGTTGCTTTCTGCTTCGTCGGCATCATCCGCTTCGACAGCCCATGATAGAGGCGGGTGGGGCAGACCTGCGCGCTTGTCCAGTCGGCGATCAGCGCCGTCGCGAACAGCGACAGGATCACGCCGCGCGCGGCGGTCGCCTCGATCAGGATGATGACGGCGGTCAGCGGCGCGCGCACGACCCCGACGAAATAGGCGACCATGCCCATCATCACCACCGCGCCGGTCGGGCTATCGGGGAAGGCGGGCGTCAACAAATTGCCGAACCCGGCGCCGACCGCGAGCGAGGGCGCGAAAATGCCGCCCGGCGCGCCGCTCAACGTCGAGGCGAGCGCGGTCACGAACTTGGCGGGAAAGAACCACAGCTTGCCGTGGTTGCCTTCGACCAGGAATTTGGTGACGTCGTAGCCGGTGCCCCACGTCGCGCCGCCGGTCGCGATGCTCACCCCCGCGACGACGAGGCCGCAAACGGCTGCGAAAAGGATCGGGCGCGCCGCCGCCTTGCGCGCCCAGCCGGCGGACCGGTCGCTCGCCGCCAGCACGATCCGCGCAAAGAGCCCGCCGGCCAGGCCGCCGCCGATCCCCGCGATTGGCGCGATCAACAGCACGTCGGCCACGGGGAGCGTTTCGCGCATCGCGCCGAAATAGACATAGTCGCCCGCCACCGACAGGCTGACGAGACCGGCGATCATCACCGCCCCCATCGTCAGCACCGCGACGCGCTGTTCATAGGCGGATGCGAGTTCCTCGATTGCGAAAGCGATCCCGGCGAGCGGCGTGTTGAAGGCTGCGGCGACCCCCGCGGCACCGCCGGCGATGAACACCCCGGCGGAAATGCGGACCTTGAGCAGCCGATGCATCGCGACCATGATCGCCGCGCTGACCTGAACCGTCGGCCCCTCGCGTCCCACCGATCCGCCCGCGGCGAGCGTCGTCAGCGTCAGCGCAAGCTTGGCAAAGGCGGTCTTGAGCGACACCAGCGGGCCGTCGGCCGCCTGATCGGGATAGCGACCCGCCGCGATGATCTGCGGAATGCCCGACCCGCGCGCGTCGGGGACATAGCGGTTGGTCAACCAAACGATCAGCGCGAATACCGATGGCGTGATGAGCAGCGGCAACCACCAGGCGACCGCCGATATCTGAAAGATCAGCCGCTGAACCTTGTCGCCCGCCGCTGCAAAGACGAGGGCAACGAAGCCGAGCAGCAGCGCCCCGCCCACCATCGCGACGCGCCGCCGGATATCGACGACCTCGCTGCGCGCGCGCCGGCCGGCGCGCAACTGCCACAGACGCATCCAGCGCGGCAGGTTGGGCTTGGAGAGCATGGCGCGCCTGTTGGACCCCCGCGCGGGGGAGCGCAACCCCTGGCGGGGTCAGGCGGGCGAAAATTCTCCAGTTTTTTCATCGAGAATGTGGAGAACGCCGTCGCTGATCGCAAAAAAGGCGCCGCGCAGCCGCAACGTGCCGCGCTTTTCCTTCTCCTCGATGCACGGGAAGGTGCGCAGATTGTCGAGGCTGACCTTCACCCCCGCCATCTCCATCGCACGGCCCGCTACGCGATTGTCATAGTCGGGATGCGCCGCACGCACGTCGGCGCTCGCATCGTCGAGCAGCGCGATCCAGTCGGCGATGAAACCGCCGCGGCCCGGTTCGGCACCCTCCATCGTCCGGTGCAGCGCCGCGTGGCAGCCGCCGCACATCCCGTGGCCCATCACGACAATTTCCTCGACCTTCAGAAACTGCACCGCAAATTCGAGCGCGGCCGATACGCCGTGACGGCCCGGCGTCGTTTCAAAGGGCGGGACGAGCGCGGCGACATTGCGCACGACGAATATCTCGCCCGGATTGGTGTCGAATATCTGCGACGGTTCGACGCGGCTGTCCGAACAGGCGATCACCATCACCTTCGGCGACTGGCCCTCGGCCAATTCATCCCACCGGTCGCGCTGTTGCTGCCAGCCGGTGGCGCGGAAACGGCGATAGCCGTCGATCAGTTCTGCAAAGCGAGTCATGACGCGCGCTTTAGCACAGGATGGACGGTTGAGAAGATGTGCGTGTGCGCCTATGTGGGCGCCATGAACGCTCCGCTGCAAAAACCGTCCGATCGCGCCCGCAAACCCGACTGGATTCGCGTCAAGGCGCCGACCAGCCCCGGCTATGCCGAAACACGCAAGCTGATGCGCGATCTCAATCTGCATACGGTGTGCGAGGAAGCGGCCTGCCCGAACATCGGCGAATGCTGGACCAAAAAGCACGCGACGGTGATGATCCTCGGCGATACCTGCACGCGCGCCTGCGCCTTCTGCAACGTCAAGACCGGCATGCCGCGCCCCGTCGATCTGCTCGAACCCGAACATACGGCGGCCGCGGCGGCGAAGATGGGGCTGACCCATATCGTGATCACCTCGGTCGACCGCGACGACTTGCCCGATGGCGGCGCCAGCCAGTTCGTCAAGGTGATCGAGGCGCTGCGCCGCGAAACGCCGCAGACGACGATCGAGATTCTGACCCCCGATTTCCGCAACAAGCCCGACGATGCCGTCGCCGCGATCGTCGATGCGCGGCCGGACGTCTACAATCACAATCTGGAGACGGTTCCGCGGCTCTATCCGACGATCCGTCCCGGCGCGCGCTATTATGCGTCGCTCCGCTTGCTCGAAAGCGTCAAGCGCCGCGATCCGTCGATCTTCACCAAATCGGGCATCATGCTCGGGCTCGGCGAAGAGCGGATGGAAGTGCATCAGGTGATGGACGACATGCGCAGCGCCGACATCGACTTCATGACGATGGGGCAATATCTCCAGCCGACCCCCAAGCATACGAAGGTGATCGACTTCGTGACGCCGCAGGCGTTCGATGCCTATGCCCAGATCGCCCGCGCCAAGGGCTTCCTGCAGGTCGCTTCTTCGCCGCTGACGCGGTCGAGCTATCATGCGGGCGACGATTTCGCGAAGATGCGCGCCGCGCGCGAAGCCCAGCTCGCGCGCGCCAAGGCGGACTGACGCCGCATTGCCGAGGCATCACGAAACGCGCGAGCTGCCCTATAGCGCCGAACAGATGTTCGCGCTCGTGACCGATGTCGCGCGCTATCCCGAATTTCTGCCGTGGGTGGTCGCGCTGCGTGTCCGCGCCGACAGCGATCGCGAGGCGGTGGCCGACATGATCGTCGGCTTCAAGGGATTGCGCGAAAGCTTTTCATGCCGCGTCCACAAGCGCGCGCCCGACAAGGTGGTCGTCGATTATATCGACGGCCCGATGCGCCACCTCAACAATGAATGGCATTTCACGCCGCTCGACGGCGGCGGGTGCAAGGTCGACTTCATGGTCGATTTCTCGTTCCGCAGCCGCGTCTTCGAGGCGCTGGCCGGGCAGATGTTCGACAAGGCGCTCCGTAAGATGATCGCGGCGTTCGAAATGCGCGCCGATGCGCTTTACGGTGCGGGAAGCGTGACATCCTCCGACGGACGCAGCGCGTCCTTGTCGGGCTGAAGCAGGTCGAGCGCGAACATCGTCGCGTGATGGCGGATCGTCGCGCGATCGGTCGAATCGAACTGCACCCGCTGGGTGAAATAATCATCGGGATCCTGGCCGCGCAGCGCGCGCGCAAACACGACGATGCCCACCGGTTTCTTATCCGATCCGCCGCCGGGACCCGCGATGCCGGTGATCGATACCGCAACGTCGGCATCGCTGTTCGCCAGCACGCCCGCGGCCATCGCCCAGGCGGTCGCCAGCGACACCTCACCGAAGGTTTCCAGAATTTCGCTACTGACGTCGAGCTGGCGCTTCTTGGCGTCGGCCGAATAGGTAATGAATCCGGCGCTGAAGACATCGGAACTACCGGGAATGTCAGTGAGCGCCACCGACACCATGCCGCCGGTGCAGCTTTCGGCGATGGCAACGCGGCGCCCCGCCGCGCGATTGGCGGCAAGAACGGACGTGGCGGCTTCTTCGCGCGCGGTCTGGCGCGTTTCGACGGCGGACGGCAAGGTTCAATTCTCCGGAAGTTCTAAAGTCGCGATGGCCTGTGCGGCGATCCCTTCGCGGCGGCCCGTAAAGCCCAGCCGCTCGGTGGTTGTTGCCTTCACACTAATGGTTTCAATCGAAATCGCAAGAATTTCGGACAGGCGCGCGCGGATCGCGGCGCGATGCGGGCCGATTTTCGGCGCTTCGGCGATGATCGTCAGATCGACATGGGCGATCCGTCCGCCCCGGGCCGCGACCCGTTCGGCGGCAAAGGCCAGGAAGCGCCATGACGCCGCCCCGCGCCATTGCGGATCGCTCGGCGGGAAATGGTCCCCGATATCGCCATCGGCCAGCGCGCCGAGGATCGCGTCGGTCAGCGCGTGGAGCGCGACATCGGCATCGCTATGCCCTTCAAGCCCATGGCTATGCGCGATTTCAATCCCGCCGATCCACAGCGGCTTGTCGGGAACAAGGCGGTGAACGTCATAACCCATGCCGACGGCTGTACGCATCGCGGCTTTGCCTCCTCCGAGCAGGGCGGACAGAATGATGAGATCGTCGGCATAGGTCAATTTGTGCAGCCGCGCGTCGCCCGGAACCGTTGCCACAGCATGACCAAGCCGGCGGACGAGTTGCGCATCGTCGGTCGCCGCCTCGTCGCCGGCACCCGCGTGAGCACGGCGCAGCGCACCGAGCCGGAAGGCCTGCGGCGTCTGGACGCGCGCGAGTCGGCTGCGGTCGGTGACGTCACCCGCCACCCCGTCAACCCCGGTTATCAGCGTATCGGGAACGGGCAGCGTCGGCGTCGCCGCGACAGCCCCCTCCGCAACGGCGGCGAGCAGCCGGTCGATTACCGCCGCCGAAACGCCGGGGCGCGCCGCATCATGGACGAGGAGGATCGCATCGTCGCTCCAGTCGGCCAGTGCGCCCAGCGCATTCGCGACCGACTGCTGGCGTTCGATGCCCGGCGCAGCGGTCGTCCAGCTGGCGGGCAGGGGGCCTGCCGCCGCCACGACGTCATCATCGCCGACGAGCACGCCCGCACCGATGGCCGGGTGCGCGGCGAACGCATCGAGGCTCCAGCGCAGCACGGATTTGCCGCCGATCGGGACAAGCTGCTTGGGACGCCCAAAGCCCGCGCGCGCGCCGACGCCGCCGGCGAGCAGCACGACAGCGACGGAGCCGGACGGCAGGGGCGCGGAGTCGGTCATGACGCGCGCCGGTTAGCGCAGCCGCGGCTTGCGGAAAAGCGCCTTAGCGTGTAGTGGCTGCACAAAATTTAGGCAATTCCAACGAAAGCTCCCCGTTATGGCGCCGCTCCGGCCCATCCAGATCGGCAATATCACCATCGCGGATCCCGTGATCCTCGCGCCGATGACAGGCGTCACTGATCTGCCGTTCCGCAAGATCGTCCGCTATTACGGATCAGGGCTCAACGTCACGGAGATGATCGCGAGCCAGGCCGCGATCCGTGAGACGCGGCAATCGATCCAGAAAGCTGCCTGGGATCCGGTCGAGGAACCCGTTTCGATGCAGCTTGTCGGCTGCACGCCTTATGAAATGGGCGAGGCCGCGAAGCTCAATGAAGAGCGCGGCGCGGCGATCATCGACATCAACATGGGCTGTCCGGTGCGCAAGGTCACCAACGGCGATGCCGGATCGGCGCTGATGCGCGATCTCAAGCTGGCTGCGGCGCTGATCGAAGCCTGCGTCAAGGCGGTCAGCGTGCCGGTGACGGTCAAGATGCGCATGGGCTGGGACCATGACAGCCTCAACGCCCCCGAACTCGCGCATATCGCAGAGGATCTCGGCGCGAAACTGGTGACCGTCCACGGCCGCACACGCAACCAGATGTATAGCGGCAGCGCCGACTGGGCCTTCGTGCGCCGGGTCAAGGATGCAGTATCGATCCCGGTGATCGTCAATGGCGACATCTGTTCGGTCGACGATGCGCGCTCCGCGCTCGATCAGAGCGGCGCCGATGGCGTGATGATCGGCCGCGGCGCCTATGGCCGGCCGTGGTTGCTGGGGCAGGTGATGGCGGCGCTGCGCGGCGAGGGCGAGCGCCCCGACCCTGGCATCGATGAACAATATGACGTCATTACATCGCATTATCGGGCGATGATCGACCATTACGGCGAAATGACCGGCGTCAATATGGCGCGCAAGCATCTCGGCTGGTATGTAAAGGGGCTCCACGGTTCGGCGGAATTCCGCAACCGCGTCAACCAGATCCCCGACAGCAAGGGCGTACTCGATGCGCTCGAGGAATTTTACGCGCCCTATCTGAGCAAGGCGGCTGCGTGAGCGCGTTGACGTCGAGCATCCCGACGTTCGACCATGACGAAATCATCCAGTCGCATCCGGTCGCGACGCTGCTGATCGACCGCGGGGCCGTCGTCCTGTTTGTCAACGCGGCCGCCGAACAGCTTTGCAATATCAGCCGCTCGGCGATGGTCGGGCGCGTCGTCTATGACGTCATCGGCATGGACCGCGGCTATCGTCAGCGCATGAACGATCCCGACACCTCGGCATTGTTCGCCCATCGCGCCGAAATCCGCATCGGCGGCGGCAAGTCGATCTTCGTCGATATGCAGATGGTGCCCTATGGCAGCAACGGGCACCGCATCCTCGCGCTCGTTCCGTCGCAAAGCGAAGCCGAACTGATGGGCGGCGCGATCGGACGGTCGGGCCGTGCGGCGGGGGCCGCCGCTTCGATGCTGGCACACGAAATCAAGAATCCGCTCGCCGGGATCAAGGGCGCCGCGCAGCTTCTCGCGCGCAAGACCGATGCAAGCGGCGAACGCTTCACGACGCTGATCTGCGCCGAGGTCGACCGGATCACGACGCTGATCGACCAGATGGAGCATTTTTCGCGCGGGCAGCCGATCGCCTGCACGCCGATCAACCTCTATCAGCCGATCCATCAAGCGCTGGAGGCGGTGCGCGCGCGGCAATTGCCCGGGGTCCGCTTTTCAGAGGATTTCGACCCTTCGCTGCCGATGGTGCAGGGCAACCATGACGCCATGGTCCAAATATTGCTGAACCTCGTCACCAATGCCGGCGAGGCGCTCGGCGGGCGTGACGATGGCGTCATCCGCATCGCCACCGCCTATCGCCACGGCCTGTCGATCGACAATGGCGACGGTCGCGGCCGCATTGCGCTGCCGATCGAGGTCAGCGTCAGCGATAATGGCCCCGGCGTGCCCGCCGACATCCGCGACGACCTGTTCGACCCGTTCGTGACGACGAAGCGCGAGGGCAGGGGACTCGGTCTCGCGCTCGTCGCGAAGCTCGCGCGCGACATGGGCGGCACCGTCCAGCATGTCCGCGATGGCGAGTGGACGCGCTTTCGCGTTAATCTGCCCGCCGCACAGTCATCGGCGCGCAAGGAGCCGCGGCCATGACCACCGACAAGACGATCCTGCTGGTCGAGGACGATCCCGCGATCTCGCTCATCATCCGCGAGACGCTGGATGACGAATGCGCCCTGCTCGCCGCGGTCGGCAGCATCGCCGAGCGTAATGCCTGGCTCGCCGATCATCGCCCCGACCTCATCATCACCGACGTCGTCCTGCCCGACGGCGACGGCATCGATTCGCTGCCCGGCGCGGGCGTGGCGCCCGAAACACCGGTGATCGTTCTCTCGGCGCAGAACACGCTCGACACCGCGGTCCGCGCGCAGGGGATCGGCAGCTACGACTATCTGCCCAAGCCCTTCGATCTCGAGGAGTTGACCGCCAGCGTCCGCGCCGCCCTGGCACGGGGCCGGCAACCGCTCGGCAAGGTCGACGCGGCCGAAACCGACAGCCACGGGCTGATCGGCCGCGCCCCGGCGATGCAGGCGGTATATCGCACCATCGCGCGGCTCGCCTCGAACGACCTTGCTGTCCTGATCCTCGGCGAATCGGGGACGGGCAAGGAGGTCGTCGCGCGCGCGATCCATGCGACGGGCCTGCGCCGCAATGGCCCCTTCGTCGCGATCAACATGGCCGCGATCCCGCGCGAACTGATCGAGGCCGAATTGTTCGGTCACGAAAAGGGCGCCTTCACCGGCGCACACAGCCGCAGCGCCGGGCGGTTCGAACAGGCGTCGGGCGGCACCCTGTTCCTCGACGAAATCGGCGACATGCCGCTCGAGGCACAGACGCGGCTGCTGCGCGTCCTGCAAACCAACGAATATTCGACCGTCGGCGGCAGTCAGGCGCTGAAAGCCGATGTCCGCGTCGTCGCCGCGACCCACCGCGAGATGCGCAGCCTCGTCGCCGAGGGGCGCTTCCGCGAAGATCTTTTCTATCGCCTCAACGTCATTCCGGTCAGCCTGCCGCCACTCCGCGACCGGCGCAGCGACATCGCCGCGCTCGTCCGCCATTTTGTCGAGACAGGGCGCCAGTCGGGGCTGCCCGACCGCGAATTCGCGCCCGAGGCGATGCAGTTGCTCGAACGCCACGACTGGCCAGGCAATGTTCGCGAACTCGGCAATGTGGTCCAGCGTCTCGCCATTCTGGCGCGCGACACCGTCGTCACCGCCCGCGATGTCGAGACAGTGCTGCGCGAAAGCGGCGGCATGGCGCCCGCCTTCACCGCGCCGGCGGACCTGATCGCGCACGCGGTCGACGATTGGGTGCGCGAACGGCTGGCGGGCACCGACGGCGACGGCGCCATCCACAGCGACCTAGAAGCCATCGTCGAGGCGGCGTTGTTCCGCCGCGTGCTGCGCGAAGTACGCGGCAACCAGCTCGAGGCAGCCCGACGGCTCGGGATCAACCGCAACACGCTGCGCAAGCGATTGGGGCAACTCGACATCGATCCGGCGCATCCCTAGGCGCCGCATCGCACGTGCTCCCGTTGACCGGAAAAGCACACTTATCGGCGCGCCGGCGCATATTGTGTGTTTTCTATGCAACAGGATTGTCGTATCGCAGCCACAATGACGCAGCCTTTCCCCTCGGCTCTTGACGGCGAACCCGGTGATACGGACGCGCGGAGCGGCTGGTGGCGGTTCGGCGCGCCCGAATATTATACGCTCGCCCTGATCGCGAGTGTTGCGATCGGCACCTATATCTTCGTCACCGGCGACGCGCAGAGCGAGCGGTTGCTGACCCCGGCGCTCGTCGCGGCAATCATGGTCGCCAACCTCGTTCCCGCGATGGCGCTCATCGTCCTGATCGGCAGCCGCGTGGCCCGTGCGCGCGCCGAACGGACGATGAGCGGCGGCAATGGGCGGCTGCACGTACGCCTCGTCGCGCTCTTTTCGCTGATCGCGGCAACGCCGACATTGCTGGTGGTGATATTCGCTTCGCTGCTGTTCCAGTTCGGGGTCGATTTCTGGTTCTCGGACCGCTCGCGCGGCATGTTCGAAAACGCGGCCAATCTTGCCGAAGGCTATTATCAGGAGAACCAACGACAGGTCGGGGCCAACACATATGCCATGGCGACCGACCTCGGTAAGCAACTGACCCAGTTTCCCGTCGATAGTCCCGGCTTCTATAATTACTATCTGCAACAGGTCGTGGTGCGCAGCCTCAATGAGTCGGCGATTATCGAAGTCGGAAAGGACGGGGTCGTCCGGACCGCCGCAGCCATCGATCCCGACAAGCGCGCGGCCGAGAGTCGCCTGACGCCGACCATGGTGAACCGCCTCAAGGCGGGTGAGGATGTCGTCGTTGTCCGTCAGGCCGACCGCGTCGAGGCAGCCGCCCGCTTGCCGGGAACGGAGAGTGCCTACGTCTATGCGTCTCGCGACGCCAATGTGCCGGGCTTTCAGCAATCCGCGCGGGCGGGGGCCGTGCTTGCCGACTATAACGACCTGTTCCAGCGATCGCAGCAGCTCCAGTTGCAGTTCAACGGCGCGCTCTATCTCGGTTCGCTTCTGTTGCTGGCGCTGGCGGTGGTGGCCGCGATCGTCGTCGCGGACCGCATCACGCGGCCGCTCGGCACCCTGATCGGCGCGACGCGCACCGCGGCGGGCGGGGATCTGTCGGTGCGCGTCACGCCGCCGGCCCGCGACGACGAGATTGCCGTGCTGACGCGCGCCTTCAACCGCATGACCGAGCAGCTCGAGGGGCAGACGAGCGCGCTCGTCAACGTCAATGAGCAGCTCGAAACGCGGCGCAGCTTCATCGAAGCAGTGCTGAGCGGCGTCTCATCGGCGGTCGTCTCGGTCGATGCGCAGCATCGCATTCTTCTCGCCAACGCCGCCGCCGAAAGCCTGATCGGGCAAAGCGCCGAAACCTTGACCGGGCAACCGCTCGGCGATGTCGCGCCCGAACTGGCCGCGCTCCTGAGCGGCGGGGAGCAGGAAGGGATCGTTCAGCTGGCCCGCCGCGATGCCGAACCCGCGACGCTCGCGGCGAAGGCGGTCGCGCAAGGCGACGGCTTCGTGCTGAGCTTCGAGGATATAACCCAGCAATTGCTCGATCAGCGCCGCGCCGCCTGGTCTGACGTCGCGCGCCGCATTGCGCATGAAATCAAGAATCCACTGACCCCGATTCAGCTCGCCGCCGAACGATTGCAGCGCCGCTTCGGCGAAAAGATCGAGGGCGATGCCGCCACTTTCCGCAAATTGACCGACACGATCGTACGGCAGGTTCACGATATGCGCCGCATGGTCGACGAATTTTCCAGCTTTGCACGGATGCCGAAGCCGACCTTCGGGGTCGAGGATATCCGCGACATCCTGCGCCAGGCGGTGTTCCTGTTCGAGGTAGCGAAGCCCGACATCATATTCAGCGTCAAGACGCCGAACGAGATCGAGCCGCTCGTCTGCGACCGCCGCCTGCTATCGCAAGCGCTGACGAACATCGTCAAAAATGCTGTTGAAGCCATCGAGGAAAATACGAAAAAATCGGATGGCCCGGTTTCGGGCCATATCCGCGCCGAACTCGACATCGGCCCGCAGGATGCGGTGGTCATCCGCGTCACCGATGATGGCATCGGGCTGCCCGAGGCGCGCGACGCGATCGCCGAACCCTATATGACCACGCGGCAGGGCGGGACGGGGCTCGGCCTTGCGATCGTCAAGAAGATCGTCGAGCAACATTATGGCGAGCTTGAATTTTCGGACAATCCGGAAGGGCGGGGGACGCAGGTCACGTTGACGCTGCACGCCGATCGCCTGCGGCCATTGGCTGGCAAGGGCGGGGGAGTTCCAACAGGGCAGATCGAATCGGTGCCGGGGCGCATCAGAAACCGGCAGGACAGAGAAGAACATGGCGCTTGATATTTTGATCGTCGACGACGAACGCGACATTTGCGAACTGGTCGCCGGCGTCATGGAAGACGAAGGCTATGAAGCGCGGACCGCCTCCGACAGCGATGCCGCACTCGAAGCGATCCGCCAGCGGCGCCCGTCGCTCGCGCTGGTCGACGTGTGGCTGCAGGGGTCGCGGCTCGACGGATTGGGGCTGGTCGAGGCGATCAAGGAATTCGACCCGACGCTGCCGATCATCGTCATTTCGGGCCATGGCGGTCTCGACACCGCCGTCGCGGCGATCCGCCGCGGCGCCTACGACTTCATCGAAAAGCCGTTCGAGGCCGAGCGTCTGTTGCACCTCGTCGCGCGCGCGACCGAAAGCGAGCGGCTGAAGTTCGAATATGAACAGCTTCGCGAAAAGGCCGGTCCCGCCGACGAACTCACGGGCAGCAGCACCGCGATCAACAATGTCCGCGCGACACTGAAACGCGTGGCGGGAACCGGCAGCCGGGTGCTCGTCACCGGCGCTCCCGGCGTCGGCAAGGAGGTTGCGGCGCGCGTCCTCCATGGCTGGAGCGGGCGACAGAATGCGCCGTTCCGCGTCATCTCGTCGGCCCGGATGGACCCCGAAACGGTCGAGATCGAATTGTTCGGGTCGGAAAGCGACGACGGGGCGATCCGCGTCGGTCTGCTCGAACAGGCGCATGGCGGGACGCTCTTCCTCGACGAAGTCGCCGACATGCCGCTGACGACGCAGGGCAAGATCTTGCGCGTCCTGACCGACCAGAGCTTCACGCGTGTCGGTGGGCGAACGATGATCCGCGTCGATGTGCGCATCATTTCGGGCACCGCGCGCGACTTGATGAGCGAAATCGCCGAAGGGCGCTTTCGCGAAGATCTCTATTACCGGCTCAATGTCGTGCCCGTGCATATTCCGCCGCTGCGCGAGCGGCGCGACGATATTGCAAGCCTCTGCGACCATTTCGTCGGCCGTTATGCCGCCGAACGGCGCGTGCCGCCGCCCGAGATCAGCTCGGAGGCGATGGCGGCGCTCCAGGCGCATGAATGGCCCGGCAATGTGCGCGAATTGCGCAACGTGATCGAGCGGGTGATGATCCTCGCGCCGAGCGATCGGCTCGGCCGGATCGATGCCGATATGCTGCCTTCGGAGCTGGTCCGCGGCGGCACCGACATCCTGCCCAACAGCGAATCGATCACCGCGATTCCGCTCAAGGAGGCGCGCGAGAATTTCGAACGCGAATATCTGCGCATCCAGATCAACCGTTTCTCGGGAAATATCTCGCGCACCGCAGCCTTTATCGGGATGGAGCGTTCGGCTCTCCATAGAAAGCTGAAGCTGTTGGGATTGACCGAGAATCAGGACGGCGAAGGGTAGTGGCTTTACCCTAGACCTGATCCGCTCTTTGCCGCATATTGCGGCTGCGAAGACGACAAGGGGCTCATCGTCGGCGCATCGAACCCGCGGCTCGGCCGCCAAAAACAGGAGGCAAATGTGTCCGATAAAAACCAGAATCTTCAGGATCTTTTTCTCAACGCTCTGCGTCGCAGCAAGACCCCGGTGACGATGTTTCTCGTCAAGGGCGTGAAGCTGCAGGGAATAATCACCTGGTTCGACAATTTCTCGCTCTTGCTCCGCCGCGACGGCCAGTCGCAGCTCGTGTACAAGCACGCGATCTCGACGATCATGCCGTCGCATGATTTCGACCTGGCCTCGCTCGGCGCCGATGTGCGCGAAGTTCCCACCGCCAAGGGCAAGGCGCTTCAGGACGTTTTCCTGAATGCGGTGCGCCGTTCCGAAGAGTCGGTGACGATGTTCCTTGTCAACGGCGTCATGCTGCAGGGCGATATCGTCGCCTTCGATCTGTTCTGCATGCTGCTCGAACGCGAACGCCAGGTGCAGCTTGTCTACAAGCACGCCATTTCGACGGTTCAGCCCAACGGCCCGATCAATCTGACCGACAATGGCGAAGCCGACGGCGACGCCTGATCGACCCGATGTCCGATAGCGCCGAAGAGGTAACGCGCGGTGCGCCCGCGCTGCTTGTCGTGCCCGAATGGCACGGCCAGCGCCTGTCGCGCGATCTCGACGCGCGCGTTGAGGAAGCAAAGGGGCTCGCGGTCGCGATCGGGCTCAAGGTGATGGCAGCGCATCCGCTGCGCCTCCGCCAGACGCGCGCGGCAACGCTGATCGGCGTCGGTCAGATCGAGGCTATCAAGCCCGCGATTGCGGCGCACGACGTGCAACTTGTCATCGTCGACGCCGCGCTGACCGCGATCCAGCAGCGCAATCTGGAAACCGCCTTCGGAACGAAGGTGATCGATCGCACCGGCCTGATCCTCGAGATATTCGGCGAGCGCGCCGCGACCGCCGAGGGGCGGTTGCAGGTCGAACTAGCGCATCTCGACTATCAGGCGGGACGGCTGGTGCGAAGCTGGACCCACCTCGAGCGCCAGCGCGGCGGCTTCGGCTTCCTCGGCGGCCCCGGCGAGACGCAGATCGAGGCCGACCGCCGGATGATCCGCAATCGTATGGCGCGCATCCGCCGCCAGCTCGACGATGCGCGGCGCACGCGCCAACTCCAACGCGCCAAGCGGCAGCGGGCACCTTGGCCCGTCGTCGCGCTCGTCGGCTATACCAACGCCGGAAAATCGACGCTTTTCAATCGCCTGACGGGAAGCGACGTCATGGCGGAAGATATGCTGTTCGCGACGCTCGATCCGACGATGCGCGAAATCCGCCTGCCGGGGATTGACAAGGCAATCCTCTCCGACACGGTCGGCTTCGTCTCCGACCTTCCGACCGAACTCGTCGCCGCCTTCCGCGCAACGCTAGAGGAAGTGACGACGGCCGATCTGATCGTCCATGTCCGCGACATCGTCCATCCCGACAGCGACGCGCAATATGACGACGTCAAGGCGATCCTCGACTCGCTCGGGGTCAATGGGCCGCAGGACGGGGAAGGGGAGGACGCCGCCGACCCGATTCCGCAGATCGAAATCTGGAACAAGATCGACACTGCGGGGCCCGAGCGGCGCGCCGAGATCGTCGAGATTGCCGCACGGCGCAGCGACGTCGCGGTCATTTCGGCCTTCACGGGTGAGGGCGTCGAGGCGGCGCGGACGCTGATGGCGGCGCGGCTAACCGAAGGCCACGAAATACAGCAGATTTTTCTTGGCTTTGACGAAGGGGAGGCGCTTGCCTGGCTCCACGCCCGTGGCGAAGTCCTTGATAACAGGGCAGAGGGTGAGGGGCATGTGCTCACCGTTCGGCTCGATCCCGCCGATCAGGCCCGCTTCCGCCGCGTCTGGCCGGCTAAGGGGCTTCCGAAGCCTTGACCGCCTGCCAATGCGCTTCGAGCGCATCGAGCGGCATATGCGCCATGTCGGCGCCAGCGCGTGCTTCGACGGCCATGAAGCGGCGCGCGAACTTGGCGTTGGCGTCACGGAGTGCGCTTTCGGCATCGACGCCGAGGTGCCGCGCATAGTTCACCACCGCGAAGAGCAGGTCGCCGACTTCCTCCGCCCGCGCTGCGTCGTCAGGGGCCGTTTCGACTTCTTCCAGTTCTTCGGCGATCTTGGCGCGCGGTCCGTCGGCATCGGGCCAGTCAAATCCCGCCCGCGCAGCGCGGCCTTGCAGCTTTTGCGCGCGCAGGAGCGCCGGCAGTGACAACGCCACGCCGTCGAGCACGCTTTTGGCGCCGTCGGCGCTGCGCTCGGCCGCCTTGATCTGTTCCCATTGCTGGCGAACGTCATGCGTCGTTGCATCGCCGAAGATATGCGGGTGGCGCCGTTCCATCTTGTCGCTGATCGCATTGGCGACGTCGTCGAACCCGAACAGGCCTTTGTCGGTAGCGATCTGGGCATGAAAAACGACCTGGAGCAGCAAATCTCCAAGCTCGTCGCAAATCGCATCGGGCGATCCGGAGGCTATGGCGTCGGCAACCTCATAGGCTTCCTCGATCGTGTAAGGTGAGATCGTTGTGAAGTCCTGCGCCAAATCCCACTCACACCCACCATCGGGATTGCGCAACTGACGCATGATCGCGAGCAGTCGATCGATGGGGGACAGCGAAGGCGTATTCGACATAAGATTATCCGATAATATATATTATGTTAAATTCAATATAACGGGGAGGCCCGTTTGCCCCCCTCTCGTTGAATTGTCAGGCAAAAAGCCCCCACGTCCGGACGACGAGAAATACGAGCGCAAAGATCGCCACCCACGCGAGCGCCATCTTCAGCCCGTCGGCCAGATTGAGCCGTCTGGCCGCGAGCGAGCTCAAGACCAGCGCAAAGGCCCCGACGAACCAGATCATCTGCACCGTGGTATCGCCGTTCACAATTCCACCTCCAGCCCGTCGTACCCAGGCTCGACGCCGTCAGGCAGCTCGCCGGCCAGATCGTCATAATCCATCGTATTGTCCATATGCGTGATAATGGCCCGCGGCTGGCCGACCTTGGCGAGCCCTTCGAGCGTCATCGCGAGATGCGGATGCGTGGGGTGCGGATAGCGGCGGAGCGCGTCGATCACGAACAAGTCGACCCCCTGGAAGAAATCGACCATTTCCTCCGTAAATCGTGAAAAATCCGTCGCGTATCCGATCTTGTGCGCACCGTCGCTGAAGATCAGGCCGCTGGCCTTTATCGGGCCGTGCGGCATTTCGAGTGCCGATACTTCGATCGGTCCGATCCACTGATGATCGGCCAGTTCGATCGGATCGACCGATGCCGGATAGCCTGCGTTGCCGGCAAAGGCATAGGTGAAGCGCCATTTCAGAATATCCAGAACATGCGCGCGGGCGTAGGCCGGCACGGCCGAACCGCGCAGATGCATGATCTGACGCAAATCGTCGAGGCCGTGCGTATGATCGGCATGTTCGTGGGTCCATATCACCCCATCGACCTCGCCGATCCCGGCGTCGAGCAGCTGCAGGCGCATGTCGGGGCTGGTATCGACGATCAGCCGGTATCCGCCGAGCGAAATCATGATCGAGGCCCGGCTGCGCAGGTTCCGCGGATTGTCGGGGTCGCATTGCCCCCAGTCGTTACCGATCCGCGGTACCCCGGAAGAGGTACCGCACCCTAGAATGCGAACCTTCATGGCGCGTGTGACGTCATGGCGCCGCCTTGTTGAAAAGCGCGTAGAAATTCGCGCTTGTCGCCGCTGCCAGCGCTTCGCGATCATCGCCGCGCAGGTCGGCCAGAAAAGCCAGCGTATCGGCCACAAAGGCCGGCTCGCCGGTCTTGCCGCGATGCGGGACGGGGGCAAGGAAGGGGGAATCGGTTTCGATCAGCAGCCTGTCCTGCGGCAGCCATTTTGCCGTGGCCTGAAGATCGGCGGCATTTTTGAACGTCACGATCCCCGAGATCGAGATGAACAGCCCAAGGTCGAGCGCCGCTTTGGCGAAGTCGTCGCTCGCGGTGAAGCAATGAATCACACCGGTGTAAGACGCCCTTTCCATCTCTTCGCCGAGCAGCGCCAGCGTGTCGGCTTCGGCATCGCGGGTGTGGACTATGATCGGCAGGCCGGTCTGCTGCGATGCGTGGATATGGCGGCGAAAACTTTCCTGTTGCCGCACGCGATCGCTCTTGTCGTAATAATAGTCGAGCCCCGTCTCGCCGATCCCGATCACGCGCGGATGCGCGGCGCGCTCGACCAGCTTGGCGGTGTCGACATCGGGATGATGATCGGCATCGTGCGGATGGATGCCGACGCTAGCCCATACATCGGTATTGGCTTCGGCAGCAGCCAGGACGTCGTCCCACTCGCTCTCGCGCGTTGCGATGTTGAGCATCGCGGTGACGCCGCGCGCCCGCGCGCGCTCCAGCACTTCACCCTGCTGCTCGGCAAGCCCCTTGTAATTGAGGTGGCAGTGCGAATCGACGAGCATCAGGCCTCCCCTTCCCCTTCGGGCAGTTCAAGGCGTGGAAAGATAGGAACCGGCTGGCCGACCGCAAAACCGCTGGCAGCAAGCTTCGCAAACCATTCGGTGTCGGCAAGCGCGGCGAAGTCGCGCGCATCGTCGGCGATTCCCATCTGGTTGAGCAGCGCGTCAGCCGCGGACGGCACCACCGGACGGATCGCAATCGCGAGTGTGCGAATAGCCCGAAAGAGAGTCATCAGCACAGCACGCATCCGTTCTGGATTGGTCTTGCGCAGCGCCCACGGGGCCTGCGTATCAACATACTGGTTGCAAGCAAAAACTGCGCGGAGCCATTCCTCAATGCCGACGGAAAATGACAGCTCTTCAAACTCACGAGGAAGCAAATTTACTGCGGCGTCGCGAACGGCGCTCCTAAGAGCCAAATCCTCCTCACTCGGAGAGTAATCGTTCGAAATCTCGCCGTCCAAATTCTTGAAAATCATCGACAAGCTGCGCTGCGCAAGATTGCCGAAGCTGTTGGCGAGGTCGGCATTCGCGGTGCGCACGATCGCTTCGGCCGAATAGCTGCCGTCCTGCCCAAAGCTGACTTCGCGGAGCAGATAATAGCGCAGCGCATCGACGCCGAACTGTTCGGCGAGCGTCATCGGATCGACAACGTTGCCGAGCGATTTCGACATCTTCTCGCCGCGGTTGAGCAGAAAGCCGTGACCGAACACCTGGCGCGGAAGCGGCAGACCGGCACTCATCAGGAAGGCCGGCCAGTAAACAGTATGAAAACGAACGATATCCTTGCCGATCATATGAATGTTCGCCGGCCAGAATCGTGCAAAATCGCCGTCCATGTCAGGATAGCCAATGCCCGACAAATAGGTCGTGAGCGCGTCGACCCAGACATACATCACATGCCCGGGGCTGCCCGGCACCGGGACGCCCCAATCGAAACTCGTGCGCGATACCGACAGATCCTTTAATCCGCCCTCGACGAAGCGCAGCACCTCGTTGCGGCGGCTTTCGGGGCGGATGAAGTCGGGATTGTCGTTATAGAGCGCGAGCAAACGGTCCTGATAGGCCGACAGGCGGAAGAACCAGCTTTCCTCGACGGTCCATTCGACCGGCGTCCCCTGCGGCGACAGGCGAACGCCCCCCTCCCCGTCGGTCAGTTCGCTTTCATCATAGAAAGCTTCGTCGCGAACCGAATACCAGCCTTCATAGCGGTCGAGGTAGAGGTCGCCATTGGCTTCCATCGCCCGCCAGATCGCCTGCGATGCGCGATGGTGCGCCGGGTCCGACGTGCGCATGAAATTGTCATAGCTGATATTCAGTTTTCTATACATCTCACGGAAATATCCCGACATTTCGTCGGCAAGATCGATCGTCGCACGGCCTTGGTCGCGCGCGGTCTGATACATTTTCAGCCCATGTTCGTCGGTACCGGTGATCAGGCGCACGTCGCGGCCGCGCATCCGCTGGAAGCGCGCCATCACGTCGGTCGCGATGGCCTCGTAGGCGTGACCGATATGCGGACGGCCGTTGGGATAGCTGATGGCGGTGGTGATATAAAATGGTTCGGACATGCGCGCGCCTTAGCCGCTGGCGCGGCCAAGGGAAAGCGTCAGCGTGCCGCCTGCCCGCCGCGCGGCGCGAGTTCGGCGAGGCAGTTGCCGATCTCGAACCCCACCATCGCCCCGTCATATGACCCGCGCACCGCATCGCGCACCGTCCGCTGGATGCGGTCCCATTGACCGAGCACCGGTGCGATCTCTCCCAGCGGGCGTTCGCGCGCCAGCCGTGCCAGCAGGCCCGGCACGATGTCGATCACCAATTCGAGCCGCGCCCGGTTGCTGGTGCCGCCGACTTCGCGCGCCAACGCTTCGCGTAGCCGGTTGTCGCGATCACCGCCGGTCGCGATCGCCAGCAGTTTCTTTTCCATGACCGCGACGTCGCTGTCGATGAGCGCCAGCGCCTTGCCGGGAACCCCGCCCGACGCCACGACGATCGCGCGCACCTCGGCCATGTCGAGCATCGGGCGCAGGTCGTGCAGCCACGCCGTCATGACGTCACGCTCAACTGGTTGAAAACGCAGGATTCGGCAGCGTGACCGGATCGTGGGCAGCAGGCGTCCCGGCGAATGACTGACGAGCAGGAACAAGGTTTGCGCCGGCGGCTCTTCGAGCGTCTTGAGCAGCGCATTGGCGCCGTCGGTTTCCAGATCGTCCACCGCATCGATGACGACGACGCGCCACGCGCCGAGCGACAGCGACAGATGCAGGCGGCGGATCATGCCGCGCACTTGATCGATCGTGATGTTGCGCGCGAGATCCTTGCTCTTGTCCTTCACCTGCCGCGTCAGATGGATGATCTCGGGGTGATTCCCCGCCGAAACGAGCCTGCCCGCCTGCTCATCACCGGGATCGTCGAGCGACAGCGGCGCCCCTCCCTCGCCCGCCCGGTCGTGCGTGACCAGAAAGCGGGCGACCCGTGCGGCAAAGGCGCCCTTCCCCATTCCCTGCGGGCCGGCGAGCAGCCAGGCGTGGTGGAGACGGCCGCTTGTCCAAGGTTCAAGAAAGGCCTTCTCGGCGTCGTGATGGCCGATCATGGCAGCCATTCGGCAAGCTCCGACAACAGGGCCGCGGTAACGGCGGTTGCCGGCGCATCGGCTTCGACCAGACGCCAGCGTAGCGGCTCCGCCGCTGCGATCTCCGCAAAGCGCGCGGCGAGCCGGGCCTGATAATCGGCGGGCTTGCTGCCCATGCGATCGGCGCCGGCGGCATCGCGCGCCGCCAGTCGCCGGCGCGCCTCTGCCGCGGAAACGGTCAGGAGGAAGGTCCGGTCGGGCAACAGTCCAAGCGAGCCGAAGCCGTGCAGCATCATGATATCGGCGTCGGTGATCCCGCCTCCGGCCCCCTGATAGGCGCGGGTTGAATCGACAAAGCGATCGCAAAGCACCCAGGCGCCACGTTCGAGCGCGGGCCGGATCGTGCGCGCGACATGATCGGCGCGCGCGGCGGCGAAGAGCAGCGCTTCGCTACGCGCGTCCCACCGATCGTCGTCTCCCTCCATCAGCAGCGCGCGGATCGCCTCGGCGCCGGCGCTGCCGCCTGGTTCGCGTGTCGCGACGACGTCGATCCCGCGTTCGGCAAGCGCCGCGGCCAGCGCGCGGATCTGCGTCGATTTGCCAACCCCTTCGCCGCCCTCGAGCGTGATGAAACGCCCCCTCATCGCCCGGCGAGCCGATAAAAACCGCTGCGCAGCCGTGTCCAGAGGCCATCGACCGGCGCCACGTCTTTCGCCGCCAGCAATGGCGTGGTTTGCGGCGGCAGGCCGTCGGGCGTCACGATCAGACGCGCGATCGGAGTGCCGCGTTCGATCGGGGCGTTTTGCGGGCTGCGGCTCTGCATCGCGGCGCGATAGCCGCCGGCATAGCCCTTGGGAACCGTCATTCGGACCGCAATACCAGCTTCGGCCATCACGCTCGGCCGTGCGCCGCGTTGCACCTCGACCGCCCCGACCTTGGTGCCCGCGGGCACCAGTTCGCGGCCTTCCCAAGCGTCGAAGCCCCAGCGCATCAGCCGTTCGGCCTCGTCGCGCCGCGCCTTTTCACTCTTCATGCCCGCGACCACCATAATCAGGCGCCGGCCATCGCGCTTTGCCGAACCGAGAAAGCAATAGCCCGCTTCAGCGGTGTGGCCGGTCTTGAGGCCGTCGGCCCCGGCAAAGCGCCCCAGAATGGGGTTGCGGTTCGGCTGGACGATCGGCTTGCCTTCTGGCGACACGCCATGCTGCAAGCGTGGGATCGAAAAATAGCGTGCATAACCATCGGGATGGTCGCGGATCAGCCGGTCCGCCAGCGTGATAAGATCGGCAGCGCTTACCTTGGTCACGCCGCCATCGGGCCAGCCGTTCGGCGTTCCGAACTTGCTCGACGTCATGCCGATTTTGGCCGCCATCGCATTCATTCGCTTGACGAAATCGGCTTCGCTGCCATCGATCCCGACCGCCAGCGCCGCGGCTGCGTCGTTCCCCGACACGGTGATCAGGCCCTTGAGCAATTCATCGACCGAAATCTTCTCGCCGGCGCGCAGGAACATCGTCGACCCGCCGTTGCTGCCGTTCCATTTGCGCCAGGTCGCTTCGCTGATCGTGAAGACCTTGTCGCGCGACAACTCGCCGCGCTTGATCAGGTCGAGCACGACATAGGCGGTCATCACCTTGGCCATCGAGGCCGGCGCGAAGCGTTTGCCCGCGCCGCGGGAAAAAAGGATCGCGCCCGAATCGAGATCCTTCAACATCACGATCGGCGCTTCGGTTACGTAGAGCGGCCTGCTCACTGCGCCCGGCTTCGGCTTGTCATTCCCCGCCGAAGCCGCCGGAAAGGTGCTTGCAAGCGCCGTTACCGCCAGTCCGGCGCCTATAGCACGCGCGATTCCGTTGCGACGCTGCACGGCTTAGCGGTCGCGCAGGACGGTCGCGTCGCGGAAGCCTTTGGCTTTCGCCTTGTCCTGTGCGGCTTTTGCTTCGCCGTCACTGGCAAAGGGCCCCATGCGGACGCGCCACAATTTGCCGGCTTTGTCGACATGGCCGCCGACCGATTTCGCTGCGACATTGGCCCGCGCTTCGCTGCTAAACGCGCCGACCTGAACGACGAAGCTTCCCGCAACCGCTTTGGGTGCCGGTTCCGCCTTCTTTTCGGGTGTAGCCGGCTTGGCCGCCGGGGCCGGCTTGGAAGGTTCGGGCTTTTTGCTGCTGGTTACCGCCATCCGGTCGTCGCCGGGTTTGGCCTGAGCCGATGCCGTCGGCGGCGCCGGTTGATCGGGAACCGTGGCGGCCGCCGCTTTGGGCACGGGCACCTGCTTGATCTTGGTCCGCAGGATCGACAGCAGCGATTCGGGCGTTGCCAGCCGCTCGGGTACCGGCCTGCCAGCGCGAAGCTGCGCGCGCTCGGCGGCGGGCGGATTGGTCCGGCGCACGCGAACCGCGCTCACCGCATCGGTCAGCCCGAGCTGTGCGGCGGCGCCGCGCGAAAGGTCGATCAGCCGGTCGTTGCTCGTGGGTCCGCGATCGTTGACACGAACCAATATCGTGCGCCCGGTATCGAGCGCCGTTACCTCGACATAGCTGGGCAACGGCAGCGTCTTGTGCGCCGCGCTGATACCGTCGGGGTTGTATATCTCGCCATTGGCGGTCGGCTTGCCCGCCGCTTCATCACCATACCAGCTTGCATAGCCGACATCGTCATAATCGGCGACATCCGCGGGCGTGTAGGTCGTGCCCGCGATGGTATAGGGATCGCCGAGTTTCACCGGCACGTCCGATACGCCATTGTCGGCAGGTGCCGTCGCGGGCGCAGCGGCGACCGCCGTATTGCTCTTGCCGTCAAAGCTGCCGCATGCCGCCAGCGCCAATGCCGTTCCTGCGACCAGCGTGGCCGCGCCCCCGCCCCTAACGATCGATTTCATCCGCCAGCAACCCCACAGAAAGTGCGTAAAAGTTCGAACAATTATAGTCGAGTATCGCACGATAATTACCGGTCAGCAAATAGGCGGTCTTTCCCGGGCCGTCGGGTTCGAGCAAGGTCGCCTGAATATGGTCCGCCGGCCAGCGTCCGCTCACTGGCTGGAACCCGGCGGCGCGCCATTCAGCCATCGACCGCCAGCGGCTGTAGCGGGCGAAAACGCGCGGGCAGCGTGTCGGCTCGAGCCGGGTTTCCATTGCCGAACGGTCGAAGCCGTCGGGAACGCGTACGGCAACGCCCCATGGTTCGCCCGCATGCCAGCCTGCCCGGCGCAGGTAGGAACCGATCGACTCGACCGCGTCGGCCTCGCTCGACCAGATGCGGGCAACGCCGTCGCCGTCGCCGTCCTCGGCAATCTTGAGATAGACCGAGGGGAGGAATTGGGGATAGCCGAACGCGCCCGCCCAACTGCCCCTCAGGACGTCGCGCGGAACGCCCTTTTCGACCATTTCGAGCGTCGCAATGAATTCGGGTTCGAACAGGCTGCGGCGGCGTCCCTCATAGGCAAGCGTCGCCAGCGCTTCGGGCAGGTCGAAATTGCCGGTTACCGCCCCATAAGCGGTTTCATGTCCGAAGATCGCGATCATGATGCTCGTCGGGACGCCCGTTCGCTCCTCGATCCGCGACAGCAGCGGCAACAGGCGATCATGCACGCGGCGTCCGCCATTGATGCGCGCGGCATCGACATGCTTCGCCTTGTACGGCGCAAAAGCCGGGATCGGCGTATCGGGACGCGGCGGCGCCCCCAGATTGTCGCGATCGAGCGCCACGACGCGCGCATTGAAGCGCAGCCCGCCCGTCACCCGATCGAAGGTCGCACGCGAAACACCGCGCGCCTGTGCCTTGGGCCATAGCGACTGGACATAGGTATCGAAGCCGGGATCGGCCGCCTGTGCGTGCAGCGGTGCCGACGCGGCCATGGTCCAGGCGGAGAGGAGGACACCGATCCGGGCGAGGAGGCGTCCGATTCTGAATGGTTTAGCGTGCATATGTCCCACCCTATAGGGCGTGTCTGCCACGGATACAGCCCCCTTGGCCAGCCGCCGGCGGGACAGGACGAGTCATTCGCGCGCCGGACCGTTCGCACCGCGCGCGCCAAAGGTTTCGCTTGCCGCGCGCCGCCGCCGCGCTATGTCGGCGCCGCAAGGACAGGTGGCCGAGTGGTTTAAGGCAGCGGTCTTGAAAACCGCCGTGGGTGCAAGCTCACCGTGGGTTCGAATCCCACCCTGTCCGCCAGGTTTCAATCCCACTCTTTCCCGAACCGTCTCCTAAACCCCAGCTTAGCTGCGGGTTTGAGATGCGATTCGTATCCCTGTGCGTCCCACATGGTCCAGGCCGACATTTTTGCCAATGTGGGAACAAATTTTATGATCAGAGGGATGAAAAGCACTTCGAATGGGCTCTCGAAGTCCAAGGAAAAACAGCGGCGCGTGAGTCTCGGCGACGGCCTCATGCGCCTCGAACGGCCGGGAGGCACCAGTAGCTGGGTGTGCCGGGTCCAGAGCGACGGCGTGCGCCGCGACTTCGGCCTTGGCAGCTGCCAGAAAGTCAGTCTGGCGCAGGCGCGCGAAATGACGCTGGAAATTCGCAGCCAGATCGAGGCGGGCGTTGACCCGCAAATTGAGCGGCGCAAGCGGCAAGCGGTGCCGACCTTCAAGGACGCCGCCGTCACAACCTACGAGATACATTCGAAGACATGGCGCAACGGCAAGCATCACGCGCAATGGATGCGAACGATGGAGCTTTACGCCTTCCCGCACATCGGAAAATTTAAGGTCGATCAGATCACCGGCCCAATGATCCGCGACCTGCTCGCGGAAATCTGGCTAGCAAAGCCCGAGACGGCGCGCCGCGTTCGGCAGCGCGTCGGCGCCGTCCTCGATTGGGCCTATGCGTCAGGCTACCGCGAAACCGACGCCCCGATGCGCGCGATTACCAAAGGCCTGCCCCGCCAGCCCCGCCGCGACAATCATTTCGCCGCCATGCCCTACGAGGACGTGCCAGCCTTCTTGCAGCGACTGCGCGAGCGGGAATCGTTCAGCCGCCTTGCACTCGAATTTGCGATCTTCACCGCCGCACGGTCGGGCGAAGTACGCGGGGCCACATGGAGCGAGTTCGACCTCGAAAAGGGCCTGTGGAAGCTCTCCAAGGATCGCATGAAGGCATATCGGGAGCATGTGGTTCCCCTCACCCGCCGCCCGCTGCGCATCGTCGAGCGGTGCGCGCGGTTGCGAATCAAGGGATGCGACCTTGTCTTTCCCGGCATGCGGCGCAATCGCCCGCTGTCGGATCAAACGCTGACGAAGCTGCTCAAGGAAATGGGCGAGCCATACACGGCGCACGGGTTCCGCTCGTCGTTCCGCGATTGGGTGAGCGAAGAAACGAGCCATCCTAGCGACGTTGCCGAAGCCGCCCTCGCCCATACCGTCGCCAACAAGGTCGAGGCCGCCTATCGGCGGGGCAACCTCCTCGAAAAGCGCCGCCTGATGATGGAGGATTGGGCGAACTATTGCGACGGGAGGAAGCGATGAGCCGCTATACCCGCGCGAAGCGCCACCTGCTCCGGCAGTATGAGCGCGCGGTTGACCGGATCGACGAGGAGGATCGCGCGATTTTTCTCGGCCACCGGGTCGAGGAGCTAAGCTTCCGCCAGCTGGCCGAGCGCCATGGCGTCAGCATTACCGAGGTCGAGGAAGCAATGGTCCGCAGTTTGCGGGTCATCGCCCAGTCGGTCGACAGAAAGAACCGCAGGTGGTGGCAATTCTGGCAGCGTTAGAGCCGCTTCCGCCTTGCCAATCAGCCGCCGCGCCGACAGGGTGCCGCCAGCGATGAAAACCGACCTCGATCATCTTCCGGCCAACAAGCAGCGCGAGCTCGAACGCGTCAAAGCAATCGTCTTTGAAGAGTTTGAGGATGCCATCGCGCTTGGCACGATGGGCTGGAAGAAGAAGGGCCGGATCGACAAGATCATCCTCTACGGCAGCTATGCGCGCGGCGGCTGGGTCGACGAGCCGCACACCGCGAAGGGCTATCGCTCGGATTTCGACCTTCTCATCATCGTCAACGACAAGCGCCTGACGGAGAAGGTCGATTTCTGGGGCAAGCTCGAAGACCGGCTCATCCGCGAACTGGCGATCGACAAGACGCTCAAGACGCCGGTCAACTTTATCGTCCACACGTTGCAGGAGGTGAACGACGGGCTCGCCCACGGCCGCTATTTCTTCATGGACGTCGCGCGTGATGGGATCGCGCTCTACGAATATGACGACAAGCTCCTTCACACACCGAAGCCCAAGACTCCGAAACAGGCGCTGGCGATGGCGCGAGAATATTACGAAGAATGGTATCCTACCGCCGGACAATTCCACGGCTCGGCACTGCATTCAATATCGCAAGGATGGCTCAAAAAGGCCGCCTTCGACATGCATCAGGCGACTGAGCGCCTTTATCACTGTGTTCTCTTGGTCTGCACCTTCTATACCCCGCATGTCCACAATCTCGCGTTCCTGCGCACGCAGGCCGAGCGCATCGACATGCGGCTGGTCGATGCCTGGCCGCGCGAACGCCGCGAGGATCGGGCGCGGTTTGAGAAGTTAAAAGAGGCCTATGTGAAGGCCCGCTATTCGAAGCATTACCGCATCACCGAAGAGGAGCTGACGTGGCTCGGCGGCTGCGTCGAGGAGCTGGGTCGCGCCGTCCACGCAATCTGCTCGGAGCAGATCGCGCAGCTCGAAGCAAACGCTTCAACTCGCCCCTGAATATCCAATGCCATACGAAAAGCGCGCGGCTGCGCGTCGTTTCGCGCGCTGGGTATGGCATTTTTGCGCCGTGCCATACGCTCAACGCCGCTTAAAACCGACCATCTCGGGCCCGCAGCTGGCACGACTTTTATCTTGCCCTCTTATTTGGCTCCCTGATTTTCGAGGTTTTCGCAACCTTCGTCCCCCCTGTATGGCAGGCAGACGCTCGGTTTCGGGTTAACAGCGGATGGCGGAAACGATCAGTCGCGAACTACGTAAGGCCAGATCTAAGATGGCCTTCGACAGGTTCGCGAGGTTTTGTTGGCGTTGAGGCACATATTATCTCAGCGGCATCCATGTGCTACCCTCATACCCGGGACCGCCGATCAACATTCGTTCAGTTGCTGCCATCGATCCGAACCACTTGGTGGGATCGACTTCATGCTCACGAAAATCCTCGCGCCTAAGATCTGACTCAAGAAAAGCCTTTTGGACGTCCTCCAACCGCTCCTGGCATTTGGCCATCATCAGTTTGATCGCCACGGGGATTTGTCTCCGGAGCGCCTCGATGGTTGCATCGTGCGCTGCAATACTCAAGGAGCCGGCCGCGGGCTGCCATTTACCATCACCGACTTGCTTTGCGAAAACGAAATTGCGATGCCAAATATCGTCGCCGAGATTTTCTCCCCTTCTGACGTGGGCAATGGCGCCGTTTCGTATATCGACCAGAAGCTCGTGGTCGATTTTTTCTTGTGCGTTCAGATTTGATAATTTCACCGACCCCCTCTCGCCGTTCCCACTCCCGGTGGCGGTCGCTCGCGCATAAAGGATGGTTGCAGTCGTCATCAGGGCCGTTCGAGACAAAGATTTTACGGCAAACTCAGCCTCGTTTGTGCTTATTCCAATCTCTCCGAGCTGACTGACAAGTGCCTCTGCTAAACGAAGATCTGACAGGCACGCTTGAGTAAGCAACGCCTTCTGCACAGTGCCGTAAACCTTTTTATTTCCTGATCGCTTATGTAACTTCGAAGCCAATGCTTCCAAATCCACTATTGCTGGGATCATCTTCATTGGAGCCACCCCTTTTTTCGGCACACAATGATTTCGCCTCTAGCGACGTTCGAAGGTCACGGCCAGCCTCGCGCGCTGCTCTCGCATATGATCTACTTGCCGATCCAAAGCGGTCAATCGCCCCTAGGCTCGTTCAGTTCGGCTGACCGAATTTCTGGGGCCTCGATGCTTCGCATCGGACCCACATATTGGAGAGACACACCTTACGCACGGGTGCATAGCGCTTTTCTGCCACTTTTCGAGGGTGCGATCCGGCAGCGCGCGCTGCCTCGCTCTCGCAAACTGACGTTATTCTGCGACTTTTCGAGGCTGCGCATCGCACTCTCGCTGGACAAGAATATGGCGGATGAAAATGATGCGAGGGGCGGATCAGCCGCGCGCGAATTGGCAGTGCTGAACTGGCCTGAGGTTGACCTGTCGCCCCGCCCTCTGGGCTATTACCGCTGTCACCGGCACTCCGTCCGCGTCCGAGATGCGTCGCGATACTTCCGTATGCCGAGCCGTCCAGCGACAATCAAAGGTGTCCACTCGGTTAAGTGTGGCAGCCGGGCGCAGGAAAACAGGCGTTGGCGTACAAACGTCGTGTCGAATGGCGCAGCACAAATCTGGATAATCGAGCCGACGGGGCGGCGCCCCTTCCGGCCGTCCCGTCACCGTTGTCCAGCGAGGGTGCCTTCATGCCTTTCCAATCCCCTGCCCCATCACCGTCGTCACCGCTTGCCATCGAGCCTATCAGCATGCGGGTACCCGATGCGTGTCGGTTTACCGGCATAAGTCGAAGTTCCCTCTATCTTCTCATTGCACGAGGCGAAGTCGAGATCGTCAAGATGGGCGCCGCGACCTTGGTGCTGACGGAAAGCCTTCGCGACTTGATTGAGCGGCAGCGCGGCACTTCTACCAGCCGGACCGCGGCGCCGATCCGACGCCGCAGCCATCAGGGCGAGGCCGGGAAGTCTGGTGGGCGCTCTCGCAGCGGGCGCCAGGCCGGAGGTTTTGCGTCCACCCCCCTTTTCGATCGAGAATAGGCAGCTTCGCGCCTCATCGAAGTCGTAGCCAGCTTCGAGACAACTGCCGAAAACCAGTCGTTCGTCTAAGTAGCGGAACGCCTTCACCAGAGCGCCTCAGCTCTGCTATTTGTGCTCCCGGCAGCCGAGCGCATCAGCGGCCATGCGATCACGATCGTTATTCTGTAGGTCGACCGCTTGGGTGCAACAGTTGAGCTCATCCTCGACCTGAGTTGTTAAAGATCACTCTCCCGCCGCGAACTGCCCGCCGCAACGGTTCGAAGACCAATCCCCCTTTTTTTACCCATTCGGGTATCGAAGGCGACCCGTCCTGGGATTGTGTGTGAGCCGATGAGGCGAGACTGTTGACATCGCAGCTATTGGGACCCTCGCGGTCCGGAGGAGAAGCGATGTTCAGATCCATTCTGTTGGCAACCACCTTATGTCTTGCCGCGCCTGCGGCAGCGGAGGTTCCGCCGTTCCCGGCCGCATTCCAGTCGCGCGACGTGACGGCGAACGGCGTCACCCTTCATGTCCGCATCGGAGGAAAGGGCCCGGCCGTCCTGCTCCTCCACGGCTACGGGGAGTCAGGTGATATGTGGTCGCCACTCGCAGCGGCGCTGCAACAACGCCACACCGTCGTCGTCCCAGACCTGCGAGGAATGGGTCTCTCATCGCAGCCGCCAGGCGGCTTCGACAAGATGACCCAAGGTCGCGACATGCAGGCGCTCCTCGGCTCTCTAGGAATCGAGCGCTACGATATTGTTGCGCACGATATCGGCAATATGGTCGCCTTTGCACTCGCCACGCAGCAGCCCGACAAAATCGGTCGGCTCGTGCTGATCGATGCACCCGTTCCGGGAGTTGGACCGTGGGATGAGATCCTGAAAACGCCGATGTTGTGGCATTTCCGCTTCGGCGGTCCGGATATGGAGCGGCTGGTCGCGGGGCGTGAGCGTATTTACCTCGACCGCTTCTGGAACGAGTTTTCGGCGAACCCCGGGCGTTTTGATGAGGCTTCCCGCCAACATTATGCGGCGCTTTACGCCCGTCCCGGCGCCATGCGCTCAGGGTTTGCGCAGTTCGCCGCGTTCGATCAGGATGCTGCCGACAACCGAGCATGGCTCGCCGCCGGTAACAAGCTGAAGATGCCAGTCCTGGCATTGGGCGGCGAGAAGTCGTTCGGGCCGATGATGGCGACGGTCATGCGAGCCGCAGCATTGAATGTGACCGAAGGTGTCATCCCGGATTCAGGGCATTGGATCATGGAGGAGAATCCCACCGCCACGGTCACCAGCGTGGTGACCTTCCTGGAGAGCGGGCGGTGAGCGGTCGCGCCAAAGGTCTCATGCCGCTCGCTGCGGTTCTTGTTTCGCTCGGTGCACCGGCGTTCGCCGAGACGCAGCAAATGCGCTTATCTCCGGCCGACATCGCCGCGCTCGCAACAGGAGGTGCCGGGCCCGGTACCTCGGGTGTCGAGGGAATCCGCACGACGGTCCTCTATGGTGATCCCACGGGTGCAGGCCCCTACACGATAGAAATACGCGTGCCGCCGCACACTAAGATCGCGGCGCATACCCACCGCGACGATCGAAGCGCGGTCGTCGTCAGCGGCATGTGGTTCTTCGGTTATGGCGATATGGCGGACGAAAAGTCGGCGAAGCAGCTGGCTCCAGGCAGCTTCTACACCGAGCCCGCCGATGCGCCGCATTTTGCAATGACCGCAGATGAGCCGGCAGTGGTCTACATTACGGGCCAGGGTCCCACCGATACGCATTTCTCGACCTCTCGATGAAAGGCTGCGCAATGACGTCTGCAAGCTTTGTCCGGGATCCGATAGCTGACGAGCTGCTCACACCGCAGAATGCGGCGCTCGTGATCATTGATTTTCAGCCGGTCCAGGTCGCCTCGATCGTATCGATGGAGCGCCGCGAACTGATCGCCAATGTTGTCGCCGTCGCCAAGGCGGCGAAGCTCTACGAAATTCCAGTGGTTCTTTCGACGGTGAACGTTGCGACTGGTCTCAATAGCCCGACGATCCATCAGTTAGGCGACGTGCTTGGCAATGTAACGGCGATCGACCGGACATCGATCAATGCTTGGGAGGACGAGGACTTCGTCACTGCAGTCAAGGCCACAGGTCGCCGAAAACTTGTGATGGTCGCGCTCTGGACCGAGGTGTGCCTGGCGTTTCCTGCCCTTGATGCAATGCGTGAGGGGTTCGAAGTCTATCCCGTCGTCGATGCCGTTGCCGGTACCTCGGCGATCGCGCACCGCACGGGACTCGAGCGGATCCTTCAGGCGGGCGCCAGGCCCATCACCTGGATTCAATTCGCCTGCGAACTGCAGCGCGACTGGAACCGCGAAGCTACAAAGGCGGGCTTTGCCGAGATCGTCTTCTCCTCGATTCATCCGTGAGATGGTCGGCTCGGCAGACTTCGAGCGCCTTCACCACTCCCCTCGCTGCTTCGCCGGCTGGTATCGCCCCGGGATTTGGCGCGGAGTTCGTACACGAATGACGATTGTCGGCGCGCGATTTTCGCTCCTATAGTCCTCTGAAAGGGCGCCCGTCGCCGCCGGCAATTTCATAAAGGCCAGTCGGATGATCCGATATTTCCTTAATCTGGCTGGCCGACTTTCGCTTCTGTTATCCGTCTCGCTGCTCGCCAGCTCCGACGTTCTGGCGCAGGCTACCCCTCCTGGCTTTGCATCGTACAAGCATGTCCGCGCCGCCGCCGACGATGGCGCGCCCGATGGGCTCCTGAGGATTGCCCAGACGCCCGACGGTTACCTCTGGCTCGCCGGCGACGCCCTCTATCGCTTCGATGGCGCCACATTCGAGCGGATTGATTGGCCGGCGGGGTCGGGCAAGCGGCACGCCTCGCCTTCGGCGCTCATGGTGAGCCGCCGAGGTGAGCTTTGGGTCGGACTGCGTGATACCGGCGGTGTCGCAATCTATCGCAAGGGTGCGCTCCGGGCCATACCGATGCCCGATCCCCCGCGCGGCCTGGCCGCTTTTGCTGAGACGCCCGACGGAACGATCTGGGCCTCGTCGATGGGACTCGACAAGCGGCTGCAACGCCTTCGTGGTTCGCGTTGGGATCAGGTCGACGACACCCTCAAATTGCCGCCCGGCTACGTCATGGACTTGGTCGTCGCACAGAGCGGCAGGCTGTGGGTCGCGCTCAGTGCGGAAGACGGAGACAGCGGCGCGTTAGCGTTTCTCGATCCGAGCGCGGCACGGTTTCAGAAAGTTGACGTGCAGCTTTCCGGGCGTCCGAAGATCGCACTCGATCGAAGCGGCGCGCTCTGGGTCTCTGATTCGATCGGTACGCGCATGCTATTCGATTCAATCGGCACGCGTGTAAAATCCCGTGCCGTTATTCCGCCCGTGCCCGGTATCATGAGAGCCTCGATTGTCTTCGATCGTAACGGAGGCATCTGGGGCACGACCGGCGCGACTGGCATATTTCACATCGCCGATCCCTTGGCGGGGCGCGGTTCGAGCGGTTCCTTGGTTCATCGGTTCGGGGCTGCAAACGGCCTGACATCCGACACGACTTACGCACCCTTCGTCGACCGCGAGGGCAACGTCTGGATCACGACCGAAGGCGGTATCGATCAATTCCGTCGTGCGGCCGCCGAACAAAGCGCTGCCATTCCTGCTGATCCCGCTAATGGGCTCGCGATGGCTCGGTCCAGCGAGGGAAGCATCTACATCGCGGCGCGCGGCGCGGTGTTTCAAATTCCTCCCAATGGTATCCCCACGCCCATCCTCAAGCTTCGCACCAACCAGGTTTCGATGTGCTCAGCGCGCAACGGCGGGGTGTGGGTTATCGAGCCGGGGAAGACGGTGCGCCTCGACAAAGAGCGAATCCGGATATTATCTGGCTACCCAGGCGGCGGTGCGAAAATCGCCTGTGCCGAGGACGGTGCCGGCATTCTCTGGCTGGGGCTCGCCACGGGTGCGCTACTATGGCGCGACCAAGCGGGCTGGCACCGTGCCGAGGGTTCGCTCGCCGATCTGAAACTCTGGGACATGACGACGGGACCGTCGGGCGACCTGGTCCTGATCACCCCACCTGATATTGCCATCGTACGCGGCAGACACCTCTCGACGATCAAGCTTGCCCCAATGGCGATCGGGACGCCGTGGGCGGCCATGTCCGGCAACGGTCCTGCGGCGAAAGACTTGTTTATCAGCGGCAGTTCCGGCCTTGTCCGGATGCGCGACAATCAGTTACATCGCCTCGACGAGAAGCGTTTTCCCTGGATCACTTGGATAAGAACACTTCAACAAACCTCAGACGGCAAAACCTGGCTCTTTAGCAGGACCGGGGTCTACAGGGTTGCCACAACCGACCTCGATCGCGCGTTTGACGATCCGCGCGCTCCGCTGCCCTATACCAAGTTTGACGCACTGGACGGATTGGCCAGCACGGTCCAGCAGGGCGGCTTCGCCGGACCGCAGAGCGCCGTCGCGGGCGATGGCAAAATCTGGTTTTTAAACAGACAGGGCACAGCGTTCTTTGATCCGGCAAAACTTCAGCCGAATAGCCTCCCGCCTCCGGTGACGATCCGCTCGCTCGCAAGCAGCGATCGGACATGGCGCGATCCGGTCGACGTCGTGCTTGCAGCGGGCACGCGCACAGTCGACATCGTCTACGCCGGTCTCAGCTTTACGGTGCCACAGCGCGTGCAGTTCCTTTACAGGCTGGATGGCGTCGATGATGCATGGGTCGACGCAGGCTCGCGGCGCACGGCGTCCTATTCGAATCTTGGACCTGGACGATACAAGTTCCGCGTAATCGCCCGGAACAGCGACGGCGTCTGGAACCGTACCGGTGCAACGCTGACATTCGAGATCAAGCCCACATTCCTGCAGAGCTGGTTGTTCAAGCTGTTGTGCGCCGCGGCGCTGCTGGCCCTGATGTGGCTCGCTTATTCGCTGCGGCTCCGCACGGTTGCCGACCGCATTCACCTGCGCATGGACGAACGGACCGAGGAGCGCGAGCGGATCGCGCGCGAGTTACATGACACACTGCTTCAGTCAGTCCAGTCGCTGACGCTCCGCTTTCAACTCGCAGCCGATGATCTGCCAGGCGACATGCCCGCACGCGCCTCGCTCATCAATGCGATCGACACGGCAGACAAGGTGATTGCCGAGGGCCGGGACAGGGTGCGCGAACTGCGCTCGCAGCAGAAAGGCGATCTGGAGCAGATTATCTGCGACGTCGTCGCACGCCTTGACTTCGATCCGGCAGTCGTGGTCTCGATCGCCTCCACGGGCGCGGCTCGAACTCTCGACCCGGCGACGCTGGAGGAGGTCACCCGGATTGCAAGTGAGGCGCTTTTCAACATTCGGCGCCATGCCTACGCAAGTGAGGTGACGGTGGAAATCGGATACGGAGCGGACCTGGAAATGCGCTTCGCGGACAACGGGAGGGGAATAGACGCGGACGTTGTAAAGGCGGGGCGCAAGGCGGGTCACTATGGGTTGCTGGGAATGACCGAACGAGCTCGGCGCCTTCGCGGCAAGCTTGCCATTCAACGGCGATCGGATCGAGGAACCGAAGTGCTTCTCACTGTCCCGGGGAAGATTGCCTATCGCACCCGGACCACACGACGGGGGCCCTTTTGATGGCGCCACTCATTCGTGTTCTGATCGTCGACGATCATCCCATGGTGCGCGATGGGATCTCCGATCTGCTGAGGCGGCAAGCGGATATGGAACCCGTCGGGGAAGCCTCCAACGGCGCGGAGGCGGTCGAGAAGTTCCGCGAACTGTCTCCTGACCTCACCCTGATGGATGTGCAGATGCCGGGCATGAGTGGCGTCGAGGCCATATCACAGATCCGTATCCTGTCGCCCAACGCGCGTATCCTGGTGCTGACGACCTACCCTGGCGACGCCAATGCCGCGCGCGCCATACGGGCCGGCGCGGCCGGCTATCTTCTCAAGAACGGAATTCGCGGCGAGCTCGTCGATTCTATCCGCTCTATCCATGCGGGCCGCCGTGCCATCTCGGCGGACATTGCGCATGAACTTGCAACGCATGCCTTCGACGAAGTGCTAACCGAACGCGAAATCGCAATACTGCGGCTGGTCGCCGATGGCTTTGCCAATAAGGAGATCGCGCGGGAGCTGAACCTGTCGAACGATACGGTGAAGGCTGAGCTAAAGGATGTTTTCGGCAAGCTTGGCGTTCACGATCGGACGCATGCCGTCACTGTTGCGGCACGGCGCGGTTATATCAATCCGTTCTTGTAGGATTTCGTCAGGAAAGCCGGGCGGCGCCTTACTTTCCACTGATTCGTTCAAATTCCAAGCTCAGGTGCTGGCGAGACGACGACTGAAATGCGCCCGATGTCGGTCAACCGGCTCCCTGTTTGGCCGCACCCAAAGCGGCCGCTCGGGTATCGGGACCACATTGTTCGAAAACTCAGCAGAATGCGCTGCAGGCCATTGGAAAGCATACAGGCAAGCTAAAACGTATTCGCCCAATCTCAGCGGTTTGCGGCGTATTGTTATGCTGCGAGCGGCGCTTGAGCCGCAACGAAGATGCATTCCTCCACATCTTCTTTTTCCCGACCCTTTGACGCGCCGAGGGTCGAATGTTTGTGGGGAATTACTAGTGGATCCTGCACGTGGCTGAAGTGCTCAGCCATAAGCTCAGGAATCCGCTGGAGGCTGTCGGGAAGGAGGCCGTTGCTTGGATAGCTGATCATCAGACTCGCACCCGTCTGACCAGCCTCGCTTATCATGCGCTCAAAGGAGGCATCGACGCTGCGGGCAAGCGAGAAGTTCGAACGAAAGCGGTCTTCGCGGTAGAGTCCCTTGCCATCGGCAGCCGGATAATCATAGAGAAGGGCCGTCTCGAGAAGGTGATAATATCTTGAGTATTGGTCATTCGTGTAGGGCGGGTCGGCATAGATAATTGCCGGCCTCGCATCGTGCGCACCAATTTCCTGGAGGACATCGACCGCGTCACCGTGGAAAACACGGTTGCTTGCCCGCCATTCCGCATCGCCAATGGCACACATGTCCTCCAGCGCCTCAATCCAATAAGCCCAAGCACAGCGCCGTCGTTTGTTGAGCACCCGGCGGAGGTTCGTGGAGCTTGGCGTCAAATACTGAGCAAAATGCCCGGTCGAGTTGCTGATTGAGGCGATCGATCGACAAAGGGCAAGGAGCGACCAGCGATGCTCCTCGCTCGAGATCGAGCCGATTTTAAGCGCTTGATCTGCCCCATAGCGGATCGCATCGAGCTGAATCGCCTGCACAAGGCCGAAATAACTCCCGGCATAGCGCGTCGTGAAGAGGCAATGGGTGAAGCGCCCTTCGAGATCGGCTCGGCGCATCGTGCAGTCTTCGCGTTGACGGCTCTGGATCGCAATCTGCTCCTCCGGCGCGACAACCCAGAGAAGGCCAAGCTCCTCTTCAAGGGGATGTCTCAAAGTTCTTGCGAGGGCATTTAGATTATCGTCGCCAAGGCGCCTGACGATCGTTGCAACATGGTCGCTCCGCGGACGATCGACTGTTGACCGAAACAGGGCTTCGGTGAGAGTGCGCGAGAATATCTGCGCGTCATTGCACCAGATTTGCCTCAAAGGCGCGACTGAAGATCCCGCCGCGGAAATGCCTGAGAAGAGATCAAGAAAGGGGCCCGGCGCATGGAGCCCGCAAAGCGCGCTAATTGTGTCCGCAAGGCTCTTCTTGGTGCCCATATAGGTGAAAGCTGCCATGTCAGACGACCCTCGTCCCTAACGCGATAACAGAATCGCACTGGCTGACGCCAGCTGCCGCCGCAAAACATGGCAGGCGACGGACAACTGGGCGTGCGCCGCAGTTGTCGCGGCATAGAGGCAACTCGAAAGTCATGATCGCTCACCATAAATGATCGGCTTGGCTCGGCAATGGCCGCTTACCCATGTCTCGCTCTCACGCCAAGCAGGTCTCATGCGGCTTCCGCCCCGAGCACCCATTCGGACCGGCGGCGACCAATGTTTGCCGGCGACCGATCGTTTTTTTCCACCTCGGTCAAAAGATGCGTAAACGCCTTCATGACATCGGCGGAGCATAGTCGCCCGTGATATAGGGCGACGGAAGCGCATTTGTGAGAAATTCGATCACGTGCGACACGGTTTGCAGGTCGTCGTCGCTATAAGAGCGGCCCGCTGGGTGGGCCGGAATGCGACGGATGCGATTGATCGCGTCGAACCAGCCGTCGTAGAAATGCTTGCCCCCCGCTTCATCGCGAAGGCGAATGCTCAGCACCTCCTTGAAACCGTCCCTGACCTCCTTTTGCTTGACGATCTTCTGGAGATGGATCCAGTCGAGGTAAGTTTCGACCGGAAGCTTCACATCACCATCATCGTCGATCCGTCGCTCCTGGCAAGCCTTCTGAACGTCCTTAGGGACAACCTTGTCGAAATAGTCATCACCGAAATCAAGCTGGAGCCGCTGGAGTATATAGGCGGGCACGACCTTTTGAATCCACTTAACTTGGCGGTCGGCAAGGTCGGTCACTTCGTCGGAAGTGAGCCGCTTGAAATCGGCATAGCCTTCCGGCGAAAACTGCGGGAGCGCCTCGACGACAAGATCGACGAGCGCATAGAAATAGTGATGGAAACCACTGCTTCCGAAGATGACCTTGAACCGATCCTCGAACTGGGCATCTGAGGCCTCCTTGATGAAGGTCAGGACAGGCGCGATGAAGGGCTTGATCAACGCATGAAGGTCGTGAGGCTCCTGCTTGTGCAGGATAAGGTCGTCCTTTGCTGCCAAGAAGGCAAGGAGTTCGGCAACCATGCGAATGTGGCTGCCCACGCCAAAATTCATGCAAAGAAATCCTGCCTTTCCCATCTCCCAGCGCTCGGGATTGGCGGCTTGCACTTCCTCAAAATGAATTTCTAGAAGCTTGACCAGCCGGCGAAGGGCGCCCTCGGAGGTTTCGCTCCAGCATGGACCCGGCGCGATCACTCCGGTGCGCGGGTTGAGGACGCCTACTAATCCTGACTGGTTGATTCGGTCTTGAATGCTGCGAACATTCAGTGGCTGGCTCGTTCCTGCGGTAATGCCAGGTGAAACAACTTTGCCTTCAAGGGCTCCGCCGCCCCGCGTATTTAACAAATCAACAGCGCGCGAGGCTATGGCCGACAGGCGTTCCTTGGGATCGTCGGAATCCCATTTCACCTCTCCTTCGAGAGCAGAAAGCAATGTTGGAGGCACAGTCGCCTGCTTCGAATTGATCTCGACAAATATGTTGGCTTCCTCAGCAGTCGAGACTGAGTCAAAGCCGATGAAGAACAGCGGCGTATCATAATCGTCCTGCGTATATGTCGTGCCGTAAAGCCGGTGCTGGCCATCGATGATCCAACAGCTCTTGTAACGATCGGGGAGCACCAGATTGCCAAAGTGCACGGACGAAATCTGGTCTTTAGCGAGCGGTTCAAATAGCGGCTTGCGATGAAAATTAAGGAGGATCGTGTTTGGGAAGAATTTCCCCTCATCAAGAAAGTGGCCGATTTCCTTGAGGCGGTTCGGCTTGACGATCCGCTGGTAGGATGGCGCGCCAGATGGGTCTCGCAAATCTCGGTGATTGACGAACGCGATCCGCAATATGTCTTTCGCGAGGGCGGAGAAGAGATAAGCAGTCTTTCCACCCAATTTGGTCTTAACGGCGGGCACCTTGCGCCCGGAAAAGGCTGGGACCTTCTGGTCCTCGAGATATTCGGCGTGGAACTGATATCGCGCCGCCGGGCCTAATTTTTTGGAAAACTCCTCAAAATAGATGAGCTCAAGGCCTTGGATAACCTTGATGTTATATTCCTTGGCACGCCGTAGATCGCTCTCTGACCAACGGATGTTTTCTGTGATGACGCACCAAATTATCTTAGGCTTATAGTCTCGTCCATAGTGCGAGCGAATAGCATCAGCCATCGGCTTCATCAGTTCAGCAAAGTCATTCAGATCATCGAGAAGGGACAGTTTCGACGGTAAGCGTTGTGACCGACACTGGGCGATAACGATGGTTTCGTCATCCTTGGCGAAGATATCGACGTGCTTCTCGATTGCATCCTCACCTTTCCCTACCCTGATTGGGAAGGTGCGGCCCTTATTCAGTTCTGCGTATCCAAAGCGGTAGAGAATATTCCAGAAGCGGTTTTCGGTAATTTCCTCCAGCGGCCGCGGTCGCCGCACACGAAGGCTATTTTTATTTTCTCGTTGAACCGACCATCCCTCGGTCTCTTTTGACAAGCGCTGGTCTTGAGGAATTGATTCTTCTTCATAAGCCCTGCTTCGACGTGCATATTCAGCGCGTTTCGCGCCAAAGTCCTTAACTAATTCGCCAAGCATAGTTTCCCTTCCCCCTTACATAGCAATTCATGCCAAGAAGGAGCCCTGTGTCAAATGGATCTTACCTCGAGCGAGACTGGGGCAATGCGGCAATGAAACTGGCGGGACAGGCTTCGCGAATTGAGACGATAATTGCTGCACTGCGCAGTTTGGGCGGCCAAGCGCGTCCCGTGGAGATCGCCGCCGAGATCAGACGCATCTTTCCGGGTCCCCATCCCGAGACACTGCTGCAAAGCGTACGCGGGCGTATCCAAGAATGTTCGTCGGACTCCGGCTTCTGGCAGAAGAAGAGAGATATCTTCTATAGCGTCCACGGCATTGGGGGCGGGGTATGGGGATTGCGCGAAATGGACCCCCTCGATCCAGCGACCCGCGATGGATTTGTTGATGCAGCTGAGCCCTTCATAGCAAGCGAAGGCATGGGTGTGCTTCGAACCCATTTACGGCGCGAGCGCTCAAAATCGCTTGTCGACCGCTTCAAAGCTGCCCTCACATCGTTCTCCTGCGAGGTTTGCGATTTTGATTTCCTCGAAACCTATGGCGAGCTTGGTCGTGGATTTATTGAAGCACATCACAAAATCCCAGTCGCTCGACTTGAACTGGGCGCGAAGACGAGAATCGAAGATCTCGCCGCTGTCTGCTCGAACTGCCATCGCATGCTGCACCGCTCAGGTGGTTTGACGATTGATGACCTCAAACGCCATTTTGTTCGAGAGCGGGAGGCTAGCGGATCAGGTTGAACGGGTTCGGTGGGGGGAGGCCCTGCGATTTATCGTAGTGATCACCGTCGCAAACAATGCGGGTGACGGCATGCTCGGCGATGGTGGATTGGGCGGCATTCCGGAGCTTATACATGTTGCGCCGGGCTTTCATTCGGGAGATGCAGAGAAATGATTCAGATGGGGGATGATGGAGATGGCGAATGAGGTGGCACAGAAGAACTATTGGGTGCGTGTGCAGGTGCTTCTGCTATCCTTGCTGCTCACTGCATGTATCGTCTATCGTTTTGTCTGGCTGGAGCCGCACGGCAAAATAGATGGAGGTTTTCTTGTCGTTGCCGCGCTGATCGTTATTCTAATTCTCTCCGAATCCTTCGACAGTTTCTCGGTTGGGAAGCTTATTAGCTTCTCTCGTGAGGTAAAGAAAAAGGAGCAAGAAGTCGAGAAACTGGAAACGCAAAATGCGAATCTCGTTTCGCAGCTCATCACGCTTTCTAATCATCAGGCCCAGAGCCAAAGTCATACGAACGTGTACGGCGATTACCATGCGGCTGGCCGGGTGGAAAAGGCAACCGAAGAGGAGATTGCTGAGAGTCAGCAGCGTGAGGCAGCGCCTGAGTCACCGGCCGGGGATGCGGCTCCCGCTGCAGCCCCTCCTGCGACCGCGCGGCCGATTGTGGACTGGCGCGCGGCAGAACACTTCGCCTTTGCGCGTTACGCCCAGCTGAAAGCCCTCGACGCAAGCGCGATTGTTCGTGAGGCCAAACTGGTGATCGATTTTCGCGGCGTTGATCGGATCAGCAACACGAACCCGATATTCGATGGCTATATTCGCGCTCCTGGGCGGGAGGTGTTTATCGAGGTCCGCCCCAATTTCGGATCACCGACATTTCGTGACCGGCTCTACATGATGCTTTCCAAGATTGAGCATTATCGCGGGCGCTCGAACATCGAAGCCCGCCTCGATCTGGTCGTGTTACGGCTTCCGAGCCGCCCGGCGCCATCTTATGAAACTCGCCTAATGGAGGAATTTCAGCCAGCGATTGCAAGCGGTTTGCTTACTATAACCGAGATAACAGTGAGCGAAGCGGAGGAGGCGGACTTCTTAAAGGAGGCTGGATGATGGGATGCTCCCGACCTCTAGCAGATCAGGCCACGGAGGCCTTCCAAGAGGCAGGTATGCGCCAGTCTGCACGCAGAAGCGGACTGGCAGCAGCCGGCATCGACCTCTCGGCGGCGCCGTTCTCCTTCAACGGTGCAGCGCAGTTAATGCGGCGAAACTGAAGACCTAAAAATGGGCTAAGAGGTCGCTTGCCTCTATTGAACTCCGTTTAAAATCCATCCGTGCGGGAAACCCTTCTGCGCCCACGACAAACACTGGCTCTGGGCGGCGCGCTGTCATTCTAACCAATGTCGCCGTCACCTGCTTTTCGGGAACGACAACTTCATGAAATTCATGGCGTTTTACGCCATAAGCCATGCCGGCGTCGACCATTATCGACTTGTAGATTTGCATGTCCACTCGCCTATCCAGTGACGTGCTCCCCTGATTGTTACCAGTCAGAGGTAGAGTCCGGCTCCTTCATGATGGTTGATTGATGGGATGGCAAT